>CAVQRL010000006.1:0-206027 GCA_963715145.1 uncultured Actinomycetota bacterium | reverse complement strand
GGAGTGGCTTCCAGCCACGATTGAACGGGTAATCGCGGTTAAAAACCGCTCCCACAATCCAAAAACAACTGATACAGATTGGTACATCAACCACAAAAGGAGGTGAAGTGATGACATCGACGATACCCATTGTGTGCCCTTACTGCGGGGTCGGCTGCAATCTTGAATTGGCGCTGGATGAAAACGGCCGGCCGGTTAAAAGCAGTGCTGCGGGCCGCAATCCCGAATTGAACGCCAAATACGCCTGTGTCAAAGGGTTTACGGTCCATGAGCTCTTCAGTCATGAAGAACGTTTGACCCAACCCTATATCCGTAAAGCAGACAAACTGGAACTGGTTTCCTGGGATGAAGCCATCCAATTTGCCTCCCGGCGTTTGAAGGAGATCTCAAACAAATACGGCCCGGAAAGTATCGGAATGCTTTGCAGCGGCAAAATCCTCAATGAAGAAGCCTACCTTTCCCAAAAGTTCCAGCGCGCCGTCATCGGCAACAACCACGTCGACAATTGCGCCCGGCTGTGCCACGGCCCCACCGAAGCCGCTTTAAGACAGCAATTGGGATACGGTGCGGTCAGCACCTTTCTGGAGGACTATGAAGCCACCGAAACGGTTTTTCTGGTGGGGGCGCATACGACCTTTACCCACCCGGTCATCTGGATGCAGGTCAAGAAACGCGCTAAAAAAGGCGGCCTCAACCTGATTCTGGCCGATCCCCGAGAAACCGATCTGGTTAAGAATGCCGCCGTCCACCTGAAGGTCAAACCCGGTACGGACATTTTCTGGATCAATGCCTTAGGTAAAATTATCATCGACAAAGGCTGGCATGATCAGGAGTTCTGCGAAAAGCAGACCATCGGGTTTAATGCCGTGTGCGTAATCGGTTGCAAGATCTCGATGTTGATACTGCCTGCAAACGTGCCGGCGTAACACGTGAAGAACTGGAAAAAGTCGCCGAGCTGATTCACGACAAAAAAACCATATTCATCTGGGGCATGGGCCTCACCCAGCATGCCCACGGGACCGATAACGTCACCGCCCTGGTGAACCTGGCCTTGCTGACCGGCAACATCGGCAAACCCGGCTGCGGTCTGTCGCCCTTGCGGGGCCAGAACAACGTCCAGGGCGCCGGCGATATGGGTGCCCTGCCCAATTTGCTGGCCGGACACATGGAGGTTGACGACGAGGCCGCCCGGGTTCATGTCGGCGCCATCTGGGGCGCTGATGTGCCTACCAGCAGAGGTCTGGCCGCACCTGAAATGATTCATGACATTGCCTCACGAAAAATCAGGGCGCTTTATGTCATCGGCGAAAATCCGGCGGTATCCGAACCCCAGTCCAATTTTGTGACCTGGATGCTTCAGAAACTCGATCTGTTAATCGTGCAGGATATCTTTCCCATTGAAACATCCAAATATGCGCATATCGTCCTGCCGGCCGCAATGGTGGGCGAAAAAGACGGTACCTTCACCAACGCCGCGCGGCGGGTTCAGTACACGGCCGCCGGCCTGAAGCCTCCCGGTGAGGCCAAACCGGACTGGCAGATACTTCAGGAAATGGCCAACGCCATGGGAGCGAAATGGCAATATACGTCAAGCGATGATATCTGGCAGGAAATCCGCCAGGCGGCCCCGGTGTTCAGCGGCATCAGTCACCATCGCCTGAGAGAATTCCAATGGAATTTTTTGGCCCTGCTATGATGAATCCCACCCGGGAACACCCCGCCTATATGAGGACGGATTCGGCTTCCGGGACCGTCGTGCTCGCTTTCTGCCGGTTGAGTTGCCGGATACCCTTATGGAACCCACGGAAGAATATCCCTATGTGCTGATAACAGGGCGGTTGCTGGAGCATTTCAATACCGGCGAAATGTCCCGGCGAACCACCAAACTTTTAAAACTCAAGCCGGCATCCTACCTGGACATGAACCCTCAGGACGCTGAAGCGGCCGGTTTAATCGAAAATGATACCGTCCGCATGACCAGTCCCCACGGAACGGTCCTTTTGCCGCTGAAGCTGGAGGCCAGCATGCAACCCGGATATCTGTTCGCACCGATTCACTTCAGTGAACCCAACTTTAACGCTTTGATGAGTGCCGTGCCCATCGACCCCAAAGCCAGAATGCCGGCGTTAAAGGTGGTCCCGGTAAAACTGAATAGGGAAAAATGATACTAAAATAGGGATTTATGATTCCCTAAAAAGCCATCCCCACACTGAAGTGAAACACAAAAAAATCCTCATCCCGGTCGCTGTCTCTGTCCGGGTTAAACGCAAAATCAACCCGGGCCGGGCCCACCGGCAACTGGTATTGGAGGCCGAACCCCACCCCGGTGCGGAAGTCCTTGAAATACTGGCTGAATGTATCCGACATAATATCGGACTTGCTGTCGTAGGGGGGCTTACCTTCCTCATCGCGGGTCCGGTTTGGAGAGACATTGCCGAGTCAAAAAAAAGGGATCCGGTCAGATTTCCAATCAGTCGCTGCCGCAATTCTAGATTGATGACATTGTATGCCAGCCCGCCGACCGGGTTGCCGTCTGAATCCTGGGGACCGAGTTCGGATTGTTTAAAACTGCGGACCGTATTTTCACCCCCATTGAAAAATCTCTCGGATATGGGCAAATTAAAATCATCCTTGCCCGGGACGATCAAACCCGTCTGGTAGCGCATACCCAGAACAGTGGATTGTGTCAGCGGGATGAAATAGCGCATGCCGCCCGTCAAACGTGTGAGGGTAATTTGACTGCCCAGAAACGTGTCGGCATATTCGGCGGAAAAAAAGCTTCTTTTCCCTCGAGTCGGGAAAAATAAATCATTGCGGCTGTCGTAGGTCGCCTGGGCCTTGAGGCTGGCATAGTCGTAGCTGCTTGGAGCATCCTCTATGGCTTGGATATCCGAATCGACATTCGAGACGTCCGTCATGCGGAAGCCATAACCACCCGTCACGCTCAGGCGATGGGTCAGTTTTTTAGAAAAGAGCAGGGAGCCCCCCAGGTCTTTGCGGGTAAAAGACGGTTCTTCGCGGCGGCTGTAATAAATCGGCAGATCGGCCTTGATGTCGGTATTTAAAAACCAGGGATCGGACAGGGTCGCTACCAGACTTTGGGCTTTGAGAGAGGCGGTGGCCTCCAGTCCGAAGATTCGACCGGTGCCGAACAGGTTTTTTTCACGAAAACCGGCTTTCAAGCGCAGCAGCTCGTAGGAACCCCAGCCCGGCTCGAAATAGAGTTCCTTGCCCGGGGCTTCTGTTACTTCTACCACAAGAGGCCAGCGGTCGGTGCCCTCCTGTTTTTCGAGATGCAAGTCTACTTTGGAAAAAAGTCCGGTCTTGTAAAGCTGCTGGAAGCTTTTCTGCTGCAATTCAAGGTCAAAACGGTCGCCCGGTTTCAAGAGCAGCCGGTTGCGGATAAACTTTTTCCTGGTCTTATCGTTGCCCCGAATTATAATCTCAGAAATGGTCACCCGAGGACCCTGGGTAATTTCTGCGTCCAGCACCACCATGCCGGCTTCGGTCCCCTTCTGCTCCTGGACGTTTACCAGCGCGTTCGGGTATCCGAGATGCCCGTAAATTTCGAGCAACCGGCTCTGCAAAATCAGCCTTCGCCGGGCGAAGTAGGGTTTGCCGATCAATTCCTGGCGCGATTTTTTCAGTTTATTCTCTGCTTTCGGGATAAGATCTCCCCGAAAAAGGATGTCGTGAACCACATACCGGATGCCCTCCTCGATAGCAACCGTGACGGTGGCTTGGGTGCGGTCATCGTTAAAAGAATATTGCGCATCACCCACCACCGCATCGCGATAGCCCTGGGAGATATAAAAGTCCCGAATCTGGGATAATGCCGATGCGATATTGGATTTGATGAAGAGAAGTTGACCCTGGCCGAAAAGACCTGATTTGCCTTCCTCGAAAAAAGGCAACAGGGTCTGCGTGGCGATGGTCGCATTGCCGGTAATATCGATTTTTTGGAGGATGACACGGGGTCCTTCATTTACCGTAAACGTGACCACGAGCTCTCCCGCAACCTGCTCGATTTGATAGTCTACGGCCGCAAAAGCGTAACCGTCCTTGCGGTAGGCAAGCTCCATCTGAAAAGCGGCATCATCCACATCCGACCGACGCTGCCCCTGCTTTTCAAAGGCCGTCAGCTCATTCACCGCCGCCTTGCGTAAAGCCGTCTCGTTTAAAGCCTGGTTTCCCCGGAAAACGATTTTATAGGGTTTCGGTTTAGCCGCCGCAGGGTTGGTTTCGGCAGCCAAAACGGGGTGCTGTAAAAAAATGATGCCCGTCGTCATCACCAGAATCACACAGATGAGCCACCATAACCAAGGCGCTTTGAAGCGGTATGAAGTCTTTTTATTTAAACCGGAAGACAATTTTTAATCCCGCATTGTAAAAATCAAATATATCTTTTTCACCGGTAATATAGAGTTTGTCTCCATCGCGCAGGACGTCGTCCGCAATCCGGAATTGCGCATCGATGGTTTCCTCACCGGACCGGGTGACGGCCCGGCCGACCCCGATCTCAAACCGATCCATAATGGATTCGCCGGCTTCCGCCGAATCACTGCCGAACCACCGGGCGATCAAATCCCGGCCCAAAAAGACGGCCACATTCATGCTCTGCCGCTGGGAGGCCTGGGTGTCGTCTCGTTGAACTGGGTTGCTGGCCGGCGATCAGCAGTAGAAGCAGTTCTTCATTGGAAAGCGGCGGTACCGAAGACAAGGTCACAACCGGCTCGTCATAGGGTCCTTCCACCAGCATGGTCACATCGTATCCGAGCATCTTCGATGTGCCGACAAGGTCCAGGGTGGGACGATCCGGTCTGTTGGGATCGAAGCGAATGACGCCGGACTCGAAAACAAGACTGCCGGCGGGCAGGCTGATCCGGGTCGGGTCGACATATACTTTCCCGGCCAGAACCGGAAATTCGCCGGTGCCGGTCAGCTTGAGTTCCGGCCGAACAGCGCCCTTGACCAGATTGTTGCGGATCGTGAAGGGATTTTTGGATGTCAGCCGCACATCAAAAACCATATCGCTGAAAGGCGGCTGCCGGATGGAAAAAAGCTGCAGGCCCATGTCTGTTTTGGGTTTTGAGGATCCTTTCAGGATGCCGAGAAGGTCGAAGTATTTTACCAGACGGCCGTCGGTGATCGCCACTTCACCCGCCACTTCCAGGCGCTTCACAGGCTCCTTTGACCGTAAGGTCCGTATCGGCGCGCACCTTCAGGCCTGCGCTGCGGTAAAAAAGAAGATTTTCGCCCTGGAGACGCAGATCCGGCATCGGCGCCGCTTTCGCTGTTTCGCATCACGGACCCCGTGATCTGAAAAGCGGCGCCGCCCAATTCCCCCGTGAACGTTTGCAGCCGTAGCGCCGGCCGGGGTGACCACGGCATTCAGATTCAGCGCCTGCAGGGAAGGCACATCCATATCCGGCCGCAATTCGCCATCGGTCAGACGAACGACGGCATCGACCGCCGGGTCTGATATCGGACCTTTCATGGTAACATCCGCTTCGAGCCGGCCGGCAACCCGCCGCAGACTCGGATTCTCCGCCGCCAGCCAGCTTAAATCCTCGACGCTGAGTTTGCCTTTCATGTCGACATTACCGGACGGCTTTCCGGCTTCGCCCTGGAGAAGTTCGGTCAGGGCCGGCATCCCGGTCCACTCACCGCGGCTGGCAAATGTCAACCTGGGGGAGTTGATTTGAATCGATTCCACCACCAGTTTTTTCCCAGCGAGCCGGATATTTCCATCGATATCAATGGGGCCGGGCGGCATGGATTTCAAATTAGGGGGATCGTTTAAGCCCCGGCTCTTGAAAATAAAAGTTCCGGACGGCGCCTGCCAGGTGCCGGCCATCTGCAACTTGCCCTGAAGATCTCCATCCGAAGGTATGTAAGCGGGGAATAACCAGCCGAATGCAGCCAGATCGGGGATGGATACTTGCGCATCGACGGAGAGCGGACCGCTCCTCAGAAGCGGTTTTTCCAATAGATTAACCGGCATGGTGCCCGTCAGGGCAATCTGCTGTCCCGGCCCGCCCTGCCATTGGAACTGCCGGATAGTTTACCCCGTTTTTTGTGTAGGAGAGATCGAAACGGCCGGACAGCGAAAGCCGGTCTTTCGGGCTGTCAAGTTTCGCCAGGTCGCCGGTAACGGTTACAGACGGCTGCCTCCATTGTACCGAAGAGATGGATGCGTGCATTCAGTCCGCTGAAACGTACCCGGTCGGTGGCAAGGGATTCCAACCAGCCGTGGCTGTTGAAGTCGGAGATGCTGAGGTCAAAATCAGCCTTTTTTTGCGCAGCCAAAGATCCTTTCAGGCGGATGTCGCCGTTGGGGCCGCCCAGGGATATATCCTTTAAAGAAACGTCACCCTTGCGGCTAAAATGAATATGCCCCGGTTTTTTGAGTGCCAGTAAGGCTTTCTGCCCGGAAAGGGTCAACTCGCTAAGTTCCAGGTCGAAGGCCGCATCGGCCGGTCCCCGCAACAGGTTTCCGGCTAACTTTGCTTCGCCCAAGGGAGCATTTACCTGGGCCAGATCGATATGTATCCGTCGGCCGGAGCTGCGCAACTTGAAGATCGCACTGGGAATCTTGACATCATTGAGCTGCACCTCTTTGAGCGTCATATCGGCCCGCGCCGCCGGTTCCATGAGAGGGCCGGATACCTTGAGGTTTGCGCGGATGGCAGCGTTTATCGGCTGTTTTTGCGCAAGCAAATTCTTTGTGTAGGCCGCAACATCGGCAATCGCAATATCCAATTTAACGTTTTCTAAAACTTGGGACTTGAGATCAAACGATCCCTGCAAGTCAACCCGGTCCTTTGCCTGACGGAGTTCCAAGGTCTCGACGGTGATCTTTTGACCGTTTGAGTGCAGCCGAATGTCGGCATTTCCGAATTGATTTTCCTCAAAGCTGAGTTGCTGTGCCTTGATGTCGGCGGTGCCGCCGGGCATCGTCAGCGGACCTTTCAGGGTGACCTTGCCGGCCAGACTGCCGCCGATTCGAGGCTTTCCGCGAGCCAGGTTCCAATTTTCAGGCCAGAATTTTGCAGTATAGAAAGCCAGATCGGACAGTCGAAACTCGAGTTGAACGTCCTCAAACTCCGGGTCCACAAAATGGAATTTACCCCGACCGGTGAGACGGTCTTTTCCCCGCTGCAGCGTCAGCGACTCTATTGTCGCCGCCTGCGAATCGGCGCTTGCTTTCACCGTCAGGTCGCCATAGGTCACATCCTTAAATGAAACCCCTTTGGCGCTGATGTTGGCCGTCCCGCCGGGGGCACCGAAGGTTCCGGTCACCGTTGCATGGCCCTGCACGGCTCCGCCCAGTTGGGGAATCTTAAACAGACGGCCGATCAGCTCCAGGTCCGGCAAATCGATATCCAGGGCGGCCTGGATGGCGGTATCTTTTATGGGACGGCTCATGGACGGCAGCGCGATGCGCGATGGATCCAGGCGAATGTGCCCGCTGTCCGTGGTCAGGCTGCCGCCGGAAATAATGATGTCACCGCTGCCGATCTCCCCGTCAAGCATCAGTCTGTGGGCCGGCACCGCATCGATCTCAGAGGAAAGATCCACCCCCGCAAGGGAAAAGAAGGCGGGAACATCCCGGCAGTCAAAGGAAAAACCGCCCGCCAGGGTTTGTAAAATACCCTCGACGTCGCCCCCGAACACGGCTTGCGAAGCGGAGCTGACATCTCGAAATTCAACAAGATTTTCGCCGGTTTGAAGATCGAGCTTGATCCAGGCGCACCTTGCCGTCTTTTGCTGCGGCCTGCAAATTCAACTCGTCGGCCGCAAGCCCGTAGATGTTTCCCCGCTTCAATTGGAAATCCAGATCGGCAACAAGATCCGTCGGCTGTTCCAGGGGCAGAATGATATCCGCCGTCATCGAAACCTTTCCTTCGAGCGCGAGCTTGGGTGGGAAAAATGAGAAAATCTGTGCCAAATCAAGATGTTCCGCCTTGATATGACCCAATCAGATCAGAAGGACCCAGTTTTCCATCGAGCGCTAATCGGCCACCGGCCAGATGAAGCTTTGCCTCAAAGGGCATTGTCTCCGGTAAGGCCTTCAATCCGATCTGCACAAACTCCACCAGTTCCGACCCGCCCAGCATCACCTGTTTGGCAGTTATTTGCTCTGCGGAATACTCGATTTCGGCCGAGACCGGGGTTTTGCCGGCCTGCAAATGCCGGATGAACCCAGCTCCATTCCGCAATGCGAAGCTGAATAATGCTGGTCATCTGCCGGCGGGGGCGGGTTTCCAGTGCAATTCCCTTAAACACCGTCTCATAATCCGATCCCCGCAGCAATACGGTTGTGTCGTCAATTCGAATTCGGGGAAGCAGCTCCGGCAAAAAAATCGGTTTCATCGAATCTGCCTCCGGCGGGGCCGGCGGGCTAACGTCCTGCCGCGACAGATCGAATTCCAGCTTGGCGGCCTCAAGCTCGACGGCGGCATCGTCCAAAAAAGCATTCAGGCCTTTCAAAATGGACAACAGGTTATAGGACACCCTGAGCCGCTTCAATTCCAATGAAACCAGCGTTCCGGCCGGCGCCGGCTTTACGGTGGTGACATTGGCCACCTCGAAATCGGTGATGTAAGACCCGCCGATATTTCCGACGGCCACCTCCATACCGAGTTGGGATTCGATGGAATTTTCCAGGAACCTTTGAATATGCGGGGCGATCAGAACACCGCGCAACAGGTATAGTGCTGCGAGCAGGATAATACCGATTCCAGCGAGAATGATAAACCCTTTAAAGATTAAGTGAAGGATGCGTTTCAAAATCTTAAAGTCCTGACATTTACATATTCAACGAGGAATCTCAAGTTACCCCAACATTCCATTATTCCATGATTGAAGCAAAAAACTCAAGCCTCAAAAAATGCCTCATATTCTCATTTGGTTGTAGAAATTCCGAGACGTTAATTAAACTGGCAGCGATGGATACGCCGTCAGGCAGCGTCGCTACCAGCCGAAATGTCGTTGATGAAAACGCGACGAAGGAGGCGGGCGTTCCGGGCCAAAAGCCGGCAGGATACTTATTTTAAACCGTGAAATCTTAGATGGACTTTATTTTTTTGTCAAGAAGGATGAGATGATGGATCAGAGAAACGCCAAGGTTCAGATATCGTTGATTGGTTGATTAGTTGATTAGTTGATTGGTTAAGTGGGTGTAAATATGGATTTATCCCATGTTTGCAAAATAATTGAACACTTCATGTTTCAAAAAGCGTAAAATTCTGAAATTATAGCTATAATTTACCTAATCAACCATTCAACCAGTAAACTATTCAACCAGGTCTGAAGTTGATATTACCCAGTATGATTAAAAATGGATTTCGTATCACCGGTTACTTAAAATCAAATTGCATAATCATTTTCACAAACCGGATTTATATCAGCGTGTTTGATATATTACGCAATATCATAATCTTATAAAGCTATAGTATGATTGGGGTAAAATTGAATGCTCGTTTTTGGGATTGACTTGCAATTAAAAGCAAATTATCTGTTCCGTATGGAATTTCCCGATCTGGCACAAGCAAAAGAAAAAATTATTGTAAGTTCCGCTGACGGGATGCTCGGTTCGCGGTTTATGGGCGGCGGATTCGGTGGCTGTGTTGTCGGTTTTGTCAATCATGACCGTGCTGCGGATGCAGCCGGTGATATCCAGCAAGCTTGCCGGGAGCTGCACCCGGAAGCCGCTGATCAGGTTTTGGTCTATCTGACAGACTCCGCAGATGGGGTGCGTTTCCTATCGGAGCCGACCGGCTGATGCATGTTGAATTAAGGCGGACTAAAACAACGAACATAACGACCTCAACGATCCAAACCATCTAAACGATCTTAACGAACCCAAACGACTGGAGGAGGTTTATATAAATGGAAATCAAGATTGCAGTCGTACCGGTGGCCGGGTTGGGCACCCGGCTCTTGCCGGCCACCAAATCCCAGCCAAAGGAGATGCTGCCGGTTGGCCGCAAACCGGTCGTACAATATGTGGTGGAAGAATTGGCGCGCGTCGGTATGCAGCGCATATTATTTATTACCGGTCCCGGTAAAGCTTCAATAGAAAACCATTTCGATCTTGATAATGAGCTGATTCAGATATTACGGCAAAACGGCAAAGAAGATTTACTTGCTGAACTCAGCTTTGAGCGTGCACCGCTTCAATATTTCTACACCCGGCAGCGCCGGCAACTGGGCCTGGGGCATGCCGTCGCCTGTGCTCAAGCCTTTGTCGGCGACCAGCCGTTTGCCGTTGCCTTGGGTGACTCCATTATTGGGCTGAATGCTGTTCCGATGCGCGCGGCCTCGATGGCCGGCCCGGTCTACGACGTCTCAGCCCGGATGCTGGACCTGTGGTCGCTGGTGCGGGTGACCGACGACAACGGCGGCTGGATGCGCTATCTGCTGGCCGCCGCGGCGGTGACGCAGATCGCCGAGGCGCGTCTGCTGGCGCCGGTGCTGGCGGAGGCGGTCGGCGCGGTGCCTGCCACCAGTGAACATCCCGCGAGTGGTACCCGCAGTGTCCCCGGCGAGATGGCCTTTGCGGCAGCGGCTTTCGTGGCGTCGGGCGACGAGCCGTGCGCGTGGCCGGAATCCGAGTTCGCCGATGCCGTCAGCGGGTACATGAACCGGCCACCGGAGGCCGTCGCCGGCGTCGAGGGGCACGGAGTGGCCATCGAGTTCCCGTTCGGGGACAGGACCTCACTGTGCCGGCTGGCCGGCGACCAGCCGCATCCGTTGTACGGCAACGGGTTGCTGGTGCTGCAGCGTTTCCCCGTGGAGGGACTCGGCGAATCCGAGGGCATCGCGTTGGCACTGTCGCTCAATGCCGCCGACCTCACCCGTGAAGTCACGGGTTACGGCCTGGGCAGCTATTCCTACGACGACGGCGCGATCCACTTCAGCGGATTTGTGCCCAATGCGTTGCACAAGGCGGGCCTGCTGCGGAATCTGTACGCGTCCTGTGCCGCGCGCGCACACGCGATGGCGGCGCGGTTCACCGAGGGAGATGGGACGGCGATGCATACTCGCTCGATCCCGAGGTGCTGGCGCGCCGACTGGCCGAGCGGCGGGCAACCGCACCGGTCATCGAACGACCCCGGGGCTGCCCGATGATGCGCGCACAAACAGGAGGCTGAACCGTGCCCAACCCCATCGCACTGCCGAGGGCATCGGTCGTCATCACCGGTGCGGCCCGAGGAATCGGTTACGCCACCGCCCGGGCCTTCCTGGCCCGGGGAGCGCGGGTGTTCATCGGAGATCTCGACGGTGATCTGGCCAAGACCGCCGCGGCCGAACTCGGCTGCTCGGGCGGCCAGGTCGATGTGCGGTCGCGGGAATCCCTGGCGCGAGTTCCTGGCCGGGGTCGAACCGCCGGTGCAGGTCCTGGTGAACAACGCCGGCATCATGCCCGCCGGCCGGTTCGTCGACGAGTCCGACGCCGTCACCGACGCGATCGTGGACGTCAACCTCAACGGGGTGTTGCGGGCGACCAAACTCGTCCTGCCCGGCATGCTCGAGCGCGGGTCCGGTCACATCGTCAACGTGGCCTCCTACCTGGGCGAGTTACCGGCCGCCGGGCTGGCCACCTACTGCGCGACCAAACATGCGGTGATCGGTTTCAGCGAGGCACTGCGCGACGAACTCGCCGGTACCGGTGTCACGGTGACCACCGTGCTGCCGTCGGCAGTGCGCACCGACCTGGTGTCCGGGGTCAAGCTCGGCGGGATGCTGCCCACCGTCGACCCCGACGTCATCGCCGACGCCATCGTCGCGACCTGCCAGAGCCGGACCGCGGTCGTCGCGGTACCGGGATGGATGCGCAGCTACGAGGCTGTCGCGGCGCTGCTCCCGGACCGGGTGCGTGGGGGCCGTTCGCGGCAGACTCACCCGGCAGCGGGTCCTGCGCACGCTCGACAGCGGTGCCCGGGCCAGCTATGACGAGCGAGTCCGGCGCGACGCCGGCGCGGATCGCTGAGACATCTGCGACCTGACCGACAATGGCCGAACTGGTACAGCGGTACCTCGACGACGTGGTGGCCGAGTTCGCCTCCGTCGAGGACGGCGACCTGGCCTGCTACATCCCCGAACTGACCGAGGTCGATCCGTCGGGCTTCGGCCTGACCCTGTCGTCGGCGGACGGCTTCCTCTACGAATCCGGCGATGCCCGAACGGAATTCACCATCCAGTCCATCTCCAAGCCGTTCACCTATGCGCTGGCCCTCGACCTGGCCGGACCTGGCGCGGTCGACGCCAAGATCGGCGTGGAACCCTCCGGTGACGCGTTCAACGAGATCAGCGTCGACGAGCACACCAAGACCCCGAAGAACCCGATGATCAACGCCGGCGCGATCGCCGCGGTGTCCCTGGTGCCCGGAGCCAGTCCCGACGAACGGTTCGCCGCCATCCAGGACTTCTATTCCGCCTGTGCCGGAAGGCCGTTGGAACTCGACGAGGACGTGTACCGCTCGGAGAAGGCGACCGGGAACCGCAACCGGGCGATCGCCTACATGCTGACCAGCTTCGGCGTCCTCGACGACCCCGACGACGTTCTGGACGTGTACTTCCGGCAGTGCTCGCTGCGGGTCACCAGCGTCGATCTGGCACGGATGGCGGCCACCCTGGCCCGCGGAGGCATCAACCCGCAGACCGGCCGACAGGTCACCAGTGCGCGGGTGGTGCGGCGGACGCTGAGTGTGATGGTCACCTGCGGCATGTACGACGGCGCCGGGGACTGGGTGAGTGCGGTCGGGATGCCCGCGAAAAGCGGCGTGGGCGGCGGCATCACCGCGGTGCTGCCCGGCCAGTTGGGCATCGGTGTCTACTCGCCACTGCTGGACGGCCGGGGGAACAGCGTGCGCGGGGTTCTGGTGTGCCGGGCGCTTTCCGAGCGCCTCGGCCTGCACTTCCTCACCGTCAGTAGCGAGTCGCGGGCCACCATCCGCGCGGTCTACGACGCGGCCGACGGGGTGCGCGTCTACGAGATGCACGGTGACCTGATGTTCGCCGGAGTCGAGAAGGTCATGCGCACCGTCGACCGGGACTGCGACGGATTCTCGGTGGCGATTCTGGATGTCACCCGGGTCGACACCATCAACGATCCGGCGCGGGAACTGCTCGCCGGCATGAGCGGCACGCTCAGCGCGGCGGGGAAGCGCGGCTATCTGGTGGACCCGGATGGCGCCGTCATCCGCCCGGGCCGCGGGTTCGACGATGTCGTGTTCGGTTCTGTGGAGGATGCGGTGACGGCGGCCCAGCGGTGGCTGCCGGCCCACCCGGCCGGTTAGCGGCCGCCGATCAGACTGGCGATCGGCACGCGCTCGTCGTACCCACGAAGCCGAACCGGCCGACCGAGCCGCCAAAACCGTTGTTCACGTTCGGATGCGGCCGCCACGGTGGCCGCCGACGCCAGCGCCCGGCTCGGCTCGTTGCGGGCCAGTTCGGCCAGCCGTGCCGCCTCGTTGACCGGCTCGCCGATCACGGTGTACTCGAAACGTTCCTTGGCTCCGACGTTTCCGGCCACCACCTCGCCAGAAGCAACGCCGATCCGGGCCGGGCACTCGGGAACCTCGGTGCGCAGCCGGCGGGCGATAGTTCGGGTGGCGCCCAGGGCCTGCTCCTCGGGGCAGTCCAGGGCCACGGGCGCGCCGAAGACGGCCAGGGCGGCGTCACCTTCGAACTTGTTCACCAGGCCCTCGTGGTTGTCGACCTCTTCGACGATGACGGCGAAGAACCGGTTCAGCCGTTCGACCACCTCGGCCGGCGGCAGGCTGGTGACGAGCTTGGTGGATCCGACGATGTCGATGAACAGCACCGCGACGTGGCGCTCCTCGCCGCCGAGGCGGGGCAGTTGCTGTTCGGCGGCGGCCGCGACCTCGCGCCCCACGTGCTTGCCGAACAGATCACGGACCCGCTCACGCTCGCGCAGGCCGTCGACCATCGAGTTGAAGCCCCGCTGCAGCTCACCGAGTTCGGTGCCGTCGAAGACCACCACTTTGGCGTCGAGGTCGCCCTTCTCGACGCGGTTGAGCGCGGCGCGCACCACCCGCACCGGGGTCGCGGTGAGCCAGGCGACGATCCACATCAGCAGGAACCCGACGACCAGGCTGATCGTCGCGGTGATCAGGATGGCGACTTCCAACTGGCGTTGGCTGAGGTTGCGCAGCAACAGGGAGAACAGCGCGATCAGACCGATGCCGATGACCGGCACGCCCGAACCGAGCATCCAGACCGTCATGGTCCGGCCCATGATCCCCGGGGCCAGCCGGTGCGGCGGGTTGCCCGCGGCCAGGGCCGGCGGCGGCGACCGGACGCAACGCGAACTCGGCGCTCAGATAACTCGTCGTGGCCACCACCACGCCGCAGAAGCCCACCGCCAGCCCCACCCGGGGCAGGAAGTCGGTGTTGTACATGCCGTACAGGCTGGTCAGCAGTACGGTGCCGGCGCCCCACAGCACCAGGTGGATGACGGCGATACGCCAGGGTGTCAGCGCGGTGTTGCGCTGATCGGCCGAGGTGGGCGGTCGGCCGTCGATGGCCCAACGCAGATCGGTGATGACTCGGACGTGGATCCACCAGGTCCCCAACAGCACCGCGGCGACGATGTAGAGCGGGGTGACGACCACGGGCAGCCACGGCGGCACGTCGGTGAGGACGCTCGGCACCGGGAACGCCACGGCGACGAGGACGAACGCCAGCGTGATGCCGACGACGTTCACCAGCACGATGAACGTGGTGAGAATCAGCTGCACCCGGATGCGCCGGCGCGGCGCGCTCTCGGTGGCCCGGCCCAGCAGCAAAGACCCGAAGACCGGCGTCCGGGACAGCCGCCCGCTCTGCCGGGTGATGCGTTCCAGCACACGGCCCAACCGCTGCGCGACGCTCGGGTCGGAACTCATGGTGGCGTCAGCCTAGTTCGCCGAACGGCGCCGTCTGAGGTGAATCAATGCGGGCCGCACCTAAGCTGAACCGGTGCGACTCGTAATCGCCCAGTGCACCGTCGACTACCTGGGCCGGCTGACCGCCCACCTGCCCTCGGCCCGTCGGCTGTTGCTGGTCAAGGCCGACGGCTCGGTCAGCATCCACGCCGACGACCGGGCCTATAAGCCGCTGAACTGGATGAGCCCGCCGTGCTGGCTCAGCGAGGCCGAGGACGGCCGGGTGTGGCTGGTGGAGAACAAGTCCGGCGAACAACTGCGAATCACCATCGAGGAGATCGAGCACGACTCCAGCCATGAACTCGGTACCGACCCGGGTCTGGTCAAGGACGGTGTCGAGGCTCATCTGCAGGAACTGCTCGCCGAGCACATCGAGTTGCTCGGGGAGGGCTACACCCTGGTGCGCCGCGAGTACATGACCGCCATCGGCCCGGTGGACATCCTGTGCCGCGACGCCGACGGCCGGTCGGTGGCCGTGGAGATCAAGCGGCGCGGTGAGATCGACGGCGTGGAACAACTGACCCGCTACCTGGAACTGCTCAACCGCGATCCGCTGCTGACGCCGGTGGCCGGGGTGTTCGCCGCCCAGCAGATCAAGCCACAGGCCCGCACATTGGCCGAGGACCGTGGAATCCGTTGTCTGACTTTGGATTACGATTCGATGCGCGGTATGGACAGCGACGAGTTCCGGCTGTTCTGATGCTTCGCCGGATCGAGCCGGGCCCGGGCGGTCACGACTACGAGGTCGTCCCGATTCCGGGTGCCCGGGCGCTCAAGACCTACCGGTGCCCGGGGTGCGATCACGAAATCCGTTCCGGTACAGCCCACGTGGTGGTGTGGCAGATCGAGGACACCGAAGGGGTGGACCGACGGCACTGGCATACGTCGTGCTGGCGCAACCGTGCCAACCGCGCGACCGACGCGCAGATGGTCCTAGACGTTCGGCGGATCCAGTCGGCTCAGCGCTCGGCGGGCTCGACGAGTTCCACCAGGACGCCGCCGGCGTCCTTGGGATGGATGAAGTTGATCCGCGAGTTCGCGGTGCCGCGCCGGGGTGCGTCGTAGAGCAGTCGCACGCCGCTGTCGCGCAGTTGCTCGGAAAGGGCGTCGAGATCGCTGACCCGGCAGGCCAGCTGCTGGATGCCCGGACCGCGCTTGTCGATGAACTTCGCGATGGTGCAGTTCTCGTCCAGCGGTGCCATCAACTGGATCTGCGCGCTGCCGGCCGGGGCGCCGCGCACTGCCAGCATGGCCTCGCGAACGCCCTGCTCGGCGTTGATCTCCTCGTGCACAAGAATCATGCCCAACGTGTCGTGATACCAGGCGATGGCCGCGTCGAGGTCGGGCACCGCGATCCCGACGTGGTCGATCGCCGTCACCAGAGCGCTTGCCAGCAAGGGGCGGGCATCGATGTGCTCGGTCGTCATAATTCAACGGTAACCTGTCAACCGGGCGGTTGGTCAGCCAGTCGGAAGGATCAGTCCGCGACACGCGTGCGACACGCTTACTCAACAGCCGCAGGAGGCAGAATGACGACGTCGGTGATCGTTGCTGGGGCGCGCACGCCCATCGGGCGGCTGATGGGTTCGCTGAAGGATTTCTCGGGCACCGATCTCGGGGCGATCGCGATCCGGGGCGCTCTGGAGAAGGCCGGTGTCCCGGCCTCGATGGTCGAGTACGTGATCATGGGGCAGGTGCTGACCGCCGGGGCCGGGCAGATGCCGGCCCGCCAGTCGGCGGTGGCCGCCGGCGTCGGCTGGGACGTGCCCGCGCTGACGATCAACAAGATGTGCCTGTCCGGGATCGACGCCATCGCCCTGGCCGACCAGTTGATCCGCGCCGGTGAATTCGACGTCGTGGTGGCCGGTGGCCAGGAGTCGATGTCCAAGGCGCCGCACCTGCTGATGGACAGTCGGGCGGGCTACAAGTACGGCGACGTCACCGTGCTCGACCACATGGCCTACGACGGGCTGCACGACGTCTTCACCGATCAGCCGATGGGTGCGCTCACCGAGCAGCGCAACGACTCCGACCAGTTCACCCGTCTCGAGCAGGACGAGTTCGCCGCGGCATCACACCAGAAGGCGGCCGCGGCCTGGAAGGACGGCGTGTTCGCCGACGAGGTTGTGCCGGTGCAGATTCCGCAGCGCAAGGGTGACCCGATCGAGTTCACCGAGGACGAGGGCATCCGGGCCAACACCACCGCGGAGTCGCTGGCCGGCCTGCAAGGCCGCATTCCGCAAGGACGGCACCATCACCGCCGGTTCGGCCTCGCAGATCTCCGACGGCGCGTGCGCGGTGGTCGTGATGAACAAGGCCAAGGCGCAGGAACTCGGGCTGACCTGGCTGTGTGAGATCGGTGCGCACGGCAACGTCGCCGGACCGGACTCGACCCTGCAGTCCCAGCCGGCCAACGCCATCAAGAGGGCCATCGCTCGGGAGGGCATCACCGTCGACCAACTCGACGTGATCGAGATCAACGAGGCCTTCGCGGCGGTGGCGCTGGCCTCGACCCGGGAACTCGGCGTCGACCCGGAGAAGGTCAACCGCAGTGGCGGCGCGATCGCCATGGGACACCCCATCGGCATGTCCGGGGCGCGCATCACCCTGCACGCCGCACTCGAGTTGGCCCGGCGTGGCGGGAACTACGCGGTGGCCGCACTGTGCGGCGCCGGCGGTCAGGGCGATGCGCTGATCCTGCGCGCCGGGTAGCGGCGGGAGTTGTTTGCCGGGCCACCCCGGCGGATGGCCGCGGTACGGCTGTGAAGTTGGTCATACCCGCGGTCCGGCGGGGCCCGGACGGGGCGGTGCCGCGGGATCGGTGCGCGGCTGACGTGACAGACTTGGGAACGTGACTCGTCCGCGCCCGCGAACCGCCCCGGTGATGACCGGCGCGGTCGATCTCTCCAGTCTCAAGCAGCGCACCTCGCAGGGGTCGGCCGGCGGCGGCGCCCCCGGCGTGGAGATCACCGAGGCCAATCTCGAGGCCGAGGTCCTGGTCCGGTCCAGCGAGGTACCGGTCGTCGTGCTGCTGTGGTCGCCGCGCAGCGAGGTCTGCGTCGCCCTCGCCGACGCGCTCGGGGCCCTGGCCGCCGCCGACAACGGCACCTGGTCGCTGGCCACCGTCAATGTCGACGCCGCGCCGCGGGTTGCCGCGATGTTCGGTGTCGAGGCCGTTCCGACCGTGGTGGCACTGGCAGCGGGACAGCCGATCGCCAGTTTCGAAGGGCCGCAGCCGCCCGACGCAGTTGCGCCGCTGGATCGACTCGCTGCTTGCCGCCACCGCCGGAAAGCTCGGCCGGAGCGGCCGGTGGCGAAGCGCCGAGCCCGGTCGACCCGGCGCTGGCCGAGGCCCGGGACAAACTGGACGCCGGCGACTTCGTCGGCGCCGCCGCGGCCTATCAGTCGATCCTGGACGCCGACCCGCACCACGCCGAGGCCAAGGGTGCGCTGCGGCAGATCACCTTCCTGGAGCGGGCGTCGGCCCAGCGCGCCGGACGCGGTCGCCGCCGCCGACGCCGCGCCCGACGACATCGATGCCGCCTTCGCCGCCGCCGACGTGCAGATCCTCAACCAGGATGTGGCCGCCGCATTCGACCGGCTGATCGGTCTGGTGAAGCGGACCTCCGGCGACGAGCGCACCCGGGTGCGGACCCGTCTCATCGAGCTGTTCGAGTTGTTCGACCCCGCCGACCCGGACGTCATCGCCGGGCGTCGCAACCTCGCCAACGCGCTGTACTAGTCGGCGGCGGGTTCCAGCCAGACCGCCGAGGTGGGCGGCAGCACCAGCTGCGCCGATGCGGGGCGTCCGTGCCAGGGCTCGTCGACGGCCTGCACGGCGCCGAGATTGCCGATGCCCGAGCCGTTGTAGACCGTCGCGTCGCTGTTGAGCACCTCGCGCCAGGTTCCGGCCAGCGGCAGCCCGAGTCGGTAGCGGCTGTGCTCGCGGCCGGCGAAGTTGAATACGCAGGCCAGTACCGAACCGTCGGATCCGTAGCGCAGGAAGCTCAGCACGTTGTTCGCCGAGTCGTTGGCGTCGATCCAGGAATAGCCCTCAGGCCGGGTGTCCTGGCTCCACAGCGCCGGACGGCTTCGGTAGACGGCGTTGACATCGGCCATGAAGCGCAGGATGCCCGACGGAGAAGCTGTGCTCGTCGAGTTGGCACCAGTCCAGGCCGCGTTCCTCGGACCATTCGGCCCGCTGGCCGAACTCCTGGCCCATGAACAGCAGCTTCTTGCCGGGATGGGCCCACTGGTAGGCCAGCAGGGCTGCGCAGCCCGGCGGCCTTGACGTGGTCGTTGCCCGGAATGCGTCCCCACAGCGTGCCCTTGCCGTGCACCACCTCGTCGTGGCTGATCGGCAGCACGTAGTTCTCGCTGTAGGCGTACAGCATGGAGAACGTCATCTCGTGGTGGTGGTAGCTGCGGTAGATCGGATCGCGGCTGATGTAGTCCAGGGTGTCGTGCATCCACCCCATGTTCCATTTCATCGAAAAGCCCAGACCGCCGAGGTTCGTCGGCCGGGTGACACCCGGCCACGAGGTGGACTCCTCGGCGATGGTGACGACACCCGGGGCGATCTTGTGCACGGTGGCGTTCATCTCCTGCAGGAACTGCACGGCCTCCAGGTTCTCCCGGCCGCCGTAGGCATTCGGCGTCCAACCACCGGCCGGCCGCGAGTAGTCCAGGTAGAGCATCGACGCGACCGCGTCGACCCGCAGGCCGTCGATGTGGAAATCCTGCAGCCAGTACAGCGCGTTGGCCACCAGGAAGTTGCGCACCTCGGGACGGCCGAAGTCGAAAACGTAGGTACCCCAGTCCAACTGCTCGCCGCGATGCGGGTCGGAGTGCTCGTAGAGCGCGGTGCCGTCGAAGCGGCCGAGCGCCCAGCTGTCCTTGGGGAAGTGGGCCGGGACCCAGTCCACGATCACCCCGATCCCGGCCTGGTGCAGACGGTCCACCAGATAGCGGAAATCATCCGGTGTTGCCGAAGCGCGAGGTGGGCGCGTAGTAGGAGGTGACCTGGTAACCCCAGGAGCCGCCGAACGGGTGCTCGGCGACCGGCAGCAGTTCCACATGCGTGAAGCCCTGTGCCAGAACGTAATCGGTGAGCTGATCGGCCAGTTCGCCGTAGCTCAGCCCGGGCCGCCACGACCCCAGATGCACCTCGTAGGTGCTCATCGGCCCGAAGACCGGGTTGGTGCCGGCGCGGGCGGCCATCCAGTCGTCGTCGTCCCACCGGTAGGTCGACACGAACACCCGGGAGGCGGTGCTGCGGCGGAACCTCGGTGGCGAAGGCCATCGGGTCGGCCCGGTCGGTCACCGAACCGTCGACGCCGTGCACCCGGAACTTGTACAGGCCGTCGGGGGAGAAGTCCGGCCAGAACAACTCCCAGACTCCGGAGGAACCCAGCACCCGCATCGGGGCGTCGTTGCCGTCCCAGCCGTTGAACTCACCGATCAGGCTGACGCCCTTGGCATTCGGCGCCCACACGGCGAACGAGACCCCCTCGACCGGGCCGTCGGCGGTGGTGAACGAGCGGGGGTGAGCGCCGAGGATCTCCCAGAGCCGCTCGTGGCGGCCCTCGGCGAACAGGTGCAGGTCCACCTCCCCGAGGGTGGGCAGGAACCGGTAGCCGTCAGCGGTGGTCAGGCTGCTGTTCGGGTAACGGACTTCCAGTCGGTAGTCGACGAGGTTGGTGAACGGCAGCGCGACCGCGAACAGCCCGGAGTCGATGTGCGTCATGGGATGGCGCACGCCGCCGACCAGAGCCGCCACCTCGAGGGCGTGCGGTCGCAGGGTGCGGATGACGGTGTGGTCGCCGTCCTCGTGCGCGCCGAGGAGGCTGTGCGGGTTGTGGTGCACCCCGGCGACGAGCCGGGCCAACTCGCCGGGGTCCGGCGCCAGCTTCGGATTGGCAGCCTTGCGGGTCATCGTGGGCTCACTTCCCGTCTCACTCCCGGCGCAGCAGGGCGGCCCGCTGATCGGACGGGATGGTCGGCATGTTGAGGATGTGCGCGACGGCCCGGTGTGGCTCGAGGCGGACGAAATTCGAGTGGCCCCATTGGTATTCCTCCCCGGTGACCTCATCGCGGACCCAGAACCGTTCGTACTCCTCCATGGCCAGCGAGCCCATGTCGAGCCACACGACGCCCTCCTCGGTGGAGAAGGGGTTCAGGGTGACGACGATCAGCACGGTGTCGCCGGTCACCGGATCGAACTTGCTGTAGGCGATCAGGGCCTCGTTGTCGACATGGTGGAAACGGATGGTGCGCATCTGGCACAGGGCGGGATGCACGCGGCGAATCTCGTTGAGCCGAGCCAGGAACGGCTCCAGTGAACGGCCCTCCTTGATGGCCAGGGCGAAGTCCCGGGGGCGCAGTTCGTACTTCTCGGAGTCCAGGTACTCCTCGCTGCCGGGGCGCACCGCGACGTGTTCGAACAACTCGTAGCCGGAGTACACCCCCCACGACGAGCCCATGGTGGCGGCCAGCACCGCGCGGATGGCGAACATTCCGGGGCCGCCGTGCTGCAGGCTCTCGTGCAGGATGTCGGGGGTGTTGACGAACAGGTTCGGCCGGGCGTAGTCGGCGTGCTCGGCGATCTGGCGGCCGAACTCCTCGAGTTCCCACTTGGCGGTACGCCAGGTGAAGTACGAATAGGACTGGGTGAAGCCGAGTTTGGCCAGTCCGTACAAGCGGGCCGGGCGGGTGAACGCCTCGGACAGGAACAGCACGTCCGGGTCGGTGGCCTTCACCTCGCCGATCAGTCAGGCCCAGAAGTCCGGCGGCTTGGTGTGCGGGTTGTCCACCCGGAAGATCCTGACGCCGTGGGCGATCCAGTGCCGGACCACCCGCAGCACCTCGTCGTAGAGGCCCGGTCGGGTCGTTGTCGAAGTTCAGCGGATAGATGTCCTGGTACTTCTTCGGCGGGTTCTCGGCGTAGGCGATGGTCCCGTCGGGCAGTTCGGTGAACCACGTGCCGGTGCTGTCGCGCCCACGGGTGGTCCGGGGCGCACTGCAGCGCCAGATCCAGGGCGACCTCGAGTCCGTGGTCGCGCGGCTGCGGCCACGAAAGCGTCGAAGTCGGCCGATGGTGCCCAGATCGGGGTGCACCGCGTCGTGGCCGCCGGCGGCGCTGCCGATCGCCCACGGCGAGCCGACGTCGCCGGGTTCGGCGGTGACGCGAGTTGTTGCGGCCCTTGCGGTGCACCGTGCCGATCGGGTGGATCGGCGGCAGGTAGACGACGTCGAACCCCATGTCTGCGACCCGCGGCAGCGCGGCGGCCGCGGTGGCGAAGGTGCCGTGCACCGGGGTGCCGTCGGCATCCCAACCGCCGGTCGAGCGGGGGAACAGTCTCGTACCAGGCGCTGCAGCGGGCCAGCGGCCGGTCGACCCAGATGCCGTACTGCTGGCCGCGGGTGACCAGATCGCGCAGCGGGAACCGGTCGAGCAGTTCGGTCACCGGATGCGAGAGCGCCAGTGCGGCGCGGGTCAACGGATCGCCGGGCTCGCGCAGCGCCTCGGCGGCGGCCAGCAGCGGTCGCGCGGTCGGCCGCGGGGCACTCCGGTGGCCGCGCGTTCCAGCAGCGCGGCGCCCACCACCAGGTCGTTGTCGAGATCCTGTTCGCCCTGCCCGGCGTCGAGTTTGGCGACGACGGCGTGCCGCCAGGTGGTGATCGGATCGCCCCAGCCGTCGACCCGGAACGTCCACAGGCCGACCCGGTCGGGGCTGAACTGGCCGTGGAAGACGTCCGGGGTGCGGCCCACCGACATGCGGTACTGAGCCGGCTTGACCTCGGTGACGTCCTCGCCGTCGGCGGCGACGGATCTGACCCGGGCGGCCGACGAGTGGCCGACCTGCGGGTAGGCGCGGCCGAGGTAGCGGACCACCAGGGTGGCCGCCACCGCTTCGTGGCCCTCGCGCCAGACCGTCGCCGCGTACCGGCACGACCTCGCCGACAACCGCTTTGGCCGGGTAGACGCCGGCAGACACCACGGGCGCGACGTCGTCGATCTCGATACGACCCGGCACCCGACTACCCCATTTCCGTTGCTGCCCGTGCCTACTCCAGCGCCGGGTCCCCGAAGCACCCAACCCCCGAGTAACCGCATCGCCCTCGGTTCACACCGTAGTGGCCAACCGCACACCGCGAGGTCGGAAGCGAGGACGACGGCGCGACGGAAACCTCAGTAAGGTCATGACGCGTGAAAGCCCTCCGCCGGTTCACCGTCCGTGCCCATCTTCCGGACCGGCTCGCCGCGCTCGGTCAGCTGTCGACCAACCTGCGGTGGTCCTGGGACACGCCACACCCAGGAGTCTGTTCGCCAGCATCGACCCCGCGCTGTTCGAGCGCGTCGGCCGTGATCCGGTGGCGCTGCTGGGTGAGGTCGAGCCCGGCGCGGCTCGACGAACTGGCCGCCGACCACGGATTCCTCGATCGCCTGGACCGCTTGTCCGCCGATCTCAACGACTACCTCACCAAGCCGCTGTGGTACCAGGAGGTTCAGGCGCGCGGCGAGCAGGTGCTACCGACCGGCATCGGGTACTTCTCGATGGAGTTCGGCGTGGCCGAGGTGCTGCCGATCTATTCCGGCGGCCTGGGCATCCTGGCCGGCGACCACCTCAAGGCCGCCTCCGATCTGGGCCTGCCGCTGATCGGCGTCGGCCTGAACTACCGGTCCGGCTACTTCCGCCAGTCGCTGAGCGCCGACGGCTGGCAGCACGAGAACTATCCGGCGCTGGACCCGCACGGACTGCCGCTGCGTCTGCTGACCCGGCCCGCCGACGGTTCGCCGGTGCTCATCGAACTGCCGATGCCGGAGTCGCGGGTGCTGCGGGCCCGGATCTGGGTCGCCCAGGTGGGCCGAATCCCGTTGCTGCTCCTGGATTCCGACGTCCCGGAGAACGATCACGACATGCGCCACGTCACCGACCGGCTGTACGGCGGTGACCAGGACCACCGGATCAAGCAGGAACTGCTGGCCGGTATCGGCGGGGTTCGCGCGATCCGGGCCTACACCGCGATCGAGGGCATCCCCAACCCGGACGTGTTCCACATGAACGAGGGCCACGCCGGATTCCTGGGCCTGGAACGCGTCCGCGAGTACATGCAGGCCGACCGTCTGGACTTCGACACCGCGCTGGCCCTGGTCCGGTCCAGCACGCTGTTCACCACCCACACCCCGGTGCCCGCCGGCATCGACCGATTCCCGATCGACATGGTGCAGCGCTACTTCGGCGGTGACACCGACGGCGGTCTGCTGCCGGGGGTCGCGGTGGAACGGGTGCTGGCCTTCGGAGCCGAGCCCGATCCGTCGAAATTCAACATGGCCCACATGGGACTTCGGCTGGCGCAGCGCTCCAACGGGGTGTCCCGGTTGCACGGCCGGGTCAGCCGGGAGATGTTCAACGACCTGTGGGCGGGATTCGACGCGCCCGAGGTGCCGATCGGGTCGATCACCAACGGGGTGCACGGACCCACCTGGGCGGCGCCGGAGTGGATGGACCTCGGACTTGACCGCCGACTCTCCGATCGGGATGTCGACGACCAGACGAGGTGGCAGGAACTGCACCACGTCGACAGCGGCCACCTCTGGTGGATCCGTAACCAGCTGCGCGCGAAGCTGGTGGACGACGTGCGCCGGCGGCTACGGAAATCGTGGCTGGAGCGCGGTGCGATCGAAGCCGAATTGGGCTGGATCGCAACGGCGTTCGACCCGGGTGTGCTGACGATCGGGTTCGCCCGCCGGGTCCCCACCTACAAGCGGCTGACGCTGATGCTGCGGGACCCGCAACGGTTGGAGGCCCTGCTCCTCGACGAGAACAGGCCCATCCAGTTGATCGTGGCCGGCAAGTCGCACCCCGCCGACGACGCCGGCAAGGCGCTGATCCAGCAGATCGTCCGGTTCGCCGACCGCCCTGCCGTGCGCCACCGCATCGCCTTCCTGCCCGACTACGACATGTCGATGGCGCGGCTGTTGTACTGGGGCTGCGACGTTTGGCTGAACAACCCGTTGCGACCGCTGGAGGCGTGCGGAACCTCCGGGATGAAGAGCGCGCTCAACGGCGGGCTGAACCTGTCCATCCGCGACGGCTGGTGGGACGAGTGGTTCGACGGCGAGAACGGTTGGGAGATTCCCAGCGCGGAGGTGGTCAGCGAGGAACGGCGTGACGACCTGGAGTCGGCCGCGCTCTACGACCTGCTGGCGAACTCCGTGGCGCCGAAATTCTACGACCGTGACGACGACGGGGTTCCGGGGCGCTGGGTGGAGATGGTGCGGCACACCCTGCAGTCGCTGGGGCCCAAGGTGCTGGCCTCCCGGATGGTCCGGGACTACACCGAGCAGTACTACGCTCCGGCCGCGGCGTCGTTGCGCCGGACCGCCGAGGCCATCGACGGGCTGCCGTTCGGGCATGCCCGCGAACTCGCTGCCTACCGGCAGCGGGTCACCGAGGCGTGGCCGCACGTGGCGATCACCGACGTCGACAGCGCGGGCCTGCCCGATATTCCGCTGCTCGGTTCGGAACTGACCCTGACCGCCAGCGTCGCACTGGCGGGGTTGCGGCCCGACGAGGTGATGGTGCAGGGCGTGCTCGGACGGGTGAACTCCGGGGACACCCTGCGCGAACCCGGCTACACCGAGATGGTCCACACCGGTTCCGGGGACGGCGGGGCGGAGATCTTCTCCGCCGCCATCCCGCTGCCGCGGGCCGGGTCGATGGGCTACACCGTGCGCGTGTTGCCGCGTCATCGGCTGCTGTCCGGGCCGGCTGAACTGGGGCTGGTGAGGCTGGCCGGTTCGGCAGAGCCGGGGGAGGCCGTCGTACCCCCTGATGCGCACATGTAGGTTGCGCTGGGAGGTGTTCGGAAGTTCATGACTGTGCGTGGTGCGGCGTTGGTCACGGTGGTCAGCGCGTTGCTGGCGACGGCGGTGCCGGCAGGCGCGAATCCCGAACCGCCCGCTCCCGGAGTGCCGTCGGCCCCCGCCCCGGGCGCCCCGGGCACTCCTGCTCCGGGCGCCCCGCCCGGGCCGGCGGAGGCCGGGGTGGCTCCGGTGGCGTTGACCGATCCCGGTGTGCCCCCGGTGGACGACGGGAAAGTGGTGTCCAGTCCGCCGGTCACCACCACCTCACCGGACGGCTGGACGCTGACCCTGTCGGCCAAGGATGAGATGCAACGACCGGTGGCGCCGCTGACCACCGCCATCTCGACGCGCGAGTACGAGGTGGGCGGTGTCTTCAACGGGGAGCTCAGCGGGGACGGCGACACCCCCGCCGGGGTGTTCGAGGTCGGCTACCAGATCGGCTGCGGCATCGACATGAGCACGTCCAACGGCGTCGCGATGACCGGGACCGCGGGGATCAACCCGTCGATCGGCATCCTCGGCCTCGATTTCACCGATCTGCCGGTCGACGGCTTGCTGCCCAGTATCGGCGCCAATTTCGCCGGTGGCATCACGGTGGGCCTCAAACCCGGCATCATCAACACCGTCCCGGTGACGAAGAAGAGATTCGAGTCGGCCGCGCCATGGGTGTCCATCACCGGGTTCCGCATCAAGATCGACGGCTGCGTGGGCGAGTCGTTCATTCGGTCCTATGCGATCCTGACCAAATCCGACGACGCCGGCGACGCGATCCTGTCCTGGTACGGGGCCACCAAAGCGGTGTAGCGGCCCCGGTCAGGGGAAGCGTTTGTAGCAGCGCTCCTCGTCGCCGAGCACCCCGACCCGGAAGGCGTCGATGCGGGAGAACCCGGCCGGCACCGACTCGCCGTTGACGTCGCCGGCCGCCAGTCCGTTGGTCAGCAGACCCGACACCGCCTCGTCGATGTCCCCGGCAGTGAGCGCGACGGTGTCGCCGTCCGGTGTGGTGACCTTCTTCGACAGCTTGGTGGTGGCCACTCCGGTCAGGCAGGCGGTGCGCAGACCGGTCTCGGCGGTGTCCAGGGCCAGGCCGCCGTGCTGGTGCTGCAGAGCCATCATGTAGCGCGACGTCAGCGCCGAATAGGCGGTGTTGTCGCCCTGCAGTGGCGGGCCGTCAAAGCCCTCGCTCGGATCGCCGATCGCCTGCAGCGCCGGAAGGTCCACGGTGATGGTGTTCGACGCCGGGCAGTACGACGCCGGCGGGCTGGGCCTGGCGTCGGGGCACGTCGAGGCCGCGGCGGCGTCGAAGCTCAGCGCGGGCGGCTGCTTGGGGTCGAACATCAGGTTCAGCGCGTCGACGAGGGCCTTGACCGAGTCCTCGGTGACGGGCAGTTCCCCGGTCTGGTCGCGTCGGCAACTCGACCGGCAGATCGCCGCGGCGCTCCTTGATCTCCTTGAGGGTGATCGTGGCGCAGGCCGCGGCGCCGTCGGTGAAACCGAACTGGAACGCCGAGATCCGCTCGAACGCCGAGCCGTGCTCATCGCCGGAGTTGTAGTAGTCGTTCTCGCTGAGCAGTGGATCGCGGAAGGAGATCATGGCGGCCAGAAGGTTGTTCAATCCCTCGCCGGTGCTGAGGGTGAAGCGCGGGGATTTACCCTCGGCGACCCAGCGCATGTACGCCCCGGCCAGGCAGTCGGCCTGCTGCTCGGCCACCAGGGTCGGCACACCCCGGGGATTCAGCGTCGCCTGCTTCTGCAGTGCGTGGCCGTACTCGTGCGCCAGCACCATGGTGATGGCCATATCGCCGTAGGCTTTTCGCAGCGACGGCATCAGCACCGTGCGGTCCCAGCCGATACTGTTGTCCTGCTCGCAGAAGCCGGCATTGACGAGTCCCTCGGTGATCTCGTCGCAGAACTCCCCGTCGTAGTCGTTGGAGTCCCAGGAGTACAGCGCGCTCACCGGTGTCAGTTCCCCGTCGAAGGTGTCGGGGTAGGCGAACCTCCAGAACTCCTCGAGATCGCTGACCGACTGCCCGGCCAGGCTGTCGACCGCGCCGCCGTCGGTGCCGGTCACCTCGCGGGACTCCGGTTTGGGGTTCGCGCGCAGTCCGGTCGGGCCGTCGCTGGCCTCGAGTCCGCCGACCTTGAACGGATCCTCGAAGACCGAGACGGCCCGGCCCGACACGGCCGTGCCGCAGCCGGCTACCAGCGCGACGGTACTGATCGCGACGAGTAGACGGGACAGCGATCGGGACCGGCGCATGTGACCACAATAGTTCGCCGCGGCAAGGTGGGGCTCAGCCCGCATCGGCTGGGCGCAGCCGCCGCAACGCCGCCCTGACCAGGGTGGCGTCGGTGGTCGGCCAGAACGGCGGCAGCGAGGCGCGCAGATAGCCGCCGTAGCGCGCGGTGGCCATCCGCGAGTCCAGCACCGCGACCACGCCTCGGTCGTCCGCGCGGCGCAGCAGCCGTCCGGCGCCCTGGGCGAGCAACAATGCCGCATGGCTGGCCGCCACCGCCATGAACCCGTTGCCGCCGCGGGCGGCCACGGCACGCTGTCGGGCGGTGAGCAGCGGATCGTCCGGGCGGGGAAACGGGATGCGGTCGATGATCACCAGCGAGCACGACGGCCCGGGGACGTCGACGCCCTGCCACAGCGACAGCGTGCCGAACAACGACGTCGTCGGGTCGGCGGCGAACCGCTCGATCAGCGCGGCGGTGGCGTCGTCGCCCTGACACAGCACCGGGGTGTCCAATCGCTCCCGCATGGCCTCGGCGGCGGCCCGGGCCGCCCGCATGGAGGAGAACAGCCCGAGCGTGCGCCCGCCGGAGGCCTCCATGAGGCCGGCGATCTCCTCGTGCTGGGACTCGGCTCCGGCGCCGTCGCGGCCCGGCGGCGGCAGATGCGCGGCGATGTAAAGGATTCCGGCTTTGGCGTGGTCGAACGGCGAGCCGACGTCCAGGCCCCGCCACCTCGTTGCCTCGGTCAACCCCCACGCGTCGGCCATCGCGTCGAACGACCCGCCGACGGTCAGCGTTGCCGAGGTCAGCACCACCGTTGCGGTGCCGAACACCCTTTCGGTCAGTAGCGCGCCGACCGTCAGCGGCGCCACCCGCAGCACGGGGTTCGTCGTGCCCGCCCGTTCTTCGTGGTCGAGCCACACCACGTCGGTGCGATCGGCGATCACCGGGGTGAACGACTCGAGGACCCGGGCGGCGGTGTCGGCGATCTCGCTCAGCGCGGCGATGGTCTCGGCACGGGCTGCGGCGGCCTTCGGATCGGCCGGTTTGGGATCGATGGACGACCGTGCGGCGGCCGCCGAATCGCGCAATGCGGTCAGGTAGACGGCCAGTTCGTCGTCGAGATGGTCGATCCGGCCCGGTTGCGCGTCATGGATGGCCGAGGCGAACGTGGCGACCGAGGCCTCCAGGCGCTGGGACAGTTCCGGGCCGATCAGTCGCCCGGCCCGGCGCACCGCGACGCTCAGGGGGCCGGGGGCGAGTTCGGCGGTGGCCACCGAGGTGACCCGATCGGTGAGTTCGTGGGCTTCGTCGACGACCAGGACGTCGTGCTCGGGCAGCACCGCTGCCTCGGCGATCGCGTCGATGGCCAACAGTGCGTGGTTGGTGACGACGATGTCGGCGTCGGCGGCCGCGGCGCGCGCCTTCTCGGCGAAGCAGTCGACGGCGTACGGACAGCGGGCGGCGCCGAGGCATTCCCGGGCCGAGACGCTGACCTGCGCCCAGGACCGCTCCGATACGCCGGGCCGAAGATCGTCGCGGTCTCCGCTCTCGGTGTCCGAGGCCCACGCCGTCAGCCGCGCGACATCGCGTCCCAGCGCGCTGACCGCCGCCGGATTGAACAGTTCCTCCTGGCCGGGGTCCGCCGCGTCCTCATCGGGGCTGGTGTGGATCTTGTTGAGGCACAGATAGTTTCGCCGGCCCTTGAGCAGGGCGAAGGTGGGCCGGCGGGGCAGTGCGCCGGCCAGTGCATCGACCACCCTCGGCAGGTCGCGGTCGACGAGTTGGCGCTGCAGGGCGATGGTCGCGGTGGACACCACCACCGGGGCGTCGTCGGCGACGGCCCGGGCGATTGCCGGCACCAGGTAGGCCAGGGACTTGCCGGTGCCGGTGCCGGCCTGCACTGCGAGGTGTTCGCCGGTGTCGAAGGCGCGGGCCACCGCCTCGGTCATCTGCAGTTGTCCGTCGCGCCGGGCGCCGCCCAGGGCGTCGACCGCGCGGGCCAGCAGGTCGGCGACGGGCGGTGAGTCCGCGTCGCTCACCGCAGCGGCACCACCCGGGTCGGGATGGCCGGTTCGCCGTGCGAGAGGGCCAGGCCCTCCCACGGCAGGCTGTGCAGACCCTCGGCGACCCGACCCCGGGCCGCGTCCAGATCCGTCGCGGCCAGAATCGTCCCGTCCCGCACCAGGGGCACGGTCAGCACCCGGTGTGACTCGGTGACCTCGGGGCGTTGCCCGGCCGGATGCAGGAGTTCCTCGGTCACCGTCCCGGACGGCTTGGCCACCCGCAGGGCGGCCTTGCGGCCACCCGGAGATCCCTTGTGCGAACTGCGTTTCTGCACGGGTATGCCGTCGACCTCCACCAGTTTGTAGACCATGCTCGCCGTCGGTGCGCCCGACCCGGTGACCACCGAGGTGCCCACGCCGTAGGTGTCGACGGGCTCAGCGCGCAGCGCGGCGATGGAGTACTCGTCCAGATCGCCGGACACCACGATCCGGGTGTGGGTGGCTCCCAGGGCGTCGAGGTGGTCGCGGGTCTGGCGGGCCAGCACCCCGAGGTCGCCGGAGTCGATGCGCACCGCCCCGAGGCCGGTGCCCGCCGCCGCGATCGCATTGGCCACCCCGCGCGTCACGTCGTAGGTGTCCACCAGCAAGGTCGTCGAGACCCCTAACGCGTCGACCTGTGCGCGGAAGGCAGCCCGCTCCCAGTCGTCGGTGTCGTCGCCGGCCTGGGTGTGCAGCATCGTGAACGCGTGCGCGGAGGTGCCCAGCGCGGGAATGCCGAAGCGGTGGTGTGCCGCCAGATTGGAGGTGCCGGTGAATCCGGCGATGTAGGCAGCCCGCGCGGCGGCCACCGCGGCCTGCTCGTGGGTGCGACGCGAACCCATCTCGATCAGCGGCCGGCCGGCGGCGACGCTGACCATCCGGGCGGCCGCCGAGGCCACCGCGGTGTCGTGGTTGAAGATCGACAGGGCCAGGGTCTCCAGCAGCACGCACTCGGCGAAGGTCCCGGTGACCGACAGCACCGGCGAGCCGGGGAAGTACAACTCCCCTTCGGCGTAGCCGTCGATATCCCCGCTGAACCGGAACCCGCGCAGGAAGTCCAGGGTCGCGTCGTCGAGGAACCCCGCCACCGTCGCCAGTGCGGCGTCGTCGAAAACGAAGTCGCTCAACGCTTCCAGGAAGCGGCCGGTGCCCGCGACAACCCCGTACCGGCGGCCGTCGGGCAGCCGACGGGCGAAGGTCTCGAAGGTGGTCCGGCGGCCGGCAGAGCCGTCCCGCAGGGCGGCCGCGAGCATGGTCAGCTCGTACTTGTCGGTCAGCAGAGCCGGCGACCCCAGGTCCGTCACCGCCCAACCGTAACGGGTGAAAACAGCACGAGTGGGATTTGCCGGCGCTCGCTATCCTTGTTCGCATGGGCGCCTCCGCAGCACCGACCCGGCCGGGTACCAGTGGGGTCCGCGAGACCGACATCCTCGAAGCCATTGACGCACCCTGGGTGACCATCGTGTGGGACGATCCGGTCAACCTGATGAACTACGTGACGTACGTCTTCCAGAAATTGTTCGGCTACAGCGAACCGCACGCCACCAAACTCATGATGCAGGTGCACAACGAAGGCAAAGCGGTGGTCTCGGCCGGCAGCCGGGAGGCCATGGAGGTGGACGTGACCAAACTCCACGCCGCCGGTCTGTGGGCCACCATGCAACAGGATCGCTGAACGGGCCATCGGGTGCGCAAATGGAGGCGGGTCGTCGCCGTCGACGGTCCACGATTCGTCTCGGCGCTCGATCCGCACGAGGCAGCGTTGCTGAAGAACATGGCGACCTCGGTGCAGGAGATGCTCGACGACCGGCAGTCCGGGGCGCCCTCGGATCCCCTGGAGGCGCTCACCGGCATCCGCACCGGCAACCCACAACCGCCCCGGGAAGGGTCGATGCGCCGCCTGCTGCCCGACTTCGTCAAGGAGTCCCGCGGTGACGAGGCCACCGCCAACGGCGCGCTGCGCAGCCTGCACGAGCCACAGATCATCGACGCGAAAATCGCTGCCGCGCAACGGCTCATCGACACCCTGCCGGCCGGCGGCGGTCCGGTCGAGTTGACCGAGGACGACGCCAACGCCTGGATCGCGGCGGTCAACGACATCCGGTTGGCACTGGGCACCATCCTCGACATCGGCCCCGACGGTCCGGACCGACTGCCCGCCGGCCACCCGATGGCCGCCCATCAGGAGGTTTACCAGTGGCTGACGGTGCTGCAGGAGTTTCTGGTGCTCGGCCTGATGGGCAAACCGATCCGGTGACCGGACGCTCGGCAACCGGGTTCGGCTCGATCACCGACGTCGCCGGGATTCTCGTCGGCCACCACCACCGCCGGGATCCGGACGCGACGGTGGGCTCGGCCGACGAGCCGGGACGCGGATGGGCCTGCGGCACAACGGTTGTTCTCGCCCCGCCCGGGACGGTGGGGGCGGTGGACGTCCGCGGCGGTGCACCCGGCAGCCGGGAGACCGAACTTCTGCATCCGTCCAACAGCGTCCGGCACGTCGACGCCGTCGTGCTGACCGGGGGCAGCGCCTACGGGCTGGGCGCGGCCGACGGGGTGATGAGGTGGCTGGAGGACCGCGGCCGCGGTGTGCAGATGACCGGCGGGACGGTGCCGATCGTTCCGGCCGCGGTGATCTTCGACCTACCGGTCGGGGCGTGGTCGAGCCGCCCCGACGAGCAGTTCGGTCACGCGGCGGTCGATTCGGCTGCGCGGGACGTTGCTGTGGGCAGCGTGGGGGCCGGCGTCGGGGCGCGGGCCGGGGTGCTCAAGGGCGGGGTCGGGACGGCCTCGACCACGCTGGACAACGGGGTGACGGTCGGGGCGATCGTGGTGGTCAATTCCGCGGGGGAGGTGGTCGACCCGGCCACCGGCCTGCCGTGGATGGCCGAACTGGCGAGTCATTTCGTGCTACGGCCGCCGCCTGCCGCGCAGGTCGCCGCCTACGCCGCCCGCCACCGTGACACCAGCCCGCTGAACACGACCATCGCCGTCGTCGCCACCGACGCCGTGCTGAGCAAGGCCGGATGTCACCGGGTGGCCGTCGCCGCGCAGGACGGTCTGGCACTGGCGATCCGCCCGGCGCACACCCCACTGGACGGTGACACGGTGTTCGTCCTGGCCACCGGGGCGGTCCAGGTGCCGCCGAACCCCGACACCCCGGACGCGATGTCGCCGGAGACGGCACTGGTGACGGCGGTGGGCACGGCGGCGGCGCGGGTGCTGGCCCGCGCCGTGCTCGCCGGGGTGCTGGCGGCCGACTCGGTTGCGGGGGTGCCGACCTACCGGGAGATGCTGCCCGGGGCGCTCGGGTGAGGGCGTCGAGCGCGGGCGGCGGCGCCCTGGCACGGCGCGCGAGGGGCACGGTTTGCGCACCCTCGCGCCGACCCGGCGGCCGGTAGCCTGTGGGTATGGCCGAAACCCCGCCCACGAAGGTGCCGGCGTGGAAGGTCGGCGGAGCGACGATCCTGACCTTCGTCGCCCTGCTCTACGTCATCGAGATCGTCGACCAGCTCACTGGACATGCGTTGGACCGCAACGGAATCCGGCCACTGGAAACTGACGGGCTCAAGGGGATCCTCTTCGCACCGCTACTGCACGCGAACTGGGGACACCTGCTGGCCAACACCGTGCCCGCCCTGGTGCTGGGCTTTCTGGTGACCCTGGCCGGGATGGGCCGGTTCGTCTGGGCCACGGCGATCATCTGGATCGTCGGCGGGATCGGCACCTGGCTGCTGGGCAACATCGACGGCTGTCCGTTGGAGACCAATCACATCGGCGCCTCCGGGCTGATTTTCGGCTGGCTGGGGTTCCTGCTGGTGTTCGGCTGGCTGACCCGGCATTTGTGGCAGATCGGGATCAGCCTGGTGGTGCTGTTCGTGTACGGCGGCATCCTCTGGGGCGCGGTCCCGGCGCTCAGCGGTTGCGGCGGAGTGTCCTGGCAGGGCCATCTCTCCGGGGCGGTCGCCGGGGTGCTCGCGGCATACTGGCTGTCCCGCCCGGAACGGGAGGCCCGCGCGCGTCGCAAGGCCGCACCGCCGCCGCCCGGATCGCTGACGTGAACGAAAAGTTCGCGCCCATCGGGATCTTCGACTCCGGGGTGGGCGGGCTGACGGTCGCGCGCTCGATCATCGACCAGTTGCCCGACGAGGACGTCATCTACGTCGGCGACACCGCGAACGGACCCTACGGGCCGCTGAGCCTGGCCGAGGTGCGCACCCATGCCCTGGCCATCGGCGACGACCTGGTGGGCCGGGGGGTCAAGGCGCTGGTGATCGCCTGCAACACCGCGTCGGCGGCCTGCCTGCCCGACGCCCGCGAACGCTACGACCTGCCCGTCGTCGAGGTGATCCTGCCCGCCGTGCGGCGGGCGGTGGCCAGCACCCGGTCGGGCCGCGTCGGCGTGATCGGAACGACCGCGACCATCGCCTCCGGCGCCTATCAGGACGCCTTCCGGGCGGCTGCCGACGTCGAGGTCACCGCCGTGGAGTGCCCGCGGTTCGTCGACTTCGTCGAGCGCGGGGTGACCAGCGGGCGCCAGGTGCTCGGACTGGCCGAGGGCTACCTGGAGCCGCTGCAGCGCGCCGAGGTGGACACCCTGGTACTGGGCTGCACGCACTACCCGCTGCTGTCCGGGGTGATCCAGCTGGTGATGGGCGACTCGGTGACACTGGTGTCCAGCGCGGAGGAGACCGCGAAGGATCTGCTGAAAGTGCTGACCGAGCAGGATCTGCTGCGGCCCCACCCCGATGAGCCGCTCCCGCCCACGCGGGTGTTCGAGGCCACCGGCGACCCCGAGGCGTTCACCGCCCTGGCGGCCCGGTTCCTCGGGCCGGTGGTGACGGGCGTCCACGCGCCCCGTCGTACGCCCCGTTGAGAGGTCCCCGTTGGGAGGTCCCCCTCGCCGGAGCCACGAAAAGCACCATTTACCCCACCCGTCACGTGGCAAGCTTGTGGTGTGCGCATCACGGTCCTGGGCTGCTCCGGCAGTGTCGTGGGTCCGGATTCGCCGGCATCGGGCTATCTGCTGACCGCCCCGGACACGCCACCGCTGGTCATCGACTTCGGCGGGGGAGTGCTCGGAGCGCTGCAGCGCTACGCCGACCCCAACGAGGTGTCGGTGCTGCTGTCGCACCTGCACGCCGATCACTGCCTGGACCTGCCAGGGCTGTTCGTGTGGCGGCGCTACCACCCCACCCCGGCCACCGAACGCGGGCTGATGTACGGCCCCAGCGATACCTGGACCCGACTGGCCGCGGCCTCCTCGCCGCTGGGCGGTGACCTCGACGACTTCGCCGACATCTTCGAGGTGCACGAGTGGGAGGACGGGCAGGCCATCCGGATCGGGGCGCTGTCGGTGCTGCCACGGTTGGTCACCCACCCCACCGAGTCCTACGGCCTGCGCATCACCGATCCCTCGGGGACGACGCTGGTCTACAGCGGGGACACCGGGATGTGTGAATCGCTGGCCGAGTTGGCCAGTGGTGCAGATGCTTTCCTGTGCGAGGCGTCCTGGACCGACGCCCCCGAGCGGCCCAAGCACCTGCACCTCTCGGGTGCCGAGGCGGGCCAGGTGGCCAAGCGGGCCGGGGTGGGACGGCTGCTGCTCACCCACATTCCGCCCTGGACGTCCCGCGAGGACGTCATCAGCGAGGCCAAGGCCGAGTTCGACGGGCCGGTGCATGCCGTGGTGGCCGGCGAGACGATCGAGATCGCGCGGGCCGATGGTTGACCGGCCACCGGGTGCGCGGCAGGCCACGGCGATCAACACGTGTAGTTTCGGCGCGATGAAGAAAATCCTCGTTCTGGTCGCAGGATCCGTGCTCGCACTCAGCGCCGGCGCCGGGATCGCCTCGGCGTCCGTCAGCGCTGCCGAGCTGCAACAAATGATCAGCTCCGAGATCGCGTCCCAGACGGGCACGGCGCCGGACGCGGTGAACTGCCCCAGCGACCTGGCGCCCGACCTCGGTGCCGCGGTCACCTGCGCGGTGGAGATGGCCGGTGAGACACGCGGGGTGACCATCACCGTGGCGTCGATGGACAACGGCAAGCTCGGCCTGAGTATGCAGCTCGCCAAGCAGTAGTGACCCGTTAGTGTTTGGCGCGTGACCTCACGACAGGACGGCCGCCGCGACGACGAACTGCGCCCGGTGGTGATCACCCGCGGCTTCACCTCGCACCCGGCCGGCTCGGTGCTCGTCGAGTTCGGCGAGACCCGGGTGATGTGCACCGCGAGCGTCAACGAGGGTGTGCCGCGCTGGCGCAAGGGTTCCGGGCTGGGCTGGCTGACCGCCGAGTACGCGATGCTGCCCTCGGCCACCCACACCCGTTCGGACCGCGAGTCGGTCAAGGGCCGGGTCGGCGGGCGCACCCAGGAGATCAGCCGTCTGGTCGGCCGCTCGCTGCGGGCGTGCATCGACCTGGCGGCGTTGGGCGAGAACACCATCGCGATCGACTGCGATGTGCTGCAGGCCGACGGCGGCACCCGCACCGCCGCCATCACCGGCGCCTACGTGGCGCTGTCGGACGCCGTCACCTACCTGGCCGCCGCCGGCAAGCTGACCGACCCCAAGCCGCTGTCGTGCGCGATCGCCGCCATCAGCGTCGGGGTGGTCGACGGCCGGGTGCGCGTCGACCTGCCCTACGAGGAGGACTCGCGCGCCGAGGTGGACATGAACGTCGTCGCCACCGACACCGGCACCCTGGTGGAGATCCAGGGCACCGGGGAGGGGGCGACGTTCCCGCGCTCGACGCTGGACAAGATGCTCGACGCCGCGCTGGCGGCGTGCGAGACGCTGTTCGCCGCCCAGCGCGAGGCGCTGGCGCTGCCCTATCCCGGGGAACTGCCCGAGGCGGCCCCGGCGAAGAAGGCGTTCGGGTCGTAAGTGAGCTCGCCGCGCCGGCGACGATGCGGAGCGCAGCGACGAGGAGGAGTGGCGCCCTGAAACAACTGCTGGTCGCCAGCCGCAACCGCAAGAAGCTGGCCGAACTGCACCGGGTGCTCGACGGTGCCGGCATCACCGGCCTGGAACTGCTGTCCCTCGACGACGTGCCGCCCTACGAGGAGGCGCCGGAGACCGGCGCCACCTTCGAGGAGAATGCGATCGCCAAGGCGCGCGACGGCTTCGCCGCCACCGGCATTCCGACGCTCGCCGACGACTCGGGGATCGCGGTCGACGCGCTCAACGGGATGCCCGGGGTGCTGTCGGCGCGCTGGGCCGGCGTGCGTGACTCCGGCAAGGACGTCGCCAACTACCGATTGCTGCTGGCCCAGTTGGGCGACGTGCCCGACGAACGGCGCGGCGCGGCGTTCGTGTCCGTGTGTGCGCTGGTCACCGGATCCGAAGAGGTCGTGGTGCGCGGGGAGTGGCCCGGGATGATCGCGCGAGAACCGTTGGGGGAGAGCGGCTTCGGGTATGACCCGGTGTTCATTCCGGAGGGCGGCAGCCGTAGCGCCGCGCAGTTGAGCCCGGCGGAGAAGGACGCGGTCTCACACCGAGGACGGGCGCTGGGGCTGGTGGTGCCGGCGCTGCGGGAGTTGGCTAGAGGTTGAACCGCTCTTTGATCTCGCGGGTCTGCACCTGCTCGACGATGATGCCCAGAAGTGGGATGGTGCCGGCGAGCAGCACCCCGATGGTCTTGGCGATCGGCCAGCGCACCTTCACCGCGAGGTTGGCGGTGAACAGCAGATAGATGAAGTACACCCAGCCGTGCACAACACCGATCCAGTTCGGCGGGTTGTCGACCTTGACGATGTACTTGAGCACCATCTCGTAGCACAGGGCGATCAGCCAGATGCCCGTGGTCCAGGCCAGCACGCGGTAGCCGGTGAGCGCCGAGCGGATCTTCTCGATCGGCACCATCGGCTGGGCCTCGGAGTTCATCGGGGTGTCCTGTCCTGGTCGGCGCGGTCCTTCTCGGCCAGCTGGGCCAGATAGGCATTGTATTCGCGCATGGTGGCGTCCTGCGCCTCGTGCGGGGCGGACGGGCGTTCGGGCAGCAGCCCCGCGGGGATCTCGGTGATCTCGTCGGGGTCGGTGGCGGGTTCGGGCGGGGACTGTTCGTACCGGATGAACTTGCGGTAGGCGTAGATACAGAACGCCGCGAACATCGGCCACTGCACGGCGTACCCAAGGTTCTGGAAGGTCCCCGAATTGGACTCGAACCGGGTCCACTGCCACCAGCCCAGAGCGAGGCAGGCCGCGGCTGCGAGGATCGCTCCGAGGATGAGCCCGAAGCGACGGCGACGGGAAACGGTCACCGTACGACGGTACCGCGCGGGGTGCCGGCGAATCGCCGTCAACATTTGACCCCCACAAACCCATCCAGGCGTGCGGTGGCGGCCTTCCGGTACACCGCGACCATTCGTTTCGTCGGTCGGGTCCACGGGATGCCGAGATGATCGAGTGCCGCGGTGGACCGCATACGCTCCCCATCACTGTTGCGGCCAACGTAGCGGGCTGTACTGACAGTTCCGACTGGCTCAAGAGATACGATCAGCGGGCTTGCGGGCGTGACGAAACTGGCAACCGTGCCGGCTTTAGGTGCCGGTGCTCGAAAGAGCTTGAGGGTTCGAGTCCCTCCGCCCGCACTTCAAAGAAGTGGGCCCCTTCCGGAAAGGAAGGGGCCCACTTCTTACGCCGGGAATCTCGGGCCGGGTGGAGCCCGGCAGTCGTCAGAAGACGGTGTAGCCCCCGTCGAGCACTACGGTCTGGCCGGTGACATACCCTGAACCCGGCCCCGCCAGCCACACCGCCAGGGCCTCGAAATCCTGCGGAGTTCCCCATCGACGCAGCGGAACTCTCGGCAGGATCTTGGCCTGGGCCGCAGCAGATTCCAGCAGGTCCTCGGTCATCGCGGCTTTGGTCCAGCCCGGCACGATCGCGTTGACCCGGATGCCGTCGCGGGCCAGTTCGACGGCCAGACCGCGTGCCATCGCGGCCAATCCGGCCTTGGCGGCGGCGTAGTGGACCGAGAACGGCAGACCGTCGCTCATCGAGACACTGCTGGTGAAGACGATCGACCCCGTCGCGCGGGACTTCATGTGTGCGGTGACCGCGCGCACGGTGAAGAACTGCCCATCGAGGTTGACCGACATCACCCGCCGCCACTCCTCGGTGGTCATGGCGTCGATCGGCGCGGGCCGCCCGGGCACCCCGGCGTTGGCGAAGCAGGAATCGATCTGGCCGAACCGCTCCAACGTGGCGGCGGTCCCAGCCGCCACCGCCTCCTCATCGCTGACGTCGACGGTGAATGCTGCGACCGGCGCCCCGGTAGCGGAAAGTTCGGCCACCGTGTCGGCGTTCCGGTCGGTGTTGGTGCCCCAGATCGCCACTGCCGCGCCGGCGTTGTGCAGTCCGCGGGCGATGCCCTTGCCGATGCCGCTGTTGCCGCCGGTCACCAGGGCGACGTGTCCGCGCAGATCGTGCCACGATGTCGAGGGGTCCATGATGAGTTCCTTCCCTAGATCATGTCCTTGCTGGTGAGCCAGCGCATGATCGGCCAGCCCGCGAAGACCGGCAGCCACACCGTCAGCACCCGGTAGAGCAGCACCGAGGGCACCGCGACGGCGGTCGGGACGCCGAAGGCCGCGAGCCCACCGATGAGAGCCGCCTCCACCGCGCCGACACCGCCCGGGGTAGGAGCGGCCGACGCCAGCGTCCCGCCGACCATGGTGACCACGGTGACGGTGACGAACGTGGTGCCTCCGCCGAAGGCCTCGATACTGCACCACAGCGTCAGGGCCATCCCCAGAGTCGTTGCCGCGCAACCCAATACGATGATCGCGAAGCGCTTGGGCTCGCGTACCAATTCGACCAGATCGCCGCCGACCTCGTTGATCTTCGGCCGCACCGCGGTCTCCAGCCAGTGCCGCAGCTTGGGCACGAACAGGAACGCCCCGATCGCCCCGAGTGCCAACCCGCCGATCAGGTAGAGCAGGGTGAGTTTGGGGACGAAGTGCGACAGGTCCGCCGAGGCGCCCGCCGCGACGGAGAAGAAGATCAGCAGGGCGACATGGGTGATCACCTGCACGGCCTGCTGCACCGCCACGGCAGCGGTGGCGCGCACCGTGCCCAGGCCCGCCTTCTGGAGGAACCGGGTGCTCAGCGCCAGGCCCCCCACCCCGGCCGGGGTGGTGGTGGCCGCGAACGTGTTGGCGAACTGCATGATCAACAGGTGGCGGAAGGAGACCACCTCCCCCGCGCAAGCCCACAGCCCGGCGGCCGCCCCCACATAGGTCATCGCCGAGACCGCCAACCCGAGCAGCGCCCACCACCAGTTGGCATGACGCAGTTCGGAAAAGAACGCCGGCACTGTGCTGATGAACGGGTAGGCGACGTAGACCAGAGCCACCAGCAGCACCAGTTGGATGATCTGCTTGCGGGTGAATCGGGTGATGGTCTCGGTTTGGATCTGATCCGCTCCGGTCTGCAGTTTGACCTCGTCGCGGGCCGCCGCGAGGACCGTCTTGGGGTCGGTCAGGCTCCGGTTGATCCGGGCCGGCATCGCCGACCGGGTCAGCCGACGCGAGGCGTCCAGCACGGTGTCGGCGCCCAAGGCTCCGATCGCGGCCTTGACCGCGGCCTTGGCACCGAATCGGTCCGTCGTCGTGGCCAGCAGTTGGGCGACGTCGGATTGCAGTTGCTCGTCGGGGGAGCCGTATTCCGAACCGCCGAAGCCGCCGAACAACCCGGTGTCACCATCGACGCTGATCTCGGAGGATCGCAGGTCACCGTGGGCGATCTGGTGGCTGTGCAGCACCCCCAGTGCATTCCACACCGCCGCAGCCGACTCCTCGTCGCTGAGATGGCTCATCAGCGTCCCGCGCGGGGGCGTGTGGGCGAACACCGTCCAACCCCGATCCAGGCCGGCCAGGGCCAGGGTGCTGGTGTTGGCGATATGGAGGTCGCCGACGGCGATGGTCATCAGAGCGCGGTGCTCCACTGCGCGGTGCAGCGACATCTGCAGCGGGGCGGTTTCCTTGTCCCGCAACACCAGCCAGCGCCAGAACTGCCGCAGCGCCCCGCCGCTGCGCTGGTTGGGACCGTACAGTTCGACGATGGCATCGCGACCCGAGGAGTCGGTCGCCGACAATTCCAACGGGCCGCGTCCGCCGGGACGCAGCACCGTCAGGGCATCGGTGACGAAGCCGCGGCGGGCCAGTGCGCGCACCGCCCCGTCGAGGGGCACCTCCAGTGCCGGGGTGCCGACCACCAGCACCACCAGAGCGCCCACGAACCAGCCCACCGCCAGGCCGAGCAGCGAACGGGCCGGCACCACGGCGCTGACCACCAGGTGAATCGGCACGAAGGCCAGCAGCAACGCCCACCACCAGCGCCGCCAGCGCGCGGGCAGCCAAGGGCCGGACACCGTCAACACCGCGGCCAGCAAGGCGATCCAGCGCGGATCGTCGAGGAACTGCGACAACGTCGTCGACAACCGGTCGGACAGGTCGAAGTGCCAGCGCGGGGCGGTGATGCCCTGTCCGGTGATCGACAACGACAGCACCGCTATGAAACCCGCAGCGGCGTAGGCGCCCAACAACTTCCACTGCCGGCCGGCGATCAGGCCGATGAAAATCACGAACGGCAGCGCGACGATCAGGATGCCGTAGACCAGGTAGACGATGTTGGACTGGGCCGGGGTGAGTACCCCGACGATGCGTGAGATCGACTTCTCCAGACCGACCCAGTCGCTGCGGGTGATCAGCGAGCTGAAGACGACGATCCCCAGGAACAGCGTCGCCAGCGCGAGTCGGACGATGTCGGTGGTGCGACGGGTCAGCGGAGCCAGCAGGTTGCCCGATACGGTGATCTCGCGGCCATCGACGCGCAGGAGCGACTTCTTCGCTCCTCCGCCGCCTCGTTCCTCGGCGCCATCGTCGACTCGCGGGGCTGGACTGCTCGCTCCTCCGCCGCCTCGTTCCTCGGCGCCATCGTCGACTCGCACTCGATGAACCTATCGAAGTTTCAGGCCAAGCCGAGGTAGCCCGACGCCAACGGCCGGCTCAACCGGACGGCGGCGGGGGCGCGAGGGCATCCTCGGCGAACTCCTCCGGTGACTGCTGGCCCAGCAGCGATCCTTTGAGCCCGCCGGCCTGGTACATCTCGTAGACACGGCGCAGGAAGTCGATCCGGCCGGTGCCGGGAATATCCCGGTCGGGGGCCAAGCCCGGTGCGGCTATGCCCTCGCCGGGGGCGGCCGGCACCTGATTCTGGATCAGCAGATAGGCCGGATTGAACGCGCTGAGATTGGGGATGGCGGGTGCGCCCGCCGGGGCTCCAGCGGCTGTCGGCTCCGGATTCTGGCCCAACAGCAGGTTGGGGCCGTAGGCGGACAGATCCGGCAACCCCAGCAGCCCGCCCGGCTGGTCTCCGCTCTGCGCCAGCACATTTCCGATGCCGGACGGCGGCGGAATGAACTCGTTTCCCGTTGTCGGGGGAGGAGGTGGTGGTGCCGGTTGGTCGGGTGCGGCCTGTGCCGGGGCCGCATAGACCAATGCGGCCGAAGCGGCGGCGATCGCGGCCATCCGACCCGTCGTCATGCTGCCCTCCGCCGTCAGTAGTGGTCTCGCCGGTTGCCCCATACCGTAGCGCCGGGCCGTCAGTTCGGGACGGGTACTCCGAGGAGCAGCGGATCAGCCGGCGGGGGAGCCGGTACGTATTGCGCCAATCCGGGCGGGAGAGCGGTCCCCGGCGGCGGCGCAGTCCCCGGTAGCGGATGGCCCAGTTGCTCACCGGGCAATCGTCCGAACGCGCTGTGCAGCAGCGCGTGGGTTCCCTGAAAGGCGTCGATGCGGGCGAACGGGCTCGGGGCGTTCTCGCCCAGCGCATACGGGGAGGGCTCGTCCCCGGTCGGCATCCCGAAGTTCTGCGGCATCAGCAGGGCGATCGGAGCCAGCGGATCCGGGGAAGACCCCGGCGGCGCTGCGACCGGGATCTGCGGCGCCGGAACGACGAGCGTCGGGTCCGTCGGCGCCGGGTCGGCCGATGCAGGATCAGCCGTCGCCGGTGCGGCCGTGAGGATCAAGCCCGCTGCGGCCGCGACGATCACCGACCGCATCCGATCACCGCTCACTCGCAGAGTCCGGCGATCATCTTCGTCGTCTCCCCCGCGGCGTTCAGGCGTGCGGCCTGCTCGGGGTCGCTGCTGGTCTGCCCGATGAAGAAGTGCTGAGCCGCATCCTGCAGTTGTGTGGCCAGGGTCGCGATCGGCCCGGCCAACTCGGTCGGGGTGTTCGACGGCACCGTGTCGCGAAGGTAGGCCGCTCCACCGGACATGGCCAGGCGGGTGTTGGCGGCAACGGTCTCCAGGGCGGCCGGTTCGGGCCCCAGATTCATCTGTGACTGACGGCTCACCCCGTTCGCCACCAGGGCAGCGGCGGCGCAGGCCGCGGCCTTGGGATTGTCCACCGCCGCGGCGGCGAAAATCGCCGGTTTGGCGTCGGCGGCGGGTGCCGGTTTGAACAGTGACCACCCCGCCGCGCCGAGGGCGAGCAGCGACAGCAGCAGGGCGATCGGGGCGATCCAGCGCGGCGAGGATCCGGTGGCGGCGACCGGGGCGCGGTGCGCGGTCGGATAGTTCAGGACGCGGTCGTCTGCCCCCCGATTCGAGTCAGCCATGGCCGGAATCCTACGCGTACCCTGGAAAGCGTCAGCAAAGTGAGGATTTCGTGATGACGAAGCGTCGGCAAGTCCTGATCGCGGGGTGCGGTGGCATCCTGGCGGCCGGTGCCGTTGCGTTCGCGCCCGTCGCTGACGCGCAGGGCTGCGCCCCCGGCTTCGTGCCGAACCCCTATACCGCGCAGTGTCTGGCACCGGTCAGCACGCCCATCATCAACGGCCAGCCGTGCATCCCCAGCAATATCGGTCTGTGCTCGTCATTCGTCCAGAATCAGCAGCCGCCGCGCGGGCCTCGCCCCGTCGGCTGACGCCGTCAGGTCCCCGTCACCGACTTGTTGAGCATGCGCGCCGCCCAGTTGGGCAGCACCTGCGAGAGGCCGGCCACCACCTTGGTCTGCCGGCCCACGGGGTAGTGCACCTTCGACAGGAAACTCCGGTTCGGGTGGGTCGCGTTGTAGATCTCCTCGGCGACGTCGTCGGCGGTGAGGTGGATGCCCATCCGTTTGCTGCTGTGCGTGTCCATCCCATCGACCATCGCGGTCTGCACGAACAGCGGCCACATCGCGATCACCCGGATTCCGTAGCGTCGCCATTCCAGCTCCAGTGCCTCGGTGAGCCCGCGCACCGCAAACTTGGTGGCCGAGTAGGTGGCCAGTTCGGGCTGGCCGTAGATCGCCGAGGCCGAGCACAGGTTGACCACCTGGGCGCCGTGCGTGTCGCGCAGGTAGGGAAACGCCCGGTGCAGGCCGGCCATCGTGCCGCAGACGTTGACGTCCACGATCTTGCGCTGGGTCTCCAGTGGGATCTCCTCGAAGCGTCCGGAACTGAGGACGCCGGCGTTGTTGACCAAGATGTCCAGCCGCCGCGAACCGCCGGTGAACGACTCCAGTTGCTGCGCCCAGTCGTCGGCGTCGGTGACGTCGAGTGCCCCGATCGCCACCTCACCACCTCGGGCGGTGATCTCCTCGCGCAGGGAGGCCAGACCGGCGAGGTCGATGTCATAGGCGCCCACGCGGTAGCCGCGCCTGGCGAAGGCCGCAGCGGTGGCGCGGCCGATACCGGCGGCGGCCCCGGAGATGAAGACGGTGGGCGAGGACGAGCGTGACGCGGTCATCTCTTCAGCCTTTCCCCTCGACGACGGCCGTGCAACCGGCGGGCGTTTCGTAGATCTCCAACGGCAAGCCGTCCGGGTCGGCGAAGAAGGTGAACAGCGCGCCGGTGTACTCGTCGACTCGAATCGGTTCCACGAACACACCCCGGGACTCCAGATACGCAGACCACGCCCGGACGTCGTGCACCGCGAACGCCAGATGCCGCAGACCGCACGCCTCCGGACGGCTCGGGCGCGGCGGGGGGTCGGGAAACGAGAACAGCTCCAACTGCCCGCCGTCGGGCAGCCCCAGGTCGAGTTTCCAAGAGCCCCGCGCCTCCCGGTAGTTCTCGTCGACTATCGGCAGGCCCAGTACCTGCGTGTAGAACGCTTTGGAACGCAGGTAATCCGAGCAGATTATCGCTGTGTGGTGAATGCGTTGCAGCCCAGGCGGATTCACGTCCACCGGTGTGCCCTTCCCTGTTCGCGGTACCAGTCGATGAGGTCCGGTCGGTCGATGGCGCGCGGATCCAGTGACACGTCGCCGTGCCCGGCCATGATCGCGGTCACCGGAACCTCAAGCTTCTTGCCGGTGCGGGTGTGCGGGATTCCCGGGGCCGCGATGATGTCGTCGGGCACATGCCGCGGTGAGAGACGGGTGCGGATCGCGGTGCGGATGGTGTCGATCAACGTCGGGTCCAATTCGTAGCCGTCGGCCACGACCACGAACAGCGGCATCCAGTAGGCGCCGTCGGGTCCGTCGACGCCCACCACGAACGCCTCGCTCACCGCGTCGAGGCCTTCGACCACTTCGTAGATGTCCGCCGAGCCCATCCGGATGCCGTGCCTGTTCAGGGTGGCGTCGCTGCGGCCGTGGATCACCAGAGATCCGCGCTCGGTCACGGTCACCCAGTCGCCGTGCCGCCACACGCCGGGGGCGGGTCCGTCGTCCCATTCATGACCGAAATATGCTGCGCGGTAACGGGATCCGTCCGGGTCGCCCCAGAAGCCCACGGGCATGGACGGCATCGGCGCGGTGATCACCATCTCGCCCACCTCGCCCACCAGCGGCTCCCGTCGAGGTGACCAGCTGTGTAGGTCCACGCCCAGGTAGCGGGTGGCCAGCTCACCCGCCTGCGCCGGCACCCCCGTGGTCCCGCCGGCGAAGGCGGTCACCACATCGGTGCCGCCGCTGATCGAGGACACCTGCACCCGCGCGCCGACCTCCGCGGTGACCCACTCGAACAGATCGGCCGGCAGCGGCGAGCCGGTGCTGCCCAGGGTCCGCAGCCGGCTCAGGTCGTGCTGCGGTGCCGGGGTGCAGACCGGCCTTGCGGGAGGCCAGCAGATGTCCGGGGCTGGTGCCGAAGTAGGTGACCTGTCTCGTCGGCCACCAGCTGCCACAGCCGATCGGCGTCGGGGTACATGCGGGTGGCCGCTGTAGCCGACGACGGTCGCACCGGACAGCAGTCCGCTCACCCGGAAGTTCCACATCATCCAGCTCAGCGCGGTCTGCCAGAAGAACACGTCGCCGGGACCCAGATCGGCATGCAGCACAGCGGCTTTCAGGTGTTCGACGACCACGCCGCCGTGGCCGTGGGCGATGCCCTTGGGGCGCCCGGTGGTGCCGGAGGTGAACAGCACCCACAGCGGATGGTCGAACGGCACCGGCGTCACCTCCGGTGCGACCGGTTCCTCGGCGATCGTCCGGTACTCGGCGCTGTCGAGCAGCACGAGTCAGGCTGTGCGCTCTCCAACAGTTCCGACCAGTTCGGCGGTGTCGGCATGCTTGTCGATCCAGCGGCCGTTGAACCGGTAGCCGTCGCAGCTGAACAGCACCTTGGGGTTCCAGCTGCCCCAGGCGTGCCGCCGCGCCCTCGGGGGCGTAATCCTGCCCGCAGGACGACCACACCGCGCCGACGGCCGCGGTCGCCAGGAAGGCGACCACCGCCTCGGCGACATCCGGCAGATAGGCGACCACGCCATCGCCGGCGCGCACTCCCAGGCGGCGCAGTTCGGCGGCCACCGCGCCGACCCGGCCCGGCAGTGCCGCCCAGTCGATCACGGTGCGGGTGCCGTCCTCGTCGATGCCCACCACGGCCGCGCCCCGTCGCGAGGCGTGCCGCAGCACCTGGTCGACGTAGTTCAGCGTGACGCCGGGGAACCAGCTGTGCGCCGGGCATCGTCGCATCGGCGAGCACCCCGGTGTCGCCGGGGCCGGGGCCGGAGGCGGCCGCGGATGTCGAAGTAGTCCCAGACCGCCCGCCAGAACCGCGCGGGATTGTCCACCGACCACTGCCACAGTGCCGGGTAGTCACCGGTGGGTGCGCCGTAGTGGGCCGAGGCCGCGGCGAATCGACGCCACTGCGGCTGCGCTGCGCCCGTCTGCGCCGTCGTCATCAGACGAAGTCGACGCCGGACATCTTGATCTGCCCGTCCACCCGCTCCAGGGTCACCACGACCCGCCACAGTCGCGGCTCCTGCTGGTCCTTGGGGGCTTTCGGGCCTTCCCGCCGCGAGGTGGCCGACACCAGTACGACGGCGGAGTCGGCGGTCATCGACTCCACCGCCGCATCGTTGACCGTCGCCTTGGTGACGATCTTCTCGTCCTGCAGCGCCTTGATGAAATCGTCCGCGGTCTCGTCGAAATTCGTCCGGAACCGCCCGGTCGAGCCGTCGAGCACGCGCTGCACACTGTCCTGGGCGGTGGCGTAGTCGATGGACATCAGATTGATGACGTCCTGGCGCGCGGCGGCGGCGAACTCGGCGATGCTGTGCCGTTCCCGGCTGTACTGCTGATGCTGCCAGGCCATGTAGCCGGTCCCGGCAAGCAACGCTGCGGTCAGCACGGCGGCGGCGCTCACCACGACCGCGGGCAGCGCCGATGGCGCGGTGCCGCTGGTGGTGACGAATGAATCTGCGGCGACGGGCTTTTCCGCTTCATCTGCCGGGCCGCTGTCGTCGGCCGCGCCTGCCTCATCGGCCTGCGCGATCCGGCGGCGCAACTCCTCGGCCCGGGCGCGGGCGGCCTCGGCACGCGCTTCGGCGGCTGCCGCCTCGGCCTCGGCGGCCCGGGCCAGTTCGTCGGTGACGCTGCCCTCTGCGGACTGCGGATCGCTGGGCGCCACCAGACCTCCCCTGAAAAGTTCGGCGCGGATATCGTCGCTCAGCGCAGGTTAGCGCGCCGAAGTGATGTCCGGGCGAATCCGATATGGGACAGTAAAACCGTGCGATCGACCCTAGCCGCCGCTGTTGTGCTGGCCTCGGCCGGATTCGTCGCACCCGTGCCCGCATCGGCCGCCGAGTGCAATGACGCGTTCTGCACCCCGGGCGTCACCGGGGGTGTGGTGCTCGGTGCGCCGTGCTCGGACACCTCGTTCTTCGTGTTCGGGACGACGTCCTGGGGCCGGCTGGTTTTCTGCGGCTCACCGCGGCGATACGAACCGCGCTACTTCCGCTCACCGCCCATGGTTGGCGTCAAGGAACTCGACACCAGTTGCGCCGGATACGAGAACTCGGTGGCCCAGGCGCCCGACGGCTTGTTCCTGACGTGTGCGTTCCCCAACAATCGCCCGGTGTGGGTCCGCGGCGACGCCTGAGCCCGCTGCCCACTACCAGTTTCGCAGCGAGCACAGGGCACCTTTGGCGCCGGAATCGCTGACCACCACTGCGCCGTCGACGGCCAGGGTGCAGTGGAAGGTCGGCGGATTGGGGGACAGCCCGCTGGTGCCGGTGACCATCGCCCAGTACTGCGGCTGGGCCAGCCGCACGGTCAGAACCCACGGCTGGTCGGGCCCAACGGTGGCCTGGGCCTTCGGGCTGAACATGTACGGGTTGTGGCTGTAGTCGGCGAAGTTGGGCGGGTCGGTGTCGCGGTAGTAGATGTCGACCGACGCCGGGCTTTCGGTGTAGACGGTGTAGGTGACGTCGTGTAGCACCGGACCTTCGGCCGCCGCGGGGCCCGCGGCGCCCACCGCGATAACGGTCATCGCGAGGGCCGAGCCTGGCCGGAGGCCGATCGGGACGATCCGCATAGTGTGAGCATGGCACGTCAGTTGCCCACCGAGAAGTGCGTTTGCGCCGTCTAAGCTCGGGAGGTTTGTTTCACCGAGGAGGTGTCCGACGGCATGGATGGCGAACGCCCGGTCCGCCCCGCCGACGGGGACGGACCCGTTGTGGCGGACATGCTGGCCGAACTCGCCGAGGCGGAGGCGGCCGAGGCCGATGCGCTCGCCGAGGCGGCGCAGGCCCGGGCCCGGCTTGCCGAGGTGCAACCTGACGCCCCCGACGTCGCCGAGGTCGCCGACGCGTCGCCGACGCCCCAGACTCCGGACCCTCCGCGGCCACCCGCCCGCCGATCCGGCAGACGGCCGGGCTGGCGCTGGCCGCACTGCTCACCGCCGCCGCCCTGACCCTGACCGCCCTGATGCTCTGGCAGCACGGCAGAGTCGCCGCGCAGCACGCCTCGGATCGCCGGTTCGTCGATGCCGCACGAGACGGCATCGTGGCTCTGCTCTCCATCGAACACGGCCGCGCCCGGGCCGACGTCCAACGTGTCCTGGACCTGTCCACCGGTCAGTTCCACGACGAATTTGCCCGCAGCGCAGATGATTTCGTCAAGACGGCCGAGGATTCCAGGGCCGTCACCAAGGGCACGGTCAACGTTGCAGCTCTGGAGCGGGTCGACGGTGACCGCGCGACGGTCCTGGTCGCGGCCACCTCCGAGGTGAGCAATGTCAACGGCGCGCGCCAGGATCCCCGGCCGTTCCGGATCAGCGTGACGGTGACCCGCGAAGGCGAGACGTGCAAGATGTCGGATGTGGAGTTCGTGCCATGACACCCCCCAGCGAGGAGCCGACGGCGGATCGCGGCGCCCCCGCGAGCCCCGGATCCGAGGTCGCCCGCGATGACCTGGGTGAGCAGACCGAGGCATCCGACGCCGTGCAGGCCGACGTGCAACCGGTACCCCCCGCCCGCCCCGGGCAGCGGGTGATGGCCTGGTGCCGTCAGCGCCGGGTGGCGGTGATCGCCCTGGCGTCGGTGCTGGCCTCCGCGGTGGCCGCCGGCTCGGTGTACTGGTGGCTCTACCGGCCCGACCAGCTCACCGGCGATGCGGCCCAGCAACAGGTGATCGCCGCCGCCAGGGAGGGCATCGAGGCCGCGCTGTCGTACTCCCCGGAGAACCTCGAGACGGATCTTGCCAACGCCAAGTCGCACCTGACCGGCCAGTTCCTCGACTATTACTCGGACTTCACCCAGAAGGTCGTCACCCCGGCGGCCACGCAGAAGGGGGTCAAGACCGAGGCCAACGTTGCGCGCGCCGCCGTTTCGCAGATGCGCCCGGACAAAGCCGACGTCCTGGTCTTCGTCAACCAGGTCACGACCAGTAAAGACCGGCCCACCCCCGCCCTTGCGACCAGCACCGTGATGGTGACCATGGTCAAGAGCGGGGATCGGTGGTTGATCGCCGAATTCAACCCGGTCTAGATCCCACTGGTAGCCGAAGTCCCCGCAGTCTGAGGACTTTTTTCCCTGTCTGGGGAGGCCGACGTCGGCGACAGTGTCATCAGGCCGGCTTCCCGCCGGGAGTATGGCATCGAGCCAGGACGAAGGGGGCGAGGTTTGAGCTTTCCCGACCCCGCAACTCTGCGCGCGGTGCTCACCATGGCGACCCAGGCACCTTCGGTGCACAATTCCCAGCCCTGGCGCTGGCGGATCGGTCGAGCCAGCCTAAGCCTCTACGCCGATCCGAGCCGCCAGTTGCGGCATGCCGATCCCGACCGGCGCAACCTGCTGGTCAGTTGCGGGACCACATTGCACCACTGTGTCGTCGCGCTCGCGGCCAGTGGCTGGAACGCCAAGGTCACCCGGCTGCCGAACCCGGCCGATTCCGACCACCTGGCGATCATCAACGTCGCCGAGCAACCGGCCCGCGAACTGGACTTCATGCTCGCCGCCGCGATCAGCCGGCGCCGGACCGACCGCCGGATCTACAGTTCCTGGCCGGTCCCGTGGGGCGATATCGCCCTGATGGGCGCGCGAGCCGCCCGAGCCGGGGTGATGCTGCGTCAGATCGAGCAGGTTCCCTGGCTCAAGGGCATCGTCGCCGACTCGGTGTCCAGGCACGCCGCCGACGCCGATTACCAGGCCGAGCTGAGCGCATGGAGTGGCCGGCAGGGATCGGTGGTCGGCGTCCCGGCTCCCAACGCGCCCGCGCCGGAGGCAGCCGCACCGATTCCGGCGCGGACGTTCGCTGCGGCAGCGCTGCCTCAGCCGCCCGACAGTCCCGCCGGCAATGACAACGGCGTGGTGGTGGCGTTGGGCACCGAAAGCGACGACGACCTTTCCCGGCTGCGGGCGGGCGAGGTCACCAGCCTGGTGCTGCTCTCCGCCACGGCGATGGGCCTGGCGACCTGCCCGATCACCGAACCGTCTGGAGATCGCCGAGACCCGCGAGGCGGTACGTGCGGAGGCCTTCGGGACCAGCGGATACCCGCAGATGCTCGTTCGGGTCGGATGGACGCCCGTCGATGCCGAGCCGTTGCCCGTGACGCCGCGCCGTCCGCTATCCGACGTAGCCGAGTGGTCCGGTCCCGATCCGTCGTTGGATCGGAGGGTCGGTCTCGCCGTGTGACCTGGGTGACGCCTCAGCCGAACCGCAGCGAGGTCCCGGGCGTGAGCGTCTCCAACCGGCCCCGGCACTCGATCTCCACCGGCGGGTGATCGGCCGGGTCGACGCTCAGTTCGGCGCTGCGACCCTCGATGGTCAGATGCATCCGGTACCCGCGGTAGTAGATCGGCATCCGCAGCGCACCAAGGCTCTCCGGGAACATGGGATTGATGATCAGCCGATCGGCGCGGGTCTCTAGGCCGGTGAAGCAGCGCTGCAACAGATCGATGCTGCCGGCCATCGCGGCGATGTGAATACCTTCCGCCGTGGTGCCGCCCTGAATGTCGAGGACATCGGACACCAGCACCTGCTGGAAGTAGCGCATCGCCCGGTCGCGGTTGCCGCGGGCCAGCACCCAGGCGTGCACGACACCGGACAGGGTCGACCCGTGCGAGGTGCGGTGCACGTAGTAGTCGACCGTCGCCGGAATCTGTTCGGGGGTGAACCGATATCCCATGCGCGCGAACAACTCCCGCAACTCGTCGGCCGAGAGCAGATAGAACAGCATCAGCACGTCGGCCTGCTTGGAGGCCTTGTACCGGTTCACGCTGTCGTTCTCGGCCTCCAGAATCCGGTCCAGGCGCTGAATGTTGCCGTAGCGCTCGCGCAATCCTCTCCAGTCCAACTCCAGTAGGTCGCCGTATCCCTCGAACTGGCTGATGACATCGGGGCCGGACTCGGGTGAGTGGAACGGCACGTACATCCGCCGGCTCACGTCGTCCCAGTGATCGAGTTCGCGGCCGCGGATGCCGAGGGTCTCCATCAGGTCGAGGCGGTCGCGCAGTGGCAGGGCGTCCAGGGCGTCGAGGGCGCGCACGATCACCCAGACCGCCATCACGTTGGTGTAGGCGTTGTTGTCCACCCCGTCATACGGCCGGTCGGGATATCCGGAGTGGAACTCGTCGGGACCGATGACCCCGCGAATCACGTAGCGGCCCTTACCGTCGTCGTAGGTCTCATCGAATTCTGCGCGGCTGACCCAGAACCGCGCGATCTCGGCGAGCATCTCGGCGCCGTTCTCGGCGAGGTACTGCAGGTCGCCGGTCACCTGGTAGTACTGCCAGACGTTGTAGGCGACCGCGATGCCGATGTGATGTGCCCGGGCGCTGGCGTCCGGATTCCAGCGACCGGAGTTCGGATTGAGGTGAACCGTCGGGCTCTCCTCGCGGCCGCTGCTGCCGGACTGCCAGGGGAACATCGCGCCGGCGTAGCCGGCCTTCTGCGCCGCGCGCCGGGCTTCGGGGAGGCGACGGTAGCGGTAGCGCAGCAGCGCCCGGGTGCTGGCCGGGGAACGCAGGTTGAGCACCGGGAAGGCGAACAATTCATCCCAGAAGATGTGGCCGCGGTATGCCTCGCCGTGCAGGCCCCGCGCCGGCAGGCCGGCATCGAGGTCCTCGGCGCGGTTGGGCACGCTCTGCAGCAGTTGCAGTAGATGCAGTCGCACCACGCGCAGTGCGTCGGGACTCTCGTCGAAGGCGATGTCGAAGCGCTCCCACAGGTGGGACCACTCCCGGACGTGTCCGTCGCGCAGGTCGCTGTAGCGGCCCAGTCGGCTCAGCAGGCCGGCCGCCGCGTCGCCGGGTTCGGAGATGGCGTGATCGCGGCCGGTGAAGATCGTGGCTATTTTCTCCACCGTCACCGACTCCCCGGCACTGAGGTCGACCGCCAGGTCGTGGCCGGCCCGTCGCGGTTCGTCGACGAACCGCGACTGGGCCGGCAGCGGCGCGTCGCCCCGCCATACCGTCGTGCGCTGGGCCACCGCGATCGGAATGCGCGACTGCACCGTCTGGCATACCAGCAAGACGGAGTCGGGGGTCAGTTCGCGTGTTTCGGTGGCGACCAGGTGGTCATCGGACAGCGCGCGGTAACGCGCCACGCCGGAGTTGCGGACGTCGCCGTCGATCATCGACAGGAACTCCACGGTGCCTGACCAGTCCTCGGCCCATACCGTGGTCTGCAGAGCGCAGGCGTGCGGGGCGTGCATCGCGGCGATGCGCCGCTGCAGCACCCCGGTGGTGCGCCCGGCCGGGTCCCGGAAGCGGAACTCGCGGGTCAGTTCGGCCTGGCGCAGGTCCATATTCTGCCGGTAGGACAGCAGGTCGCACGCGTCGACGTCGAACCAGTCTCCACCGTCGATGCGGAACTTCAGCGACAGCCAGTTGGGGAGGTTGACCAGGCTCTCGTTCTCGACCTCGACCCCGGACACCGTGTCGGTGAGCCGGTTGTACAGGCCGGCGGCGTACGTGCCCGGATAGTGGAACGGTCCGGCGTCGGACTCCGGGGCGCACCCGCGGGTGGCGCGATAGCCGTCGCCGACCGCGCACAACGCCTCCCGAAGGCGCTCCTGGTCGGGGATGTAGCCGCCGAAGGTGAACGACCAAGGGCTGGACATCATCTGGCGATCGATATCGCACTGCTCGACCAGCCGTTCGACGAACAGGCGGACGTGGTCAGGATCCTCGAGGCAGAACCGCGCTCCGGTGGCACGGTCACCGTCCTCGCTGTGGCGGACCACGATGCCGATGCCGTCGTGCAGAACGGCGTCGAATCCGTCCTCGTCGGTCAGGTCGTCGCCGAGGAAGATCGGCAGCAGCGGCTCCACGCCGGCAACCTGGTCGACGATCCGCTCCAGTGTTTTGCCCTTGTCCCAGTCCACATTCGGCCGCAGTTCGGCGACCATGCGCCCTGAGGTCGCCTTGAGTCCGAGGCGGTTGCCGACGTTGTGCACCGCGGCCGTCACCGTCGTCGCGGCGTCGGGTGCGGCGTTGCGGTAGTGCACGGCGACGGCATAGCGCTTGTGCTCTACGGCCACCCCGGGGACCGGGGCGAGTTGTTCGGCCAGCTCTGCGGCAGCCTGCTCGAGCAGCGGAATCGCTTGTGCCGCAGTCTCATTGTGATGGTAGGACCCGTCGGGTCCCACCATCTCGAATCCATGGCTTCCGGCGTACCACAGCCCCGGAATGCCGACGCGCTCCCGGATATCGGCAAGATCGCGGCCGGACAGCACCGCCACCGGGTACAGCGCCGCCAGGGATCGCAGCGCCTTGTCGGCGCCGGGGGTCAGCGCCGCGGCGCCGGGTTGTTCGACGATCGGCGAGAGTGTGCCGTCGAAGTCGAAGAAAATGGCCGGCCGTCGCACCGAGACCACACCGGCGAGTTGGCCGAACGACGCCAGCGCGTCGGGCAGGCTCGACATCCGCCGGGCGATGGTGCGCACCGGCACCTCGGCGAGATCTCCGACCACCACGTCGGCGCCGCATTCACGCAGTCGCGCGGCCGCTTCTCCGGTGCGGTCGACGCCGATCACCAGACCGAAACCGCCGGCCCGGGCCGCCGTCACCCCGGCTTCGGAGTCCTCCACCACTGCCGTGCGGCCCGGCCGGACCCCGAGTCGGCGTGCGGCCTCGGTCAGCATTGCCGGATCCGGCTTGCCGGGCAGCCCCAGTTCCTCGGCGACCACGCCGTCGACGCGGGCCTCGAAGAGGTCCTCGAGGCCGGCCGACGCCAGAACGGCCCGGCAGTTGCGACTGGCGGAGAACACCGCGACCCGCACGCCGGCGTCGCGCAACCGGTGCACCAGGGCCACCGTCGACTCGAAAACCGGGACACCGTCGGCGATCCGGGCGGCGAAAAGTTCCTGTTTGCGGTTGCCCAGTCCGCAGACGGTCTGCGCCGAGGCGCCGTCGGAGGCCGTGCCCCAGGGCAACGTCACCCCGCGGGAGGCCAGGAAATCCCGCACCCCGTCGTAGCGCGGCTTTCCGTCGATGAAGTGCCGGTAGTCCCCGGGGGTGAACCGGGCGTGATTCTCGCCGTCGGCGGGGGTCCGCTCCGCGAGGTACTCGTCGAACAACTGGGCCCAGGCCGCCTGATGAATCGAGGCGGTGTCGGTGATGACGCCGTCGAGGTCGAAGAGCACGCCGTCGGTATAGCGCGGGTCGATCCGGACCCGTTGGCCGCCGTCACTGTGCAGGGCTCGATCGATCACCATGATTCCGACGATAGGACACCGCCGCGCCGTCGCCGGACGCGGCGGTCGCGACCGTGGCCATCCGGCCGGAGCGGGAGGGACCAATGCCCCTGATCGCTACCGCCCGGCTGGTTTAGGGTCATCTGCGGAGCCGCACCGTCGGTTCCGCTACAGCGGTGCGCGCTCGCGCGCGGAGGAAGGACAGTCCAATGTCAACTGCGGCAAGCACCAAACCCGTCATCGTCGGCGTCGACGATTCGCCGCCCTCCCGGGTGGCCGTCGACTGGGCCGCTCGTGACGCGGCCCGCCGCGGCGCTCACCTCAAGCTGGTCCACGTTCTCACCCCGCCGGCGGTCATGGCCTTCCCGGACGTGCCGATGCCGCCGGCCTACCTGGAATGGCAGGAGGAGCAGGGTCGCAAACTGCTGGACACATCGGCGGCCACGGCCCGGGAGGCCGCCGGCGACGCTCCCATCGAGATCACCACCGAGATGGTCAGCGGGCCGTCGGTGCCGGCGCTGGCCGACCTGTCGGCCGACGCCCAGATGATCGTGGTGGGCTGCCACGGCCGGGGGGCGCTGGCCCGCACGCTGCTGGGGTCGGTCAGCACCGGCCTGGTTCATCACGCGCACTGCCCGGTCGCGATCATCCACGACGAGGATCCACTGATGCCGCATCCGTCGCAGGCGCCGGTGGTAGTCGGGGTCGACGGTTCGCCGGCCTCCGAGCACGCCCTGGAAATCGCCTTCGAGCAGGCCTCGTTCCGTGGTGTGGATCTGGTCGCCGTACACGCGTGGAGCGACACCGGGGTGTTCGAGTTCCCGGGCGTGGACTGGACCACCATGCAGTCGATGGGCGAGGAGACCCTCAGCGAGCGGCTGTCGGGGTGGCAGGAGCGTTACCCCGATGTTCTGGTCCGCCGGGTGGTCGTCGCCGACCGGCCCGCCCACCAACTACTCGAGCAGAGCGAGTCGGCACAGCTTCTGGTGGTCGGCAGCCACGGCCGCGGCGGTTTCGCCGGGATGCTGCTGGGTTCGGTGAGCACGGCGATCGTGCACGGCGCCAAGATGCCGGTGATCGTCGCGCGGCGCTAACGGCGTTAACGGCGGGTCCCACGCCGTTACGGCAGCGGCGCGATCCACCGCACCACGGTGCCCCCGCCGGGGGCGCCGTCGACGGCCAGTTGGCCGCCGACCTCCTCGGCGCGGGCCCGCAGGTTGTTCAGGCCACTGGCGGTGACGTCGGCCGGCATCCCACAGCCGTCGTCGGCGATCTCCACGCTCAGTTCGTCCTCCACCCGGACGGTGACGGTCAGTGTCCCGGCGCGCGAGTGCCGCACCGCATTGCTGACCGCTTCGCGCACAACGGCTTCGGCGTGGTCGGCCAGCGTCGCATCCACCACCGACAGCGGGCCGACGAATGCGACGGTGGTCCGCAGTCCCGACCCGGAGAACGCCGACACCGCCTCGCTGATGCGCTGTCGCAGCCGTGTGGTGCCCGACGATCCGCCGTGCAGGTCGAAGATGGTGGTGCGGATCTCCTGAATGACGTTCTGCAGTTCGTCGACGGTGTCGGCGAGTCGGTTCTGGACCTCCGGCACCCGGGCCCGGGGGATCGCGCCCTGCAGGGTCAGTCCCACGGCGAACAGTCGTTGGATGACATGGTCGTGCAGATCGCGCGCGATGCGGTCGCGCTCGGAGATCACCTCGAGCTCATGCATCCGCCGCTGGCTGGCGGCGAGCTTCCAGGCCAGTGCGGCCTGATCGGTGAAGGCCGCCATCATGTCGAGTTCCTCACCGGAGAACTCCTGCGCTCCGCGTCGCCGCAGCAGCACCACGATCCCGGCGACGCTGGTGTGCAAGGGGATCACCATCGCCGGCCCGACGTCCTCCATCAGCTGGTCGGTGAGCTCAGCCTCCTCGACCGTGGACAGCCGCCGGGGACGCCGGCCGGTGAAGGACCGGCCGAGGACACTGCCGGTGACGCTGATCGTGGGTGGCTGCTCGGGTAGTCGCGCCGCACCGACCGCATCCATCACCACCAACTCGTCGACGGATTCGGCGCCGAGATCGTTATCGGCCGCCACCGCGATGAACGCTCCGTCGGCCCCGGACAGCTTGAGCACTTCGTCGGCGATTCGATGGAGCACGTCCATCGGCTCATCGCCGGCCAGCAACTGGGTGGCGATATCGCGGGTCGACTCGATCCAGGCCTGCCGGGTCTGGGCCTGCTGGTAGAGCCGGGCGTTGTCGATCGCGATCCCGGCCGCCGCGGCCAGCGCCTCCACCAGCACTTCATCGTCGTCGGTGAACGGTTCGCCGCCGGATTTCTCGGTCAGGTACAGGTTGCCGAAGATCTCGTCGCGGATCCGGATCGGCACGCCGAGGAAGGTGTGCATCGGCGGGTGCCGCGGGGGGAAGCCGACTGAGGCCGGGTGCTTGCCGATGTCGTCCAGCCGGATCGGTTTGGGGTCGTCGAGGAGCAGGCCCAGGACGCCGATGCCGTGCGGTAACCCGCCGATCGCGGCCACGTCGGCCTCGCTCATGCCCTCCATGACGAAGTCGACGATCTGGTGCCCGTCGCCGCGGACGCCCAGCGCTCCGTAGCGGGCGTCGACCAGTGTGGTGGCGGTCTCGACGATGGTCTGCAGTGTCTGGTCCAGGTCCAGCCCGGCGGTCACCACCAGCATGGCCTCCACCAGACCGTCGAGGCGGTCGCGGCCCTTGACGATCTGCTCGACCCGGTCCTGCACCTCGACCAGCAACTCGCGCAGGCGAAGCTGGCAGAGGGTGTCACGCAGCGGGGGCCTCCTGGCGGTGCTGTCGTCGGCCACGGCGTCAGCCGCCCCGGCGGCGGTGCTGATCGAGCTTGGAGACGAACACCGCGGCCTGGGTGCGTCGCTCCATACCCAGCTTGGCGAGCAGTCGCGAGACGTAGTTCTTCACCGTCTTCTCGGCCAGGAACATCCGGGCGGCGATCTGCTTATTGGTCAGGCCCTCGCCGAGCAGTCCCAACAGCACCCGTTCCTGCTCGGTCAGTCCGGACAACGGGTCTGAGCGTTCCGCGGCCCCCCGCAGTTTCGCCATCAGCGCCGCGGCGGCCCGGTTGTCCAGCAGCGACCGCCCGGCGCCGACCTCCTTGATGGCTTTGGCCAGTTCCATCCCTTTGATGTCCTTGACCACGTAACCGCTGGCCCCGGCCAGGATCGCGTCGAGCATCGCCTCATCGGAGGTGAACGAGGTCAGCATCAGGCACCGCAGATCGGGCATCTTCGACAGCAGGTCCCGGCACAGTTCGATGCCGTTGCCGTCGGGCAGTCGTACGTCGAGCACCGCGACGTCGGGGTTCAACGTCGGGATCTGGGCCAGAGCCTGCGCGACCGAACCCGCCTCACCGATGACGTCGAGTTCGGGGTCGCTGCTGAGCAAGTCGATGAGACCCCGGCGGACAACTTCGTGGTCGTCGACAAGGAAGACCTTGACCATGGCTGCAACGATAACCGGCGGCCTGCACGGACCACCGGCAGTCGGTCACAGCAGTCGCTGCGGATCCACGATCAGCACCGAGGTGTCCGGCAGCGCCGCGCATCCGGCCGGCCCCAGCAGTTCGGTCACCGCGACGATGTTGCGGGCCCCGAGCACCATCAGGGCGATGCCGTCGGCATTGGCCGACAGCCAGGGCAGACCGCTGCCGTGGACCGCCACCGGTTCGACGTCGAGGTCCGGATAGCGGTGCCGCCAGGTCTCCAGCCGCCGGTCCAGTTGGGAACGGATCAGGCGGTTGCGTTCGTCGGTGTCGTGCGCGCCCGGATGGTGGGACTGCCAGGTGCCCAGCACCCGCAGCGGTGCGTCGCGCATCCGGGCCTCCTCGACGCCCGCCTGCAGCACCGCCGCGCTGTCGGGGGTCTCGTCGAGTTCGACGACGATCCAGCCCGGCCGGTTCTCGCCGCGGATGACGGCCACCGGGCAGTGCGCGGAGGCGACCAGAGCGCTGGCTGTGGTGCCGACCCGGTGTTGGACGTGTTTGAGCCCGATGGCGCCGACGCAGATCATCGCCGCGGCGCGCGACGCGGCGAGCAGGGCTTCGGCGGGTGCGCCGGACACGACCTCGGTCTGCACGGTGACCGGCCGGCCGGCGGCGGCGACCAACGTCCCGACGTCATGCACCGCGGTGCGTGCCGCGTCCGCAGATTCGCCCGGCGCGGCCGCGGCCACCAGGCGCAGCGGAAGGTCCCGCCCGACGGCCTCGTCGAGCGCCCACAGCGCGGCCCGCCGGGCGGCGCGGGATCCGTCGATGCCGACGACGATCGACGGGGCGGTGAACGCTCCCGGGGGCTCTGTCATGGCGGTCCCTTCCTGGCTCCCATGGGCGTCGGCGCTCGCCCGTCAACGCTCAGGCTCGCCATTCTCGCGGGGGATGTCGATCGGTGCCACCGTCTGTCCGAACAGCCGCTCGGTGTCCTCCCGGGTGCACGGTGCGCTACCGGGGGTCAGCAGTTGCGCGGCGCCGGCGGCGATCCCCAGCCGCACCGCCTCGTCCAGCGGACGGTCGCGGGCGATGCCGACGGCGACCCCGGCCAGCATCGCGTCGCCGGCGCCGACGCTGCTGCCGGGGGGGACCTCGACGGCGGCGAAGTGCCGGGCGCCGTCGGCGTCGACCAGCAGGGCACCCCGGCCGCCCAGCGAGACCAGGACGTGGCCGGCCACACCCCGGGTGACCAGGCTGCGGGCCGCTGCCACCTGCTCGGCTTCGGTCGTCAGTTCCGTGCCGGCATGCTCGCGCAACTCCCGGACGCTCGGTTTGACCAGGAATACACCGTTGTTGACGTTGGACAACCCGCCGCCGGAGGTGTCCAGCAGGAAGGTCTTGCCCATCTCCGCGCAGATCGTCGACACCTGCTGATAGAAGTCCTCCGGCACCCCGGGAGGCAGGCTGCCGCTGGCCACCACGATCCGGGCCGGCCCGGCCGCGCGGCGCAGGTGCAGCAGGCACTCGGTCTGCTCGGCGACGGTGAGTTGCGGTCCGGGAAGCACGAACCGGAACTGCCGCCGGGTGCTGAGTTCGTTGACGGTGAAACTCTCCCGGGTCGAGCCGCCGATCCGAACCCGTTGGACGGCAAGGCCTTCGGCGACCAGGAGACTGTGGACGAGTTCGCCGGCCGGACCGCCGGCCGGGAACACCGCAGTCGCCGGGACGCCCAGCACCTCGGCGACGTGCGCGACGTTGATCCCCCCGCCGCCCGGGTCGTACCGGGCCGTCCCGCAGCGCAGTTTGTTGGCGGGCCGTACGACGTCGGTGCCGGTCGTGATGTCCAGCGCCGGGTTCATGCACAAGGTGACGATGTCCACCCGGACAACCCTGCTACAGCCCGGTGGGGTAGGTCTCCGGATTCTGTCCGGCAACCCACACGCTGGTGGGCTCCAGCGGCTCCAGCGCCCGGGTGACGTCGATGTGGATCATCGCGTCGAACTGATCGGACGGCCGCACGTGGAAGTAGTGGCTCTGCCGTTCGGTATGCGGTAGGTAGATCACCCCGATCGCCCGCCCGAGTCGGACCACCTCGAGTGCCCCGGCGGCCGGGGAGCCGTCGTGGGTGGGGACGTAGAACGCCGGCTTGCCGGTCTCGTGCAGCAGTTCCTCGATGCTGCCGGGCAACGCCGGGCGCACGGTCTTGCGCTCGGCGACCCCGCCCCAGTTGGTGGCGGCGGTCACCGTGCCGGTGTAGGTGGAGAATCCGATCAGCCGGCAGTCCTGGCCATAGTGTTCCCGGGCCAACTGCCCGATGGTCAGTTGGCCGTCCGCGGAGACCTCGGTGGCCCGGGCGTCGCCGACGTGGGAGTTGTGCGCCCACACCACGATTCGCGCCGGTTCGGGGCCACCGGCCCGGTCGAGGTGGTCGAGCAGCGCGCTCAGGGTCTGGGCCATGTGCTTGTCGCGCATGTTCCACGAGGTCACCCGGCCGGCGAACATCCCGCGGTAGTAGGCCTCTGCGTTGCGCACCGTCACCGCGTTCTGCTCGGCGTAGAACAACTCGTCTTCGGCCAGTTCGCCGTCCTGGTGCCGGTATCTCGTCGCATTGCGCTGCAATTCCACGAGTTGCTCGACGGCTTGACGCTCGCAACTCTGCCCGGCGCCGAAGGCCGCGGCGTAACCGTAGGCCTGGCCGTCATCGCCGGTGGAGTGGTCGAAGCAGGCGTACCGGGCCCTCGCCCGCGCCGCGGCGGCCGGGTCCACGGTGTCGAGGTAGCCGATGACTTCCTGCATGGATCGATGCAGGCTGTAGAGGTCCAGGCCGTAGAAGCCGGTGGGGCGCCGACCGTCGACGGCGCAGCGCCCGTTGTGCCAGCGCAGCCAGCCGACGAAATCGCGCACCACGGTGTTGCGCCACATCCAGGCCGGGAACCGCTTGAATCCGCGCAGGGCCTCCTCCGGTGAGCCGTCCTCGCCGAGACCCCGGACGTACCGGTTGACCCGGTAGGCGTCCGGCCAATCCGCTTCGGCGGCAACGGCGTTGAAGCCCTTGTTCTCGATCAACCACTTGGTGATCTCGGCGCGGGCGTCGTAGAACTCGTGAGTGCCGTGTGAACTCTCGCCGATCAGCACGACCCGGGCGTCGCCGATCAGGTCCTCGAGCACCGCGGCCGGCGGCACCCCGCCGGGGGCATCGATCGCCACCCGCGCGACCAGGTCTGCAGGGGTGGGCGCCGACGGGGCCGCCGGCGCGCCGGTCGTCGGGGTGGCCAGCAGTTCACGCACCTCGGCGTCGGTCACCTGGGTGAAGTCCCAGAACGACTCCCCGACGGCCAGGAACGGCGTCGGCATCGACGCGCACACCACGTCGTCGACGATCCCGGCGAACTCGCGGCAGGTGGATTCCGGCGCCGCGGGCACGGCGATCACGATCCCGGCCGGGTTGGACTCGTAGAGCGCCTGCACCGCCGCCATCATCGACGAACCGGTGGCCAGTCCATCGTCGACCAGGATCACCGTCTTGCCGGTGACGTCCAACGGCGGACGGCCGCCGCGGTAGGCCTCCTCCCGGCGGACCAGCTCCCGGGCCTCACGTTCGGCGATCTCCCGCAACTGCTGCGGGGTGACGCGCAGTCCGCGCAGCACGTCGTCGTTGACCACCACGCGGCCTCCGCTGGCCAGCGCCCCGACGGCGAATTCCTCGTGGCCGGGCGCGCCCAGTTTGCGCACGATGAACGCATCGAGCGGGGCGCCGAGCGCATGGGCCACCTCGAAGGCCACCGGCAGACCGCCGCGGGCCAGCCCCAGCACCACCACATCGGGTCTGTCCCGGTAGGCGGTCAGCATGCCGGCCAGCACCCGGCCGGCCTCCCGGCGGTCTTTGAACACCCGGCGTGGTTGGTGGCGGCGAATGGCCCGAGTCATGACAATGCCCCTTTCGACGATTCCTCCCGGTCCGCCTACCTCCATCCGATCACCGTGCGCCGTGGCGCGCTAGGGGCCGAAGTCCCCTCGCGCGCAGGTTCGCCGGTGGGGGACACTGACGGTATGTGGGGAAGGTTGGCCGGCAGCGCCGTCGCCGGTGCGGGATTGCTCGCGGCGCGTCAGTACTACCGCAATTGGGGCACCACCAAGGACGAATGCCAGATGGCGCTGCCCGGCGACGAACTCGTCGAGCAGCCGGCGGTGCAGACCACCGAGGGCGCCTGGATCGAGGCCCCGGCCGCCGAGGTGTGGCCGTGGCTGGTGCAGATGGGTCAGGACCGCGGCGGGCTGTACAGCTACGAGAAGCTGGAGAACCTGGTCGGCATGAAGCACCGCAACGCCGATCGGATTCACCCGGAGTGGCAGCAGTTGGCCGTCGGCGACGTGATCCGGGTGCTGCCGCGCGGCTGGATGGGCCTTCGCGACGGGGTGGGCCTACCGGTGGTCCGGTTGATCGAGGGGGAGTCGATCGTGCTGCGGTTGCAGCCGCCGGACCTGCCGGTGGACGGCGTGTGGTCGTTCCACGTGATGCCGCGCTGGGAGGATCGCTGCCGGCTGCTGGTCCGTACCCGGTTGCGGATGCGGGTTCCCGGCGAGGCGATCGGCGCCGAGGCGGCCGGTCCGGTGATGTCGCTGATGACTCGCGGCATGCTGCTGGGCATCAAGCGCCGGGTTGAGCAGAGTTTCTGAACTCGAGCACGTCGGCCAGCGGCCGCCGGGGTGTGGCCGGCGGCGGATCCTCCAGGGCGGGCACTGTGCCGACCCGGATCAGCACCTGCGGATCGTCGCCGCCCCCGGTCAGCGCGCGGATGATGGAGCGACTGGCCTCCAGTTCGGTGATGTGGGTCAGCGTGCAGGTGGCCAGTCCGGCCAGGGTGGCCTCCAACAGCACGGCCGACAGCGCCTCGCCGCAGCCGAGTGCTTCGCGGCGGCCGTCGCCGTCGGTGGACAACACCGCGATCACCGCGTGGTCGCGGTTCACCCCCGGGCGCTGTCGGTGATCACCACTGAGCGGAAAGCTTCGGGCGACGTCCACCCGTTCGCGCTCGGCGGCCGACGCGAGCGAACTGGCGGGGATACCGTCGGAGACCTCGAACGACGCTGTCCACCACTGTAATTCAGCATGATAGGCGCTGTCGTAGCGGCGCAACGATTCGGTCAGCCGGGATGCCTGGGCCAGCTGTTGGCGCGCCGAGTCGGCCAGGACGTACATCGTCGCGGTCTCGGGGGAGACGGCATCGCGCAACAACGGCTCGATGAACGACCAGCCCGCCGGAGCGGCGAAGGGCAACCGGTCGGTGCGGCGGGTCAGGATCGCGTCGGCGCGGGCCCGGGCGGCGTCGGTGATCAGTTCGCTGCGGTGGAAGTCGATGGTGGCCAGATGGTCGAGGTCATTGGGATTGGGAAAGTGCGCCACCTCCGCCGTCCAGCCGGCGGCCGCTGCCGCCACCACCAGGTGGTCCAGCAGCGCGCCGCAACTGATCACCACCTCGCGGCCGCTGCGGTCGGTGGCCCGCGGCGCCCGGTGCGGCTCGAGGAAGACCCGCAACTCGCCGTCCTCGGCGATCAGTCGCCACGGCTGGCTGTTGTGCAGGGACGGGGCGCGGCAGGCCAGTTGCACCACGTTTGCCAGTGTCTGCCGATCGATCGTCGATATGCCCATGGCCGGCCCCTTCGCTCTGCTTCCACCATAGGTCTGCCCGGCCGGGTGGCTTTGTACCCTCGCGAGGGAGGGCTCGGCGGTGCAGGATCAATACAGGGCCGACCGGGCGGAAGGGGTGGATGTGCTCAGTGGTGCGCTGCTGCCGCACGTCGCCGAAACCCATACCGGGCTGGTGATCATGGTCGGCGAGCTCGCCTACAAGGTGAAGAAACCGGTCACCACCGACTTCCTCGACTTCTCCACACCGGCAAGTCGGGAGCGCGCCTGCGCCCACGAGGTGACGCTCAACCGGCGGCTGGCCCCGGCCAGCTACCTGGGCGTCGGACACTTCCATTCCCCACGCGGCGATGCGCCCGAACCCGTCATCGTGATGCGTCGCCACCCCGACGAGTGCCGCCTGGCGACGATGGTCCGCCGGGGCGACGACGTGACCGCAGACCTGTCGGCGATCGCCGGCATCCTCGCCGACTTCCACCGTAGCGCCCACCGCGGTCCCGAGGTGGACGACGAGGCCCGCCCGCAGGCCGTGACTGAGCGCTGGGCGGAGAACCTCACCGAACTCAGCCGTTACGCCGACGGGTTGGTACCCGGACTCGATCCCCGGCTCGTCGACGAAACCCGAAGCAGAGCATCGGCTTTCGCCGCGGGACGCCAGATCTGTTCAACCGTCGGATCGGCGAGCGGCGGATCGTCGACGGCCATGCCGACCTGCTGGCCGATGACATCTTCTGCCTGCCCGAGGGCCCGGCTCTGCTGGACTGCCTGGAGTTCGACGACAGGCTGCGCTATGTCGACGCCGTCGACGACGCCGCCTTTCTGGCGATGGACCTGGAGTTCCTCGGCCGCGCCGATCTGGGCGAGGACTTCCTGTGCCGCTACCTCGTGCTGTCCGGCGACGATGCCCCGGCATCGCTGCGGCACTTCTACATCGCCTACCGCGCGGTGGTGCGCGCCAAAGTCGACTGCGTGCGCTACACCCAGGGTCACCCCGAGTCCGCCGACGATGCCCGCGCCCACCTCGATATCGCCGTCGCGCACCTTCGCGCCGCGACGGTACGGCTGATCATGGTCGGCGGCGGGCCCGGCACCGGCAAGACGACAGTGGCCCGCGGGCTGTCCGAACAGCTTGGCGCGCGAACTGATCTCGACCGACGACGTGCGGGCCGCGATGGTGAGCCGGGGAGACATCGCGGGCGAGGCCGGCGTCCTGGGCGAAGGCCTCTATGCGCAGGAGAACATCGAGGCCGTCTATGTCGCGGTGCTGGGCCGGGCCGGCCAGGCCCTCGGCGAGGGGCGCACGGTGATCCTCGACGGCACCTGGTCGGATCCGGCCTACCGCGAACGTGCCCGCGAGGTAGCGGCCGGCGCCACCGCGGCGATGGTGGAACTGGTCTGTGTCGCGCCACTGGACGCCACCGTCGGCCGGATCCGTACCCGTACCAACACCACCTCCCAGGTGACCGCGGAGATCGCGACAGCCCTGGCCGCGCGCCACCACGACAGTTGGCCGCAGGCCCACCCGATCGACACCGCCCGACCCCTCGGCGAAGCCGTCGCCGAGGCACTGTACTTCTGCAGCACCACCAGTTGAACCCAACCGAGGAGAGCCGAATGCGATACGTCGAAGACATTGCGAATCTGGGCATGCCCGACGCCGAGGAGGCCGGCGGCAAGGGCGCCAATATGGGCGAGATGGTCGCCGCGGGTCTGCCCGTGCCGCCCGGGTTCGTGGTGCTGCGCGACTCCTATCAGGAGTCCATGAAGGCCGGCGGGGTGGCCGACCAACTCAACGCCGCCCACCGCGAGGCGTTACTGGCCGCCCTGGACACCAGTCGGTTCGACGGAATGTGCGCGAAGATGAGGGACCTCGTCGTCAAGGCCGGGATGGCCCCCGACGTCCGAGAGCTGATCCTGACCTCCTACCGCGCGATGGGCCCGGATTGCTATGTGGCGGTGCGGTCCTCGGCCACCGGCGAGGACGGCGCCGACGCCTCCTTTGCCGGGATGAACGAGACCTACACCAATGTGCGCGGGGAGGAGAACCTGATCGAGGCGGTGCAGAACTGCTGGGCGTCGCTGTTCGGGCCGCGAGTGGTCTCCTACCGGGCCAGTCGCGGTTTCACCGCCGACCCGGCGATGGCCGTCGTCGTGCAGTTGATGATCGCCTCCGAACGCTCCGGTGTGGCGTTCACCGCCGACCCGACCACCGACGCCACCGACCGGGTGGTGGTCGAGGCCGCGTTCGGTCAGGGCGAGGTCGTGGTCTCCGGCTCGGTGGAGCCGGACACCTACGTCGTCTCCAAGGAGACCGGCGAAATCCTCTCCCGCCGAATGGGGTACAAGTCCTTCGAGATCATCCGCGGTGAGGACGGCAGGGATCTGCGCGTCGAACTCGACGATGCGAAGGCTCAGGCCCAGGTGCTCGACGACGACGAGGTGCGCACCATCGCCGAGATCGCGGTCCGCAGCGAACGCCATGCCGGGTGCCCGCAGGACACCGAGTGGGCGATCGCCGACGGCAAGACCTACATCGTGCAGACCCGCCCGATCACCACGCTGCACCGGGCGGGCAAGCCGGCCGCAGAGCAGCACCAGGTTCTGCTGCAGGGTCTGCCCGCCGTTCCCGGTGCGGCTTCCGGCGTGGTGCGGGTGCTCAAGGACCCCGCACGACGGCGCCCGCCTGCAGGACGGTGAGGTCCTGGTAGCGCAGATGACCAACCCGGACTGGCTGCCCACCATGCGGCGCGCGTCGGCCCTGGTCACCGACACCGGCGGCATGACCTGTCACGCCGCCATCGTCGCCCGCGAACTCGGCGTGCCCTGCATCGTCGGAGCCCGCACCGCCACCAAGGATCTCAAGGACGGCACGGTCGTGACCGTGGACGGCACCCACGGCCGGGTGCTGGCCGGCCGAGTCGAGAATGAGCAGACCGGCGGCGCCCAGACCTCCCCGGTGGCTGCCGTGACGGCGGTGGCGTCGGAGGTGACCGCCACCAAGATCTACGTCAACGTCGCGATGCCGGACAAGGCCGAGGAGGCCGCCGCCCTCGACGTCGACGGCGTCGGCCTGCTGCGCGCCGAACTCATCCTCGAGGACGCCCTGCACAACCGGCATCCTCGCGATCTGATCGAGAACGGCGAGCAGGACAGCCTGGTCGACTCGCTGGCCGCCGCGGTCGGCCGGGTCGCCACGGCGTTCTCACCCCGGCCGGTGGTCTACCGCGCCTCGGACTTTCGAACCAACGAGTTCCGCAACCTCAAGGGGGGCGACCGGTTCGAGCCCGAAGAGCACAACCCGATGATCGGCTACCGCGGCTGCTACCGCTACATCAGCAACCCCGACCTGTTCGACCTCGAACTGCAGGCGCTCGCCCGGGTCCGCGAGCAGAATCCCAACCTGCACTTGATGATTCCGTTCGTCCGGACCAAATGGGAATTGGAGAAGTGCCTCGAGTTGGTGGACGCCAGCCCGCTGGGCCGCCAGCGCGGCCTGCACCGCTGGGTGATGGCCGAGGTGCCCTCGGTGGTGTACTGGCTGCCCGAGTACGTAGGCATGGGCATCGACGGGGTGTCGATCGGCAGTAACGACCTCACCCAGTTGATGCTCGGGGTGGATCGGGACTCGGATCTGCTGTCCGAACTGTACGACGAGGCCGACGCCGCCGTGCTCGACGCCATCGGACGCGTCATCGGCACCGCCCGCCGGTTGGGCATCACCGCGTCGCTGTGCGGGCAGGCCCCGTCCAGCCGGCCGGACTTCGCCGAGCACCTGGTGCGGATGGGTATCACGTCGATCTCGGTCACCCCGGACGCGGCGGCGCGCACCCGGCGCAACGTCGCGGTCGCGGAGCGGCGTCTGCTGCTGGAAGCGGCCCGCGGCGATTGAGGTATGCAACGGGCGCGATGCGGCGCCCTGCGGTGTCGGCCGGTGTGAGCGTCCGAGTGTCAGAGGTCCGTGACACGGCTGTGACCAGCGCAATCCCCGGTAGCGTGATGCCGCTGTCCTAGGGTGTGGCGCATGTCGGAGTCGATGATGTCCCGCCGAGCCGTGCTGAAATTCGCCGCCGCCACCCCCGTCGCGGTCAGCCTGGGGGCCCTGATCGATGCGGTGAACGCCGCCGTCGCCTCCGCCGACTCCCTCGGCGTGCTGTTCGACTACGCCGCCGGCGTGCTCAGTGCCGCCGACATCAAGGCCGCCGGGGGGCTGGGAGCCATCCGCTACGTCTCCGACCGGCGCCCCGGCGCCGAGTGGATGATCGGCAAGCCGATCAAGATCGACGAGGCCCGCAACCTCTATCAGGCGGGTCTGAAGATCGTCTCCAACTACCAGTTCGGCAAACAGGACACCGCCGACTGGCTCGGCGGGCAGTCCGCCGGAGTGAGCCATGCAAAACGGGGCTGGGAGTTGCACACCGCCGCGGGCGGGCCCACCGGCGCGCCGATCTATGCCTCCATCGACGACAATCCCAGCTACGAGCAGTACAAGCAGCAGGTCGCGCCCTACCTGCGCGGGTGGGAGTCGGTGATCGGGCATCAGCGCGTCGGCATCTACGGCAACTCCAAGGTGATCGACTGGGCGCTGCAGGACGGCCTCGGGTCGTGGTTCTGGCAGCACAACTGGGGACTCCCGCGCGGGTTCGTCCATCCGGCCGCTCACCTGCACCAGTTCGAGATCGACGCCCGCAAGGTCGCGGGCGTCGGTGTGGACCTCAACAACATCCTCAAGCCGCAATTCGGCCAGTGGGATTGAGCCCGCGGCCGCAGGGCGCTGTCCCGGCGCCGGCCGGCCAATTTCCGTCGCAAAAGAAAAACCTACTCAATAGTAGGTATTTGCCGGCGAACTTCTCGACGCAATTTCGGTGAACAATTGTGGACCCAATTCCTGAGCAACTGCTTGGTCGGCAGCTGCCTGCCGGAGCCTCGCGTGCCGCCCCGGGCCAAGATAACGATTGCATAACAATCAGGCTGTGAGCAGGGATGTTGTAGCTACTCAACCGTAACCACCTGCATGCAGGACGTTTGTTCCAGCGGTGGCCGAAGTGCCCGTGGCGGCGCGTGACCGAAAAATGGGTTACCCGACCGTAGAACTCGTCAGTAACAAATGTCCGGCGTGAAATGGCCGCTGCTCGCATGGGATTCTTAGCGCGCGGGAAACGCGGTAAACCAAGGGAGACCGATGACGATCCACGAGCACGACAGGCTGCCCACCGGAGACGACGCCGACCGGGTGACCGCGCACGCGCTTGTGGACCGACTCAACGCCGGTGAGCCCTATGCCGTGGCCTTCGGTGGCCAGGGTGCCAGTTCGTGGCTCGCCGGCCTCGAGGAACTGGTCACCATGGCCGGTATCGAGTCCGAATTGGCCCGCATCGCCGGCGAGGCAGAACTGCTGCTGGAACCGGTCGCCGACGAACTGGTGGTGGTGCGGCCGATCGGCTTCGAGCCGCTGCGTTGGATCCGCGCGCTGGCCGCCGGGGAACCGGTCCCGACGACGCGTCAACTGACCTCCGCGGCGGTGTCGCTGCCCGGCGTCCTGCTCACCCAGATCGCCGCGATCCGCGCATTGGGTCGGCAGGGCCTGGACTTCGCCGCCGCCCCGCCGGTCGCGATGGCCGGTCACTCCCAGGGCGTGCTCGCCGTGGAGGCGCTGCGTGCCGGCGGCGCCCGGGACGTCGAACTGCTGGCGCTCTCCCAGTTGATCGGTGCGGTCGGCACCCTGGTCGCCCGCCGCCGCGGGATCACCGCGCTGGGCGACCGCACCCCGATGGTGGCGGTGACCAACGCCGAACCGGAGCGCATCTCCGCATTGCTGGAGGAGTTCGCCCGCGACGTGCGCACCGTGGCCCCCCCGGCGCTGTCCATCCGCAACGGCCGCCGCTCGGTCGTCATCACCGGCACACCCGAGCAACTGTCCCGGTTCGAGTTGTACTGCCGGCAGATCTCCGACCGGGAAGAGGCCGAGCGCAAGAACAAGCTGCGCGGCGGTGCGGTGTTCAACCCGGTCTTCGACCTGGTCGAGGTGGAGGTGGGCTTCCACACGCCCCGGCTCGCCGACGGCGTGGACATCGTCGTGCAGTGGGCCCAGGCTGTCGGGATCGACGCCGAACTCGCCCGGAAGATGGCCGAGGCCGTGCTGGTTCAGCATGTCGACTGGGTCGAGGCCGTCACCGAGATCGCCGATTCCGGTGCCCGCTGGATTCTGGACCTGGGCCCGGGAGACATCCTCACCCGGCTCACCGCGCCGGTGATCCGGGGCCTGGGCGTCGGGATCGTGCCGGCCGCCACCCGCGGCGGCCAGCGCAACCTGTTCACCGTCGGTGCGGCCCCCGAGGTCGGCGCGCCGTGGTCGAGTTACGCGCCCTCCGTGGTCACCCTGCCCGATGGCTCGGTGAAGCTGTCGACGAAGTTCACCCGGCTCACCGGGCGCTCGCCGATCCTGCTGGCCGGCATGACCCCGACGACCGTCGACGCCCGCATCGTCGCCGCCGCCGCCAACGGCGGGCACTGGGCTGAACTGGCCGGCGGCGGACAGGTCACCGAACCGATCTTCGAGCGGCGGGTCAGCGAACTCGGTGAACTCCTCGAACCCGGCCGCGCCGTCCAGTTCAACGCGCTGTATCTGGACCCCTATCTGTGGAAGCTGCAAGTCGGCGGAAAACGCCTGGTGCAGAAGGCCCGTCAGTCCGGTGCCCCGATCGATGGCCTCGTGATCAGCGCCGGCATCCCCGACCTGGAAGAGGCCGTCGACCTCATCGAGGAATTGCACACCGCAGGTATCGTCCATATCTGCTTCAAGCCGGGCACCGTCGAGCAGATCCGCTCGGTCATCCGGATCGCCGCCGAGGTGCCCACCCGTCCCGTCATCGCCCACATCGAGGGCGGCCGGGCGGGTGGCCACCACTCCTGGGAAGACCTCGACGACCTGCTGCTGGGCACCTATTCCGAGCTGCGCTCGCAGCCGAACATCACCATCTGCGTCGGCGGCGGGATCGGCACGCCGGAGCGGGCCGCCGAATACCTCACCGGCCGTTGGTCTTCGGCCTACGGCTACCCGCAGATGCCGGTCGACGGCATCCTGGTCGGCACTGCCGCGATGGCGTGCCTGGAGGCCACCACCTCGCCGTCGGTCAAGCAGATGCTGGTCGACACGCAGGGCACCGACCAGTGGGTGGGTGCCGGGAAAGCGTTGAACGGCATGGCATCAGGGCGCAGCCAGCTCGGTGCCGACATCCATGAGATCGACAACTCCGCGTCCCGGTGCGGCCGCCTGCTCGACGAGGTCGCCGGTGACGCCGACGCGGTGGCGGCCAGACGCGACGAGATCATCGCGGCGATGGCGCTTACTGCCAAGCCGTACTTCGGCGACGTCGCCGAGATGACCTACCTGCAGTGGCTGCAGCGCTACGTCGAACTGGCCATCGGGCGATCACGCGGACTCGCCGTGGCTCGACGTCACCTGGCGGGACCGCTTCGAGGCGCATGCTGCAGCGCGCGGAGGCCCGCCTCGACGCCGCCGACACCGGACGGATCGACACCCTGTTCGGACCGGACTGCGACCTGCTTGAGGACCCTGACCGCGCGATCGCCGCACTGCTGGACCGCTACCCCGACGCCGCCACCGTGCTGCTGCACCCGGCCGATGCGCCGTTCTTCGTCGACCTCTGCAAGACCCTCGGCAAGCCGGTGAACTTCGTGCCCGTCATCGACAAAGACGTGCGCCGGTGGTGGCGCAGCGACTCCCTGTGGCAGGCCCACGACGACCGCTACACCGCCGACCAGGTGTGCATCATCCCCGGCACCGCCGCCGTCGCCGGCATCACCCGCGTCGACGAACCGGTGGCCGAACTGCTCGACCGCTTCGAAGCGGCCGCCGTGGCCGACGTGCTGGCCTCCGGGGCCGAACCCGAACAGGTCTCCTCGCGGTTGCAGGGCCGCGCAGATGTCGGGGGCCCGTTGGGCATCGTGCTGGACTCCCCGGACGTGCTGTGGGCCGGGCGGACCGCGATCAACCCGGTGCACCGGTTGGCGCCGCCGTCGGAGTGGCAGGTGCACGCCGAATCTCGAACCGCCACAAACCATTCCACCGGAGCCCGGCTTGAGGTCATCGGTTCCGATCGGGTGGTGCTGCGGGTCCCGCTGTCGGGCACCTGGATCGATATCACGTTCACCCTGCCGCCCACCGTCGTCGACGGCGGTGCGCCGATGGTCATCACCGCCGACGCCGCCGCCGCGATGCGCGCCGTGCTGGCCATCGCCGCCGGCGTCGACGGACCCGACGCCCTGCCCGCGCTCGCGAACGGTGCGGCCACCGTCACGGTCGACTGGGATCCCGAACGGGTGGCCGATCACACCGGCGTCACCGCCGTCTTCGGCGCCCCGTTGGCGCCCACGCTCACCACCGTTCCCGACGCCCTGGTCGGGCGCTGCTGGCCGGCGGTGTTCGCCGCGATCGGCGGCGCCGCCACTGACGTCGGCTTCCCGGTGATCGAGGGTCTGCTGAGCCTGGTGCACCTCGACCACGCCGCCCGGTTGCTCAAGCCACTGCCCACCCATCCCGCCCAACTCGTCGTCACCGCAACGTCCTCGCAGGCCTACGACACCGAAATCGGCCGGGTCGTCCCGGTGACCGTCAACGTCAGCGATGTCTCCGGCACCGTGCTGGCCGTCCTGGAGGAGCGTTTCGCGATCCGCGGCCGCACCGGCGCTGCACGACCTCGCCGACCCGGTGCGGGCCGGGGGAGCGGTGTCCGTCAACGCCACCGACACCCCGCGCCGGCGCCGCCGCGACGTCACCGTCATCGCCCCGGTGGACATGCGACCGTTCGCGGTGGTCTCCGGAGACCACAACCCGATCCACACCGACCGCACGGCGGCTCTGCTCGCCGGACTGGAATCACCCATCGTGCATGGCATGTGGCTGTCGGCCGCAGCCCAGCACGTCGTCACCGCCACCGACGGCAAGCCGGGCGCACCCGGCAAGCTGATCGGCTGGACCGCCCGATTCCTGGGCATGGTGCTGCCCGGCGACGAGGTCGACATCCGTGTCGATCGGGTCGGAATCGACCTGGGCGCAGAGGTTTTGGAGGTCACGGCCAAGGTCCGCGGGGAATTGGTCATGTCGGCCACCGCGCGCGCTGGCCGCCCCGAAGACCGCCTACGCCTTCCCCGGTCAGGGCATCCAGAGCAAGGGCATGGGCATGGAGGTGCGGGCCCGATCCAAGGCCGCCCGCAAGGTGTGGGACCGCGCCGACGCGTTCACCCGCGAAGCCCTCGGCTTCTCGGTGCTGCACGTGGTGCGCGACAACCCGACGAGCGCTGATCGCCGGCGGCGTGCACTACCAGCACCCCGACGGTGTGCTGTACCTGACGCAGTTCACCCAGGTGGCGATGGCCACCGTGGCCGCCGCCCAGGTCGCCGAGATGCGTGAGCAGGGCGCGTTCGTCGAAGGTGCCATCGCCTGCGGCCACTCGGTGGGCGAGTACACCGCACTGGCCTGCGTCACCGGCGTCTACGAACTCGAGGCGCTGCTGGAGGTGGTGTTCCACCGCGGCTAGCAAGATGCACGACATCGTGCCGCGCGACGAACTCGGCCGGTCCAACTACCGGCTGGCCGCGATCCGGCCGTCGCAGATCGATCTCGACGATGCCGACGTCAAGGCCTTCGTCGCCGACATCGCCGCGCGCACAGGTGAATTCCTGCAGATCGTGAACTTCAACCTGCGCGGCTCGCAGTACGCGATCGCCGGCACGGTGCGCGGCCTGGACGCGCTGGAGGAAGAGGTCGAACGGCGACGGGAGATCACCGGCGGCAAGCGCGCCTACATCCAGGTGCCGGGCATCGACGTGCCGTTCCACTCCGACGTGCTGCGAGGTCGGCGTCGACGAGTTCCGCCGCTCGCTGGAACGCATCATGCCCGCCGATGCCGACGCTCGCGTGCTCGTCGGCCGCTACATCCCCAACCTGGTTCCCCGGCTGTTCACCCTGGACCGCGACTTCATCCAGGAGATCCGCGACCTGGTTCCCGCCGAGCCGCTCGACGAGATCCTGGCCGACTACGACACCTGGATCGCACGAGCGGCCAAGGGAAGTCGGCCGCCGGGTGGTCATCGAACTGCTCGCCTGGCAGTTCGCCAGCCCGGTGCGCTGGATCGAGACCCAGGACCTGCTGTTCACCGAAGAGGCCGCCGGCGGTGTGGGTGTCGAGCGCTTCGTCGAGATCGGTGTGCGTTCCGCGCCGACGGTCGCCGGGCTGGCCACCAACACCCTGAAGCTGCCCGAATTCGCCTACAGCACAGTCGAAGTGCTCAACGCCGAGCGCGACGCCGCCGTGCTGTTCGCGACCGACGAGGACCCGAGCCGAGGAGCCGGAGGCCGAGCCGGTCGCCGCCGAACCTGCCGGCGAGCCGGCCGCGCGTTGAGGCGGCGCCCGCGGCCGCGCCCGCCGCGGCCCCCGGCGCTCCGCGACCCGACGACATCCCGTTCGACGCCGCCGACGCCACGCTGGCGCTGATCGCGCTGTCGGCCAAGATGCGCGTCGATCAGATCGAACCGCTGGACTCCATCGAGTCGATCACCGACGGCGCCTCCTCGCGGCGCAACCAGTTGCTGGTCGACCTCGGTTCCGAACTGAACCTCGGTGCCATCGACGGCGCCGCCGAGGCCGACCTCACCGCGCTGCGCGGTCAGGTCACCAAGCTGGCCCGCACCTACAAGCCGTTCGGCCCGGTGCTCACCGACGCCGTCAACGACCAGCTGCGCACCGTCCTGGGCCCGTCGGGCAAGCGGCCCGGCGCCATCGCCGAGCGGGTCACCAAGACCTGGGAACTCGGCGAGGGCTGGGCCAAGCACGTCACCGTCGAACTCGCGCTGGGCACCCGCGAGGGCAGCAGCGTGCGCGGCGGCGCCGCTGGGTGGTCTGCACGACGGTGCGCTGACCGATGCCGCCGCCGTGGACAAGGCCATCGACGCCGCGGTGGGCGCCGTCGCCGCCCGGCGCGGCATCGCGGTGGCGCTGCCGTCCACCGGCGGCGCCGGCCGGTGGCGTGGTCGACTCCGCCGCGCTCGACGAGTTCGCCGCGACGGTCACCGGCCGCGACGGCGTGCTCGCCTCGGCGGCCCGGCTGGTGCTCGGCTCAGCTGGGGCTGGACAGCCCGGTCTCGGCGGCCGCGAGCAGCCACCGACACCGAACTGATCGACCTGGTCACCGCCGAACTCGGCGCCGACTGGCCGCGCCTGGTGGCCCCGGTGTTCGACGCCCGAAAGGCGGTGCTGCTCGACGACCGGTGGGCCAGTGCCCGTGAGGATCTGGTCACCGCTGTGGCTGGCCGACGAGGGCGACATCGACGCCGACTGGGACCGGCTGTCCGAGCGCTTCGAGGGTGCCGGCCATGTGGTGGCCACCCAGGCCGACTGGTGGCGGGGCCGCGCGCTGGCCGAGGGCCGACCGGTCCACGCGTCGCTCTACGCGCGCATCGCCGCCGGAGCCGAGAATCCCGCGCCGGGGCGCTACGCCGACGACGTCGCCGTCGTCACCGGTGCGTCGAAGGGTTCCATCGCCGCCTCGGTCGTCGCCGCACTGCTCGACGGCGGCGCCACCGTCATCGCCACCACCTCACGCCTCGACGACGAGCGGCTGGCGTTCTACAAGAAGCTCTACCGCGACCACGCCCGGTTCGGCGCCTCGCTGTGGGTGCTGCCGGCCAACATGGCCTCCTACGCCGACATCGACGCGCTGATCTCGTGGGTCGGCAACGAGCAGTCCGAAAACCTGGGCCCGCAGTCGATTCACGTCAAGGACGCCCAGACGCCCACCCTGCTGTTCCCGTTCGCCGCACCCCGGGTCGCCGGCGACCTGTCCGAGGCCGGTTCGCGCTCCGAGATGGAGATGAAGGTCCTGCTGTGGGCCGTCGAGCGGCTGGTCGGCGGGCTGTCGGCCATCGGCGCCGAACGCGACATCGCCTCCCGGCTGCACGTGGTGCTGCCCGGCTCGCCCAACCGCGGCATGTTCGGCGGCGACGGCGCCTACGGCGAGTCCAAGTCCGCACTCGACGCGGTGGTGGCGCGCTGGAGTGCGGAATCCTCATGGGCGCAACGGGTCACGCATCGCCCACGCGCTGATCGGCTGGACCAAGGGCACCGGCCTGATGGGTCACAACGACGCCATCGTCGATGCCGTCGAAGAGGCCGGCGTAACCACCTACAGCACCGCCGAGATGGCCGCGATGCTGCTCGACCTGTGCACCATCGAGGCGCGGGCCGCCGCCACGGCGGCTCCGCTGAAGGCCGACCTGACCGGCGGTCTCGGCGACATCGAACTGGACATGGCCGAACTGGCTGCCCGGGCGCGCGAGGAAATAGCCTCAGCGGCAACCGCATCCGACGATGACGACGAACGGCACCATCGCCGCACTGCCGTCGCCGCCGCGCGGACACCGCGGTGCCACCCCGCCGGCCTGGCCCGATCTGGACATCGACCCGGCCGACCTCGTGGTCATCGTCGGCGCCGCCGAACTCGGGCCGTACGGCTCCTCGCGCACCCGCTTCGAGATGGAGGTCTCCGGCGAACTGTCCGCGGCCGGCGTGCTGGAACTGGCGTGGACCACCGGCCTGGTCAAGTGGGAGAACGACCCCAAGCCGGGCTGGTACGACACTGCCGGCGGTGACCTGGTGCCCGAGGACGAGATCGTCGAGCGCTACCACGACGCCGTCCTCGATCGCTGCGGCATCCGTGAACTCGTCGCCGACGGTGCGCTGCGGGCCGACCATTCCACCGACCTGCTGGTCAGCGTCTTCCTGGACCGCGACCTCAGCTTCGTGGTCTCCACGGAGGCCGAAGCCCGGGCGTTCGAAAGCGCCGACCCCGAGCGCACCGCGGTGCGCCCGGTCGGCGACTCCGGCGACTGGGAGGTGATCCGCAAGGCGGGCACCGAGATTCGAGTGCCCCGCAAGTTGAAGCTGTCCCGCACCGTCGGCGGTCAGATCCCCACCGGATTCGACCCGACGGTGTGGGGCATCAGCCCCGACATGGTCAATTCCATCGACCGGGTGGCGGTGTGGAACATGGTCGCCACCGTCGACGCGTTCTTGTCCTCCGGCTTCACCCCGGCCGAACTGATGCGCTGGGTGCACCCCAGCCTGGTGGCCAGCACCCAGGGCACCGGTATCGGCGGCCTGACGAGCATGCAGACCATGTTCCACGGCAACATGCTGGGCACCCCCAAGCCGAACGACATCCTGCAGGAAGTCCTGCCGAATGTCGTTGCCGCCCACGTGATGCAGTCCTATGTCGGCGGCTACGGCGCGATGATCCACCCGGTAGGCGCGTGCGCCACCGCGGCGGTGTCCATCGAGGAGGGCACCGACAAGATCCGCCTCGGCAAGGCCGATCTGGTGGTGGCCGGCGGCTTCGACGACATGACCGAGGACGGCATCATCGGCTTCGCCGACATGGCCGCGACCGCCGACACCGAGATGATGCGCGCCCGGGGGATCAGCGACGGCAAGTTCTCCCGCGCCAACGACCGGCGCCGCCTGGGCTTCCTGGAGGCCGAGGGCGGCGGCACCATCCTGCTGGCCCGCGGCGACCTCGCGCTGAAGATGGGGCTGCCGGTGCTCGCGGTGGTCGGCTACGCGCAGAGCTTCGCCGACGGCGTGCACACCTCGATCCCCGCTCCGGGCCTCGGTGCGCTGGGCGCCGGCCGGGGCGGACGCGACTCGGTGCTGGCCCGTTCGCTGCACCGCCTGGGGGTCAGCGCCGACGACATCGCGGTGATCTCCAAGCACGACACCTCGACGCTGGCCAACGATCCCAACGAGACCGAGTTGCACGAGCGTCTCGCCGACGCGATGGGCCGCTCGCCGGGCGCACCGCTGTTCGTCGTCTCGCAGAAGAGCCTGACCGGCCACGCCAAGGGCGGCGCGGCGGTCTTCCAGACGATCGGACTGTGCCAGATTCTGCGCGACGGCGTGATCCCGCCCAACCGCAGCCTGGACTGCGTCGACGACGAAATGGCCGTCGCCAACCACTTCGTCTGGCCCCGGCAGACCCTGCATCTCGGGGATCGCTTACCGCTCAGGGCGGGTCTGCTGACCAGCCTGGGCTTCGGGCACGTGTCGGGCCTGGTGGCCCTGGTGCATCCGCAGGCGTTCCTGGCCGCCCTCGATCACGAGGAACGCCGGGACTACCAGCAGCGGGCGCAGGCCCGGGTGCTGGCGGGTCAGCGCCGACTGGCCTCCGCCATCGCCGGCGGCCGGCCGATGTACGAGAAGCCCGCCGACCGCCGGTTCGATCACGACGCACCGGAGAAGCCGCAGGAGGCGGCGATGCTGCTCGATCCGGCCGCACGTCTCGACGGCGACGGGCGATATCCGGCCTGATTTCCGTGCTCCGCAGCGCGGCTTCGCCGCTTGATCGTCGCGCGGTCCGATAGGGTCTGCGCGTGGCGATCGTGGGCGTTGGCATCGACCTGGTGTCGATTCCTGAATTCGCCGAGCAGGTCGATCAGCCGGGAACGGTCTTCGCCGAGACGTTCACCCCGGGTGAACGGCGCGACGCCGCCGACAAGAGTTCGGTTGCCGCACGGCATCTCGCCGCCCGGTGGGCCGCAAAGGAGGCGGTCATCAAGGCGTGGTCGGGCTCCCGGTTCGCCCAGCGCCCCGTGCTCCCGGAGGGCATTCACCGCGATATCGAGGTCGTCACCGATATGTGGGGGCGCCCCAAGGTCCGGCTGACCGGCGCCATCGCCGAGCATCTCGCCGACGTGGTGATCCACGTGTCGCTGACCCATGAGGGCGACACCGCGGCCGCGGTCGCCATCCTCGAGACGTTCTAGAGCGCGCGGCCTCGGCGATCGCCGGCCGTCAGTCGATGACCGGCATCCTTGGTCCCCGGCCGAACCCCGGCGCGAAGGCGGGATTTAACAGCCCACCCCCTGAGACCGTCAAGTTCGGCCTTTTGGGCTCGGTATGCAGCGAGGTGTGCCCCGGTCGCTGGCACGTGCTGCTGCCACCTCGCTCGCTGCATCGGGTCTTGTCCGCGGAAGCCCCGGCGGTGGGCGCCGCGATGGTGCCGATCACAACGGCGACTGCCGCAAGAAGCGGGGTCAGGAAACGGGTGATCTTGGGTGTTGCGACGACGATCTGCATGGTGCCACGTTATCGATGAACACAATATGATTCACGAAACACATATCATTTGAATAGATAGTCGAGCCCCGTGACGGCTCGGATCTCGGCCGGTGAGCGATCTGTCCCAGCGGGTGCGAGATGTCCTGCCCATTGTCCGTCGCGACCTCGAGGACCTGGTGCGCATCGAGTCGGTGTGGTCCGATCCCTCCCGGCACGCAGAGGTCCACCGCAGCGCGCAGAAGGTCGCCGACCTCCTACGCGACGCCGGGTTCGCCAGCGTGGAGATCGTCAGCGAGGGCGGGGCGCCGGCTGTCATCGCCCACCACCCTGCACCGCCGGGTGCGCCCACCGTGCTGCTGTATGCCCACCACGACGTCCAGCCCGAAGGCGATGGGGCGCAATGGGATTCGGCCCCGTTCGAACCGACCGAGCGGAACGGCCGGCTCTACGGCCGGGGCACCGCCGACGACAAGGCCGGTATCGCCACCCATCTGGCCGCGTTCCGCGCCCACCGCGGCAATCCCCCCGTCGGGGTGACGGTGTTCGTCGAGGGCGAGGAGGAGTGCGGTTCTCCGTCGCTGGGCCGGCTGTTGGCGGCCCACAAAAGCAAGCTCGCCGCCGACGTGATCGTCATCGCCGACTCCGACAACTGGACCGCCGAGATCCCGGCGCTGACGGTGTCGTTGCGCGGCCTGGCCGATTGCGTGGTCGAGGTGGCCACCCTCGACCACGGCCTGCACTCCGGGCTGTGGGGCGGGGTGGTGCCCGACGCGCTCACCGTCCTGGTTCGCCTGCTGGCCAGCCTGCACGACGACGACGGCAACGTCGCGGTCGCCGGTCTGCACGAGGGCACCGCGGCTCCGGTCGACCGCGGGGCCGACTGGGTGCGGGCGGAGTCCGGCCTGCTCGACGGCGTCGGCGAGATCGGTTCGGGCGCTGTGGCGCAGCGGTTATGGGCCAAACCGGCCATCACCGTCATCGGGATCGACACCACACCGATCGACAAGGCATCGAACACCCTGATCCCACGGGCGCGGGCGAAGATCAGCCTGCGGGTGGCCCCCGGCGGCGACGCGGCAGCCCACCTTGACAGCCTGCGCCGTCATCTCGAGCAGCATGCCCCATGGGGTGCGCACGTCACCGTCACGCCGGGCGACATCGGACAGCCCTACGCGATCGACGCCACCGGGCCGGTCTACGACGCCGCCCGCGCGGCATTCCGTCAGGCGTGGGGCGTCGATGCGGTCGATATGGGAATGGGCGGCTCGATCCCGTTCATCGCAGAGTTCGCCGCGGCGTTTCCCGATGCGACGATCCTGGTGACCGGCGTCGAGGACCCGGCTACCCAGGCGCACAGCGTCAACGAGAGCCTTGATCTCGGCGTGCTGGAACGGGCCTCGGTCGCCGAGGCGCTCCTGCTCGGCTCACTCGGTGCGCCGTCGGCATCGGCATCGGGCTAGCCCCAGTAGATCTCCCCGCCCTTGGGGAATCCGCCGCCGTAGCTGGAGATGTGTACGTGCGTGTAGTGGTTGGCGTCCGGGCTGCCCAGATCCTGCATTCTGCGGGGGGATCCCGAAGCCGGGCGATACGTCCGCTGCCAGATCACGTATTCCAGGCCGAACCGGTCGGCGTTGTCGAAGACGAAGTCGACGATCCGGTCGCCGAGAGCGCGTCCGGCCGGGGTATCCCAGTGCGGGATCATCACGTCGACGGCCAGGCCGTTGGGGTGCCATTTCATGCTGTCGGCTCGCACCCCGCCCATCTCGGTGATCTCGGGGAACCGCTTGCTGATCGCGCGGGCGGCCAGAATCGTCTGGACCTGCATGCCGCGCTCATCGCAGACGCCGGCCGGCAGGGCCTGGCGGGCCGGACGCGCGGTACGCACCGAGGCGGCGGCCTCCGGCGGCTGGGGGACGATGGCCGCGGCCAGCACGATCTGCGGTTCCCACCCGATCGGCTGTGGCGGGTGGACCGGCGCGAAGGCCACCGCCACCGGGACGGCGAGCATCGCCGCCAACCAGGTCATCACGCGCCCACCACGGGTCACTCGGGCCTCCGGTCATCGATCGTTATTTGACCGTGATGTCGTTGATAACGGGTCGGGCGTTACGCATGTGACTGAAGGGACGTTCACGGCTGGCCGCTCCCGGCCCCAACCTCCTCCGATCCGAGGAGGCCGAATCATCAGCACCATCCTCGGACCGCTCGATGGGTGTCGCTCGCCGTGCCCGGCACAGTGGGAGTCACCAAGCCGGGAGACACCCGGCGCGAACCGAAGGAGAGAGAACAATGAAGCGTTTTGCAGCCTCGACGATGCTGGCCGGTGGACTGTTCACGGGCCTGCTGGGCCTGGCCGGTGCCGCCCATGCCGACCTCAGCGACGTCATCTGGAACCAGCAGCAGCAGAACCGGGTCTACGTTCCGCACGTGGACACCACCGTGCACCACAGCCGCTGATCTCTACCGACCCGCGGACCCGGTACCGGCCCGTCACCTCCCCACGGTGGCGGGCCGGTGGCGTCTCCGCGGCCGGCGGCGGCCTGAACCCCTCAGGAATCGGTGCTGTTCGCGTCGATGATCTTCTGGATGAGCGCGGTCGCTCCCGCCGCTTTGACGTTGTACTGGGCCAGGGCGATCTTGCCCTTCTCGTCGACCAGGAACGTCGAGCGGATGACGCCGTGGACGGTCTTGCCGTACATCTTCTTCTCCCCGAACGTGCCCCAGGCGGTCAGGACCGTCTTATCCGGGTCGGCCAGCAACGGGAACGTCAGCGACTCGGCGTCCCGGAACTTGGCCAGCTTCTCCGGCTTGTCCGGCGAGATCCCGACGACGTCGATCCCCGCGTCGTTAAGGGTGGCCAGACTGTCGCGGAAGCTGCAGGCCTGCTTGGTGCATCCCGGCGTCGACGCCGCGGGATAGAAGTAGACGATGACTTTGCGGCCCTTGAAATCCGAGAGCTTGACGGTCTTGACGTCCGCATCCGGCAGGCTGAACGCCGGCGCTTTGTCGCCCACCTCAAGTCGTGCTGATTCGGTCATGTGCATCCCTTCGTCGGCTTTCAGGACCGCCCTTTGACGCCTCGGGCGCCCACGCTGATCTAGGGTAGTTCGGCAGTGCTGCATCGCGGCGAGCGGAAGCGAGGACTCAAGTGGCGGAGCGGGATCCCGAGGTCATCAAGCAGGAGATCGCTGCGGCACGCGACCGCCTGGCCGTGACGGTCGATTCGCTGGCCGAGCGCGCCAACCCGCAGCGTGTGGCCGACGACCTCAAGGCGAAGGCATTGACTTTCCTCAAGCAACCGGCGGTGGCTGCGACGCTGGCCGGTCTCGGTGTGGTGACCGTCGTGATCATCATCCGCGGCATCCGCCGCTGACGGCGAGTCCTGCTAGCGCCGGCGAAGCCAGCCGCCCAGTCCGGCCCGGGGCGGGTTTGCCTGCATCCCGACCCGGCCGCAGGTGTGGACGCGAACCGGCACCGCGTCGTCGCGGTGCTCCGGGGGTTGACCCCCTGCGCCGCTCCGTTCCGCCGCCATGGTGAATCCGTCCGTTCTCTGAGCTAACGTGATGTGATTGCGTTTTCATCGTACGGACCGCAATTTATGCATGTCAAACCGCTGTGGCGGCTCGATTGTGGCCGACTCAGTTATCGACTTATGTTTGCTGATACCGGATATCCCGGGCCGGGAGTCCCACCGGGCCTGACGGGGTGTTTCCATAGTCCGGTGATGGCTACTGAAGCGCGGGGCAGTGCGCCGCCCGATATCGTCGGCGTGCGGCGATCGTTCGTCGAGGCGCGCGGGGTGCGGTTCCACGTCACCGAGGCGGGGCCGGAGGACGGCAGGCCGGTGATCGCACTGCATGGGTGGCCGCAGCATCACTGGGTGTATCGCGACGTGTTGGCAGACCCTCCTCCCGGTCTGCGGATCATCGCCCCGGACCTGCCCGGATACGGCTGGTCGGGGCCGGCGCCGCATCGATGGGCCAAACAGGACGTCGCCGACGACGTCCTGGCCTTGATGGACGCGCTGGGGGTGGACAACGCCCTGCTCGTCGGCCACGACTGGGGTGCCTTTGTGGCCTACCGGATGCTGCTCGGGGCTCCCGGTCGCTTCGACGGCTACCTGGTCTGCAATATGGCCCACCCGTGGCAGACTCCGCGCACGACGTTGCCCCATTTCTGGCGGTTCCTGGCCTATCAACCGTTCGTGGCCGGCATCGGCATGGTGCTGCAGCAGCGCACTCGCTATCTTGAGCGCGTCATCTTCGGCTCCGGGCCCGAGGCGCACCGCATCGGCCGCGACGTCGCCAAGGTCTATGCCGAGCGGTTCCGGGATCCGGTGTGCGCCCGCGCCGCCACCGACACCTACCGCACCTTTCTGCTGAGCGAATTGCCCTCTGCGGCAAAAGAACCCGAACGGCGACGCGCGACGGTACCGATCCGGGCATTGTTCGGCATGCGCGACTTCGCCGTCCACCACTCCCTCGCCTCGCCGTCGACCGCCAACGCCGATGACTACACATTCGAACCGGTCGACGCCGGGCACTTCATCGTCGACGAGCGGCCGGATCTGGTGCGGGCGCGGCTGATCGCCCTCGCCGAAGAGACCAGCCGGCCGGCCGAGGTGAGGTGAAGCGCAGAAATCCACGTCGGAGCGACCGGCGGTCATGGTGAGGGTCTGGAGGCGACGGCCGCTCGGACCGCGGCGGATGACGTTGCACCGTTATCCTTACGGCAACCCCCGTCCACTGCCCGTCGACAGGACGCTCACGCGTTGACCGGCCTGTCCCGAAAGGGTCGAGCAGCTTGGTCTCGTCTGTCGCGATGGAAAGCCGGATCCCGACAACAACATTAGTTCGCGTGTGGCGGACCGCGTTGGTCCTCGTTCCTATCCTCGCGGTCCTGAACTGGGTGGGCTGGGCGACCCGAATCCAGGTGCTGGTCCGGGTCAACCCGGGATGGCCGCCGATGACGCCGTGGACCGCTCTTGTGCTGGCACTCCTGGCGATAGCGATCTTGCTGCAGTCGGGCAGTCCATCGTCTGGTCGGGTGTGGGTCGGGCGTGGTGTGGCGGCCGCGGTGGCTGTCTTTGCGGTGGTGATCCTGGCGGAATACCTGACCGGGCGTTCGTTCGGCGTGGACCAGGTGTGGTTTTCCGAAGCGGTTCGGGAGGTTCAGCAGGTCTTTCCGGGTCGTCCCAGCCCGAGAAGCGCGGCGTCGGTCTTCTTCTTGGCCATCGCTGTTGTCTTTACCCGGGTGGCTCGGCCGTGGGCCCGAGTGGTCTGGATCGTGTGCCTGGCCGTCGCGATGTTTCCGCCGTACCTCACCACCGTCGCTTACCTGTTCGGTTCGATCGCCAAGTTGGAGATCGCCCCGGGGGCGGGCATGTCCCTGGCGGCAGCCACTTGTTTGCTGTTGCTCGGTGCGGCGGATGTGTCGCAGAAACCCGAGTGGCTGATCGCCGGTGTCAACCGGATCTCGCTGAACCGATCCGCAGTGGTTTTCGCTGCCCTGCTGCTCGTCGGACTCGCGCGGCGAATCCTCATGTCGCCGTTCGGCCTTCCCGGCGATTTGGCGCTGACCCTCTCGGCGGCCGTGGGAGCGCTTGTCGTCGCCGTCGTGACCTATCGCCTGAGCAATCGCGAGCAGCGGCTGCTTGGTGTCGTCGCGAGGGACCGGGCTCTGTCGAGGGCCAGCCTCGACGGGATGCTTGACCCGCAGGTGCTCTTGGAGGCCATGCGGGACCCCTCCGGGAAGGTCACCGACTTCGTTTACGTGGAAGTCAACCAGGCGGCCTGTGACAATCTGGGGCTGTCGCGGGAGGAATTGCTCGGTTCCAGGCTGTCGGACATGGTTCCGGGCGTATCGACATCAGAGCTTTTCGCTAAGTGCGCGGTGTGTTTGGACACCGGGGAGCCGGTCATTCTCGACGACACCGAATATCACAGCGAGATTCTTGACGACACCCGCCGCTATGACGTGCGGGTGACGCGGGCGACTCCATCCGCCATCACCCTCACCTGGCGCGATGTCACAGATCGGTATGAAATGACGCGAGCGCTGGCACGCTCCCGCGAACGCCTTCAAGAACAGACCGACCTGCTCAAATCGGAAGTTCGCAGTGCCGCAGATTACGTCGCATCAATCCTGCCGGGCGACCTGACAGGGCCGGTACAAGCGTCTTCTCGTTACTTGCCCTCCCAGGAACTCTCGGGTGACTGTTTCGACTACCGCTGGGTCGATGACGACCACTTGATGGTCTATCTGATCGATGTGTCCGGGCATGGCATCGAGCCCGCGCTGTTGTCGATATCGGTGCACAACATGCTGCGTACAGATGTGATTCCGCGGCCCGGCCACGTGCTGTCCCAACTGAATCGCCGGTTCCCGATGGAGCGCCAGAATGGCCACTACTTCACGATCTGGTTCGGCGTCTACGAGCGCTCGACCCGAACGCTTCGCTACGCATCTGCCGGGTCACCGCCGGCGCTCGCAATCGGTCCCGAGGCCGGAGCAACCGTTCTGTCCACCGCTGGTCGACCAATCGGGATGTTCGACGATAGTGAATACAGTTCGGAGTCCTACTCGGTGCCGCCGGGTTGCCGGATCCTGATCTACAGCGACGGCGCCTACGAGTTCTATCTCGACTCAGGTCAGCAGCTACCGCTGGATGACTTCACAAGAACCGTCACCGCGTGGTCGGAGTCGCCGGCCGGGTCGCTCGACGAACTTGTCGACGATCTTCGCGCGCTAGCGTCGGCGGGAGATTTTGAGGACGACTGCTCACTGATCGAATTGAACTTCGACTGACAGCTGCGCAAGGCCCCGCCCACGCCGGCCGGCACCCGGGCTGCGAGCAGCGCGCTCTGACATGCTGGGTGCATGACCGAGCCACAGTTCGGAGGCATCGAAGACGGTATGCCGCCGCCCTACTATCCGCCGCCGGGGCAGTATCCGCCGCCTTACTATCCGCCGCCGGGGCAGTATCCCCGGCCCGCATACCCGGACCCCGCAGCACCTTTCGGCCGGCATCCGCTGACCGGTGAGCCATTGTCCGACAAGTCCAAGGTCGTGGCCGGGTTGCTGCAACTGCTCGGCCTTGTCGGGATCGTCGGCATAGGCCGCATCTATCTCGGCTATACCGGGCTGGGCGTCGCGCAGTTGATCGTCGGCTTGGCCACCTGCGGGGTAGGGGCGATCATCTGGGGCATCATCGACGCGGTTCTGATTCTCACCGACAAGGTTCGCGACCCGGCGGGCCGCCCGCTACGCGACGGCGCCTAGCCCCCAGCGCATCCACAATCGGGCATCATGGTGCGCCGTCAGGGTTTCGAACCCCGGACCCGCTGATTAAGAGTCAGCTGCTCTACCAACTGAGCTAACGGCGCGTGTGAGCGACAATAACAGGCCCGCGGCGGTGAGGTGAAATCCTCTGCCACGCATGCGCTGACCTGCGAAGTCGCGTGCTGTCATCGAGGTCCCCTTAGAATAACGGCGAATTCCCAGGGCGCATTCCAGCGCCCACGACGCGAGGTTGGAGCCTGGAATGCGCAACGTCGGACCGGCTACCCGGTCGCGTTTCCGTTCCTGGGGCGCCGCTCTGCTGGTGGTGATTGCCGCGGTGGCGGCGGTCAGCGGCTGCGGGCAACCGGCAGTCCGGGCCGGAAGTGCTCGCCGGCAAGGGCACGCCCTACGCCGACCTGCTGGTGCCCAAGCTCGACCGCCAGCGTCAAGGACGGCGCGGTGGGCGTGCCCGTCGATCAGCCGGTCACGCTCACCGTCCAGGGCGGCGTGCTTGGCGTCGGTCTCCATGGTCGACGACAAGGGCGACGCGGTGAAGGGCGATATCAGTCCCGACGGCCTCGCCTGGTCGACCACCGAGCCGCTGGGCTACAACAAGCAGTACACCGTCACCGCGCAGGTCCTACGGGCTCGGCGGCGTGGCCACCGAGACGATCAGCTTCAAGTCGCACTCGCCGGCCAACCTCACGATGCCCTACGTCTCGCCGGGCGACGGCGAGTGGTCGGGGTGGGCCAGCCCATCGCCGTTCGCTTCGACGAGAACATCCCCAACCGCGCGGCCGCGGAGAAGGCGATCACGGTCACCACCGACCCTCCCGTCGAGGGTGCGTTCTACTGGCTGAGCAACCGGGAGGTGCGCTGGCGCCCGGAGAACTTCTGGGAGCCGGGGACCACGGTGACGGTCGAGGTCAAGACCTTCGGTGTCGACCTCGGTGACGGCCTGTTCGGCCAGGAGGACCTCGACGACCACCTTCACCATCGGTGACCGGGTGATCGCCACCGCCGACGACGCCACCAAGATGCTGACCGTCCGGCGTAACGGCGAGGTGATCAAGACCATGCCGATCTCGATGGGCAAGGACAGCACGCCGACCAACAACGGCATTTACACCATCGGCGACCGCTACCAGCACCTCATCATGGATTCGTCGACCTACGGCGTTCCGTCCAACTCGCCCAACGGCTATCGCCTCGAGGTCGACTGGGCGACGCAGATGTCCTACAGCGGCATCTATGTGCACTCGGCGCCGTGGTCGGTCGGTGCGCAGGGCAACGCCAACACCAGCCACGGCTGCCTGAACGTCAGCCCCGAGAACGCGCAGTGGTTCTACAACAACACCAAGCGCGGCGACGTCGTCGAGGTGCGCGGACACCGTCGGCTCGACGCTCTCCGGTGTCGAGGGGCTCGGCGACTGGAATATCCCGTGGTCGCAGTGGAAGGCCGGCAACGCCAGCCAGTAACTGTCCGAGATGCGCGTTCTGCCCTCCGCTCAGGTTAGTCTCAGGTGCGGTCTCATCTGGCCGCCAGACGAAGGAGAACGGCTCATGGACATTTCAGTTCGCTCGTACCTGACCGCCGGAGTGGCCGCGGCCGTCGGTGCCACCGCCATCGGACTGGCGCCCATGCAGCCCGCTCCCGCCCTGCACGCGGTCGCACTGCCGGCGTCGACGGTCGCGGAGATCGCCTTGACCGGCACCAGCATCCCGTGGGAGACCATCGCCGCGGTGGTGCAGGCCATCTCCACTGGCGGCTCCCTCCAGGACGGTGTCGACCGCGCTGATCGGCTCGATCGGGACGGAATTCGCCAGGCAGGCACTGCCTGTGGTCACCGCCGCGGCCGGCGACGTGGTCAAGTTCGTCGGCACGACGTCTGGCTGAGCTGCTCAGCGGTCCGGACGCGCCCGCAGATCGACTTCGCGGCGATTCATGCGACCGCGTCCGCGGCGATCAACGCCGGCAACCTGTCGGGTGCCGTGCAGGCCCTGATCTCGGGACTGTCCGCCCCGCTGACCCAGATCAGCCAGGTGTTGTTCACCCCGGAATTCCAGGCCTTCGTGATCGACAAGGTCGGCAGCGTGCTCGGCGCCCTGCCGGAGATCCTGCGGGCCGCTGTGGAGACGGTGGTCGGGATCGACATCAAGCCGCTGATCGATGCGCTCTCGGGGCTGCTTGGCGGGATCCTGCCCGCCGCGAGCGTGGTGGCCGCGCCGCGGGTCTTGGCGGCCGCCGCCGACCCCGTCGATGCTCCTGCCGCCGTCGTCGAGAACGTCGTCGAGAACGTCGCCGCCGAGGCCCTGCCGCCACAGGCCCGGAGGCCACCCCGGCTGAGGCTCCGGCCGGTGAGAAGAGCCCCGGCTGCCGACGCCGCTCCGGTTGCGGACCCGGCTGAGGCTCCGGCCGGTGAGGAAGCCCCGGCTGCCGACGACGCCGCGGCTGCCGACCCGGCTGCCGCCCCGGCAGAGGTTCCGGCCGGTGGGGAAGCCCCGGCTGCCGACGACGCCGCGGCTGCCGACGCGATCGAGGATCTGGCCGATGAGCCGACCAAGACGGAGACCCCCGCGCTCGACGCCGCGGCGTCGGAAGCCGCTGACCCGGTGAAGACCGGCACTGCCGCCTCGGAAACTACGGAGTCGGCGGACACCGGTCGGGCTGCCAGCCCCCGGGCTTCCAAGGCGGGGCCGCGCCACTCGTCGGCCGCGAAGTCGGCTGCCGGGCGCCGCTGACCACCCGCACACGCAAAGAACCGCTCCTGCCGTCGGGCAGGAGCGGTTCTTCGTTCCGGGGTGGCTGACGGGACTCGAACCCGCGACAGCCAGGATCACAACCTGGTGCTCTACCAACTGAACTACAGCCACCATCACCGCCGGAGCGGCGTAGTCGATATTAGCCGGTTTCGCCCCCGGCGGCCGAATCGGATATTTCACGGGGGTCGCCGGCCACCTCCAAGCCGTTCACCACCTCGGCGATCTCGCTGGTGGACGGTCCGGGGGGCGGTATGAACGCGGTGCGTCGGTAGTACCGCAACTCCTTGATGGACTCCTGGATGTCGGCCAGGGCGCGGTGGGCCAGGCCCTTCCCCGGCTGCCCGTAGTAGATCCGCGGGTACCAGCGCCGGCACAGTTCCTTGATCGAGCTCACGTCGATCATCCGGTAGTGCAGATAGTTGTCCAGGGCAGGCATGTCCCGGGCGATGAAGCCACGGTCGGTGGCGATCGAATTCCCCGCCAGGGGAGCGGTTTTCGCGGACTTGACGTGGCTGCGGATGTAATCCATCACCAGTTCCTCGGCGGCGGCGAGGTCGATGGTGGACGCTCGCACCTCCTCGATGAGCCCGGACCGGGTGTGCATCTGGGCGACCACCTCGACCATGTTGTCCAGAGCCGCGTCGTCGGTATGGATCACCACGTCCACACCCTCACCCAAGACGTTCAGATCGGCGTCGGTCACCAACGCGGCGATCTCGATGAGCCGGTCCGATTGCAGGTCCAGGCCCGTCATCTCACAGTCGATCCACACCAATTCATCACGCACAGCGCTCAACCCTAAGCCCCGGCCACCAAGTAAGGTCGTACCGGTCATACCGGCCGAAACACACTGACGCACGGAAGGGTCCCATGACGGAATCGACAGCGACTCCTGCTCAGCAGATCGCCGCCGGCTACGCCACCACGGGGCAGTCGCTGGAACTGGGATCGGTGATCGTCGGCGGCACCGTCGATCCGTCCGCCCAGATCCGCATCCCGCTGGCGATGATGAACCGCCATGGCCTGGTGGCCGGCGCCACCGGCACCGGCAAGACCAAGACCCTGCAGGTGATCGCCGAACAACTCTCCGCCGCCGGTGTTCCGGTGGTGATGGCCGACTTCAAGGGTGATCTGTCGGGCCTGTCGCGGCCCGCCGAGTCCAACGACAAGATCGCCCAACGGGCCACCGACACCGGCGACGAGTGGGTGGGAACACCCTTCCCGGTGGAGTTCCTTTCGCTGGGCACCGGCGGCATCGGCGTCCCGGTGCGTGCGACGATCTCCGCGTTCGGTCCGATCCTGCTCTCAAAAGTATTGGGGCTCAACCAGAATCAGGAATCCACACTCGGTCTGATTTTTCATTATGCCGATCAGCAGGGCCTGCCACTGCTGGATCTGAAGGACCTTCGGTCGGTGATCGCCTTCCTCACCACGACCGACGAGGGCAAGGCCCAACTCAAGACGCTGGGTGCGGTGTCCACTCAGACGGCCGGGGTCATCCTGCGCGCGTTGGTCAACCTCGAGGCCGAGGGCGGGGACACCTTCTTCGGCGAGCCCGAGATCGAACCCGCCGATCTGCTGCGGGTCAACGACCAGGGCAAGGGCATCATCACGCTGTTCGAGGTCGGCGAACAGGCCGCCCGGCCGGTGATGTTCTCCACATTCCTGATGTGGGTGCTGGCCGACCTGTTCAACTACCTGCCGGAGGTCGGCGACGTCGACAAGCCCAAGCTGGTGTTCTTCTTCGACGAAGCCCACCTGCTGTTCAAGGACGCCTCCAAGGCCTTCATGGACCAGGTCGAGCAGACGGTCAAACTGATCCGGTCCAAGGGCGTCGGCGTGTTCTTCTGCACCCAGTTGCCCACCGACGTCCCCAATGCCGTGCTGTCGCAGTTGGGCGCCCGCGTCCAGCACGCGCTGCGGGCGTTCACCCCCGACGATCAACAGGCGCTGAACAAAACCGTGCGGACCTATCCGAAAACCGAGTTCTACGACCTCGCTTCGGATCTCACCGCTCTGGGCATCGGCGAGGCGATCGTCACGGTGCTCTCCGAGCGCGGCGCCCCCACGCCGGTGGCGTGGACCCGGCTGCGATCCCCGCGTTCGCTGATGGACACCATCGGCCCGGACTACATCAAGGCGGCCGCCCAGGCCAGTCCGCTGTTCCTCAAGTACGGCCAGACCGTCGATCGCGAGTCGGCCTACGAGAAGCTGGCCGCCCAGATGGCGGCACCGCCCGCGGCGCAGGAGCCGGCCGCGACGGGTGACGTCAGCATCGATCTGCCGCCCATCCCCACCGGGTTCGACCCCCCGCCGATGCCGGCGCCGGTGGAGAAGGCCGGCCCGGAATGCTCGAGCAGATGATGGACAACCCCGCCTTCAAGAGCGCGATGCGATCGGCAGGCACGGTGATCGGACGCGAGATCACCCGCAGCATCTTCGGTACAGGCCGGCGCCGGAGGCGGTAGTCGCCCGATCGCCAGCGGTCACTGGTCTGACCACTTGACCTCTGGCCGGTGATGGGGGATGCTTCATCGCATGGCCCTGCAGCCCGTCAGCCGCCGCTCCGTCCCCGAGGACGTCTTCGAGCAGATCCTCGCCGAGGTGCTCAGCGGCGAGATGGCACCGGGGGAGTCCCTGCCCAGCGAGCGTCGGCTCGCCGAAGTGCTCGGGGTGTCCCGCCCGGCCGTCCGCGAAGCGCTCAAGCGGGTGGCCGCGGCCGGACTGGTGGAGGTGCGCCAGGGCGACGCCACCACGGTCCGCGACTTCCGCCGCCACGCCGGTCTGGACCTGTTGCCCCGCCTTCTGCTGCGTGGCGACCAACTCGACATCTCGGTGGTTCGCAGCATTCTCGAAGCCCGGTTGCTCAACGGGCCCAAGGTCGCCGAGTTGGCGGCCCGACGCCGGCCCGACGATCTGCTGGCCAGACTCGACGCGTCCATCGCCGACCTGCAAGCCGATGCCGACCCGGTCGGCCAGCAGCGGCATGCGCTGGCGTTCTGGGATCACATCGTCGACGGCGCCGATTCGATCGTCTTCCGGTTGATGTTCAACACCCTGCGGGCCGCCTACGAGCCCGCGTTGCCGGCCCTGTCCATCATGATGTCGGCCGAGGTCGGCAACATCGCCGCCTACCGCGCCCTGGCCCGCGCCGTCGAGGCCGGCGATCCGGCGGCCGCCGAAGCGGCTGCCCGCCGCCTGCTCGAACCCGCCACCCACACGTTGCTCGCCGCGCTGGATGCAATGGAGGAATCGCAATGACCCGACCGCGACCCGAACGCCGGGGTGTCACCCTCGCCGACGCCGCACGTGAGTTCTGGCGCCACCCGACGCCGTGGCTGCTGTCGGCGGCGTTCGTCGTCTCCGTCACCGCACGGGTCATGGTGGGTGACTGGCAGTGGAGCGACGCGGTGCTGCCGTTGGTCGTCCTGGCGGTATTTCCCTTCGTGGAGTGGATCATTCACGTCTTCGTCCTGCACTGGCGCCCTCGTCGCATCGCCGGGGTGATGGTCGACCCGATCCTGGCCCGCAAACACCGCGAGCATCACGCCGATCCACGGATCACCAAGCTGATCTTCATTCCGCTGCAGTCACTGTTCGGCGCCTTCGGCGCGGCACTGGTCACCGCGTTCCTGATCATCCCCCGCACCGGACTGGGTCTGACCTTCCTCGTGGTGGTGTCGGGGATCGGGGTGGTCTACGAGTGGAGCCACTACCTGGTCCACACCGACTACAAGCCCAAGACGTGGTTCTACCGCACGATGTACCGCAACCACCGGTGGCATCACTTCAAGAACGAGCACTACTGGTTCGCCGTCACCACCCCCGGGCTCGCCGACCGGGTCCTGGGGACCTATCCGGATCCGGCGTCCGTGCCGACCTCGCCGACGGCGAAGAACCTGCACGCCGGAGCTGCGAAAACCCCTGCGGGACAGCGGAGTTAGGAGCCCGCCTACCCGGTCTACTCGCCGCCCAGCTTCCTGTAGACCGCGCCGACGATCGGAGTCACGATCGCCCGCGGGGCGTAGCCGCTGGCCACCGACATCGCCTTGGACGTGACCCCCGGGACGACGCGCATCTTGTTGCGTTCCAGACTGTCCAGCGACAGTTGCGCGGTGTGCTCGACGGAGATCCACAGGAAGTCGGGAATCAGTCTGTCCACCAGCGAAGGTTCCTCCGGCATCTCGGCGCGCACCGGCCCGGGCGCGAGCAGGGTGACGTGCACGCCGCTGTGCAGCAACTCTCCCCGTAGGGACTCGCTGAACGTGTTGACGAACGCCTTCGTGGCGGCATAGGTGGCGTTGTTGGGAATCGGCGAGTTGCCCGCCGCCGATCCCGAGATCAGGATGCCGCCGGCGCGCCGGGCCAGCATGCCCGGCAGCACCGCGAGCACCAGATCGTGCACGCCGAGCACGTTGAGTTGCACCTGGGCCTTCTCGGCCGCCTGGTCGAGCTTGGCCACCGGCCCGAATGTCGCGGTGCCGGCATTGGCGCACAGGATCGAGATGTCCCTGCCGGCCAACTCATCGGCCAGTTCGGCGCGCTGCCCGGGGTCGGCGAGGTCCACCGCTCGCACCTCGACGGTGACGCCGTAGCGCCGGGTGAGCCGGTCGGCGAGGTCGTCGAGCACCTCGCGGCGCCGTGCGGTGACGATGAGGTGATGCCCGCGTGCGGCGAGTTCGGTGGCCAGGGCTTCGCCGATACCCTGCGAGGCACCGGTGACGACGGCCCGGCTGTCCGGGGAAGGGACGGGGACTGGCATGGGGCCATCGTAGGCGGGGTGGATATGGTGGCCCGCATGCGCAGCGCCGGGACTCCCGAGTCGACGGCCGTCCCCATGCCCCCGCGCGGGAAGGTCGCCGCCTGGGCGCTGTGGGACTGTGGGTCCACCGGCCTCAACGCCATCGTGGCGACATTCGTGTTCTCGGTCTATCTGACCGGCACGGTTGGCGTGGGCCTGCCGGGGGACACCTCCCCGGCGAGCTGGTTGGGCCGGGCGCTGACGGTCTCCGGGCTGGCGGTGGCGTTCCTGGCTCCGCTCACCGGCGTCGTCGTCCAGGTTCCCCGCCGGCGCCGGATCGCGCTGACCGTGCTGACGGCGCTGGCCGTGGCGTTCACCGCGTCGATGGTCTTCATCCGTGCCGACCCGCGCTATCTCGCGCCCGGGCTTGCCCTGCTGGCGTTGACCGCGGCCTGCGGCGACCTGGCCAGCGTCCCCTACAACGCGATGTTGCGGCAGCTGTCCACCCCGCAGACGGCGGGGCGCATCTCCGGGCTGGGCTGGGCGGCCGGCTACAGCGGCAGCGTGCTGCTCCTGCTGCTGATCTACACCGGCTTCATCATGGGTGACGGCCCGACTCGCGGTCTGCTCAACCTGACGGCGGCCGACGGATGGAACGTCCGTGCGGCGATGATCATGGCGGCCTGCTGGCTTGCGGTGCTGGCGCTTCCGCTGTTGTGGACGGCCCACACCCTGTCCGGCGGCACCGAGACCGCGTCCCCGGGATTGTTCGGCGCCTACCGGCAGCTGTGGTCGGATCTGCGCGAGGAGTGGCAGCGCGACCGCAACTTCGTGTACTACCTGCTGGTCAGCGCGGTGTTCCGGGACGGTCTGGCCGGGATCTTCGCCTTCGGGGCGGTGCTCGGCGTCAGCGTGTACGGGCTCTCCCCGGCCAGCGTCCTGATTTTCGGGGTCGTCGCGTCGACGTTCGCCGCCATCGGAGCGGTCCTCGGCGGGCGCCTCGATGACCGCTTCGGCGCCAAACCGGTCATCGTCGTCTCGCTCAGCGCACTACTCATGGTCGGGGTTGCCCTGCTGGCGGCCTCCGGAACGGCCGCCTTCTGGGTCTGCGGCCTCGGCCTGGCCCTGCTCGTGGGCCCCACCCAGTCGGCCGCCCGCACGCTGCTGCTGCGGATGACCGGTGAGGGCAAGGAGGGTGTTGCGTTCGGTCTGTACACCATGACCGGGCGGGCGGTCGCCTTCGTGGCGCCGTGGCTGTTCTTCGTCTTCGTCGATATCTTCCACGCCGACCGCGCCGGCCTGGCCGGCGTTCTTCTGGTCGTCGCGGCTGGGCTGGTGGGAATGCTGCTCGTTCGGGTCGACGGACCGCGCCGGATTCCGGCGGCCGCATCGGAGGATTAGGCCACGCCGGTGCAGATCGTCAGCCCGCGACCGGTGCGCTGCCGAATCTGAGAGCCGTTCACCGAAACACTGCACGTGACGTCACGTCCGACGTTGACCACCGCGACGCTGGCCGAGTTCCGGGCCGGCGCGGCGAGGCTGACCTCTTTGCTCCAGGGCAGCGCGACATTGAACTCGGTCTGCATGATCCCGCCGGTATCGACGTAGGTGATGTTGATCGCCCGGCCCTGACCGGACACGGAATAGACCACCGTCTCGGCGCCGATCGGCGCCGGTGCGGGTATCTCCGGGGGCACGATGGTCTCGGTCGGTGCCGCGGAAGTGGTGGGAACCGGCATCGGAGCACGCGTGATGGTGGGCAGCGGCGGCCGGGTCGTCGTCGTCGTGGTCGGAGGCCTGGTCGGGGCACTCGAGGTGGTCTGCGGCGGCGCCACCACCGTCGAATCCCTCGAACCACTGGTGACGATCACCAACGCCAGCACCAGACCGGCCACCAGGAGCACGGCGGCGATGGCGGCGATCCACAACCAGCGCGGCGACTTCGGCGGCTCCGGCGGTGGCGGCGGCGCCGCGGGATATCCGGGACCGGTGTGCCAGACCGGAGGCAACTGCTCGGTGGGCTGTGTCATCGGACCGCCGTAGCCGGGGCCGTACGCCGTCGGACCCCAGTACTGGCCCGGGTACTGCCCGGAATAGGCGGGATCGGTATTCGGAGGGTAGCCGTAGCCCGTCTGCGCGGGGTCCGACCATTCCGGACCGCGTGGGTTGCTCATTCCCGCCTCACGCCATGCAGGCTACCGGCAGTTCGGACCGCCCTGCCGCCACCGCCGGGGTTTAGCCGACTTTCGCCGGGGTAACCCCCTCTCGCCGGTAACGGGATGTGCCGCAACCGAGTCCGACAACGACGAGGGAGAAACCTCATGATCGCCTTCGGGGTGTTGCTGCTCATCGTGGGCTTCGTGCTCAAGGTGCAGGTGCTGTGGACGATCGGCGTCATTCTGCTGGTCATCGGCGCAGTGCTGTGGGTTCTCGGTGCGGTCGGGCGTCCGATCGCCGGCCGCCGCTACTGGTATTGACCGCTGCGTTCACCGACAGCGCGGCTGCGGTCATGGACCGCAGCACCGCGCGTGACTGATCCCTGCCGGCCGTGCTCACGCTGTGGGGGGTGGAGTTGAGCAGACCGAACGCGGCGTGCGCCATCACCCTGGCGCGGTCCTCGTCCAACCGGGGATTCACCTCGCGCAGCACGCTCACCCACGTCTCGACATAGCGGCGTTGCGCGCGTCGCACCTGGCGCTGGGCTGGTGCGGGCAGATTCGCCAGGTCGCGATCCTGAATCCGGATCAGGTCCGGTTCGTTCAGGGCGAAATCAAGGTGAAACTCAATGAGTCCGTCGAGGGCGGCGTGGGCGTCCGCCGCGCCGGCCACCACGGCTTGGCCGCCGGACAGCAGCCTGGTGCTCACTTCGACGAGCAATTCGACGAGCAACCCCTCCTTGCCGGAGAAGTGGCGGTAGATGGCCGGGCCACTCACACCGGCGGCGGCACCGATGTCCTCCAGGCGTACCGCCAGGAAGCCCCGTTCGGCGATCAGTTGTTCGGCGGCGGCGAGCAGTTGCGTGCGCCGGTCGGACTTCTGCCGGTCGCGGGTGTTCATGCCGGCCCTCCCGAGCGCCACTGGACGGACTGAGTTAATGTCCACTAACATAGCATCGGTTAGTCGTCATTAACACAAGGTAGGCACATGGCATCCCCCGCGGCACCGGACGTCGCCAACCGGGAGGCGCATCTGCAACTCGTGGGCCGACTGCGCGAGAAACTCGCCGCCGCTGCGCCGGGTGGTCCGCAGAAATCCCGGGAGCGTCACGTGTCCCGCGGCAAGCTACTGCCGCGAGAACGTGTCGACGGGTTGCTGGATCCGGGTAGCCCCCTGCTGGAGATCGCCCCACTGGCCGCCGACGGCATGTACGACGACGAGTGCCCGGCGGCGGGGATCATCGTGGGAATCGGCCGCGTCTCGGGGCGCGAATGCATGATCGTCGCCAACGATGCCACGGTCAAAGGCGGCACCTACTACCCGGTGACGGTCAAGAAACACCTGCGCGCCCAGGAGATCGCCGCCCAGAACCGCCTGCCCTGCATCTACCTGGTGGACTCCGGTGGGGCCTTTCTGCCCCGCCAGGACGAGGTTTTCCCGGACCGCGATCATTTCGGGCGCATCTTCTTCAACCAGGCGACGATGAGCGCCGCCGGGATCCCGCAGATCGCCGCGGTCCTCGGATCCTGCACCGCCGGAGGCGCTTACGTTCCGGCCATGAGCGACGAGACGGTCATCGTGCGTAACCAGGGCACGATCTTCCTGGGCGGTCCGCCGCTGGTGAAAGCGGCCACCGGCGAGGTGGTCACTGCCGAGGATCTCGGCGGCGGCGACCTACACGCCAAGACCTCCGGGGTGGTCGACCACCTGGCCCGCGACGACCGCGACGCGCTCCGCATCGTCCGCGACATCGTGGCCACCCTGGGCCCTCGCCCGGCCCCGCCGTGGCAGATCCGGCCCACCTCCGAGCCGGTCGCCGATCAGCACGATTTGTACGACGTCGTACCCGTCGACGCGCGGGTGCCTTACGACGTCCGTGACGTGATCACCCGCATCGTCGACGGCGGTGAATTCAGCGAATTCAAGGCCGACTACGGGACCACGCTGGTTACCGGCTTCGGCCACATTCACGGCCACCCGGTCGGCATCGTCGCGAACAACGGAGTGCTCTTCGGCGAATCTGCTCTCAAAGGAGCGCATTTCATCCAGTTGTGCGACAAGCGCGCCATCCCGTTGGTGTTCCTGCAGAACATCACCGGCTTCATGGTGGGCCGCGACTACGAGGCCGGCGGGATCGCCAAGCACGGCGCCAAGATGGTCACAGCGGTCGCGTGCGCGCGGGTGCCGAAACTCACGGTCGTCATCGGCGGCTCGTACGGAGCGGGCAACTATTCGATGTGCGGACGGGCCTATTCGCCGCGTTTCCTGTGGATGTGGCCCAACGCACGGATCTCGGTGATGGGCGGGGAGCAGGCCGCCGCGGTGCTGGCCACCGTCCGCGGCGACATGACCGACCAGGAGGCCGAGGACTTCAAGGCCCCGATCCGCGCCCAGTATGAGGAGCAGGGCAACCCCTATTACTCGAGCGCGCGACTCTGGGACGACGGAGTCATCGATCCGGCCGACACCAGAACTGTTCTCGGGCTTGCCCTTTCGGTGACGGCCAACGCGCCGCTGGAACCCATCTCCTACGGCGTCTTCCGGATGTGACCGTGACTGTCCAACCGATGACCACCCAGCCCTTCTCCACCGTCCTGGTCGCCAACCGGGGCGAGATCGCCGTGCGGGTGATCCGCACCCTCAAAGCGATGGGAATTCGCTCCGTCGCGGTCTACAGCGACGCCGACGCCGGCGCACGTCACGTCATCGAATCCGACATCGCGGTCCGGATCGGCCCGCCACCGGCCCGGCAGAGTTACCTCGATATCGACGCCGTCGTCTCCGCCGCCATGCGGACTGGAGCGCAAGCCGTGCACCCGGGCTACGGATTCCTTTCCGAGAACGCTGAATTCGCTGCCGCACTGCAGTCTGTCGGCCTTGTCTTCATCGGTCCGCCCGCTGCCGCGATCGCGACGATGGGCGACAAGATTGCCGCCAAGGCGGCGGTGGCGGCCTTCGGCGTCCCCGTCGTCCCGGGTATCGCCGAACCCGGACTCACCGATGCCGGCCTGATCGCCGCCGCCGGTGACATCGGCTTCCCGGTGCTGGTGAAACCCTCTGCCGGCGGCGGCGGTAAGGGCATGCGCAGGGTCGACGATCCGTCGGACCTGGCCGCCGCGCTCGCGGCATCGCGCCGTGAGGCGGCCGCGGCGTTCGGTGATGACACCCTGTTCCTGGAACGATTCGTACTGCGGCCCAGACATATTGAGGTCCAGGTCCTCGCCGACTCCCATGGCAACGTCCTGCACCTCGGGGAGCGCGAGTGCAGTCTGCAGCGCCGCCACCAGAAGGTCATCGAGGAGGCTCCGTCCCCGCTGCTGGACGCGGCGACCCGGGCGCGCATCGGCGCGGCCGCCTGCGACACCGCCCGCAGTGTCGACTACCTCGGCGCGGGCACCGTCGAGTTCATCGTCTCCGCCGACCGGCCCGACGAGTTCTTCTTCATGGAGATGAACACCCGGCTTCAGGTGGAGCATCCGGTCACCGAGATGGTCACCGGGTGGGATCTCGTCGAGTGGCAGGTAAGGATCGCGGCCGGGGAGCCGCTGCCGGTCACCCAGAACGAGATCGCTCTGCGTGGGCATGCCATCGAGGCCCGGGTGTACGCCGAAGATCCCGCTGCCGGCTTTCTGCCCACCGGGGGCGCGGTGCTCGATGTGGTCGAACCTGCCGGCGGTGGAGTCCGGGTGGACTCGGGCCTGGCCCCGGGAATGACGATCGGCAGCGAATACGACCCCATGCTGGCCAAGGTCATCGTGCACGCCGACGATCGCGCCGCAGCGCTGGCCGGATTGGACCGGGCGCTGAGCCGGACCGCGGTCCTGGGGGTGACGACCAACGTCGACTTCCTGCGTTTCGTGCTGTCCGACAGCGATGTTGCCTCCGGGAAACTGGACACCGAACTCCTGGAGCGGCTGCAGTACATCGCTCCGGATGTCGATGACGAGGCATTCATCGCAGCGGCGATCTACCGCTGGTTGCAGGCCTGGCCCGCTGCTCCCGCCGACGTCTGGGACATCCCCGACGGATGGCGGGTGGGCGACGATGCTGGCTGGACGATCCGACTGCACGGCGGCGGACGCACCGACCACGTCCACATCACCGGAAGCCCGCATCGCGGCCAGGTCTGGGTGGAGGGCGGCAAGCGGCGGCCGCTGACGGCAATGCTGGTCGCCGGACGCCTGGCGCTCTGCCTCGACGACATCCGCTGTGAATTCCTGGTGGCCGCCCGCGATCACCAGATCTGGCTGACCGGCGAATTCGGCACGGTGATGCTCGAAGAGGTGCGGGAGGCTCCCGCCCGCCCCGAGGACGAGCACGAAGGCGACGCCGAGATCGTCAGCCCAATGCCGGGTGCGGTTGTGGCAGTGGGTGTTTCCGATGGTGCGACGGTCGAAGCCGGTGCCGTCGTCGTAGCCGTCGAGGCCATGAAGATGGAGCATCCGCTGCGCTCGCCGGTGGCCGGTGTGGTCGAAATGCTCGTCGGCGTCGGCGACCAGGTGAGGGTCGGCCAACCGCTGGCACGGATAATCGCGACTACGGAAGGACATGACGATGAGTGAATTTCTCTCGACCGCAACGCTTCCCGACGAATACCAGCAACTCGCCAAGACGGTGCGCGACTTCGCCCGCGAGGTCGTCGCGCCGGTGTCTGCACAGCACGACGCCGAGCATTCCTTCCCCTACGAAGTCGTCGCGGGGATGGCGGAGATGGGGCTGTTCGGGCTGCCGTTCCCCGAGGAGTACGGCGGGATGGGCGGAGACTACTTTGCGCTCTGCCTGGCCCTGGAGGAGTTGGGAAAGGTCGACCAGAGTGTGGCCATCACCCTGGAGGGCGGCGTCTCGCTCGGCGCGATGCCCGTCTACCGGTTCGGCACCGAGGCCCAGAAGCAGGAGTGGCTCCCGTCGCTGACCAGCGGGACCGCCCTGGGTGCGTTCGGGCTCACCGAGGCGGGCGGCGGCACTGACGCCGGCGCCACCCGGACCACCGCGCGTCTCGACGACGGGCATTGGGTGATCAACGGGTCCAAGCAGTTCATCACGAACTCCGGAACCGACATCACCCGCTTGGTGACCGTCACCGCCGTTACCGGGACGGTGGGTGACCGGCGCGAGATCTCCGCGATCATGGTGCCGGTTCCCACGCCGGGTTTCGTCGCCGAACCGGCCTATGACAAGGTCGGCTGGAACGCCTCGGACACCCACCCCCTGTCGTTCACCGATGTGCGAGTCCCCGAGGAGAACCTGCTCGGCGAGCGAGGACGCGGCTACGCCAACTTCTTGCGCATCCTCGACGAGGGGCGCATCGCCATCGCAGCCCTGGCGACCGGGGCGGCGCAGGGGTGCGTCGACGAATGCGTGAAGTACGCCGGCGAACGGTCCGCTTTCGGCCGGCCCATCTCCCGCTACCAGGCCATCGAGTTCAAGATCGCCCGGATGGAGGCCCGCGCGCACGCCGCCCGCACCGCCTACTACGACGCCGCCGCGCTGATGCTGGCCGGCAAGCCGTTCAAGAAGCAGGCCGCGATCGCCAAACTGATCGCCAGCGAGGCCGCGATGGACAATGCCCGGGACGCCACCCAGGTGCACGGCGGGTACGGATTCATGAACGAGTACCCCGTGGCGCGGCACTACCGGGATAGCAAGATCCTGGAAATCGGCGAGGGCACGAGCGAAGTCCAGTTGATGCTCATCGCGCGGGAGATGGGTCTGGGATAGCACCCGGATCTGTCGGGGGGACGCCGTATCATCGAATGTATGTTCGATACTGCGAAATGGGAGCTGCCCCCGATGGCGGAATCGGGCCACGACGAGTCCGCGCTCATCGATGGAATCGCCGCGCTGGAGCGGCTGAAAGCGGCCGCGGCAGCCCGGCAGGCCAGACTCACCGCAGCACTCGATGCCACCCGGCGGGCAGCTGAGGCCGCCGCCGGCATGGCAGCGGGGCGGCGTGGCCGGGGTGTCGCCGCCGAGGTGGCGCTGGCCAGGCGGGACTCACCGGTGCGGGGCAGTCGACACCTTGGCTTCGCCAAAGCCCTCGTCCACGAGATGCCGCACACCCTGGCGGCGCTGGAGGCGGGTGCGCTCTCGGAATGGCGCGCGACCATCGTGGTCCGGGAGTCCGCCTGCCTCGATGTGGACGACCGGCGCCGTCTCGACGCCGAACTATGCTCGGAAACCAGTGGATTAGACGGTGTCGGTGACGCGGCACTGGCCGCCGCCGCGAAGGCGATTGCCTACCGTGGAGCGGGTTACGGGCCGGCCTGCCGCACAACCGGTTCCGGTTGCGGTGAATGTGGTGATCTCCGACCAGGCACTGCTCGGCGTCGAGCCCGCTGCTGCGGTGATCGCCGGTTACGGATCGGTGCCCTCGGCGGTGGCGCAGAACCTGATCGCAGCCGCGGTGCGGAATTCGGACTCGCTGGCGACGTTGCGCCGTCTGTACGCCACGCCGGGGAGGAGCGACCAGCGCGGTGAACGGACTCGGACTGTGCGAGCGGTGCAACTACACCAAGGAATCAGAAGGCTGGACGGTAAGCACGGAGATCGGTGAAAACGGCACGCACACAGCCCGATACACGACTCCGACCGGAGCGCACCACCACTCGACCGCACCGCCGGCCCCGGGTACCCCGCCGACGCCGATGAGCGATATCGAGGTGTGGCTGAACAACCGGCTCGCGCCTGGTGTGCTGGTCGCCTGATTCTCAGCGCTTTTGGGCGGCGGCCAGTCGGGCCCTGAACTCCGGGGACTCGATCGAGGTTGCCTGCGGCTCCAACTCGATGTCCTTGGCGGCCTCGTGGTGATCGGCGTCGTTGAATCCGGGGATCGCGGTGGCCCGCATCGACGCCTTGGTGGCCAGCACCACCTCGCGCGGTGCTGCCGCCGGTCCGGCTGCCAGTTCGAGCGCGGCGGCGACCGGATCGTCGGCGACCATCAGAGCCAGTCCGTGGCGCACCGCGGTCTCGGCGTCGAACCTCATGCCGAACAGCAGGGCCGCGCGGGCCACCTGCGGGCCGACCGCCCGGTTCAGCATCCAGGTGGCGCCTCCGCCGGGATGGATGCCGAGTTTCTGGAAGCGGGGGTCGAACATCGCGTGCGGCCCCGCGATGCGGACATCGGCGGCCAGTGCGAGGTTCATGCCGGCGCCCACTGCGGCGCCGTGGACCGCCGCAATGGTGGGAAGTGCGCAGCGGCCGACGGCCATGAAACCGGCGTAGATGCGTTCCAGTCCGTCCCGCGCGGCCGCACCCAACGCGGAGAGATCAGCTCCCGCGCAGAACGCCTTGCCGGCGCCGGTCACCACTACCGCATGCACGCCCGGATCCTCCTCGGCGCGGGTCACGGCGTCGCGCAGTTGCCCGGACATGGCGTCGGTCACCGCATTACGCCGCTCCGGGTCGTTGACGGTGATCAGCGCGACACGATCGACAACCTCGAAAAGAACCAGATCAGCCACAGTAACCGAGGCTAACAGGGGAGTCCGGGACCTCCGTCAGCACGGACCGCCGCTGCGGGCCCTGCCCGACGTCTGGCCACCTGATGGGTTTCAGGCCACGTCGATCCGCGCGATAGCGCCAGGATGACCGGGCGCGGATCGCTCCCGGACGGTCACGTCGATTCCTGATCCGCCGGATCGACGGACAGCAGGACTTTGTCCAGTAGTGAAAGCCGGTCCGGTCGTCGCCGCAGCCAGCCGACCAGGCCCCGCTCAGGGTGCGTCAACGCGCCTGCCGCCCCCAACATCAGCAGACCTAGCGCGTTCACCAGCGCCATCCCCGTGGTCCCCGTCACATCGACACCGCCGTCTGCGGGCCGGACTTCCGCGAGAACGCCACCGTCATCGGGCACGCCCTCGACCCCTATTCCTCCGCCGTCTACATCAGTCCGAAGTCACCGACACTGTGGCTGGACAACCTGGCTTGGTCGCCGCCGTCGGCGGGCCACGAGGGATTCTCGCCCCGGCGTGGTGGACGGTGCCAACGATCTTCAACACCTGCGCGCATGGACCTGGTCATCATTCGACCGTAATAATCCTGCGGACTGGCTGCGGACTGGCGCACGCCGAGCGGGAGTTACGCCGAGAGAGAAAAAACCAGCCTGAGCTGGAAGTTTGGGAGCGCCCCCGGCAGGAATCGAACCTGCGACCTAGGGATTAGAAGGCCCTTGCTCTATCCAACTGAGCTACGGAGGCAGCGCATCAGAGTGTATCCGGGCCGTGTCGCAGGATCGGATTTTGGGTTCCTGGTCTGCGCAAATACGTGATTCCAGCACCAGGTTCGAGTGGAAACCGCCGTGTCGGCCCTAGCGGTTCGCTAGCGTGGCGGGGCGCCCCGAAGCGATCGCACCCTGATGTGAGCGGGTGCGCCCCGAACCGGGCGGATGGCCGACCACTCGAGGGAGCCGACAGCCATGACCATTGCGATCGACGGAGTGCCCGCCCGATGTCACCGGGCTCTTCATGCGGGTTCTCTGGTGCTGCGCGGTACGCCTGCCGCCGCCGGTTGGTTGATGGGCTGGCTGGCCAATGAATTCGCACCCCATGTCGTGACCGGGCACGCGCTGTCCGCCCTGTCCTCGCCCCTGGAACAGGCCGCCCGCGCGCTGGCGGTCCAACGCGCCGACTCCGTGCTGGAGGCCGCGCTGCGTGAGACGTTCGGCGACGACTACCGCTCCGCGGTGGTTCATCCGCTGGAATCGTCCACGGCGCGCCGGCCCAGCCTGGCGGGCCTCGTGGAAGCCATGCGCCATCGTCGGCGGTACTCCGCAACCACCACCAACATCGCCTACGGCCCGGGCGGGCGGCGCCATCTGCTCGACGTGTGGCGGCGCCCCGATCTTCCGGCCGGGCACCGCTCGCCGGTGCTCATTCAGGTTCCCGGCGGCGGCTGGTCGATCAATGACAAACGCGGACAGGCCTATCCGCTGATGACCCGGATGGTCGAACTCGGCTGGACCTGCGTCGCGATCAATTACAGTCGCAGTCCGCGTAACGCATGGCCGGAGCACATCATCGATGTCAAACGTGCCATCGCGTGGGTACGGGCCAACATCGCCGACTTCGGTGGAGACCCAGACTTCGTCGCCATCACCGGTGGTTCGGCGGGCGGCCACCTGGGCTCGCTGGCCGCCCTCACTCCCGGTGATCGGGCGTTTCAGCCCGGCTTCGAGGACGCCGACACCAGCGTGCAGGCTGCAGTGCCGCACTACGGGGTGTATGACCTGACCGACCACGACGCGATGCACAAGCTGATGGTTCCGCTGCTTGAGCATGTGGTGATGCAGCGGAGTTTCGCCGAGCACCGGGAGATGTTCGAGGCGGCCTCGCCGACTCTGCGTGTCCACCGCGACGCCCCGCCCTTCTTCATCCTGCACGGTGCGAACGACGCCGTGGTTCCGCGGTCACAGGCGCAGGGCTTCCAGGGCGCCCTGCGTAGGGTCGGAGCCCGGACCGTCGCCTTCGCCGAAATTCCCAACGCTCACCACGCTTTCGACACCATCGCCACGATGCGATGCCAGCTGTCGGCCGACGCGGTCGCATCGTTCCTGGGCATCGTCTACGGCCGGCATGTTGCGGCGGGCAGCCGCCGGCGCGGGCTGGCTGCCCGCTCCGCGGGCTGAACGTCAGCCGGCGGGGGCAAGAGGGGTCGGCAATCGACTCCCGCCAGCCCGTGCGTCGGACTAGCGTGGTGGGGCAGTCGGGACCCGCGGACGAATCCCCGAAGTACAGGAATGGATCGGTGGCCCTATGAGTGACGACAGGGAAGCAACTTTTTCGGCAGCCGACGACGCGACGGAACTGCGCTTCCCCGGTTCGGTGGCCGAAGTGATGGCCAGCCCGCCCGGGCCGGAGGTCGGAGCCTTCTTCGACCTCGACGGAACCCTGGTGGCCGGGTTCACCGGAGTGATCCTGACCCGCGAGCGGTTCCGCAACCGCGATATGGGTGTCGGCGAACTCATCGGCATGGTCGCGGTGGGGCTCAGCCATCAGTTCGGCCGCATCGAGTTCGAGGCCCTGATCAACAAGGCCACCGACGTGCTGCGGGGTCGCCCGCTGGCGGACCTGGAACAGATAGGTGAGCGGCTGTTCTTCGAGAAGATCGAGAAGCGCATCTACCCCGAGATGCGTGATCTGGTGAACGCGCACATCGAACGCGGTCACACCGTCGTGCTCAGTTCGTCGGCGCTGACCATCCAGGTCGATCCCGTCGCCCAGTTCCTCGGTATCCCGAACACGTTGAGCAATATGTTCGAGACCGACGAGGACGGCGTGCTCACCGGCAAGGTGGTCAAGCCCGTCATCTGGGGGGCGGGCAAGGCCAGCGCTGTGCAGAAGTTTGCCGAGGAACGCGGTATCGACCTGGCGGACAGCTACTTCTACGCCGACGGCGACGAGGACATCGCGTTGATGGAACTGGTCGGCAACCCGCGGCCCACCAACCCCGGCGACAAGATGGCCGAGGTCGCGCGCAAGCGCGGTTGGCCGATCCTGGAGTTCACCAGCCGGGGCCGAGGGGGCCTGCTCGGCCAGGTGCGCAATCTGGTCGCCGCGAGCACCGTCGTGCCGGCCGCCTACGGCGCGGTGGGCTGGGGCCTGCTGACCCGCAATCGTCGCCGCGGGGTCAACTTCTTCACCTCAGCCTTCCCGCAGTTGCTGCTCACCATCAACGGCGTCAAGCTCAACGTGCGCGGTGAGGAGAACCTCACCCGTCAGCGACCAGCGGTCTTCATCTTCAACCACCGCAACAACATCGATCCGGTGATCGTCGGTGCGCTGGTCAAGGACAACTGGACCGGCGTGGGCAAGAAGGAACTGCAGAAGGACCCCTTCGTCGGCACCCTGGGCAAGCTGGTCGACACCGTGTTCATCGACCGCGAAGACCCGCAGGCCGCTGTCGCATCGCTGAAGGAAGCCGAACAGCTTGCCCAAAAAGGCCTTTCGGTGGTGATCGCCCCGGAGGGCACCAGGATGGACACCAAGTCGGTGGGCCCCTTCAAGAAAGGCCCGTTCCGGCTCGCGATGTCCGCTGGGGTGCCGATCGTGCCGATCGTGATCCGCAACGCCGAAGTCATCTCGGCCCGCGACTCGTCCACGCTGCACCCGGGAACGGTCGACGTGGTCGTCTACCCGCCCCTGTCGCTGCAGGACTGGACTCTGGACAACCTGACCGACCGCATCGCCGAGGTCCGGCAGCTCTATATCGACACTCTGACGAACTGGCCGGTCGACACCGTGCCCGATGCCGCGCTGTACTCGCGGCCGGCGACACCCGCCCAGAAGGCGCCCGCCAAGAAGGCGCCCGCCAAGAAGGCGCCGGCCAAGAAGGCGACCGCGAATAAGGTCACCCCGGCGGCCAAGAAGGCCGCCACCAAGAAGACGTCCGCAACGACGGCGAAAGCCGAGCCGGAGACGAAAGTTAGGGGACGCCGATGAGCGCCGCCGATCACCTGGCCGACTTCAGCACCACCGATGACGCCCTGGTGCTGGCCTCAGTGTCGTCGAAGGCGGAGTTCGATCTGCTCAACGAATGGCTGCAGGCTCAGCGGCGTGCGCACCCCGATACCACCGTCGAGGTGTTGCGGCTGCCGCACAACGATCCGTCGCCGGAGTTGGTCGACGAACTCGTCGGCAAGCTGAACGCAGCCGAGGACCGCACCGTCGTTCCGGTGCGGGTGTTCTGGATCCCCGGTGGTCTGCCGACCCGGGTGAAGCTCGCCGGCCTGCTCTCCGGGCGCGATACCTACCGTCCGCCGGAGATCCTTCAGCGTGCGATCCTGAAAAAGGATCCGTCCCGCGCCCGCGTCGTGGCGGGCGAACCCGCCAAGGTCTCCGAATTGCGCCAGCAGTGGCGCGAGAACACCGTGGGGGAGACCCAGCAGGACTTCGCGTCCTTCGTCCTTCGCCGAGCGGCCCTGGCCGTCGAGCGCATGGAACTTCGTCTGCTCGGCCCCGCCTACAAGTCGCCACGGCTGATCACCGACGAGTTGATGGCCTCGTCGCGATTCATGGAGGGTCTGGAGGGCATCCCGGGCGCGAGTCCGGAGAAGGCCGAGACGATGCTCAACGAGCTCGCCACCGGGTGGAGCAGGTTCTCCGTCGACCTCATACCCAACCTCGGGCGGGCCATATTCAGCCGGGGATTCGACCCCCGAATCGATTACGACCAGGCGCAGATCGAGTCGATGCGTCAGGCGCTGGAAGATCACCCCGCGGTCTTTTTGTGGTCACACCGGTCCTATCTGGACGGGGTGATCGTGCCGGTCGCCCTGCAGGAGAACAAACTGCCGCCGGCACACACCTTCGCCGGCATCAATCTGTCGTTCGGTTTCATGGGCCCGCTCATGCGCCGTTCCGGCGTCATTTTCTTACGCCGTAAGCTCGATGATCCGCTGTACAAATATGTGCTGCGCCAGTTCGTCGGCTACATCGTCCAGAAGCGGTTCAACCTCAGCTGGTCGATCGAGGGCACCCGCTCGCGCACCGGAAAGATGTTGCCGCCCAAGCTCGGTCTGCTCAGTTACGTCGCCGACGCCTATCTCGACGGACGCAGCGAGGATATTCTCCTGCAGCCGACGTCGGTCAGCTTCGACCAGTTGCACGAGACCGCCGAATACGCGGCCTACGCCCGCGGGGGGAAAAGATTCCGGAGGGCGCGCAATGGCTCATCAACTTCGTCAAGGCGCAGGGCGAGCGCAACTACGGCAAGATCTACGTCCGGTTCCCCGAAGCGGTGTCGATGCGTCAGTACCTGGGCGATCCGTCGGGCCCGATCGCCCAGGATGAGGCCGCCAAACGCCTGGCATTGCAGAAGATGGCCATCGAGGTGGCCTGGCGAATTCAGCGGGCGACCCCGATCAACGCCACCAGCCTGGTCGCGGCGGTTCTGCTGGCCACCCGCGGGCGGGCGTTGACCTTGCGGCAACTGCACCACACGCTGCAGGACTCGCTGGATTACCTGCAGCGCAAGCAGACGCCGATGACCAACAGCGCCTTGCGACTTCACTCGACCGACGGGGTGCGCGCGGCGCTGGACGCCCTGTCCAACGGTCACCCGGTGACCAGGATCGACGGCGGACATGAGCCGGTCTGGCGAATCGAACCCCAACAGGAGCTCGAAGCCGCGTTCTACCGCAATTCGCTGATCCACGCGTTCCTGGAAACCTCGATCGTCGAGCTAGCCCTGCTGCACGCCAGCCGCGCCCCGGAGGGCGAGCGGGTGGACGCCTTCTGGGCCCAGGCACTGCGGCTGCGGGCGCTGCTGAAATTCGATTTCTTTTTCGCCGTTTCGGCGACTTTTCGGGCCAACATCGCCCAAGAGCTCGAGTGGATCGACGACTGGGAGGCCCAGCTCGCAGCCGGCACCGGCGCCGTCGAGGCATTGTTGCGGGCGAAGCGCCCACTCATGGCCAGTGCGATGCTGCGCCCGTTCTTCGAGGCGTACGAGATCGTCGCCGATGTGCTGTGCGACGCGCCCGCCGATATCGGCAGCAAGGAACTCACCGAATCGGCGCTCGGGGTCGGCGCGCAGTACGCCGCACAGGGTTTGGTGCGCAGCAACGAATCGGTCTCCGCCCTACTCTTCGCCACCGCGCGGCAGGTGGCGGCCGACCAGAAATTGCTTGAGCCGGCGCCCGACCTCCGCGACCGGCGCAGAGCGTACTTGCGCGAGTTGCGGGCAATCCTGGCGGACATGGAGCGGGTCCACGAGCTGTCCCGTGAACAGTTCTATGCCCGCGAAGTCCAGCTTGGTTTTCCCGGCCGGCTGTCCGTCGACTCGCCCTAGGAGACCCGGCGCGGGGCCCGTGCCAGTGGGATATGGACTGCTAGGGTCCTGGCGTCAACGGTTTTCGATCGCTGGGGGTCCCCTTGGACAAGGCCACTATCGCCGCGTGCGGTACCGCTGTCGCGCTCGCCGGACTTGTCGGTGCGGGTCTGGCGGGGTGCTCCGCGTCGGCCAACACGGAGACCTCGGGCCTCAATTGCTGATGGCTGGATCCGTTGCCCGCGCCACCGTGTTTGCGGCGGCGGCCGTTCTCGGCGTATCCGGCTGTTCGGGGAGCGATAAGACCCAGCCGTCGGTGAGTTCAGCCGATCTGCAGAAGGCCCTCGTGGAGCAGTTGGCGCAGGCTGGGACGCCATCGACGTGGGTCAACTGTCCCAAGGATCTCCCCGGCCGTGTTGGCGCCACGACGCGCTGCGAAGTGCGATTCAATCAGGACAACTCCGTCACGGCGCTGTTGACGACGACGGAGGTCGGCGGAGGCAAGATCGCCTGGGAGATCACCGGTCCTGAGCTCACCAAGGATCAGGTGAGCAAACGCGTTGCGGCGATGACCTCTTCGCAGTCGGCCACCTGCGATTCGGGTCTGGACGGTCGGCCCGGCGACTGGGCTCTGTGCCATGTCACCAGGAACGGTGTCGCGCTGAACCAGGTGGTCGAGATCAAAGACGTTCGCGGTCTGGCTCTGGATCTCACGGTGACGCCGGCGATTCCGCAGCAGCAGCTCGAGGATCTGGTGCAAGCACGGGTCGCCCCGCTGTACGGCCGGCGCCCGGACCGCGCTCAATGCGAGGGCGACCTTCCAGGAACCCTGGGCGCAACCGTGACCTGTACCGTCACCGTGGGCGACAAACCGGACAAGTACATCGCGACGGTGACCGGAGTCCCCGGTGGATTCGTCAATTTTGACGTCACCAGGCCGTCGGGCGCCTAGCCCGGAGCCGAATCGGCACAGAGCGTCGCTACGATCATGAAAAATTCCGTCCCTCGCGCGCACATGCGCCCGCTGGCAAATTTCCATTGCGCCGTGCAGACCGGACGTTCCCGCAACGGTTCTGATCAGTCCTGGCGTCGGACCGGATTGGGCGCCGTGCCTGCTGCTATGGTCACTGGCGTCGCACTGTGAATTTCGATTACAAGGCCAAGTCCTCGTTGCTCATGTCTGGATCCATCGCCCGCCCAATCGCATTGGCAGCGTTAGGCGTCTTACTGATCTCCGGTTGCTCGGGGCTGACGGACGCCCATGCCGCGGTGGGTGTGAAGGATCTACAGAGGGGACTGGTCGATCATCTTGCCGCCGCGGGCACCCCGTCCACGTGGGTCAATTGCAGCAAGGCGCTTCCGGGCAGGGTCGGTGCTACGACCCGCTGCGACGTCACCTTCAGCACCGGCAATGCCATCACCGCATTGCTGACGACGACGGAGGTCGACGGAGACGAGGTCGACTGGGAGGTCACCGGCCCCGAGTTCACCAAAGATCAAGTGGCTCAGCGGATTGCGGTCTTGACGGCGGCGCAGTCGGCGAAATGCGATTCGGGTCTGGATGGACGGCCGGGAGACTGGGTGCTGTGCCAGACCACACGCAATGGTGTGACGCTCAATCAGACCGTGGAGGTCAAGCAGGCCAACGGCTTGTCCGTCGACCTCGCCTTGACCCCGGCGATTCCGCAGAAGCAGACCGAGGATCTGCTTCGAAACAAACTGGCGGCGAAGCACGGCCTTCCTTTCGAAACAGCAACGTGCCCAGGCGATCTGGTCGGTAACAAAGGCGTCACCATGGACTGTGTGGCGACATTGGGTGGAACTCAGCAGACCTACACCCTCATCGTGACCGACATCGCGAACGGCGCGATGAACTTCGAGGTCGGCGAACCGGAAGCACCCGCCGCAATCGCGCCTCTGCCTGTGCCCGCCGTGGTCGCGCCGCTACCTGTGCCGGCCGTGGTCGCGCCTGAACCTGCACCGGTGGTGGTCGCGCCTGCGCCGGTCATGGCTGAACCTCCACCGGTCCTGGCTGTCCCGCTTCCCCAACCTGAGCCGCCCATGGCGGTGCTTGAACCCACCCCCTTCGAGGGTGTGCCTCACCTTCCCCCCGTCGTCCCGCACCTCCCGCCCGGTGAGTTTGTTCCGGCACCCGGTCCGGTCGCTACCCAGACCGGTGTGGGTCAGGTGGTCTCGCAGACCACCGGGGGATAGCACTCGCGGCGCAGAACACGCCGCGCTCATCACCGGTACCATCGTCGCGTGACTCCGGCCCCGGCGCCTCGTCGCCCATGGCCGATTCCCGTGCTCGTCGCCCTGGTGGCCGGCGCCACCGCCGCCGGTGTGGCGGCATTGTCGTTGGCCGACGCCCTCACCGCCACCGGCCTGCCCGACCCCGGTCCCGCGACGACGCTCGGCCTTCCCTTCCTGCGGGCCGCCGGCGAGATCGCGGCCGCGACCGCGGTCGGGGGACTGCTCTTCGCGACGTTCTTTGTACCGCCTCAGGACAACGGGGTACTCGACGCCGACGGCTACCGGGCACTGCGGTTGGCAACCATCGCGTCGGGAGTATGGGCGGTCTGTGCCGCCCTGTTGGTGCCGTTGACCATCTCCGACGTGTCCGGCAAGCCGCTGCGCGACCATCTCGACCCGGTCGAGATCTGGCGGGTGACCGGGTTGGTGGATACCGCCTCGGCATGGCGGTGGACAGCGCTGCTGGCGTTGGTGGTCACCGTCGCGTCCCGTTCGGTGTTGCGCTGGGCGTGGACCCCCGTGTTGTTCGCCGGGGCGCTGACGACTCTGGTGCCCTTGGCGCTGACCGGGCATTCGGCCGCCGGCGGCTCACACGACCTGGCCACCAACAGCCTGCTGATCCACCTGATCGCCACAGCGCTGTGGGCCGGTGGGCTGCTGGCCCTGCTGGCGCATGGGCTGCGCGGCGGTGCCCACACCGGCCTCGCGGCACGTCGGTTCTCCGCTGTCGCCCTGTGGTGCTTCCTCGCAGTGCTCATCTCGGGCGTCGTCAACGCGCTGATCCGGATTTCGCCCGGCGCCCTCTTCTCGACCCCATACGGACTGCTGGTGCTCGCCAAGGCGGCTGCCCTGGTCGGGCTGGGCGGAATCGGCTGGCGGCAGCGCCGCAGCGCGGTCGCCGCACTGAGCGCCGACCCCGGGGCAACTACGCCACTGATCAGGCTCGGGACCGTGGAGGCAATGCTGTTCGGTGCCACCTTCGGTATCGCCGTGGGATTGGGTCGCACACCGCCGCCCCCGCCGTCGCAACTCAATCCGTCGCCGGCCGAGGTGGCTCTCGGCTATGACCTTGCCGGCCCGCCCACGGTGGCTCGCATCCTGCTGGACTGGCGGTTCGATCTGCTGTTCGGCAGTGCGGCAATCGTTCTCGCCGCGGTCTACATCGCCGGCCTGGTGAGGCTGCGCAGACGCGGCGACCAGTGGCCGGTCGGCCGCACCGTGGCGTGGCTGCTCGGCTGCGGGCTGCTGCTGTTCACCACGTCCTCGGGTCTGGGCCGGTATATGCCGGCGATGTTCAGCGTGCACATGGCCGCTCACATGCTGCTGTCCATGCTCATCCCGATTCTGCTGGTGCTGGGCGCACCGACGACGCTCGCACTGCGCGCGTTACCCGCCGCCGGCAAAGGCAACCCGCCGGGTCCGCGGGAATGGCTGCTGGCCGGACTGCACAGCCGTTGGTCGCGGTTCTTCACCCACCCGGTGGTGGCCACCGTGATGTTCGTCGCCGGGTTCTACGCGCTGTATTTCGGTGGCATCTTCGACGCCGCTGTCAGTGACCACGGCGCGCACGTTCTGATGAACCTGCACTTTCTGATGAGCGGGTACCTGTTCTACTGGGTGGTCATCGGCATCGACCCGACGCCGCGGCCGGTGCCGCCACTGGGCAAGATCGGCATGGTCTTCGCCTCGATCCCGCTGCACGCCTTCTTCGGCGTGGTGTTGATGGGAATGGCGGACATCCTCGGGGAGCGGTTTTATCGCTCGCTCCAGTTGCCCTGGCAGACAGACCTTCTCGACGATCAACACCTCGGGGGATCCATCGCCTGGGCGGCCGGCGAGGTGCCGCTGGTCGTCGTCATGATGGCGTTGCTGATCCAATGGCAACGCGGCGACAGGCGGACCGCGACGCGCCTGGACCGGGCTGCCGAGCGTGATCACGATGCCGACATGGCCGCCTACAACGCCATGCTCGCCGAACTGGCCCAACGGGACCGTACCGGGCGCTGAATCAATCCCCAGTCCGCTCTTGATCCACAGCGCAGGCGTTTGGGTGGGTTCTGCGTCCGCCGAACGTCGGTGCCCGGGTGCTCACTGAAGGCACATATTCGCATCCATCGAAAGGACACCATGTTCGAGACACCGATGACCGTCGTCGGACGCATCATCACCGATCCGCGCCGTCGCGTGGTGGGCGATCAGGAAGTGATCAGCTTCCGGGTGGCCAGCAACTCCCGACGCCGCACCGCCGAAGGCACCTGGGAACCGGGCAACTCGCTCTACGTCACCGTCAACTGCTGGGGAAAGCTGGTCACCGGCGTCGGCGCCGGTTTGTACAAGGGTGCCTCGGTGATCGCGGTCGGAACGGTGCACACCAGTGAGTACGAGGACCGCGAGGGCATCAAGCGGTCCTCTCTGGAGATGCGGGCCAGCGCGGTGGGGCCGGACCTGGCCCGGGTGATCGCCCGCATCGAGCAGCCCCCGCAGTCCCACAACGCCGATTCCGGGGAGCCCGGTCAGGATTCCGGTGCCGACGACGACGAGGGACCTGACAACGATGGGGCCGACGCCGAGGGGGTCGAGGCGGCGGGGATGGCACTCACGGCCTGAGCGCGGGCGGGCCGCGCCGGTGAAGCCCCCCGGCGCGGCCGTCGGCCGGTCTGCTGCCGCCTAGGATGGGCCGCGTGGCGGAATTCATCTACACCATGCGCAAGGTCCGCAAAGCCCACGGCGACAAGGTCATCCTCGACGATGTCACGCTGAGCTTCCTGCCCGGCGCCAAGATCGGCGTCGTCGGCCCCAACGGGGCGGGCAAGTCCAGCGTCCTGCGCATCATGGCCGGTCTGGACCAGCCCAACAACGGTGATGCATTCCTGGCCCCCGGCGCCACCGTCGGCATCCTGCAGCAGGAGCCGCCGCTCAACGAGGAGAAGACGGTCCGGCAGAACGTCGAAGAGGGCCTCGGCGAGATCAAGGTCAAGCTCGACCGGTTCAACGAGGTCGCCGAACTCATGGCCACCGACTACTCCGACGAGCTGATGGAGGAGATGGGCCGGCTGCAGGAGGAACTCGACCATGCCGACGCGTGGGACCTCGACTCCCAACTCGAGATGGCGATGGACGCGCTGCGGTGCCCGCCGCCCGACGAGCCGGTGACCCATCTGTCCGGCGGTGAGCGCCGCCGGGTGGCGCTGTGCAAGCTGCTGCTGTCCAAGCCCGATCTGCTGCTGCTCGACGAGCCGACCAACCACCTCGACGCCGAGAGCGTCCAGTGGCTCGAGCAGCACCTCGCCGACTACAAGGGCGCGATCCTCGCCGTCACCCACGACCGGTACTTCCTGGACAACGTCGCCGAGTGGATCCTCGAACTCGACCGCGGCCGGGCCTACCCGTACGAGGGCAACTACTCGACCTATCTGGAGAAGAAGGCCGAACGCCTCGAGGTGTCCGGCAAGAAGGACCAGAAGCTGCAGCGCCGGCTCAAGGAGGAACTCGCCTGGGTGCGCTCCGGCGCCAAGGCGCGCCAGGCCAAGAACAAGGCCCGGCTGCAGCGCTACGAGGAGATGGCGGCCGAGGCCGAGAAGACCCGCAAGCTCGACTTCGAGGAGATCCAGATCCCCGTCGGCCCCCGGTCTGGGCAGCGTCGTCGTCGAGGTCGAGCACCTCGACAAGGGCTACGACGGTCGGATCCTGATCAAGGATCTGTCCTTCACGCTGCCGCGCAACGGCATCGTCGGCGTCATCGGACCCAACGGTGTCGGCAAGACCACGCTGTTCAAGACCATCGTCGGGCTGGAGAAGCCGGACAGCGGCACCGTGCGGGTCGGCGACACCGTCAAACTCAGCTACGTCGACCAGAGCCGGGCCGGCATCGACCCGAAGAAGAACGTCTGGCAGGTGGTCTCCGACGGACTGGACTACATCGAGGTCGGTCAGAACGAGATCCCGTCGCGGGCCTACGTGTCGGCGTTCGGGTTCAAGGGCCCGGATCAGCAGAAGCCGGCCGGTGTGCTCTCCGGCGGTGAGCGGAACCGGCTCAACCTGGCGCTGACCCTCAAGCAGGGCGGCAACCTGCTGCTGCTCGACGAGCCCACCAACGACCTGGACGTCGAGACGCTCGGTTCGCTGGAGAACGCCCTGGAGAAGTTCCCCGGCTGCGCGGTGGTGATCTCCCACGACCGCTGGTTCCTGGACCGCACCTGCACCCACATCCTGGCCTGGGAGGGCGACGCCAGCAACGAGGCGAAGTGGTTCTGGTTTGAAGGAAACTTCGGCGCCTACGAGGAGAACAAAGTCGAGCGACTGGGTGCCGAAGCGGCGCGTCCTCACCGAGTGACCCACCGAAGGCTCACACGCGACTAATGTCTCCGCTGCGTATCACTGTCGATACGCACGCCGACGCAGGAGTCCGCACGCCATGACGGTTGGCCCGAACACCACCGACCTTGCCCACGCCTATGCGCAGACCTACCGTGGACCGCACGGCGGGGCAGAACCCAGCGGCCCTGACGCCGCCGAGCTGTCACCCCCGGGGGTCGCCCCGGCGTTGATCGCCGCCCAGGAGCGACTGGCTCGACCGCCGCCGCCCCGGCGAGACGCTCGTCGAGGTCTACGCCGCCGGTGACGCCGACGGCTTCGGCCCGGCGCTGCAGATCGTCACCGACCAGGCCGCCATGCTGATGGACTCGGTCACCGTGCTGCTGCACCGGCTCGGCGTGGCCTATGTGGCGCTCATGCACCCCACGGTGCGGGTCCGACGCGACGCCGACGGGCGCGCTCCTCGACGTCGCGGCCGGCCGGCAACGGTGGCGACGATGACGGGTCCGGCATCGACGAGTCCTGGATCCACATCCAGCTGTCCCCGACGGTTGACCATCGGGCGCTGGCCGAGGCCGTGCGACTGCTGCCGATGGTGGTCGCCGACGCACGCCAGGTGGCCCAGGACTCCGCCGCGCTGTCGACGCCGCTGCTCGCGCTGGCGCACGCCCTCGCCGCCGATGACGGTACCCGGTTCCCCGGACCGGACCGCATGGACGTCGTCGTACCTGCTGCGCTGGCTGGACGGCAACTTCGTGCTGCTCGGCGCCCTGCGCTGCACGCGTCGCCGGCGGCACGGCGACGGCCGACGAGTCCAGCCGGCTCGGCGTCGCGCGGTTGCGCACCGAGGTGCTGCCCGAACTCAGCGATCCCGGCGACACGCTGGTGCTGGCGCAGGCCACCATGCCCAGCTTCCTGCGCTACGGCGCCTATCCCTACATCGTCGTGGTGCGCGAGCAACCCGCGGGCCGGGGGCCCGGTCATCGAGCACCGGTTCGTCGGGCTGTTCACCGTCGCGGCGATGAACGCCAACGTGCTCGACATCCCGCTGATCTCCCGGCGGGTCCAGGAAGCGCTGGCGATGTCCAAGGACGATCCGCGCCATCCCGGCCAGCTGCGTCCTCGACATCATCCAGACGATCCCGCGCTCGGAGTTGTTCGCGCTGACCTCCGAGCAACTGCTCGACATGGCCAGCGCGGTCATCGACCTCGGATCGCGGCGGCGAACGCTGCTGTTCCTGCGCACCGACCGGCTCGGCCACTTCGTCTCGTGCCTGGTCTACCTGCCACGTGACCGCTACACCACCGCGCGTCCGCCTGGACATGCAGGACATCCTGGTGCGCGAATTCGGCGGCGAGAGCATCGACTACGCCGCACGGGTCAGCGAATCACCCTGGGCCGTCGTGCATTTCACCGTGCGGCTGCCTGACGGCGCGGCGACCGCATGCCGTCGACACCTCCGAGGCGCAACCGCGCCCGCATCCAGGACCTGCTCACCGAGGCCGCCCGCACCTGGGCGCGACCGGCTGCTCGGGTCGGTGACGCACCGGTGCCATCGCAGGCCGCCGTCGCCGAGCACTACGCCGATGCGCTGCCCGAGGAGTACAAGCAGGTGGTCAACCCGTTCGAGGCGATCGCCGACATCGGCATCATCGAAGGGCTGCAACCGGATTCGGTCCGACTGCAGTTCGAGCCCGGCGACGAGGAGACCGCGGGGAGTCTTACCTCACCTGGTATCTGGGCGGCACGTTCGGCGTCGCTGAGCCACTGCTTCCGATGCTGCAGTGCATGGGGGTCGAGGTGCTCGAGGAGCGGCCGTTCACCGGTCACCCGCCGCGACGGTCTGACGGTGTGGATCTACCAGTTCACGATCCGGCCCGAGGCGTCGGTTCCCCAGTCCGCCGTCGGTGATGATTGGGACGCCACGGCCGCCCGGTTCACCGAGGCCGTCACCGCGATCTGGGACGGCCGCGTCGAGATCGACCGGTTCAACGAACTGGTGCTGCGGGCGGGCCTGACCTGGCAGCAGGTCATGGTGCTGCGGGCCTACGCCAAGTACCTGCGGCAGGCCGGCTTCCCGTACAGCCAGTCGCACATCGAATCGGTGCTGCAGCGACAACGCCTCCACCGCCCGCTCGCTGGTGGCGCTGTTCGAGGCGATCTTCGACCCGGACTCGGCGGCGCAAGGGCCTCGACGCCGCGGCCGCCGCCGCGGCGGTGACCGCCGACATCGACGCGCTGGCCAGTCTGGACACCGACCGGGTGTTGCGGGCATTCGCCTCGATGATCGAGGCGACGCTGCGCACCAACTACTTCGTCGACCGACCCGCGGTCGGCGCGGGCGCGCAACGTGCTGTCGATCAAGCTCAATCCTGAACTGATCGACGAACTGCCGCTGCCGCGGCCGAAGTTCGAGATCTTCGTCTACTCACCGCGGGTCGAGGGCGTGCATCTGCGCTTCGGTCCCGTCGCGCGCGGCGGCCTGCGCTGGTCGGACCGCCGCGAGGACTTCCGCACCGAGATCCTCGGCCTGGTCAAGGCGCAGGCCGTCAAGAACGCCGTCATCGTCCCGGTCGGCGCCAAGGGCGGCTTCGTGGTGAAGAACCCGCCGCCGCCCACCGGCGACGCCGCCGCCGACCGCGACGCCTTCCGCGACGAGGGGGTCGCCTGCTACCGGCTGTTCGTGGCCGGGCTTCTGGACGTCACCGACAACGTCGACCGGGCCGGCGGCCACATCGTCACCCCGCCGCGCGTGGTGCGCCGCGACGGTGACGACGCCTACCTGGTGGTCGCCGCCGACAAGGGCACCGCGACGTTCTCCGACATCGCCAACGACGTCGCCAAGTCCTACGGATTCTGGCTCGGCGATGCCTTCGCCTCCGGCGGATCGGTGGGCTACGACCACAAGGCCATGGGCATCACCGCCAAGGGCGCCTGGGAGTCGGTCAAGCGGCACTTCCGCGAGATGGGGGTGGACACCCAGGCCGAGGACTTCACCGTCGTCGGCGTCGGCGACATGAGCGGTGACGTGTTCGGCAACGGCATGCTGCTCTCCGAGCACATCCGGTTGGTCGCCGCCTTCGACCACCGGCACATCTTCATCGACCCGGACCCCGACGCCGCCCGGTCCTTCGCCGAGCGCCGTCGGCTGTTCGACCTGCCGCGCTCGAGCTGGGAGGACTACGACGCCAGCCTGATCAGCGCGGGCGGCGGCGTGTTCAGCAGACAGCAGAAGTCCATCCCGATCAGCCCCGAGATGCATCGGGCGCTGGGCATCGACGAGGCCGTCACCGAGATGACCCCGCCGGCTCTCATCCGCGCCATCCTGCGGGCGCCGGTGGACCTGCTGTTCAACGGCGGCATCGGCACCTACATCAAGGCCGAGTCCGAGTCCGACGCCGACAGTCGGCGACCGCGCCAACGACACCGTGCGGGTCAACGCGAAACCAGGTGCGCGCCAAGGTGATCGGCGAGGGCGGCAATCTCGGCGTGACCTCGCTGGGCCGGGTCGAGTTCGACCTGTGCGGCGGGCGCATCAACACCGACGCCATGGACAACTCGGCCGGCGTGGACTGCTCCGACCACGAGGTCAACATCAAGATCCTGGTCGACTCGCTGGTCAGCGGCGGCGCCAGTCGAGCGCCGACCGGCGCACCGAACTGCTCGCCGTCGATGACCGACGAGGTGGGCCGGCTGGTGCTCACCGACAACAGCGACCAGAACGATCTGATGGGCACCAGCCGGGCCAACGCCCCCGCGCTGCTCAACGTCCACGACCGCCAGATCCTCGAACTCGAGGAGCGCCGCGAGCCTCAACCGTGAACTCGAGGCGCTGCCGAGCGCCAAGGAGATCCGGCGACGGGAGGAGATCGGCATCGGCCTGACCTCGCCGGAACTGGCCACCCTGATGGCGCACGTCAAGCTGGCCCTCAAGGACGAGGTGCTGGCCAGCGACTGCCCGATCAGGAGGTGTTCGCGTCCCGGCTGCCCGGCTACTTCCCGGCCCAGCTGCGCGACCACTTCGCCGCCGAGATCCGCACGCCACCAGCTGCGACGCGAGATCGTCACCACCATGCTGGTCAACAATGTCGTCGACACCGGCGGCATCACCTTCGCCTACCGGGTCACCGAGGACGTCGGCGTCGGCTACGTCGACGCGGTGCGCGCCTTCGCGGCCACCGACGCCATCTTCGGCATCGGCGACGACGTGGCGGCGGATCAGGACGGCCGGCGACAGCGGCGTGCCGGTCACGGTCACCGACCGGATGACCCTGGATCTGCGGCGGCTGCTGGACCGCTCGGCGCGCTGGCTGCTGAACTACCGCCCGCAGCCGCTGGCGGTCGGGGCCGAGATCAACCGGTTCGCGGCCAAGGTCGCCGAGCTGACGCCCGGGATGCCGCGCTGGCTGCGCGGCGACGACCAGGCGATCGTGGCCAAGGAGTCCGCGGAGTTCGCCGCCGACGGCGCGTGCCGCAGGACCTGGCCTACACGGTGGCCTCCGGCCTCTACCAGTACAGCCTGCTGGACGTCATCGACATCGCCGACATCGCCGAACGCGAACCGGCCGAGGTGGCCGACACCTACTTCGCGCTGATGGACTACCTCGGCACCGACGGCCTGCTGACCGCGGTGTCGGGGCTGCCGCGCGACGACCGCTGGCATGCGCTGGCCCGACTGGCGATCCGCGACGACATCTACGGCTCACTGCGGGCGCTGTGTTTCGACGTGCTCGCGGTCGGGGAGCCCGACGAGACGGGCGAGCAGAAGATCGCCGAGTGGGAGCAGACCAACGGCTCCCGGGTGCACCGGGCGCGGCGCACGCTCACCGAGATCCGCCACGGTGACGCGCGGGACCTGGCGACCCTGTCGGTGGCGGCCCGCCAGATCCGCAGCATGACCCGGACGACCGGAACAGGGACAAGTGGCTGAGGTGGGCAACGGGTTCACCACCGGCGTGCGGGTGCGCTGGTCGGACATCGACATGTACCAGCACATCAACCACGCGACGATGGTGACGATCCTGGAGGAGGCGCGTGTCGACTTCCTGCGGGAGCCGTTCGCCGAGGACGTCGCAGACCATCGGTCTGCTGATCCACGAAGTGCAGGTGCTCTACAAAGGTCAACTGCGCCTTGCTGGATTCGCCGCTGCAGGTCACGATGTGGACCAAGCGGCTGCGGGCGGTCGATTTCACCCTGGGCTACGAGGTCCGCTCGCGTCGACGCCGCACCCGACTCCAAGCCGGCGGTGATCGCCGAGACGCAACTGGCGGCTGTCCACATCGAGGAGCAGCGGCTGGTGCGGCTCTCGCGAACCCATCGGGAGTACCTGCAGCGCTGGCTGCGATGACGCCTCGGCGCGGCCCCGGGGAACGCGGGGTCTGGATCAGCGATCCCGCCGGGCGACACGACCTCGTCGTCTTCGCCGAACGGGCCCGGCGTCTCGACGAGGCCGCGGTCATCCGGCTGCGGACCCGGGCGGACGGTCTGGTCGGCGCCTGGGTGGCGACGGGCTTCGACGTCCTGGCCGGCCGGGCGGTCGCCGGAACGATCCAGCCCGCCGACTTGACCTGCGCCGCCGAGGAATTGGCCCGTGGGCTTCGTGCCGCGGACGTGTCGGGATATGCCGATCCCGGGTACCCGCTGGACTCGGCCTGGCGTGGTGCGCTGCCCGCCGAGACGGGATTCGTCCACGTCGACGACGTCCCGGCGACGGTGCTGGCCGACCTCGCCGCCCGCGGTGCCGAACTGGCGCGGGAGTCCGCCGGCCACGGCCCACCGGCGTCGCTGCTGGATTCCGAGGTGCTGCACGTCAGTGGCAACGGTGCGCAGGTCGGCGTCCCGATGCGCTGCGTGCTCGCCCTGGCCGCGATGCGGTTCCTGCCCGAGGATCCGCCCGAGGCGGAGGTGGTGCGGATCCGGATGTCTCCCGCCTGGTTACGCATCGACGCCCGATTCGGATCGGTCTTCCGGCGGCCCGGGGGACCGGCACTGTTGGTCCGGTGAGCCCCTAGAACTCCGAGTTGACCATGTGCTGGGCCGCCATCTGCAGATAGGCCAGCAGTTGGGCGCGATGCTCCTCGTCGAGGGTCGTCGGGTCGATGGACGCGACCGCGGTGTGCATACACCGCAACCACGCGTCGCGCTCGATCGGCCCGATCCGGAACGGCGCGTGCCGCATTCGCAGCCGTGGGTGGCCGCGCTGGTCGGAGTATGTCCGCGGGCCGCCCCAGTACTGCGCCAGGAACATCCGTAGCCGGTCCGCGGCCGCGGACAGGTCCTCCTCGGGGTACATCGGCCGCAGCACCTCGTCCTCGGCCACGAGGTCGTAGAAGCGGGAGACGATCGTCGCAAACGTCTCGGCCCCGCCCACGGCGTCGTAGAACGTCTGCGGGTTCTCGCGTTCGGCCACGCCCCCATTGAACACGAGATGAATACACGTGCGATCGGCGCCGATCCATGATGCACTGGTCAGCGGAGGATGTATGGCGCAGCGCAGACGGAACGTGGCCACCAGAGCCGGCGTGCGCCCTTCCCTGCACAGTGTCGAGATTCATGCCCAGGTGGCCGATGCGTCGGTCTGGGGCCGTCGGCGTGTACTGCTGCTCAACTCCACCTACGAACCCCTCACGGCGCTGCCCATTCGTCGTGCCGTGGTGATGCTGCTGTGCGGTAAGGCCGACGTCGTGCACGACGATCCCAACGGCCCGGTGATCCACTCCTCGACACGCAAGATCACGGTGCCCTCGGTGATCCGGCTGCGGGCCTATGTCCGGGTGCCCTACCGGGCCCGAATCCCGATGACCCGGGCCGCGCTGATGCATCGCGACCGGTTCCGCTGCGCCTACTGCGGGGGAAAGGCCGACACCGTCGATCATGTGGTGCCGCGCAGCCGTGGCGGCGAGCATTCGTGGGAGAACTGCGTGGCCGCGTGCTCGGCCTGCAACCACCGCAAAGCCGACAAACTGCTCGCCGAACTGGGCTGGACGCTGCGTATCGTCCCGACACCGCCCAAGGGCCAGCACTGGCGGCTGCTGTGCACCGTCAAGGAACTCGATCCCGCCTGGGTGCGCTACCTGGGCGAGGGCGCCGCCTGAGCGGTTCAGCCCCCTGGGCACCCCCACGCACCGCTGCGCTACCGTCTTGTCCGTGCCTACCGCCCTGACGCATGGACTGCCAGTCCTCCTGGTGATCGCTCTCATCGCGCTGATCTACTCGCGCGGCCGTAAGGATCAGCCCAGCTATCAGCTCTCGCAGCCGTTCACCCACGAGCCGATCCTGTGGGCGGCCACCGACGAGGCGATTCCGGGTGGAAGCCACCATGGCCACGGCGGGTCGGCCCTGACTGCGGGGGGTGGCGCCAGTGGCCACTGGTGAGTATCTGGTGACCCGCTACGACGGGGACCGACTGCCGGTCGGGTGGGCGGTGACGTCCAGTGGCCGGCTGTCGGTGGCCGCCCAACCGGGCGAGCTTCCGGGGCATTACCCCTTCCCGAACCTCGACCTGATGGCCCTGGACAACGCGTTGACCAACGCCAGCCGTCATTCCAAAGCCCGCTTCGCGGTGTACGTGGGAGACCTCGGCGCCGATACCGCGGCCCGGGCCCGTGCGGTGCTCGCCGACGTGCCGACACCGAACAATGCTGTGCTGCTTGCCATTTCGCCGGATCAGCGGGCGATCGAGGTGGCTTACGGCGAGGAACTGCGTGGCCGTGGTGTGGAGTCGGCGGCCCCGCTGGGGGTGTCCGCCGCGGCCTCGGCGTTTCGCGAGGGCAATCTGATCGACGGGTTGATCAGCGCCCTGCGGGTGATGTCGGCGGGTATCTCCCGACCGTAAACGTCAGCGCCCGTCGAATGCCCGGGCCCGCAGGGACCGCTCGACCCCGGCCCGGCCCTCAAGCACGAGTCGGCGCAGCGGCGGCGGAACGTGCAGTCCGCCCAGGAACCAGTCGGCGGCCGCCACACCGGCGTCGCTGACATCCCAGGACGGGTACAGCCCGACGACCACGGTCTGCGCCACCTCGCTCGAACGCCGCTCCCAGACCGCGGAAATGGTGTCGAAATAGTGCTTCGTGTACGGCGCGAGCACCTGAGCCTGCCCGGGCTGGACGAAGCCGGAGATGATGGACCGGGCGGTGATGTTCGGCAGGGTGTCGTCCTCGATCACCTCCCGCCACGCCCGGTGCTTGACGTCGGCCTGCGGCCGGGCCGCCGACGCCGCCGCGGCGTGCCGGCGACCGGCCGCGGTCGGGTCCCGGGTGAGTTCGGCGTCGATGAACGGCGTCGCGGTTCCGTCGGCGTCGACCTGCCCGCCGGCCGCCAGGGCGGTGATGATCCGCCAGCGCAGGTCGGTGTCGACGACCAGGCCGGGCAGGCCGTAGGTGGCCGGGTCGCGGTCGAGCAGGTCGGCGAGCAGCACCAGGTGGTGGCTCGAATGCACCCCGGAGAGAACAGAGGCGCACAGCGCGTTGACGAATGCCAACTGATGATCTGAGCCCGCCTCGGCGCCCCGGGCCAACTCGAGCAGGCGGTCGGCGAACCCCGGCCAGCCCTCGGTGGCAGCCCAGCCCGGCTCGGCGTAGGAGTTCAGCGCGGTCTGGGCCTGCAGCAGCAGCCGTTGGGCGACGCCCACCTCGGTTTCGGCGTGCACGCCGCGGGACACCAGTGCGACGAAGTCGCGGGCCCGCAGTTCGGCGTCGCGGGTCATCTCCCAGGCCGCCGACCACACCAGCGTGCGGGGCAGGGGCTCGGCGATGTCGGCGATCCCGTCCAGCGCGGTGGCCAGTGATTCGTCATCCAGTCGCATCGAGCAGTAGGTCAGGTCGTCGTCGTTGACCAGGATCAGCTTTCCTCGTGAAACACCCTGTAGCGCAGCCACTTCGGTGAGATCGCCGGTGACGTCGAGTTCCTCGCGGTGGGTCCGGATCAGCTTGCCCGAGCCGTCGTCGTCGTAGATCCCCACCGCCAGCCGGTGTACCCGGGTCTCACCGGCTCCCGGGGCGGCGCCGCCCTGGCGAATGGCGAACCGGGTGAACCGGCCATCGGCGTCCACGTCGAACTCCGGCCGCAACGAGTTGAGCCCGGTGGTCTTCAGCCATTGGCGGCCCCAGTCGGACAGGTCTCGGCCGGACGCCTTCTCCAACGCCCCGAGCAGGTCGTCGAAGGTGGCGTTGTCGAACGCGTGGGCGGTGAAGTAATCGCGCAGACCGGCCAGGAACTGCTCGAGACCCACGTAGGCCACCAACTGCTTGAGCACGCTGGCGCCCTTGGCGTAGGTGATGCCGTCGAAGTTCACTTCGACGGCGTGCAGGTCGGGGATGTCGGCGGCGACCGGATGGGTGGACGGCAGTTGGTCCTGCCGGTAGGCCCAGGACTTCTCCACGTTGGCGAAGGTGGTCCAGGCCTCGGTGTATTCGGTGGCCCCGGCCTGGCAGAGCACCGAGGCGAAGGTGGCGAAGGACTCGTTGAGCCACAGGTCATCCCACCACCGCATGGTCACCAGGTCGCCGAACCACATGTGCGCCATCTCGTGCAGCACGGTCTCGGCGCGGCGCTCGTAGCTGTAGCGGGTGACCTTGCTGCGGAACACGTAGTCCTCGAGGAAGGTCACCGCCCCGGCGTTCTCCATCGCGCCGGCGTTGAATTCCGGCACGAACAACTGGTCGTACTTGCCGAACGCGTACGGCACCCCGAAGTTGCGGTGGTAGAAGTCGAAGCCCTGCTTGGTCTCGGTGAACAACCGCTCGGCGTCCATATGCGGCGCCAGCGAGGCCCGGCAGAAGATGCCCAGCGGGATCTCCCCGTGGGAGTCGCGATAGACATCGCGCCACACCGCGTACGGTCCGGCGACCAGGGCGACGAGGTAGGTGCTCATCTTCGGGGTGGTGGCGAAGGTGTGCACGGTGACGTCGCCGTCGCGGTGAGCGGCCGTCGTCGCCCCGTTGGAGATCACCTGCCAGTGCGCGGGCGCGGTGACGACGACGTCGAAGGTGGCCTTGAGGTCGGGCTGGTCGAAGCAGGCGAACATGCGCTTGGCGTCGGCGGTCTCGAACTGCGAGTACAGGTACACCTCGCCGTCGACCGGGTCGACGAAGCGGTGCAGGCCCTCACCGGTGTTGGAGTAGTAGCAGTCGGCCTCGACGACCAGGACGTTGTCGTGGGCCAGTCCGACCAGGGCGATGCCGCGTGGACTCGTCGTAGCCCGAGACGTCGATGGCGTGGCCGTTGAGCACCGCGCTGTGCACCCGATCGGCGGCGAGGTCGATGTAGGTGTCCGCGCCGGGCAGTGCCTCGAAATGAACCGTGGTGACCGATCGGAAGGTCTTGTCGCCGGAGCGTCAGGTCGAGTTCGATCCGGTAGTCGTCGACGGTCACCAGGGCCGCGCGTTCGAGGGCTGCATTGCGGGTCAGATTCGGAAGCACGGGTCCCAACTTATCCTTGGGGCATGACTGACTCCGTTTCCAGGGCGCGCGCTGACTTCTGGTTCGACCCGCTGTGTCCGTGGGCCTGGATCACCTCCCGGTGGATTCTCGAGGTGGAGAAGGTCCGCGACATCGACGTCCGGTTCCATGTGATGAGCCTGGCCGTGCTCAATGAGGGCAAGGACCTTCCCGAGCAGTACCAGGAGCTGATGACACACGCCTGGGGCCCGGTTCGGGTGGCCATCGCCGCCGAGCAGGCGCACGGATCCGACGTGCTGGGGCCGCTCTACACCGCCATGAGCACCCGTATTCACAACCAGGGCAACAAGAATCTCGAGCAGGTGGTCGCCGAATCGCTGGCCGAGGCCGGCTTGCCGGCCGACCTGGCGGCCGCGGCCACCGACAGTTCCCTCGATGATGCGTTGCGCAAGAGCCATCACGAGGGCATGGACGCGGTCGGCGCCGACGTCGGCACCCCGACCATCCACATCAACGGGGTGGCGTTCTTCGGTCCGGTGCTGTCGAAGATCCCGCGCGGCGAGGAGGCCGGGAAGCTGTGGGACGCGTCGGTGACGCTGGCGTCCTACCCGCATTTCTGGGAACTCAAGAGGACCCGGACGGAGCCTCCCACCTACGACTGACGGGCGGACGGCCACCAGTTGAGCGGGCCGAGCAGCCGCATGAAGGCCGGTACCAGCATCATCCGCACCAGGGTGGCATCGACCAGAACCGCCAACGTCAGCCCGAGGCCGAACAACCGCATCACCGAGACCTGCGCGGTCATCAGTGCCGCGAAGGAGATCGACATAATCAGGGCCGCCGCGGTGATGACCCGTCCGGTGTGGGCCACGCCGAGTGCCACGCTCTCCTCGTTGGAGCCCGGGCCACCCTCGGATGCGAGCCAGTACTCCCGGATGCGGGAGATCAGGAACATCTCGTAGTCCATCGACAGCCCGAAAGCGATGCAGAACAACAGGATCGGCAGCTGCACCCCCAGCGTGCCGGTGGCCGTCGTGCCCAGTGCGCCCAGGTGGCCCTGTTGAAACACCCACACCAGCGCGCCGAACGCCGCCGTGAGTGACAGCACGCTCATCAGCAGGGTCTTGACGGGCAGGACGACGCTGCGGGTCAACAGGAAAACCAACACCAAAGTGACCACCGCGATGATGGCCAGCACCCACGGCAGGCGGGACGCGATCGCGTCCATGCCGTCCCGATGGCTTTGCGCCGCCCCGCCCAGTAGCACCGGGACGCCGGCCGGTGCCGCAACGGCGTGCAGCCCGTCCAGCTGGGCGGACGCCTCGGCGGAGTACAGCGGAGCGCTGCTGGCGACCGTCAGGAAGGCACTGCCGTCCTTGATTGCGGTGGGAGCCGAGGGCGGGCCAGCCCGGCGGCCGTCGATGAACGTCCCGCCCGGCGAGGAGACCGACGAGACGTCCCCAACCCGTGACAGCGCGGCGGCATAGCCATCGAGGTCCGCCGCCCGCACAGCGGTCACGTCCGGGAGGACGGCGGTGATCGGCGGTATCCCGTTACCCGGGAAGTCGTTGCGGAGCTGATCGCCGACCTGACGCGCTGAGGCCGACGTGGGCAGGATCCGGTCGTCGGCGAAACCCCATCGCACATCGCGGAACGGTGCGCCGAGCAGCATGAGGAAGGCGGTGACGGCGACGCCGATCACCACCGCGTGACGCATGACGAAGGTGGTCCATCGATACCAGGACCACCCCCGCAGCGACGCTAAGCGGGCCTGCTGCGCGCCCCATAGGATGCGCCGCGTCAATGGCCGAATCGGCAGGGAATCCAGCCGGCTGCCGAGCAGAACGATGGCGGCGGGTGTCACGATGATCGCCGCTGCCGCGGCGAGCCCCACCACCGCGACTCCGGCGTAGGCGAAGGACTTCAGGAAGTACCCGGGGAACAACACCAAGGTCGCCATCGACAGTGCGACGGTCAACGCCGAGAAAGCCACCGTGCGGCCCGCCGTCGTGACGGTGCGGACCAGAGCCGAATCGCGGGACCGCCCCCCTGCCCGCTCGTCGCGGAAGCGGCTGAGGATCAGCAAGGTGTAGTCGACCGCCAACGCCATACCCATCGCGGCTGTCAGGTTGAGCACGAAGACGGATACCTCGGTGAACAGTGAGATCGCGTGCAGGGCGGCGATGGCGCCGAGGATCGCGAGAACGCCGACGATGACGGGAAGCGCGGCGGCGACCACACTGCCGAACACCCAGATCAACACGACGAAACTCAGCGGGAGCGCGATCGCCTCCATGGTGTAGAGGTCGCGGCGGGTCTGTTCGTTGACCTGCCAGTAAACGGTGGCGTCCCCGCCGGCTCGCACCGAGACGGCGCCGGTGTCAGCGATCAGTTCATCGGCCAGCCGCTTGGCGGTGATCTGGGCACTGGTGGCGTCACCGGAGATGGCTGCCAGGATCAGGCCGGTCTTGCCGTCCCGGCTGATGAAAGAGGCCGCCGCCGCCGGCGAAGAATTCCAGGCGGATCGGACCTGCACGACACCGGCCGAGTTCTTGAGTCGTTGAGTGATGTCGGCGCCGACCTTGCTCGCCGCAGGGCCGCGGGCCCCGTCCGGGGAGCTGACGGTGACTATCATCGTCGCGTCGCCTTGGCCGAACTTGTCGGAAAGCAGTGCGGCTGCCCGGGACGATTCGGCGCCGGGGGTCAGGTCGTCACCGGCCGCCAGTGACTTGATCCCCGGAATGCCGAACGCGGCTGCCGCCACCATCACCAGCAACGCCACGGCGAGGATGCCGCGCGGGGCGGCGATGGCGAGCCGAGCGACTCGCTGGAGCAAGAGACTTCCTTCCGGCGGGCTGGCGGTCACGCTAACGGGCGGCCAGTTCCTGCTCGATGAGCTCGCGATAGGCGGGAACTCGCAGTAGTTCGGCATGGGTGCCGGCGGCCTGTATGCGGCCGTGTGCAAGGACCAGTATCCGGTCGGCGGCGGTGAGCGTGGAGAGTCGGTGCGCCACCACGAGCACACCGCGCCGGCCACGGGCTCGTCGCAGGTTGTTCATCACGTCGTACTCGTTCGCTCGATCGAGGTGGGCGGTTGGCTCGTCCATGAGGATCAGCTGGGACCGCGACAACAGCGCCCTGGCCAAGGCGAGTCGCTGACGTTGCCCACCGGACAGGCCGCGGCCCCGCTCGAGGACTGGTGTGTCGAGTTGCGTTGGCATAGCGGCGATTTCGTCGGCGATACTCGCCTGTCTCAAGGCTTGCCAGAGTTCCTCGTCGCCGGAATCCGGGTCCGCGATGAGCAGGTTGTCCCGGATGGTGCCATGCAGAACGGGGGCATCCTGTTCGAGAAGGCCCAGCTGGCGACGAAGATCCTGGACGCTGATGCTGCGCAGATCCTGGCCGTTGAAGCGCACGGTGCCGGAGTCGGGGTCGTGAAACCGGCACACCAGCGCCAGAACGGTGGACTTCCCGGCCCCGGACGGCCCGATCAGGGCGGTGATCTGGTCGCGGTCGAGCGTGAACGACACGTCGGCGAGTACAGGTTCTCCGCCGTAGCTGAAACTCACGTGGTCGAACTCGACCAGTGGTGCGGTGATCTCCTCGATCTCCTCGGTTGCCAGGGGGCGGGTGACCGCAACCGTGGCGGGCGGCGCGTCGCCTTCGGGCAGTTCATCGTCGCCTTCGGGCAGTTCATCCAGTGTCGCGGTGAGATGCTCGTATGCCCCGGCGGCGGTGCGCAGCGCCGACAGGGCGGTGATTCCCGCCACGACCGGGAAAACCCCGTACAGGGCGAAGGCGAAGAGGCTGACGAAACTTCCCACGGGTAGGTCGCCGGTCGCGACCCGGTGGCCGTCGATGAGCATGATGGCCAGGAAGGCTCCGAAGACCCCGAAGCGGACGAACGAGACGTTGAGGGCGGTGGACGACGCAATGTGTACCCCTGCCGTGTAGGCCTCCTGCGCGCTCGCGCCGATGGAGTTCACTTCGCGCTGCTCTGCGCCGAAGAGCTTGACCGTGCGGGCTGCCCCCAGGGCTCGATCCAACCCGGCGGTGTACTCGCCAAGCGCCGCTTGGCGTTTCAGCGAAGCGCGTTGGGTGCGGGTCAGGAACGGGGCGCCGGCGGCGAAACCCGCCGCCATGACGGCCACCACGATGCCCATGGTGGCCGGGTCGATGGTGAGCATGAAGATACCGGCGCCCAGGAGGGTGAGTGCACCGAATGCGATGTCGCCGACAGCCCGGGGCATCTGTTGCACCAGGCCGGCGTCGCTCACCGCGCGGGCCAGCAACTCACCGGTGCGTGTCCGGTCCAGCACGCCGATGGGCAGGCGTACGACATGGTCAGCGAAGGCCGATCGCAATCGCAGGACAACGGCTTCGCCGACCCGGTCCAGCCGGAAGTGGGCCAGCGCGTCCAGTGCGAGCTGTGCGGCGAGCATCGCGACCAGGATGACGGCCGGCGCCGCGACGGGCGAACCGGCTACCGCGCGATCGACGAGCCTGCCGGCCAGTAACGGTTGCGTCAACGCCAGGGCGGTGGCGATCGCCAGCAGGGCGAGGCTCACCGAAATCGAAAGCCGATGCGGGCGAAGCAGACTCAGCATCAGAGCAGTCCGAGTAACTTCAGATCGGCGACATACTTGAGGATCACCGGTGCCGAGATGTGCGGAATGTCGGCTACCGCGGCCTGGAATCTGTCGGTCGGAGCCGACGCTCCGCGGGTCGGGTCCGCCGGCTGCAGTTGATCGGCGGTGCGCAGGGCCAGCAGTTGCAGGACCGAGTGCTGACGTTGCCGTTCGGGTAGCGCGCGAAGGCCGGCCTCGAAGCGCTTCAGCCACCCGGTGAAGTCGTCGATGCGCTGGATCTGATAGCCGGCCTCGATAAGCCAGTCGACATATTCGTCGAGCCCGATTCCGTCGTCGTGCGGATTCATGACGTGGTAGGTCCGGAATCCGTGGTCCGCAGCGATCGCCGAGATCGCTTCGGCGACGAACTTCACCGGCAGGCCGTCGTAATGCGACCGCTGGCGATTACCCGCTGCGTCCAGCCGGTAGAACGACACCGGAGCGACACCGGTGGCCACCACGCTCAGTACGGCCCGGGTGAACACGTCGGGGACGTTGAGCTGTCCGGCGTAGGTGGCGTCGGCGAGGATCATTCCGCACCGGAAGACGGTGACGGGCAGGCCGCACAGGTCATGGGCTTCCCGCAGCAGCACCTCGCCGGCCCACTTGCTGTTGCCGTAGCCGTTGGCCGAACCGGTGTTGATGGCGCGGGCGGGGCTGATGACGCGGATGTCGGCGTCCTCGGTGAATTCCGAGGGCTCGATCTGGTCGCCGACGTTGGCGGTGGACACATATCTGAATTGCTTGAGCTTCGTGGTGATCGCGAGTCGGATCAGCTCCGCGGTGCCGGCGACATTGGGCCCGAAGAATTCGCTGTAGGGCAGTACGGCATTGACCAGGGCGGCCGAATCCACGATGAGGTCAACGGTGTCCGCCAGGTGCGCCCACGTCCGCGGGTCGAGACCGAGTCTGGATTCACCCTTGTCGGCGGCCAGCACCACGAGGTGATCGGCGGCCAGAGCGCGGAAGTGCCGCAGCAGTCCGGTGCTGTCGAAGACACCCTCGAGGCGTCGACGGGCGTCTTCGTCGGACCGGGCCCGCACCAGACAGACCAGGGTGCCGCCCACCGGCTGTAGCCGTTCGAGCCATTGCAGGACCAGGTAGCGGCCCAGGAATCCGGTTGCGCCGGTCAGCAGCACCGTCCGGGGTTCGGAGCCCACCCGGGGCAGCGACGGGGCGGCAGCCAGCGTCGGGGCGTCGATGAACTTGTCAAGGGTGAGGTCGGCCGCCTTGAGTTCGGTGCAGTTCCGGCCGTGTACGGCGGCACAGTGGGTGTCGGCGTCGTCGGTGGTGTGGCTCAGCCGTCGAGAAAGGCTCATGACTGAAGGGTTGTCGAAGAGGGCGCGGACCGAGAGGTCCGTGTTGAGCGTGCGGTTGACCGCCGCGATGACCTGGATGGCGGCCAGTGAGTTACCCCCCAGATCGAAGAAGGAGTCATCGGTCCCGACGCGATCGAGTCCGAGGGTCTCGGCGTAGATCTCGGCCAGGATCTGCTCGATCGGCGTTGCGGGGGCGCGGTATTCGTTGACGGGCTGGTACTCGGGTGCGGGGAGTCTGGCGGTGTCCAATTTGCCGTTGGTGGTGAGTGGGAGGGTGTCGAGGGTGGTGATGGTGGTGGGGATCATGTAGGGGGGTAGGTGGTGGGTGAGTTGGGTGCGTAGGTGGGTGGGGTTTGCGGTTCCGGTGATGTAGGCGGTGAGTCGTTTGGTGCCGGGTTGGTCTTCGCGGGTGATGACGGCGGCGTTGGTGACTCCGGGTTGTGCGGTGAGTGTGGCGTGTATTTCGCCGAGTTCGATGCGGTAGCCGCGGATTTTGACTTGTTGGTCGGCGCGGCCGTGGTAGGTGAGTTGGCCGTTGGGGTGCCAGCGTGCGAGGTCTCCGGTGCGGTACATGCGGGTGCCGGGTTCGGCGAAGGGGCAGGCGATGAATCGGGTGGCGGTCAGTGGGCTGCGTTGCCAGTAGCCCAGTGCGAGTCCGTCACCGGCGATGTAGAGCTCGCCGGTGACTCCGGGTGGTACGGGGCGTAGGTATCGGTCTAGGACGAAGAAGGCGAGGTGGGGTAGGGGTCGGCCGATGGGGCTGGCGGTGTGGTGGGTGTCGTGGTCGGTGATGTGGTGGAGGGAGGCGTGCACGGTGGTTTCGGTGGTGCCGTACATGTTGATCAGCTGGGGTGGTCGGGGGTGGTCGGTCAGCCAGGTTCGCAGGCGTTGTGGTTCAAGGGTTTCCCCGCCGAAGATGAGGGTTTCCAGGTGGCCGTGGTGGGCCAGTTCGGGTTGCAGGGCGTAGAAGGCTGAGGGGGTTTGGCTGAGCAGGGTGATGTGTTCGTCGGTGAGTAGGGCGGTGAGTTCCGGCGGTGAGGTGGTGGTGGATTCGTTGATGATGGTGAGTCGGCCGCCGCTGAGCAGGGCGCCCCAGATTTCCCAGACGGAGTAATCGAAGGCGTAGGAGTGGCATTGGGACCACACGGCGGTGGGTGGGGTGTGTGGGTGCAGGGAGTGCAGCAGTTGGGTGATGTTGTGGTGGGTGACGGCGACGCCTTTGGGGGTGCCGGTGGTGCCGGAGGTGTAGATCAGGTAGGCGATGTCGTCGGGGGCCGGTGCTGGTGGTGGTGGCGGGGTGGGGGATATGGCGGTGTGGCTGAGGTCCTCGAGGGTCAGTACCGGTGTGGGTGAGTCGGTGAGTCGGTGGGTCAGGTCGGTGGTGGTGATGGTGGCCAGGGGGGCGGCGTCGGTGAGCATGAAGGTGATGCGGGTGTCGGGCAGGGTGGGGTCGATGGGCAGGTAGGCGGCGCCGGTTTTGAGGATGGCGGTCATGGCGATGACGGCGTGGGCGCAGCGGGGTAGGAGCAGGGCGATGCGGGTGCCCGGGCCGGCGCCGTGTTGGCCGAGCAGGTGGGCCCATTGGTTGGCGGTGTCGTCGAGTTCGCGGTAGGTCCAGCTGTGCTGGCCGTCGCGCAGGGCCACCGCCTCGGGGGTGCGGGTGACCTGGGTGCTCAGCGCGGCGGGGATGGATGTGGTGGCTGGGGCGGGTTGGGTCAGTGCCGCCCGGTTTCCCCACTGCTCGAGGCGGGTGTGTTCGGTGTCGTCGAGCAGGTCCAGGCTGGACAGTCGTTGGTCGGGGTGGGTGGTGATGGCCTGCAGGACTCGGTGGAGTCGTTCGAGCAGGGTGGTGATGGTGGCGGTGTCGTAGACGTCGGTGCGGAATTCCATGGTGCCGTCGATGCCGGCGGGGGCGCCGGTGGGGGTGAAGCGTTCGGTCAGCGACAGCGACAGGTCCATGCGGGCGGTGTGGGTGTGCAGTGGCACGGTGCTGGCTTGGAGGTCGCCCAGGGCGGTTGCGGTGGTGGCGGTGGTGTCGTGGTGGGTGAAGTTCTGCCAGGCCAGCATGACCTGGATCAGGGGGTGGTGGGTCAGGCTGCGGGGTGGGTTGAGCCGTTCGACGAGGACTTCGAAGGGCACGTCCTGGTGGTCGTAGGCGGCCAGGCTGCGGGTGCGGACCTGGTCGAGGACCTCGGTGAGGGTGGGGTCGCCGGTGAGGTCGACGCGCAGCACCAGGGTGTTGACGAAGAATCCGACCAGGTCCTCGAGGGTCGCCTCGCCGCGGCCGGAGATCGGGAAGCCCACCGCCACATCGGGATTGGCGCTGAGCTGGGAGAGCAGCACGGCCAGGGCGGCTTGGACGACCATGAAGCTGGTCGCGTTGTGCGCGCGGGCGGTATCGCGCACCTGCTGCTGCAGTGCTGCAGACCACTGGACTGCCACATCGGCGCCGCGGTGATCGGCCAGCAGCGGGTAGGGCCGGTCGGTGGGCAGTTCCAGACGCTCGGGCAGCCCGGCCAGTTGCTGCTCCCAGAACCGCAACTGCGCGCTGATCAGGCTTTCGGGGTCCTCGAGGTCGCCCAGTCGGGTGCGCTGCCAGAGTGTGTAATCGGCGTACTGCACCCCCAGCGCGGCCCAGCCCGGGGCATCCGTGGCGCAGCGGGCGGTGTAGGCCACGGCCAGATCCCCGGCCAGTACCCCCACCGACCAGCCGTCGGCGGCGATGTGGTGGACCACGACAACCAGCAGGTGCTCGGTGTCGTTGAGCCTCAGAAGCGTTGCACGCAAGGGGATCTCGGCGGCCAGATCGAAACTGTGCCCCGCCCTCGCGGTGAGGGCCTGCTGCACCTGATCGTCGGTCCAGCCGGCCGCGTCGATGACCGCCCACCCGAAATCGGCCTGCTCAGCTGCCACGATGACCTGCCGGGGCACCCCGTCGACCGCCGGGAAACGGGTGCGCAGACTCTCGTGGTGGCCCACCACATCGGCCAGCGCCGCACCCAGGGCCGCCACATCAAGGCGGCCGGTCAGACGCAACGCGGTGGCCATGTTGTACACCGGTGCGGGCCCGTGCAACTGGTCAAGGAACCACAACCGGCGCTGAGCGTAGGACAACGGAACCACCGCCGGGCGCTGCCCGGCCACCAACGGCGCCGAGTACTCACTCTCACCATCGAGGCGAACCGCCAACCGGGCAACCGTGGGCGCCTCCAACACCGTGCGCACCGCAAGCCGGGCCCCCAACACCGCATTGACCGCCGCGATCACCCGCATCGCCGACAACGAATCCCCACCCAGATCGAAAAACGAATCATCGACCCCGACCCGCTCCACCCCCAACACCCGCGCGAAAACCCCCGCCAAAATCTCCTCAACCACCGAACCCGGCGCCCGATAACCCACACCCCCACCCACATCCGGCACCGGCAACGCCCGCACATCCAATTTGCCGTTGGTGGTGAGTGGGAGGGTGTCGAGGGTGGTGATGGTGGTGGGGATCATGTAGGGGGGTAGGTGGTGGGTGAGTTGGGTGCGTAGGTGGGTGGGGTTTGCGGTTCCGGTGATGTAGGCGGTGAGTCGTTTGGTGCCGGGTTGGTCTTCGCGGGTGATGACGGCGGCGTTGGTGACTCCGGGTTGTGCGGTGAGTGTGGCGTGTATTTCGCCGAGTTCGATGCGGTAGCCGCGGATTTTGACTTGTTGGTCGGCGCGGCCGTGGTAGGTGAGTTGGCCGTTGGGGTGCCAGCGTGCGAGGTCTCCGGTGCGGTACATGCGGGTGCCGGGTTCGGCGAAGGGGCAGGCGATGAATCGGGTGGCGGTCAGTGGGCTGCGTTGCCAGTAGCCCAGTGCGAGTCCGTCACCGGCGATGTAGAGCTCGCCGGTGACTCCGGGTGGTACGGGGCGTAGGTATCGGTCTAGGACGAAGAAGGCGAGGTGGGGTAGGGGTCGGCCGATGGGGCTGGCGGTGTGGTGGGTGTCGTGGTCGGTGATGTGGTGGAGGGAGGCGTGCACGGTGGTTTCGGTGGTGCCGTACATGTTGATCAGCTGGGGTGGTCGGGGGTGGTCGGTCAGCCAGGTTCGCAGGCGTTGTGGTTCAAGGGTTTCCCCGCCGAAGATGAGGGTTTCCAGGTGGCCGTGGTGGGCCAGTTCGGGTTGCAGGGCGTAGAAGGCTGAGGGGGTTTGGCTGAGCAGGGTGATGTGTTCGTCGGTGAGTAGGGCGGTGAGTTCCGGCGGTGAGGTGGTGGTGGATTCGTTGATGATGGTGAGTCGGCCGCCGCTGAGCAGGGCGCCCCAGATTTCCCAGACGGAGTAATCGAAGGCGTAGGAGTGGCATTGGGACCACACGGCGGTGGGTGGGGTGTGTGGGTGCAGGGAGTGCAGCAGTTGGGTGATGTTGTGGTGGGTGACGGCGACGCCTTTGGGGGTGCCGGTGGTGCCGGAGGTGTAGATCAGGTAGGCGATGTCGTCGGGGGCCGGTGCTGGTGGTGGTGGCGGGGTGGGGGATATGGCGGTGTGGCTGAGGTCCTCGAGGGTCAGTACCGGTGTGGGTGAGTCGGTGAGTCGGTGGGTCAGGTCGGTGGTGGTGATGGTGGCCAGGGGGGCGGCGTCGGTGAGCATGAAGGTGATGCGGGTGTCGGGCAGGGTGGGGTCGATGGGCAGGTAGGCGGCGCCGGTTTTGAGGATGGCGGTCATGGCGATGACGGCGTGGGCGCAGCGGGGTAGGAGCAGGGCGATGCGGGTGCCCGGGCCGGCGCCGTGTTGGCCGAGCAGGTGGGCCCATTGGTTGGCGGTGTCGTCGAGTTCGCGGTAGGTCCAGCTGTGCTGGCCGTCGCGCAGGGCCACCGCCTCGGGGGTGCGGGTGACCTGGGTGCTCAGCGCGGCGGGGATGGATGTGGTGGCTGGGGCGGGTTGGGTCAGTGCCGCCCGGTTTCCCCACTGCTCGAGGCGGGTGTGTTCGGTGTCGTCGAGCAGGTCCAGGCTGGACAGTCGTTGGTCGGGGTGGGTGGTGATGGCCTGCAGGACTCGGTGGAGTCGTTCGAGCAGGGTGGTGATGGTGGCGGTGTCGTAGACGTCGGTGCGGAATTCCATGGTGCCGTCGATGCCGGCGGGGGCGCCGGTGGGGGTGAAGCGTTCGGTCAGCGACAGCGACAGGTCCATGCGGGCGGTGTGGGTGTGCAGTGGCACGGTGCTGGCTTGGAGGTCGCCCAGGGCGGTTGCGGTGGTGGCGGTGGTGTCGTGGTGGGTGAAGTTCTGCCAGGCCAGCATGACCTGGATCAGGGGGTGGTGGGTCAGGCTGCGGGGTGGGTTGAGCCGTTCGACGAGGACTTCGAAGGGCACGTCCTGGTGGTCGTAGGCGGCCAGGCTGCGGGTGCGGACCTGGTCGAGGACCTCGGTGAGGGTGGGGTCGCCGGTGAGGTCGACGCGCAGCACCAGGGTGTTGACGAAGAATCCGACCAGGTCCTCGAGGGTCGCCTCGCCGCGGCCGGAGATCGGGAAGCCCACCGCCACATCGGGATTGGCGCTGAGCTGGGAGAGCAGCACGGCCAGGGCGGCTTGGACGACCATGAAGCTGGTCGCGTTGTGCGCGCGGGCGGTATCGCGCACCTGCTGCTGCAGTGCTGCAGACCACTGGACTGCCACATCGGCGCCGCGGTGATCGGCCAGCAGCGGGTAGGGCCGGTCGGTGGGCAGTTCCAGACGCTCGGGCAGCCCGGCCAGTTGCTGCTCCCAGAACCGCAACTGCGCGCTGATCAGGCTTTCGGGGTCCTCGAGGTCGCCCAGTCGGGTGCGCTGCCAGAGTGTGTAATCGGCGTACTGCACCCCCAGCGCGGCCCAGCCCGGGGCATCCGTGGCGCAGCGGGCGGTGTAGGCCACGGCCAGATCCCCGGCCAGTACCCCCACCGACCAGCCGTCGGCGGCGATGTGGTGGACCACGACAACCAGCAGGTGCTCGGTGTCGTTGAGCCTCAGAAGCGTTGCACGCAAGGGGATCTCGGCGGCCAGATCGAAACTGTGCCCCGCCCTCGCGGTGAGGGCCTGCTGCACCTGATCGTCGGTCCAGCCGGCCGCGTCGATGACCGCCCACCCGAAATCGGCCTGCTCAGCTGCCACGATGACCTGCCGGGGCACCCCGTCGACCGCCGGGAAACGGGTGCGCAGACTCTCGTGGTGGCCCACCACATCGGCCAGCGCCGCACCCAGGGCCGCCACATCAAGGCGGCCGGTCAGACGCAACGCGGTGGCCATGTTGTACACCGGTGCGGGCCCGTGCAACTGGTCAAGGAACCACAACCGGCGCTGAGCGTAGGACAACGGAACCACCGCCGGGCGCTGCCCGGCCACCAACGGCGCCGAGTACTCACTCTCACCATCGAGGCGAACCGCCAACCGGGCAACCGTGGGCGCCTCCAACACCGTGCGCACCGCAAGCCGGGCCCCCAACACCGCATTGACCGCCGCGATCACCCGCATCGCCGACAACGAATCCCCACCCAGATCGAAAAACGAATCATCGACCCCGACCCGCTCCACCCCCAACACCCGCGCGAAAACCCCCGCCAAAATCTCCTCAACCACCGAACCCGGCGCCCGATAACCCACACCCCCACCCACATCCGGCACCGGCAACGCCCGCACATCCAACTTGCCCGAAGAGGTCAGCGGAAACGCTTCCAGCGCAACGATCTGCCCCGGCACCATGTATTCGGGCAGCCGTTCGCGCAGCAGCCGGCGCAGTTCGCCGATCCTCGCGTTGGTGTGCGGGTCATTGGCGAAGGCGGTGAGCCGACGGCCGGTCTCCGGCGTGGCCAGGTAGACATCGGTCAGTCGGGGCAGGTCAGGCTGCGCCCGATCGAGGAAGACGGCGTCGAGGCTGCCCGGCCGGGCGCCCCAGGTGACGGCGACGTGGTACCCCGTGGCTTCGGCGAGGCGGTGCAGTTGTTCGGGGGTCGCGGTGTCGATGCTGTCGATTCGGGCTTGCAGCAGTGCGTCGTTCGGGCTGAGCCCCGCGGCCAGGCCCTGTTCGATGGTGACGTCGCTGATAAGCCCGGTGCGCGGGATGTCGGTGATTCGTAAGGCGGCGGGACGGCTGGAGACCAGCTCGGTCCGCCATCCGTCCAGGCCTGCACAACGGGTCCACGTGCGGGTGGGCAGGTGGGCCAGCGAGCGCACCGGTGTCGGGGTGGTGTGGACGACGACGTCGTAACGGTAGCGGTTGAGTTCGTTGTCGGCCGCGCCGAGCTTGGCCTGGATGTCGAGGCCGGTGATCGACGGGTGACCGGTCGCCCAGGTGGTGAAGAACTCCGGCGCCACAAGCAATTCGGACTCACTCACCGTGGCGCGGTGGACTTTGCGGCGGATCTCCGCGGTGTCGGCGACAGCGGTCGCGGCAGCAGTCACCGAGGTGTGGAACGCGCCCTGCAGCGTGTGATTGCGGACGTCCCCGATGAACAGCGATCCGCCGGGCGCCAGGAGCCTCATGGCGCCGTCGACCACGTCGGCCAGGTATCCCGCGGTGGGGAAGTACTGGATCACCGAGTTGATGACGATCGTGTCGAAGTACCCCTCCGGCAGTCCGTCGGTGACGTGTGCGGGCTGGTTGAGCAGTTCGACCCGACCGCGCCACCCAATCAGTGGATCCGACAGCGCCTCAGCGAGATTGGCGATGGCCACCGCCGAGACGTCGGTGGCGACGTAGCGCTCACACCGCGGGGCGACCTCGGAGAGCAGCAGTCCCGAGCCCACGCCGATCTCCAGTACTCGCCGTGGCTGCAACGCCGCAATGCGATCGACCGTGGCCCGGCGCCACTCGGTCATCTCCTCGATCGGGATCGGTTCACCGGTGTAACTGCTGTTCCAGCCCCGGAAGTCCATGCCGAACTGTGGCCGGCCGGCCGGATCGCCGTACAACTCCTCGTAGACCTTTTGCCACTGTTCGATCGTTTCGGCGTCATGCTCGGTGTTCCGGTCACCGCCGGCGTGATCGAGGGTGCAATAGGCGACGAGGTGGGCGCCCCCGGTGGCGCTGCGATGCACGACGGCCTTGGCCCCGGTGACCTGTGGACAATCCAGGGCGGCGTTCTCGATTTCGCCCAACTCGATGCGGTGTCCGCGGATCTTCACCTGCTCGTCGCAGCGCCCGACGTAGAGCAGTCGTCCGTCGGCACGCCAGCGGACCAGGTCCCCGGTGCGGTACATCCGTGCCCCCTCGCCGCCGAACGGGCAGGCGACGAACCGCGACGCAGTCAGACCGGGCCGGCGGACGTAACCGCACGTGACGCCTTCGCCCGCCACGTACAACTCACCGGTCACCCCGGCCGGCACCGGCCGCAGCCAGTCGTCGAGCACGAAGAATGCGAGGTTTCCCAGTGGTAGCCCGACCGGGCTGTCCTGGCCCCCGGTGTCGCCGGACAGGATCTCGCCCAGCGAGGCGTGCACGGTCGTCTCGGTCGTGCCGTAGAGATTGAGCAGGCGCGGCAGTCCGGGGTGGCGGTCCAGCCAGGGCCGAATGTGCCCGGGGTCCAATGCTTCTCCGCCGAACATGACCGCCGTGAGCGCCAGCCGCCCGGCCTCCGCCGGGGAGAGCGCGTCGGCGGTCTGCAGCGCGTAGAACGCCGAGGGCGTCTGGCTCAGGATGCTGACCTGTTCAGCGGCAAGCAGGGCGTGCATGTCGTCGGCCGATCGGGCAACCGTCTCAGCCACCACGACCAGCCGGCCGCCGCTCAGCAGTGCGCCCCAGATCTCCCAGACGGAGAAGTCGAAGGCCAGCGAATGGCAGTGCGACCACACCGCGCCCGGTGCTACATGCGGCAGCACGGACTTGAGCATCCCGATGACGTTGTGGTGGGTGACGGCAACCCCCTTGGGCACCCCGGTGGTCCCCGATGTGTAGATGAGGTAGGCGATGTCATCGGCTGTCGCAGCCGTTGACGGCGGACTCCGATCGACCGGATCGTCCTCGACGTCGCCGATGCCGATCACCGGAACGTCGTGCCCGTCGAACCGGCCGGCCAGTTCAGCGCTGGTGACCGCGACTATCGGGTCGGCATCGGCCAGCATGAACGCGACCCGGGCTGCCGGCAGCGCTGGGTCGATCGGGAGGTAGGCCGCCCCTGCCTTCAGCGTCGCCACGATGGCGACGACCGCCTCGATGGAGCGCGAGAACAGCAGCGCCACAGTGGTTCCCGGTTCTGCGCCTCTCCCGGCCAGTCGATGCGCCAGGTGATTAGCGGCGTCATCGAGCGCGCGGTAGGTCATCGAGCGATCCGCGCATGTCAGTGCAATGTCGTCGGGCGTGCGGTTCACCTGGGCGGACCACAGCGCGGGTATGGATTCCGCGGGCGACCCGGCGCGGCCGAGCACCGTTCGGTTACCCCATTCGTCCAGTAGGGCGTGCTCGTCAGCGGCCAGGAAATCCAGTGTGGAGAGCCGCCTCGTCGGGTCGGCGGGCAGGATTGTCAGAATGTGAATGAACCGGGCCACGAGTGCGTCGATGGTGGCGGGATCGAAGACCTCGGAGTCGAATTCGACGCGCACGCTCAACTCGGTGCCCGGCATCGCCTGGATCGTGAGCGGATAGTGGGTGTAGTCGTGGGTGGAGATGTCGCTGACGACCAACCCGGCGTCGCCCAGCTGCAGCCCGGCCTCGACGGGATAGTTCTCGTAGACGAAGACGGTGTCGAAAAGCCGGTCCTGACCGCTGATGCGGTGGATCTCGCTCAACGCCAGATGCTCATGCTCCACGGTGAGGTTGCGGGTGTCGTGCAACTGCCGGAGAAGGTCGGTGGTTCTGGTGTCGGGGGTGATGGTGGCCCGTACTGGCACCGTGTTGATGAACAGGCCGACCATCGACTCCGCGCCCGCCATATCGGCCGGGCGCCCGGAGACCGGCACGCCGAAGACGACGTCGTGCCGACCGGTCAGAGCGGTCAGCATGAGCGCCCAGGCGCTTTGCAGCACGGTGCTCACGGTGGTCTGGGACGAGCGTGCCAGTTCGCTGAGGGCCTCGGTGGCGGCGACGGTCAGCCGAAACGATTCGGTGCATCGCGGGCCCGGCTTGAGCCCCTCGCCGGGCGTCACCAGAGTCGGCCCGTCCACACCGGCCATCACCTCGCGCCAGGTCTCGCGGGCCGTATCGAGGTCCCGCTCGGCCAGCCAGGTGAAGAACCTGCGGTAGGGGATGACCGCCGGCAGTCGCCGGCCTTGGTAGGCGGAGAAGATCTCCCCCATCACAATCGGCATCGACCAGCCGTCGAGCACGATGTGGTGGTTGGTGAGCACGAACCGGTACCGGTTGGGGCCGGTGCGGATCAGGGCCACCCGGAAGGGAGTCTCCAGGCCGCAGACGGCGGCGCGTTCAGCGCTGCACAGGCGCCGGATCCGCTCCTCGGCGTCGGGGCAGTCGTCAAGCTCCACATACCGCCAGGCTGGTACCGGATCAGCCGGGATGACCTGAACCTGCTCATCGAATCGGGTGCAGAACTGAGCGACGAGATGAGGGTGGCGGCCCAGCACCGTGTGCACGGCATCGCGAAGTCGGTGCGGGTCGACTGCGCCGGTGACCGTGAACTCCAGCTGCACCGCATAGGTCTCGTCGGAGTCCTGCGCGGTGCCGGCGTGGAAAAGCAGGCCCTGCTGCATCGGGGTCAGCGGGCAGACGTCGGCGATGGGGCCGTGCTGCTCGAGCGTCTCGATCTGCCGTTGGGTCAGACGTGCCGGGGCGATGTCCGAAGGTGTGAGCCCGCCACCGCCGGACCGCACCAGCTTGCAGAGGCCGCGCAGGGCGTCGAACCATAGTCCCGCAAGGCGGCTGATCCGGCTCTGGTCGAAAGCCGATTGCGCCCAGATCCAGGTGGCCTGCAGTCGCGGGCCTGCGTCGGTGTCGATGGTCGCGGCACTGAGATCGACGGTGTGCACCAGGGGCATGGCTGTGGCCCCGGCAGCCTTGATCGACGACGCGCCCTCGGGAACGAGTCGCCAGGTGTCACCGGAGCGCTGTGCGACCGCCGCGCCGAGACGGCCCAGGTAGTTCAATCCGATTGCCGGGTCGGGTCCGGTGAGGTCGCTCTCGGCGTCGAGGTAGCGCAGCAGACCGTAACTCAGCGGGTCCGGCAGCGCGCGAAGTTGCTCCTTGGCGTCCTTGACCACCGACCCCAGGGCCGCCTCGCCGGAGACCACCTGGGACCAGGAGAGCCCACCGGTGCTCAGCGACACCGGGTACTTGGTGGTGAACCATCCCACGGTGCGGGACAGGTCCACTCCCGCGGCAAGTTCCTCGTCGCGGCCATGGCCCTCGACGTCGACGCTGATCGGGGTGCCGCCTGTGCCGAGGAATTCCGACCATGCCAACGCAAACGTGATCACCAGGATGTCCTGCAACCCGGCATGAAACGCCGTGGGCACCTCGCCGAGCAGCAGGCGCGTGGATTCGGCGTCCAGCAATTCCGACATCCGCCCCGCGGTGGCGAGGGTGTCCGCGGCGGGTTGGACCCGCGGCAATGCCGCGGGGACCGCCGCGACCCGCTGCCAGGCTCCGGTATGCCGTCTCACCTCCGGCGAGCGTGCACGCTCGGCCAGCAGCGACGCCCAGCGGCCGAATGACGTTCCCACGCCGGGCAGTGCGATATCTCGTCCGTTGCGGAGCTGAGCCCACGCGATGTTCAAGTCGCCCAACAGGATTCGCCACGAAACGCCGTCCACCGCAAGATGGTGCACAATCAGCGCCAACTGGGCGGTATCGGCGACCCACAGGGCGCGCACCATCACCCCCGCGGCCGGGTCCAGCCGGTCCCGTGCGTCGGCCAGTGCGGCATCGGAGAGCACGTCGACCGACTCCAGACATTCGGAGGCGTCGACCGCGCCGACGTCGGGGACGGTCAGCGACCATCCCCCGTCGGCGTCCTCGCCGGCCTTCAGTCGGAGCATGGCGTGCCGGTCGAGGAGGGCCTGCAGCAGAACCATCACGTCGGCCTGACTGACTCCGGCCGGTGCCTGCACCAGCACCGTCTGGTTGAACTGTTCGACCGGGCCGTCGACGGTGCGAAGCCAGTGCATGATCGGAGTCGGGGCAACCGGCCCGACGCCCGTGTCGGCCGGATGGCCCACGCCGGTGCCCGCCTCGGCCAGGGTCGCGGCCCGGGCCAGCCGGCTCACGGTCTGCTCCACGAACACATCGCGAGGACGCACCAGCACGCCGGCCATACGAGCGCGCGCCACCACATGCATCGACAAGATGCTGTCGCCGCCCAATTCGAAAAACGAATCGTCGACGCCGACCCGCTCCAGCCCCAGGACGTCGGCATAGATTCCGGCGAGCAGATCCTCGATCGCGTCGGCGGGAGCGCGGTAGTGATCGGGGCTCAGATACTCCGGAGCCGGCAGGGCACGGGCGTCCAGTTTGCCGGTGACCGTCAGGGGCAGCGCCTCGAGCACGACGACGGCGGCCGGGACCATGTAGGGAGGCAGGCGCTCTGTCAGTGCGCTGCGAACAGCAGCGGGATCCACTGTCCGGCCGCCGGATACGGTGACGTAGCCCACCAGCCGCCGGTCATCGGGCCGGTCCTCCCGGACGATCGCCGCCGCCTGGTCGACCTCGTCGAGCGCGGTGAGTGCGGCCTGCACCTCGCCGAGTTCGATCCGGTAGCCGCGGATCTTGACCTGGCTGTCGGCGCGCCCGAGGTAGTGGAGCTGTCCGTCGGCGCCCCAGCGCACCAGATCCCCGGTCCGATACATCCGGGTGCCGGCACCGCCGAACGGGCACGCCACGAAGCGCGATGCCGTCAACCCCGACCGGCGCCAGTACCCGGTACCGACGCCCCGCCCGGCGATGTAGAGCTCACCGACGACTCCCGCCGGCGCGGGACGCAGCAGGCGATCCAGCACGAACAACGCTGTGCCCGGCATCGGGAAACCGATTGGCGCGGGTTCCGAGCAGGGCGCCAGTGGCGCGGTCATCGACGCGTAGATTGTCGTCTCGGTCGGGCCGTAGGCGTTGATCATGACCCGGCCCGGCGCCCACTGTGAGACCACCGCCGCGGGGCAGGCCTCACCGGCCACCACCAGCGCCACTGAGTCCAGGCCATCCGGCGGCAGAGCGCCGACGGCCGACGGGGTCTGGCTCAGCACGATGACGCCGCTCGGCTGACGAGCAGGGCGTGCAAGTCTTCGGGTGCGACGCCACCGACTCGGGCACCACCACCAGTCGGCCGCCGAGCAACAGCGTGCCCCAGATCTCCCACACCGAGACGTCGAAGCTGTAGGAATGCCACTGGGTCGCCGCGACCTGCCCCGCCATGGCCGGCCGGGCGTGGAAGAAGTCGGTGATCCGGAGCAGCTGGGTGACGTTGCGGTGGGTGATCGCAACACCTTTGGGGACTCCGGTGGTGCCCGAGGTGTAGATGATGTACGCGACATCGTCGGGCGCCGGCGCCGGTAGGGCGCCGGCGGGCGAAGTGGCGACTCGGGGATCGTCGACCTCGATGACCGGCAGGTCATCCGAGCCCAGGCGCGGGCGCAGCGCCGCTGTGGTGATCGCGGCGACGGCCCCGGCAGTCGGCGAGCATGAAGCTCGATCCGTGTGTCGTGGCAGCGCGGGGTCGATCGGCAGATAGGCCGCGCCGGTTTTCAGCACCGCCATCATCGCCACGACCGCCTCGACACCACGTGGAAAGAGCAGTGCAACAACCGATCCGGGACCGACGCCCTGTCCGACGAGGAAGTGTGCGAGGCGGTTTGACGCCTGCTCGTACTGTTCGTAGGTCAGCGAGACGCCCTCACAGCACAGCGCGACGGCGCGCGGGGTCTGCGCCACCTGTGTGGCCAGTGCCGTGGGGATCGACACGGGAGCCGGTGCGGGTGAGGTCAGGACGGCGCGGTTACCCCATCGGTACAGCCGGGCGATGCTCACCCGGCGCTCGAGTACCTCGAATCGACGAGAGTCGCACCGTCGGGTCGGACGTCATCGCGGCCAGCACCCGTCTCCAGCCGCCCGATCAGTGCCTCGATCGTTGCCGCGTCGAACACGTCGGTGCGGAATTCCACTGTGCCGCCGATCCCGGCGGCGCCACCGTCGTCGTCGACGAGCTCTCCCAGGGAGAAGGCGAGATCCATCCGCGCCGTCCCGGTGTCGACCGGCACCGGGGTGACCTGCAGATCGCCCAACGTGACCCCGGCTGCGGGACCGTTGTCGTGGCCGGGAAAATTCTGCCAGGCCAACATCACCTGGACCAGCGGATGATGGGTCAGTGAGCGGGGTGGGTTGAGCCGCTCGACCAGCACCTCGAACGGCACGTCCTGATGCTCGTAGGCGGCCAGGCTGCGCGCCCGCACCTGGGCCAGCACGTCGGCGACAGTCGGATCGCCGGCCAGGTCGACCCGCAGCACCAGGGTGTTGACGAAGAATCCCACCAGCTCATCCAGTGCGGGGTCGTCGCCGCCCGGCGATCGGGAAATCCCACTGCCACATCGGGACTCGCGCTCATCTTGGCCAGCAGCACCGCCAGCGCGGCCTGCACCACCATGAAACTCGTCGCGTTGTGCTCGCGGGCCACGCTCGCGTACCCGCTGCTGCAGCCCCGGCGGCCAGTCGCACCGGCACCGTGGCGCCGCGATAATCGGCGACCGGCGGATAGGGCCGATCGGTGGGCAACTCCAACCGCTCGGGCATCCCGGCCAGCGTGGTCTTCCCAGTACGCCAGCTGCGTGCCGATGGGGCTCTCGCCGTCGTGCGAGATCACCGAGTTGTGCACGCTGCCACAGCGTGTAATCGGCGTACTGCACCGGCAACTCAGCGCCAATCCGGGGCTCGTCTCCCGCACACCTGGCGGCATATGCCACGCCCAGATCGCGGATCAGCGGCGCCACCGACCAGCCGTCGGCGGCGATATGGTGCAGCGACGGCCACCAACACGAATTCCTCATCGCCGGTCCGGAAAAGTTCGGCATGCAGGGGGATCTCGCTGCGCGAGATCGAAGTCCCGGCGCGCCACCTCGGTGACGGCCTTGTCGAGTCGTTCGGCCGACCAGGTCTTTGGCGTCGACGACCCTCCAGCCGAAATCTGCCTGCTCGGGTGGGACGACCAACTGGTGGGCAATACCGTCGGCTGCGGGGAACAGGGTGCGCAGGCTTTCGTGGCGTGCCACCACGTCGAACAGGGCAGTGCCGAGGGCGTCGACATCAAGCCGTCCCGTCAGCCGCAGCGTCACCGCCATGTTGTAGGTCGGCGACGGTCCCTGGAACTGGTCGAGGAACCACAGCCGACTCTGGGCGAACGACAATGGCACCAACGCCGGTCGGTCTCCGGCGACCAGAGGCTCGCGCCGCCGCCCCCCACCGTCGACACGGGAGGCCAACCGGGTGATCGACGGAGCGTCGAACAGGGCACGCACCGTGAGGTTCGCCCCCAGGGATTTGTTGATGGCCGCGACCACCCGCATCGCCGACAGCGAATCCCCGCCCAGATCGAAAAACGAGTCGTCGACCCCGACTCGCTCGAGTGCCAGAACGTGGGCATAGATGCCGGCCAGGATCTCCTCGACCGGGGTGGCCGGAGCGCGGGACCGCTCGCCGGTTTCGAACGCAGGCATGGGCAGCGCGCGAAGGTCGAGTTTGCCGTTGACGGTCAACGGCAATCGACTCGATGAGGGTGATCGTGGCGGGCACCATGTAGGGCGGCAATCGCTCAGCCAGGGAGCTGCGTATGTCGGCGGGGTTCGCCGTGCCGGTGATGTAGCCGACCAGACGCTTATCGCCCGGGGCGGTCCTCGCGGGCGATCACCACCGCCTGATCCACCCCATCGACAGCGGCCAGACGGCGGCTTGAACCTCGCCGAGTTCGATGCGGTAACCGCGGATCTTGACCTGCTCGTCGGCGCGGCCGTCAGTAGCGCAGCTGCCCGTCGGCACCCCAGTGGACGAGGTCGCCGGTGCGATACATCCGGGTCCCGGCGCCCCCGAAGGGACACGCCACGAACCGCGATGCCGTCAGCGCCGAACGACGCCAATAGCCGTATCCGACGCCGCCGCCGGCCACGTACAACTCGCCGACGACCCCCGGCGGCACCGGCCGCAACCACCGATCCAGGACGAAGAGCGCCGCGCCCGGCGGCGGCGAGCCGATCGGCGCCGGACCTGAACCGGGCTCCAGCGGTGAACTCAACGACGCGAAGATCGTCGTCTCGGTCGGGCCGTAGGCGTTGATCATCACCCGTCCCGGCGCCCACTGGTCGACGACATCGGCCGAACATGTCTCGCCGCCGATCAACAGCGCCACCGCGTCCAGACCGTCGGTCGGCAACATCGCTGCCGCGGAGGGAGTCTGGGTCAGCACGCTGATGCGCTCGTCGACCAACAACGCGTGGAAATCGGCCGGGCTGGCAGCGATCGACTCCGGTACGACCACCAGCTGTCCACCGCGCAACAAGGGCCCGAAGATTTCCCAGATCGAGAAGTCAAAGGCATACGAATGCCAGTGTGACCACACCTGTTCGGTCGCCTCGGGCAGCCCGGCCCCCATCGACAACACCTGTTGGGTCAGGTTGCGGTGCCCGATGGCGACACCCTTGGGGGTCCCGGTCGTGCCCGAGGTGTAGATGAGGTAGGCGACGTCGTCGGCGCGCGGCCCGCGTAAGTCCGTGGGCGGGTGTGCCGGGACGTGCGGGTCATCGACATCGATCAGTGCGATGTCATGGCCATCGAGGCGGGCCCCCAGGCTCGCAGTGCTGACCACCGCACTGGGCATGGCGTCGGCGAGTAGGAAGCCGATCCGCCTGGCGGGAAGCGCCGGGTCAATCGGGAGATAGGCCGCCCCGGTCTTGAGAATCGCCAGGATGGCGATGACGGCCTGCGCCGAGCGATCCAGCAGCAGGCCGACCACACTTCCCGGGCCAACGCCCCGGGCAACGAGTCTGGCCGCCAAGCGGTCCGAGGCTTCATCGAGGTCGGAATAGGACCAACAACGCCCGCCGAAGCGCAACGCGACAGACGCCGGGACCCGCCGCACCTGGGCGGCCCACGCCTCCGGTATTGACACCGGCGTCGGCTCCGGCCGATCGAGCACCGACCGATTGCCCCAGCCGTCCAGAGCGGTGCGTTCATCGGTGTCGAGCAGATCGATGGACGAAACCCGCACCGAGGGGTCGGCGGTCATCGCTGCCAGCACCCTGTGGAGCCGACTGATGAGCTTCTCGACCGATGCCGCGTCGAATACATCGGTGCGGAATTCCACTGTCCCGCCGATGCCGGCCGGTTCGCCGTCCTCAGTGACGCTCTCGGTCAGTGAGAACGCCAGATCCATGCTGGCGCTGTGTGTTTCCAGAGGCATGCGGGTGATCTGCAGGTCCTGAACGGAGAAGTCAGGTGCGGTGAGATTCTGCCAGGCCAGCATGACCTGGATCAGCGGGTGGCGAGTCAGGGAACGGGCGGGATTGAGCCGCTCCACCAGGGCCTCGAAGGGCACATCCTGGTGCTCGAAGGCGGCCAGGCTTCGTTCCCGCACCTGGGTCAGCAGTTCGGCGACGGTGGGATCTGCGCTCAGGTCCACCCGCAGGACCAGGGTGTTGACGAAGAAGCCCACCAGGCGATCGAGGGCGGGATCGCCGCGGCCGGCGATCGGGAAACCCACAGCGACATCGGGATTCGCGCTCAGTCGGGACAACAGCGTCGCCAGCGCCGCCTGAATCACCATGAAGCTCGTCGCGTTGTGTGCGCGAGCGAGTGCGCGAACCTTTCGGTGCAGTGCCGCCGGCCAGGCCACCGGAACACTGGCGCCGCGGTGATCGGCGACCAACGGATAGGGCCGGTCGGTGGGCAACTCCAGCTGCTCTCCCATCCCGGCCAATGCCTCTTCCCAAAACCTCACCTGAGCGGAGAGGGGACTGCCGGTGTCGGCCGGGTCACCGAGGTTACTCCGCTGCCATAGCGCGTAATCGGCGTACTGCAAAGGCAATTCAGGCCAGTCGGGTTCGCGGCCGGCGCGTCGGCTCGCATAGGCCAGGCCGACATCGGTGGCGAGCACGGCGATCGACCAGCCGTCCCCCGCGATGTGGTGCACGACGATCACCAGGACGTGGTCGGTGGCGGTGAGCCGGAAGAGCTTTGCCCGTATGGGCATCTCGCGGGACAGGTCGAAGCTGTGCCGAGTGCAGTCCGCAACCGCCTCGTTCAGGCGTTCCGCCGGCCATTCGGCCGAGTCGACGGCCTCCCAGCCGAAATCGGCGTTCTCGGCGGGAAGAACAATCTGATGGGGGACACCGTCGCCGGCCCCGAAAACCGTGCGGAGGATCTCGTGGCGCTTCACCACGTCGGCCAGCGCCGCACTCAACGCCTGCTCGTCGAGGGTCCCGCGGAGCCTCAATGCCACCGACCTGTTGTAAACCGGTGACGCGCCTTGTAATTGGTCGATGAACCACAACCGGTTCTGCGCGAACGACAGGGGCACAACCGCCGGTCGTCTGCCGGCCGCCAGGGGCTTAAGCCGCCTTGACCGTTGCGTGATTCGAGCGGCCAACTCGGCGACTGACGGCGCATTGAACACGGTGCCCACCTGCAGGTCGGCATCGAATGCGGCGTTGATCGCGGCGACCACCCGCAGCGCCGCCAGCGAATCCCCGCCCAGATCGAAGAACGAGTCCTCGACCCCCACGCCTTCGAGTCCCAGGACATGGGCGTAGATCCCGGCCACGGTCCGCTGAACCGCGCTGGAGGCGGTGCCCTGACGATGGGGCGCCACAATCGGCGCAGGCAGCGCCCCTTCATCCAGCTCGCCGTCGGCCATCAGCGGCAGGGCATCCACGACGACCACCGCGCCCGGCACCTGGTAGGGCGGCAGTTGTTCGGCCAGTGCCGCGCGCGCGGTCTCCGGGTCCACCGAATGAGGCACCGATTCGGTGACGTAACCGACCAGGCAGTGGTCGCCTGGGCGGTCCTCACGGGCGACAACCACCGCCTGATCCACGCCGTCCAGTGCTGCCAGCGCGGCAGCGACTTCCCGTCTCATCGCAGACCGAGTTTAGGACTCGAAGGCCGTGCCCTCAGCCAGCCTGTCTCGCAGCGTCTTCGGCCGGATGTCGGTCCAGTTCTGCTCGATGTAGTCAAGGCAATCCGCCCGACTCGCCTCCCCGTAGACCACGCGCCAACCGGCTGGAACATCGGCGAACACCGGCCAGAGACTGTGTTGCTCCTCGTCGTTGACCAGCACGGTGAAACGACCTTCGTCGTCGTCGAATGGATTTACGCTCAATCGTCCCCCAATCGGAGCAAGCATGGAACAGGCGCTCAGACTAGCGAGCGCACAGGTGTTTTTGGCCCGATCGTCGGATCAGTCCCCGCCGCTCCGTCGCGGGGAGCGGTTATGGTTTGCGCCATGCGCGTCTATCTCGGCGGCGACCACGCCGGCTACGAATTCAAGAAGGCCATCATCGCCCACCTGAAGAAAGCCGGCCACGAGCCGATCGACTGCGGTGCCTACGACTACGACGCCGAAGACGACTACCCGGCGTTTTGCATCGCGGCCGCGGAGCGCACCGTCGCCGACCCGGGCAGCCTGGGCATCGTGCTCGGCGGGTCGGGCAACGGCGAGCAGATCGCTGCCAACAAGGTGCCCGGCGTCCGGTGCGCGCTGGGGTGGAGTGTCGAGACCGCCAAACTGGCCCGCGAGCACAACAACGCCCAGTTGATCGGCATCGGCGGGCGCATGCACACCGAGGACGAGATGCTGGCGATCGTCGACGCGTTCCTGTCCACCCCGTGGTCGGAGGCTCCCCGCCACCAGCGCCGCATCGACATCCTCGCCGACTACGAGCGCACCCACGTCGCTCCGCCGGTGCCCGGCGCCCCGGACTAACCACCGGTGCCCGAGGGCCACACCCTGCACCGGCTGGCCCGGTTACACCAACGCCGCTTCGCCGGCGAGGCGGTCAGGGTGTCTAGTCCGCAGGGCAGGTTCGCCGACGCCGCCCTCCTCGACGGACTGGCGTTCCGCCGCGCCTCGGCGTGGGGCAAGCACCTGTTCCACCACTACGCCGGGAAAACCGGGGAAGTGGCCCGATCGTGCACGTCCACCTCGGCCTGTACGGCACCTTCCGCGAGCACCGCACGCCCATGCCCGAACCGCGCGGCGCCGTCCGGATGCGGATCGCCGGCCCCGACTACGGCACCGACCTGCGCGGGCCCACCGCGTGCGAGGTGATCGACGACGCTCAGATGGCGATGATCCTGGACCGCCTCGGACCCGACCCGCTGCGCGACGACGCGGACCCGGAGGCCGCCTGGGCTCGAATCACCAAGTCCCGCAGGGCGATCGGCGCGCTGCTGATGGACCAGTCCGTGCTGGCCGGGGTGGGCAACGTCTATCGCAGCGAACTTCTGTTCCGACACGGCATCGATCCCTACCGGCCTGGGCGTGACATCGACCACGACGAGTTCACCGCGGCCTGGACCGATCTGGTCGACCTGATGAAGGTCGGTGTGCGCCGCGGCCGGATCATCGTGGTCCGCCCGCAGGACGATCACGGGGCGCCCGCCTATGGCCCGCGACGTCCGCGCACCTACGTCTATCGACGTGCCGGCCAAGCGTGCCGCCTGTGCGGCACGACGGTGCTGACTGCCGACATGGAGGGGCGGAATCTGTTCTGGTGCCCCGGATGTCAGCGCTAGACGCCGGCTAGAAGTCGAACCCGCCGAAATCGCCGAAGCCACCGCCGCCGTCGAGTCCGCCACCGTCGAAGCCGCCGCCGCCGTCCCAGCCGCTACCGCCGTCGGCATAGCCGCCACCGGCGTCGCCGCCCCACCCGGCATCGGCACCGGCAGCGTCCATGCCCTGGTCATAACCGGCGTCGAAGCCCTGATCAAACCCGGACCCGTAGCCGTTCTCGAATGCCGCGGAGTTGTACCCGACACCGTGCATCCCGGAGAACAATGCGTCGAACATCAGCACCGATCCCAGGCCCCAGGCGCCGGCCACCAACGCCGGCTTCCACCACGGCTCGGAGTACCACCCGGCCGGCACCGGTCGGCCCGCCACCCGGCCACCCGGGTAGTAGTTCGGAGTGCGGTTGGTCGGCACCGGGGAGGCCTCGATTTCGCGGCCCTCGAACTGGATGCGACGGTCCTCGGTGACCGAGCCCGCGGACTTCTGCCCGGCGATCGACTCAAGCTCGGGCCCGGGATCCATGCCCATCGCGGTGCGGGCGGCCCGCACGTAGTACAGCCCCTCCAGTGCGCTTTCCTTGGCCAGCATCGCCTGCTTGGCGGTGGTGGCCTGATCGATCTGGGAGGACGCCGCGGTGAACCGCTCTGAGGCGTCTGCCAGCGCCTGCTGGGAGGCCTGATCGGTACCGGTCAGGTTGAGCACCTGCCCGCCGAGACGCTCGATCACCCGGCGGGCGTCGGCCTTGGCGTCGGCGAGGCTGGCTGCTGCCCGGTTGCCCGAGTTGCGCTTGGAACCCGCCATGGTGACGACGATCGCCACTCCAACCAGGGCGATGAGCAACAGTAAGAGTGCGTCCATGCCGACCACAGTACCGAGCAGGTGGCGCTGTGCGACGGGATGGGAATGTACCGGTGCTAGAGAATCCCGAGCACCCGGTACACCTCGTCGCTCAGCGCGGTGGTGCGCGGATCGGCATTGCACTTGGTGGCGTCGAAGTAGTTCATCACGTACGCGTAGCCGATGCCGTGCTCGAGGTCGACGAATCCGTAGGAGCCACCCGAGCCGCCATGGCCAAAGCTGCGCGGATTCGGTCCGGCCACGCCACGCTGGTTGAGCATGTAGCCCAGCCCCCAGCCGTGATCGGCCACCCGCGGCCCGAGGACGACGTCGGGGTCGAACCCGCCCTGGGACACCCGGACCCTTTCCAGCTGTTCGCGGCTGAGCAGCTTCTCCTGGGCCAGACCGTTGTAGAAGGTGGCCAATCCGAGGGCTGAGACGTGACCGTTGGTGCCGGGGAACTCCGCTGACCGCCAGGCCGCAATGTCGTTCGAGCCGAGTTCGTCGTCGGGGACGAATCCCATGGCGATGGACAGTCCGGCCATCGGATGCTCGTGAAGCGATGTGGGGTAGCCGGGCGCGCCGCCGTTGGCCAGCACGTCCCGGATGTGCGGCTTGTTGATCATGTCCGCGCATCGATGGTGTTCGGCGGGCGGCAACCCGATGTGGACGTCGATACCCATCGGTTCGGCGATCTCGGTGCGCAGGTACTGGCCCAGCGTGCGGCCGGTGACCCGGCGCACCACCTCGCCGAGGACGAATCCGAAGGCCACCATGTGGTAGCCCTGGGCGGTGCCGGGCTCCCACCACGGCTCGGCCGCGGCCAGCGCGTCGCACACCCGATCCCAGTCGGTCACGTCGCTCCAGTGCATGCGGTTCCGCGGGGCGATCAGCCCGGACCGGTGGCCGAGCACCATCGCGACGGTGATGTCCTGCTTTCCCGCCTGCCCGAACTCGGGCCAGTAGTGAGCCACCGGCGCGGACAGGTCGATCTCGCCGCGGTCGGCCAGCAGGTGAACGCAGGTGCTGGTCAGGCCTTTGGTGCCGGAGAAGACGCTGGCCAGGGTGTTCTCCTGCCAGGGCCGCCGGCGGTGCGGATCGGCGCCCGAGTCGGCGTAACCGCCCCAGAGGTTGACCACCAGGTCGCCGTCGACCCACACCGCGACCGCGGCGCCGACATCATCGTTGTCGGTGAAGTTGCGCTCGAACGCCGCGCGCACCGCGTCGAACTCGGATGCGCACGAACCGCTGATGGAGGGGATCCGGTTGGGTGTCATTGTCTGGGCGCCTCCTGAGACCAGAGCCGTACCGCCCCGGGGCGGGCGCTGCAGAGAACCGAATCTACGGCCCCGCAGCGTACCGAGATAAGGCCCGAAGCCAATTGCGGCCCAACCGCCGCCGCGTCGTTACCAGGCGCGACGGCCCTCTCCCGGTTCCCCGTGGCGATCAGAGCGGGCGACGGGAATCGAACCCGCGTAGCTAGTTTGGAAGACTAGGGCTCTACCATTGAGCTACGCCCGCGTGTTTGCGCGAGCCCAAATGTACCGGCGCGGCCTTCTCCGATGCCAGTCGAGCCCTCCCAGTCGATGGTCGGGTACGGCGTCGGGCCTGTCGGGCCGTAGGATCGCGGGCGCGAGAGTGCACACAGCACCGGGGTGTAGCGCAGCTTGGTAGCGCATCCGCTTTGGGAGCGGAAGGCCGCAGGTTCAAATCCTGTCACCCCGACACGCCGCAACACGTTCACGACACCGAGGAGCACCACTGTGAAGAGCACCGTCGAGAAGCTGAGCCCGACCCGGGTTCGGATCAATGTGGAGGTGCCCTTCACCGAACTTCAGTCCGACTTCGACCGCGCCTACAAGGAGCTCGCCAAGCAGGTCCGGCTGCCCGGTTTCCGTCCCGGCAAGGCGCCGGCCAAGCTACTGGAGGCCCGCGTCGGCCGCGGGGCGGTGCTTGAGCGGGTCGTCAACGACGTGCTTCCGGGCCGCTACAGCGAAGCCTTGACGACCACCGAACTCAAGCCGATCGGCCAGCCGGAGATCGAGGTCACCAAGATCTCCGACGGTGAGGAACTGGTCTTCACCGCAGAGGTCGACGTCCGGCCCGATATCGATCTGCCCGATCTGAGCACGCTGGAGATCTCCGTCGAGCCGATCGAGGTGACCGACGACGAGGTCGACGCCGAGTTGGAGGCCCTGCGGGCGCGCTTCGGCACCCTCAAGAGCGTCGAGCGCCCGGCGCAGACCGGTGACTTCGTCTCCATCGACCTGTCGGCCGCGGTCAACGGTGAGGACATTCCGGACGGGCGTGCCGAGGGCCTGTCCCACGAGATCGGTTCGGGTCAGCTCATCGAGGGCCTCGACGAGGCGATCGTCGGGCTCTCCGAGAGCGGGTCGACGACCTTCAGCACCAAGCTCGTCGCCGGTGAGCGGGCCGGCGAGGAGGCCGACGTCACCGTCACCGTGAAGTCCATCAAGGAACGTGAACTGCCCGAGGCCGATGACGAGTTCGCTCAGCTGGCAAGCGAATTCGACACCCTGGCCGAGTTGCGGGAGAACCTCGTCGAGCAGGTCCGCCGGGTCAAGCGCATCCACCAGGCGGAGAAGATCCGCGACAACACGCTGGAGATGCTGCTGGAGAAGGTGGAGGTGCCGCTTCCGGAGAACATCGTCCAGTCTCAGGTCGAGGCCGCGCTGCACAACGCGATCCACGGACTCGAGCATGACGAGGCCAAGCTGGCCGAGTCGCTCGAGGCCCAGGGCAGCTCCCGGGAGAAGTTCGACGCCGAGAACCGCGAGGCTGCCGAGAAGGCCGTCAAGACGCAGTTGCTGATGGACGCCATCGCCGATGAGCTCGAGATCGAGGTCGGTGAGAACGACCTGACCGAGCGGCTGGTGTTGATGTCGCGTCAGTACGGCATTCAGCCGCAGCAGCTGGTCGGCTTGCTGCAGCAGAACAACCAGCTGCCGGCGGTGTACGCGGACGTGCGCCGCGGTCTGGCCGTGGCGGCAGTGGTGGAGGCGGCCACCGTCACCGACACCGACGGTACGGTCATCGACACCAGCGAGTTCTTCGGCTCCGGCGCGGAGCAGGGCGAGGCGGACGACGTCGAGGCCGACGACGAGTAACGCCGACAGCGAAAGTCGGCCGCGGTGGGCAACGATGTGGGTGCCCGGTTGGTTAGGGTCAAGGAGAACGTCGGGGATTGACCAACCGGCAATGAACCCCGACGATCGAGCATTTTCAAGAAAGCAGGTAAGGGTGACTCACATGCGTTCCGGTGTTGGGCTGAACCTCCAGGACTCGGTCTACGAACGGTTGCTGGCCGAGCGCATCATCTTCCTCGGCTCTCAGGTCGACGACGACATCGCCAACCGGCTGTGCGCCCAGATTTTGCTGCTGGCCGCCGAGGATCCGACCAAGGACATCTCGCTCTACATCAACTCGCCCGGCGGATCGATCAGCGCCGGCATGGCGATCTACGACACCATGGTGCTGGCCCCGTGCGACGTGGCCACCTATGCGATGGGGATGGCCGCCTCGATGGGCGAGTTCCTGCTCGCGGCGGGCGCCAAGGGCAAGCGCTACGCTCTGCCGCACGCCCGCATCCTGATGCACCAGCCACTCGGTGGCATCACCGGCGGTGCCGCCGACATCGCGATCCAGGCCGAGCAGTTCGCGCTCATCAAAAAGGAAATGTTCCGGCTCAACGCCGAGTTCACCGGCCAGCCCATCGAACGTATCGAGGCCGACTCCGACCGCGACCGCTGGTTCACCGCTCAGGAAGCCCTCGAGTACGGCTTCGTCGACCACGTCATCACCCGCGCGCACATCTCTGGAGGGTCCAGTGTCTGATTTCTCGAGGTCTAACCTGTCCCCGCAGGCGCGCTACATCCTGCCGTCGTTCGTCGAGCACTCCAGCTGGGGGGTCAAGGAATCCAACCCGTACAACAAGCTGTTCGAGGAACGCATCATCTTCCTCGGCGTGCAGGTTGACGACGCCTCGGCCAACGACATCATGGCCCAGTTGCTGGTGCTTGAGTCGCTGGATCCCGACCGCGACATCACCATGTACATCAACTCCCCGGGCGGATCGTTCACCTCTCTGATGGCGATCTACGACACCATGCAATACGTCCGGGCCGACATCCAGACGGTGTGCCTGGGACAGGCCGCCTCGGCGGCAGCGGTCCTGCTGGCCGCCGGAACCCCCGGCAAGCGTCTGGCCCTGCCCAATGCCCGAATCCTCATTCACCAGCCTTCGCTGGGCGGGGTCATCCAGGGCCAGTTCTCCGACCTGGAGATTCAGGCCGCCGAGATCGAGCGGATGCGCACCCTGATGGAGGAGACCCTGGCCCGGCACACCGGCAAGGACGCCGCCGTCATCCGCAAGGACACCGACCGCGACAAGATCCTGACCGCCGAGCAGGCCAAGGAATACGGGATCATCGACACGGTGCTCAGCTACCGGAAGCTGTCCGCGCAGAACGCCTAGCGTGCGGATCTCGACACGCCGGGACATGGTGGCGCGCGCCACACCGCGCTGAGCGCGTTGCAGGGGATATGTTCACCTTCGCGAGGACAGCCACGATGACGACACCGAAGACCACCGACGCGATTCGCCGATCTGCTCCATATCGGTCGCACCCCGGCCGGGCCAGCGAGTAGCGTCGGGGCAGACCGACACCAGACATCACGACGACCGGCACACTGACGGCGAAGGAAGTAGGGCCCACCACCATGGCGCGCATCGGAGACGGCGGGGACCTGCTGAAATGTTCGTTCTGCGGGAAGAGTCAGAAGCAGGTCAAGAAGCTCATCGCCGGCCCCGGGGTGTACATCTGCGACGAGTGCATCGATCTCTGCAACGAGATCATCGAAGAGGAACTCGCCGACAACGACGACGTCAAGCTTGACGAACTGCCCAAGCCGGCGGAGATCCGGGAGTTCCTGGAGAGCTATGTCATCGGCCAGGACACCGCCAAGCGCACTCTTGCCGTCGCGGTCTACAACCATTACAAGCGCATCCAGGCGGGCGAGAAGGCCCGGGACTCGCGCGGCGAGTCGGTCGAACTGGCCAAGTCCAACATCCTGATGCTCGGCCCCACCGGGTGCGGCAAGACCTACCTGGCCCAGACCCTGGCCAAGATGCTCAACGTTCCGTTCGCGATCGCCGACGCCACCGCGCTCACCGAGGCCGGTTACGTCGGCGAGGACGTCGAGAACATTCTGCTCAAGCTCATCCAGGCCGCCGACTACGACGTCAAGCGGGCCGAGACCGGCATCATCTACATCGACGAGGTCGACAAGATCGCCCGCAAGAGCGAGAACCCGTCGATCACCCGCGACGTCTCCGGCGAGGGCGTCCAGCAGGCATTGCTGAAGATCCTCGAGGGCACCCAGGCGTCGGTGCCGCCGCAGGGCGGCCGCAAGCACCCGCACCAGGAGTTCATCCAGATCGACACGACCAATGTGCTGTTCATCGTCGCCGGTGCGTTCGCGGGCCTGGAGAAGATCGTCTCCGACCGGATCGGCAAGCGGGGCCTCGGGTTCGGCGCCGAGGTGAAGTCCAAGGCCGAGATCGACACCCAGGATCACTTCGCCGAGGTGATGCCCGAGGATCTGATCAAATTCGGACTGATCCCGGAGTTCATCGGCCGTCTGCCGGTGGTCGCCTCGGTGACCAACCTGGACAAGGAATCGTTGGTCAAGATTCTCTCCGAGCCGAAGAACGCTCTGGTCAAGCAGTACACCCGGCTTTTCGAGATGGACGGGGTGGAACTGGAGTTCGACGAGGACGCCCTCGAGGCGATCGCCGACCAGGCCATTCACCGCGGCACCGGCGCCCGTGGCCTGCGCGCCATCATGGAGGAAGTCCTGCTGCCGGTGATGTACGACATCCCCAGCCGCGATGACGTCGCCAAGGTCGTGGTCACCAAGGAGACCGTGCTGGACAACGTCCTTCCGACGATCGTGCCGCGCAAGCCGTCGCGTAGCGAGCGTCGCGACAAGACTGCCTGAGCCTGGGCGCCGAGGTCAGGCTTCCCCTCGATCGAGCTCGCTGACCGCGCGCACCAGTGCACGCACCTCCGATTCGCTGAACGGCGGTAGGTCTTCGAACGCTAGGTCTTCGCCGGCCGTCGTCGGGCCGGTGCCCGCCAACCTGCGCGCCGCATCGGTGAGCCGCCGTATCAGCGCCAGGTAGGCCTCGGGATCGCTGCGGCCGAAGATCCCTGCGCCGTACTGCTCGGCAGCCCAGCAGCCGGCGACGATCGCGTAACCGAGCGACTCGGTCGCGCCGACGGCCGCCGCCCACCGTGCGGCCGCGGCACGATCGCCCCGGGCCCCGTGGCGGGCGGCGTCCTGGGCGGCGTCGAGGTCGAAGATGCTGTTCTGCAAGGCACGCCTGGCGTCACGCGAGTCGAGGGACCGCGGCGTTGTGCGGGCGAGCAACTCGGTGACCGCCGCGGCGCGCTGGAGGACCCCGACGATCGCGGTGTGGATGCGACCGGCCTCCTGGCGACGTGCCATCAGCAGATAGACCGCCAACCCCACGCCACATCCGATCAGGGTGTCGGCGCCCCGATCGAGGATCAGGGTGCCGACGTCGACCGGGTGTGCGCCGGAGGAGATGGTCAACGCGAGCGCGGTGATGAACACCGTGGCCAGCGCGTAGTTGGCCACGATGAACATCTGGATACAGAACTGCAGACCGGCGACGACGGCGATGAGCCACCAGCCCTGCGGGTGCAGGGTGAGGATCAGAGCCGTGAAGCCCAGACCGGCCAGGGTGCCGACGACTCTTTCGGCGCCACGCTGCAGCGTCGCCGTCAGGTGGGCCCCCTGGTGGAGAACGAGGACCGCCGCGGCCATGGCCCAGTAGGCGTGGCCCACGCCGAACACGCCGGCGAGTGCGCCCGCCACCGGGGTGGCCACGGCGACCCGCGCCATCACCCGCCGGACGTGGCTGCCCCGGTGAAACGCGCCGGTGAGCCGGTCCCTAACGGCGACGGGGGGCAGCGGCGGCCGATTCCGGTCCTTGCCGATCACCACGGCCGGGTCCACCTCGAGCGCGCCGATCGCGCGGGCCGAAGCGGCGGCGGAATCCGGCGCCCTTCGTCCCATCGACGCCGCCGCCAGACCTTCGGCGAACATCCGATGCAGGGCGTGGTTGGCGTCCCGCAGTCGTGAGACGGTTTCGGCGGGGCGAGCAACGGAACGTTGATGATCGACCAGGGTCTCCCAGGCCCGCGACAGCGCCTCGGCTGCCTGTTTCCTGGCCTTCGGGGTCGACGGCGTTCCGGTGGCCCGCAGGTAGGCCGCGACGGCGTCGCCCGCCCGGGACAGCGCTCTCTTCTCGGGTCCGTGCCGATCGATGAGGGCCGGGCTCATCTGAGCGATCCATGCAGTCGCTCCGCCGCCGAGCACTAGAAGGCCGATCTGCCACGGTCGCAGCTGCGATGCCGACACGCCGATCCCGGCCGCGCACACCAAGACGAACATGTACCCGCCGGGCGGGCCGACCCCCAACGCCGAACACAGCCAGACGGCGACCACCGCGACCACCGACACCACCGTCACCGCCAGCCAGGCGTACGCCGAAGCCCACGCCCCCAGGGTTACCGCGGCCGCCAGTGCCACCGCGATCACCGCCGACTGGATGGCCCGGTTGGCGTACGGCCGGTCGGTGCCGTAGTCGGCGGTCAACAGGCCGAGGACAGCGATCAGGCCCGCGCCGATGTCGCCGGCGGCCCAGCCGAGGGCGGCCAGAATCGCGGTGCTCACTCCGATGCGGGTGGCCAGCGGCCACCTGTCCGGGGAGGGCCGGAACACGAGGAACCGCACGGTCAGCCGATCACCCGGTCGGCTCTGCTGTAGATGTTCATCGAGTCCCCGCGCAGGAACGCGACGAGCGTCAGCCCGGACTGGGCGGCGAGGTCCACCGCCAGCGACGTCGGCGCCGATACCGCTGCCAGCACCGGTATCCCGGCCATCACCGCCTTCTGGGTTATTTCAAAGGACACCCGGCCGCTGACCAGTAGCACCGTCCCGGCGAGCGGAACGCGACCGGCCTCCAGTGCCCAGCCGATCACTTTGTCCACCGCGTTGTGCCGGCCGACATCCTCACGCACTGCCAGCATGCTGCCGTCGACGGCGAATATCGCCGCGCCGTGCAGTCCACCGGTGGTGTCGAAAACCTTTTGCGCCGAGCGCAATTGGGCCGGCATATCGGTCAGTGTGGCGGCCAGGACCTCCGCGGGGTCGTCGCCGGGGGAGTGCTCGCTGGCCACAGTCACCGCGTCGAGCGATGCCTTACCGCAGACCCCGCACGACGAGGTGGTGTAGAAGTTCCGGGTGACGGCGAGGTCGGGTGATTCCAGGCCTTGGCGCAGGCAGACGTCAACGACGTTGTAGCTGTTCGCTCCCTCGGAGTCGGCGCCGGGGCAGTACCGCGCGGTGACGATGTCATCGCGTCGGCTGATCAGCCCCTCGGTGAGCAGAAACCCCTGGGCCAGCTCGAAGTCCGAGCCCGGCGTTCGCATCGTCACGGTGATCGCCGATCCGTTGACGCGGATCTCCAGCGGCTCCTCGACGACGACGGTGTCGGCCCGCTGGGTCGTGGTCTCCCCGCGCCGTTGGCTCACCCGCCGCCGCGAGGTCACCCGTCCCATTGGCGATCCAGGACCGGCCCGGTTTTCTCCACCCTGACGACGATCGCCTTCGAGACCGGCGTATTCGACTTGGCCGCAACATGATCCAGCGGCACCAGCGGGTTGGTCTCCGGATAGTAGGCTGCGGCGTTCCCGGGCGGAGTGGGGTAGGGCACCACGAGGAAGCCGGTGGCGCGGCGTTCTTCGCCACCGAACTCCGATACCAGGTCGACGCGTTCACCCTCGGTCAGTCCCAGGTCGGTGATGTCGGCGGGGTTGATGAACACCACCCTGCGGCCGCCCTTGACCCCGCGATATCTGTCGTCGAGGCCGTAGATAGTGGTGTTGTACTGATCGTGGCTGCGCAGAGTCTGCAGCACCAGCCGGCCGGACGGGACGGGAACCCACTGCAGCGGGTAGGCGGCGAAGTTGGCTTTGCCTGTGGCGGTGGGGAACTCACGGGTATCGCGCGGAGGGTGCGGGAGCTGGAATCCGTCCGGCTGACGAACCCGCCTGTTGTAGTCTTCGCAGCCGGGCACCACCGCGGCGATCTCGTCGCGGATGCTGTCGTAGTTGGCGGCGAATCGTTCCCAGGGCACCGGGTGCGGGCTGCCCAGCACCCGGCGCGCCAACTGGCAGATGATGGCCACCTCGCTGCGGACCTCGGGGCCGGGCGGCGGCAGGCTGCCGCGGGACAGGTGCACCATCGACATCGAATCCTCGACCGAGACCACCTGCTTTGTGCCGTTCACCAGGTCGCGGTCGGTGCGCCCCAGGGTGGGCAGGATCAACCCGGTGCGGCCGTGCACCAGGTGGCTGCGGTTGAGCTTGGTCGACACCTGGACGGTCAGCGCGCAGTTGCGCAGGGCCACCTCGGTGACCTCGGTATCCGGTGTGGCGGAGGCGAAGTTGCCGCCCATCCCGACGAACACCGACGCGCGCCCGTCGCGCATGGCCCGGATGGCATTGACGGTGTCGTAGCCGTGCCGGCGTGGGCTGGTGATGCCGAATCGCGCGTCCAGCGCCGCCAGAAACGACTCCGGCGCCTTCTCCCAGATCCCCATGGTCCGGTCGCCCTGGACGTTCGAGTGGCCGCGCACCGGGCACACCCCGGCACCGGGCTTGCCGATCATGCCCCGCAGGAGCAGCACATTGGTGATCTCGGCGATGGTCGCCACGGCGTGGGTGTGCTGGGTCAGGCCCATCGCCCAGCACACGACCGTGCGGCGGGACGCGGCCATCATCTCCGCGACGCGGGTCAGTTGCGCGGCCGGGACCCCGGTGGCGGCCAGCACCGTCCCGATATCCGCCGAGCGGGCGGCGGCGGCGTACTCGTCGAAGCCGGAACAGCTCTGCGTGATGAAGTCCCGGTCGACGACCGTCCCGGGGGCCCGGTCGTCGGCCTCCAGGAGCAGCTTCGCCACCCCGCGGAACAGGGCCATGTCGCCGCCGAGGCGGATCTGGACGAATTCGTCGGCGATCGACACGCCGCGTCCGGCCACCCCGCGGACCGTCTGCGGGTCGTTGAAGCGGATCAGCCCGGCCTCGGGCAGTGGGTTGACGGCGATGATCCGCGCGCCATTGGCCTTCGCCTTCTCCAGCACCGACAGCATCCGGGGATGATTGGTGCCCGGGTTCTGCCCGGCGATCACGATGAGGTCGGCGGTCGCGACGTCCTCCACCGTCACCGATCCCTTGCCCACCCCGATCGACTCGGTCAACGCGGTCCCGGAGGACTCGTGACACATGTTGGAGCAGTCCGGGAGATTGTTGGTGCCGAAACTGCGGACGAGCAGTTGGTACAGGAACGCCGCCTCGTTGCTGGTGCGGCCGGAGGTGTAGAACAGCGCCTCGTCGGGGCTGTCCAGGGCCTTGAGATGGTCGGCGATCAGGTCGAAGGCGGCGTCCCAGCCGATCGGGCGGTAGTGGTTCTGGCCTGGTCGCAGCACCATCGGGTGGGTCAGCCGGCCCTGCTGGGACAGCCAGTACTCGGGGCGGGACAACAGATCGGGGACGGAATGGCGGGCGAAGAAATCCGGCCCGACCACCCGCCGGGTGGCTTCCTCGGCGACGGCCTTGGCGCCGTTCTCGCAGAACTCGATCGTCTTGCGGCCGCCCGGTTCCTCCGGCCACGCGCACCCCGGGCAGTCGAAACCGTCGCGCTGGTTGACCCGGGCCAGGGCCGCGACGGTCCGCGCGAGCCCCATCTGCGCCACGCTGCGCCGCAGCGCCACCAGAACGGCCGGTATCCCCGCGGCAGACATGGCGCGATGGCTGATCTCGATCGCGTGGTCGTCGTAGTCGGCGTCCCAATCGTCGGAAACCCCACCGCCGCCCCGGACCCCACCGACACGCGTCATGCGCTCAAATCTATCCCGATGTGGAGCTGATCAGGTCGGGGCCGAGGTTCTTAAGATTCGCTGACGTCCAAGTGTGGCCAAAGACACAGCCAGGCGGTCGTGATTTCCCGTCATGTTCGTGAGCTGGGGTTATGGAACGCGGACCGCGGCGTGTCTCGGCGGGCGGTGACATAGCTTGCCTAAGAAAGTGCCATAATCGGTACCGCGAGTAGCACAAATCCGACCTCCTTCCGAACGAAAGGCGGCGACGTGGGCCCTGACGGCAACGGAGCTGCGCACAAACAACAGAAACTCGAGAAGGTCGTCATCAGGTTCGCCGGAGACTCCGGGGACGGCATGCAGCTGACCGGTGACCGGTTCACCGCCGAGGCGGCCCTGTTCGGCAACGACCTTGCGACGCAACCGAATTACCCGGCCGAGATCCGCGCACCGCAGGGCACGTTGCCGGGTGTTTCGTCGTTCCAGATCCAGATCGCCGACTACGACATCCTCACCGCCGGTGACCGCCCGGACGTGCTGGTCGCGATGAACCCCGCCGCGCTGAAGGCCAACGTGTCCGATCTGCCGCGCGGGGGCACGATCATCGCCAACTCCGACGAGTTCACCAAGCGCAACCTCGCCAAGGTCGGCTATCTCAACAGCCCCCTGGAAACCGGGGAGTTGTCCGAGTTCGTCGTCCACGCGATCCCGATGACCACGCTCACCCTGGGTGCCGTCGAGCCGATCGGCGCGTCGAAGAAGGACGGCCAGCGGGCCAAGAACATGTTCGCGCTCGGGCTGCTGTGCTGGCTCTACGGGCGGCCGATCCAGCCGAGTGAAACCTTCATCCGGGAGAAGTTCAGCCGCAAGCCCGACATCGCCGAGGCCAATGTCCTGGCACTGCGGGCGGGCTGGAACTACGGCGAGACCACCGAGGCCTTCGCCACCACCTACGAGGTGGCGCGGGCCACGTTGGCACCCGGGGAGTACCGGCAGATCTCCGGTAATACGGCGCTGGCCTACGGCATCGTGGCGGCCGGCCAGCTCGCCGACGTCCAGGTGGTGCTCGGCAGCTATCCGATCACCCCGGCGTCGGACATCCTGCACGAGCTGTCCAAGCACAAGAATTTCAACGTCCTCACCTTCCAGGCCGAAGACGAGATCGCCGGCATCGGTGCCGCGCTCGGTGCGTCCTACGGCGGTGCGCTGGGCGTGACGAGCACCTCCGGCCCGGGTGTCGCGCTGAAATCCGAGTTCATCGGTCTTGCCGTGATGACCGAACTGCCACTGGTGATCATCGACGTCCAGCGCGGCGGTCCGTCCACCGGCCTGCCGACCAAGACCGAGCAGGCCGACCTGCTGCAGGCGATGTTCGGGCGCAACGGCGAATCACCGGTCGCGGTGCTGGCGCCCTGCTCCCCGTCGGACTGCTTCGACATCGCGGTGGAGGCCGCCCGGATCGCGCTGACCTACCGCACGCCGGTCATCGTGCTGTCCGACGGCGCGATCGCCAACGGGTCCGAGCCGTGGCGAATCCCCGACGTCGAGACCCTGGCGACGATCGATATCGACTTCGCTTCCGCCGGCGAGGATTTCGCAGCCCTATGCCCGCGATCCGAAGACCCTTGCGCGGCAGTTCGCGGTGCCGGGTACCCCCGGGCTGGAGCATCGGATCGGCGGTCTCGAGAAGGCCAATGGCTCCGGAGACATCTCCTACCACGGCGCAAACCACGACCACATGGTCCGGTTGCGGCAGGCCAAGATCGACGGCATCGCCGTTCCCGACCTCGACGTCGACGATCCCGGCGGCGATGCCGAACTGCTGATCCTGGGCTGGGGCAGTTCTTTCGGGCCGATCGGTGAGGCCTGCCGGCGGGTCCGCCGCCGCGGGGTCAAAGTCGCGCACGCCCAGATCCGCCACCTCAACCCGCTGCCGGGGAACCTCGGCGACATCCTGCGGCGCTACCCGAGGGTGGTGCTGCCGGAGATGAACCTCGGCCACCTGGCGCTGTTGCTGCGCGGTGAGTATCTGGTGGACGTGCAGTCGGTCACCAAGGTGGCGGGGATGGCCTTCCGGGCCGACGAGATCGAAGGTGTCATCGACGCGGCTCTGGACGGGACGCTCGGCGACATCGAAAGGGACAAAACGAAATTCGCCCGTCTCACGGCGGCAACCGTGGGTGCCGGGGCGACAGCGGAAGCGGGGGTGCACGCATGACCGACCTGATCGGGTCCGATCTCGGCCTGACACTCTCCAAGACGGCCGGGGTGCCCACCACCGACGAACCTCAGAAGTCCAAGGACTTCACCAGCGACCAGGAGGTGCGCTGGTGCCCGGGGTGTGGCGATTACGTCATCCTCAACACCATCCGCAACTTCCTGCCCGAGTTGGGCCTGCGGCGGGAGAACATCGCGTTCGTCAGCGGGATCGGCTGCTCCAGCAGATTTCCCGTACTACCTGGAGACCTACGGATTCCACTCCATCCACGGACGCGCCCCGACCGTCGCAACGGGTCTGGCTCTGGCCCGTCCCGATCTGTCGGTGTGGGTGGTCACCGGCGACGGCGACGCACTGTCCATCGGCGGCAACCACCTGATCCACGCCCTGCGGCGCAACATGAACATCACCATCCTGCTGTTCAACAACCGGATCTACGGACTGACCAAGGGCCAGTACTCGCCGACCTCCGAGGTCGGCAAGATCACCAAATCCACCCCGATGGGTTCTGTGGACCAACCGTTCAACCCGGTCTCGGTGGCGCTGGGCGCCGAGGCCACATTCGTCGGCCGGGCCCTGGACTCCGACCGCAAGGGCCTCTCGGAGGTGCTGCGCGCCGCCGCCGCGCACCGCGGCGCGGCCCTCGTCGAGATCCTGCAGGACTGCCCGATCTTCAACGACGGCTCCTTCGACGCGCTGCGCAAGGAAGGCGCCGAGGAGCGGGTGATCCCGGTCCGCCATGGCGAGCCGATCACCTTCGGGGCCGACGGCGAATACTGCGTCGTGCAAAGCGGTTTCGGGCTCGAGGTTGCCAAGACCGCTGACGTCGATGCCGGACAGATCGTGGTGCACGACGCGCAGGCCGACAACCCCGCCTACGCATTCGCGCTGTCCCGACTCAGCGACCAGCGCCTCGAGCACACCGTCATGGGAATCTTCCGGCAGGTCAACCGGCCCGCCTATGACGACGCCGCCCGCGCGCAGATCGACGCGGCTCGCGCGGCCGCACCGCACGACCGGCCGGCGTTGCAGGCGTTGCTGCGCGGCCGGGACACCTGGACCGTCGACGAGCCGTGACCGCGCCGGCTGCGCTCGCGGCCGTGGTGCTGGCGGGCGGAGCCTCCCGCCGAATGGGCCGGGACAAGGCGACCATGCCCCATCCGCGGCACCGTGCGATGACGATGCTGGAGCACACCATCGCCGTGCTCAGCCCGCGTTGCGCACCGGTCTTCGTCGTCGCGGCCCCCGGCCAGTCGCTGCCCGAGGTGTCGGCCATCGCCGACGTCGAGGTGCTGCGTGACGAGGTCCGGGGGATCGGCCCACTGGCGGCCACCGGTCGGGGTCTGCGTGCGGCGGCCGCCGCAGGCGCAGACCGGGCCTTCGTCGGCGCAGTCGACATGCCCAACCTGACCGTCGACCTCGTCGACCTCCTGGCCGGCTACCGCGATGTCGACGTCGCGATCCCCTGGGACGGCCGCGATCATTACCTGGCGGCGATCTACCGAACTGCGCTGGCAGACCGGATCGACGCGCTGATCACCTCCGGCGAGCGCCGCATGCGGGCGCTGACCGAGGCGGTACTCACCCAGCGCATCGTGCTCGCGCCGACGGCTGCCCTGCTGAACCTGAACGCCCCCGGTGACCAGCGCTGATGGCCCGGGGCACAGACCGGTGTGGCGGCTGTGGCGGGGGAGGTCGACGCCGCCACGCATTGTTATTCGTGTGACGCATGTTGCATTTGTGAATTCGACGCTGTGCTCGCGCTCACAAATCAAACGTGATGTATGTCACATGCCAGCCGCCCGGGGGCGGGGCGGACGGCCACCGGACACGCCGTTGTGACCTGCGGAGAATGCGGGATGCTTAGGCCCGTGATTAATCCGTGATCTGAAAGAAATTGTTGCGTCATTGACGTGACTTGCCGCAATTCGCTGCGTAGCGTCCAAGCGAGCCTTTTGAATGGGCTCAAATAATTCCACATTCACATCCCTGCGTGTGAGCGGGGCCGGGGACCGATTGGTCCGCTGGGTGCCGGGCTTCCGGCAGCCGTCCGGCCGCCGCTGTCGTGCCAGACCGAGACGGCACGGCCCGATGGACTTGTTCAACCCCGGATGGGCGCAAGTCCGGCGCGCGCTCGGCGAAAGGAAAGATTGTTGAAGAACGTTTCGAGCACCCTCGTCAAGGCCGCCAAGGTGGCCTCGGTCGCTGCCGCGATGGCCGTGGCCCCGATCGCCCTGGGCGCCGGCGCCGCCAATGCGGACAGCGTCAACTGGGACGCGGTCGCCGCGTGCGAGTCCGGTGGCAACTGGGCGATCAACACCGGCAACGGCTACTTCGGTGGTCTGCAGTTCAGCCCGGGCACCTGGAGCTCCAACGGTGGCAGCGGCATGCCGCACCAGGCCTCGCGCGAGGAGCAGATCCGGGTCGCGGAGAACGTCCTGCGCACCCAGGGCATCGGCGCCTGGCCGTCCTGCGGTGGGCTCGGCTAACGCCGGTCGAATAGCAACAACACAGGTGGCGCCGGAGAAATCCGGCGCCACCTCTGTGCTTCCGGCGGCTCCCTCGCTCAATTCCCATCAGATCTCACAAATTTCTCATCAAGAAACGGTGTCCCTTCTGTAACAGCCGCCCCGGCTCGCGCGATCCACATCACAACCGCGCACCAGCAGCGGCCGCTGGGAAGGGACCCTCCACGTGAGCAGCATTCGCCGAATCGGCACCCTGGTGGCCTGTGCGCTCGGTTTCGCCCTGTTGACGTTCACGCTGGGATCCGGGAATGCGTCGGCCGAGAGCACCGTCAACTGGGACGCCATCGCGAAGTGCGAGTCCGGCGGCAACTGGGCCATCAACACCGGCAACGGCTACTACGGCGGTCTGCAGTTCAGCGAGGCGACCTGGAAGGCCAACGGCGGAACCGGAATGCCGCATAGGGCGTCCCGCGAGGAGCAGATCCGGGTCGCCGAAAACGTTCTGCGCACCCAGGGCATCGGCGCCTGGCCGTCCTGCGGCAAGGCCGCCGGCACACCCATGGCGGCCACGGCGTCAGACGGCGGCGCTCCTGCCGTGATGGTGTCGAATGCCGCTCCGGTTCAGGGGCAATGCCAGGGGGTGGGCCGCGGTCCGCTCGGCTTGGTCGACTGGGGCAAGGTGTGCCGGGCGTTCGCCCGTTGACCGCACCGCTGCGGGAGACACCCGTCGCGTAGGTTGGCCTCATGGCTGCGCGCGAATTCGACATCGTCATCTACGGAGCCACTGGTTTCGTCGGAAAACTCACCGCCGAGTACCTCGCCAAGGCTGGTGGCCCGGCGCGCATCGCGCTCGCGGGCCGCTCGCCGGAACGGCTCGCCGCGGTGCGGGCGACTCTCGGGGAGAGTGCCGCGGACTGGCCGATCGTGCCGGCCGACGCATCGTCACCGGCATCCCTGAAAGAGATGGCCGCCCGTACCCGGGTGGTCGTCACCACCGTCGGCCCGTACACCCGCTACGGACTGCCACTGGTGGCCGCCTGCGCCGAAGCCGGCACCGACTACGCCGACCTCACCGGCGAGGCCATGTTCGTCCGACGGAGTATCGACGACTATCACAAGCAGGCCATCGACACCGGGGCGCGGATCGTGCATGCCTGCGGCTTCGACTCCGTGCCATCCGATATGACGGTGTACGCGCTGTACAGCCGTGTGCGGCAGGACGGCGCCGGTGAACTGCTCGACACCAACTACGTGCTGCGCGACTTCTCCGGCGGGGTGTCCGGGGGCACGATCGCCTCGATGACGGAGGTCATGCGCGCCGCCTCCACCGACCCGGATGTCCGCAAGCTGCTCGAGGATCCGTATACCTTGTCTCAGGACCGCGGCGCCGAGCCGGAATTCGGCCCGCAGCCGGATCTGCCCTGGCGGCGCGGGCGCGACATCGCGCCGGAACTGGCCGGGGTGTGGGCCGGAGGATTCGTGATGGCGCCCTACAACACCAGAATTGTGCGGCGCAGCAACGCGTTGCTGGACTACGCCTACGGCCGCCGATTCCGCTACGCCGAGTACATGGGAACCGGCCGGTCCATCACCGCGCCGGTGATCTCGGCGCTGACCACGGCGGTGACCGCGGGCAGCTCCGCGTTGGGTTATCGGTTGTTCCGCTTCCTGCCCCGCGCCCTTGTTGACCGGCTGGTGCCAAAACCCGGCACGGGTCCCAGCGAGGAGGTGCGGGAGAACGGGTACTACCGGGTCCAGACTTACACGACCACCAGCACCGGTGCCCGGTACGTCGCCACCATGTCGCAGAGCGGCGACCCCGGCTACAAGGCGACCGCGGCGATGCTGGGGGAGTGCGGGTTGGCACTGGCGTTGGACCGGGACAGACTTCCTGAGCTCTACGGTGTGCTCACCCCGGCGGCCGCGATGGGCGATGCATTGCTCGTCCGCTTCCCGCGAGCCGGGATCTCGCTGGAGACAGCGCGGCTGGAAACAACGCCCTCAGCGTAAACCGGTGCATCGTCGTCCCCGGCTGACTAGTGTCGGAGCCGATCGTTTCGTGGCAACTCGATTGTGAAAGTGGTACCCAAATATGGCCGGTCTCGATGACCTCTTCAACCAGATCCCGGTGGCGGATATCGCCAGCAAGCTCGGCGCCGACCAGGGTGAGGTGACTCAAGCCATTCAGACCTTGGTGCCGACCCTGTTGGGCACACTGCAGGAGAACGTCCAGGCCGAGGACATCGATTCCGTCCACCTGGAGAAGACAGTCATCGCCGAGGGGCAGAGCGACCTGCTCGACGGTGGCGTCAACGTCGAGCAGCTCGACGAGAGTCAGGGCAACCAGCTGGTCGCGAGCCTCTTCGGCGGCAACGACACCAATCAGGTGGCCTCGGCGCTCGCCGGTGGCGGGGCCCCGGGCGGTGACCTGATCAAGCGCTTGCTGCCGATGCTGGCCCCGATCGTGCTGGCCTATGTCGGCCGGCAGTTCTCCCAGCGTGCTCAGGGAGCAGGAGCGGGCGCCGGCGCCCAGGCCCAGGCCGCACCGGGCGGCGGCATGGGCGACCTCCTCGGCAGCATCCTCGGCGGCGCCGGCGGCGGCGGCGCAGCGGCCGGCAACAACCCACTGGGCAGCATCCTGGGCAGCGTGCTCGGCGGCGGTCAGGGTGGCGCGCTCGGCAACATCCTGGGCGGCCTGCTGCGCGGCGGCCGCTGACGACAGGGCGCAGGCCGCGCCCGCCGTACGACGATGCGGCCTGCGCTCCCTAGAATCGTCAGGTGCCCTCTGAAGACTCCCGTAATGCCGCTTCGCCGGAACTGCCCAAATCCTGGGAGCCGGGTTCGGTAGAGAGCCGGATCTATCAGGAGTGGGTCGACGCCGGCTACTTCACCGCCGATGCCGCCAGCGAGAAGCCGCCATACTCGATCGTGCTTCCGCCGCCCAACGTCACGGGCAGCCTGCACATGGGACATGCCCTCGACCACACCCTGATGGACGCGCTCACCCGGCGCAAGCGTATGCAGGGCTTCGAGGTGCTGTGGCTGCCCGGTATGGACCACGCGGGCATCGCCACCCAGACCCTGGTGGAGAAGCGTCTGGCCGCCGAGGGCACCAGCCGCGAAGACCTCGGCCGGGAGCGCTTCGTCGACGAGGTCTGGGAGTGGAAGCACGAATCCGGCGGCACCATCGGCGCGCAGATGCGCCGTCTCGGCGACGGAGTCGACTGGAGCCGGGACCGGTTCACCATGGACGAGGGTCTGTCCCGGGCCGTCCGCACCATCTTCAAGCGGCTGTATGACGCCGGTCTGATCTACCGGGCCGAACGGCTGGTCAACTGGTCGCCAGTACTGCAGACCGCGATCTCCGACCTCGAGGTGAAGTACGAGGAGGTCGAGGGCGAACTGGTGTCCTTCCGGTACGGCTCGCTCGACGACGCCGAGCCGCACATCGTGGTGGCGACCACCCGGATCGAGACCATGCTCGGCGACACAGCGATCGCCGTGCATCCCGACGACGACCGCTACCGCCACCTGGTCGGCCAGACCCTGCCACACCCGTTCATCGACCGCGAGATCATCGTCGTCGCCGACGACCCACGTCGACCCCGAATTCGGTACCGGCGCCGTCAAAGTCACCCCGGCGCATGACCCCAATGACTTCGAGATCGGCATGCGGCACAACCTGGCGATGCCCTCGATCATGGACACCCGCGGCCGGATCGCCGATACCGGAACGCAATTCGACGGCATGGACCGCTTCGAGGCCCGCGTACGCGGTCCGCAAAGCGCTTGAGGACGAGGGCCGCATCGTCGCCGAGAAACGGCCCTACCTGCACAGCGTCGGGCACTCCGAGCGCAGCGGCGAACCCATCGAACCGCGGCTGTCCATGCAGTGGTGGGTGAAGGTCGAATCGCTGGCCAAGGCGGCCGGCGACGCGGTTCGCAACGGCGACATCGTGATTCACCCGAAGAGCCAGGAGCCGCGCTGGTTCGACTGGGTCGACGATATGCACGACTGGTGTATCTCGCGTCAGCTCTGGTGGGGGCACCGGATCCCGATCTGGCACGGCCCCGACGGCGAGTCGGTGTGTGTCGGACCCGACGAGACCCCGCCGGAGGGCTGGGAACAGGACCCTGACGTCCTGGACACCTGGTTCTCCTCGGCGCTGTGGCCGTTCTCCACCATGGGCTGGCCGGACCGCACCCCGGATCTGGAGAAGTTCTATCCCACAAGCGTTCTGGTCACCGGATACGACATCCTGTTCTTCTGGGTGGCGCGGATGGTGATGTTCGGGACGTTCGTCGCCGCCGACGACGCCGTCACCGGCGGCGGTGCCCGCGGACCGCAGGTCCCGTTCGAGAACGTCTTCCTGCACGGCCTGCATCCGCGACGAACACGGCCGCAAGATGAGCAAGTCGCGCGGCAACGGCATCGATCCGCTGGACTGGGTGGAGTCGTTCGGCGCCGATGCGCTGCGGTTCACCCTGGCGCGCGGCGCCAGCCCCGGGGGTGACCTGTCCATCGGCGAGGACCACGCCCGCGCATCCCGCAACTTCGCGACCAAGTTGTTCAACGCCACCCGGTTCGCCCTGATGAACGGGGCCGCCCCGGCGCCGTTGCCGTCGCAGCCAAGCGCTGACCGACGCCGACCGGTGGATCCTGGGACGGCTCGAACAGGTTCGCGCCGACGTGGATTCGGCGCTCGACGGCTACGAATTCAGTCGCGCCTGCGAGGCGCTGTACCACTTCGCGTGGGATGAATTCTGTGACTGGTACCTCGAACTGGCCAAGGTCCAGATCACCGAAGGCGTCAGCCACACCACGGCCGTGCTGGCCGCCGTCCTCGACACCCTGCTCAAGCTGCTGCACCCGGTGATGCCGTTCGTGACCGAGGTGCTGTGGAAGCAGCTCACCGGTGGCGAGTCGCTGGTGATCGCGCCGTGGCCCGTCAGTTCCGGAATCGCGCTGGATGCCTCTGCCGCCCAACACATCGCGGATATGCAGAAACTGGTCACCGAGATTCGCCGGTTCCGCAGCGACCAAGGTCTGGCCGATCGGCAGAAGGTGCCGGCCCGCCTCGAAGGAATCGACGGCGCCGGACTGGACGGCTCTGGTGGCTCCGGTGACGGCGCTGGCCTGGCTGACCGCTCCGGAGGGTGACTTCACGCCGTCCGCCCGGGTCGAGGTGCGGCTGTCCGGTGGCACCGTCGGCGTCGAACTGGACACCTCCGGCACCGTCGATACCGAGGCAGAGCGGCGCCGGCTGGAGAAGGATCTGGCCGCCGCGCAGAAGGAACTGGCGGGCACCACAGCCAAACTCGGCAACACGGCCTTTCTGGACAAGGCGCCCGGTGACGTCGTCGACAAGATCCGCGAGCGTCGGAAACTTGCCGCCGAAGAGGTGGACCGGATCGCCGCGCGGCTGGCTGCGCTCGCATGACCGACCCGACCGTCGAGCCCACGCTCGACGAGATCGCGTCGCTGCTGCAGATCGAGCATCTGCTCGACCAGCGCTGGCCGGAAACCAAGATGGAGCCCAGCACCACCCGGATGGAAAAGATGATGGAACTGCTCGGCTCGCCGCAGCTGAGCTACCCCTGCATCCACATCGCCGGCACCAACGGCAAGACCTCGGTGGCCCGCATGATCGATGCGCTCCTGACCGCGTTCGGTCAGCGCACCGGCCGGACCACCAGTCCGCACCTGCAGTCCGCCGGTCGAGCGGATCGCCATCGACAACCAACCCATCAGCCCGGCCCGTTACGTCGAGACCTACCGGGAGATCGAACCTTTCGTCCAGATGGTCGATGCCCACTCCGTCGCCGACCGAGGCCCGGCGATGAGCAAGTTCGAAGTCCTCACCGCGATGGCGTTCGCCGCATTCGCCGACGCCCCGGTCGACATCGCCGTCGTCGAGATGCGGAATGGGCGGAACCTGGGACGCCACCAACGTGGTCGACGCCACCGTCGTGGTGTTCACCCCGATCGGCATGGACCACGCCGAGTACCTCGGAGCCACCGTCGGTGAGATCGCCGCGGAGAAGGCCGGCATCATCGGTGTTCCCCGCGGTGAACCGGTGCCGATCGACACCATCGCGGTGATCGGCCGTCAGCCCCCGGAGGCCCTGGCGATGCTGCTCGGGCAGGCCGCCCGGTGCGACGCGGTGGTCGCCCGCGAGGACTCCGAATTCGCGGTGCTGAGCCGACAGGTCGCGGTCGGTGGCCAGCTGCTGGAACTGCAAGGCCTCGGCGGGGTGTACTCCGACATCTTCCTGCCCCTGCACGGCGAACATCAGGCCCACAACGCGGTGATCGCGCTGGCCGCGGTTGAGGCCTTCTTCGGCGCCGGAGCCCAGCGTCAGCTCGACGTCGACACCGTCCGGGCCGGCTTCGCGGCCGCCCGCAGCCCGGGTCGCCTGGAGCGGATGCGCAGTGCACCAACGGTATTCATCGACGCCGCCCATAACCCGGCCGGGGCCGAAGTGCTCGCCCGGGCATTGATGACGGAGTTCGACTTCCGGTACCTGGTCGGGGTCGTCAGCGTGATGGGCGACAAGGACGTCACCGGCATCCTGATGGCGCTGGAACCGGCGTTCGACCGGATCGTGGTGACCCACAACGGTTCGCCTCGCGCAATGGACGTCGACGTCCTGGCGTTGCGGGCCGAGGAGGTCTTCGGGCCGGATCGCGTGCTGCGGGCCGAAACGCTGCCCGACGCGATCGAGACCGCCACCGCCCTGGTCGAGGACGCGGCCGAGGACGTCGGCGGGATGTCCGGAGTCGGCATCGTCATCACCGGGTCGGTGGTGACCGCCGGAGCGGCCCGCTCCCTGTTCGGGAAGGACCCCGGAATGACGACGCCTGAGGACCCCAATGCGGGCGGGCCGGCCGCTCCGGACCCCTGGAAGAGTTTCCGCGGGGTGATGGCCGGCGACCCTGATCCTCGAGATCATCGTCGTGCTGCTGGCGCTGCCCGTGGTGGCCACCGTCGGCGGTGGGCTGACCGCCGGGTCGATCGCCTACCTCCTGGGCTTCGCCGTGCTGCTCGGCCTGCTGGCCGGTATGCAGGGCCGGCCGTGGGCCATCTGGGCCAACCTCGGAGTGCAACTGGTCCTGGTGGCGGGCTATGTCGTCTATCCGGCCATCGGGTTCATGGGTGTGCTCTTCGTGGTGGTGTGGGGCGTGATCGCCTACCTGCGCGGTCGAGGTGTTGCGTCGTCAGCGCCTGGGGCTACTGCCCGGCCAGCAGCCGCCACGGACCTGACCGGTACTCTTCCGTGTCGTGACCGCGCCGGCGACGATGCGGAGCGAAGCGATGAGGAGGAGCGGCGCCAGATGACTGAGCGGACCCTTGTACTGATCAAACCCGATGGCGTCCAGCGGCGGGTGATCGGCGAGATCATCAGCCGTATCGAACGCAAAGGCCTGACCATCGCCGCGCTCGAACTCAAGCACGTCAGCGACGAGGTCGCCGCGGCGCACTACGCCGAGCACAAGGACAAGCCGTTCTTCGGCGACCTGCTGGAGTTCATCACCTCCGGGCCGGTCGTCGCCGCGGTTCTCGAAGGCCCCCGGGCCGTCGCGGCGTTCCGGCAGCTGGCCGGCGGCACCGATCCGGTCGAGAAGGCCACCCCGGGCACGATCCGCGGCGACTTCGGCCTGGAGACCCAGTTCAACCTGGTGCACGGTTCGGATTCGGCGGAGTCGGCGGCCCGCGAGATCGCGCTCTGGTTCCCGTCGATCTGACCGGTATCGGACAGCAGCGTCCGTCGCCGCGGGGCGATGTGGGATACTAGGGCTTGCCGCTCGGCAACGGGCGGTCACGAATGAGACTTCAGACGTGCGCGACCATCGCTGCCTGCGGTGTGGCGCGGACCGTCGACAGCCGTCATTCAGCCAGGCGCCGAGTCGGATTCAGTCGAATCCGTCGGAGCAAGACCTATCGACAAGTCCGGGCGCCGCCCGGGCACATAGCGGTAGCCCTCGCGTGGCCGCGTCGCAGGACGCGCCCGGGGGCTTGAGGAGACTACGTGGCCGATGATGATCACAACCAGGATCAGCCCGAATCACCGTCCAGTGGGATCCACCCACTGCGACGTCCCCGCGAAGCACCCACTGCTGAGGGGGAGCTGCCCGAGCGGTTGAGGGTTCATTCGCTGGCCCGGGTGCTCGGCACCACCAGCAAGCGGGTTCTCGACGCGCTGGCCGAACTCGACGGCCGGACGCGCAGCCCGCACTCCAGCGTCGACCAGGCCGAGGCGATCCGCGTCCGCGACGGCGCTGGCCGCCGCCGACGCCGAATGTCGCCGTCGAGTCCGCCCTGGAGTCCCGTCACGCCGCGCAGGGGTTCGTCGACCCGACCACGGCCGTGATCGTCGAGTCCGAACCGGAGTCGCGGCTGATCCTCGAGACCCACACGGTTGCCGAGACGGTTCACATCACCGGCCCGCGGAGTCGGTGGCCATCGAGCAGGCGGCCTACATGCCGCTGTTCGTCGCCCCGCAGCCCGTCGTCGGTCGGTCGCGCCCGACGCCGATGAGGACCGAGTCTCCGACGAGGGCGACGAGGACGGCGACGAGGCGGACACCGATGGTGACGCCGCCGATCGCCCCGCCAACCGCCGCCGCCGGCGCGGACGCCGCGGTCGCGGCCGGGGCCGCGGCGAGCAGGCCGGAGCCGACGGCGAGGATGACGAGCAGGTCGGCGGCGAGGACCGGCGCCTGCCGAGGCGACGACACCGAGGATGGCGACGAGGCCGAGGGCGGTGACGAGGAGTCGGCCAACGGTGAGGGTGCGACCCGCCGGCGCCGGCGCCGGCGCCGGCGCCGCAAGCCGGGGCCGGCGACGACGGGGACGATCGCCGCTCGCTGGACGACCCGCCGAACACCGTCGTGCACGAACGCGCGCCGCGCGCCAAGGCTGAACGGTCCGAGTCCAACGAGATCCAGGGCATCAGCGGGTCCACCCGGCTGGAGGCCAAGCGTCAGCGCCGCCGCGACGGCCGTGACGCCGGCCGCCGCCGCCCGCCGATCCTCACCGAGGCCGAGTTCCTGGCCCGGCGCGAGGCCGTCGACCGCGTCATGGTCGTGCGCGACAAGATCCGCACCGAACCGCCGCACGAGGGTGCGCGCTACACCCAGATCGCGGTGCTCGAGGACGGCATCGTCGTCGAGCACTTCGTGACCTCGGCCGCCTCGGCCTCGCTGGTCGGCAACATCTACCTCGGCATCGTGCAGAACGTCCTGCCGTCGATGGAGGCGGCGTTCGTCGATATCGGCCGCGGCCGCAACGGCGTGCTCTACGCCGGTGAAGTCAACTGGGAGGCCGCCGGACTCGGCGGGGCGCAGCGCAAGATCGAGCAGGCGCTCAAGCCCGGCGACTACGTCGTCGTCCAGGTCAGCAAGGACCCGGTCGGGCACAAGGGCGCCCGGCTCACCACTCAGGTCTCGCTGGCCGGGCGCTACCTGGTCTACGTGCCCGGCGCGTCGTCGACCGGGATCAGCCGCAAGCTGCCCGACACCGAGCGTCAGCGGCTCAAGGAGATCCTGCGCGAGGTCGTGCCCGCCGACGCCGGGGTCATCATCCGCACCGCGTCCGAAGGCGTGAAGGAAGACGACATCCGCGCCGATGTCACCCGGCTGCAGGAGCGCTGGAACACGATCGCCGCGGAAGCCGATCGCGGTCAAGGCCAAGAAGGCCGGCGCCGCCGTCGCGCTCTACGAAGAGCCCGACGTGCTGGTCAAGGTCATCCGCGACCTGTTCAACGAGGACTTCTCCGGTCTGATCGTCTCCGGCGACGATGCCTGGGACGACCATCACCGGATACGTGACTTCCGTTGCGCCCGAACTGCTTCCGAGGCTGACCAAGTACGAGCCGGCGGGCGGTCACGGGGCCCGGACGTGTTCGCAGTGCACCGCATCGACGAGCAACTGGCCAAGGCGATGGACCGCAAGGTCTGGCTGCCCTCGGGCGGCACGCTGGTCATCGACCGCACCGAGGCGATGACGGTCGTCGACGTCAACACCGGCAAGTTCACCGGTGCGGGCGGCAACCTGGAGCAGACCGTCACCAAGAACAACCTCGAGGCCGCCGAGGAGATCGTCCGCCAACTGCGGCTGCGCGATATCGGCGGCATCGTGGTCATCGACTTCATCGACATGGTGCTGGAGTCCAACCGCGATCTGGTGCTGCGCCGGCTGACCGAGGCGCTGGCCCGCGACCGGACCCGTCACCAGGTGTCGGAGGTGACGTCGCTGGGCCTGGTCCAGCTGACCCGCAAGCGGCTGGGCACCGGGCTGATCGAGGCGTTCTCGACGACCTGCCCGCACTGCGCCGGACGGGGCATCGTGCTGCACGCCGATCCGGTCGACACCGGCCCAGGCCGACCGGCGCGTAAGTCCGAGTCGGGTGGCCGGCGCAGCCGGCGCGGCCAGCAAGGGGCCAAGGCGCGAGGAGCCGGCGGTCGCCGCGGCGTCCCGGCCCACGCGCCCGGTGAGCATCCGATGTTCAAGGCGATGGCGGCGGCCAAAGGCGACGACGACGAGGACGAGGAGTCCGACGAGATCGTCCGAGGAGTTCGAGCGCCGAGGAATCGACGAGGATGCCGAGGCCACGGCCGGCGAGACTCGACCTCGACGAAGACGATGACGCCCTCGAGGACGACGAGGACGACGACGACGAGGACGACGAGGACGACGACGACGAGGACGACGAGGACGAACTCGACGAGGTCGACGACGACGCTCTTGAGCGACCTCGAGAAGACGACGACCATCGAGATCATCGACGAGGACGCCGAGGTCGAGCGACGACTGACGAACAGGTCAGCGCCGCGACAGCCGGAGGCGGGGGCCCCGGCCAGGCGTCCCCGGCGGCGGGCCGCGGCGCGGCCGGCCGGGCCGCCGGTGCTTGACCACTGAGGGCCGCCGAACCGCCGGCGCCGGCCGGTTTGACCCTCCCATGCTGGTCACGTACCCTTGAGCAGTTGTCGCCAGGCCCTGATCCCGAGCAGCGGCGGCAGCGGGCCGCCCGGCCAGACCGGTGCGTCCCGCACCAAGACCCGCTCGCGCAACCTCCGGTAGCGCGTGCCCGCGCCACGCGACAGCTGAGTCGCCGACTTGGAAGAGGAACGATGGCAGCGCAGACAGCCACCTACGCAATCGTCAAGACCGGCGGCAAGCAGTACAAGGTCGCCGTCGGTGACGTCGTGAAGGTCGAGAAGATCGAATCCGAGCCCGGCGCCTCGGTCTCGCTGCCGGTCGCACTCGTCGTCGACGGCGCCAAGGTCACCACCGACGCCGAGCGAACTGGCCAAGGTCGCGGTCACCGGCGAGATCCTCGAGCACACCAAGGGCCCGAAGATCCGCATCCACAAGTTCAAGAACAAGACCGGCTACCACAAGCGGCAGGGTCACCGTCAGCCGCTGACGGTGCTCAAGGTCACCGGAATCAAGTAGCGGGAGCGACAGACATGGCACACAAGAAGGGCGCTTCCAGCTCACGCAACGGTCGCGACTCCAACGCGCAGCGACTCGGCGTCAAGCGATTCGGCGGCCAGGTCGTCAAGGCCGGCGAGATCATCGTCCGCCAGCGCGGCACCCACTTCCACCCCGGCGTCAACGTCGGCCGCGGCGGCGACGACACGCTGTTCGCCACCGCACCCGGCGCGGTGGAGTTCGGTGTCAAGCGTGGCCGCAAGATCGTCAACATCGTCCGCCCCGCGCGACCGGAGGCCTAGGCCCGCGACTGTAACCCGGTGGCGGACTCGCGACTGATCTCCCGCCCTGGCGTTGCATTCGAAGGAGTTACCTGATGCCCCGGTTCGTCGACCGCGTCGTCATTCACACCCGCGCCGGCAACGGCGGTAACGGCTGCGCGTCGGTGCACCGGGAGAAGTACAAGCCTCTCGGCGGCCCCGACGGCGGCAACGGCGGCCGCGGCGGCAGTGTCGTCCTGGTGGTCGATCCCGCGGTGCACACCCTGCTCGACTTCCACTTCCACCCGCAACGTCGTCGCCGCCTCCGGGCAACAGGGGCAGGGCGGCAACCGCGACGGCGCCGCCGGTGCCGACCTTGAAGTCCGGGTTCCCGACGGCACGGTCGTGCTCGACGAGCAGGGCCGAATGCTGGCCGACCTCGTCGGCGACGGGCACCCGGTTCGTGGCCGCCGAGGGCGGACGTGGCGGCCTCGGCAACGCCGCGCTGGCATCCCGGGCCCGCAAGGCTCCCGGTTTCGCGCTGCTCGGCGAGAAGGGCCAGGCCCGCGATCTCACCCTGGAACTCAAGACCGTCGCCGACGTCGGACTGATCGGTTTCCCCTCGGCCGGCAAGTCGTCGCTGGTGTCGACCATCTCGGCGGCCAAGCCCAAGATCGCCGACTATCCCGTTCACCACCCTGGTGCCCAACCTCGGCGTGGTGTCGGCCGGCGAGCACACCTTCACCGTCGCCGACGTGCCCGGCCTGATCCCCGGCGCCTCCGAAGGCCGCGGCCTGGGACTGGACTTCCTGCGCCACATCGAGCGCTGCGCGGTACTGGTGCACGTCATCGACTGCGCCACAATGGAACCCGGCCGCGATCCCGATCTCCGACATCGACGCCCTCGAGGCCGAGCTGGCGGCCTACCGGCCCACGCTGCAGGGTGACTCGACCCTCGGCGACCTCGCCGATCGTCCGCGCGCGGTGGTGCTGAACAAGATCGACGTCCCCGAGGCCAGGGAACTGGCCGACTTCGTCCGCGCCTGAGATCGCCGAACGCGGCTGGCCGGTGTTCGAGGTGTCCACCGTGACCCGGGAAGGCTTGCGGGAGTTGACCTTTGCACTGTGGGACATGGTCTCGGCCTACCGTGCGGCACAGCCACCGGTGGTGGCGCGCCGCCCGGTGATCCGGCCGGTCCCGATCGACGCCAGCGGGTTCACCGTCGAACCCGACCCGCACCACGCCGGCGGCTTCATCGTGCGCGGCACCCGCCCGGAGCGCTGGATCGCCCAGACCGACTTCGTCAACGACGAGGCGGTCGGTTACCTCGGCGACCGGCTGGCCCGCCTCGGTGTCGAGGACGAGCTGATCAAGCGCGGCGCCAAGCCGGGCTGCGCGGTCACCATCGGCGACATGACATTCGACTGGGAGCCGCAGACCCCTGCCGGTGTGGACGTCACACCGTCGGGCCGCGGCACCGACATCCGTCTGGAGCGCAACGACCGGGTCGGCGCGGCCGAACGCAAGCAAGCGCGTCGGCAACGGCGCGAGTCCGGGGGAGACCGGTGAGTGCTCACCGGGAAGCCGTCCGGACCGCCCGCAGCATCGTCGTCAAGATCGGCACCACCGCGCTGACCAACCCGGCCGGGCTGTTCGACGCGACCCGGCTGGCGGCGCTGGCCGACGCCATCGAGGCCCGGATGAAGGCCGGCTCCGACGTGGTGATCGTCTCCTCCGGAGCCATCGCCGCCGGGATCGAGCCGCTGGGTCTGTCGCGTCGCCCGACCGACCTGGCCACCAAGCAGGCCGCGGCCAGCGTCGGGCAGGTGGCCCTGGTCAACGCATGGAGCACCGCGTTCGGCCGCTATCACCGCACCGTCGGCCAGGTGCTGCTGACCGCCCACGACATCTCGAGCGCGTGCAGCACACCAACGCCCAGCGCACCCTGGATCGGCTGCGGGCTCTGCACGCGGTGGCGATCGTCAACGAGAACGACACCGTGGCCACCAACGAGATCCGCTTCGGCGACAACGACCGGCTCTCGGCGTTGGTCGCCCACCTGGTCGGCGCAGACGCGCTGGTGCTGCTGTCCGATATCGACGGCCTCTACGACGGCGACCCGCGCAAAGCGACCGCCGACAACCCGGCCCGGTTCATCCCCGAGGTGGCCGGACCCGACGACCTCGACGGGGTGATCGCCGGGCAGGGCAGCCGACTGGGCACCGGCGGCATGGCCTCGAAACTGTCTTCGGCGCTGCTGGCCGCCGACGCCGGGGTGCCGGTGCTGCTGGCCGCCGCCGCCGACGCCGCCGACGGCGCTGAGCGAGGCCTCGGTCGGCACCGTGTTCGCCGCGCGGCCCGCGCGGATGTCGGCGCGCCGGTTCTGGGTGCGCTACGCCGCCGAGTCGGCCGGAGCGCTGATCCTGGATGCCGGTGCCGTGCGGGCGGTGGTCGGGCAGCGCCGGTCGCTGCTACCGGCCGGCATCACCGCGCTGTCGGGACGTTTCTTCGGCGGGGACGTCGTCGAGTTGCACGGACCCGACGGTGACATGGTCGGCCGCGGCGTCGTCGCTTATGACGCAACGGAATTGGCGACGATGATCGGGCGTTCCACCTCGGAACTGTCCGCGCAGTCACGTCGTCCCGCGGTCCATGCCGACGACCTCGTCCCCGCCTGAGCCGACCAGCGCGCCCGCCATCCCCATCACCAGGCCGACAGCGGCCCGGATCACCGCGGCGCGCTCGAGCGGCGGCCTCCAGGGCGTCGTCGGGGTCGGGGACCACCGATATGCCGTGGGCCCGTGCCGTCGCCTCGACGCAGTCGCGTACCGCGGGGTCGGCCAGCACCAGTGAGGCCGGCACGCCCGGGCGGATCTGTTGGCTGCGGAACACACCCGTGGAGTGAACCTCAGCGGGGAGGTAAACGGTGAAGATGCCGCGATCCAATTGCAGGTCGGCGGCCAGGGCCACCCCGGTCAGAGCGGTATGGGTGAGCCCGCTGAGCACCAGGGTGCGGCCCGGGAACCACCAGAGGGGTAGCCGGTCGACCTGTTTGGTGATCGCATCGGTGAACAGATACCCCAGCAGTCGACGGGTGCGGATCTCGGTCACCTTCGACCAGGCGACCTCGTCGCCGTCGAATTCGATACCGTCCGGGCTGATCACCACCGAGCCGAATCGATTGAGCTGTCGCCGCGATTCCGCGGACCAGACCGGGCAGCTTGGGCATTCGGGCGGCGACTTCACCGACGCCGACGGCCCAGCGTTCGGTGACCGGACCGGGCTGGGGCGCACCGGCCTGATCACGGCCTGGCCGACGCCGACGGCAAGGGCGGTCACGGTGTTGACGCGGGAGGCCGAGGTTTGTTCAGACATGGGCGCGACCCTACGACACCGTGGGCTTGCTGCCCGTCAGTTCCTCGGCCAGCAGGGTCAGCAGCGGCGAGCAACCGGCATCGACTTTCACGGTCGCCAGGTCGTCGCCGCGAGTTGGTCCGCGGTTGATGATCGCGATCGGAATCGCCGGGCGGCGGCGTGCCGCACGAACCGGTAACCCGAGAACACCGTCAGCGACGAGCCCGCGACCAGCAGGGCGTCGGACTCCTCGACCAGCGAATATGCTTGGTCCACAACCTCTTTGGCGACCGACTCGCCGAAATACACGATGTCGGGTTTGAGCATCCCGGCGCAGGCCGGGCAGTCGACGAACTCGAACGAGGCGGTGTCGGCGACGACTGCGTCGGCGTCGGGCGCCACCGCCAGTCCGCCGATCCGTTCGGCGCGTTCGGTGAATCCCGGATTGGCCGCCTCAAGCCGCTCGGCCAGTGCCGCCCGGGACATGGTGTGCCCGCAGTCCAGGCACACCACCCGCGCGTAGGTGCCGTGCAGATTGATGACGGCGTTACTGCCGGCTTTGGTGTGCAGCAGGTCGACGTTCTGGGTGATCACCCCGGTGACCACACCGATGCGTTCCAGCGCGGCCAGGGCGCGGTGGCCGGCATTCGGCTCGGTCGCGGCCATGTGCCGCCAGCCGAGGTGGTTGCGGGCCCAGTACCGCTGCCGGTACTCGCGGCTGGAGGTGAACTGGCGGATTGTCATCGGGTTGGCCGGCGGGGAGTCCGGGCCGCGGTAATCCGGGATGCCGGAATCGGTGGAAATCCCGGCGCCGGTCAGCACCGCCACCCGCCGGCCGCTCAGCAGCGCGACGAGTTCGGGAGCGTCCACACCACGAGGGTACTGACCCCGGCCGACCGCCACGCGTGTCGATCTCGACAGTGGCCTGCGACAATGGGGTGTGGACTTTTTCTCCGCCTACGCCCACGGTTTTGCGCGGGTGGCCGCCTGCACGCATCGCACGGTGCTGGCCGATCCCGTCGCCAACGCCGCCTCGGTGCTGCGGATCGCCCGGGAATGCCACGACGAGGGCGTCGCGGTGGCGATCTTCCCGGAGTTGACGCTGTCCGGGTACTCCATCGAGGACATCCTGCTGCAGGACAGCCTGCTTGACGCCGTCGAGACGGCCTTGGGTGACATCGCCGTGGACTCCACCGACCTGCTGCCGGTGCTGGTGGTCGGCGCACCCCTGCGCCACCTGCACCGGATCTACAACACCGCGGTGGTGATCCACCGTGGCCGGGTTCTCGGGGTGGCGGTGAAGTCCTACCTGCCGAACTATCGGGAGTTCTACGAGCGCCGCCAGATGGCGCCGGGTGACGACATGACCGGCACCATCCGCCTGCTCGGTCAGGACGTGCCGTTCGGCCCGGACCTGCTGTTCGCCGCCGACGACGTGCCCGGTCTGGTCCTGCACGTGGAGATCTGCGAGGACATGTTCGTGCCGATCCCGCCGAGTTCGCAGGCCGCGTTGGCCGGTGCGACGGTGCTGGCCAACCTGTCCGGCAGCCCGATCACCATCGGTCGGGCCGAGGACCGGAAGTTGCTGGCGCGCTCGGCATCTGCGCGCTGTCTGGCCGCCTACGTCTACGCCGCCGCGGGAGAGGGTGAGTCGAGCACCGACCTGGCCTGGGACGGCCAGACGATGATCTACGAGAACGGTCTGCTGCTGGCCGAATCCGAGCGCTTCCCGAAGGGGGACCGCCGCTCGGTGGCCGACGTCGACCTGGATCTGCTGCGCGCCGAGCGGCTGCGAATGGGAACCTTCGACGACAACCGTCGCCGCCACCAGTCCGGCCTGGAGTCCTTCCGCCGCATCGGGTTTCACCTCGACCCGCCCGGCACCGACCTCGGCCTGCGACGCGAGGTCCAGCGGTTCCCGTTCGTGCCCAACGACCCGATCCGGCTGGAGCAGGACTGCTACGAGGGCTACAACATTCAGGTCTCCGGCCTCGAACAGCGACTGCGGGCGCTGAGCTATCCCAAGGTCGTCATCGGGGTCTCCGGCGGCCTGGACTCCACCCACGCGCTGATCGTGGCGGCCAAGGCGATGGACCGCGAAGGCCGGCCGCGCAGTGACATTCTCGCCTTCACGCTGCCCGGCTTCGCCACCGGCGAACGCACGAAGAACAACGCCATCCGGTTGTCGAAGGCCCTCGGGGTCACCTTCTCCGAGATCGACATCCGGGATACCGCCACCCTGATGCTCACCGAGATCGGGCATCCCTTCGCCCGCGGCGAGAAGGTGTACGACGTCACCTTCGAGAATGTGCAGGCCGGCCTGCGGACCGACTACCTGTTCCGGATCGCCAATCAGCGTGGCGGCATCGTGCTGGGCACCGGGGACCTGTCCGAACTGGCGCTGGGCTGGTCAACCTACGGCGTCGGCGACCAGATGAGCCACTACAACGTCAACGCCGGAGTGCCCAAAACCCTGATCCAGCATCTGATCCGGTGGGTGATCACCTCCGGGGAGTTCGACGACGACGTCGGCGACATCCTGCAGTCGGTGCTCGACACCGAGATCACCCCGGAACTGGTGCCCACCGACGGTGAACAGGTGCAGAGCAGCGAGGCCACGGTGGGTCCCTATGCACTGCAGGACTTCTCGCTGTTCGGGGTGCTGCGCTACGGCTTCCGGCCGTCGAAGATCGCATTCCTGGCCTGGCATGCCTGGAGTGATTCCGATCGCGGCGACTGGCCGCCGGGGTATCCGCTCGAGAAGCGACCGGCCTACTCGCTCGCCGACATCCGCCGCTGGTTGATGGTGTTCGCCCAGCGGTACTACTCGTTCAGCCAGTTCAAGCGTTCGGCACTGCCCAACGGCCCCAAGGTTTCCCACGGCGGCTCGTTGTCGCCGCGCGGTGACTGGCGCGCCCCGTCGGACATGGCGGCGACGGTGTGGCTGGACGAGATCGAACGGGAGATTCCGGCCGGCTGATCCCGCGTCACCCGCAGCACGGGTCGCCGCGCCAGGCCTCCAGGCCCTCGCGCACGGCGAAGCCGGCGATCACCAGGGCGGCCAGTGGATCCGCCCACGCCCACCCGAAGGCGGTGTTGAGCACGAGGCCGACCAGCAGGGCCGCCGACAGGTAACTGCACAGCAGCGTCTGGTGGGCATTGGCCACCACCGACCGGGAGCCGATCTCGCGGCCCGCCCGTATCTGCAGCCAGGCGAGCAGGGGCATCAGCGCCAGGCTCGCCGCGGCCAGGGCGATACCGATCGGGGAGTGCCGGGCCTGGCTGTAGCCCGACAGGGAGCGCACCGACTCCACGCCGACGTAGGCGGCCAGTGCGAAGAACGAGAAGGCGACGAACCGCAGCGCGGCTTGCCCCCGCCGTTCGGGGTCCGGCGCCGCGAACTGCCAGGCCACCGCCGCCGCGGCGGACACCTCGATCACCGAGTCCAGACCGAATCCGACCAGCGCCATCGACGATGCCCGCGCGCCCTCGGTGAGCGCGACGACCGCCTCGAGAACGTTGTAGGCGATCGTCGCCCACACCAGCAGCCGGATCCGGCGCGTGAGGATGGTGTGTCGGTCAATCATGATCGGGTCCCACGGTAGAGGCCGCACGTGAGCCCCCAACCTCCCGGTTGGTCGGGAACCGATACCCTGGTCAGATGAGTGTGCACACCGAGGCTGCCGCTGACGTGCGCGAAACCGTGCACGCCGCCGCCCGAAGGGCGCGGACCGCCGCCCGGACCCTGGGAACCCTCACCACCGCGGTGAAGGACCGTGCCCTGCACTCCGCCGCCGACGGGGTGTTGGCTCACACCCATCAGATCCTGGCCGCCAACGCCAGGGACCTGGAGACCGCCCGCGCGGCGGGCACTCCCGAGGCCATGCTGGACCGGCTGGCGCTCAACCCGCACCGGATCGATGGCATCGCCGCCGGCTTACGACAGGTCGCCGGGCTGCCCGACCCGATCGGCGAGGTGCTGCGCGGCCGGACCCTGCCCAACGGCCTGCAACTGCGTCAGCAGCGGGTGCCCCTCGGGGTGATCGGCATCGTCTACGAAGGCCGGCCCAATGTCACCGTCGACGCCTTCGGCCTCACGCTCAAGTCCGGCAACGCCGTGCTGCTGCGCGGCAGTTCGTCGGCGGCCAACTCCAACGCCGAACTGGTCACCGCCCTGCGCGGTGCGCTGTGCGGTGAGGGGCTGCCCGAGGACGCCGTGCAGTTGCTGCCCAGCGCCGACCGTTCCAGCGTCACCCACCTCATCCAGGCCCGCGGACTGGTCGACGTGGTGATCCCGCGCGGGGGAGCCGGACTGATCGACGCGGTCGTCCGGGATGCATGCGTGCCGACGATCGAGACCGGCGTGGGCAACTGTCACGTGTACGTGCACGCCGACGCCGACCTCGACGTCGCGGAGCGGATCGTGCTCAACGCCAAGACCCGCCGGCCGAGCGTGTGCAACGCCGCCGAGACGTTGCTGGTCGACGCGGCCATCGCCGAGGCCGCGCTGCCGCAACTGGTCGGCGCGCTGCAACGGGCCGGTGTCACCGTGCACGACAACCCGACCGAGGAGGAACTCCGAGCCGAGTTCCTCTCGCTGGACATCGCGCTGGCGGTCGTCGACGGCCTCGACGCGGCCATCGACCACATCAACACCTACGGCACCGGTCATACCGAGGCCATCGTCACCACCGATCTGGCTGCGGCGCAACGCTTCACCGAACAGGTCGACGCAGCCGCCGTCATGGTCAACGCCTCGACCGCCTTCACCGACGGCGAGCAGTTCGGCTTCGGTGCCGAGATCGGCATCTCCACCCAGAAACTGCATGCCCGCGGTCCCATGGGCCTGCCCGAACTGACCTCGACCAAGTGGATCGTCTTCGGCGACGGCCACACCCGGCCCGTCTGAGGAAGGACCCCCTTGACCACCACACCAGCCCGCCCGGCGCCCCTGTTCGCCGACATCGCCGACGTCACGGCCAAGCTGACCGAGACCGGTTATCTGCCGGACACGGCCACGGCCACAGCGGTGTTCCTCGCCGACCGGCTCGGCAAGCCGCTGCTCGTCGAGGGCCCCGCCGGTGTCGGCAAGACCGAACTGGCCCGCGCCGTCGCGCAGGCCACCGGCTCGGAACTGGTGCGGTTGCAGTGCTACGAGGGCGTCGACGAGGCGCGCGCGCTGTACGAGTGGAACCACGCCAAGCAGATCCTGCGCATCCAGTCCGCCACCGGCGCCGACCACGACTGGGAGCGCACCAAGGACGACGTGTTCAGCGAGGAGTTCCTGCTGTCCCGTCCGCTGCTGACCGCGATCCGGCGCACCGAGCCGACGGTGCTGCTGATCGACGAGACCGACAAGGCCGATATCGAGATCGAGGGCCTGCTGCTGGAGGTGCCTCAGCGACTTCGCCGTCACCGTCCCCGAACTGGGCACCATCACCGCCACCCGCACACCGTTCGTGGTGCTGACCTCCAACGCCACCCGTGAGTTGTCCGAGGCGCTCAAACGCCGGTGCCTGTTCCTGCACATCGACTTTCCCGATCCCGAACTCGAGCGCCGCATCCTGCTGTCCCGGGTTCCCGAACTGCCCGAACGCCTCGCCGAGGAGCTGGTGCGCATCATCGGCGTGCTGCGCGCGATGCAGCTCAAGAAGGCGCCCTCGGTCGCCGAGACCATCGACTGGGGCCGAACCCTGCTGGCGCTGGGCATGGACACCATCGACGACGCGACCATCGCCGCGACACTGGGTGTGGTGCTCAAACACCAGTCCGATCAGCAGCGCGCCGCCGGCGAACTGCGGCTGAACTAGGCCTCATGGCCCGCCGCCCCCGCCCTCCGCAGCCGCTGGCCCCGCACGGCCTGCCGGGCCACCTGGTCGGCTTCGTCGAAGCGCTTACGCGCCCAAGGGATTTCGGTCGGTCCGTCGGAGACCGTGGATGCCGGTCAAGTACTCAGTGTGCTGGACATGAGCGACCGGGAGACGGTGCGCGAAGGCCTGGCCTGCGCGGTGCTGCGCCGCTCGGACCACCGGCAGACCTATGACGCGCTGTTCGACCTCTGGTGGCCGGCCGCCCTCGGCGGGCGCACCGTGCTCGACGACGACGAGCGCTTCGCCTGCCGACGGACTCGACCCGCAGGATATCGAGGCCATGCGGGAGATGCTGTTGGACCTGCTCACCAACAACCCCGACATCGGCGACCTCGACGACCGCCTGGTGGCGATGATCGCCCAGATCGTCGAGGCCTACGGCCGCTACACCTCCAGTCGCGGCCCGTCGTACTCGTCGTATCAGGCGCTCAAGGCGATGGAACTGGGCCAGTTGCAGGGCCGACTGCTGGCCGGCCTGCTGGCCCCGCACGGCGACGACCCGTCACCCACCCAGGAGCAGATCGCCAAAGCCCTTGCGGCGCAGAAGATCGCCCAGCTGCGCCGGCTGGTGGAGGGCGAGACCAAGCGGCGCACGGCCGAACAACTCGGACGCGACCACGTCCAGATGTACGGCATCCCGCAGTTGGCAGAGAACGTCGAGTTCCTGCGTGCCTCCGGTGACCAGCTTCGCCAGATGAGACGTGTCGTGGCGCCGCTGGCGCGGGTGCTCGCCGCCCGGCTGGCCGCGCGCCGGCGGCGTGCCCGGGCCGGTTCGATCGACCTGCGCAAGACGCTGCGCAAGTCGATGTCGACCGGTGGCGTGCCGATCGACGTCGTGTTGCGCAAGCCGCGCCCGGCCCGCCCGGAACTGGTGGTGCTCTGCGACATGTCCGGTTCGGTTGCCGGGTTCAGCCACTTCACCCTGCTACTGGTGCACGCGCTGCGTCAGCAGTTCTCCCGGGTCCGGGTGTTCGCCTTCATCGACACCACCGACGAGGTGACGCACATGTTCGGCGCCGACGCCGATCTGGCGATCGTGATCCAGCGGATCACCCGGGAGGCCAAGGTCTTCACCCGCGACGGCCATTCGGACTACGGCAACGCGTTCGTCTCGTTCACCGAGAACTTCCCCGGGGTGCTGTCCCCGCGCAGTTCGCTGCTGGTCCTCGGCGACGGCCGCACCAACTACCGCAACCCGGCCGTCGACGTGCTCTCGCACATGGTGACCGCCAGCCGGCACGCCCATTGGCTCAACCCCGAACCGCGACACCTGTGGGGCAGCGGCGACTCGGCGGTGCCCCGCTATGAAGACGTGATCACCATGCACGAGTGCCGCTCGGCCAAGCAGCTGGCCGCGGTCATCGACCAGCTACTGCCGGTCTGACCTAAGCTTTCACACCGTGGCTTCTCCTCGCAGGCTCGGCGTGATGGGCGGAACGTTCGACCCGATCCACAACGGCCACCTCGTGGCGGCCAGCGAGGTCGCGGACTATTTCGAGTTCGACGAGGTCATCTTCGTCCCCACCGGCCAGCCGTGGCAGAAGGACCGCGACGTCACCGCCGCCGAGGACCGCTACCTGATGACCGTGATCGCCACCGCCTCGAATCCGCGGTTCTCGGTGAGCCGGGTGGACATCGACCGGGGCGGCCCGACCTTCACCAACGACACGCTGCGGGATCTGCGCACAATGCATCCCGAGGCCAAGCTCTACTTCATCACCGGGGCCGACGCGCTCGGCTCGATCCTCACCTGGCAGGGCTGGGAGGAGCTGTTCAAACTGGCCACCTTCATCGGCGTCAGCCGGCCCGGCTACGAGCTCACCGACTCCCACATCACCGAGGCGTTCGACCGGCTGCCCGATCGACGCGCTGCACCTCATGGAGGTACCCGCATTGGCGATCTCGTCGACCGACTGCCGCACTCGGGCCGGGGAGGGGCGCCCGATCTGGTATCTGGTGCCCGACGGTGTCGTCCAGTACGTGGCCAAACGCCGCCTCTACCGCGGCCGCACCGCGCCGGTGGAGGTGGGAGCGTGACCGCCTCGGCCGAAGCGATCCGGATGGCGGAAGTGGCAGCGCGTGCGGCGGCCGCGAAACTCGCGCAGGACATCGTCGTGATCGATGTGTCGGCCCAGTTGGTGATCACCGACTGCTTCGTGATCGCCTCGGCCTCCAACGAACGCCAGGTCAACGCCATCGTCGACGAGGTCGAGGAGAAGATGCGGATCGCCGGATACAAGCCGGCCCGGCGGGAAGGCGCCCGCGAGGGACGCTGGGTGCTGCTGGACTACGTCGACATCGTCGTGCACATCCAGCACACCGACGAACGCAACTTCTATGCGCTGGACCGGCTGTGGCGGGACTGCCCGCTGATCGACGTCGATCTCGACGACGTGACGGCCGATCCCGAGGCGGAGTCGCCGTGAGGGTCCGGCGCCTGGTCATGCTGCGCCACGGGCAGACGGAGTTCAACGCCGGAAGCCGCATGCAGGGCCAGCTCGACACCGACCTGAGCGACCTCGGCCGTGCTCAGGCGGTGGCCGCCGCCGAGGTGCTGGCCAAACGACAGCCGCTGCTCATCGTGTCCTCGGACCTGCGGCGGGCCTACGACACCGCGCTGACTCTCAGCGAGCACAGCGGGTTGCCGGTAGCCGTCGACGCCCGGCTGCGGGAGACCCATCTCGGTGACTGGCAGGGTATGACCCATGCGGAGGTCGACGCGGCATCACCCGGGGCGCGGCTGGCCTGGCGTGATGACGCGAGGTGGGCGCCGCATGGCGGCGAGAGCCGTATCGACGTCGCCGATCGCAGCGTGCCGCTGGTCGCCGAACTGGTTGCCGGAGAACCTGATTGGGGTTGTGACGACCTCGAGCGGCCGGTGATCCTGGTGGCCCATGGCGGCCTGATCGCCGCACTGACGGCCGCGCTTCTGGACCTGCCGGTTGACAATTGGCCGGCGCTGGGCGGGATGGGCAACGCCAGTTGGGCGCAACTGTCCGCCCACGGACCCACCGATACCGCCTTCGGCGACCTGCGCTGGCGACTGGATGTGTGGAATGCCTCAGCGCAGGTCGCCAATGACGTCCTCTGAGATCCGGGATGAGCCCACTGCCCCCAGGAAGGCGCTCCTGGTTTTCTGCGACTCGCTGTCCTACTACGGACCGGGGGGCGGCCTGCCTTCCGACGATCCTCGGATCTGGCCCAATATCGTTGCCGCTGAACTGGGTTGGGATCTGGAACTGGTCGGCCGGATCGGATGGACCTGCCGTGATGTGTGGTGGGCGGCGACGCAGGACCCCCGGGCCTGGGCGGCACTGCCCAAAGCCGGCGCGGTGATCTTCGCGACCAGTGGTATGGACTCGCTGCCCTCGCCGCTGCCGACCGCCCTGCGGGAGTTGATCCGCTACGTCCGGCCCGGCCCGGTGCGGCGTTGGGTGCGTGACGGCTATGGCTGGCTGCAGCCGAGGCTTTCCCCGATGGCCCGCTCGGCGCTGCCGCCCAAGCTGACTGTCGAGTACCTGGAAATGACCCGCGGTGCAATCGATTTCAACCGGCCGGGTATCCCGATCGTTGCCTGCCTGCCGTCGGTGCACATCGCCGACACCTACGGCAAGGCCCACCATGGGCGCCCGGGAACCGTCGCGGCCATCACCGAATGGGCTGCCCGTCATCACGTTCCGCTGGTGGATCTGAAAGAGGCCGTCGAGGAGCACATCCGCGGCGGCCGGGGAAACCCGGATGGCATCCACTGGAACTTCGAGGCACACCGGGCGGTCGCCGAACTGATGCTCAAAGCGCTGGCCGAAGCCGGCGCACTGCAGGACGATAAGGCCTGACCGGTGTCCGTCGTCGTCGTGACGGATTCCTCCGCCCGACTTCCCATGAGTCTCCTGGCCCCATGGGATATCCGCGTCGTACCCCTGCACGTCCTCGTCGACGGCGACGATCTGCGTGACGGTGTCGACGACATGCCGGCAGACCTCTACCAGCGCCCGCAGGTCAGCACCGCCGGGGCCGGTCCGGCCGAACTGGCGAACGTCTATCGCACCGCACTGGCCGACAGTGCCGGGGACGGAGTCGTGGCGGTGCACCTGTCCACGGCGCTGTCCAGCACGTGCGGTGCCGCGCAGCACGCCGCCGTCGAATTCGCCGGCATGGTGCGGGTGGTGGATTCGAAATCCGCGGGGATGGGCACCGGGTTCGCCGCCCTGGCCGCCGCTCGGGCGGCGCGAGCCGGCGCGGGTCTGGATGAGGTTGCCGCACAGGCGGAGTCAGCCGCGTCGCGGGTGAAGGCCTTCATCGTCGTGCAACGGCTGGACAATCTGCGACGCAGCGGACGGATCGGGACGGCTGCCTCCTGGCTGGGCACCGCGCTGGCGGTCAAGCCGCTGCTGCGGATCGACGACGGCAAACTGGTTCTGGCGCAACGGGTTCGGACGGCATCGAAGGCTACCGCCGCCATGGTCGCGCTGGTGCTCGACACGGTGGGGGAGCATCGGGCGGCCCTGGCCGTCCAGCACGTCGACAACCCGGCCGGCGCGGCCGACGTCGCGGCCACCCTGGCCAGCGCACTGCCCGCCTGTGGCCCTGCGGTGATCACCGACCTGGGGCCGGTGCTCGGAGTTCATCTCGGACCCGGTGCGGTGGGGGTGGTCGTCGCGCTGGAGGCCTAATTGACGCACTCCTCTTTTTGGTTCCGGGTTTCACTGGGCTCTTGCTGCGAGTTTTCGGCCTGAAGTTGAAAGGTGCTGTGATGAGCCGACGCTCCTGCCACGATGGTGCCTATGTCCACTCTCACGTGGCTAGGCGTGCCTGGCGATGAGGGCGCATAGACGCCACGCTTTTGGTGGCAAGCGATGGCAATTCCGATTCTGCCGGAAAGTTGTTAGGGCGGCTAGCCAGGTGTCAACGTGAGATCTGCGGCACTGAGGCATTTACATCGAGAGCTCGGCGACGGCCGCAGCAGCGACGACACATGTAAGTTCTCATTTCCAGTGCACTCAGCGATAGCGACCGAGCATTGACGGTGCCGGCGCGCACATTGCCGAAGCGCCTTACGCCTCTCGAAGACGAGTCAATCGAGGTGATGCGTTTATGTGTCGTCGAGCCGAATGCCCGCGCCGGGTTCAGTCATCTGACCGGGCGCTTTGTCCGGCGCCCCTTGCCGCGGTGACGCTGGCTGCTATACGGGTGGGGTTACCTTCATTCGTGTCGTCAGATTGCTGCTGGTGGCCTGGATCTGGGTAGTAGATGGGTTGTGCGGGCGTCGGTGACGCTGTGGGTAGCCGGGTCGGGGCGGGCATTGGTGCTGACTGCGCTTTGCCAGACCGCCCACGCCTCAGGACTCATGGCGGCGAAAATCCGTTGGCTAAACCGCGGGGTGAAAATCCGGTATGTCACGCGTCCGTAGACGGCGGCGGCCGCGTCTTGCAGCGCTGAGCTGTTGAGGCCAGCGATGTCGCGCAGGTGCGCGGGCAGGGTGGCCGCTGCAGCCCGGCCCATCCCGACCAAGATCGGTTTGACCGCGGACAACTCGGGTGAGGATGGTGCGGTCAACCAAGCAATGATCTCGCGCGCGGGTTCGGATACGCATAACCGCGGACGCACCGAGGCGAAGTACTCACGCACCCCGTCGCGGGTGACCGGCACGTCGAGAGGGTCAATCACTTGAAGTTCAGCGGCGATGCGGCAGTCGCGCCAATAGTCGGCTTCGCGGTGTGGAGACAGCGGGCCGGGACCGTAGCGTTCGTAGCAGTAGAGCACTGAATGCCACGCCGTCATGTGAACCCACAATTGGTTCTCGGGATCGTTTGCGGCATAGGGCTTCCCAGTGATCGGCTCGATGCCGGTCACGCGGTCGTGCACCTGGCGAAGTGCTTCGGAGGCCAGCACTACCGAGCGGCTGTCGCCGAATACCACGGTCATGAAGTAGTCGAGGGTACGCCGCAGCCGGCCCAGCGAGTCTTGCTGGTAGACACTGCTCTGCGCGACACCCGCTGCGGTCGCCGGTTGCAGCATTTGCACGATGGCCGCGCGAAACGTCGCGAGGAGCACCGTCGGACAGTCCCACACCTGCCACGCGGCCGATCCGGGTCCGAACAGACCGAAGTCGCGCAGCGGATGCCGCAATGTCGGTGTTCGGACGACCTGTCGAAGCGCCGTGCGCGGCGTCCACTCGGCATGGGGAACAGGGTTGGTTACGGGCGGCATACACGGTCTCCTGGCTTGGATGTTCCCTTGACTGTTCCCAACTAATTTGGTGTTTACCCCTGACGGGGAACACTAAGCCTCGATCCACCGATGAGCGACCTGCTCAGTGTCGAATGTGATTGCGTGGCTTGGCTCGGGGCTGGGGGCCTGGGTGGGCGTGTTTGATCGCCCGATCTCGGTATCGGGTTGTTCCTGTTGGTGTTTCGGGTCGCGGGCCGGTTGGGAGCCGTCCGATTAGGCTCGGATCGGCTTATTTCGGCCAAATCGTTTGTTGAACAGTGTGTTCCACGCTGCCTCCCAGGGCCAGCCGCGTGGCAGGTGAAGGGTCAGCCGGCGTGCCGAGGACGCGATGCGGGCCGGCACGGTGATCAGGGTGCGGCGGATGGTGGCGGTACGGGCCCGGCCCAGTGTGGATCCGGTGATCGTGGCGGCGGCGCGGGTGAGGTTGAACGCCATGACGGCCAGCACGAGCCAGGCGGCGTTGGCGGCGAACCGCCCTGAGGGCAGGTGGGCCAGTGCGGAGCCTTTCAGGTCGGCGTGGACCTGCTCGATGATGGCGTGCCCGCGGTGGGTCGCATCGGCGGTGACGGTGTCCAGGTCGCTGGTGGTAAAGAAGGCGTGGAAGCGCCAGGTGTCGAACAGAGTCCCCTGGCCGTCGGTGCTGCCGGGGTTGAGGTCGGGGATACGCCGGACCACCAGCCTGCCCTGCACCTGCTCGGTGGCTTTCTTCGAGGTGAACGCGGTGAACGGTGTTTCGGCGACCTCGGCGCGGGAGATCCACTGCCCGGTGGTGTCGTCGAGGACGGCGTCGGTGTACTCGATCGGGGTCCAGGCGTTCTCGCCGATCGCGGCGATCGCGGCTTTGACTTTCGGGTCCAGCCGCACGGTGACCGAGACCTGGGCTCCTCCGCGCAGTGCTGCGCCGACGGCGCGGTGGCCGTAGAACGCCGAGTCCGCCCGCACCAGCACCGGTGCGGGCGCGGCGGTGGGGCGCAGTCGTCGCAGCGCGGCCAGGGTGTCGGCGATCATCCGGGCCGCTCCGCGGGGGGATCCGCACGCCCCCTTGCGCAGTCGCTGGCCCACGATCACCGGTGCCGCCTTCTCGGTGGTCACCGTGGCGATCAGGGCGTTGAGTCCCCGGACTCCGGTGTAGCCGTACCCCGATCCCTGCTTGGTGTGGCCGTGAACCTCGATGATGGAGTCGTCGATATCGACCAGGACCGGCCCGTCGATCCCGGCCAGCACCGGGGTGTGCTCACCCAGGCCGCCCAGCAGTCGGGCGGCCACGGCGTCGAGCTGACGGACATGGCCGAAGCGGAACTCCCGCAGGAACGAGCCCAACGTCGAGGGCGCGTAAGGGCGGTCGAACAGCGTGCCCATGGCGCCGTGCCGCAGCAACGCCATGTCATCGATGCTGTCCGCGCCGGCGACCATCCCGGCGACCAGCGCGTTCACCTTGCCCCCGGCATTGGCACCCTTATCAGTGGGCACGCTCAGATGCTTGTCGGACAACCCTGCCAAGCCGCATTGATCGGCCAACGCCATCACTGGGACCAGCCCGGCGCACGACACCAAATTGGGGTCATCGAACACCGCGGCCCGCACCGGCCGCATATGAGACAATCGCATCTACGAGATGCCCTTCGTCGTGACTGAATTCGGTCCTAGAGAAACCTCATTCTTTCACCGCGACAGGGCATTTCGTCACTACAACCCGCCGAACCCCGCTACCTCATCGGTGGATCGAGGCTAATACAGGTTTACCCCTGACGGGGAACACTAATACAGACTGTCAGGCGACCTCAGATAAGAACCGCGATTACGCAGGTTCTCAGAACGGGCCGTGCGGCGTGATGCGTTCTAACGCGGAGTCCAAGACCAGGGCCCCTTCGGTAGCACGTGTAGTAGGCAGTAGTAGTTGTTGTAGGTTCTCGTGTGGGTTCTCATCCCGAATGTCGCCTTCTCAAATGAAATGCCGTTACCGGTGCCATTTGTGACATTTTGCTGAGACGTCGAAATCCCCCTCCAGAGTCTGCCGCGGTGCATTTCGTTCCGATGCGAGAGGAGAGCCGTTAGGGCCTTTTGATGAAATCGCCAGCGACGCTGCTGGGCGGTGGTCGAGGCGCCGCAACGGTTGCGCACGACGCCGGAGAGCAGCAATGTCGAGGGCCGTTGTGAGTGGCGGAGCCCCTGAACTCAGAAAGCGGTCTTCAGCCACAAGTGGGCGTGTTGTCGACACTCACGGTGTCGGCCTTGAGTTCGTCGATCGGTTGCGTGGTCCAGGAGCCGATACGCCGGGCGGTGCTCCACGCTGCCCAGGCCAGCGCGGCGACGAGGGCTTCGTCTGTGGTCAGCAGCTGTCGCGCGGCCGCGACGTCGGCGTCTGTGACCTGATGCGGTGCGAGGCTTGTCAGTAGGGCGAGCCGCGTCGACGGTCGGAGCTCATCGGGTAGGTGGTCGGTGTACTCGGTTGTCCAGCTGCTGCTGAGGGGTTTGGGTTCGCCGTGCCAGGTATGCAGGGCGTGTTGAACGGCGGCCCGGCTGGGCTGGGCCAGGTGGTCGGCGTTGTCCAGGCAGTCGGTCATTGCCGCGAAGGCTCGGGCGATCGGCGGGTTGGCGGCCACCCAGGCCAGATCGGAGGAAAGGGGGCTCTGGGGAAGCCGTTGGACGGATAGTCCCGGCGGGTGGGTGCGGCGGGCGGTCCGGGCCAGCGCGCGGCCGGCGGCGCGACGCAGCAATGACTGGGTTCGCGGGCCGCCGGGCAGGAAGGTTTCGTCGAGAAGGACCAGGACCATTCGGGCGGTGAAGTGGAATGCCATGGCGGTGCCGATACATTCGGCGGCTTCGTGGTGCCCGAAGGGTGGCGGGGGGCCTGAGGGGGCGGCCGTCCCACGTGCCCAGGCAACCAGCGGCGCGTTCTCGCCGACTGGATCGTCATCGGCGAGGATCGCTGCAGCGGTGCCGGCTTCGCCGGTCGCGTAAAGCATGGTGGTGTGTGCGTCGACGCACCACGGGCAGCGCAGGCCGGCCGACACCGATGCGGCGATGGTCTCCTTGCGGGCGCGGGGGACCTCACCGGCGAGCAGTGTCTCGCGCAGGACCGCCCATCCGGCGGCCAGTAGGCCTTCGTGTGGGGACCACATCATCACCGGTTCGGGCAGGCGGCCGAAGTCCCGGCCGGCCTCGGCGTAGATTTCGGCGACGGTCCCGGTGGCCTTGCGCGGGTCGACTGCCTGGATGTGGTTGATGAATTTCATCGGGGGTCCCTTTCGTTGGTCCCGTTGGGCGTTGCCCCGGCGATGGTCAGGGCTGCGGCGATCGCTGCACGGGCGCGGTCGCCCGCGCTCTGATCGTCGAGAAGCTGTCGGGCCCAATTGACTTCCATCGCATAGGCATGCAGTTGGAAGGCCAGCTGGGCAGGGTCGACGTCCTCGCGCAGTTGGCCCAGGTTCGTGGCCGCTTCGATCTCGGTGACGATCGCGCCGATTCCCGCGCCCACGACCTCGGCGACCCGGTCACGGACCGGCCCGGGGCGGGAATCCATATCGGCGGACGCCGCTGCGAAGAAGCACCCGCCAGGAAAGGTGTCGCCCTCCAGATACCGGATCCAATGGCCCATCAGGGCCCGTAGCCGATCCAGGCCCGGGTCCGCCGACATCGCGGGGTGATACACCTCGCGCTCGAAGATGCCCGCCGCTGCATCGACGGCGGCCAACTGCAGCCGCTCCTTGGCGCCGAAGTGGCGAAACAAACCGGACTTGCTCATCCCGAGTTGATCGGCCAGCACCCCGATCGACAAGCCCGACAGACCTGTCACCGATGCGGTGTCCATCGCGGCGCGCAGGATCTGCTCGCGCGTCTGCCGGCCGGATGCCGCGCTAGGCATTGACCGCACCGAATTCACGCGAAGCGGTCCCGGCCGTGAAGGCGGTGACCAGCGGCGCGTAGAGATCAAGGGCCGCCAATACGTCATCGGCGCCGGCGGCGGGAAGGGCCAGCACCACCTCGTCAACACCGGCCGCCCGGTAGGCCTCGAGGGTGGCGCGATCGCCGGAGGAGGAATACACGCAGACCTGAGCTGTTGCCGGGTCCCGATCGGCCCGCTCAAAGGCCGCGTGCAACGCCGGCGAGGCGGACAGGATGTCGCTGTGGCCCTCGACCGGCTGCCAGCCATCGCCGTGCTGGGCGATCACGTCGAACGCCGCCGCACTGCTGCGGCAGCCGAAGAGCACCGGGACCGCGTTGACAGGCTTGGGCCAGGCCCACGACGGCGGCACCGCCGCGTAGGAACCGCTGTAGGCGGCCGGCTCACTGGCCCAGAGCACTCGCATCGCGGCGAGTTTGTCCACCGCCACCGCGATGCGGTCGGCGAAGGGCACCCCGTGGTCGGCCAGTTCCTCGACGTTCCACCCGAATCCCACGCCGAGAACAAAGCGGCCGTTCGACAGGTGGTCGACCGACGCCACCTGTTTGGCCAGCAGGATCGGATCGTGCACCCCGACCAGGCAGGCGCCGGTCCCGACCCGCAACGTCGTGGTCACCGCGGCGGCGGCCGCGAGCGCGACGAACGGGTCGTAGCACCGCAGATACCAGTCCGGCAGATCCGCCGCCCGGCCACGGCGTCTGCCTGCTGGTCGGCACATGGGTCTTCTCCGGCACGAACAGCCCGTCGAAGCCGCGTTGCTCGGCCCACACCGCCACCGACTGCGGCGGGGGTGTCCGGTCGGTCACGAACTGCATCAGTGAGATACGCACCCAGGCTCCTCAGAAAAGCATGAACGATCGTGCTTTATGAAAAGGCTACCTAGGGTTGCACGAATGTCAAGGCCGGAGGTGTTCGAGGGGCGAGTGGCCTCGCGGCGAACCGGGCCCTCCACCGACTCATTCGAGCAGCAACCGGGGGTTCGTCGCCGACCCGCGTCTCTGCTCCTGCGTCCTCGGCAGCCTAGATCTGCCAGTCCTGGGCCCGGTCGTTCTGGCTGTAGAGACCGCCGGCGGTTTTCTTGACCACGAGGGGATCTCCGCTGCCGAAATTGTTGTAGAACCACTGGGCGTTGGCCGGGCTGAGGTTGATGCAGCCGTGGCTGACATTCCTCGTTCCCTGAGCGGCTGGCGACCATGGCGCGCCATGTACGAAGGTGCCAGCGTTGGAGAGTCGGGCGGCGTCCTTGACGTCGATTCGATAGCCCTCCGGCTCATCGACCCGCAGCCCGAATGTCCAGGAATCCATCACGATGTCGGCGAACCTCTCCAACACGTAGTAGGTGCCGTTAGGTGTCTCCAACCGGGTTTGCCCAGTGCAACCGGGAACGTCTTCACCGATGTGCCGTTGCGCACGATCGTCATCTGCTTGGTGTTGTCATCGACGATCGCGACCAGTGATTCGCCCACGCGGAAGCTCGACCGGGTACCGCCGGCGTCGATGTTGACCCGCGTGCCCGCGGGCCAGAAGTCGATCGACCGCCAGCGCACCTGGGTGTCGCTCATCCAGTAGAACTTCCCCGGCGCCGCAGGAGTGGACGAGATGTGGATTGCGCTCTCCGCCATCGGCCGATCGGCGATGGGGCGCTGAAAGTTGATCACGATCGGCTTGGCGATCCCGGTGGAAACCGCGCGATGACCCGTCGGATAGACGTCCGGTTTTCGCCGTGCCCGGCACCGCCACCTTCGCTGCCCGGGCAGGACTACCCGCCGCTGCCGCCACCACCTCCCCCGTATCCGGGGTACAGCTGGGGAATCGGTCAAGGATTGCCTTTCGCGGGGTGGCGGAACCCATGGCACGCCGAAGATCACCCCGACACGTCACAACCCCCGCCGATGAATGAACGGCCGAGCCGACCGGCCGTTTCCGATACTGCAATTATCGCGCTTTGGCTGGGGCGATACACCCTGCGGCGGCCCGTCAAACCACCGCGACACCGGCGGCCCGCGCGCGGCGCCGCCACAGAAATCCCAGACTCGCGAGCGCACTTTTGGGCAGTGGCAGGTTCATCTCATCGGCCCCGATTTCCTGAGCGATCAGCGCGTCCAGACGGCGGTCCAGATCGTCGATGAGAGGCCCGGAATCGGAGTCGTGCGCGAGGGAACGCATCTCCGCCGGATCCTGAGGCCGGTTATATAGTTCGAGATCCGCGGCGGCCCGACCGCGATGCTGCTCGCCGGGCATGAAGTACCTGCCGTATTTATGCGACTCGGTGACGATGCCGCGCAGGAATCCGCGGTGCGGGCCCGCCGGACCCAACGACGAGAAGGCGTCGCTGGTAATCAACACCGAGTCACGAACGGCCCGTTGGGAATCCGACCACAGCGGGGACAGGTCGTGCCCCGGCAGCGGGCCGGAGGGTGAACCTGCTCCGGCAACCGCGAGCAGTGTCGGCAACAGGTCGACGGCTCCGGTGATCCGCTGGCTCGATCCGCCCGCGGGGATGGTGCCCGGCCAGACCATCGTCAGAGGAACCTGGGCGTTCTCCCGGTAGAGGTTGGCGCCCTTCTGCCGCAATCCGTGGGCGCCCGCCAGATCGCCGTGGTCGGAGGTCGCCACCACCAGAGTGTTCGATTCGGCGCCCGAGGCGGCTAGCGCATCGAGCACGGTGCCGATATGACGATCGACTTCGAGGTTGAGGTCGATATAGGCGTTGATCAACCGCCGCCAGGCCTTCTCGTCGCGGACGCGGCCACCGGTGATGTCACACGTCACCTTCCAGTACCGCTGGGTCAGCGGCTTGGTGGACAGGTCGTCGGCGAAGTTCGGCGGTAGCTGCGCACCGTGGTCGGTCACCCGCGGCTTGCGGAACCGCGGGTAGAGCATGATGTCGTGCGGGTTGACGAACGAGCACACCAGCAGCCAGGGCCCGCGGTCGCGGTGTTCGGTGATCCAGCGTGCCGCGCGGTCCGCGGTCCGGCCGTCGATGAAGTGCCCCAGGTACGGAGTGCCGTGGGCGTCCGGGGCCTGCCAGTCCTGGAAACCGTACGGCTGCAGTCCGTTTCGTCGCGATTCCCCGCCCAGATGCCACTTGCCGAGGTATCCGCAGGTATAGCCGGCGGCGGTCAGTAGGTGGCCCAGGGTCGGGATCGCCGGATCGAGTGGTTGCTGCCAGTTGAAGTTGATGTTGTCGAACATGCCCGTCGAGGCGGCGTGCCGGCCGGTGAGGATGGTGGCCCTGCTCGGGGTGCAGGGGAACGTGTTCACATGGTGATTGGTGAAACCCATACCCCCGGCGGCCATCCGCTCACGGCTGTCGAAATGCACATGATCGGGAAACCACACCCGCTCCCGCTCCTCATCGGTGATCAGGAGCAGGACGTTCGGGCGGTCGGTCATGGGGTTGACCGTATAGCTTGCCGCCGGTTCCGCGGTGCGGCCCGTCCGATCGCTCACCGCGGCGGAGGCGCGGGGGCGGGGGAAGCCGCGGGTGAATGCGGCCCCGGACGTGTGTGTCCTTAGCCTTCCTTAGCCTGGATGCACCGATTAGGTGGCGGTGCGTAGTGGGTCGTGACGGCGAAATGCCCTGTCGCGGTGGGAGAATGAGATTTCTCTAGGATCTTATTCGGCCACGTTGAAGGGCATTTCGTAGATGCAACTATCTCACACCCGTCCGGTGGCCTCAGCGCTCTTCGATGACTCGAATCTTGTGTCGTGTGCCGGGCTGGTTCCAGTGGCCGCCCTGGCCCAACAATGTGGCCTGGCTGAGCTCGCTGATCACCACCTCAGCGTGCCGACCGACAAGGGGGCGCATGCCGGGGCGAAAGTCAGTGCCCTGGTGGCCGGCATGGTCGCCGGCGCGGACAGCATCGCTGACATGGGATTGCTGCGCAACGGCGCGATGGGAACGGTCTTCGCCCGCCCATATGCACCCTCGACGCTGGGCTCGTTTCTGCGGGCGTTCACCTTCGGCCATGTCCGCCAGCTCGACGCCGTGGCGACCCGGCTGCTGGAAGGCCTGGGTGAGCGCACCCCGCTGCTGGCCGGGATCGACGGCCCGGTGATGGTCGATCTCGACGACACCATCATCGAGGTGCACGGCTACGCCAAAGGGGGATCCGGGTACGGCTACTCCGGGGTTCGCGGCCTCAACGCCCTGATCGCCACCGCCACCACCGAAGGCTGCGCGCCGGTGATCTGCGGGCAGCGGCTGCGCAAAGGCAGCTGCGGCTCCCCGCGCGGGGCCGCCCGGATGATCGCCGACAGCCTGGCCGCCGTGGCCCGGCTGCGCTGCCCGGAGGCGACGGCCCCACCGCTGGTGCGCGCGGACTCGGCCTTCTACGGCTATCCCAGCGTGGCCGCCGCCCTGCGCGGCGGCGCCGATGTCTCGATCACCGTGCGCCTGGACCCCAAAGTCAAAGCCGCCATCGCCGCTATCGACGAGAGCACCTGGACCCCCATCGAATACACCGACGCCGTCTACGACGGGACG
>CAVQRL010000005.1:0-340733 GCA_963715145.1 uncultured Actinomycetota bacterium | reverse complement strand
ACCTCGGCGCGGCCCTGCAGGGATTCGTGGCACTGCCACTGCTCGTCGGTTACGACGTCGACGATCCGAACCGTGAGGCGGCCGGCCGCATCGTCTCCTTCGACGCCGCCGGTGGCTGGCATATCGAGGAGGAGGGCTACCAGGCCGTCGGATCGGTTCGCTGTTCGCCAAGGCCTCGATGAAGAAGCTCTATCCCGCTGTCGCAGACGCGGACTCGGCGCTCAAGGTGGCCGTCGAGGCGCTCTACGACGCCGCCGACGACGACTCCGCCACCGGCGGGCCGGACCTGGTCCGCGGAATCTTCCCGACCGCGGTCACCATCGACGCCGACGGCGCCATGGACGTCACCGAGGAGCATATCGCGCGCCTGGCCCGCGAGGTGATTGAAAACCGTTCGGGCACAAGCGAATTCGAGACCGGCGGCGGACCGAGCAACGAGGCGCCCCGGGCGGGTGCCTCGTGAGCTTTCCGTATTTCATCTCGCCAGAGCAGGCGATGCGCGAGCGTTCCGAGCTCGCGCGCAAGGGGATTGCCCGCGGCCGCAGCGTGGTCGCCCTGGCCTACGCCGACGGGGTTCTGTTCGTCGCGGAGAACCCGTCGCGGTCGCTGCAGAAGGTCAGCGAGATCTACGACCGGGTCGGCTTCGCCGCGGTCGGCCGGTTCAACGAATTCGACAACCTGCGACGCGGCGGCATTCAGTACGCCGACACCCGCGGATACGCCTATGACCGCCGCGATGTGACGGGCCGGCAGCTGGCCAACGTGTACGCCCAGACGCTCGGCACCATCTTCACCGAGCAGGCCAAGCCCTACGAGGTCGAGCTGTGCGTAGCCGAGGTGGCCCATTACGGCGAGACCAGGCCGCCGGAGCTCTACCGGATCACCTACGACGGCTCGATCGCCGATGAGCCGTACTTCGTGGTGATGGGCGGCACGACCGAGCCGATCATCAACGCCCTCAAGGAGTCCTACTCCGAGAACGCCGAACTCGGTGATGCCGTCGGGATCGCCGTCGGGGCCCTGCGCAGTGGTATCAGCACCGCCACCGGCAACTCCACGCCGGCCGCCGAACCGCGGGTGCTCGGCCGGCGACACTGGAGGTCGCGGTTCTCGACGCCAGCAGGCCCCGGCGGGCGTTCCGCCGCATCACCGGACCGGCGTTGGAGACGCTGTTGCCGCCGGTTGAGCCTGCCCGGCTCCGGCGGGTGAATCCGCCGACGGCGGCTAGCTGGTGCGGGCGCCGTAGTTCGGCGCAGGCGCCACGTTCTGCGGCACCAACTTCATGTAGGACGCGTTTTCCACCAGCGGTGACTTCGTCGGGCTGTGTGTCTCCGGCTCCGGAACGCGCCAGCTGAGAACGACCACGGCGACGCCGCCAGCCACTGCAAACACGATCCATAGTTTGCGCGCCAAAGCCCGGGCATCGAAGTGCACGCCCACAGCGTAATGAAAAACCGCCGGGGAGATAGTCATCACGCCGAAATGTGACCTTTGCCCAGGGCAAATGGTGACCTTTGCTAAGGCTAGGGCAAGCTTAGTCCAGGTGAGTTCGCTGGTCCGGACGACTCGCCGGGCGCGCGGGTGGACGTTCTTGAGTCGCTGCGGCACCCGCGCCGGGATCAACAAGTAGGCTCGACGCGTGCAGCGCAGAATCATGGGCATAGACCGAATTCGGTGTCACCTGCACCTTCCACGGTCACCGCCGGCTTTCTCCGGACGAGGTGGCCCGCTATCTGTTCCGTCGGGTGGTGTCCTGGGGTCGCAGCTCCAACGTCTTCCTGCGTAACGGCGCACGGTTGTACCTCGACGTGGGCAGCCATCCCGAGTACGCCACCGCCGAGTGCGACAACCTCGCCCAGCTCGTCACCCATGACCGGGCCGGCGAGCGGGTGCTGGAGGATCTGCTCGTCGACGCCGAGCAGCGGCTGGCCGACGAAGGTATCGGCGGGGACATCTACCTGTTCAAGAACAACACCGACTCTGCCGGAAACTCCTACGGCTGCCATGAGAACTACCTGATCGTGCGGGCCGGGAGTTCTCCCGGATCTCCGACGTTCTACTGCCGTTCCTGGTGACCCGCCAGCTCATCTGCGGCGCCGGAAAGGTGCTGCAGACACCCAAGGCGGCGACGTTCTGTCTGTCCCAGCGGGCCGAGCACATCTGGGAGGGCGTCTCCAGCGCGACCACCCGGTCCCGGCCGATCATCAACACCCGCGACGAACCGCACGCCGACGCCGAGAAGTACCGGCGCCTGCATGTGATCGTCGGCGACTCCAACATGAGCGAGACGACGACCATGCTCAAGGTCGGCTCCGCCGCGCTGGTCCTGGAGATGATCGAGGCCGGTGTCCCGTTCCGGGACTTCTCCCTGGACAACCCGATCCGCGCCATCCGAGAGGTCAGCCATGACGTGACCGGCCGCCGGCCCCTGCGGCTGGCCGGCGGCCGGCAGGCCAGCGCCCTGGACATCCAGCGCGAGTACTATTCGCGGGCCGTGGACTACCTGCAGTCCCGCGAACCCAACACCCAGATCGACCAGGTCGTCGACCTGTGGGGACGCCAGCTCGACGCCGTCGAGTCCCAGGACTTCGCCAAGGTCGACACCGAGATCGACTGGGTCATCAAGAAGAAGCTTTTCCAGCGCTATCAGGACCGGTACAGCATGGAGCTGTCCGATCCCAAGATCAGTCAGCTCGACCTGGCCTACCACGACATCAAACGCGGCCGGGGAGTGTTCGACATCCTGCAACGCAAGGGCCTGGCCGCGCGGGTCACCACCGATGAGGAGATCGAGGCGGCCGTCGACACCCCGCCGCAGACGACTCGTGCGAAACTGCGTGGCGAGTTCATCGCCGCCGCCCAGGAGGCCGGCCGCGACTTCACCGTCGACTGGGTGCACCTCAAGCTCAACGACCAGGCGCAGCGCACCGTGCTGTGCAAGGATCCGTTCCGCTCCAGCGACGAGCGGGTCAAGCGGCTCATCGCCAGCATGTGATGCGGGGCGCGCGGCCCGATTGCGGCTAAGGTTGGCCAGCGTGGCGGCCACCAAGATCTCCAAGGTCGAGCGCCTGATGAACCTGGTCATCGCGCTCCTGTCCACGCGTGCCTATCTGACCGCCGAACGGATCCGGGCCAACGTCGCCGGGTACGGCGACCAGAGCGATGAGGCGTTCTCCCGGATGTTCGAGCGGGACAAGAGCGAACTGCGCGATCTCGGCATACCGCTGGAGACCGGCAGGGTCAGCGCCTTCGAACCGACCGAGGGCTACCGCATCAAACCGGATGCCTACGCCCTGCCCGACATCGACCTGACCCCGGACGAGGCCGCCGCCGTCGCGGTGGCCACCACGCTGTGGGAGTCACCGGAGCGCATCACCGCCACCCAGAGCGCGCTGCTGAAGTTGCGCGCCGCCGGGGTGGACGTGGACCGCGCCGACGGGGTCGCGATCACCACCAGTGCCGGTCCCGCCGGCCTGCGCGGCTCCGAGGAGGTGCTGGGGATCTTGTTCGCGGCGATCGATGCGGGCAAGGTCGTCCAGTTCCATCACCGGCCCACCATGCTCGAGCCCTACACCGTGCGCACCGTCGAACCCTGGGGTGTGGTCACCGCCCGGGGACGCTGGTATCTGGTGGGCCATGACCGCGACCGTGATGCCACCCGGATCTTCCGGCTGTCCCGGATCGTCGATGTGAAAGCCGTTGGGTCGCAGGGGGCCTCGACCCGTCCGGACGGAGTTGATCTGCGGGCGATCGTCGAGGCATCGATCGACGCCGCCGTCGGTGGGTCCAGCGGCGGGGTGGCCCGGGTGTGGGTGGCCGACGGGCATGCGACCGCATTGCGCCGCGCGGGGCGGGCGACCGGTCGGCGCACCGTCGGCGGACGCGACGGCGACGTGATCGAACTCGACGTCGCCGGCGTGGACGGACTGGCGCGGGAGATCGCCGGCTACGGCCCCGACGCGCTGGTGCTGCAACCGGATTCGCTGCGGGCCGATGTCGTGGCGCGCCTGCGCGCGCAGGCCGGAGTGGGCGTATGACACCGGTGTCCACCCGCCTGATCCGGCTGCTGAACATGGTTCCCTACTTCCAGGCCAACCCGAGGGTGAGCTACGCCAAGGCCGCCGCGGACCTCGGCGTCACCCGCAAGCAACTGCAGGCCGACATCAACCAGTTGTGGATGTGCGGGCTGCCCGGCTACGGCCCCGGCGACCTGATCGACTTCGAATCGGACAACGACACCATCAAGGTCACCTTCTCGGCGGGTATGGATAAGCCGCTGCGGCTGAACTCCTCGGAAGCCAGTGGGTTGCTGGTGGCCCTGCGGGCACTGGCCGACATCCCCGGTGTGGTCGACCCGGCCGCGGCGCTGAGCGCGATCGCCAAGATCGAAGCCGCTGCCGGCACCGTCGCCGACGATGACGCCGTGTCCGCCGAGGACGATCCCGCGCCCATCGAGGCCGAGGCCGCCACCGCGGTTCGCCAAGCACTCCGCGACTCCCGCGCGGTCTCGATCGAGTACTACTCGGCCTCCCGCGACGCGCTGTCCGCCCGCGTCGTCGACCCGATCCGGGTGGTGCTCGTCGGCGACCACAGCTATCTGGAGGCCTGGTGCCGGGAGGCCGAGGGGGTTCGGCTGTTCCGGTTCGACCGCATCGTCGCCGCCCACGTTCTCGACGAACCCGCCGCGCCGCCGAAGCCGGTGGCCGAGGCGCCGCCGCATACCGCGCTGTTCGACGCCGACCCCGCACTGCCGTCGGCCACCCTGCGGATCTCGCCGCGGGCGGCGTGGATGCTGGAGTATTTCCCGATGCGGGTGCTCCGCGGCGCCGCTGATGGCATGGGCGAACCGCCGGAAGGCCTCTGCGAGGCGACCATGACCTACGCGGCCGAGGACTGGCTGGCCCGCCAGATTCTGGGCCTCGGTGCCGACGTGCAGGTGCTGGCCCCGAAGTCCCTGGCAGAGCGGGTTCGGGCCGCCGCGGTCGAGGCATTGGCGGCCTACGCGGCACTGGACAGCTGAGTCATCGACGCGGCGCCGGCCGCGGCGGGTAACATCGAGCCCAACATCTGGAGGTGACCAATTGGGTGCTCTACAACCGTGGCACTGGATAATCCTGCTTCTTGTGGTCGTCCTGCTGTTCGGGTCCAAGCGGTTGCCTGACGCCGCCCGATCCCTCGGCAAGTCGATGCGCATCTTCAAATCCGAGGTCAAGGAACTGCAGGCGGACAACAAGGCCGATCCGTCCGTCGCTCCGGCTCAGCCCGGCTTCTCCGCTCCGGCACAGGCCGTCCCGTCCGAGCGCCTTGACGTGCCGGTGCCGCCGCCGGCGCCGAACCCGACCGACATCCGCCCGGCCTGAGCCGGCGACTGGATCTCCGCGCCTCGGGCGCCGCTAGGTAGACGCCGTGCGCACCCCTAAGTTCCTCCTCCATTTCGACCCGCGCCATCGGCGCAGCCGCACCAACCCCGACGGCACGATGTCGCTGGTCGAGCATGTGCGGGAACTGCGTGCCCGGCTGCTGATCTCGCTGGCCGGGGTCACGTTGACCACGATCTTCGGCTTCTTCTGGTACAGCCACGGGATCTTCGGGATGGAGAGCCTCGGCGAATGGCTGCGGCACCCCTACTGCGCGCTGCCGACGTCCGCGCGTGCCGACATCAGCCCCGACGGCGGCTGCCGACTGCTCGCCACCGCCCCGTTCGACCAGTTCATGCTGCGCCTCAAAGTCGGATTGACCGCCGGGATCGTGCTGGCCTGCCCCATCTGGCTGTATCAGCTGTGGGCGTTCATCACCCCGGGCCTCTACCGCAACGAGCGCCGGTTCGCGATGGTGTTCGTGGTCGCCGCGGCAACGCTGTTCGTGGCCGGGGCGATCCTGGCCTACATCGTGCTGGCCAAGGCCCTGTACTTTCTGCTCACCGTCGGCAGCGACGTCCAGGTGACGGCGCTGTCCGGCGACCAGTACTTCGGCTTCCTGATCAACCTCCTGCTGGTCTTCGGTGTGGGCTTCGAGTTCCCGCTGCTGATCGTGATGCTCAACGTCGTCGGTGTGCTCAGCTACGAGAAGCTGGCGTCCTGGCGGCGGGGCCTGATCTTCGCCGTCTTCGCGTTCGCGGCCGTGGCCACTCCGGGGTCGGATCCGTTTTCCATGCTCGCGCTCGGTTTGGCGCTGACGCTGCTGCTGGAGTTCGCGATCCAGGTCGCGCGCTTCCACGACAGGCGCAAAGCCAAGCGGGAGACCGCGGCCGCGATCCCCGATGACCAGGCCGCCCCGATCGAGCCGCCCACCCCGGTGGCCGCCTTCGATTCGGGGCCGATGACAACCGGCCCGGACCATGACGACATCACCTGACCCGACGATCGTCACCCGGCCCGTCACCCGGCCCCGGGTCATCGGTAGGACCGGGGAGCCAACTCGCCGACTTCGCCGGACAGCTCACGTTCCGGCTCGATCCGTTCCAGGTGCAGGCCTGCGAAGCCCTCGAACGCGGCCACGGGGTGCTGGTGTGTGCTCCGACCGGCGCGGGCAAGACGGTGGTGGGGGAGTTCGCCGTCCACCTGGCCCTGGCCGCCGGGCAGAAATGCTTCTACACCACGCCGATCAAGGCGCTGAGCAACCAGAAGCACGCCGACCTGGTCCGCCGCTACGGTCCCGAGCGCATCGGGCTGCTCACCGGCGACCAGTCGATCAACGGCGACGCCCCGGTGGTGGTGATGACCACCGAGGTGCTCCGCAACATGCTCTACGCGGGTTCCGATGCGTTGCAGGGTCTCTCGTACGTGGTGATGGATGAGGTGCACTTCCTCGCCGATCGGATGCGTGGCGCGGTGTGGGAGGAGGTCATCCTGCACCTGCCCGAGGAGGTGCGGTTGGTGAGCCTGTCGGCGACGGTGAGCAACGCCGAGGAGTTCGGCGGCTGGATCAAAACCGTGCGCGGCGACACCACCGTGGTGGTCGACGAGCACCGGCCGGTCCCGCTGTGGCAGCACATGCTGGTCGGCAAGCGGCTGTTCGACCTGTTCGACTACGACGCTCCCGGCCAGGGTGGGGCGGCGCACCGCGTGGACCCCGAACTGATGCGCCACATCGCCAACCGCCGTGAAGCAGACCGGCTGGCCGACTGGCAGCCCCGCGGCCGGGGTCGGCGGCCGGGCGGTCCGGGCCTGAACCGGCCACCGTCGCGGCCGGACGTCATCGCCACCCTGGATCGCGAGGGCCTGCTGCCGGCCATCACGTTCATCTTCTCCCGCGCCGGCTGCGACGGTGCGGTCAAGCAGTGTCTGCGCAGCCCGTTGCGGCTCACCACCGAGGAGGACCGGGTCCCGCATCGCCGAGGTGATCGACCGCCGTTGCGGCGACCTCGCCGACGCCGATCTGGCCGTGCTCGACTACTACGAATGGCGCGAGGGGTTGCTGCGCGGGCTGGCCGCCCACCACGCCGGGATGTTGCCGACGTTCCGCCATACCGTCGAGGAACTGTTCACCGCGGGACTGATCAAGGCCGTGTTCGCCACCGAGACATTGGCGTTGGGGATCAACATGCCGGCCCGCACCGTGGTGCTGGAGAAGCTGGTGAAGTTCAACGGCGAGCAGCACATGCCGCTGACGCCGGGGGAGTACACCCAGCTCACCGGGCGCGCGGGCCGGCGCGGTATCGACGTCGAGGGCCACGCGGTGGTGATCTGGAGTCCGCACGACTCCACCGCCGAACCGGCCGAGATCGCCGGCCTGGCCACCACCCGGACCTTCCCGCTGCGCAGTTCGTTTGCGCCGTCGTACAACATGACGATCAATCTGGTCAGCCAGATGACTCCGCAGGCGGCGCACGCGCTGCTCGAGCGGTCCTTTGCGCAGTATCAGGCCGATCGTTCGGTGGTGGGGCTGGTGCGCGGCGGTGAGCGGGGCGAGAAGATGCTCGACGACATCGCCGCCGAGATGGGGTGGAACCGCCGGGCGTCGTCGACGGAGCCGGCGATCCTGGACTACGCGCGGCTGCGGGGCAGGATCGGCGAGCGGGAACGTTCGGCCTCGCGAACCTCGCGGCTGCAGCGTCGCCGGGCCGCCACCGATGCGTTGGCCGCGCTGCGGCGCGGGGACATCATCAACATCACCCACGGCCGTCGCGGTGGCCTGGCCGTCGTTCTCGAGGCGGCCCGGGACAACGACGACCCCCGTCCGCTGGTGCTGACCGAGAATCGTTGGGCCGGAAGGATTTCCTCGGCCGACTATCCGGCAGCGTCGGCCCCGGTCGGCTCGATGACGCTGCCCAAGCGGGTGGAGCACCGGCAGCCCCGGGTGCGCCGGGACCTGGCGTCGGCACTGCTGTCGGCCGCTGAGGGATTGATGGTTCCCTCGGCGCGCAGACGGCGTCGTGCGGAGGAGGAACCCGACGCCGATCCCGAACTGCTGGCACTGCGCGAACAGATGCGCCGGCACCCCGTCCACCGGATGGCCGATCGGGAGGCGATGGTGCGCGTGGCCGAGCGCTACCTTCGGGTCGAACGGGACAACGCGCAGATCCGCGCCAAGGTCAGCGCCGCCACCAACTCGCTGGCCCGCACCTTCGACCGGATCGTCGGTCTGCTGACCGAACGCGGGTACATGGCGGCCGGCGGGCAGGGGAGCAGCGAATCGGGGAACGACTCCGCCGCCGCGTCCGGCGACGACACCGGACCCCGCGTCACCGCCGACGGACGCCTGCTGGCCCGGATCTACAGCGAGAGCGACCTGCTGGTGGCCGAGTGCCTGCGCAGCGGGGTGTGGAAGGGGTTGGCGCCCGCCGAGTTGGCCGCGGTGCTGTCGGCCATGGTGTTCGAGTCGCGCGGCGGCGACGGACCCACGCCGGTCCATGCCATCGAGATGCCGACTCCGGCGGTACGCCGGGCACTCGCTGAGACCCGCCGGCTGTCCGACGCCCTGCGCGCCGACGAACAACGCCATCGACTGTCGCCCTCGCGGCAGCCGGACGAGGGTTTCGTACCGGCTATTCACCGGTGGGCCACCACCGGAAACCTCACCGCCGCGCTGGATGCCTCGGATGTCGCCGGCAACGGCTCGCCACTGCCCGCGGGCGATTTCGTGCGCTGGTGCCGTCAGGTGCTCGACCTGCTCGATCAGGTGCGCAACGCCGCCCCGGAGTCCAGTGTCCGAAGCGCCGCGAAACGCGCCATCGACGACGTCCGGCGCGGCGTCGTGGCTGTTGACAGCGGGTAGGGTGATGCAAACGCTACTGTTGGGAACGTTCTTTCGGGGCGAGAGCTCCAGACATCGAGGGAGAAACGATGAGCGGACCGCAGGGATCTGACGCCAACCCCTGGGGCGACACGCCTGGCACCGGCGCAGATCAGCCTTCCGCCGCGGCGCCGACCTGGCAACAGCCGGGCCAGGGCGGGGAAGCCCCGTCCTGGCAGCCGGCCGGCAGCGAGGCTCCGGCCTGGCAGCCGCCCGCCTACACCCCTACGCAGTACCCCCAGTACGGCCAGCCGCCGGTGGCGCCCGGCTACCCGCCCACCCAGCAGTACGGGGTCGCGCCCGAATACAACCCGGCGGCCTACGGACAGTACGGCCAGCCCGGGGCGTACGGGCCACCGCCGCAGTACGGCCAGTACCCCGCGCCGGGGCAGTACCCGCCCGGGCAGTACCCGCCGCCGGGGCAGCCGGGCCAGTACCCGCCGCCGGGGCAGCCGGGTCAGTACCCGGGGTATCCGCCGCCGGGTGCCGACGATGCGACCAAGAAGTCGGCCCGCGCAATCGGAACGATCCTCGGAGGCCTGGGTGCGGTGCTGCTGGCACTGATTCTGGTGCTGGGGTTCTGGAAGCCGGGCTTCTTCGTCACCACCAAACTGGACGTCAACAAGGCCCAGCAGGGCGTGCAGCAGATCCTGACCGACGAGGCCAACGGTTACGGCGCCAAGAACGTCACGGACGTCAAGTGCAACAACGGCCAGAATCCGACGGTCAAGAAGGGCGATACCTTCAACTGCGAGGTCAGCATCGACGGGACCAAGCGCCAGGTGACGGTGACCTTCCAGGACGACAAGGGCACCTACGAGGTCGGCCGGCCGAAGTAGGCGCTCGGCGATCCGGCGATCACTCGTGCGGCAGCAGTCGTTCGGGATGGTGGTAGTCATTGGTGCCGCTGGGCAGCGGTAACTGCGGTGGCGGAATCCATTCGGTCCGGCCGTCTTTGAGCTTTCGGGTTCGCCAGCGACCGGCGCCCAGCAGTTTGTGGTGCTGGCCGCAGGCGAAGGTGAGGCGGTCGATGTTGGTCTGTCCGCCGTCGGCCCATTCGTCGACGTGGTGGGTTTCGCAGAGGTAGCCGGGCATGTCGCAGCCCGGGGCCGTGCAGCCGCGATCCTTCGTATGCAACACGATTCGCTGATCGGCGGTGGCGATGCGTCGGGTTCTGCCGAGGTAGAGGGCCCGTTCGGTGTGGCGGTCGAACACACACAAATAGTGGTGGGCGTGGCTGGCCATGCGGATGAGGTCGCGCATCGGCAGCAGCGTGCCGCCCGCGGTGACCGCATGGCCGGCAGCCGCGGACAGTTGCTCGATGGTCGTGGTGGCGATGATCGTCACCGGCAACCCGTTGTGGTTGCCGAGCTTCGGGTCGCCGAGCTGGTTCCGCAGCAGGGCCACGAGGGCGTCGTGTTGGCGCTGGGCGTTCAGCCGGCGATCGATGTCCACGGCCTCCTGCGTGGGTTCGCCTGTGACGGTGGGCGTTTGGTCGTCGGGGTTGCACATGCCCGGGGCGGCGAACTTGGCGAACAGGGCATCGATGGTGGCACGCAGTTCCGGAGAAGCGACGAGCTTGCCGACACTCATTCCGTCGGGCCGCTGACGTCCGCACCATTGGAAGCCGCGCTGGGCGGCGCGATAGTCATCGGAGAACGTACCGTCGGGATTCAGGGTGATCGCCAGCCGATCCGCGAGCTTCTCCAGCTGGTCCGGACGCAGTTCCGCGGCCTTCTCGGCCAGGAACACCTCGGCGCTTTCCGCAGCGGCCGGGTGGATATCGTCCGGCAGATCGTTGATGAATTTCTGGATGGTGCGCAGATGTTCGACATCGAGCAGACCGGCGTTCCAGGCCTTGGCGGTGGCCGGCAACGCCGGCGGCACGGTCTGGCCGGTGAGCGTGGTGCGCGGCTGCAGTTGGCTCGCGTCGCGGATCCGCCGGCGCGCCTCGGCTGGGCTGACGCGAATGACGTCGGCGATTACTTTGGCCGCTGCCCCGCCCAGGGCCGGCTCGGTGCTGCGGTCCACCGAACCGACCAGGTCCAGCGAGCACGCCGCGGCCTTGCGCCGGAGGGTCTCCAGCCGGTCCAGCGCCTCGAGGCGTTCCCGGATCGGCAGCGAATCCCAATCCAGCGCGCCAAGGCCTTCCACGGCCGTCTCCACCGCCGTGAACGCCTCAGCCACCGGAGTCGAAAACATGTTCGAATAATATGGATCAGGGCCGACACCCCGCACGGTCCGGACAGCACTCTGGGGATCAGGCGGAGACTGGGGATAACTACAGCGCGTCGAGTGCCTTCTGCAACCGCCCGACGGGTGAGCCGACGCCATACGCCGACGCCAGGTCCGCCACCCGCTTCGGATCGGCCGGGGACAGCGGCAGCCGGTCATCGGCGGTGTACAGCCGCACCGGCGCATCCCGAGCCACCCGCACCACCGGTCCGGCCGCCTCGATGTAGTCGCCGGCCGCCAGTAACTTGCTCCGAATTCCCTTGGCAAGCGACGACTTTGGATTGTGGGCGGAGTCCAGGATGGCCGACAGCGATCCGTACTCGGTCAGCAGCGCGGCCGCGGTCTTCTCGCCGACGCCCGGCACGCCGGGCAGTCCGTCAGAGGGGTCGCCGCGCAGCAACGCCAGTTCGGCGTAGGCCTCGCCGGCCCGGTCCAACGGGACCCCGTAACGTTCGGCCACCTCAGCCGGACCGAACATCGTCGCATTCGACAGCCCACGCCCGAGGTAGAGCACCCGCACCGCGACCGGGTCGTCGGCGACCAATTGCAGCAGGTCGCGGTCACCGCTGACCACCACCACCGGATCCGTCCGCTCCGCGGCCGCCAGCGTGCCCAGCACGTCGTCGGCCTCATAGCCCTGCGCGCCGGCGGTGGCGATTCCGTAGGCGTCGAGAATCTCGAGGATCATCTCGACCTGGGGGCTCAGATCGTCGGGCACCTCCTCGACGTCGGCTTCGGCCATCTCGTCCACCTCGGCCACCCGATGGGCTTTGTAGGACGGGATCAGGTCAACCCGCCAGGCCGGTCGCCAATCCAGGTCCAGGCACACCACCAGTCGCGACGGCCGCTCCCGGGTGATCAGGGTCGCGACGCTGTCGAGAAACCCGCGCACGGCGTTGACCGGCCGGCCGTCGGGCCCGGTGATCGAGGCCGGCACCCCGAAATAGGAGCGGAACCACATGCTGGCGCCGTCGAGGAGCAGAACAGGTGCGGGCATAAGCCCCCACGCTAGCCTGACGGACATGACGACACGGTTCCCCCACGAGGTGTACGCACGTCGGCTCTCGGCGGCCGCCGCCGGCGCGGCGCAGGCCGGCCTGGCGGGCCTGGTCGTCACCCCGGGGTATGACCTTCGCTATCTGATCGGTTCGCGGGCACAGACTTTCGAGCGGCTGACCGCGCTGGTGATCCCGGCGACCGGTGATCCGGTGATGGTCGTCCCACGGCTGGAGCTGGCGTCGCTGCGGGAGTCCGCGGCGGGTGATCTCGGGTTGACGGTGCGGGACTGGGTGGACGGCGAGAACCCCGGTGATCTGGTGGCGTTGGCGCTGGGCGGCCATGCGCGGGTTGCGGTGACCGACTCGATGCCCGCCCTGCACCTGCTGCCCCTGGCCGAACGACTCGGCGCGGTCCCGGTGCTGGGCACCCCGATCATGGCGGGCCTGCGGATGATCAAGGATCCCGCCGAGATCGATGCGCTGCGTACCGCCGGTGCGGCGATCGACCGGGTGCACGCGAAGGTGCCGGGGTTCCTGCGGCCGGGCCGCACCGAGGCGGAGGTCGCCGCGGATATCACCGAAGCCATTGTGGCCGAGGGGCATTCGGAGGCGGCGTTCGTCATCGTCGGTTCCGGCCCCAACGGCGCCGACCCGCACCACGAGTGCTCCGACCGTGAACTTCAGGCCGGCGATATCGTCGTCGTCGACATCGGCGGTCCGGTCGAGCCGGGATACAACTCCGACTGCACCCGCACCTACAGTCTGGGCCGGCCGTCATCGGAGATCGCCGAGCAGTACGCAGCGCTACAGAAGGCACAGGCCGCCGCGGTCGCGGCGGTGCGCCCCGGGGTGACCGCCGAGCAGGTCGACGCGGCCGCCCGCGACGTGCTCGTCGACGCCGGGCTGGCCGAGTACTTCGTGCACCGCACCGGCCACGGCATCGGACTGTCGGTGCACGAGGAGCCCTATATCGTCGCGGGCAATGATCTGCCACTGGCCGAGGGCATGGCGTTCTCCGTCGAGCCCGGCGTCTACCTGCCGGGACGCTGGGGCGCCCGCATCGAGGACATCGTCATCGTCACCGCCGACGGCGCGCTGCCGGTGAACAGCCGGCCGCATGATTTGACGGTGGTGTGAGTCAGGTCCGGTCGATCAGGGAGGACGACCCGAGCACGCGCTTCACGACCACCTCGATGACCACTCGCTGCGGGTTGGGCCTGGGAGTGCGGTAACGCTGGGCGTAGCGGAGTTCGGCGTCGCGGACGGCGTCGGGATCTCGGTTCACGCCGGCGATGCCCTCCAGGGACAGCCAGCGGGCGCCGTCGACCTGAGAGAGCACCCCGAGCTCGTTGCGCTCGGCGTTGAGAGCCTTCTGTGAGCCGTCGCTGGTGATCACCCGGGCGATGTGGGTCTTCGGGTCGAAGGTGAATCCGACCGCGACCACGTGCGGTGAGCCGTCGGCCCGCAGGGTGGTCAGCATGGCCAGATGGCGCTCGGTGAGGAACGCGAGCGCGTCGTCGGTCAGCCTGGCGGTGGTTCGGCATCGAACCTCACGCTAGCGCAGTGAATAATCCGATCCGTGGAGGACACAGCGGACATGTCCGGCAAACCCGGCCCGGTGGTGATTTTCGGCGGCCGCAGCGAGATCGGGCTCGAACTGGCGACACGCCTGGCGCCGGGGGCGACGGTGGTGCTCGCCGCCCGCGGCGTCGACCGGCTTGCCGACGAGGTAGCCGCCGTGCGCGCCGCCGGGGCGGCCGCGGTCCACACCGTGGAGTTCGACGCCGACGACCTGGAATCGCACGGTCCCGCTGGTCGACGCGCTGATCGCCGACTACGGGCCGATCGGCACCGCGGTGCTGGCCTTCGGCATTCTGGGGGATCAGGCCCGCGCCGAGGTCGATGCCGGGCACGCGGTGGCGATCGTGCAGACCGACTACGTCGCGCAGATCAGTCTGCTGACCCACCTGGCCGCGGCGATGCGCACGGCCGGGCGTGGACGGCTGGTGGTGTTCTCCTCGGTGGCCGGCGTGCGGGTGCGACGCGCCAACTATGTCTACGGATCGGCCAAGGCAGGTCTGGACGGGTTCGCCGGCGGACTGGCCGACGCCCTGCACGGCAGTGGGGTGAGCCTGCTGATCGTGCGGCCCGGATTCGTGATCGGCCGGATGACCGAAGGTATGGACCCCGCGCCGCTGTCGAGCACCCCGGCACAGGTGGCCGAGGCGACGGCGCGCGCGCTGGCGGCCGGCCGCCGCACGGTGTGGGTGCCGTGGGCGCTGCGGCCGGTGTTCTTCGGGATGAAGCTGCTACCGCAGGCGGTCTGGCGGAGGATGCCCCGCTGATGAACGAAGTGAAGAAGCGAATGGGGTCCCGCTGATGAACGAAGTGAAGAAGCGAATGGGGTCCCGATGAACGAAGTGAAGAAGCGATGACCCCGATGATCGTCGTGGTCGGCATCGGTGCGGACGGGATCGCCGGCCTTTCGGAAAGCTCGATACGCGAATTACGCAACGCCGGAATCATTTACGGCTCACCACGCCAGCTCGACCTGCTCGACGACACCGTGACCGCACCCCGGCACTGCTGGCCGAGTCCGATGCTGCCCGCCCTGCAGACCCTGCTCGACGACGCCACGCCGGGCGATATTCACGTGGTGGCAAGCGGCGACCCCCTGATGCACGGTATCGGTGCGACCCTGATCCGGCTGCACGGGGCGGACCGGGTCCGGGTGCTGCCGCATGTCTCCTCGGTGACTCTGGCGTGCGCGCGGATGGGCTGGGCGTCGCATGACACCGAGGTGATCAGCCTGGTGACCGCCCCGGTGCACACCGCGGTCCGCCGGGGCGGGCGGGCGGTGGTGCTCTCCCGGGATGCCGCCACCCCGGCCGCGCTGGCCACCGCGCTCACCGAAACCGGCCGTGGTGCTTCAGAATTCACCGTGCTGGAGAACCTGGGGGGCCCCGGCGAGCGGGTGCGCACCCGCCCGGCCGACGCCTGGGCGGCCGCACCGCCGGACGTCGATGACCTCAACATCATCGCGGTCCGCTACCTGCCGGACGCCCACGACGGGACCTCCCTGCCTGACGACGCCTTCCGGCACGACGGTCAGATCACCAAACAGACCATCCGGGCGGTCACCCTCGCTGCGCTGGCGCCGCGGGCGGGTGAACTGCTGTGGGATGTCGGATCCGGGTCGGGCAGTATCGCCGTCCAGTGGTGCCGAACCGCCCGCGGATGCCGCGCGGTGGCATTCGAGTCCGACCCACAGCGCCGCGCGAACATCGCCGCCAACGCCAAGAACTTCGGAGTCGATGTCGAGGTTCGCGGCGAGGCCCCCGGCGACTTCGCCGGCGCGGCGGCGCCGGACGCCGTCTTCATCGGCGGCGGCCTCACCCGCGGCCCTCTGGTTCAGGCCTGTCTGGACCGGCTCGCCCCGGGCGGTCGGCTGGTGGCCAACGCCGTCACCGCGGAGTCCGAAGCGCTTCTGGTGGAATGGTATTCGCGCCTCGGCGGAGAGCTGCGGCGATTCCAGCACTACCACGGCGAGCCGCTCGGCGGGTTCACCGGGTGGCGTCCGCTGATGCCGATCTCGCAATGGTCGGTGACCGTGCTGTGACGGTCTACTTCATCGGCGCCGGCCCCGGTGCGGCCGATCTCATCACCGTGCGCGGCCAGCGCCTGCTGCAGCGCTGCGGGGTCTGCCTGTACGCGGGATCGATCATGCCCGACGACCTGCTGGAACTGTGCCCACCCGAGGCCCGGATCGTCGACACCGGACCGCTGCACCTCGAGCAGATCGTCGCCGAGCTCACCGATGCCCACGCCGAGGGTCACGATGTCGCCCGGCTGCATTCCGGTGACCCGTCGATCTACAGCGCGGTCGCCGAACAGTGCCGCCGGCTCGACGCCCTCGGCATCGACTACGAGATCGTTCCGGGCGTGCCGGCTTTCGCCGCCGCGGCCGCCGCACTCGGCCGTGAACTGACGGTGCCCGGGGTGGCGCAGACGGTCACACTGACCCGCGTCGCCACGCTGTCCACCCCGATGCCGAACCGGCGAGGACCTCACCACGCTGGCGGCATCCGGCGGGACGTTGGTGATCCACCTGGGCGCCCACCGCATCGACGCCATCGTTCCGCACCTGCTCAACGGTGGCTATCGGGCCGACACTCCGGCCGCGGTGGTGGCGTTCGCGAGCCGGCCCGAGCAGGTGGTGCTGCGCGGCACCCTCGACGACATCGCCGCCCAGGTCCACCAGGCCGACATCACCCGCACCGCGGTGATCATCGTCGGGAATGTCCTTGCCGCCGAGGGCTTCACCGACAGCTACCTGTACTCGGCCGGCCGTCGCCGCGGAGCCCGGCACTGATGCGGTTGCTGCTGCTCGGCGGCACCGGTGAAGCCCGCGCACTGGCGGCCCGGCTGCACCCACGGGTCGACCTCGTCAGCTCACTGGCCGGCCGGGTGCCCGACCCCGCGCTGCCGGTCGGACCGGTGCGCATCGGTGGCTTCGGGGGTTGCGGCGGGCTGCGGAACTGGCTGCGGGACAATGACATCACCGCGGTCGTCGACGCCACCCACCCCTTCGCCGCCACCATCACCGGTAACGCCGCAGCGGCCTGCGCCGAACTCGGTCTCCCGCATCTGGTGCTCAACCGGCCACCCTGGGACGCCGCCGGGGCCATCGAGGTGAACTCCGATGCCGAGGCCGCCGACATCGTTGCCGCCCAGGGGTATTCCCGGGTATTCCTGACCACCGGGCGGTCCGGGGTCGGTGCGTTCCGCGACAGCGACGCCTGGTTCCTGATCCGGGTCGTCACACCGCCGGATCCGGCCACCCTGCCGCGGGGGCACCACCTGCTGCTGTCCCGGGGGCCCTATCGCTACGACGATGAACGCGCGCTCATGATCGAGTACGGCATCGAGGCGGTGGTGACCAAGAACAGCGGGGGAGCGATGACCCGAGCCAAACTCGACGCCGCCGTTGCCCTCGGGGCCGACGTGGTGATGATCCGGCGGCCGGCACTGCCGCCGGGGGCGAATGTCGTCGGCTCCGTCGACGAGGCCGAGGCCTGGGTGCTCAGCCGGGATAACGGCGCGGGGTGAACACGGTGTCTTTTCCCTCGGACCCGTACCACTGAGTCTGCGAGGAACCCACGATGAGCAGGCACCGCATGTCCACCTGCGCCGGATCGAGGTCGGCCAGTCGAACCACCGTCACCGACTCGTTCGGGCCGGACACGTCCCGGCCGATGACCACCGGCGTCCCGGCGTCGCGGTGTTCGAGCAGGAGATCGCGCATCGCGCCCACCTGCCAGGTCCGACTCTTCGACGCCGGGTTGTAGATCGCCAGCACCAGGTCGGCCGCGGCCGCGGCCGCGAGCCGATCGGCGATGACCTCCCACGGCTTGAGCCGGTCGGACAGCGACAGCACCGCGTAGTCGTGACCGAGCGGTGCGCCGACCCGACTGGCGACGGCTTGGGCGGCCGTCATCGCCGGGATCACCCGCACCTCGACTCCGGGCCACTGCTTGGCCTCCTCGAGAACCGCGGTGGCCATGGCGAATACGCCGGGATCCCCGGAGGACACCACCGCGACGGCACGGCCCTGCTCGGCCAGTTCGCAGGCCAGCCGGGCGCGCTGCGGTTCGTCGGTGTTGTCCGAGGGATGCCGGCGCTGGCCCGGGCGGGGTGCGATCCGGTCGAGGTAGGGCCGGTAGCCGATGAGGTCGGTGGCCGCGGCCACCTCGCGGCGGCTCTGCGGTGTCATCCAGTCGGTGTCGCCGGGCCCCAGGCCGACGACGGCGACGGTGCCGGGACGGGCGTCCGCCCGGCGGCGGCCGGCCAGGATCGCCAGCGAGAAGTAGGGCACGTCGCCGTCGTCGACCTCGGCAGCGGGCATCACCCGCTGCCCCGCGGTACTCGCCCGCTCGACGTACACCGCATCGTCGAGCCGACCCGACAGGGAAAGCGCCTCCCGCACTTGGGGATAGGTCCTGCCCAGCTTCATCACCACCGCGGCGTCGGTGTCGGCCAGCCGGCGCGCCAACTCGGCCACCGGCAGCGTCCCCGGCAGCACCGTCAGCACCTCGTCGCCGGTCACCAGCGGTGTGCCGGTCGCCGCCGACGCCGCGCTGACCGACGTCACGCCGGGAATGATGACGGCGTTGAAGCGCTCGGTGAGCCGGGTGTGCATGTGCATGTAGCTGCTGTAGAACAGCGGGTCGCCCTCGGCCAGCAGGGCGACGTCGCGGCCGGCGTCAAGATGAGCGGCGATCCGTGCGGCGGCCTGGATGTAGAAGTCCTCCATCGCGCCGGCGTACCCGCCGGGATGGTTGGTGGCCTCGGTGGTCACCGGGTAGACCAGGTGCTCCTCGATCTGGCCGGGCGCAAGATACGGTTCGGCGATCCGGCGGGCGATGCTACGGCCATGGCGCGCACTGTGATACGCGACGACGTCGGCGTCGCCGATCACCCGGGCCGCCTTGACGGTCACCAGTTCCGGATCGCCGGGGCCCAGCCCGACGCCGAACAGAGTTCCGCTCATCCGGCAAGCCTCATTCGGGTTCGCTCGCGATCGCGTTCACCGCGGCGGCGGCCATCGCGCTGCCGCCGCGACGGCCCAGCACCACCAGATAGTCCATGCCCCGGCGGATCGTCGACGAGCTGCTGTTTGGACTGCGCCGAGCCGACGAATCCCGACCGGCCCGCCGAGCACCGACACCGGGGCCGGCGCGCCGTCGTCGATCAGCTCCAGCAGCTGAAACAGCGCCGTCGGGGCGTTGCCGATGGCCAGCACCGCACCGCCGAGCCGGTCGGCCCACAGGGCGACACCGGCTGCCGAGCGGGTGGTGCCCAGCCGCTCGGCCAGTTCGGGAGCCCGCGGGTCGGCGACCAGGGACACCACCTGGTTGCCGGCGGGCAGGCGCGCCGCGGTGATCCCGGCGGCCACCATCGAGGAGTCGCACAGGATGGGTGCGCCCGCGGCCAGCGCGGCATGGGTGGTGCTCACCACGTCGGGGGTGAAGGCGACGTGCTCGGTCAGATCGACCTGCCCGCAGGTATGGATCATCCGCACCACCACCCGCGCGACGTCCTCGGGGAACCGGGCCAGGTCGGCCTCGCCCCGGATCGTCGCGAACGACTGCCGGTAGATCTCGGCGGCGTCGCGGATGTACTCGAGCACAGGCTCACCCTACGGTCGGCCGGACCAGCGGCTGAAAACCCTCTCCGGTTGCCACCAGGACGGTGCCGGACGGCGGTCTGCCGCAGGCGCGTTCGCAGCCCACGTAGTGCACCGGACCCCCGGCGGTGCCCGATGCGGCCGCGCGGGCGGCCTCGGCCCGCACGTCGGCGCGTGACCGCTCACACCCGGGGCTGCCGACGCAGGCGCTGACCGTCAGCCAGGGGGAGGTGTCGTCGAACACCAGGCCCAGGGGTGCCAGCACCCGCAGTGCGGTGTCGGCGACGGCCTCGGTCAGGTCGGCGACCACGAGCGAACGCCAGGGGGTGATCACCACCGGTGCGTCGATGGCAGCCACGAACCGGGCCTGCCGTGCGGTGAGCACGCCGAGGGGGACCGCGGCGCCCAGCGCGACCTGTCCGGGCCGGTCCTGTTCGATCCAGCCGACGGGGGGTCGAGCGGGCGGGAACCGGCGGCCGGCGTCGGTGGCTCGGTCGAACCCGCTCAGCAGGGCGTGCGGCTCGGTCAATTCGCTGACCCGCCAGGCAGGTCCACGAATCTCGGCGAACCGGCGGGCCACGGCGACCAGGGCGGACACCGCATCGTCCAGGGTCACCCGGACACCGGTGTCGCGGCCGGCCAGCAGCAGCGCCGCCTCCCCGCCGAGGACACGACATGCACCCCGACGTCGGCCGCCAGGCCGGAAACATCGCCGCTGCCGTCGTCGAGGCCGAACCAGAACCGTCCGGGCAGTCGCGCGAGTTCGGGGTCGGCCTGGATAGCGCGGTCCAACTCGCCCACCCACGGCCGGACATCGGCCAGTCCGCCGACCCGGCCCGACAGCGGCGAGGCGACGATGTTGCGCACCCGCTCATGGCTCGCCGAGGGCAGCAACCCGGCGTCGGCGACCGCTTCGGCGACCGCGGTGGGGTCACCGATACCGCGGATCTGCAGGTTGCCGCGGGCGGTGCATTCCAGCGTCCCGCCGCCGAACCGGTCGGCGGCGTCGGCCAGGGCGGTCAGCGCGGCGGGGCTGATCATCCCGCCGGGGAGCCGGATGCGGGCCAGCGCTCCGTCGGCGGCCTGATGAACCTGCAGCGCCCCGGGACATGCGTCCTCGTCGCGGGTCCTGCTCACCCGCCCACGGTACGGCGGCGCCCGTGACACCATGGACAGCACCGGTGGAAATCTCCGAGGGGAGCGCGACGGCCATTACACGCGGTGCGGGAGCACGCAGACCCGTGGGACGGGTGGCCGTCCTGCTCGGGCTGCTGCTCGCTGCCGGGGTGACGATGCGTGGCCGGATTCCGGTCCCGCAAGCCACGCCGCGCGACCCCGCTGCCGACAGTCCGGCCTCCACGGTGGGAATGATCGCTCTGCTCAGCGTCTCGATGCTGGTGATGGCGATCGCGATGTTCAACCGGCGTTCCGGGCCGCCGCGGCCGGCGCCGCAGGAGTTCCCCGAGGGCCCGCGTGGTGTCCGAGGCCGCTGGCACCTGCGACTGGGTCTGATCGCACTCGGTCTGCTGATCGTGTGGCTGCTCGCCGTCGTCGTCCTGAACCGGCTCGGACTGGGACCCCCGTCCGGACAACTGACCATGCCCCCGGATATGCCCGACAGTGCGGACATCGCGCCGTCGGCGACGGCGCCGGCGGGATCGCCGGCCAAGAGCGGGGACACCTACCGCCTGCTGATGGCCGCCACCGCCGCCCTGGTGGTGATGACCGTCGTCGCCACCGTCGTTTCCGGCCTGCGCCGCACCGGCCCGCAACCGGCGCCGGTGAGCGGCGGTGCCGCACCGCCCGCGCAGGACGCCGCCGAGCCGCTCGCGGCGGCGGCCGAACGCGGACTGGCCGAAGTCGCGAACCCGAATCTGGCACCGCGGGAAGCGATCATCGCCTGTTACGCGGCGATGGAACAGGGCCTGGCCGTCGCCCCGGACGCCGCCCCACAGGCCTCCGACACCCCCTCGGAGGTCCTGGCCCGCGCCGTCGGCAACCGGACGCTGAGCCCCGCGAGCGCCTCGGAACTGGTCGCGCTGTTCACCGAGGCCCGATTCAGCACGCACGTGATGACCGAGCAGCACCGGCGCGCGGCCGAACGTGCGCTGCGCTCGGTCCTCGACGAACTCCGGAGCCCGGTGTGAGCCGGATTCTGGCCGGCGGCTTCCTGGGCGTGCTGATCGCCGAAGTCGTCGGGGTGCTCGTCGGCTGGCGTTGGGCGCTGCCGGCCGCCGGTGCGGCGGTGGCACTGTTCGCCCTGCAGGTGCGCGGCAACCTCGCCGGTGTCCGGGCCGCCGCGCAGGACGAGGCCACCACCGACCCGGCGCTGGAGCCGCTGTATCGCTGGAAGTCGCAGACCGAGGCGTTGCTGCAGTGGGCCGACGCCACCCGCGGCGAATGGGACCGCTACCTGCGGCCCAAACTGGCCCGCGACTTCCTGCAGGCGACCCGGCAGAAGGAGCCCGCCGCGGTGGCGGCGGCCGGACGACTGCTCTTCGGCGAGGACCTGTGGCAGTGGGTGGACCCGCAGAACGTCTCACCGGCCCGCCGCAACGACCCCGCACCGGGCCGCGCCACCCTGGACACCATCCTCGAGCGACTGGAACACGCATGACCACCTCAGCCACCCGGACCACCGAGTTGTGCGAGGCGGTGCTCGACGAGATGGAACGCGCCGTCGTCGGAAAGCGGGCCGCGCTCACCCTCATTCTGACCACCGTGCTGGCCCGCGGCCATGTGCTGATCGAGGACCTGCCCGGGATGGGCAAGACCCTGATCGCCCGGTCGTTCGCCGCCGCGCTGGGCCTGCGCTTCACCCGGGTGCAGTTCACCCCCGACCTGCTGCCCGCCGATCTGCTCGGTTCGACGATCTACGACATGCGCTCCGGGCAGTTCGAGTTCCGGCGCGGCCCCATCTTCGCCAACCTGCTGATGGCCGACGAGATCAACCGGACCCCGCCCAAGACGCAGGCCGCCCTGCTCGAGGCGATGGCCGAGGGTCAGGTCAGCATCGACGGCGAAACCCACCGCCTGCCTGAGCCGTTCACCGTCATCGCCACCGAGAACCCGATCGAGTTCGAGGGCACCTACCCCTTGCCGGAGGCCCAGCTCGACCGGTTCGCGGTCAAGGTCGGGCTGAAATACCTCAGCGAGGCCGAGGAGACCTCGATGCTGCGGCGCCGTCTGGAGCGCGGGTCGGCCGAGGCGGTGATCGGTGAGGTCGTCGACGCCGACCAGTTGCTGGCCATGCAGGAGTCGGTGGAACAGGTCACCGTCCACGACGACGTGCTGCGCTACGTGGTGGCACTGGCGGTGGCCACCCGCAGCCACCCGCAGGTGGTCGTCGGCGCCAGTCCGCGCGCCGAACTCGACCTCGTGCAACTGGCCCGGGCGCGCGCCCTGCTGAGCGGACGTGACTACGTGGCGCCCGAGGACGTCAAGGCTCTGGCGGTGGCCGCGTTCGGCCATCGGATCAGTCTGCGCCCGGAGATGTGGGTGCGCAGCATGCACGGTTCGGATGTGGTCGAGCAACTGCTCAAGAAGCTGCCCGCGCCCCGGACACCCGGCTAGACAGATGGCCGACGTCCGCGAGGTTGACGTCCAGTTGCACTGGCGGACAACCCCATTGGCGCGAACGCTGCTGATCTGCGCGGCGGCCGCGCTCGCCGCGGCGCTGATCTCCGGCCGCTGGCAGCTGATCGCCTTCGCAGCCCCGCTGTTCGGTGTGCTGTCCACGGTCGGCTGGCAGCGGCCGGTGTCGCCGATGTCGGTGCGGTCGGCACCCGATCTGATGCGGTGTTTCGAGGGGGAGGAGGTCAGCACCCGGGTGGAACTGTCCGCCGCCGCGACCGACGGTGCGGCGCACACCCTGTCGGTCAGCGCGCCGGCGGGTATGCAGACCGAGGCGGTGCCGGACGGCTCGGGAACATCCCGGTGCACCGTGGTGGCCTCCGCGTCGCGCTGGGGCCGCTACCCGCTGGCGGCCCGGGTGGATGCCGTGGCCCCCGGGGGACTGCTGGCCGCGACCGGATCGGTGGACATCGCCGACGTCTTCGTCTTCCCCCGGGCGCCGACCGCCGGGACTCCGCTGCCGCGCTCGGACATGCTCGACCGGCTCGGCACCCACCTGACCCGGCACATCGGCCCCGGTGTCGAATTCGCCGACATCCGGCCCTACGTTCCCGGCGACCAGTTGCGCACCGTCAACTGGTCGGTCAGTGCCCGCCGCGGCAGCCTGCACGTCACCCAGCGGCTCACCGACCGTTCGGTGGATGTGGTGGTCGTGCTCGACCTCAGCGGCCAGCCCCCGGGTCCCGCCACGGCGGCGACCGAGCGGGCGGTGGAGGGTGCCGTCCAGGTGGTGCAGTCGGCCCTGCGCAGCGGCGACCGGGCCGGGGTGGTCGGGCTGGGCAGCCAGCAGCCGCGCTGGCTGGGGCCCGATATCGGCCAGCGGCAGTTCTATCGGGTTCTCGACACCGTGCTGGGCGCCGGGGCGGGCTACCAGACCATGACCGGCACCGTCGCCCCGCGTACCGCACTCCCGCCGGGCGCGGTCGTCGTCGCCTTCTCCACCCTGCTCGACGGGGAATTCGGGCTGGCGCTGATCGACCTGGCCCGGCGCGGCCACATCGTGGTGGTGGTCGACGTGCTGGACGGCTGTCCCCTGAACGAACTGGAACCGGGCGACGATCTGGATCCGGTCATCACGCGGATGTGGGCGCTGCAGCGCAGCGCGATGTACCGGGACATGCGGGTGGTCGGCGTCGAGGTGGTGGCCTGGCCGTCGGAACTCCCCCTGGAGGCGGCGATGCGTCTGATGCCCGACGCCGGCCGGATCGCGGCCGCCAGGAGGCGCCGGTGAATCCCTCCGTGTTCGGGCCGGCGTTCGGGATGCTCATGGTGGTGACCGCGGCAGCCACCGCCGGCCCGATGGTGCTGGCGGTGCTGGGACTGGCGCTGGTCGCGGTGGCGGTGGGCGTGTTCGACCGGCGGGCGGCGACGGCGGCGGTGCTGCTCAGCATCGCCGGCCTGGCACTGTCGGATCCGCCGGCCTTGTTCGCCGCGGTCTCCGGGATGTCGTCGGCCGCCTATCTGCTCGCCCGGCACGCGGTCGGAAGCGCCGCGGTCACGCTGACCGTGCCGACGGTGGCCGGGTTGGTCGGTTTCACCGTGGCCGGCCTGGCCGCCACCGCGGTGGCGGTGCCGGTGAGCTGGATTCCGCTGCTGGCCCCGGCGATCATGGCCGGCGTGCTGATCGTGGTGGCGCTGCCACTGCTGGCCGACGACCGTACCGGCGCCATCCCGGACCCCACTGGCGACCGGCAGCCGCCGGGTTAGGTACGAATAACAGGTGCCGGCCCCGAATCCCGAAGTCCTGCTGCTGTCGACCTCGGACACCGACCTGATCACCGCGCGCGGCAGCGGCGGGAATTTCCGCCTGGCCAACCCGTCCCGGCTGGTCGACGGGGAACTCGCCGGCCTGCTGGCCGGCGCCGACATCGTCGTGGTGCGCATCCTCGGCGGATACCGGGCCTGGCAGGACGGGATCGACGCCTGTGTGGGCAGCGGGCGGCCGGTGGTGGTGGTCAGCGGCGAGCAGGCCCCCGACGCCGATCTGATGCAGCGCTCCACGGTGCCGGCCGGTATCGCCCTGCAGACCCACGCCTACCTGGCTTCCGGCGGCGTACCGAATCTCGGCCAGCTCTACGCCTTTCTCTGCGACACCCTGCTGATGACGGGATTCGGCTTCGCGCCGCCGGTGGCCACGCCGTCGTGGGGAGTGCCGGATCGCCGCTGCGCGGGCTGCGAGGGTTGCGACGACCCGAGCCGCCCGACCATCGCGGTCTTGTACTACCGCGCCCAGCACCTGGCCGGCAACACCGCCTACGTCGATGCGCTGTGCTCGGCGATCGCGCAGGCCGGCGGACGCCCGCTGCGGGTGTACTGCACGTCGCTGCGCAGCCCCGACCCCGACCTGCTGGAGCTGCTGGGCAGATCCGATGCCCTGGTGGTCACCGTGCTGGCTGCCGGGGGAGCCACCCCGGCCGCCGCGGGGGCGGGCGGCGCGGATGACGGCTGGGACGTCAGACACCTTGCCGCCCTGGATATCCCGATCCTGCAGGGGTTGTGCCTGACGAGTTCGCGGGAGCGCTGGGCCGCCAACGACGACGGTCTGAGCCCCCTGGACGTCGCCACCCAGGTGGCCGTCCCGGAATTCGACGGCCGGATCATCACCGTCCCGTTCTCCTTCAAGGAGATCGACGACGACGGACTGATCTCCTATGTGCCCGACCCGGAGCGCTGCGCCCGGGTCGCGGGACTGGCCGTCAACCACGCCCGGTTGCGCCGGGTCGCGCCCCCGGACAAGCGCGTCGCGCTGGTGTTCTCCGCGTACCCCACCAAGCACTCCCGGATCGGCAATGCCGTGGGCCTGGACACCCCGGCCAGTGCCATCGCGTTGCTGAAGGCGTTGCGCGACAACGGCTATGACATCGGCGAGGCGCGGGATCCCGCCGCCGGCGAGGTGAGTTCGATCGTCGCCTCCGGCGATGGGGACGCCCTCATGCACGCCCTCATCGAACGCGGCGGGCAGGACCCGGACTGGCTCACCGACGGCCAGTTGGCCGGCAACCCGATCCGCATCCCCGCCGCCCGCTACCGCGAGTGGTTCGCCGCGTTACCCGCCGACCTGGCCGGCGCCGTCGTCGAACACTGGGGCCCACCGCCGGGGGAGCTGTTCTGCGATCGGAGCGTCGACCCGGACGGCGAAATCGTCGTCGCGGCAATGCAATCCGGCAACCTGGTCATCATCGTGCAACCGCCGCGCGGCTTCGGCGAAAAGCCGGTCGCCATCTATCACGACCCCGACCTGCCGCCCAGCCACCACTATCTGGCCACCTACCTGTGGCTGCGGCACGAGTTCCGGGCGCATGCCGTCGTGCACCTGGGCAAGCACGGAAACCTGGAGTGGCTGCCCGGCAAGACCGTCGGCATGTCGGCGGCGTGCGGCACCGATGCGGCCCTCGGCGACCTGCCGCTGATCTACCCGTTCCTGGTCAACGATCCGGGGGAGGGCACCCAGGCCAAGCGCCGCGCACACGCGGTGCTCGTCGACCACCTCATTCCGCCGATGGCGCGGGCCGAGAGTTACGGCGACATCGCGCGGCTGGAGCAACTGCTCGACGAACACGCCAATATCGCCACCCTCGACCCGGCCAAACTGCCCGCCATCCGCCAGCAGATCTGGACACTGATGCGCGCGGCGAAGATGGACCACGACCTCGGTCTGGCCGAGCGGCCCGAGGACGACCACTTCGACGACATGCTGCTCCATGTCGACGGCTGGCTCTGTGAGATCAAGGACGTCCAGATCCGCGACGGCCTGCACATTCTCGGCGCAGCCCCGGTCGGCGAGGCCCAACTCGACCTGGTGCTGGCCATCCTGCGCGCTCGGCAACTGTTCGCCGGCGAGCGGCACCTGCCCGGACTGCGCCAGGCCCTCGGCCTGTCCGAGGACGGCAGCGACGAGCGCAGCGACGTGGACGACGCCGAGCAGCGCGCCCGGGACCTGCTGGCCGCACTGCAGGCAACCGGGTGGGACGCCGCAGCCGTGGACGGCATCACCGACGATCCGGCCGTCGGCGCGATCCTGCGCTTCGCCGCCGAAGAGGTGGTCCCCCGGCTGGCCGGCACGTCGGGCGAGATCGAGCAGGTGCTGCGGGCACTGGACGGCCAGTTACATCGCGGCCGGGCCGTCCGGCTCACCGCTGCGCGGACTGGTCAACGTGCTGCCGACCGGGCGCAACTTCTACTCGGTGGACCCCAAGGCCATGCCGTCGCGGCTGGCCTGGGAAACCGGTGTGGCCATGGCGGATTCGCTGCTGGACCGCTACCGCGCCGACCACGGCGAGTGGCCCCGCTCGGTCGGGCTCTCGGTCTGGGGCACCTCGGCGATGCGAACCTCCGGAGACGACATCGCCGAGGTGCTGGCCCTGCTCGGGGTGCGCCCGGTGTGGGACGAGGCCTCCCGGCGGGTGGTGGATCTCGACGTGATCGGGCTCGCCGAACTGGGCCGGCCGCGCATCGACGTCACCGTCCGGATCTCCGGCTTCTTCCGCGACGCCTTCCCGCACGTGGTCACCATGCTCGACGACGCGGTCCGGCTGGTGGCGGCCCTCGACGAGCCGGCCGACCTCAACTACGTCCGCGCCCACGTCACCGCCGACCTCGTCGAGCACGGTGACGAACGGCGCGCCACCACAAGGATTTTCGGCTCGAAACCCGGAACCTACGGCGCCGGGCTGCTGCAGCTGATCGACAGCCGCAACTGGCGCGACGACGCCGACCTCGCCGAGGTCTACACCGCGTGGGGAGGCTTCGCCTACGGCCGCGGCCTCGACGGGAGGACGGCGGTGGAGGACATGCGCCAGCAGTACCGCCGGATCGTGGTGGCGGCCAAGAACACCGACTGCCGCGAGCACGACATCGCCGACTCCGACGACTACTTCCAGTACCACGGCGGCATGGTCGCCACCGTCCGCGCGCTGACCGGTCAGGCGCCGGCGGCCTACATCGGCGACAACACCCGGCCCGAGGCGGTGCGCACCCGCACACTGTCCGAGGAGACCACGCGGGTGTTCCGGTCCCGGGTCGTCAACCCGCGGTGGATGGCCGCGATGCGCCGGCACGGCTACAAGGGCGCTTTCGAGATGGCGGCGACCGTGGACTACCTGTTCGGCTACGACGCCACCGCCGGGGTGATGGCCGACTGGATGTACGAAGAACTCACGGCGCAGTACGTGATGGATCCGCAGAACCGCAAGTTCCTCTCGGAGTCCAATCCGTGGGCCCTGCACGGGATGGCCGAGCGGCTTCTGGAGGCGGCGGGCCGTGGACTGTGGCAGGACCCGGAGCCGTCGACCCTGCGCGGCTTGCGCGAGGTGCTGCTGGAGACCGAGGGGGAGTTGGAGGCGCGTTAGGTAGGTTGGCCTCATGGCTGCCGCTTCCGACGATGTGTCCTTCGATACCGTGACCAGGGCCCAGTACGTGCTGCTGACCACCTTCACCAAGGACGGCCGGCCCAAGCCCACCCCGATCTGGATCGCCCGCGACGGCGACCGCGCGGTGGTGATCACCGAGAAGAACTCGTGGAAGGTCAAGCGCATCCGCAACACCCCGCGGGTCACCCTGGCGGTCTGCGATATGAAGGGCAGGGTCAAGGGCGAGACGATCGAGGCGACGGCGACGGTGCTGGACGACTCGCACACCGAGGCCGTCTACCGGGCCATCAACAAGCGCTACGGGATCGTCGGGAAGATCTTCACGTTCTTCTCCAAGTTGCGTGGCGGGGCCGGGCGTACCGTCGGCCTGGAGATCCGGCCGGCCTGAGCCGTCGCCGCCCGGTGATCGGCCGATATTTGACGCAATCGTGATCCGAAACCGGAACCAGCCCCGCTCCCGGGGCGTTGGACAGGACATGGTGATGCGACCACTCCTGCGGTACGCCGCGATCTACGCCGCCGTCGAATTGGCCGCAGTGCTTCTGCTGACCTGGGCTTTCGGGCTGGGCTGGACCCTGCTCGTGCTGGCCGCGACGTTCATGGCGGGCGTGGTGCTCGCCGCGTCACAGCTCAGGGGCCAGGTCGGATCCCTCCGCCGGCGCCGCAGGGATCCGCAGGCCGCGGTGACCGACGGCGTGTTGGTGGGGTTGGGCTCGTTCCTGGTGTTTCTTCCCGGCGTGGTCAGCACCGCCGCCGGCGCGCTGATGCTGGCGCCACCGACCCGGGCGGCGATGCGCCCGCTGGCATCCACCGTGCTCAACCGGTCGGTCATGCGGGGGGTCGGCGCGCTCGACCTCGACCCGGTGATGAACAGGATGAACCGCGGCGACTACATCGACGGCGAGGTCATCGAGGAGCCGGTTGAGGGCCGCGGGCCGACTCGCGCGGTGATCGCCCGCCGCATCGGCGGCTGACCGACAGACTGGTCTGCGTGACCACACTGCTGCGGGGCGGCCGGATCTACAGCCCGTCGCACCCCGATGCCACCGCCATGGCCGTTCGCGACGGTGTGGTGGTCTGGCTGGGCAGCGACGCCGTCGGGCGGGAACAGTTCCCCGATGCCGAGATCGTCGACCTCGACGGCGCGTTCGTCGCCCCGGCCTTCGTCGACAGCCACGTCCACCTGACCGCCACCGGGCTGCGCCTGACCGGGCTGGACCTCGGCGCCGCTGCAAGCCCCGAGCACTGCCTGCAACTGATCGCCGCCCACGTCGCCGCCCATCCCGGCCAGCCGGTCTGGGGGCACGGGTGGGACGACACCGAGTGGCCGCGCCCGCTGACGACCGCCGAGGTCGACGGCGTGGTCGGCGCCCTGCCGGCCTACCTGACCCGGATCGACGTCCACTCCGCCGCGGCGTCGAGTGCCCTGCGCGGGCTGGTTCCCGGGCTGTCGGCGGTCGGTGGGTTCGATCCGCAGGCGCCGCTGTCGGCCACCGCCCATCACCTGGTCCGCGCCGAAGCCCGCCGCCTGCTCACCTGGCAGCAGCGCGACGACGCCCGCCGGACAGCCCTGGATGCCGCCGCGGCAGCCGGCATCGTCGCCGTGCACGAGTGCGCCGGCCCGGATATCGGCGGGGCGGACGACTGGCAGGAACTTCGCGTCATGCAGCACGGGGTGGAGGTCATCGGCTACTGGGGCGAGGCGGTGTCCAGCGCCGCGCAGGCCCGGGCGCTCGTGGACGCGACGGGGGCACGCGGGCTGGCGGGTGATCTCTTCGTCGATGGCGCGCTGGGGTCGCGCACCGCGTGGCTGTGCGAACCGTATGCCGATGCACCGGAGTGCACGGGTAACGAATACCTCGACGCCGCAACGATCTCCGAGTCACCTCGCCGCGTGCACCGAGGCCGGCGTCACCGCGGGATTCCACGTGATCGGCGACGCGGCGGTGCGGCGTCGTCGTCGAGGCCCTGGGCGGCGTCGTCGAGCGATTCGGCGCGCCGGCCGTCGCCCGATGCGGGCACCGTCTGGAGCATCTGGAGATGGTGTCGGCCGAGCAGGCCGCCAAGCTCGGCAGCTGGGGGATCGTCGGCAGCGTGCAGCCGAGCTTCGACGCGCTGTGGGGCGGCGCGGACGGCATGTACGCGCGTCGCCTCGGCCCGCAACGTGCGGCCGGGCTCAACCCGCTGGCGCTGTTAGCATCGGCAGGCGTGCCCCTGGCGTTCGGCTCGGATACCCCCGTGACCAGCATTGATCCCTGGTCATGGGTGCGCGCCGCCAGCCACCATCGCACCCCGGGCAGCGCCATCTCGGCCCGCGCCGCGTTCGCCGCCGCCACCCGTGGAGCCTGGCGGGCCGGCGGGGTCAAAGACGGCCTCACCGGCACGCTGGTGCCCGGCGCCCCCGCCTCGTACACGGTCTGGGAGACCGGCGACCTCGATGTCAGCGCGCCCGCCGATGCCGTCCAGCGCTGGTCCACCGACCCGCGCTCGCGGGTGCCCGCGCTGCCCGGTCTGGATCCCGGGGATCCGTCACCACGGTGCCGGCAGACGGTGCATCGGGGTGTCGTCATCCATGGCTGACCGGGCCGACGCCATCGACACGGCACCACCGAACCCGCGGTTGGCAACGCTGGACTCCGTAGTGCTGCCGCGGCTGACGCGGCTGAGCCTCAGCGTGCTGGCGGGGTTGCTGTTCTGCGTCAGCTTCCCGCCCGTCGGCTGGTGGTGGGCGGCGATACCGGCGCTGGCGCTGCTCACCTGGGTGCTGATCCGGCCGACCATCACCCTGGCCGGCGGATTCGGGTACGGCCTGCTGTTCGGCCTCGCCTTCTATCTACCGCTGCTGCCGTGGATCAGCGGGCTGGTGGGCGCCGGGCCCTGGGTGGCGCTGGCGCTTCTGCAGGCCCTGTTTCCGGCGGTATTCGGCATCTTCGCGGTTGTGGTGGCCCGGCTGCCGGGATGGCCGCTGTGGCTGGCGTGTCTGTGGTCGATGCAGGAATGGCTCAAGTCAAGCGTGCCGTTCGGCGGCTTTCCCTGGGGAGTGACGGCTTTCAGTCAGTCCAACGGGCCGTTTCTGATGTTGGCGCACTGGGCGGGTGCGCCGTTGGTGTCCTTCGCGGTGATGCTGGTCGCCACCTCGCTGTGCGCGCTGGCGGTCGAGACCGTCGGGCGGCTGCGCGCTCCCCGCGCTCCGCGTCCCGCCCGCCGCCACCTGGCTCTCCCCGCCGCGTGTCTGAGCGTGGTGGTGCTGCTCACCGTGCTGGCCGGCCCCGCGGTCCGCGGCGCGGCGTCGGGCGGCGGCGACGAGCCCACCGTCACCGTCGCTGCTGTCCAGGGCAACGTGCCGCGGCTGGGTCTGGACTTCAACAGTCAGCGTCGCGCCGTTCTGGACAATCACGTCCAGCAGACCCTGCAACTGGCCGAGGACGTGAAAGCCGGTCGGGCGCCGCAGCCACAGTTCGTCATCTGGCCGGAGAACTCCTCGGACATCGACCCGATCGCCAACACCGACGCCGCCCGGCAAATCGATCTCGCCGCACGGGCCATCGGGGTGCCGATCCTGGTCGGTGCGGTCCTCGCCCGTCCGGAGGCCACCCCGGACAACCCGGCGGCGTCCAACACCGTGATCGTGTGGGACCCCGTCACCGGGCCGGGGGAACGGCACGACAAACAGATCGTCCAGCCCTTCGGCGAGTACCTGCCCTGGCGGTCGTTCTTCGCCCGGTTGTCGTCCTATGCCGAACGGGCCGGCTACTTCGTCCCGGGTAGCGGCAGCGGCGTCGTGCAGGCCGCCGGCGTCCCGGTCGGGGTGGCGACCTGCTGGGAGGTCATCTTCGACCGCGCGCTGCGCCAGTCGGTTCGCAACGGCGCCCAGGTGCTGGCCGTGCCCACCAACAACGCCACCTTCGACCAGGCCATGAGTGAGCAGCAGCTGGCATTCGCCAAGCTCAGGGCGGTCGAACTCGACCGCGACGTGATCGTCGTCGGAACCACCGGCATCAGCGCGGTCATCGCGCCGGACGGCAGCGAGACCGCCCGGACCGCGTTCTTCACCCCGGCCTACCTCGATGTGCCGGTGCGGCTGCGGACAACCCTCACCCCGGCCACCCGATGGACGGTCCGCGGTGCAATGGCTGCTGGTCGCCGCCGCGGTCGCCGCGATCGGTGGCCGCGATGCTGCAGAATGGGAGGTTTCGCGCGGCCCCTGCGCAGCCGGCGTAGCACCTCCGGTGTCCGCATGGACGCCGCCGACGAAGGAGTCGCATGAGTACCCAGGGCAAGGCCAGAAAGGCCGCCGCGGCAGCCGCGGGGAGGGCCGTCGAGCGCCCCAGCCAGCGCACCCTGGTGATCATCCCCACCTATCAACGAGCTGGAGAACCTGCCGCTGATCGTGGGCCGGGTGCGCAAGGCGCGTCCCGACGTCCACGTCCTCGTCGTCGACGACGGCAGCCCCGACGGCACCGGTCGACCTCGCCGACGAGCTGGCGCTGGCCGACCCCGACCGGATCCACGTCATGCACCGCACCGCGAAGGACGGGCTGGGCGCGGCGTACCTGGCGGCTTTCGCGTGGGGCCTGGAACGCGGCTACAACGTCCTGGTCGAGATGGATGCCGACGGCAGCCACGCCCCCGAACAGCTGTATCGCCTGCTCGACGCGATCGACGACGGTGCGGACCTGGCGATCGGCTCGCGCTACGTCGACGGCGGGACGGTGCGTAACTGGCCGCACCGCCGGCTGGTGCTGTCCAAGACGGCCAACACCTACTCGCGGGTGCTGCTGGGCGTCGGACATCCACGACATCACCGCGGGGTACCGCGCCTACCGGCGTGAGGTGCTGGAGAAGACTCGACCTGAACACCGTCGACTCCAAGGGCTACTGCTTTCAGGTGGACCTGACCTGGCGGACCATCAACAACGGGTTCACCGTCGCCGAGGTGCCGATCACCTTCTCCGAACGTGAACTCGGGGTGTCGAAGATGAGCGGGTCCAACATTCGCGAGGCGATGCTCAAGGTCGCCCAGTGGGGGATCGGCGGCCGGGTGAAGGGCCGCCGGGCGACGCGCTAGCGGTCAGCCCGCGGCGTTTGGTCTTGATCAGGTCCAGGCGCTCCTTGAGCAGTTCCTCGAGTTCCTCGACCGAACGGCGCTCCAGCAGCATGTCCCAGTGCGTCCGGGGCGGCTTGACCTTCTTGGGCTCCGGGCAGTTCGCCGTCGATCAGGGTGCCCTCCAGGCCGTTGCGGCACAGCCAGGTGCCGGGGATCTCGGCGTCGTCGGCGAACGGGAACCTCGAACTCCTCGCCGTTCTCGGTGCGGTAGCGCGCGATCTGACGCGGCGCCAGGTCGTGGTTGCGGTCGGTCTCGTAGCTCACGGCTCCGAGCCGACTGCCTCTCAGGACACGATCAGCCATCGTCAACTCTCCTCTGCGATATGGGCAGTCCGGAGGAACGCGCAACCCGGTGCGGTTCCCGACCCGACTTCCCATGATACCGGGCATCGCGCCCGGCCGGTTTACAGTCGAGGCGTGACCCGCAGCCCGACCCCAGCCGTGCCGCTGGTGCGGCCGCGAGGTCGCCGACACCGGGATGGGCCGCCGCCGGCAGTACTGCCGGCAGTCCTGCCGGCAGCGGGCCTACGAGCAGCGGGCCATGGTCAAGGGCACCACGGTGCCCGAGGACGCCGTGGTGCTGACCGCCGACGAGGCCGCCGACCTGTCCGACCGGGTCTATCAGGTGCGCTGCGCCGCCGAGGACGTCGCGACCGCGGTCGACGAAGGCGCGCCGGCCGAGAACTGCGGGACCTGTGCGACGAGCTGCTGCGGGCCGCGAAGGCCGCCGACGGCTGGCGATAGCGGCTCAGCGGTGGTGCCTGGTGCACGGTTCGCCACCGGCCGGTCCGAACCCACACGGCACGGCGGGGTTGCCGCCGCCCGGCGATACGGCGTCGGGCGCGCGGGTCACATTGGTGCGCACGGCCTTTTGGGTTGGACTCGGCTCGACGGTGCTCTGACTGGGAGTCGGCGTCTCGACGGGCTTCTCGGTCTGCGAACTGCACGACGCGGTCAGCGAGCCCATCGCGATGAGCGCCAGCGCGCTCAGCCACAGTGACATCCGTCGAATAGTCGGGCTGTGCATCGGCGTTCCTCATTTCCGCGAAGTCGAAGCTGTTGGCGGTACCGTACTGCCCGCCAATTGTCATGCGCGTTAGTGGTACGAATTGCGTGATCAGTGTTCCCGCAGCAGTCGACGCGGACACGCTTTGCCCGGGGCCGTCCATCAGCGATGGCGGATGACCACCGGCCGGCTCTGAACGTCGTTGTAGTGAGGCATACCGATGGAGCTGTGGTAGTAGCCAGGATCACTGGGTGCCGCCTGGGTGTCTTCCCAATCGGCGTGGGCGACGGCTGAGGCGCCCAGCAGGCTTGCGAAGATGCCGGCGGCGAGCATTGTCGAGACGGTGAAACGCTTCATGATGTTCTCCTGCGGTGCGTGGCCGGGGCTGTCCTGGCTTGGTGACAGCAACGTTGCCGGGCGCAGAGGTGCTGCGGCATCGGGCGGTTCACCGATTGCGCTGATGAGTCGGCCTCCTCTGATCGAAGGAATGCGCAGTGCACGTGTGTCGGCACGCCCGGCAGCGCCAAGCCGGAGATGGGGCAGAGCGCAGGCCCGCGGGCCATTCACCTGCTTGTCGGAGGAGTCGGGGATGACCGGCACAGCCAACGTCATGCCGGTCTGACCGGTTAGCTCCTGCGTACTGGCTGCCTACGATCGGCCGCCCCGCGCCGGTCTCCGCTCGTTGAAACCGCCGTTACCCTGTTAGTTCTTGGTGCCCTCGGTGAGATTCGAACTCACACTGCACGGGTTTTGAATCCGTTTCCTCTGCCAGTTGGGATACGAGGGCGGCGCGTCATCGCGGAGTCCCACGATAGTTGATGGCGTTCCCGGCGAACCGGCACCCGTCCATGCCCCGTTTCACCTCAGACCGCGACGGCACGCGACAATGGCCGCATGACGGGCTCAATCGACGGCGAGCAGCGAGGGGCGTCGCCCACCGCTGCGCGACGGGTGCTGATCGCCGAGGACGAGGCGCTGATCCGGCTGGACCTCGCCGAGATGCTGCGCGAAGAGGGCTACCAGGTGGTCGGTGAGGCCGGCGACGGCCAGGAGGCGGTGGAACTGGCCGAGAGCCTGCGACCGGACCTGGTCATCATGGACGTCAAGATGCCGCGACGCGACGGCATCGACGCCGCCGCGGAGATCGCGGCAAACGGATCGCGCCGGTGGTCGTACTGACCGCGTTCAGTCAGCGCGACCTGGTGGAAAAGGCCCGCGACGCCGGCGCGATGGCCTACCTGGTCAAGCCGTTCTCGATCAGCGACCTGGTCCCGGCGATCGAGGTCGCCGTGAGCCGGTTCCAAGAGATCACCCAGCTGGAGCGGGAAGTGGCCACCCTCGGTGACCGGCTGGAGGCCCGCAAGCTGATCGAGCGCGCCAAGGGACTGCTGCAGGCCAAGCACGCCATGACCGAACCCGAGGCGTTCACCTGGATTCAGCGGGCCGCGATGGATCAGCGCACCACCATGAAACGCGTCGCCGAAGTGGTTCTGGAGACGCTCGGCGGCCCGGGGGAGACGCACCGTTCCCGCCGTAGGCAGGGCGTTTCGCGGAACCGCCACGCGCACTTCGGCCCGAGGTTGGCTATGTTCTACCGGAAGCGTCGACGTTGAAGGCCCGGCAAGTGCGGCCTGCGGATTGATGCTCGGACAGTGACAATTGACCCGGAGGTGAAACGTGCGCGGTCGGGCGACACGGAATGCAATCGCAGTGAGTTCCGCAGCCCTGGTGATGCTCGGCATCGCCGGTTGCAGCAAGCAAGCCGCACCCAGCAGCGAGTCGGCCTCAGGCAGCTCATCGGCGGAGGCGGCGACGGCCGCACCGGTCGATCTGAAGATCGTCGAGCAGGTCCAGATCGACCAGGACGGCAATGAGGTCAAGCCCGAAGCCGGTGCGACGCCCGTCGACCCGGCCGGTGACGGAAAGGCCACCTGCGCGCCGGTGAAGATCGCCATGGCCGGGGCCCTCAACGGCCCGGATGCGGCGCTGGGCATCAACATCAAGAACGGCGTCCAGCTGGCGCTCGACAAGCACAACGCCGCCAACCCCGGCTGCCAGATCGAACTGCGCACCTTCGACACCGAAGGCGATCCGCAGAAGGCCACCGCCATCGCCCCGCAGATCGTCGACGACGCCTCGATCATCGGCCTGGTCGGCCCGGCGTTCTCCGGTGAGACCAAGGCCACCGGTGGCGTCTTCGACCAGGCCGGCCTGCGTGTCGGCCACCGCATCGGCGACCAACGTGACGCTGTCGGAACAGGGTTGGAAGACGTTCTTCCGCGGCCTGGCCAATGACGGTGTGCAGGGTCCCTCTGTCGCGAACTACATGAAGAACACGCTCGGCGACAAGAAGATCTGCGTCGTCGACGACAGCACCGACTACGGCACCGGCCTGGCCCAGGCCGTCCGCGACACCCTCGGCCCGGTTGCCGATGCGGCGTGCAACATCTCGGTGAAGAAGGGCGACAAGGACTTCTCCGCCGCGGTGACTCAGGTCAAGGGCCAGTCGCCGGACTCGGTGTTCTACAGCGGCTACTACGCCGAGGCTGCGCCGTTCGTGCAGCAACTGCGTGACGCCGGCTTCACCGGTAAGTTCGCCAGCGCCGACGGCACCAAGGATCCGGAGTTCGTCAAGCAGGCCGGCTCGGCGTCCAAGGACGCCGTGCTGTCCTGCCCGTGCGGGCCGGCCACCGGAGCCTTCGCCGACGAGTACACCAAGAAGTTCGGCCAGGCCCCCGGCACCTACAGCACCGAGGGCTACGACCTGGGCACCATCATGGCCAAGGGCATCGACTCCGGCGCCATCACCCGTGAGGCCCTGCTGGACTTCGTGCGGAAGTACGACGGTCAGGGCGTGGCCCGCAAGTACCAGTGGACCGACACCGGCGAACTCACCACCACCCTGATCTGGATCTACAAGGTTCAGTAGGCCTGTCGCGAGGCGTGTCCGGGACCGAACGGGGTCCCGGACGCGCTCATCGCTGGAGTTCGACACGCAAGGAGCCCGCGCCACCGATGATCCACGAGTGCCTGGGCCAGTACGCCTGCCTCGCCGGTGACATCGGTTTCAACGTCGCGAACCTGCGAAACGGCTTCTGGCAGTTGACGATCGACGGACTGGCCTGGGGGGCGATCTACGCGCTGGTGGCCGTCGGCTACACCCTGGTATTCGGCGTGCTGCGGCTGATCAACTTCGCTCACTCCGAGATCTTCATGCTCGGCATGTTCGGTGCGTACTTCTGCCTCGACGTGATCCTCGGGTTCACCCCGAGCGGCAACGCCTACAACCTCGGGGTCGGGCTGACGGTGCTGTACCTCGGCATCGCCATGCTGTTCGCGATGGCGGTATCCGGCGTGGCCGCAGTCGGATTGGAGGCGGTCGCCTACCGGCCGCTGCGGCGGCGCGATGCGCGGCCGCTGACCTTCCTGATCACCGCCATCGGCATGTCGTTCGTGCTGCAGGAATTCGTCCACTTCGTGCTGCCCACGATCCTCAAGGGCTACGGCGGAAGCAACGCCCAGCAGCCGATCATCCTGGTGCAGCCCAAGACCCAGTTCCACATCTTCGGGGCATCGGTTTCCAACGTCACCCTGGTGATCATCGGCTCGGCGCTGGTGCTGGCCCGGCTGACCTATCTGTTCGTCCATCGCACCAAGTTCGGCCGCGGCATCCGGGCGGTCGCCCAGGACCCCACCACCGCGACGCTGATGGGGGTGTCCCGGGAACGCATCATCATGACGACCTTCCTCATCGGCGGCATGCTCGCCGGCGCCGCCGCGCTGCTGTACACCCTGCGGGTACCCCAGGGCATCATCTACTCCGGCGGCTTCCTGCTGGGCATCAAGGCGTTCTCGGCCGCGGTGCTCGGCGGCATCGGAAACCTGCGCGGGGCACTGCTCGGCGGACTGATGCTCGGCGTCATGGAGAACTACGGGCAGGCGGTGTTCGGGACCCAGTGGCGCGACGTCGTCGCCTTCGTCCTGCTGGTGCTGGTGCTGCTGGTCCGGCCGACCGGCATCCTCGGTGAGAGCCTCGGTAAGGCGCGGGCATGACGCACCGCAGCGCACTTGGTTCCTGGGCAGCAACCTGCTGGCACCCGGTGACGGACTGCGCCGGTGGTGGACAGGGCTGAGTCGGTTCCAGAAGTGGGGCTTCGGCGTGATCGCGTTCGGAGCGTTGGCGTTGCTGCCGCTCTTCCCGCCACCGTTCCTGAACACCTCGGGCATCAGCTTCGGCGGCACCATGGCGCAGTTCGCGATGGTGGCGATCATCGCCATCGGCCTCAACGTCGTTGTCGGACAGGCCGGTCTGCTCGACCTCGGCTACGTCGGCTTCTACGCGGTCGGCGCCTACACCGTCGCGCTGCTGACCAGCCCGGACAGCCCGTGGAACAGAATCGGCGCGGGGTGGTTCCCGAGAACTGGGCCTGGCTGGCGTGTGTGCCGATCGCGATGGCCGTCACGGCGATGGCCGGGCTGATCCTCGGTATCCCCACGCTGCGGCTGCGCGGCGACTACCTGGCGATCGTCACCCTCGGATTCGGCGAGATCATCCGCCTGCTGGCCGACAACCTGGCCGGCATCACCAACGGGCCCCGCGGCCTGAACGAGGTCGCCTTCCCCCGGGTGGGCGAGACCGCCGAAACTGCCCGAGGGGGTGTTCTCCAGCGGAAACTCCTCCGGGACACGCCAACTACGGCACCTGGTGGTTCTGGCTGGGTCTCGTGCTTGATCGTCGGCCTGCTGATCCTGGTCGGCAACCTCGAACGCAGCCGGGTGGGCCGGGCGTGGGTCGCCATCCGCGAGGATGAGGACGCCGCGGAGGTCATGGGCGTCAACACCTTCCGGTTCAAACTGTGGGCCTTCGTCATCGGAGCGGCCATCGGCGGACTGTCCGGGGCGCTCTACGCGGGTCAGGTGCAGTACGTCGCGCCGCCGACGTTCAACATCATCAACTCGATGCTGTTCCTGTGCGCCGTTGTCCTCGGTGGTCAGGGCAACAAACTGGGCGTCATCTTCGGCGCCTTCCTCATCGTCTACCTCCCGAACCGACTCCTCGGGGTGGAGTTCCTGGGTATCAATCTGGGCGATCTGAAGTACCTGTTCTTCGGCCTGGCCCTGGTGGTGATGATGATCTTCCGTCCGCAGGGCCTGTTCCCGGTGCGCCAGCAACTGCTGGCCTACGGCACGGCGGCGCGCCGGCTGTTCGCCACCGCCGACGACAGCAAGGCCGCGTCATGACCGAACCGGTGATCGACGAGGCAATGGCGGCACTGGACCGCGAGGTGGGCGTCGCCGAGGGCGAAACCCTCCTGCAGGCCACCGATCTCACCGTCCGATTCGGCGGCCTCACGGCACTGGACGCGGTGAACTTCTCCATCAGGCGCGGCGAGATCCTCGGACTCATCGGACCCAATGGAGCCGGTAAGACAACCTGCTTCAACGCCATCACCGGCGTGTACCGGCCGACCTCGGGCACCGTGGACTTCGACGGCCAACGCATCGGCCGCTTGAAGCGCCACCAGATCACCCGGTTGGGGATCGCCCGCACCTTCCAGAACATCCGGCTGTGGGGCGAGATGACCGCGCTGGAGAACGTCGTCGTCGGCACCGACGCCCGGCACCTCACCTCGGTCCCCGGGGCGCTGGTGCGCTCACCGCGGCACCGCCGCGAGGAGCGCGCCGCCATCGAGAAGGCCGCCGCGCTGCTGCAATTCGTCGGCATCGCGCATCGCGCCGAGGAGAAGGCGCGCAACCTGCCCTACGGTGATCAGCGCCGCCTCGAGATCGCCCGGGCGCTGGCCACCGAGCCGAAGCTGCTGTGTCTCGACGAGCCGGCCGCCGGGTTCAACCCCAGCGAGAAGGCGGCGCTGATCGACCTCATCCAGGCCATCCGCGACGACGGCTACACCGTGCTGCTGATCGAGCACGACATGCGCGTTGGTCATGGGAGTGACCGACCGGATCGTGGTCCTGGAGTTCGGCCGCAAGATCGCCGACGGACTGCCCGCCGAGATCCGGGACGACCCGGCGGTGATCGCCGCCTACCTGGGGGTGCCCGATGACCAGCTCTGAGGTGTCGGTGTTGAGCGACTCGCCCGAGGAACAGGCGCCACTGCTGGAGGTGCGCGACGCTGTGGTGCACTACGGCAGAATCGAGGCGCTGCACGGCGTTTCGCTGGTGGTGCGCCAGGGCGAACTGGTGACCCTGCTGGGTTCCAACGGCGCCGGCAAGACCACGATGATGCGCGCGATCTCCGGTCTGCGGCCGCTGTCGTAGGGTTCGGTGTGGTTCGACGGCCGCGACATCACCAGGGTCAAGGCGCACCAGCGGGCCATCGACGGGCTGGTGCAGGCCCCGGAGGGCCGCGGCGTGTTTCCCGGGATGACGGTCGTCGAGAACCTCGAGATGGGCTGCTACGGACGGAAGTTCGACACCAAGGCGGCGCACGACGAGCGGCTCGACTGGGTGTTCGCGACGTTCCCGCGGCTGGCCGAGCGGCGCAAACAGGTCGGCGGCACGCTGTCCGGCGGTGAGCAGCAGATGCTGGCCATCGGCCGCGCGCTGATGGCGCGGCCCCGGGTGCTGCTGCTCGACGAGCCGTCGATGGGCCTGGCGCCCATGGTGATCTCCCAGATCTTCTCGATCATCGCCGAGATCAACGCGGCGGGCACCACCGTGCTGCTGGTCGAGCAGAACGCCCAGCAGGCGCTGAGCCGATCCGACCGCGCCTACATCCTGGAGACCGGCACGGTCACCCGCACCGGGCCGGCCCGAGAGTTGTTGGCCGACGACAGTATTCGCGCGGCGTATCTGGGTGTGGCCTGACGCGCAATCCGGGGTCGCCTAATTCTCCGCGCCCGCGGCGATCGCCTCTTCCACCTCAAGCGCCCGCACCGCCATCTCCGCGTGCGCCTTGTCCAACTGCTCGGCCTGGTCCTCGTCGGCCTTCATCAGCGCGTCGATGTCGAACGCGGCCATCTCGTGAACTCCCATGTCGGTGAACGCCTTCTGCACCTTGGGACCCCACAACCCGATGTCCTTGACGATCGGCACGATCCGGCTGAACAGGTGTGAGCGGAACTGGATCATCAGCGGCGAGTGGTCCACCCACTCCGCGCACTCCTTGACCGGAAGGCCCAGCGTCTCCAGCACTTCTTCGCCGCGGAACCGGTCACGCATCAGGTAGCAGGCCTCGACCACGAATTCCTCGCGGTCATCCCGTTCGGCGTCGGTCAGCTCAGAGTAGTAGTCCTTGAGCGAGATTCGGCCGAAGGCGACGTGCCGGGCCTCGTCCTGCATGACGTAGGCGAGGAGCTGCTTGGCCAGCGACCCCTCCGGGGCCAGATCGCGTTGCACGCCGAACGCGGCCAGTGCCAGCCCCTCGATGAGAACCTGCATGCCCAGATACGGCATGTCCCAACGGGAGTCGCTGAGGGTGTCGGCCAGCAGCGCGCTCAGATTGGTGTTGATGGGGTAGACCAGGCCGACCTTCTCCTGCAGGAACCGGGAGAACGCCTCGACGTGCCGGGCCTCGTCCATGGTCTGGGTGGCGGCGTAGAACTTCGCATCCATATCCGGGACGACCTCGACGATCTTGGCCGCGCACACCAGTGCCCCCTGCTCACCGTGCAGGAACTGCGAGAAGTTCCAGGCCTGGTTGTGCTGGCGCATTTCGTCGCGGCGCTTCTCGTCGGCGGATTCCCACGCCGGGCTGCCGAACAACGGATGGAACTGGTCGGGCACCCCGATCGGGTTCATCGGGTCGACGTCCAGAGACCAGTCGATCCGCGACTCGGCGTCCCACTGCTTGTCCTTGCCCTTCTGGTACAGCGACAGCAACCTCGCGCGGCCCTCGTCGTACTCCCAGGTGAAGCGGGCGTCCCCGACGCTGGGCACCTCCCATGAGTAGGGGTCCGGCACCTGCGTGTACTTGTCCTTGGTGGTCATGCGCGTCCCGCCCTCTCGCGTCGACAGTGGTCTTGTGACCAGTATCACACGCTGCGCTTGACGCGGAACCGCTTGATTCGGGCGCTCGCCCCGGTCTGAGGCACCCTAGGTGGCGACGATGACCGATGACCCGTGGCCGAACAGGCCCTGGTTGGCCGTGACGCCGACCTTCGCCCCCTCGACCTGACGGCCGGTGGCCTGACCCCGTAGCTGCCAGGTCAGCTCGCAGACCTGCGCGATGGCCTGGGCCGGGATCGCCTCGCCGAAACAGGCCAGCCCGCCGGACGGGTTGACCGGGATGCGGCCGCCGACGGTGGTGGCCCCCGAGCGCAGCAGGTGCTCGGCCTCGCCCTTGGGGCACAACCCGAGATGCTCGTACCAGTCGAGTTCCAGCGCCGTGGACAGGTCGTAGACCTCGGCCAGGCTCAGGTCCTCCGGGCCGATGCCGGCCTCGGCGTAGGCGACGTCGAGGATGTGGTCCTTGAACACCCGTTCCGGGGCGGGGACCACCGCGGTCGAGTCGGTGGCGATGTCGGGCAGTTCGGGCAGATGCTGCGGGTAATTCGGCGTCGCGCAGGACACCGCCCGCACCGACGGCACCCCGGCCGTCGAGCCGAGGTGCTTCTCGGCGAAGGCCTTGCTGGCCACGATCAGCGCGGCCGCGCCGTCGCTGGTGGCGCAGATGTCCAGCAGTCGCAGCGGGTCGGAGACCACCGGGCTCGCCAGCACGTCGTGCGACCGAATTCTCTTTGCGGTAGCGGGCATTCGGGTTGTGCAGACCGTGCCGGGAGTTCTTCACCTTCACCGCGGCGAAGTCCTCGAGCGTGGCGCCGTAGAGGTCCATCCGGCGCCGGGCCAGCAGCGCGAAGTACACGGTGTTGGTGGCGCCGATCAGGTGGAAGCGCTGCCAGTCCGGGTCGTTGCGGCGTTCGCCGCCGACCGGGGCGAAGAACCCCTTCGGGGTGGTGTCGGCGCCGATCACCAGGGCCACATCGCACAGCCCGGCCAGGATCTGGGCGCGGGCCGACTGCAGCGCCTGCGAGCCCGACGCGCACGCGGCGTAACTCGATGACACCGGGATGCCGGTCCAGCCCAGCTTCTGGGCGAATGTCGCCCCGGCGACGAAGCCGGGGTAGCCGTTGCGGATGGTGTCGGCGCCGGCGACCAGCTGGATCTGCCGCCAGTCCAGGCCGGCGTCGCGCAGCGCGGCGCGGGCGGCGACCACGCCGTACTCGGTGAAGTCGCGGCCCCACTTGCCCCACGGGTGCATGCCGGCGCCGAGGATGTAGACCGGGTCGCTCATTCGGCCATCTTCCAGGCGTAGACGGTGCGAGCGGCTCCGTCGTCGTCGACGTAGAGCGCCATGGTGGTCAGCTCCATCTGCATGCCGACTTTCAGGTCGGCGGCCAGGGTGCCGTCGACGACCTTCCCCAACACGATGATTCCCTCATCGGCCAACTGCACCGCGGCGACGGCGAACGGCTCGAAAGGGTCCTGCTGCGGGTACGGCGGGGGTGGCTGATAGCGGTTCTCGGTGTAGCTCCACAGGGTGCCGCGGCGCGACAACGCCACCGGTTCCAACTCGTCGGTGCTGCATCCGGGATTGGGGCAGTTGTTCCGCCCGGGGCGGGAAGACGTAGGTGCCGCAGGCCGGGCACCGGGCCCCGACGAGGTGCGGCACATCTGACTCGTCGCGTGCCCACCAGCCGTCGATGGCGGGTCGCTCGGCCGCGGCGTCTGCAGAAGCTGGCACGGGGCTCAGACTACGCCCCGGCGGTGGCCGAACTGAAACGTGTTCCAGTCGGCGTCGGCCCGGGTGAACGCGGGTGGTCGGTGCCGGTGCCTAGAGTATGGGCGTGAACACGGAGGCGACCGAAAAGCCGACATTGATGTTGCTGGACGGCAATTCGCTGGCCTTCCGGGCGTTCTACGCACTGCCCGCCGAGAACTTCAAGACCAAGAACGGTCTGACCACCAACGCGGTCTACGGCTTCACCGCGATGCTGATCAACCTGCTGCGCGACGAGGCGCCCACCCATATCGCCGCCGCGTTCGACGTGTCCCGGCAGACCTTCCGCGCCGAACGGTTCCCGGAGTACAAGGCCACCCGCAGTGCCACCCCGGACGAGTTCCGCGGCCAGATCGACATCACCAAGGAAGTCCTCAACGCGTTGGGCATCACGGTGCTCGCCGAGCCCGGCTTCGAGGCCGACGACATCATCGCCACGCTGGCCACCCAGGCGGACGAGGCCGGCTATCGGGTGCTGGTGGTCACCGGAGACCGCGACTCGCTGCAACTGGTCAACGACGAACGTCACCGTGCTCTACCCGATCAAGGGCGTCAGCACGCTGACCCGGTTCACCCCCGAGGCGGTGGTGGAGAAGTACGGGCTGACCCCCGAGCAGTACCCGGACTTCGCCGCACTGCGCGGCGATCCCAGCGACAACCTGCCCGGCATTCCGGGCGTGGGGGAGAAGACCGCCGCCAAGTGGATCGTCGAGTACGGATCGCTGCAGGGTCTGGTGGACAACGTCGACGTGGTGCGCGGCAAGGTCGGAGATTCGTTGCGCGCCAACCTCTCCAGCGTCGTGCTCAACCGCGAACTCACCCATCTGGTGCGCGACGTCCCGCTGGCCCAGACGCCGGACACGCTGCGCCTGCTGCCGTGGGACCGCGACCAGATCCACCAGCCTGTTCGACGACCTCGAGTTCCGGGTGCTGCGCGACCGGTTGTTCGAGACCCTGGCCGCCGTCGAACCCGAGGTCGACGAAGGCTTCGACGTCCGCGGCGGCGCCCTGGAACCGGGCGCCGTCGCCGACTGGCTGGCCGCGCATGCCCGCGACGGCGGACGGGCCGGCCTGGCCGTGGTCGGCACCCATGCCGTCTACGACGGCGACGCCACCGCGCTGGCGATCGCCACCGCCGACGGCGAGGGCGCCTACATCGACACCACGACGATGAGTGTGGAGGACGAAGCGGCGCTGGGATCCTGGCTGGCCGACCCGGCCGCGCCCAAGGCCCTGCACGAAGCCAAGAACGCCATCCACGACCTCGCCGGCCGGGGCTGGCAGCTGGCCGGCATCACCTCCGACACCGCACTGGCGGCCTACCTGGTCCGTCCCGGCCAGCGCAGCTTCGCCCTCGACGACCTGTCGCTGCGCTACCTGCGGCGCGAGTTGCGTGCCGAAACCCCTGAGCAGCAACAACTTTCGTTGCTCGACGACACCGAGGGCGTCGACGACCAGGCGGTCCAGACGCTGATCCTGCGGGCCCGGGCGGTCGCCGACCTGGCCGACGCACTGGACGCCGAACTGGAGCGGATCGACTCGGTGTCCCTGCTCGCCGAGATGGAACTGCCGGTGCAGGCCGCGCTGGCGGAGATGGAGACCGCGGGTATCGCCGTCGACACCGACAAACTCGAAGAACTCCAGCAGTGAATTCGGCGACGCGATCCGCGACGCCGCCGAAGCCGCGTACTCGGTGATCGGCAAGCAGATCAACCTCGGTTCGCCCAAGCAGTTGCAGGTGGTGCTCTTCGACGAATTGGGCATGCCGAAGACCAAGAAGACCAAGACCGGCTACACCACCGATGCCGACGCCCTGCAGTCGCTGTTCGACAAGACCGGCCACCCGTTCCTCGAACACCTGCTGGCCCACCGCGACGCCACCCGGCTGAAGGTCACCGTCGACGGCCTGCTGAAGTCCGTCGCCGCCGACGGACGCATCCACACCACCTTCAACCAGACCATCGCGGCCACCGGGCGGCTGTCGTCCACCGAGCCGAATCTGCAGAACATCCCCATCCGCACCGAGGCCGGGCGCCGGATCCGGGATGCCTTCTGCGTCGGCGACGGTTACGCCGAGTTGATGACCGCCGACTACAGCCAGATCGAGATGCGGATCATGGCCCACCTGTCGGCCGACGCCGGACTGATCGAGGCGTTCAACACCGGGGAGGACCTGCACTCGTTCGTCGGTTCCCGCGCGTTCGGGGTGCCGATCGACGAGGTGACCCCGGAACTGCGCCGCCGGGTGAAGGCGATGTCCTACGGGCTGGCGTATGGGCTGAGCGCCTACGGTCTGGCTGCTCAGTTGAAGATCTCCACCGAGGAGGCCAAGGAGCAGATGGACGCCTACTTCGCCCGGTTCGGTGGAGTCCGCGACTACCTGTTGGCCGTCGTCGAGCAGGCCCGCAAGGACGGCTACACCTCCACGGTCCTGGGCCGCCGCCGCTATCTACCCGAACTGGACAGCAGCAACCGGCAGCGTCCGCGAGGCCGCCGAGCGGGCCGCGCTGAACGCCCCGATCCAGGGCAGCGCCGCCGACATCATCAAGGTCGCGATGATCGGGCGTCGACGCGGCGCTGCGGCGAGGCCGGGCTGTCCTCACGGCTGCTGCTGCAGGTGCACGACGAGTTGCTGCTCGAGGTCGCGCCGGGTGAACGGGCGGCGGTCGAGGAACTGGTGCGGGAGGAGATGGGCGGCGCCTATCCGCTCGACGTGCCGTTGGAGGTGTCGGTGGGATACGGGCCGACGTGGGACGCGGCGGCGCACTAGTCGGCGCGGGCTCACCAGTCGATGGTGGCGACGCGGGACCCTCGCCGCCCGAGTTGCGCCGTGCCCGCCCCGGCTGATATCGAAGTCGCGGCCATGACGGCCGGACCGCGCGTACGGTTGACGAATGTCTGAGCAGGTGGACGGCATCGCCGCAGGGATCGGCCCGGGCGTTGACCAGAGCCATTTTCCGCCGATCGAGGACTATGCGTTCCTGTCGGACTGCGAAACGACCGCACTGGTGGCGCCCGATGGCGGGGTGGAGTGGCTGTGCCTGCCGCGGATGGACTCGCCCAGCGTGTTCGGTGCTGTTCTCGATCGCGACGCGGGCCGCTTCAGGATAGGACCCGCCGGCGTCGACGTACCCTCCGCGCGCCGCTACATCCCCGGGACGATGGTGCTCGAGACCAGTTGGTGGACGCCGGGGGGCTGGTTGGTGGTCACCGACGCCTTGTTGGTCGGCCCGTGGCACCACGAGGGCGAACGGTCGATGACGCATCGCCGGGCCCCGACCGATTACGACGCCGCGCATGTCTTGCTACGCCTGGTCCGGTGCGTCAACGGCCAGGTTCAGGTGGACATGGACTGCACCCCGGTGTTCGACTACGGCCGGCTGCCGTCGCGGTGGTCCTACGCGGGCGACGGCTACAACGATGCGATCGCCGAGGCGAGGCTGGGTCGCCGGGCCGGGGACGAGCAGGTGACGGCGGACCCGCTGCCGCGGCTACGCATGACGACCGACCTCAACATCGGGTTCGAGGGTCCGACCGCCACGGCGCGCACCCTGCTCAAGGAGGGGCAGAGTCGGTTCGTCGCGTTGTGGTGGAGCAACCATGCCCCGCCCACGACGCTGGCCGACGCGCAGCAGCGGCTTCGATGGACCTGCCACCACTGGCAGCACTGGCTTGACCGCGGCACATTCCCGGACCATCCGTGGCGCGCTCATCTGCAACGCAGTGCGCTCACGCTCAAGGGCCTCAGCTTCGCTCCGTCGGGAGCGATCATCGCCGCGGCGACCACGTCGCTGCCCGAGGCGCCGGGCGGTGAACGCAACTGGGATTACCGCTACACCTGGATCCGCGACACCGCCAAGACGTTGGGGGCGTTGAACGCGTTGGGCTTCGACTGGGAGGCCAACGATTTCTTCCGGTTCGTCGCCGACGTCGCCGGAGCCGAGAACAGCGACCTGCAGTTGATGTACGGCGTCGACGGCGAACGTGCGCTTCCGGAGACGACGTTGGATCATCTGTCCGGATACGAGGGCGCGCGGCCGGTGCGGATCGGCAACGGCGCATACGACCAACGCCAGCACGACGTCTGGGGCGCGATCGTGCGGGCGATCGATCTGCACACCGGCCCGCATCGGCGGGTGGAAGATCGGCTGTGGCGGATCGTTCAAACCCAGGTCGAGTCGGCGTTGGCGCACTGGCGGGAGCCCGACCAGGGCATCTGGGAGGTGCGTTCGGGTCCGCAGCACTTCACCTTCTCCAAGATCGCGTGCTGGATGGCCGCCGACTCGGGTGCCAGGATCGCAGCCGTGCGCGGCGAGCACGGTCTGGCCGGAACCTGGCGCGCCGCCGCCGAGGAGATCCGCGCCGACGTGCTGGCCAACGCCGTCGACGGGCGTGGGGTGTTCACCCAGCACTACCACACCAAGGCCCTCGACGCCTCGGTGCTGCTCATCCCGTTGCTCGGGTTCCTGCCGCCCAGCGATGAACGCGTGCGCAATACCGTACTGGCCGTCGCCGACGAGTTGACCGAAGAGGAAATGGTCCTGCGGTATCGCACCGACGAGACCGAGGACGGCCTCAACGGTAAGGAAGGCACCTTCACCATCTGCTCGTTCTGGCTGGTCTCGGCACTGGTCGAGATCGGCGAACTCGCGCGCGCCACGATGCTGTGCGGAAAGCTGCTCTCGTCGGCGAGCAGTCTCGGCCTCTACGCCGAGGAGATCGATCCGCACAGTGGTCGACACCTCGGCAACTTTCCGCAAGCGTTCACGCACCTGGCCCTGATCAATGCCGTGACCGCGGTGATCCGGGCTGAGCGTGCGCTGGCGGCGGACTCGCTCAATGCCACCCGGCCGGGTGCGCCGCGGGATGCCCCTCGCTGACCCGAGCCGGCGTGCCGGGCCTGGGTCAGCGCGCCGGCAGCGGGAAACCGCCGAGCCGCGCAAGAGCCGGCCCGGCCTGCGCCCGCATCGCGATCACCCCGCGGACGTCCTCGTGCTGCAGCGCGAACACCCGCTCGTCGCCGAACCCCCGATCGATCCGATCGCGCACATAAGCCAGCTCCACCACCTGAGTGATGAACTGTTTGACCGCCGACGCGGCCGGGCGGCCGCCGAACTGCCGCGCGGTGCGGACGGCGGCCTTGCGGGCCGGTAGCGAACTCACCCAGGAGGCCTCGACGGGCGTCAGCAGACCCTCCGAGATCATGCGAGGCAATTTCCCGGCGATGATCCGGCCCTCCCGGCGACGGCTCATGACCGCCAGGATGATCGCCAGGGCGAACACCGGCATCATCCACACCACGTAGACGCTGAGATAGGTCTTGGACCCCAGCAGCGCAGAACCGTTCCACAGCGCGTGCATCAGCACCGCCGCCAGATAGCCCAGCAGCAGCGCGCCCGCCTTGGCCGCCGCGCTGCGCTGTTTGAGCGCGAAGTACACCCCGATACCGGTCATGGTGGTGAACAGCGGATGGGCGAACGGGCCGACCACGAGGCGGACCAGCGCGGTGGCCAGCGAGGCAGGCAGGTTCTCCGCGCTGGCGATGTAGAAGATGTTCTCCAGCCAGGCGAAGCCGACGGCGGTGAAACCGGCATAGACCAGGCAGTCCGTCAGGGTGTTCAACTCGTGGCGCCGATGGCCGGTCATCATCAGCACCAGGAACAAGCCCTTGGCCGCCTCCTCGACCACCGGGGCGATGACCGCCATCGTGGTGAATCCCGGCTCATCGGCGCCGAAGACGGTCTGGTGGATCACGTGCTCGAAGATCAGTGACAGCAGCACGGCCACGGATGCGCCCCACAGAAAGGCCATGATCAGCAGCCGTGGGGGCTCGGGCTCCCAGCGGTCCAGCCACAGGTAACACAGCAGGACCAGGGCCATCGCCACCGTCGACAGGCCCAGACCGACCACGGCGCCACCGGGGCTGACCGCGGTCACCAGGATGACGAGGAGCCCCGCGACAGTGCCCATCGCGATGATGGCCGCCAGCGGCGCCCCGACTTTGCGGACCTCACGCGGCAGTGGTGGAACCGTGGCGTAGTACACCAGGCGAGGGTAGCTGCGCCGGAGGTCTGGTTTGGTCGGGTTGTCCCCGGTCGAGTACGATCTGTCGGTACCCGTGTGCAAACTGCGGGCTACAGCGTGTCCGAAAACACCAGGCACCGTCCTTTTCGATACGACCCCGTCCCTTCGACCAACCCTGTCCGGAGCAACCCAACATATGCCCAGTCCCACCGTCACCTCGCCGCAAGTAGCCGTCAACGACATCGGCTCGGCCGAGGACTTCCTCGCAGCCATCGACAAGACCATCAAGTACTTCAACGATGGCGACATCGTCGAGGGGACCATCGTCAAGGTGGACCGGGACGAGGTCCTGCTCGACATCGGTTACAAGACCGAAGGCGTCATCCCTTCCCGTGAGCTGTCCATCAAGCACGACGTCGACCCCAATGAGGTTGTGTCCGTCGGCGATGCGATCGAAGCCCTCGTCCTCACCAAGGAGGACAAGGAAGGCCGCCTGATCCTGTCCAAGAAGCGCGCCCAGTACGAGCGCGCCTGGGGCACCATCGAGGAGCTCAAGGAGAAGGACGAGGCCGTCAAGGGCACCGTCATCGAGGTCGTCAAGGGCGGCCTGATCCTCGACATCGGCCTGCGCGGATTCCTGCCCGCCTCGCTGGTCGAGATGCGCCGCGTCCGCGATCTGCAGCCCTATATCGGCAAGGAGATCGAGGCCAAGATCATCGAGCTGGATAAGAACCGCAACAACGTGGTCCTGTCCCGCCGCGCCTGGCTCGAGCAGACCCAGTCCGAGGTCCGCAGCGAATTCCTCAACCAGCTGGTCAAGGGTGCCGTCCGCAAGGGCGTGGTGTCCTCGATCGTCAACTTCGGCGCGTTCGTCGATCTCGGCGGGGTCGACGGCCTGGTGCACGTCTCCGAGCTGTCCTGGAAGCACATCGACCATCCGTCCGAGGTCGTGCAGGTCGGCGACGAGGTCACCGTCGAGGTCCTCGACGTCGACATGGACCGGGAGCGGGTCTCGTTGTCGCTCAAGGCGACTCAGGAAGATCCGTGGCGCCACTTCGCCCGGACCCACGCCATCGGCCAGATCGTGCCGGGCAAGGTCACCAAGCTGGTGCCGTTCGGCGCGTTCGTCCGGGTCGAGGAGGGCATCGAGGGCCTGGTCCACATCTCCGAGCTGTCCGAGCGCCACGTCGAGGTTCCCGACCAGGTGGTCGCGGTGGGCGACGACGCCATGGTCAAGGTCATCGACATCGACCTGGAGCGTCGCCGCATCTCGCTGAGCCTGAAGCAGGCCAACGAGGACTACGCCGAGGAGTTCGACCCCTCGAAGTACGGCATGGCCGACAGCTACGACGATGCGGGCAACTACATCTTCCCCGAGGGCTTCGACGCCGAGACCAACGAATGGCTCGAGGGCTTCGACAAGCAGCGCACCGAGTGGGAGGCCCGCTACGCCGAGGCCGAGCGCCGGCACAAGATGCACACCACGCAGATGGAGAAGTTCGCCGCCGCCGACGCTGCTGCGGCCGCGGAGCGTCCATCCGGGACGACCACCTCCAGCTCGCCGGGTGCCGACGAAACCGGCGGATCGCTGGCCAGCGACGCCCAGTTGGCCGCCCTGCGGGAGAAGCTGGCCGGTAACGCCTAACTCCGACCGCCTCACGCCTTAGCGAGATTGAAGCCACGCAGCCGAACGCCCATGAGTTCCCTGCGTGGCTTCAATCTCGGGGGAGTCCCATGCTGCGCATCGGTCTGACCGGCGGCATCGGCGCCGGAAAATCCACGGTCTCCCGGGCTTTCGCGGAGTGCGGCGGCGTCGTCGTCGACGGTGACGTCATCTCCCGCGAGGTGGTGCAGCCGGGCACCGAAGGTCTGGCCGCGCTGGTGGAGCACTTCGGCGACGGCATCCTGCTTCCCGACGGTGCGCTGAACCGGCCCGCGCTGGCGGCGATCGCGTTCAGCGACGAGGACAACCGGCTGCGGCTCAACGGGATCGTGCACCCACTGGTGGCCCGGCGCCGGTCGGAGTTGATCGACGCCGCCGCCCAGGACGCGGTGATCGTCGAGGACATTCCCCTGCTGGTGGAGTCCCAGATGGCGCCGATGTTCCCGCTGGTCGTGATCGTGCACGCCGACCCGGAGGCCCGGGTGCGGCGACTGATCGAGTACCGCGGTTTCAGCGAGGACGATGCCAGGGCGCGGATCGCGGCCCAGGCCACCGACGAGCAACGACGGCGGGTGGCCGACGTCTGGCTGGACAACACCGGCAGCGAGGGCGAACTGGTCGAACGCGCCCGCGACCTCTGGTACCACCGCATCCTGCCGTTCTCCCACAACCTCGCCACCGCAACCCCGGCCCCCGACCCCACCGTCCTTCGTGCCGCTGACCCGGCGTGGGCCGACCAGGCGCGGCGCATCGTCGCCCGGCTCAACACCGCCTGCGGACACCGCGCAACCCGCATCGACCACATCGGTTCCACCGCGATCGCCGGCATGGACGCCCGCGACATCATCGACATCCAGGTCACCGTCGCCGCCCTGGAGACCGCCGACGACCTCGCCGGCGATCTGCTGCGGGCGGGCTATCCGCGGGTCGGATCGATCACCGCCGATCACCGGTATGACGGCTCAACCGGGCTGTGGCCCAAGCGGTTTCACGCCTCGGGTGATCCCGGCCGGCCCACCCACGTGCACATCAGGATCGATGGTGAGCCCAACCAGCGGTTCGCGCTGGTCTTCGTCGACTGGCTGGACGCGAACCCGGCAGCCCGTGCCGACTATCTCGCGGTCAAGCGGGCCGCGGACCCGGATGCGGTCGGCCGCTGGTTCCGAGAGGCCTATCCGCGGGCCTGGGCGTGGGCCGACGCGGCCGGGTGGTCGGCGGAACCGGTCAGCTGACCGGGACGGCGATGCCGGGGGGCGGCACCTCGGCCGGCGGCGGGAACCCGACCGGCGCCGAGTCCAGTGGCGGCGCCTCACCCGGCGGCAGGGCGGCCGGGTCGCCCGGAAGCGGTCCCGGCAGGTTCGCCGGGGCCGGAGCGCCGAGCGCATTGCTCAGCGGGGCGCCGCAATTGATCGCGCCGTAGTCGGGGTCGTCCTTGGCCGGGGTCAACCGCGGAGAGATGAACTGACTGGCCGCGACGGTCACTTGGCCGTCCACCAGGATCTCGCAGTTGAGGTTGGCCGAGTACGGCCACTGGATGGAGATGCGCATCCCGGCTTCTTTGGGGTCGGTCAGAACCCCGGTGGTCTCGAACGTCCGGCCCGGCAGCATCGTGGGGTCGGCACTGTTCACCTGGGCGTCGCTGATCCGATAGGTGATCAGGGCCCCACGGGCGACGCCGTCCACCCGCGCCCGGTAGGTCACGTTGTGCTGCTGGGGCGGCACATCATCGTCGGCCATGGCCACCGCGGTCGTCAGCAGCATCAGCGGCACAGCGGCACCTGCCGTTATCGAACGTCCCACGCGTCCCACGGGGGACGAGATTACGCCCTCTTCCATGTCAACTCCACGCCGATGCTGGCCAGCCAGGCGTCTAGATCGTGGCCGTGTGCGGCCAGGCACCCGACCGCTGTGACGGCGGTGCGCAGTGCCTTCTCGGCCGCCTCGGTCGACAGCAGCCCGTGGTGGTGGGCCTGGAGTAACTCGTCGACATCGACCAGCTCGGTCCCGCGGCCGGTGTGCACCACCAGGTCCAGATAGTGATCTTCGGTCATCCAGCGGTCGGCGTCGACGGTGATGGTTCCCACGTCCAGATAGTGGTCCTGGTCGCGCTCGTAGCCGGGATTGAAGTGGAAGACGTTCGCGCGCAGGCCCAGCTCCGGCAGCAGCCAGGACTCGAGATAGTGGAACTGAACCCGGCCCGGCGTCGGGCGCGCCATGTAGAGACCCCACGGACACAGCCGGTACTCGTCGACCGGCCGCACGAATCCCTTCGGATCGGTGTTGGTCCGGGCGCGAAGGTCGAAGGTTTCATGTTTGGGCGGGTGCATGATGGTCGTCACCCTTCTGCCGATTCACCGCCAGATTAGGGTAGGCCGCGATCGCTAGCGGGATGGTGTCGAAGAACCGTGATCGGCCCAGCAATTCGGAGAACCCGCCGACCTGGAAGGCGCGCTGGGTCCGGCCGTGTTGCACGACCACCAGAAAGGGCACATCCCGCAGGGCGGCGACCTCGGCCACATCGGACAGCGCCTCCGCGCCGGTGAAGTCGATATCGTCGATCCGCCGGGCGTCGAGCACCAGCAGCTCGGGCTGATCGTCGCTCTCGGCGTCGTCCTCGTCGGGCAGGGCGCCGATCAGCTGGATCCGGAACCAGTTGGCGTTGCCGAACCACAGCGGTCCGTTCAAGGAGAACGCGGCGATCCCGGGCACCGGAACCGCCCGCTCGTCGTCGAGCGGCAGCCACGTCCCCTCGACGGAGCGCCCCAGCCGAAGCAGTTCCGGCCGTGCGGTCCGCGACGCCTGGTAGACGAACGAGACGATCACCGCGAACAGCACCCCGACGACGATCCCGACCAGGGCCGTGCCCAGCAGGGCGATCAGCATCAGCGCGAAGGCTTTCCAGGAGTACTGCCTGGTCGCCCGCATCTGATCCACGCGGAAGATCTTGATCGCGATGTAGATCAACACGGCCGACAGCGTCGCCATCGGGAGGTCTTCGATGATCTGGCTGAAGATCAGCACCACGACGACCATCGCCGAGGCGACCAGCGAGGCCAACTGACTCTTGGCGCGGGACTCGGCGATGATCGTGGTCGATGGCGGGCTGGCGTTGATCGTGAACGACCCGACCAGGCTGGACAGGATGTTCGCGGTACCGAGGGCCCGGAAGTCGGCGTTGACGTCGGTCTCGTAGCCGCCGAGGTTCGCCGCGGACCGCGTGGTGGCCGCCGTCTGCGCCAGGCACAGCGTGGCGATGATCAACACCGTCGTGGCCACCGCTTCGATGGACGCGTAGGAGAACGGCGGCAGGTGAATCGACGGCAGGCCCGGGTCGAGCGGGCCGAGGACGGCAACACCGTCGTCGGTGAGTTTGAACACCGACATCGCCAGCGTCGAGAGTGCCAGCACGATCAGGGCGCCGGGGATTCGCCGGTTGATCCTGGCGATGCCCAGCAGCGCGACCAGCGACGCCGTGCCCAGGATCAGCGTTGGGATGTTGGTGTCCTTGACCTGCCCGGCCAGTTGGGCGAGGCGGGACACCGTGCGGCCGTGGCCCTCCTCGACCCCGAGGATGCCCGGAAGCTGGTGCACGATGATGATGACCGCGATCCCGCCGAAGAAGCCGATCATCACCGGCCGCGACAGGAAGTCGCCGACCCAGCCCATCCGGCCGACGCCGATGACCATCGTGACGATGCCGACCAGGAAGGCCGTCACGACCGCCAGTCCGATGTAGTGCTCGGTTTCGGCGACGGCGCCGAGGCTGACCAGGCCGGCCGCCAGGATGGGGGCGACGGTGCTGTCCACGCCGAGGGCCAGGTGACGGTTGGTGGACAGGGCAGCCCCGACGATGGTCGCGACCAGGAATCCGTACAGCCCGGTGATCGGCGGCATCCCGGCCAGGTGCGCCGTCGCCAGTTGACCGGGCATGGTGACCGCGCCGAACGTCGCCCCGGCCGTCAGATCCCGGCCGATCCACTGCCGGCGGTAACCGCGCAGGGTGGGGAAGAGCCTCAGCTCGTCCTTCCAGTCGATCGCCACGGACCGAGCTTATGAATCCCGGGGCGCCGATGGGCGCCGATCGGCGGGATCCCGTTCATTATCCGGCCGCCTTTTGGCCATTTCCCCGTAACCTGCCGTCCATCCGGAGGTCACCTGAATACCGCCGACGACGCCGTCGGCTTGAGATGCGAGTCTTCTCGGGTGGGGTTGCCGGGCTCGGCGGCCGCTACGGCCAGGTACCGCGGGGACCCGAGCGCGGGGCCGGTCCGGCGCCGGGTTTCGGCCGGAGCGCGGCACCGGGAATCGGGGTGTTCTGCAGAGCGCCCAGGCACAGGCCCAGCCGCCCGGGCAAGCAGGGGATGTTGCCGGACCCGCCCCAGCTGTTGCTCGGGTTGACCTGCGACCAACAGACCCCGGTACGGGGGTCGAGGACGGTCCCGCCGGGGCACAGGGCCGATGCCGTCGGCGCCGCGATCAAGGAGGCCGAGCCCATCACTGCGCCGGCCAGGACAGTGAGCATCAGCCGGGACGCCCTGGTTCGGTTCTTCATGTCGCTGGTCTCCCTGCCTGGCTGCGGTGCACTGATCCGGCGGGCACATCGATGGTCGTGGCCGCGTCGATCACTGCACTCTCGATGGCTTCGAACCCCTCGTGATGGGTATGAAGCCCGGTACGTTCAGCGACCGCCCCGGAGAGGTCCTTGCCGCCCTGGTAACCCACAGTCTCTCACCGATCCGATTATTGCCAACGCCCGCCGGGCAACATGGTCGAAATCGCCACGATCGCCCGCTGCGTCCAGACCCGGCCGGCCGCGCCCGAGGTCATCAAGTGCGCTGTCATCGGTGGATGTCAGAGGGCACCTTTAGGGTGGAGCCATGGCTTTTGCGACCGAGAAGCCGGTGATCGCGCACTCCGAATACCGGGCTGTCGAAGACGTGGTGCGCATCGGTGCCCGATTCGAGGTGGTCAGCGAGCACCAGCCCGCCGGAGACCAGCCCGTCGCCATCGACGAACTCGAACGCCGGATCCGGGCGGGGGAGCGGGACGTGGTGCTGCTCGGCGCCACCGGCACCGGCAAGTCGGCCACCACGGCCTGGCTGATCGAACGGCTGCAGCGGCCCACCCTGGTGATGGCGCCGAACAAGACGCTGGCCGCGCAGTTGGCGAATGAACTTCGGGAGATGTTGCCGCACAACGCCGTTGAGTATTTCGTCTCCTACTACGACTACTACCAGCCGGAGGCGTACATCGCCCAGACCGACACCTACATCGAGAAGGACAGCTCGATCAACGACGACGTCGAGCGGCTGCGGCACTCGGCCACCTCCGCGCTGTTGTCGCGCCGGGATGTGGTGGTGGTCGCCTCGGTCTCGTGCATCTACGGCCTGGGCACGCCGCAGTCATATCTGGACCGTTCGGTGGAACTGCAGGTCGGCAGCGAGGTGCCCCGCGACGGGCTGCTGCGGCTGCTGGTCGACGTGCAGTACGACCGCAACGACGTCTCGTTCACCCGTGGCACGTTCCGGGTGCGCGGCGACACCGTCGAGATCATCCCGTCCTACGAGGAACTCGCGGTCCGCATCGAATACTTCGGCGACGAGATCGAGGCGCTCTACTACCTGCACCCGCTGACCGGAGACGTGGTGCGCAAGGTGGACTCGCTGCGGATCTTCCCGGCCACCCACTACGTGGCCGGGCCCGAGCGAATGGCCCAGGCCATCTCGACCATCGAGGGCGAACTCGCCGAGCGGCTGGCCGAACTGGAGCGCCACGGCAAGCTGCTGGAGGCCCAGCGACTGCGGATGCGCACCAACTACGACATCGAGATGATGCGCCAGGTCGGGTTCTGTTCGGGCATCGAGAACTACTCCCGGCACATCGACGGCCGTCCGGCCGGGTCGGCGCCGGCCACGCTGCTGGACTACTTCCCGGAGGACTTCCTGCTCGTCATCGACGAGTCCCATGTCACCGTCCCGCAGATCGGCGGCATGTACGAGGGCGACATGTCCCGCAAGCGCAACCTGGTCGAGTTCGGCTTCCGGTTGCCGTCGGCCGTCGACAACCGGCCGCTGACCTGGGAGGAGTTCGCCGCACGGGTCGGGCAGACGGTGTATCTGTCCGCCACTCCGGGACCGTACGAGTTGGCTGCGAGCGGTGGTGAGTTCGTCGAGCAGGTGATCCGCCCGACCGGCCTGGTCGATCCCAAGGTCGTCGTCAAGCCGACCAAGGGCCAGATCGACGATCTCATCGGTGAGATCCGCGCCCGGGCCGAGCGCGACGAACGCGTGCTGGTCACCACGCTCACCAAGAAGATGGCCGAGGACCTCACCGACTACCTGCTGGAAATGGGGATCAGGGTGCGTTATCTGCACTCCGAGGTCGACACCCTGCGCCGCGTGGAACTGCTCCGGCAGCTTCGCCTGGGCGACTACGACGTCCTGGTCGGCATCAACCTGCTGCGCGAGGGACTCGACCTGCCGGAAGTGTCGCTGGTGTCCATCCTCGACGCCGACAAGGAAGGGCTTCCTGCGTTCGACCCGCAGCCTGATCCAGACCATCGGTCGCGCCGCCCGCAACGTCTCCGGCGAAGTGCACATGTACGCCGACAAGATGACCGACTCGATGAAGGAAGCGATCGACGAGACCGAGCGCCGCCGCGCCAAGCAGGTCGCCTACAACGAAGAGCGCGGAATCGACCCACAACCGTTGCGCAAGAAGATCAACGACATCCTCGACCAGGTCTACCGCGAGGCCGAGGACACCGAAGCCGTCGACATCGGGGGATCGGGCCGCAACGCGTCGCGCGGTCGCCGCGCCCAAGGTGAAGCGGGTCGCGCGATCAGCGGCGGGGTGATCGAGGGCCGCGACGTGTCGGCCATGCCGCGGGCCGAACTGGCCGATCTCATCAAGGAACTCACCGCCCAGATGATGTCGGCGGCCCGCGACTTGCAGTTCGAACTGGCGGCGCGCCTGCGCGACGAGATCGCCGACCTCAAGAAGGAACTCCGCGGAATGGACGCCGCAGGGCTGAAGTAACCGTGGCACCGGTCTGGAAACCGGCTTCCACCAGCGCGGTATAACCGGGACGCGTCCGCTTGGCCACGGTTCGGTAACCGGCCGATTCGCCTCCCCATGTGGTGTCTTACAGGTCTGTAGTTTCGCCTCAGACCTCAACACGGAATGGGAAAAACGATGTCAAGGACCACCACTCGGTTCAGCCTCACAGTTGTTGTCGGCGTTGGATTGTGCGGAGCCGCCGTTGCGTTGAGCCCGCATGCGGCGGCCGCCCCGCTGAAAACGGGCGGCTACGCCTGCGTCGAAGACGCGGCGGGCGCAGTCCCCGCCGCGGCCGGCGTTGCCGCACCGGTGGGCGCGGCGGCGCCGGTGGGCGCGGGCGCCGCGGCCGCGGCCGGGGCCGCGCCGGCGGGCGCAGGAGCGTCGGGTGCATCGGCGCACCCGTCGCCGACATGGCCGGTGTCCCGATGGCGTTGCCTGGACCGGTACCGGTCGGCGCCGCATTGCCGATCGGCCCCGCCGCGTCGATCGCGTCCATTCCGGTGGGTGCGCCGGTGCCGGCCGTGGTGCCCCCGGTTCCGCTGGGTGTGCCGCCGGTGCCGGCCGTGGTGCCGCCGGTTCCGCTGGGTGTGCCGCCGGTGCCGGCCGTGGTGCCGCCCGTTCCGCTGGGTGTGCCGCCGGTTCCGGTCGCCGCTCCCGTGGTCGGGGCTCCCATTCCGGTCGGTGCCGCAGCGCTGGGCGCCCCGGTGGCCGCCCCGTTGGCGGGCGCTCCGATCCTCGACATGTCCGGTGTGGGGGGCAAGGGCACGCCCACCGGTCCGCCCGCGCCGGGCGACCCGGTGCCCGGTCAGCCGATCATTCCCGGGCCGACCGCCGGCTGACGCCAACCCAGGACGCCGTCGGCGTCTGGACAGGAGAAGAGCCATGCGGGCGGTAGTCCGGTGTGTGCTGGCGATGATCGCGATCGCCGCGAGTGTGGTCGCGGGGCCGCCAGGGGTGAGCATGGCGGCGGCAAACCGGGCCGGCCAGTTCGCGGTCGCCTCGGTGCTGCCGTCGTCCGGGGCGGTGGTCGGTGTCGCGCACCCCGTGGTGGTGGCCTTCGGTGCCCCGGTCGCCGATCGGCCCGCCGCCGAGCGCGCCCTCGGAATCAGATCGGTTCCGGCGATGACGGGCAGGTTCGAGTGGCTCGACAGCAACGTCGTGCAGTGGATTCCCGATGACTTCTGGCCGGCCCACAGCACCGTGATGCTGTCGGTGGGCGGCCGTCCGACGACCTTCACGACGGGCCCGAAAGTCATTGGTGTTGCCAGCATTTCGGATCACACCTTCACCGTGACCATTGACGGCGCCCATGCCGGGCCGCCGTCGGCGCTGCCGGCACCGCACCATCGACCCAAATGGGGACAGGAGGGCGTCTTTCCGGCCACGATGGGCAGGCCCCAGTATCCGACCCCGATCGGCATCTACTCCGTTCTGGCCAAGGAACGCGACGTGGTGATGGATTCGAGCACGGTCGGCATCCCGGTCAACAGTCCCGACGGCTATCACCTCACCGTGGATTACGCCGTCCGTTTCACCAGCCGCGGGCTCTTCGTGCACTCGGCTCCATGGGCCATCAATTCGTTCGGGCATGAGAATGTCAGCCACGGCTGTATCAGCCTCAGCCCCGAGGACGCGGAGTGGTACTTCAACACGGTCAACGTCGGTGACCCCATCATCGTTCGGGAGAACAGCCTCGAAGTCCCGTCGCCGCCGAAGATGGGAATCGCGTACTGATCCGCTGTTCGATCGGGCGCGCCGTCGTCACCTGACGGATCTGGTCACCTGCGCGAAGCTGAACTGCCAGCGTTCCACGACGTGGAAACCGAAGCGGCTGGGCACCTGGTAGGCCATCGCGCGGCCCAGACGCTGTCCGGGCGGCAGGGATGGCCCGCGTTGGTGGTCGGGCACAGTGGGGTCACGCTCGGTGACGGTCCATAGCGCCGGACAGGCCGGCATCTTGTCCGCCCACGCCCAGATCGCAATATGGGCGTCCCACAACCTGTTTCGTTGCACGGCGGTGCGGCCCCGCCCGTAATCGCGGAGTTTCTGGTAGACCGCCGGGCGGGCGGCGGTCAGCGGCCGGATCGGGCCCGGCGCCCACGTCGCCGAATTGTCGAGAATCAGGCAGTCGCCCGGTGCGGCATTGCGGTCGATCACGTCGGCGACGGCGCTGTAGTCCATGTAGGCCTTGGCGTAGGGCCCGCGCTGGAACAGATAGGTCGGCACCCCGGCGGCGGCCAGAACCACCAGCAGTGCTGCGATTCCGGCCCGCGACCTGCCCACCGTGACGATGCACATGCCCAGCAGCAGGGCGAACGCGGGCACCGTGAACGACAGGTAGCGCGGATAGTAAATCGGATGTCGAACAATCGAATAGACCAGCAGGGCGATGGTGGGAGCGGCCATCCAGGTGAGGGTCAGGGCGATCAGGCGGCCCGGTCGCCCCGACCCGAACAACGGCCCGCAGATCAGGGCGGCCACCAGGATCACCCCGGCGACGACGGCGGCCGCCACCGACTGATCGAAGTACTGCTCGTGCAGGATTCCCGTGGCGGTCGCTGAACCCAGTGGTGAGATCCACTGCACCTGGAACAGTTGAGTCTGTGTGTAGAGGACGAACGGAATGACGGCGAGACTGGCGGCCGTGGTCGCCGCCACCCAGTAGGCGAACGACCGCGGTCGCCGGGCGTAGCCGAGCACCGCCACCGCATGAGCCGGAATGATCAGAATCAGAAAGACATTCAGCAAAACCGCGGCAACCAGCAGCACGCTGTAGACCAGCCACCACCACGGGCGTCCGCGGCGGGCGGCCCGGACACAGAACACCGTCAACCACACCGCGGCAGCCATCGACAGCGCATAGGACCGGGTTTCCATCCCGGCCCAGGTCACCCGCGGCAGCACGGCGAACACCAGGCCGGCCGTCACCGCGACGGTTCGACTGGAAATCAGCTTCCCGAGAACCACGACACCGGCCGCCGCGATGCCGGCGGCGATCGCACTGGACAGCCGTGAGGTGAACTCGGTTGCCGGGAAGACCACGTACCAGCCGTGCATCAGCAGGTAGTACAGGCCGTGGACGGCATCGATGTTGTGCACCATCTGCCACAGCTGCGGCACCGATCGGGTGGCAGCCGACATGGTGGCGGCCTCGTCGAACCACAGGGACGGGCGGGCGGCCCCGGCGGCGCTGAGCGTCATGGTCAGCAGCGCCACCGCCACGGTGTCCCACCGCCGGGTCGTGCGGACCATCCGCTCGACCGCCGCGTCCGCGGGGCGTTGAAGAACCGAGATGCTCACGCTGGCTGCTCTATCCGTTATGGGGTTGGCCAAACCGTAACCTCACTCGCTGGATCGCCGTCGGGCACAGCGAATGTTGCCAACGTCACCCGGTCCCGCCGGCGGCACGTTTTCCGAGGTCGCGGCGCATTCGCGGTCGGTCCGACGGCGCCCCGTGTCGTCAATTCTCATCACGTCGGCGTGCTGAGGCATTACTGTTCAGCGTTGGCGCTGCAACTGAAGCACTGGAGGGTACGAATGGGCGGTTACACCACCGTTGTCGTCGGCACAGATGGCTCGGACTCATCGCTTATTGCGGTTGACCGGGCCGGACGACTGGCCTCCGGACCGGAGGCGAGGGTCATCGTCGCGACCGCCTATCTGGAGAACCCCGAAGACACCCGGGCCGCCGACATGCTCAAGGACGAGGGCTACAAGGTGACGGGCGCCGCCCCGATCTACGACATCCTGCACGACGCGGCAGAGCGCGCCCGCGCCGCCGGAGCGGTCAACGTCGAGGAGCGCGCCATCAAGGGCGCCCCGGTCGACGCACTGGTCGAACTCGCCAATGAGGTGGGGGCCGACCTGCTGGTCGTCGGTAACGTGGGGCTCAACACCATCGCCGGACGCCTGCTCGGCTCGGTGCCCGCGAACGTCGCCCGCAAGTCCAAGACCGACGTCCTGATCGTCCACACCACCAACTAGGGATTCCCCGGTCGTGCCGACGTGACGACCAGCAGCGCCCATCCAAACGCCCCGGCGGTGCGAACCAGGCTGTGGTCAGACGGCGTCCTGGTCGACGAGAACTTCCCCCTCGCCGATGTCTCGGGCCATCTGCATGCCGACGGCACCCTGGTGTGGGCCGATCTGCTCAACCCCGACACCGCACTGCTCGACCAACTGGCCGACGAACTGGGATTGGACCAGCATTCGGTCGAGGACGTCGTCGAACACAGTGCGCGCACGAAGGCCATCCGATACGCCAGCCATACGTTCCTCAGCGTCTATGCGACCGGTCTGGGTCCGCAGGTGCACGGTTCCATCGAGTCCCGGCTGCTGACCGCGCGGGTGTCGATCTTCGTGCTCCCCGCCGGGGTGGTGACCGTCCGTCACGAACTGGATCCGACCCATCCGGTGTTCGACATCGATGACGTGGTGCGCCGCTGGGACGATAACTCCGATCTGCTCCGCACAGGCAGTCCGGCGCTGTTGCACGGGATCCTCGACGTGGTGGTGGACGAGCAGTTCGACACCATTCAGCAACTCGACGACGCCATCGAGTCGCTGGAAGACAACCTGTTCGACGACCACTCCCAGACCCGGCAGGTGCAGCGGCAGCTGCAGCGTGACACCTACCGGTTGCGCAAGGAACTGGTCGAATTGCGCCGCATCGTGCTGCCGATGCGAGAAGTGGTCAACACCATCATGCGGCGCAGCTCACCGGGAAGCGCGACCCGGGAACTCGACGGCTGGTACACCGACCTTTACGACCACGTGATCCGGGCCGCGGAGTGGACGGAGTCGTTGCGCGACATGGTCACCACGGTGTTCGAGACCAATCTGTCGCTACAGGACGCCCGCCTCAACTCCATCATGAAGAAACTCACCGGGTGGGCCGCCATCATCGCGGTGCCCACCCTGGTCACCGGCTGGTACGGGCAGAACATCCCCTATCCCGGATACGGCAACACCTGGGGTGTCTGGACCAGCGCGGTGCTGACGGTGCTGACGTCGGTGGCGCTGTATGCCGCGTTCAAACGGCGCAGCTGGATCTGACCGATGCGCGAGGACGACCGTCAGGCGTCGTCCTTGCCGGTGAACACCTCTTTAGCCTTGTCCACCGCGTGGGTGGCGATGTCGGTGGCGTCCTCGACGATCGCGCTTGCGCCGCCGGCGATGTCACCTTTGACGATGTGGCCGGCGTCCTCGACGATGTCGGCCGCCTTTTCCACGGCGTGGGCGGCAATGTCCTTGGCCGCGTTGATGGCATCTTTGGGATCGAAGCCCATCGGAACCTCCTCAAGGTGTGCGGGTGTAGTCCCGACAGTAGACCTGAGGTGGGGTTGGCGTAGCGGTGTTGCCGACGGCGCCGCGGTCCAATCGCAGGACGCGGTTGGGACGGACGCCCACACCAGCCGATCGACCAAGCGTCTGAATCAGGGCGCCGCGTGCCAGAATCGTCAGTGTGACGCGGGGCCACCTGGGATGACTGATGAACTCGGCGGCCCGGCCGCGGTGGATGCCCGTTTCCGCAGGCTGATCGAGGGTTCGGCCATCGCCACGAATCTGGTGAGCCCCGATGGCCGGTTTCGGGTCGTCAATCAAGCCATGTGCGACTTCACCGGCTACGACGCCGACACGTTGCTGCAGATGACCTGGCGCGATGTGCGGGACCCGGACGACCTGGACGACAGCGCGCAGGCGGCCTTCGACATCATGTCGGGTCGCCAGGACTCGCACCGGAGCACCAACCTGTACATCCACGCCGACGGGCGCCGGATCTGGGGTGATCTGACGATCAGTTGCATCCGGGACTCCGACGGAAATGTCGAACACCTCATCGGCCAGATCATCGATATCACCGAGCAGGTGGAACTTCGCGCCAAGCAGGCCGAGGCGGACGCCCGGTTCCGCAGGCTGATGCAGACCTCCAACGTCGCCATGGCCCTGTTGACGCCGGCCGGCAGGTTCGACGTGGTCAACCCGGCGTTGTGCAACCTGCTGGGCTACGACGAAGCGACCGTCAAAGGCAAGACCTGGCAGGAGATCACGCCCGCCGGCTACCTGGAAGCCGACCTGAAAAACACCGAGGAGCTTCTCGCCGGACGCCTGGACACCTACCGGACCACCAAACAGTTCATCCACGCCGACGGCCACCTGGTCTGGGTGGATCTCTCGGTGAGTTGCCTGCGCGGCGGCGATGACGAGGTGCAGTATCTGGTCGCCCAGGGGGTGAACATCACCGAGGAGGTCGAGGCTCTGGAACTTGCCGGCGTGCGGGGCAGGGAGAACCGCAGGCTTGCCGATCGTCTGCAAGATGAAATGCGCAAGGCCGCCGAATATGTCGAGTCGGTCCTTCCCGCCGACCTGCACGGCCCGGTTGAGGTGACGTCGCGCTACCTGCCCGCGCTGGAACTCGGCGGGGACTGGTTCCACTACCGATGGCTCGACGATGACCATCTCAAGGTGTACCTGATCGATGTGTCCGGACACGGGATACGACCGGCACTACTGTCGATGTCGGTTCACAACCTCATGCGGTCCGATTCGCTGCCCACATCCGACCTCCTCGAACCGGATCGCGTCCTGGACAAGCTCAACAGCCTGTTCCGCATGGACGAGCAGGGCGACAGCTACTTCACCATCTGGTACGGCGTCTACCAGGTCTCCACCCGAACACTTCGCTACGCGTGTGCCGGCCACCCGCCCGCCCTTCTGCTGAACCGGGACGGTGGCGGCGTCACGGTGTCCCGTTTGTCAACCCAGGCCTGGCCCATCGGTATGTTCCCCGACGCCGATTACACCTGTCGCTCCCAGTCCGTCCCCCGCGGCGGGCAACTCTTGTTGTACAGCGACGGGGCCTTCGAGTTGCCCTTCGATAGCGCGACGGGCGCACCCTGGTCCCAGGAGAGCTTCGTCGCACTGGTGGCCGAGTTGGCCGCACAACCCGACTGGTCGCTGGACGATCTGCTCACCCGGCTGCGGGCGCTGAGCCCCAGCGGGGACTTCGACGACGACTGCGCACTCGTCCTGCTGACCTTCCCCTGAGCTGACCGGTCACCGGTCCTGGCGGATTGACCGTCGCTTCTCATCGCCTCATGGCGGGCGATCAGTTGTTCGTCGCGCCGCCGGCCTTCGTCGCCGGTGCCGGCCTCCCGATCAGGTAGCCCTGGAGTTGATCGACCCCGAGTTCGATCAGCCGGGTTCTGGTCTGGTCGTCTTCCACGCCCTCGGCGGTGGTGCGCAGCCCGAATTCCCGGGCGATGCCGACGATCATCCGCACAATCGATTCGTCCCGCGTGTCGGTGACTAGGTCGCGAACGAAGCTTTGGTCGATCTTCAGTGTGTCCAACGGCAAACCGTGAAGTTCGGTGAACGCGCCGTAGCCGGTTCCGAAGTCATCCAGGGCCAACCGGCACCCCAACGACCTGATGTCCTGGGAGAACCGCTGCGCGATGTCTATCGACGCCAGGGCCGTGGTTTCGGTGATCTCAAACGACATCCGGGTGGCGGCATCTGCGGCCTGCCGAAGTTCCCCGGTGATCGACGCCATCGTTTCCTGATCACTGATCGAATACGCCGAGATGTTGACTGCGACATGCCGTCCGGATCGGGCCAGTTCGATACCCGACGCGACCATGAACCTGTCGATGATCGGCAGCAGGCCGAACCGCCGGGCTTGCGGGAGGAACATGGCGGGAGCGATCAACTCGCCGTCGGAACCCTTCATCCGGACCAGCAGTTCCTCCTCAACCAGCCGGCCGGTATGGGCGTCGACGATCGGCTGGGCGAACACGATAAGACGCCCGTCGCTGATCGCATTCGAGACGAACTCTTCGAACTCAAGACGTTCCCGCAGTTCGCGTTCCACCATAGTGACGTCGGTGATCTGGGAGATGAAGGCCTCCACCCGGCCGTGGGCGTCGCGGATGCAGCCCACCGACAGATCACCCCAGATCGGGTGACCGTCGGCATGGAGGTACTGCTTGATCATCCGGTAGGAGTCGATGCGGCCTTCCAGAACGTCGTTGACCTTCTGCAGGTCGGCTTCCAGGTAGTCCGGGGCGGTCAACTCCTGCCAGGTCCTCTGCTGCAAGGTTTCGGCGTCGTAGCCGAACAACTGACAGAGTGCGTCGTTGACCTCCATGAAGCGCCCATCCGGGGCGATCAGACACATGCCGACGGCTGCGTGATCCATCACGCGACGGAAACGCTGATCGGTGAGGGCCTGGCGCCTGCGGGCCTCCTCCACCGCCCGCTCTGCAGCCACCTCCTCATCGGCCAGGCGTAAGGCGACCACCTCACCATCCGGGCGGCCTTCGGCACTGGCGAACGGCTTTGCCTGCAGGTTGAACCAGTGCGTGACGCCGTCCGCCCCGATCACCCGAAGGCGTACCGAAATGGTGCCGCCCTCGGCGAGTGTGGCCAGCCTGACGAGGTTGATCGGCACATCCTCGGCCGGAACGAACTCCAACACGCTTCGGCCCAGCCAGTACCCGGGCGGCGCGCCCAGCACCGTCTCGACAGACGGCGAGACCCAGGCGACCCTGCCGTCCCGGAAATGGACGATCACATCCGCGGCGTTCTCCGCCAGCATCCGGTAATGGCGTTCGGACGCCGCGATCAGCTCGTTTTTCCGCTGAAGCTCTTCGGCGAGAGCCACTGCTTTGGTGGTGTCGGTGATCTGGGCGACGAACCACTCGACTTCGCCGGCGGGCGTGCGCAGGCAGCCCACCGACAGATCACCCCAGATGCGATGCCCGTCAGCGTGGATGAACTGTTTGCTCAACCGGTAGGAGTCAATCTGCCCGGCATACGATCTTGGCGACGTTGGCCACGTCGGCCTCCAGATAGTCCGGTGCGGTCAACTCCTGCCACGTCATCCGCATGAGGGTCGCCGCGTCGTAACCGAAGAACACACACAAGGCATCGTTGACGTCGTTGAAGCGACCGTCCGGAGTGGTCAGGCACATACCGACGGCAGCGTTATCCATCGAGCGGCGGAAACGTTCATCGGCTCTGGCCTGTTTCTGGCGGGCCTGCTCCGCCACCTGCTCCGTGGCCACCTCGGTATCGATCAGACGCAGCGAGGCCTGGCCTCCCTCTATGCGGCCGTCTTCGTCGTAAGTGGGCTTGGCCAGCACGTCGGTCCAATGGGTGACACCGTCGGCCCCGACGACCCGGACGCGTTCCCGCACCACGCCGCCCGCCAACACCCGCGAGAGCCTGGTGGCCGGGGGGCCGCTTCGTCCGGGGAAATCGCCTTCCCCACCTCCCGCCCGATCCAGTAGGCAGCCGGTACGCCCAGCGCCTGCTGGACCGATGGGGAGATCCAGAGGATCCGGCCGTCCCGATCGAAGCTGAACACCACATCCGCGGCGTTCTCAGCCAGCATCCGGTAGTGGCGAACGGTGTCATACCGGTCGGTGACATCCCGGTAGGACACCCCGATCGACCCGTCGCGGGCGCGGGCGCCGCGGATGTCGAAGCGGCGCGTTGCGCCCAGCAGGCCGACGTCGAAAAGGAAGTCGTCACGCTGCACCGGCTCGCCGGTTTCCGCGCAATGCACATACTGCGCCAGCAGCCCGGACTCCTCGACGTTCGGAAACGTCTCGGCCAGGGATCGCCCGATCAGATCCGCACGGGCAACACCAAGGTAGGCGCATGCGGCCGAGTTGACCTCGGCGTAGGTGAAGTCGGTGATGCGCCCGGCTTGCATCGCGGACCGGCTCAAACAGGATCTGGGGGTCGAGCATCGCGTCGGTGAGAGCGCGCAGCACTGCCCGGTCAGACTCGGTGCCTTCAGGACTGGGCATCCGTCGTCTGGCTCAACGGACACCGAGAGCGCCGAAATGACGACCCCGGTAATTTCGCACAGCGGTGACACTAGTCTCGCGAAGCGCGGTTCATATCGGGGTTGGTGATGTTTCGTCGGTGGGACCGGTGGGATGGCTTGGGCGGAAATAGGGTTCAACCGTGCCGCTGAGCCTGACGATCATCGGATTTCCGCGGCGATCCTTGGCGGTCGGAACTTCAACACGCACCCAACCCTCGGCCACGTTGTACTCGTGAACATTGGTTTTTTCGGCGCCATTGAAGCGAATACCCACGTCGCGGCGGAGCACTTCTTCGTCGTAGAAGGGGCTGCGCGGATCGATGGAGAGGTGATTCGGGGGAGCGTCTGTGGTCTGGTCCTCGGACATGGTGGCTTTCGTCAATTGCTGTGTGAGGTCGTGGCCTGCTTCTCCAAGAACCTACGCGCCCCCCGCCACTAGTGGGTCAGCCGGTGTGAGTCGATCTGCCCCGGCGGCTGACAGTAGGGTTGCAATGGTGCTGCTAGCCAGCCGTGAGATGCGGCGTGCGCCCGTGCGATTCGGCCTGCTGGCCGTTGCCGTCGGCCTGTTGATGTTTCTGGTGTTCTTCCAGCAGACGCTGATGTCCTCGTTGCTCAACAGCTTCAACGGTGCGCTGCAGAACCAGTCGGGCATCGTTGTGGTCTACAGCGCCGAAGCGCGCAAGAACCTCGAGGCGAGCATGCTGAGCCCGAACGTCGTCGCCGAGGTTGCCGCCGTACCCGGGGTGGATCAGGCCGGGCCACTGGGAATGGCGACACTGACCCTTCTGGTCGACGGCCGCCAGCGTGACGTGGCGGTGATCGGGGCGGAACCGGGCCGGCCCGGCGGACCCACGAAACTCATCGGCGGGCGACAGGCCGCCGCACCCGGTGAAGGGGTAGCCAGTTCGGAGGGCGGCGGCATCGCCCTGGGCGACACGGTGACCACCGCAGCCGGGGGTCCACCGATCACCGTCGTCGGACTGACCGAACTGAGTCAGTTCAGCGTGCAGCCAACCCTTTTCGTCACTTTCGGCACCTACGCCGCGTTGCGCAGGGCGGCGAACCCCGATGCGGTCGAGGTGCCCCCCTCCGCAGTGGCGGTGACCGCATCGCCAGGGGTGAGTCCGGCGGCGGTGGCCGCGGCCATCAACTCCACCGTGCCGGCGGTGACCGCCCTGACGCGCAGCGATGCGGCGGCCAACGTACCCGGTGTTTCATCCACCCAGGGGGCGTTCGCCATCGTGCTGTCTCTCGCCGTCGTGGTGGCCGCGCTGGTGACCGGGTTCTTCTTCCTGATCCTGACTGTGCAGAAGACGTCGTCGCTGACGCTGCTGCGTGCAGTCGGCGCGCCGGCCGGCTATCTGGTGCGCGGCCTCATCCAGCAGGTCGTCCTGGTTCTGGGCGTGGCACTGCTGGTCGCGGTGGGACTGCTTGCGGCAGCCACGACCCTGGCCGACACCGGCCTGACCCTGATCGTCGAACCGCGCGCGCTGATCACCACCACGGTCGCGATCGTGGGTCTCTCCTTGCTGGGGGTGGTGTTCTCTGCGTGGCGGGTGCTGCGCATAGAGCCGTTTCAGGCCGTGAGCCGCCCGGGGGGTGTCGAATGACCATGGCACTGCTCGAACTGCGCCGTCGGCCCCGGCGGTTCGCACCTGCGGTCGTCTCGCTCGTCCTGCTGACCGTCCTGCTACTGACACTGGGTGGCCTGCTGGACGGTCTCTACGGTGGATTCACCGGGGCACTCCGGGCCCAGCCGGGCGAATTGCTGGTCTACTCCGCCGACGCCAAACTGTCGGTCCTGCGCTCACGCATCGACACCGCCACCACGGCCGAAGTCGGGCGCACACCGGGCGTCAGCGAGGTCGGCGGCCTCGCGGTCGTCCTGCTCGGGGCCACCGAGCCAGACGCCACGGTGTCCGGTCAGACCACGGATGCCGGCGTGGCGCTCTTCGGCTATCAACGTGCTCCGCGCGGCGTACCGGCACCGCCACCACCAACCGGCCGCGTGTACGCCGACACGAGCCTGAAGGCGTACGGCGTCAGGACGGGACAGACCCTGTTGCTCGGGCCCCGGCGCTACCCGGTCGTGGTCGAGGGTTGGGTGTCCGACACCAACTTCATGCTCACCGGCGGGTTGTGGGGCGACATCGAGACCTGGCGAGCCGTGGTGGCCTCCGCGCGACCCGACCTGGTGCTGGCACCCGGCGCCTACCAGGTGCTGACGGTCAAGACCGATGCCGGTGCCGACCCCGCGAAGGTGGCGGCCGCCATCGACGTGGCGACCGGCGGGAAAACACAAACCGTGACTCGCGCAGTCGCGGTGGATTCGCTGCCCGGGATCACCCAGCAGCGGTCGACGTTCACTGCCATCATCGTCGCGACCTTCGTCGTGGCGGGCCTTGTCGTGGCGCTCTTCTTCGTCCTGATGACCCTCGAGCGCGTCAGACTCTATGCCGTGTTCAAGGCCATCGGCGCCTCGAGCGGTCAGGTGTTCGGCCTGGTGGCTGTGCAAGCGGTCGCGATTGCGGCCGTCTCCTTCTGCCTCGGTGTTGTGCTGGCACTGGCCGTCAGTCGTCTGGTCCCGGCCGGTGTGCCGTTGGAACTCACGGTCAGCCGCGCCGTCGAAGTCCTGCTGGGCCTGGTCCTCATGTCGATCCTCGGCTCGGCACTGTCGCTGCGCCGCGTCATCCGCATCGACCCCGCAACCTCCATCGGATGAGGACGAGAATCCCATGACCGCGCTGCAACTCGAGAACGTCCGCAAGGTTTACCGGTCCGGCCAGAGCGAGATCGTCGCCGTGGACCGCGCCTCCCTCCAGGTCGCGGATACCGAAATCCTTGCGCTGGTGGGGCCCTCGGGTTCCGGTAAGACGACGCTGCTGTCCATCGCGGGGGGCCTGCTGTCGCCGTCTCAGGGCCGGGTGGTGGTGGCCGGCGACGACATCAGCGGGTACGACCCGCGACGTCTCACGAAGTTCCGGCGCGAGAGCGTCGGGTTCGTGTTCCAGAACGTGAACCTGGTGCCCTTCCTCACCGCCCGGGAGAACCTGCTCGTGGTTGCCGACTTCGGCCGGCGGGACAAGAACAAGTCGGCGGCACGCGCCGATCAACTGCTCGGCGAACTGGGACTGGACAAGCGGAAATCCAATCTGCCCGAACAACTCTCCGGTGGCGAACGCCAGCGCGTCGCGGTGGGCCGGGCGTTCATGAACGAGCCCGACCTCGTCCTCATCGACGAGCCGACCTCGGCACTCGACACCAGGCTCGGCGAACAGGTGATGGAACTGATCGTGGGCGAAGTCCGCGCCCGCAACACCGCTGCGGTCATCGTCACCCACGACCAGAGGATGACCCGCTATGCCGACCGTACGCTCACCATTACCGACGGCATCCTCGAGAGTTCATAGCCGGGCTTGTCCGTAACGATGGGGTAATCGGGCGATCAGTTGTTCGTCGCGCCGCCGGCCTTCGTCACCGGTGCCGGCCTCCCGATCAGGTAGCCCTGGAGTTGGTCGACGCCGAGTTCGACCAGCCGGGTTCTGGTTTCGGCGTCTTCGACGCCCTCGGCGGTGGTGCGCAGCCCGAATTCCCGGGCGATGCCGACGATCATCCGCACCACCGATTCGTCTCGGGGGTTGTTGAGCAGGTCATGAACGAAGCTTCGGTCGATCTTCACCGTGTCCAACGTCAACCCGCGCAGCTCGGTGAATGAGCCGTAGCCGGTTCCGAAGTCATCCAGGGCCAGCCGGCAGCCCAACGAGCTCATGTCGGCGGAGAATTGCTGTGCGGCCGCCATCGATCGCCAGGGCCGTGGTTTCGGTGATCTCAAACGAGATCCGGGGGGTGGCGTCTGCGGCCCGCCGAAGTTCCTCGGTGATCGCCGCCATCGTCGCCTGATCACTGATCGAGTACGCCGACAGGTTGACCGCCACATGCCGTCCGGCCCGGGCCAACTCGATACCCCGGGCCACCATGAACCTGTCGATGATCGGCATCACGCCGAACCGCCGGGCTTGCGGAAGGAAATCGTCGGGAGCGATCAACGCGCCGTCGGAACCCTCCATGCGAACCAGCAGTTCCTCCTCAATCAGCCGGCCGGTGTGGGCGTCGACGATCGGCTGGGCGAACACGACAAGACGCCCGTCGCTGATCGCACGCCCAATCAACTCCTCGAACTCCAGACGCTCCCGCAACTCAGCTTCAATCACGGTGACGTCGATGATCTGGGAGATGAAGGTCTCCACCTCGCCGTGGTCGTCGCGGATGCAGCTCACCGACAGATCACCCCAGATCGGGTGACCGTCGGCGTGGAGGTACTGCTTGATCATCCGGTAGGAGTCGATGCGGCCTGCCAGAACGTCGTTGACGTTCTTCAGGTCTGCTTCCAGGTAGTCCGGGGCGGTGATCTCCTGCCAGGTCTTCTGCGTCAGGGTTTCGGCGTCGTAGCCGAAAAACCGACAGAGTGCGTCGTTGACCTCCATGAAGTGACCATCCGGGGTGAGCAGACACATGCCGACGGCCGCGTGATCCATCACTCGACGGAAACGCTGATCGGCCCTGGCCTGGCGGCGGCGGGCCCGCTCCGCTGCCCGCTCCGCAGCCACCTCCTCATCGGCCAGCCGGAATGTGATCGCGTCACCATCCTGGCGGCCTTCGTCATCGCGGAACGGCTTTGCCTGGATGTTGAACCAGTGCGTGACGCCGTCCCCCCCGACCACCCGAACGCGTACCGAAAGGGCCTCCCCTCGGGCGAGTGTGGCCAGCCGTTCGAGGGTGATCGGCACATCCTCGGCCGGAACGAAGTCCAGCGGACTGCGGCCCAGCCAGTACTCGGGCGGCGCACCCATCACCGTCTCGATAGACGGCGAGACCCAGACGATCCTGCCGCTTCGGAGGTGGGCGATCACATCCGCGGCGTTCTCCGCCAGCAGACGGTAATGCTGCTCGGAGGCCGCGATCAGCTCGTTCTGGCGCTCAAGCTGTTGGGCGAGAATGCGATTCCGCTCGTCGGATTCCACCCGGGCGGTGATGTCGACGATTTGACCGATGCTGTGTTCGACGCTGCCGTCAGCGCGGCGCAGACAGCTCACGGACAGATCACCCCACAGCAGGTGACCGTCGGCATGGATGTAGCGCTGGGTCAACCGGTAGGAGTCGATGCGGCCCGCCACCATCTCGGCGACCTTGTCCAGATCGGCCTGCAGGTCGTCCTCGGCGGTCAGTTCGATCCAGGTCTTCTGCAGCAGGGTCTGCTCGTCGTAGCCGAAGAACTCACACATCGCCTCGTTGACCCGGAGCAAAGCGCCATCGGCGCGGGCCATGCACATGGCGACCGCCGCACTCTCCATCGAGCGGCGGTAGATTTCATCAGCCGCAGCCTGCCGGCGACGCGCCTCGTCCGCGGCCTGCTCCGTGGCTACCTCGGTATCGATCACGCGCAGTGCGGCCTGGCCTCCGGATATGCGGCCGTCGGTCTCGTAAGTGGGCTTGGCGAGCACCTCGGTCCAATGGGTGACCCCGTCGGCCCCGATGACCCGGACCCGTTCCCGCAACACGCCGCCCGCCAACACCCGCGAGAGCCTGGTGGTGGGGGGGCTTGGTTGGTCGGGGGCGATAGTCTCCCGCACCTCCCGCCCGATCCAGTAGTCAGCCGGTGCGCCGAGCGCCTGCTGGACCGATGGGGAGATCCAGCCGATCCGGCCGTCCCGATCGAAGCTGAACACCACATCCGCGGCGTTCTCCGCCAGCAGCCGGTAGCGGCGAACGGTGTCATACCGGTCGGTGACATCCCGGTAAGACACACCGATCGACCCGTTGCGGGCGCGGGCACCGCGGATGTCTATGCGGCGCGTTGTGCCCGGCAGGCCGACGTCGAAGAGGAAGTCGTCACGCTGCACCGGCTCGCCGGTTTCCGCGCAGTGCACATACTGCGCCAGCAGCCCGGACTCCTCGACGTTCGGAAACGTCTCCAGCAGGGATCGCCCGATCAGATCCTCACGGGCAACACCAAGGTAGGCGCACATGGCCGCGTTGACCTCGGCGTAGGTGAAGTCGGTGATGCGCCCGGCGGCATCGCGGACCGGCTCACACAACAACTGGGGGTCGGCCATCGCGTCGGTGAGAGCGCGCAGCAATGCCCCGTCCGATTCGGTGTGATCAGGGCTGGACATCCCTGAGTCAGCGGCCACCCGGGGGTACCGAACTGGCCGCACCGAAAGTTCCGCACGACCGTGATCCTAGAACCGCGCGTTGGCCCTGCCATGGGTGATGCGCTAATTCGACAGGCGGAAATAAGGTTTGGACATGAAGGTCGGATTCGATCGTGCAGGTGATCCATGCGGCGACGAATGTGTACCAGCGCGCTCGCGCCACTCGGCCGGGCGGGGGCCGTTCCCTGCCTAGTGTGGTGTCATCGCCGTGTCCCGGATAGACCGCTTCTCTTGGTTCCAAGCCTGGCCTATCACAAAGGATCCGCGATGATTCGGCCTGTCTCTTAGCATTCACGATATGTGCACCCGAGTGCTGTGGAACTCGAACGACCTTGCCGTCCTGACCGGGCGCAGCATGGACTGGCCGGAGTCCACGGAGCCGTTGATCGTCGCGTTTCCGCGTGGGCGCGACCGAAACGGGATCAGCCCACCGGGTCTGGTTACCGACCCCAACCCGCTGATCTGGACCAGCCGCTACGGCAGTCTCGTCACCACCATCTACGGACTCGGCACGGTCGACGGGCTCAACGAAGCCGGGCTGACCGTGCATGGGCTGTACCTGAAAGCGACCGACTACGGCGCTCGCGCCCCGGGCAAGACCTCCGTTTCCGCGACGCTGTGGTTGCAGTACCTGCTCGATCAGGCCGGTACCGTCGCCGAGGCCCTGCGCCTCCTAGACGGCATCGAGATTTTGATGGTCAGCGCGCACGGACACGACGCCACGTTGCACCTCGCTATGGAGGACCCGACCGGCGACTCCGCGATCGTCGAGTACGTCGAAGGCAAGCGGGTCGTCCACCATGGCCGCCAGTTCACTCTGATGACGAACGATCCGACCTACGACGAGCAGTTGGCCCTACTCGCCAAACAGGACTTTTCACATCCGAGCCGGGAGATGCCATTGCCCGGCAACGTCAATGCGGTCGACCGGTTCCAACGCGCCGCGTACTACGCGGCACTGCTGCCGAAGCCGCCGTCCGAACGCCAGGCCGTTGCCAGTGTGCTGGCGATCATGCGCAACGTCTCGGTGCCCTTCGGTGCCCCCTACGGCGAGTTCGGCGTCTACGACACCGAATACCGGACGGTGACTGACCTGACGAATCGCCGCTACTTCTTTGAATTAACCACCAGCCCCAACGTGATCTGGGTTGAGTTGAATCGGCTCAACCTCGCCGAGGGGGCACCCACCATGGCCATCCGCATCGGTTTCGTCCAGGACCGTGTGGCACCGGGCGTACGGCTCGGGCCAGGCCTGCGATCACGCGGCCCAGATCCCGTTCACCCATGGGTAGGCGGCCGTGGTCGCACCACAATCGAACCCCACCAACCGCGTTCGCGCCACTCGGCCAGGCGGGGCCGCTCCTCTCCGAGGGTGGTGTCGTCGCCGTGGCCGGGATAGACGACGGTGTCGTCGCCGTACACGCCGAACACCTGAGTCTCCAGGCCGGTCATGAGGGAGTCGAACTCTTCCGGAGTTGTTGTCCGCCCGGGACCGCCGGGGAACAGGCAGTCGCCGGTGAACAGCTGCACCGCCTTCCGCTCGCGGGACGGCCGCAGGGCCAGTGCCACCGAACCGGGCGTGTGGCCGCGCAGGTGGATCACGTCGAAAGTGAGGTCACCGACCGTCAGGGTGTCCCCGCCGGCCAGCAACCGGATCCGGCGCCACCGGCAGCGGCTCGGCGTCGAGTTCGTGCGCCGCGGTCGGCACCCCGGTTGCCTCAGCCACCGCCGCCAGCGCCTGCCAGTGGTCGAAGTGCTGGTGGGTGGTGACGATCACATCCAGCTTCGGGGCGTACTCGGCGACCAGTTCGACCAGAAACTCCGGGTCGTTCGCAGCGTCGATCAGCAGTGATTCGCCGGTTTCGCTGCAGGTCAGCAGGTAGGCGTTGTTGTCCATCGGGCCGACCGAGGCTTTGATGATCGCTCGCCCCCGGCAGGGTGCGTCGCGCGGCGGTCCGGGTCTCGACGTGCCCGGTGTAGGTATCGGCAACAGATACGGTCATGAACGCCACCGTACTGTCACACCGGCCCCGGGTCCGTCGGTGCGGGCACATAGCATGGGCCCGTGGCTGACCGGCTGATCGTCAAGGGCGCGCGCGAACACAACCTCCGCAGTGTCGACCTCGACCTGCCGCGGGACAGCCTCATCGTCTTCACCGGCCTGTCCGGGTCGGGGAAGTCCTCGCTGGCGTTCGACACCATCTTCGCCGAGGGCCAGCGCCGCTACGTCGAATCGCTGAGCGCCTACGCCCGCCAGTTCCTCGGCCAGATGGACAAACCCGACGTCGACTTCATCGAGGGTCTGTCCCCGGCGGTGTCGATCGACCAGAAATCCACCAACCGCAACCCGCGATCCACCGTCGGCACCATCACCGAGGTCTACGACTATCTGCGTCTGCTCTACGCCCGCGCCGGCACCCCGCACTGCCCGGTGTGCGGCGGCCGGATCGCGCGCCAAACCCCCCAGCAGATCGTCGACCAGGTCCTGGCCATGCCGGAGGGCACCAGATTCCAGGTGCTCGCCCCGGTGGTGCGCACCCGCAAGGGCGAGTTCGCCGACCTCTTCGACAAGCTCAACACCCAGGGCTACAGCCGGGTCCGGGTCGACGGCGTCGTGCACCCGCTGACCGACCCGCCGAAGTTGAAGAAGCAGGAGAAGCACGACATCGAAGTGGTGGTCGACCGGTTGACGGTGAAGGCCGGCGCCAAACAACGGCTGACCGATTCCGTGGAGACCGCACTGTCGCTCGCGGACGGCATCGTCGTGCTGGACTTCGTGGACCGCGACGAGCACGACCCGCATCGCGAGCAACGCTTCTCCGAGAAGCTGGCCTGTCCCAACGGTCATGCGCTGGCGATCGACGACCTTGAGCCACGGTCGTTTTCGTTCAACTCGCCCTACGGCGCCTGCCCCGAGTGCAGCGGTCTGGGCATCCGCAAGGAAGTCGATCCCGACCTGGTCGTGCCCGATCCGGACCTCTCCCTGGCAGACGGTGCCGTGGCGCCCTGGGCGATGGGGCACAACTCCGACTACTTCACCAGGATGCTCGCCGGCCTCGGCGAGGTGATGGGTTTCGACATCGACACACCCTGGCGAAAGCTTCCGGCCAAGGCCCGCAAGGCCATCCTGGAAGGCTGCGACGAGCAGGTGCACGTCCGCTACCGCAACCGCTACGGCCGCACCCGCTCGTACTACGCCGACTTCGAGGGCGTCATGGCGTTCCTGCAGCGGCGCATGGAGCAGACCGAGTCGGAGTCGATGAAGGAGCGCTACGAGGGGTTCATGCGCGACGTGCCGTGCCCCGAGTGCGACGGGACCCGGCTCAAGCCGGAGATCCTCGCCGTGACTCTGGCGGCGGGGGAGCAGGCGAAGTCGATCGCCGAGGTGTGTGAGCTCTCCATCGCCGACTGCTCACGGTTCCTCAACGAACTCACCCTGGGTCCCCGCGAACAGGCCATCGCCGGGCAGGTGCTCAAGGAGGTCCAGTCCCGGCTGGGGTTTCTGCTCGACGTCGGACTTGACTACCTGAGCCTGGCCCGGGCCGCGGGCACGCTGTCGGGCGGGGAGGCCCAGCGCATCCGGCTGGCCACCCAGATCGGTTCGGGCCTGGTCGGGGTGCTCTACGTGCTCGACGAGCCGTCGATCGGCCTGCATCAGCGGGACAACCGCCGGCTCATCGAAACCCTCACGCGGCTACGGGATCTGGGCAACACCCTGATCGTCGTCGAACACGACGAGGACACCATCGCCCACGCCGACTGGATCGTCGACATCGGACCGGCGGCGGGCGAGCACGGCGGCCGCGTCGTGCACAGCGGCCCCTACCAGGAGTTGCTGGCCAATCCGGACTCCATCACCGGGGCATTCCTGTCCGGCAAGCAGCGCATCGAGGTGCCGGCCCTCCGCCGTCCGGTGGACCGCAAACGGCAACTCACCGTGGTCGGCGCCCGCGAGCACAACCTGCGGGGCATCGACGTGGCCTTCCCGCTCGGTGTGCTGACCTCGGTCACCGGGGTCTCCGGTTCGGGGAAGTCCACCCTGGTCAACGACATTCTGGCGTCGGTGCTGGCCAACAAGCTCAACGGGGCGCGACAGGTGCCCGGCCGCCACACCCGGGTGAACGGTCTGGAGCATGTCGACAAGTTGGTGCGGGTCGACCAGTCGCCGATCGGGCGAACGCCGCGGTCCAACCCCGCGACCTACACCGGGGTGTTCGACAAGATCCGCTCGCTGTTCGCCGCCACCACCGAGGCCAAGGTCCGCGGCTACCAGCCCGGCCGGTTCTCCTTCAACGTCAAAGGCGGCCGCTGCGAGGCATGTTCGGGCGACGGCACCATCAAGATCGAGATGAACTTCCTGCCCGACGTCTACGTGCCCTGCGAGGTCTGCAACGGCGCCCGCTACAACCGGGAGACCCTCGAGGTGCACTACAAGGGCAAAACGATCTCCGAGGTGCTCGACATGTCGATCGAGGACGCCGCGGAGTTCTTCGAGCCGATCAGCAGCATCCACCGCTATCTGAAGACCCTCGTCGACGTGGGTCTGGGCTACGTCCGCCTCGGCCAGCCGGCGCCGACGCTGTCCGGCGGTGAGGCGCAGCGGGTCAAACTGGCGGCCGAACTGCAGAAGCGGTCCACCGGGCGGACGGTGTACATCCTCGACGAACCGACCACCGGCTTACATTTCGAGGACATCCGCAAGCTGCTCAAGGTCATCAACGGCCTTGTCGACAAAGGCAATTCGGTGATCGTCATCGAACACAACCTGGACGTCATCAAGACCTCGGACTGGATCGTCGACATGGGGCCGGAAGGCGGCGCGGGCGGTGGCACCGTGGTCGCCCAGGGCACCCCCGAGGACGTGGCGGCGGCCCCGGACAGCTACACCGGGGTGTTCCTGGCCGAACTGCTGGAGGCACCGGCCCCCAAGCGGACGGCACGCCGGCGCCGGGCGACCGCTTGAGCCAAGAGTCGCCCCGGGGTATATAGGCTCACTCGGGTGAAGCAGCAAACGACCGTTGCCGATTCGCCCGCGTCGTCGGCAGGCTGCCCGGTCAGCGATGGCGGGTACGACGGCGCGCCCCTCGGACCGGACTCGCTGACCTGGAAGCTGTTCGGCGATTGGCGGGGCCTGCTGCAGGGTCCGTGGGCCGGCTCGATGCAGAACATGCACCCCCAACTCGGCGCGGCCGTCAAGGACCACTCGATCTTCTTCACCGAACGACTTCCACGGCTTTTCCGGTCGCTGTACCCCATCGGCGGCGTCGTCTTCGACGGCGACCGGGCGCCGCGGACCGGCGCGCAGGTGCGCGACTACCACATCGGCATCAAGGGTGTCGACGAGCAGGGCAGGCGCTACAACGCCCTCAATCCCGACGTCTTCTACTGGGCCCACGCCACCTTTTTCATGGGCACCATCCTGACGGCCGAACATTTCGGCGACGGCCTGACCGAGGACCAGAAGCGGCAACTGTTCGACGAACACGTCACGTGGTACCGGATGTATGGAATGAGCATGCGCCCGGTGCCCAAGACCTGGGAGGACTTCCAGGACTACTGGGACCGCATGTGCCGGGAGGAGTTGGAGAACACCTGGGCGGCGCGAGCCGTGCTCGACCTGTCCGCCATGCCGAAACACCCTTCCCTGCAGTGGGTTCCGGACTGGCTGTGGGCGCAGCAACTCAAAGTGCTCGAGCCCTTCGTGGTGTGGCTGACGGTCGGCCTCTACGACGAACCGGTGCGCGAACTCATGGACTACTCATGGTCGGAGCATGACGAGCGGCTGCACTGGCTGTTCGGCCGAGCGGTCAATCTGGCGTTCAAGTTCGTGCCGCGTCGGGCGAAAATGCACCCGCGGGCCCGCGGCGGCTGGGACCGCGCCGAGGGCCGCAGCCCCGCCGACGCCCCACTGGTGCACACCCCGGCGCGCAACCTGCCCCCGGTCACGGAGCGGGGCAAGAGCAAGCACTACTCGCCGCCGGTGGGGTAGGGGTTCCGCGCTAGCTCAGCGCTAGCTCTGGCTCGGCTTGTGCATCGAGGCGCGGATCTCCTCGAGCTTGTCCTCAGCCGCCTTCTGGCGGGCGTCGAACTGCTGGGCGGCGGTTCTGCCCTCGGGGGTGTCCTCGGCCAATTCGGTTGCGCCTAACGCCGTTCCGAAACGCGTCTCGATCTTCTCCCGCACGCCCTCCAAGGTCGGAACTCCCGACGGGGTGTAGCCGGTGTCGGGGGCCGGCACGGCAACCGGGGGCAGCGTCGAGGCTGCGGGTGTCGGCGGAGCGTCGACCGTGGCGGGTTGTGCTTCGCCGGGATGGGCAGCGGGCGCCGCCGGGACCGTGGGCTCCGGGGCGGCCGGGGCCTCCGAGGTCTTGTTCGCTTCCGGGTCATCGACCATGGCGCTCACCGTACTCCGGCGGGCTTGTGGGTCGGGATCCCGCCGGGCCGGGCTTCGGCGGCGATCGTCACCCCGTCGGGCTGCGTCGAGGTTCCCGGCAGCGCCACCTCGGGGACATCGGGCGTGTCGACCTGCCAGGCCAGCCAGGGCAACGCCGCCGCGAAGGCCTTCGCGGCGAACGGCCAGTCGTGTTTGCCGCTCTGCGGGACCACCGCGCAATCGATTCCGTACTCGCTACCGAGGCGGCACAACGTGCGGGCCGCCGCGGTGGGGTTGCTCTCGGGGGCGCGTTCCGCGGGCTCGTTCTGCAGCGCGGCCCCCGAGATGGCCGGGACGTTGCCCGGCTCGGACACCGCGAACCAGCCGGCGACGCCGTCGTAGTCGCCGTGCCGTTCGATCACCGTCGCCGGATCCCAGTCGTCGTACGCGGCGGCATCACCGCCGAAGAGCCGTTCGATGGTCTGGGCCTTCGTCCCGGCGTTCGGGGCCAGGTCGCCGTCGATGTTGACGAAGGTGCTGAACAGGTCGGGATACTTCACGGTCAGGTTCAGGGCACAGGTGCCGCCCGAGGACCAGCCGACGGCACCCCAGTTGGCCGGGTCGTCGCTGACGCCGAAGTGCTCGACCATGTAGGGCACCACGTCCCGGGTGAGGTGGTCGGCGGCATTGCCGCGCACGCCGTTGACACATTCGGTGTCGTTGTTGAACGCCCCGCCGGAGTCGGCGAAGACGAACACCGGGGCATTGCCGCCGTGCCGCGCCGCGAATTCGTCGATCGTGCCGACCGCATTGGCCGCGCGGATCCAGTCCGCCGCGGTGTTGAACTGACCGCCGATCATCATCACCGTCGGCAGCGCGGGCGGCGGGTTGGTGGCGAAGTATGCGGGCGGCAGGTACACCACCTCGCCGCGGTGCTTGAACTTCGACGGGCCGGTGATGTTCACCGGCACCACCGTGCCCTTGGCCGGGACCGCCTTGGCCGCAAGCATTTTCGCGACGGTGTCCCGATCGGTCTGGCCGGGCAGCGGCCCGCCCGTCAGCTGACCCCAGGCGGCTCTGAACGGTGGGGAAGTAGCCGACCCACACGTTGAGCATCAGCCCGGTGCACAGCACCGACATCGGGACCGCCAGAACGGACACGGTGCGCCGCCACGACGCGGCCGAACGCCAGCCGAGCACCGCTACTGCGATGGCCATGCCGGTCAGCGTCACCCAGATCCACATCAGTCCCGGTGCCGGTTCCCCGGACAGGCCGTTGGCGACAATGAACCAGTACGTCGCGCCGGTCAGGCCCAGGCCGACGGCCGCCGCGACCGGCAGTGACACCGTGCGCCACCGGCGGTTGCGCCATCCGACGGCCAACACCAGCAACACCGCCGCCAGTGCCTGGGCGACCACCGGAACCCAGCCGTGCATCAGCGAAACGTGGTCGCGGAACAGCCCGAAGGGCGCCGCGAGAATCGTGGCGTCGGCCATCGTCGTTGATGGTGTCACGCCGACCATCGTGACCTAACTTTCTGGACGTTTGCTGAAAACGACCGTCGTGGCGCACCACGACCCGCCGCTCAAGGTTAGCGCGGCTTGGCCAGTGGGAAGGGCAACGTCTCCCGAATGCTTCGGCCGGTGATGAGCATGACGACCCGGTCGACGCCCACACCCAGGCCTCCCGTCGGCGGCATGGCGTACTCCATCGCCTGCAGGAAGTCCTCGTCGAGTTCCATGGCCTCCGGGTCGCCGCCGGCGGCCAGCATGGACTGTTGCTGCAGCCGGCGACGCTGCTCCACGGGGTCGGTCAGTTCGCTGTAGGCGGTGCCCAGCTCAACGCCCCAGGCCACCAGATCCCAGCGTTCGGCCACTCCCGGGCGGCTGCGGTGCGGCCGGGTCAGCGGTGACACCGACGTCGGGAAATCGGTGTAGAAGGTGGGCTCCTGGGTTCGCTCCTCGACCAGGCGCTCGTACAGTTCGAGCACCACCGCGCCGCAATCCCAGTGGCTCAGATAGGGCACGCCGGCGTGATCGCACAACCGCCGCAGGGTGGCCAGGTCGGTATCGGGGTCGATGTGCTCGCCCAGCGCCTCCGACACCGCGTCGTGAACGGTCTTCACCATCCACCGGCCGGAGATGTCGACCGCCTCGAGGGCGGCGTCACCGGTGCCGCTCTGGCTCGGGCGCATCACGACCGGCGACCCGTTGGCGGCCGTCGCCGCGTTCTGGATGATCTCCCGGCAGCCGTCGATCCAGGTCAGGTAGTCCGCATGCGCCTGGTAGGCCTCCAGGAGGGTGAACTCCGGGTTATGGCTGAAGTCCACACCTTCGTTGCGGAACGCACGGCCGAGTTCGAACACCCGCTCCACTCCGCCGACGCACAGCCGCTTGAGATACAACTCCGGTGCGATGCGCAGATACAGGTCGAGGTCGTAGGCGTTGATGTGGGTCTGGAACGGCCGGGCGTTGGCGCCACCGTGGATCTGCTGCAGGATCGGTGTCTCCACCTCGAGGAAACCCTTTCCGAACAGGGTTTCGCGGATCGAGTGCAGGATGGCGCTGCGGGCGCGGATCAGATCGCGGGCCACCGGGTTGACGGTCAGGTCGACGTAGCGGGCCCGCACCCTGGCCTCCGGATCGGTCAGGCCCTTCCACTTGTCGGGCAGCGGCCGAAGGCACTTACCCAGCAACCGCCATCGGCCGACCAGAACCGAGCGCGTTCCGTTCTTGCTGAAGCCCATTCGGCCGGTGACCTCGACGAGATCGCCGAGGTCGACGGCCGCGAAATCGGCGGCGGCGCCGTCCAGCGTCGACTTGTCGAGCAGCAGTTGGACGTCGCCGGACCAGTCGCGCAGCGTCGCGAACGTCACCCCGCCGTAGTCGCGGGTCCGCAGCACCCGCCCGGACACCGTGACCTCGGTGCCGTCTGCGGCGGCCACGGCGGCGGCCACCGTATGGGTGGGCGGCTGCCCGACCGGATACGGATCGATGCCCTGGTCCTGCAACTCCTTCAGCTTGGCCATCCGCACCCGCACCTGCTCGGGCAGGCGCAGCTGTTCGGCCTGCGCCGGTTCGGCACTGGCCGTCGGGCGCTTCCGCCGCCGGCAGGGCGGTGGTGACCTGCGGAACGGCCGGATGGTGCCCGGTGTGCCGTTTGTTCCGCCGGGAGAACGGCAGGACGAGGAATCCCTCGGCGATCACCGACGCCACCCCCACCCGGGGGATCAGTCGGGCGTCGTCGTAACAGGCGTAACGCGGCACCCACTGCGGCCGGTACTTCATATTGGATCGGTACAGCGTCTCCAACTGCCACCATCGCGAGAAGAACACCAGCAGCGCCCGCCACAACCGCGCGACCGGGCCGGCGCCGAGCCGGGCGCCCTCCTCGAATGCCGACCGGAACATCGCGAAGTTCAGCGAAACCCGGTTCACCCCAATGGTGTCCGCCTGCTGCAGAAGGTCGCTGACCATCAGCTCGACGGTCCCGTTGGGCGACTGCGGCGAGCGGCGCATCAGGTCCAGCGACAACCCGTTCGATGCCCCACGGCACGAACGAGAGCATCCCGGTGACGGTGGCCGCCTCGCCCGCACCCTCGATCGCCTCGACGAGCAGGCAGTCACCGTCGGCGCTGTCGCCCAACCGGCCCAGGGCCATCGAGAAGCCGCGCTCGGTCTCGGTGTCACGCCAGGCGTCGGCGCGTTCGATCACCGTCGCCATCTCCTCGGCGCTCAGGTCACGGTGCCGACGCATCCGGACGGTCAGCCCGGCCCGGCGGGCGCGGGTCACGGCCTGGCGCACCCCGCGCATGTCGGCGCCGGACAGGTGGAACTTGTCCGGGTAGAGGATCGCCTCGTCGCCCAGTTGCAGGGCGTTCAGTCCGGCTTCCCGATAAGCCTGCGCCCCGGTCGAACTCGCGCCCATCACGCCCGGCGTCCACCCGTACTCGCTGCACCGCTGCAGCCACGCTGCGATGGCCGCGGCCCAGGCGCGCGGATCGCCGATCGGGTCGCCGCTGGCCAGGCAGACGCCGACTTCGACCCGGTAGGTGATCGCGGCGCGACCGTTCGGAGCGAAGATCACCGACTTGTCCCGGCGGGTGGCGAAGTAGCCGAGCGAATCGTTCTTGCCCCACACCTCCAGCAGGCCGCGGATGGCGGACTCGTCCTCGGCGGTCAGGGCGTTCTCGGCGCGCTGGGACTGGAACAGGACCACCGCGGCGGCCATCAGCGCCAGCGCGCCGAACAGGCCGAACAGTGCGTTGAGCAGAACATTGGGCTTGCCGACGAAATAGTCGGGTGTCGCGACGGCGAAGCCGCTGACCCGGTTGACGGCATATTCGAGCCGATCGTCGGGCTGCAGCGAGCCGGGGAACAGGTGCAGCAGTCCCCAGGCCAGCAGGATGCCGATGACATTGCCGGCGACCAGCACGGCTGCGGCCTTGAACAGCGCGCCGCGACGGACCTTGGCCCAGAACTCGCCATAGGCCAGCAACCAGCACCAGGACCGCGGCGATGTGGAAGGTCAGGCCGAGGAACTCGCCGATGTCCTCCAGGCGGCTGCCGTCCCGCTCGGTCAGCGCCGAGATGTCGAAGATGATCGCCAGCACCAGGTTCGCGATCAGCACCCACCAGGCGATGCGCTTGCGTGCCGCCAGGGCGCCGGCCATCACCGCCAGCGCGAAAGCCCACGCGAAGCTGGTGTCGGGGAAGTTGAACAGATAGCGGTCGATGAACTCGCGCGGCACCCGGGTGAGGTGCCGGATCGACGTGGACACGCTGGACAGCAGCGCAGCGGTCGCGATGATGCCGAAGAACCAGCCGGCAGCCGCCGGCACCCAGTGCAGCCGGGTCCGGGTCCGGGCCGGCGTGGTCGTGACCGTCATAGGCCGCCAGACTATTCGGCCGGCGGCCGGCATGGGGAGAGGAGCCGTGGCGGGTCTAGCGGAGCGGGCCGGTGTACTTCTCGCCCGGGCCGGAACCGGGTTCGTCGGGGGCCGCGCTGCTCTCCCGGAATGCCAACTGCAGGCTGCGCAGGCCGTCGCGCATCGGCGCGGCGTGGGGTCCCAGGTACTGGGCGGAGCCGTCCAGCAGACCGGCCAGCGCGGTGATCAGCCGGCGCGCTTCGTCGAGGTCGCGGTGCTCGCTGTCGTCGGGATCGGGAGATGCCAGGCCCAGCTTCTCGGCAGCGGCGCTCATCAGCATCACCACTGCCCGGCTGATCACCTCGGTGGCGGGAACGTCGGCCAGGTCGCGATGCTGTGCCTGCGGCCGGACTGCATTGTCGGGGATCTCCGTCATGGCTGCTAGACTCCCACGTACGACCGTCCCGGCGTACGCCAGGACAGCAAGTGGAGTCCCACTCCCACCGCTGGCCGGAATCAGGCCCGGCGGTCCGGTCACGGATACCGACGGTATCTGTTCTGCGCCATGACGCAGGCGGCGAGAGCCGTGATCGGTCGGCTTGGGCCCTGCTTCGTGCAGGGCCTTTCTGTTCGATGGAACAGAGTGCTGATGGTGTGGCTTCCCGATGCCGTCCGCGGTGCCCGGCGGCGACGGTCAGAGCAGAAACACCAACCAGGGAGGCCCCATCAGCACTGAGACCCGCGTCAACGAGCGCATCCGCGTACCTGAAGTCCGACTGATCGGACCCGGCGGGGAGCAGGTGGGCATCGTGCGCATCGAAGACGCTCTCCGCGTCGCCGCGGATGCCGATCTCGACCTCGTCGAAGTAGCCCCGGACGCCAGACCGCCGGTCTGCAAGATCATGGACTACGGCAAGTTCAAGTACGAGACGGCGCAGAAGGCGCGCGAGTCCCGCAAGAACCAGCAGCAGACCGTCGTCAAGGAGCAGAAGCTCCGACCCAAGATCGACCCGCACGACTACGAGACCAAGAAGGGTCACGTCATCCGCTTCCTGGAAGCGGGGTCGAAGGTCAAGGTCACGATCATGTTCCGCGGCCGCGAGCAGTCCCGGCCCGAACTCGGGTACCGGCTCCTGCAGCGGCTGGCCGGCGACGTCGCCGACCACGGCTTCGTCGAGACCTCCGCCAAGCAGGACGGCCGCAACATGACGATGGTGCTGGCGCCGCACCGCGGCGCGAAGACTCGCGCCAAGGCGGCACAGCAGACAGTCTCGGCCCCGGCTCCCGAGCCGGCCGCCGACGCCGAGCCCACCGCAGAACTGATTACCGAGGAAGAACTGAGGAACCATGCCCAAGGCAAAGACCCACAGCGGGGCCAGCAAGCGCTTCCGCCGCACCGGCACCGGAAAGATCGTGCGGCAGAAGGCGAACCGCCGCCACCTGCTCGAGCACAAGGCGTCCAAGCGCACCCGGCGGCTCGACGGCCGCACCGTGGTGGCGGCCAATGACACCAAGCGCGTCAACGCGATGCTCAACGGCTGACACCGCGCCGACGCCGAGTGGCCCGTGCGGCCACCACTGCCGAACTTTTACGAACCCGAACGAGAAGAGGAACACCCCATGGCACGCGTGAAACGCGCACTCAATGCCCAGAAGAAGCGGCGCACCATTCTCAAGGCGTCCAAGGGCTATCGCGGCCAGCGGTCCCGGCTGTACCGCAAAGCCAAAGAGCAGCAACTGCATTCGCTGACCTACGCCTACCGTGACCGGCGTGCCCGCAAGGGCGATTTCCGCAAGCTGTGGATCTCCCGGATCAACGCGGCGGCCCGCGCCAACGACATCACCTACAACCGGCTGATCCAGGGCCTCAAGGCCGCCGGTGTGGAGGTCGACCGCAAGAACCTCGCCGAGATCGCCATCAGCGATCCGGCCGCCTTCACCGCGCTGGTCGAGGTCGCCCGCGCCGCACTGCCGGAGGATGTGAACGCCCCGTCCGGTGAGGCTGCGTGACGGCTCCGCTCTCTGAGCGGTCCGCCACAGTCACCGAGGCGGTCAAACTGCAGCGCCGCACCGAGCGGGCTGCCGTCGGGCCGGTTTCTCGCCGAGGGGCCCAACCTGGTCGAGGCGGCTGCTCGCGCGCGGCGCCGTCGACGGGTGTTCGCCACCGAGGCGGCGGCGCAGCGTTACGCCGCCGTCCTCGACGGGCTGGCCGTCACCGGTGTCACCGACCGGGCGATGAAGGCGCTGTCCGAGACCGTGACTCCGGCCGGTCTGGTCGCCGTCTGCCGGCTGCCCCGACCCGCTCGAGCTCGCCGCACGTGCCTGCGCTGATCGCCCCGTCGCTGATCGTCGTCGCGGTCGCGACATCGCCGATCCGGGCAATGCCGGCACGCTGATCCGGCTGGCCGACGCCATGGGCGCTGCCGCGGTGATCTTCGCCGGCGACGCCGTGGACCCGTACAACGGCAAGTGTCTGCGGTCCTCGGCGGGCAGCATCTTCGCCGTCCCGATCCTGAGCGAGACCCGATACCGCCGGCGTGATCGACCGGCTGCGGGCGGCCGGCCTGCAGGTGCTGGCGACCACCCTGGACGGCGACCTCAGCCTCGACGATGCCGATCCGCTGCTGGCCGGTCCCGACCGCGTGGCTGTTCGGGCCCGAGGCCCACGGTCTGTCCGAGGAGGTCGCGGCGCGGGCCGATCGCCGCATCGTGATCCCGATGTCGGGCAGCGTGGACAGCCTGAATGTCGCCGCCGCGGCGGCGATCTGCCTGTACCAGAGCGCACGGGCGCAGCGCGGGCGTTAGGCCCCGGGCAGGGGTGTCGGCGCGATGCCGGGGGTGTCCAGCCGGCCGGCCAACCACGGCAGCGCATCCCGGAAACCGTTTGCGCGCGGAGGGGAAGTCGTGGCCACCGGGATACCCCACCACCGAGCACTCGGCTCCATACGCGCTGAGCAGTTCGCACAACTGGTTCGCGGTCGTGGTGTGGTCCTCGGAGTAGGTGTTCCAGTCGCGCAGCGATTCGGACTGCGCGGAACCCTCGCCGGCGCGCGCGATGCACGGTGGGAGTCTGCTCGGAGACTCCGACCCAGGCTGCCAGGTCGTCGAAATGCCCGCGGGACTCCACCAGTGTTCTGGGATCGAAGGTCGCCCAGGCATCGGCATCCCCCCCGAACAGGCGGGAGATGGTCTGCTTCTTCGTTCCGGCGTTCGGGCCGAGTTGCCCGTCCAGGGTGACGAACGCGCTGAACAACTCGGGGTGCCTGACGGCCAGCATCAGTGCGCAGGTGCCGCCTGAGGACCACCCCGCCAGGCCCCAGTTCGTGGCGTCGTCGCTGACCCCGAAATTCGAGATCACCTCGGGCACAACCTCGTTGATCAGATGGTCGGCGGCCTGACCGCGCGGTCCGTTGACGCACTCGGTGTCGTTGGTGAACGAGCCGCTGGTATCGGGGAAGACCATCACCGGGGTGGCGCCGCGATGCTGGAGCGCGAAGTCGTCGAGGATGGTCAATGCGTCGCCGGATTGCAGCCAGTCCGAGGGTGTGCTGAGTTCCGCCCCGAGCATCATCACCGCCGGCAGCCGTGGCGGCGGATTCGAGGCGAACCAGGCCGGCGGCAGGTACACCAGCTCCTCGCGGTGGGAGAACCCGGAGACATCGCTTTCCGTGGTGATCCGAACGACGGTGCCGCGGGTCGGCCGCACCCCATCACGCTGCATCTCGGCCAGTTTCGCCCGGTCGATCCATTGCGGCGGCAGCTGCCCGGTGGCCCGCTGCCAGGCGGTGGTGAGGTTCGGCAGATACCCCAGCGACGCGTTGAGCACCGTCGCCCCCGACAGGACACACAGCGGCACAGCCAGCAGGCCGGCGGTGCGCTGCCACCACGCCGACCCGCGCCATCCCAGGATCAGCACCGCCGCCGCCAGGCCGGTCAATCCGGTCCACACCCACATTCCCCACGGGTAAACCGAACCCCACCCCTGGCTGTGCACGAACCACCACACCGCCCCGATCAACGCGAAGCCCGCCGCGGCCGCGACCGGTAACCACCGCCGACCCCACTGCCGCGACCGCCAACCGGTCGCGGCGACCAGCGCGAGGGCGGTCAGCAGCTGGATCGTCACCGGCAGCCACCCGCTGATCAGCGAGGTCTCGATGGGCCCGAGGCGCGTTCTCGACGGGCACCGCGGGCGCAGTGGTCGCCGGTGCGGCGCCGACGGGCCCCGGGGGCGGCGGCGCCGGCGGGGGTGGATGCGCCTCGAGGAACGGGGCGCAGTCGTTGGTCACCGGCTGGTCGCCGATGCGGCCCGCGATCCAATCCAGGGCCTCGGTGTCCAGCGCGGGCGCAGGTTGGGTGCGGATGGTGATCTGATCGTTCATCGCGCAGGCCCGCGACAGCGCCCCTTCGGTCCATGCCGCCGGCATCAGCGGGTCCTGCGGGTCGACCATCACCAGCATCGGCTGCTGGGCCGGTCCCTGCGGAAGGGTGGTCTTTCTCAGGTAGGTGCGCAGAACAGCGAGTGCAGCCGGTGTCGCCGGGCGCAGATCGTCGGGGGTGATCGCGGCCCTGGCGGCCGCGCGCGCAGCCTCTTCTCCCGGGTCGCAGCCGAGCAGGAGGCCCCAGTTCTGTTTGGCCGACCCGCGCCGGTAGTCGTCGATCTGGAACGCGCTGCCGTATTCACTCGACAGCGCGCTCAGATAGGACATGAACAGGATCTGCTGCTCGCCGGTGAGCGTGCCTTCGGCGGCGGCATCGGCGAGTCCAGCGGGATCCGCGATCGGCGAGATGCTCACCGTGCCGACCAGATTCTGCAAACCGTAGTTGTCGGCGAGCTCGTTGAGCGCCCACGCCGCCTGGCCGCCCTGGACCTCGCCGGCGGCCGCCCAGATCGGGGAGGTGTCCGGAACCAGGTTCTTCGCCGCGCGGACGGCGTCGATCAGGTTGTAGCCGGCGGTCGTCGAGTCGAGGGCGGGGTGGTAGAGCCGACGACCGTCGGACGGGTCACCCAGACCCTGATAGTCGGGCACCGTGACCACGTAGCCGCCCTGCAGGAGGGCCTCGACGGCGGCCGACGACCTCGCCTTCGCCTCCGGGGAGAGGGCGCACTGCGGGGTAGACCCGCTGACCGCCGGCCCGTAGGCCACGACGTGATACCCACCGGGCGGTGCGGCGGCGGCGGGCAGGTAGACCGATCCGGTGACGCTGGTGGTGGAATCGTCGACGGCCGAGCGGGAGACGTAGGTGATCCGCTGCACGGAGGCGGCCCCTGCCGGTAGTGCGGGATCCGGCTCTGCGTGGAGGATCCCGCCCGATTCGAAGGTCGGCGCCGAATCCTGCTGCGCCGACGGCGGCGCCTCCTGTTTGGACGGCGTCGATCCGCCGCACCCGGCGACGAGGGCCGCGACGACGATGGTCACCAGCGAGAGCACCCGATGTGCGCGGCTCACGGTCACCTCCCCGGTGTGCGGAACGTCAACCGTATTTCATCGGGCAGTTCACCGTCCCCCAACCGCTCGGCGGCTGCCGCGCCGCTGCCCTGCGCCCGACATGTGCTCCGGGTCGGGACCAATTAGGCTTGCCGGGTGGTGGACGTCGAGCCGGTCGAGGAATCGGAGGGTGTTCCTCGCGGACCTGCCTCGGCCGTCTCAGGGTGGCTGCGATCCACCAATCGCAATCCCGATGTCATCGGCTTCATCCGTCGCGCCCGCCGCGCGCTGCCCGGCGACCCGGATTTCGGCGATCCGCTCTCGACGGCCGGCGAGGGCGGACCGCAAGCCGCCGCCCGCGCCGCCGACCGGATCCTGGAGCGCGAGGCAGCGACCAGGGAGGTGAGCCTGGCCACCCTGCAGGTGTGGCAGGCGCTGACTGAACGAATCTCGGGACGCCGGGCCGACGCCGAGGTGACGATCGTGTTCACCGACCTGGTGGGCTTCTCGGACTGGTCGCTTCAGGCCGGCGACGACGCGACGCTGCGTCTGTTGCGCCGGGTTGCGCAGGCCGCCGAACCGCCACTGCTGGACGCCGGCGGGCACATCGTCAAACGCATGGGCGACGGAATCATGGTGGTGTTCGGTGATGCGGTGACCGCGCTGGGGGCCACCATCGAGGCGCTTGAAGCCGTGAAAACCGTTGAGGTGGACGGTTATACACCCCGCGTCCGGGCCGGAATCCACACCGGTCGCCCCCAGCGGATAGGCGGTGACTGGCTGGGCGTCGACGTCAATATCGCCGCCCGGGTGATGGAACGGGCCGCCCGGGGTGGGGTGATCATCTCCGAGGCGACGCTGGCGGAGATCCCCCCGACGGAGCTGGAGGCCCTCGGGGTGACCGTCAAGCGGGTGCGGCGGCAGGTGTTCGCGCCGCGTCAGGCCGGGGTCCCGCCGGATCTGGTGATGTACCGGGTGAAGAGTCGCCGTGACGCCCCCGGCGAGGACGAGGCCGACGAGCCACAGGTCTGAGTTCGTCACGCACATCGCACGTGGGCGTCGCGGTCGGGCATAGTGAGGTCGATGCGCGCCGCCTTGTCCGCAGCACTGGCCCGCTTGGGCCGGGTGCGGGTGACCCTGGTGTACGCCGCGGCACTGGTCGCGGTGGCCGTCGGCGTCGCGCACCTGGGGCCGCAGGTGCGGCAGAGTCTCATCCGCCAGGTCAGCACCAATCTGCACAATCTCGGCGAGGGCCGGCTCACAACGCTGGTCAGCAGTGCCTTCGTCACCGAGTCGGATCGGCTCTACCTGTGGTTGCCCGGTCTGGTGGCGCTGCTGGCGTTGGCGGAACTGTTGTGGGAGAGCCGCCGTCTGATGGTGGCGTTCGTCGTCGGTCACGTCGGGGCGACGCTGCTCGTCGCGGCCGGGATCGCGGCGGCGGTGACCGCGGGGTGGGTGTCGTCGTCGATCGTCGAGGTGACCGACGTCGGCATGAGCTACGGGGCCGTGGCGGTGCTGGGCAGTCTCACCGCGGCGATCCCGCGGCGCTGGCGCGCGGGCTGGGCCGGCAGCTGGCTGGCCGTTGCCGTCGGTTCAGCCGTGCTCAGCGGGGGCGATTTCACCAACGTCGGACACGCCGTTGCGCTGGTGCTCGGCATGGCGGTCGGCGCCCGATTCGGCGCCCCGCAGCGGTGGACGCCGGCCCGCTACGTTCTGCTCGTGGTCGCGGCGGGATTCAGCTGCCTGGTGATGGCGTACGGGTATCTGACCTGGATCGAAACCGTCGGCCTGGCGTTGATCGGCGGCGTTGCCGCCCAGGCGTTTTCCGTTCTGGTTCAGACGAATTCCTCGGCGCAGGCCTCGATCCAGTCGGACAGCCACGCCTCGGGCGGACACTCCAGCAGTTCGCCGGGCATCAGCCACTCGTAGATCTCGGCGTAGGTGCGACTGTGCGAGCAGTCGATGCGCCGATTGAGCATGGACGGCGTCAGTTCCGAGAAGCTCTCGAGCCCCATCGACGCCACCATCTGTGCGGCACTGGCGACCACCGCCTGCTGAAAGTTGGCCACCCGGTCGATCTTGTCCGGCACGTCCAGGGCCCGGGCCAGGCCGGGGTCCTGGGTGGCCACCCCGGTGGGGCATCGGTTGGTGTGGCACTTCATCGCCTGGATGCAGCCCACGGCGAACATCATGGCCCGGGCTGCGAGGGTGAAATCGGCCCCCTGGATGACGCGCTTGACGACGTCGAAGCCATTGGTCACCTTGCCCGACGCGCCTATCTTGATGTGCTCCCGCAACCCCGTCCCGACCAGGCAGTTCTGCACCAGCATCAATCCCTCGGTCAGTGGCATGCCGACGTGGTCGACGAATTCCTGTGGGGCGGCGCCGGTTCCACCCTCGGCACCGTCGACGATGATGAAGTCCGGCGCGATTCCGGTTTGCAGCATGGCCTTGCACATCGACAGAAACTCGGTGCGGGCGCCGACGCAGAGTTTGAACCCGACCGGTTTGCCGCCGGAGAGGCTGCGCAGCGTGGCGATGAAGTGCATCAGTTCCAGCGGTGTGGTGAACGCGGTGTGCGCAGGCGGTGAGACGACGGTCTGGCCGATCGGCACCCCGCGGGTCTCGGCGATCTCGGGGGTGACCTTGGCGCCGGGCAGAACGCCGCCCAGGCCGGGTTTGGCGCCCTGGGACAGCTTGATCGAGATGGCCTTCACCGACGGCAGGGCGGCCTTCTCCTGGAACTTCTCGGCGTCGAAGTGGCCGTCGGCAGTGCGGCAGCCGAAGTAGCCCGAGCCGATCTCCCAGATCAGGTCGCCACCGTGCTTGAGGTGGTGGGGGCTGATGGCGCCCTCGCCGCTGTCGTGGGCGAACCCGCCCCTGGCGGCACCCCCGTTGAGTGCCTCGATCGCATTGCCGGACAGCGCCCCGAAGCTCATGGCAGAGACGTTGAGCAGCGCGATGTCATAGGGCTGGGTGCAGTCCGGACCGCCGAGTCGAGCCCGCGGGGCGAGGTCGCTGGCGTGCCTCGCGCGCAGCGAGTGCCGCAGGAACTCGTACCCGACTTCGTCGACGTTGCGTTCGGTGCCGAACGGCTCGTCGCCCTTGATCCCCTTGGCCCGGCGATAGACGGCGTCGCGGGTCTCGCGGTCGAAGGGCGCGCCGTCGGTGTTGGATTCGATGAAGTACTGGTAGATCTCCGGCCGGATCCGTTCGGCGATCCAGCGCGCGTGGCCCAGCACCGGGTAGGCCCGCAGGATCGAATGCCCCTTCTGCAGCAGGTCCCAGGTGCCCAGGCCGGCGAGCGCAGCCAACACCGCGGACACGATCCACCAGCCGGTGCCCAGCGTGATGGCCGCCACGGCCGCGGCAACCGCGGCCGCCCACACCGCGCCGATGATGAGTGCTCTGAGCATCTGCCGTCCCTCTGCCTCGATCAGCTCGGGCGAATTGCCCATGAGGCGCCATTCTGGCATCACCTATGATCTTCCGGTCGGCACTTGAGCTAGCGAGTACCGAGCGAAATACCAGGCCAGCTAAGGAGAGTCTCGGCGCGTGGGTGAACAACCCGGGAATCTGTCGCAGGACGCGCTGACCTCCGCGGTCGATGCGGCCCGCCGGGCCTTTGCGGCTGCCGGCGACCTCGAAGCGCTGGCCCGGGCAAAGACCGATCACCTCGGTGACCGTGCCCCGCTGGCCCAGGCCCGCCAGGCGCTGGCCGGACTTCCCAAGGATGAGCGCGCCGACGCCGGTAAGCGGGTCAACGTGGCCCGGACCGAGGCGCAGGCCGCCTTCGACGAGCGGCTGGCGGCGCTGCGCGCCGAACGCGACGCGGCCGTCCTGGTGGCCGAGACCATCGACGTGACGCTGCCGTCGACCCGGGTGCCGCTGGGGGCGCGCCACCCGATCACCATCCTGGCCGAGCACATCGCCGACACCTTCGTGGCGATGGGCTGGGAGCTCGCCGAGGGGCCGGAGGTGGAAAGCGAGCAGTTCAACTTCGACGCGCTGAACTTCCCGCCCGATCACCCCGCCCGCAGTGAGTCGGACACCTTCCACATCGCGCCGGAGGGATCCCGGCAACTGTTGCGCACCCACACCTCCCCGGTGCAGGTCCGCGCCCTGCTCGACCGTGAGCTGCCGGTCTACATCATCTCGATCGGCCGTACCTTCCGGACCGACGAACTGGACTCCACCCACACCCCGGTGTTCCATCAGGTCGAGGGCCTCGCCGTCGATCGGGGGCTGACGATGGCGCATCTGCGCGGCACGTTGGACGCCTTCGCCCGCTCGGAGTTCGGGCCGACCGCCCGCACCCGGATGCGGCCGCACTTCTTCCCGTTCACCGAACCCTCGGCCGAGGTCGACATCTGGTTCGAGAACAAGAAGGGCGGTCCCGGCTGGGTGGAGTGGGGCGGCTGCGGCATGGTCAACCCCAACGTGCTGCGCGCCGCCGGGATCGACCCGGAGGTCTACTCCGGCTTCGCCTTCGGCTGCGGACTGGAGCGAACCCTGCAGTTCCGCAACGGTATTCCCGACATGCGCGACATGGTCGAGGGCGACGTGCGATTCTCGCTCCCGTTCGGGGTGGGGCTGTAATGCGACTGCCCTACAGCTGGCTTCGCGAGGTGGTGCAGGCCGGAGCGCCGGGGTGGGATGTCGACCCGCACGATCTTGAGCAGGCGCTGATCCGGGTCGGCCACGAGGTCGAGGACGTCATCACACTGGGGCCGGTCGATGGGCCGCTGCGCATCGGCCGGGTCACCGGTGTCGAGGAACTCACCGAGTTCAAGAAGCCCATCCGAGCCTGCGCCGTGGACGTCGGCGAAGGCCAGGACCGCGAGATCGTCTGCGGGGCAACCAACTTCGCGGTCGGAGATCTGGTGGTGGTGGCCCTGCCGGGGGCCGTGCTGCCGGGTGACTTCCAGATCGCGACCCGCAAGACCTATGGGCGGACGTCGGACGGAATGATCTGCTCGGCAGCCGAACTCGGACTGGGCTCGGGAAATTCATCTTGGGACCATTCCGGCATTCTGGTGTTGCCGGCCGGGACCGCCGAACCCGGGGCCGACGCCCACGTTGTCCTCGGCCTCGACGACGTGGTTTTCGACCTTGCCGTGACGCCCGACCGCGGCTACGGCATGTCGGTGCGCGGCATCGCCCGCGAGATCGCCTGCGCCTACAACCTGGAGTTCGTCGACCCCGCCGACGTTCCGGCGCTGCCGGCCGAGGGACCCGCGTTGGCGGTGACCGTTCAGCCGGGCACCGGGGTGAGCCGATTCGCGTTGCGACCGGTCACCGGCATCGACCCGACGGCGACGTCGCCCTGGTGGCTGCGCCGCCGGTTGCTGCTCAGCGGTATCCGGCCGATCTCGCCGGCGGTCGACGTCACCAACTACGTGATGCTCGAACTCGGCCACCCGATGCACGCCCACGACAGCAGCCGGATCCACGGGGAGTTCGCGGTGCGGTTCGCCACGCCGGGGGAGACCGTCGTCACGCTCGACGACGTCGAACGGCGCCTGGACCCGCAGGACGTTCTGATCGTCGACGACGTCGCGGTGGCCGCCATCGGCGGCGTGATGGGGGCCGGCACCACCGAGATCGACGACACCACCACCGACGTGCTCCTCGAGGCGGCGGTGTGGGATCCGGCCGCGGTGTCCAGGACGATCCGCCGACTGCATCTGGTCAGCGAGGCCGGCCGTCGTTACGAGCGGTCGGTCGATCCGGCCGTATCGGTGGCGGCCGTTGACCGGTGTGCCTCGCTGCTGGCCGAGATCGCCGGTGGCACAGTGCAACCCGTTCTGACCGACTGGCGTGGCGATCCTCCGCGTGATGACTTCTCACCGCCGCCGGTGCGGATGGCGGTCGATCTTCCCGACCGGATGGCCGGGGTCGTCTACCCCGAGGGCGCATGCGTGGCACGGCTCACCCAGATCGGGGCCCGGATCGTTGCCGATACCGACCCCGGCTACCTGATCGTCACACCGCCGAGTTGGCGCCCCGACCTGGTGGCGCCCGCCGATCTGGTCGAAGAGGTGCTGCGACTCGAAAGCCTCGACGTCATCCCGTCGGTGCTGCCGGCCGCCCCCGCCGGACGTGGGCTCACCGGTGCGCAGAAGCGCCGCAGGGCGATCGGCAAGGCGCTGGCGCTGTCCGGGCTCGTCGAGGTGTTGCCCACCCCGTTTCTTCCGGCGGGGATCTTCGACCAGTGGGGGCTGGCCGACGACGACCCGCGCCGCAGCACCACCTCGGTGCTCAATCCGCTCGAGGCCGACCGGCCCGAATTGGCCACCACGCTGTTGCCGGCGTTGCTGGAGGCGCTGGCCCGCAACGTCTCCCGCGGGTTCGCCGATGTCGCGCTGTTCTCCATCGCGCAGGTGGTGCTGCCGACCGCGCAGACCCGGGCCGTCGACCTGATTCCGACCGACCGGCGGCCCACCGATGACGAGATCGCCCACCTCAACGCCTCCCTGCCGGTCCAGCCCGTGCACGTCGGGGCGGTGCTGGCCGGGCTGCGCGAGCCGCGAGGCCCGTGGGGGCCGGGCCGCCCGGTGCAGGCCGCCGACACCTTCGAGACCGTGCGGGTGATCGCGCGGGCCTGCGGGGTCGAGGTCACCCTGCGGCCGGCCCGGCAGCTGCCGTGGCACCCGGGGCGCTGCGCCGAGGTCGTGGTCGGGGGGCGGGTGGTCGGCCACGCCGGTCAACTGCACCCGGCGGTGGTGGAACGGTGCGGACTTCCCAAGGGAACCTGCGCGGTGGAGCTCGACCTCGACGCGGTGCCGGTCGTCGCGTCCCTGCCGGCGCCACGGGTCTCGCCCTTCCCGGCGGTGTTCCAGGACCTGAGCCTGGTGGTCGGTGTCGACGTCGCCGCACAGGCCGTCATCGACGCGGTGCGCGAGGGCGCCGGAGAGCTCCTCGAGGACGTCGTGCTGTTCGACGTGTACACCGGACCGCAGATCGGGGAGGGACGCAAGTCGCTGACCCTGGCCCTGCGATTCCGAGCCGCCGACCGGACGCTCACCGAGGACGAGGCCAGCGCGGCCCGCGATGCGGCGCTGGCGATGGCGGCCGAACGGTCCGGCGCCACGCTGCGCGGCTGACGACTCCGGCCGCCGTGGGTGCCCCGACGTACCGAGGGGCCCGGACCGTTGACGCGGGGATCGAACCAACCGAACTCATCGAACCAACCGAACTCATGGGGAGTGATCAACGCATTGGCATTCTCAGCCGGGCTCGTCCGCATCCGGCCGGAGGATTCGCTCGGGGTGGTGATACTCATTGATCCGGTTCTGCCCCCGGTCGAGGTGTCGGGGCGGAATCCATTCGGTTCGATTGTCGCCCTTGCGTTTTCGGGTGGCCCATCCGGTCGCCGTATCGTCGACCAAGCGGTTGTCGCATCCGCAGGCCAGGGTGAGTTCATCGATATTGGTGTTGCCGCCGTGTTGCCAGTCGCGTTCGGCGTGGTGAACCTGGCTCTGATAAGCCGGAGCGATGCACCCGGGCTTCGTGCATCCCCGATCGAGTGCGTGCAGGACCAGGCGTTGCCCGGCGCTGGCGGTACGCCTGCTGCGCCCGTAGTAGAGCTGAATTTCCCGAGGGCTGTGGAACAGCGCCAAATACGGATGGGCCTCGGCGGCCATGCGGATGAGAGTCGGGATCGGAATCCGGGTGCCTCCGCCGGTGTGGCCGCGCCCCGCAGCGGCGGTCAGGTCGGCCAGGGTCGCGGTGGCCACAATCGTGACCGGCAATCCGTTGTGCTCGCCCAGCTTCCCCGATTTCAGCATCGCGCGACATACGGTCTTGACCGCGTCATGGGTGCGCTGTGCGGCGTTGCGGGTGTCGGCAGTGATCTGCGCCTGTGACGGCGTGCCGTCGACACACGGCTCGGCATCGTCGGGATTGCAGTACCCGGGCGCGGCGAGTTTGGCGAAAACGGCGTCGAGGGCTGCTCGTAACTCGGGGTCGACCCACCCGGAAATCCGGCTCATTCCGTCGAGGCCCTGATTCCCCAGAGCGATGCCGCGCTTGCGCGCGTGCTCACGTTCGTCATCGAGCGTGCCGTCCTGGTCGAGGTAGCCCATGAGCTGGTGGGCGACCTTTCGCAGTCCTTCCGGGGTGAGTCCACCGGCCAGCTGCGCGAGCTGGGACTCGGCTGCTGCCCTGGTTCCGGGGTCGACATCGGGCGGCAGCTGGGCCATGAAGTCCCGGATCACCGTCACGTGCTCTATCCCGATCTCACCGCGTGCCTGGGCCGCGGCGGTCGTCACCAGCTCGGGCTCCAGCGGCTCGCCGGTGACGGCTCTGCGCTCTCCGAGCTGAGCGGCCTCGGCGATACGGCGCCCGGCGTCTGAACCGCTGATCCCCAACCGGTTCGACAACACCGCCCGCCACGACTTGGCGCCCATCTCCTTCGCCGTGGCCCGAGACTGCACGTGGGTGATCAGGGCGTGCTCGACGACGGGCTGGCGGCGCCGGTGGATTTCCAACCGGTCCAATACGGCCAGGGTTTGCGGGGCATCCAGCCGATGGAACCGTAGCGAAGCCAGCTTGTCCCAGACCGCGTCGAGCTCGTCCAGTGCGGTCATCACCGCCTCGCCATCGGCCCCGCACTCATTCATATTTAGAACACTAGTTCGATTCACCGACAATAATTGCCGCCCCGTCACGGCAGCCCGGCCGCGCACTATAAAGAATGTATTTGCAATGATCTGCATAATCATGCACCCTTTCCTGATGACCACGGTCGCGATTGCCGGAGCCAGCGGGTATGCGGGCGGGGAGATTCTTCGCCTGCTCCTCGGCCACCCCGCCTACGCCGAGGGTCGGCTGACGATCGGGGCGCTCACCGCCGCGGGCAATGCCGGCAGCCCGCTGTCCGAGCACCATCCCCATCTGCTTCCCCTGGCCCAGCGGGTGCTCGATGCCACCGAACCGGAGGTTCTGGCCGGACACGATGTGGTCTTCCTCGCTCTGCCGCACGGCAATTCGGCGGCGTTGGCCGATCAACTCGGTCCGGGCACCGTGGTCATCGACTGCGGTGCCGATTTCCGGCTGGCCGACGCCGGGGAGTGGCAGCGCTTCTACGGCTCCGAGCACGCCGGAACCTGGCCGTACGGGCTGCCCGAACTGCCCGGCGGACGCGAGGCCCTGCGCGGCGCCACCCGCATCGCGGTGCCGGGCTGCTATCCGACGGCGGCCCTGCTGGCGCTGCTGCCGGCGGTCGGCGCGAACCTGGTGGACCCCGCCGTCACCGTCGTCGCGGTCAGTGGGACCTCCGGGGCCGGGCGGGCCGCCAAGGTGGATCTGCTGGCCTCGGAGGTCATCGGCTCGGCGCGGGCGTACAACATCGCCGGCGCGCACCGGCACACCCCGGAGATCGCTCAGGGGCTGCGGACGGTGACCGACCGGCCGGTAACGGTGTCCTTCACCCCGGTGCTCATCCCGACCGCCCGCGGAATCCTCGCCACCTGCACCGCCCGCACGTCGGCAACCCAGTCGGAGATCCGGGCCGCCTACGAAAAAGCCTATGCCGATGAGCCTTTCGTGTACCTGCTGCCAAAGGGCCAGCTGCCGCGGACCGGGTCGGTGGTCGGCAGCAACGCCGCGCAGGTCGCGGTGGCCGTCGACGACTCCGCCGGTGTCCTCGTCGCGCTGTGCGCGATCGACAACCTGGTGAAGGGAACGGCAGGTGCTGCGGTGCAATCGATGAATCTGGCGTTGGGCTGGCCGGAGACGCAGGGTCTGTCGACGGTGGGGGTGGCGCCGTGACCACCTCGAGGCTCTTGCGCAACCAGGGCGTCACCGCACCCTCGGGCTTCCGCGCCGCCGGAATCGCCGCCGGTATCAAGACCTCCGGGGCGACCGACCTCGCCCTGGTCTTCAACGAGGGCCCGGACTACGCGGCCGCCGGGGTGTTCACCCGCAACCAGGTCAAGGCCGCGCCGGTGCTGTGGACCAGCCAGGCACTCACCACCGGCCGCCTGCGGGCCGTGCTGCTGAACTCCGGGGGCGCCAATGCCTGCACCGGCCCCGAGGGCTTCGGGGACACCCACGCATGCGCCGAGGCCGTCGCCGCCACGTTGTCCGACTGGGGCACCGAAACCGGGCCGATCGAGGTGGCCGTGTGCTCCACCGGCCTCATCGGCGACCGACTGCCGATGGACAGGATGCTGGCCGGCATCACCGAGATCGTCCACGAGATCCACGCCGGCCTGCTCGGCGGTGACGAGGCCGCGCGCGCCATCATGACCACCGACACCGTGCCCAAACAGGTTGCGCTGCACCACTCGATCGAGTCCGGGGAGAACTGGACGGTCGGCGGCATGGCCAAGGGCGCCGGCATGCTCGCGCCGTCGCTGGCCACCATGCTGGTGGTGCTGACCACCGATGCGGTCGCCGACGCCACCGCACTGGACACCGCACTGCGCCGCGCCACCTCCCGTACCTTCGACCGGCTGGACGTGGACGGCAGTTGTTCCACCAACGACACCGTGCTGCTGCTGGCCTCCGGCGCCAGCGAGATCCGGCCGAGCCAGGACCACCTCGACGACGCCGTGTTCCGGGTCTGCGACGACCTGTGCGCCCAGATGCAGGCCGACGCCGAAGGTGTCACCAAGCGGGTGGCGGTCACGGTGACCGGTGCGCCCAGCGAGGCCGACGCGGTGACGGCCGCCCGCCTGGTCGCCCGGGACAGCCTGGTGAAGACCGCGCTGTTCGGCTCCGATCCGAACTGGGGCCGGGTGCTGGCCGCCATCGGCATGGCCCCGTTCACACTGGATCCGGCCCGGATCTCGGTGTCGTTCAACGGCTCTCCGGTGTGCATCGACGGCGCGGGCGCACCCGGCGCCCGTGAGGTGGATCTGTCCGGCCTGGACATTGAGGTCGTCATCGACCTCGGACTCGGCGACGCGCAGGCCACCATCCGGACCACCGATCTGTCCCACGCCTACGTCGAAGAGAACTCGGCGTACAGCTCATGACCGTGCCGGCCCCCGTCTCCACCAAGACCAAAGCGGCAGTCCTGGCCGAGGCCCTGCCCTGGCTGAAGGCGCTCAACGACAAGATCGTCGTCGTCAAATACGGCGGCAACGCCATGACCGACGACGCGCTCAAGACCGCCTTCGCCGCCGACATGGTGTTCCTGCGCAACTGCGGCGTCCATCCGGTCGTGGTGCACGGCGGCGGGCCGCAGATCAGCGCGATGCTCAAGAGGCTCGGCATCGCCGGCGAATTCAAGGGCGGTTTCCGCGTCACCACGCCGGAGGTGCTCGACGTGGCCCGCATGGTGCTGTTCGGTCAGGTCGGCCGCGAACTGGTCAACCTGATCAACGCGCACGGCCCGTATGCGGTCGGCATCACCGGTGAGGACGCACACCTGTTCACCGCGGTGCGGCGCAGTGTCTCCGTCGACGGCGTCGACACCGATATCGGGCTGGTCGGCGACGTCGAGCATGTCAACGCCGATGCGGTGCGCGATCTCATTGCCGCAGGGCGCATTCCGGTGGTGTCGACCATCGCCCCGGATACCGACGGGGTGGTGCACAACATCAACGCCGACACCGCCGCGGCCGCGCTGGCCGAGGCGCTGGGAGCCGAGAAGCTGCTGATGCTCACCGATGTCGAGGGTCTCTACACCGACTGGCCGGACCGCGACTCGCTGGTCAGCGAGATCGACGCCACCCGACTGGCCGAACTGCTGCCCGGACTCGAGGAGGGCATGGTGCCCAAGATCGAGGCGTGCCTGCGGGCGGTGCGGGCCGGCGTCCCGAGCGCCCACGTCATCGACGGCCGGGTCGAGCACTGTGTCCTGGTGGAGCTTTTCACCGACGAGGGCACCGGCACCAAGGTGGTGCCATGACCCTCCTCGACCGCTGGAAAGCGGTCATGATGGACAACTACGGCACCCCGCCACTGGCGCTGGCCAGTGGTGAGGGTGCGGTGGTGACCGACGCCGACGGCAAGACCTATCTCGACCTGCTCGCCGGCATCGCGGTCAACATCCTCGGTCACCGGCATCCCGCCGTCATCGAGGCGGTGACCACCCAGTTGAACACGCTGGGGCACGTCTCCAACCTCTACGCCACCGAACCGGGCATCGCCCTGGCCGAAGCCCTCGTCGGCCACCTCGGGGCCGAGGTGCCGGCCCGGGTGTTCTTCTGCAACTCCGGCGCCGAGGCCAACGAGGTCGCGTTCAAACTCACCCGGCTGACCGGGCGTACGAAACTCGTTGCGGCACAGAATGCTTTCCACGGCCGCACCATGGGCTCGCTGGCGCTTACCGGGCAGCCGGCCAAGCAGCAGCCGTTCGAGCCGCTGCCCGGCTACGTCACGCACGTGCCCTACGGCGACGTCGAGGCGCTCGCGGCGGCGGTCACCGACGACACCGCCGCGGTATTCCTCGAACCGATCATGGGGGAGGGCGGCGTGGTGGTCCCGCCCGAGGGCTACCTCGCCGCGGCGCGGCAGATCACCGCCGGCACGGCGCACTGCTGGCCGTCGACGAGGTGCAGACCGGGGTCGGGCGGACCGGCGTGTTCTTCGCCCATCAGCACGACGGCATCACCCCCGACATCATCACCCTGGCCAAGGGTCTGGGTGCCGGCCTGCCGATCGGCGCCTGCCTGGCGGTCGGGCCGGCCGCCGACCTGATGACAGCCGGGGATGCACGGCAGCACCTTCGGCGGCAACCCGGTCTGCACGGCCGCCGCGCTGGCGGTGCTGCGGGTGCTCGACGACCGAGGACCTGATGGGCAATGCCGACCGGCTCGGCAAGACCCTGCAGCCTACGGCATCGAGGCGCTGGACCACCCGCTGGTCGACCACGTCCGCGGCCGCGGCCTGCTGCGCGGCATCGTGCTGCGCGCGCCGCAGGGCAAGGCCGTCGAGACCGCCGCCCGGGACGCCGGATTCCTGGTCAATGCCGCCGCGCCCGACGTCATCCGGCTGGCGCCGCCGCTGATCATCACCGAGGCGCAGGTCGACAGCTTCCTGGCCGCCCTGCCCGGCATCCTCGACAGCGGCAAGTGCGGCAGTCATGACGTCCGGCATTTCCTGCGCGACGACGACCTGACCGCCGCCGAGCAGGCCGAGGTGCTGGCGCTGGCCGCCGAACTCAAGACGCGCGCCGATGAGCCGACGGCCACTGGAGGGCCCGCGCGGCGTCGCCGTCATCTTCGACAAGAACTCCACCCGCACCCGGTTCTCCTTCGAGATGGGCATCGCCCAACTCGGCGGGCACGCCGTCGTCGTCGACGGCCGGTCAGCACCCAGCTCGGGCCGCGACGAGACCCTCGAGGACACCGGCCGGGTGCTGTCCCGCTACGTCGACGCCATCGTGTGGCGTACCTTCGGCCAGGACCGGCTGACCGCGATGGCCTCGGCCGCCACCGTCCCGGTCGTCAACGCGCTCTCCGACGAGTTCCACCCCTGCCAGGTGCTGGCCGACCTGCAGACGATGGCCGAGCGCAAGGGCGTCACTGCGCGGGACTGCGGATGACCTACCTCGGCGACGGTGCCAACAACATGGCGCACTCGCTGATGCTGGGCGGCGTGACCGCCGGGGTGCACGTCACCGTCGCAGCGCCGACGGGTTTCGAGCCGGACACCCGATGTTCGTCGGCGCCGCGCGAGGCTCGTGCCGCACGAGACCGGGTGCGACCGTCACCGTCACCGCCGACCCGCAGGCTGCCGCCGCCGGGGCCGATGTCCTGGTGACCGACACCTGGACCTCGATGGGGCAGGAGAACGACGGACTCGACCGCGTCGCGCCGTTCCGGCCGTTTCAGGTCAACGCCGACCTCGCTGGCCCGCGCCGACTCCGATGCCGTTGTGCTGCACTGTCTTCCGGCGCACCGGGGCGACGAGATCACCGACGACGTGATCGACGGCCCGCACAGTGCGGTGTGGGACGAGGCGGAGAACCGGCTGCACGCCCAGAAGGCGCTGCTGGTCTGGCTGCTGGAGCATCCCGATGAGCCGCGCTCCGGAGACCACCCGGGCCGGCCGGCAGGCCCGCATCGTCGCGATGCTGTCCGTCGCGCTCGGTGCACAGCCAGAGCGAACTGGCCGCGCTGCTGGCCGACGAGGGCATCGACGTCACCCAGGCGACGCTGTCGCGCGACCTCGAGGAACTCGGCGCGGTGAAGCTGCGCGGCGCCGACGGCGGGGTCGGGGTGTACGTGGTGCCCGGAGGACGGCAGCCCGGTGCGCGGGGTCTCCGGTGGCACCGACCGGCTGTCCCGGCTGCTCGGCGAACTGCTGGTGTCCACCGACGCCAGCGGCAACCTCGCGGTGCTGCGCACCCCGCCGGGGGCGGCGCACTACCTGGCCAGTGCCATCGACCGGGCCGCGCTGCCCGAGGTGGTCGGCACCATCGCCGGCGACGACACCATCCTCGTGGTCGCGCGCGAGCCGATGACCGGTGCACAATTGGCCGCCACCTTCGAAACCATCCGCTAGACGACGTACGAGAACATAAGGAGCATCCGATGTCTGAGCGCGTCATCCTCGCCTATTCCGGCGGCCTGGACACCTCGGTGGCCATCAGCTGGATCGGCAAGGAGACCGGCCGCGAGGTCGTGGCCGTCGCCATCGACCTCGGTCAGGGCGGCGAGGACATGGAGGTGGTGCGCCAGCGTGCGCTGGACTGCGGCGCGGTCGAGGCCGTCGTGATCGACGCCCGCGACGAGTTCGCCGAGCAGTACTGCCTGCCGGCCATCCAGTCCAATGCGCTCTACATGGACCGCTACCCGCTGGTGTCGGCGCTGAGCCGGCCGCTGATCGTCAAGCACCTGGTGGACGCGGCCCGCCAATACGGCGGCGGGATCGTCGCGCACGGCTGCACCGGCAAGGGCAACGACCAGGTTCGCTTCGAGGTCGGATTCGCCTCGCTGGCACCCGGATCTCGAGGTGCTCGCCCCGGTTCGCGACTACGCCTGGACCCGGGAGAAGGCCATCGCCTTCGCCGAGGACAACGACATCCCGATCAACGTCACCAAGCGCTCGCCGTTCTCCATCGACCAGAACGTCTGGGGACGCGCGGTGGAAACCGGCTTCCTGGAACACCTCTGGAACGCGCCCACCAAGGACGTCTACGACTACACCGAAGACCCCACGCTGAACTGGAACACCCCTGACGAGGTCATCGTCGGATTCGAGCGCGGGGTGCCGGTGTCCATCGACGGCAACCCGGTCACCGTGCTGGAAGCCATCGAGGAACTCAACCGCCGGGCCGGCGCGCAGGGTGTGGGCCGTCTCGATGTCGTCGAGGACCGGCTGGTCGGCATCAAGAGCCGGGAGATCTACGAGGCCCCCGGCGCCATGGTGCTCATCACCGCGCACACCGAACTCGAACACGTCACCCTCGAACGCGAACTGGGCCGGTTCAAGCGGACGACCGACCAGCGCTGGGGCGAACTGGTCTATGACGGGCTGTGGTTCTCGCCGCTGAAGACCGCGCTGGAGTCCTTCGTCGCCAAGACCCAGGAACGGGTCACCGGGGAGATCAGGATGGTGCTGCACGGAGGCCATATCGCCGTCAACGGCCGCCGCAGCCCGGAGTCGCTCTACGACTTCAACCTGGCCACCTACGACGAGGGTGACACCTTCGACCAGTCGGCCTCCAAGGGCTTCGTCCACGTGCACGGCCTGTCCTCGAAGATCGCCGCGCGGCGGGATCTGCGCGCCGGCCACCCGCAGCAGTGACCACCGGACGGGGCAGTACCAACGAGGGCTCGCTGTGGGGCGGGCGTTTCGAGGGCGGTCCCGCCGATGCCCTTGCCGCCCTGAGCAAGTCGACGCATTTCGACTGGGTGCTGGCCCCCTATGACATCACCGCCTCCAAGGCGCACGCCCGGGTGCTGCACCGTGCCGGGCTTGCTCACCGATGAGCAGCGCGACGGTCTGCTCAGCCGGACTGGACAGCCTCGGATCCGATCTCGCCGACGGCAGCTTCACCCCGCTGGCCGGCGACGAGGATGTGCACGGCGCGCTCGAGCGCGGGCTGATCGACCGGGTCGGCGCGGATCTCGGTGGCCGGCTGCGGGCGGGCCGGTCGCGCAACGACCAGGTGGCCACGCTGTTCCGGATGTGGCTGCGCGACGCGATGCGCCGGGTGGCCGACGGTGTGCTGGAGGTGGTCTCGGCGCTGGCCGGGCAGGCCGGTGCCCACCCGGATGCGATCATGCCGGGCAAGACCCATCTGCAGGCCGCACAACCGGTGCTGCTCGCCCATCATCTGCTGGCGCACGCGCACCCGCTGCTGCGCGATGTCGACCGCATCGCCGACTTCGACGTCCGCACCGCGGTCTCCCCGTACGGATCCGGCGCGCTGGCCGGCTCGTCACTCGGGCCTGGATCCCGACGCCATTGCCGACGACCTGGGTTTCGCTGCGGCAGCGGATAATTCGATCGACGCGACCGCCTCGCGTGACTTCGCGGCCGAGGCGGCGTTCGTGCTGCGCCATGATCGGCGTGGACCTGTCCCGGCTGGCCGAGGACATCATTCTCTGGAGCACAACCGAATTCGGCTACGTGACTCTCGACGACGCCTGGTCGACCGGCAGTTCGATCATGCCGCAGAAGAAGAATCCCGACATCGCCGAACTCGCCCGCGGCAAGGCCGGGCGGTTGATCGGCAACCTCGCCGGACTGATGGCCACACTCAAGGCGCAGCCGCTGGCCTACAACCGTGACCTGCAGGAGGACAAGGAGCCGGTGTTCGACTCGGTGGCCCAGTTGGAGCTGGTGCTGCCGGCGATGGCCGGGCTGGTCGCGACGCTGCGCTTCGACGTCGACCGGATGGCCGAGCTGGCCCCGGCCGGGTACACGCTGGCCACCGACGTCGCCGAATGGCTGGTGCGCCGCGGCGTGCCGTTCCGGGTGGCCCATGAGGCCGCGGGCGCCGCGGTGCGCACCGCCGAGAAGCGGGGGGTGGGCCTGGATGAACTCACCGACGACGAGCTCGCCTCGATCAGCGCCGACCTGACGCCGCAGGTCCGCGACGTGCTGACGGTCGAGGGTTCGGTGCGGGCGCGCAACGCCCGTGGCGGCACGGCTCCCGAGCAGGTGGCCGCTCAGTTGACCAGCGTGCGCGAGACGGTGACGGGGTTGAGGCAAAGACTGCGGCGATGACCAAGGCGTGGGGTTACGAGCTTTTCGGCCAGCGGCAATTCCGCAGCGTCTGGACCGCCAACCTGGTCTTCAACCTCGGCCTGGTGATGCTGAGCCTGGGCGCCGCCTGGACCATGACCTCACTGACCGACAGTCCGGTCCTGGTGAGCATGGTGCAGACCATGTCGAGCCTGCCGTTCGTCCTGTTCGCCATTCCGCTGGGCGTCGCGACCGACGCGGTGGGCCATCGCACCATGATGATCGTCTCCCAGATCTGGATGCTCGCCATGACGGCGATGCTCGGGGTCGTCGCGCTGCCCGGAGGGGGTGACCTCACCCCGAAGTGGTTGTTGGTCGTGGTGTTCCTGGTCGGGATCGGAGTGGTGGTCCAGCAGTCCTCCTGGAAGCCGTTCCTGTACGAGTTGGTGCCGAAAGACAAAGTGGTCGACGCTCTTGCGTTCAACTCGCTGAGCAGCGACATCGGCCGCGCTGCCGGACCGGTCCTCGGCGGCTCCCTGATGGGGTTCTTCGGAATCCCCGTGGTGCTCTTCACCAGTGCGGCTTCACACCTGTTCATGATCACCGTGTTGAGGTCCGTCCCGAGTCGACGCGCCACCGGTGCCGGCGAAGCCGAACGGGCCGGGACGCCCCGGTCGCTGCGCCAGGCCTGGAATCTGGTGCGGGAATCCCCGCGCCTGTACGGGCCGGTCATCCGCACCGCCGTGGTCATGGTCACCGCAGGCGCGTTGTTGGGCCTGCTGCCTCTGGAGGCCAAAGAGAACATCCAGACCGGCCCAATCGGTTACGGCGGGTTGCTGGCCGCACTCGCCATCGGTGCGGCGGCGGGGGCGGTGCTGACACCGGTTCTGCGGCGCCACATTCGCCTGAACCCGCTGTCGACCGGTGCCGTTGCCGCGCTGTCGCTCGCGGTGATCGGCATCAGCCAGTGGGACAGCATGGTGCTCGACGCCGCGTTCCTATTGTTCGTCGGATGCGCCTGGAGCGTCGTCAGCATCACCCACCTGTCGGCGGTGCAGATCGCCTCGCCGGAAACCATGCGCGGACTGATCACCGCGATCTACGCGCTCGCGGTCCAAGGCTCGATGGCGGTCGGCAGTTTCGCGTTCGGCGTGCTCGCTGTGCACATCGGCGTCAGCCGCAGCCTGCTGGTGGCCGGGTTCGTCGCCACGAGTGGACTCCTGTTGGCTCGCCGGCTGCCACTGCACGAGGATTAATCGGCGGCTTCGATGCGTTCGGACAGCTCCAGCCAGCGGTTCTCGGTGCCGGCCATATCGTCCTCCAACTCCCGCAACTCCGCGGTCAGCCGGGCGACGCCGACATGGTCGGACTGGTCGTACTCGGCCAGCTCGACGTGCTTGGCGTTGATCCGGTCGGCCAGCTTCGCCAGGGCGCGGTCGAGTGCGGCGATCTCCTTCTGCGTGGCACGCAAATCGGCGCCCGAGAGTTCGTTCGAGGCCACCGACGCCGACCGCCGGTCCGTCGCGGGCCGGTCGGCGTGCCGGTGGGCGGCCATCCGCAGGTACTCGTCGACGCCGCCGGGCAGGTGACGCAGGTGGCCGTCGAGGACGGCGTACTGCTGATCGGTGACGCGCTCCAGCAGATACCGGTCGTGGGAGACCACGATCAGCGTGCCGGGCCACGAGTCGAGCAGATCCTCGGTGGCCGAGAGCATGTCGATGTCGACGTCGTTGGTCGGCTCGTCGAGCACCAGCACGTTGGGCTCCTCGAGCAGGATGAGCATCAACTGCAGCCGGCGGCGCTGGCCGCCGGACAGGTCGGCCACCCGGGCCGACAGCTGGTCGCGTCGAAACCCCAAGCGCTCCAACAGCTGTGCGGGGGTGAGCTCCTTGCCGTCGACCAGTAGCCGGCCTTGCAGGCGGCGCGATCACCTCGCGCACCAGGTCGTCCGGCGAGGCCGTCGAGCTGGCCGCCCTGCTGGTCGAGCATCGCCAGCCGGACCGTCTTGCCGCGCTTCACCCGGCCGCTGTCGGGGGTGACGGTTGCCGGCGATCAGGCCCAGCAGCGTGGACTTGCCGGCGCCGTTGGCGCCGACGATTCCGGTGCGCTCGCCCGGTGCGATCCGCCACTCCACGTCGCGCAGCACCGGCTTTGCCGTCGAAGGACACCGACACGTCGAGCAGGTCGACGACGTCCTTGCCCAGCCGGGCGGTCGCCAGCTTGGCCAGCTCGACGGTGTCGCGGATCGGCGGGACGTCGGCGATCAGCTCGATTGGCCGCGTCGATGCGGAACTTCGGCTTGGAGGTGCGCGCCGGGGCGCCGCGGCGCAGCCAGGCCAGTTCCTTGCGCATCAGGTTCTGCCGCTTGGCCTCGGCGGCGGCCGCGATCCGGTCCCGCTCGACGCGCTGCAGCACGTAGGCCGCGTAGCCGCCGTCGAACGGCTCGACGACCCGCCTGCGGCCGTCGTGCACCTCCCAGGTCGTGGTGGCGACCTCGTCGAGGAACCAGCGGTCGTGGGTCACCACCAGCAGTCCGCCGCTGCTGCGGGCCCAGCGCTGCTGCAGGTGGGCGGCCAGCCAGGTGATGCCCTCGACGTCGAGGTGGTTGGTCGGCTCGTCGAGGGCGATCACGTCCCAGTCGCCGATCAGCAGCTGCGCCAGCTGCACCCGTCGGCGCTGTCCGCCGGACAGCGAGCCGACCGGCGCCGCCCAGTCGATGTCGGACACCAGGCCGGCGACCACGTCGCGCACCCGCGGCGTCGCCGGCCCACTCGTGGTCGGGGCGGTCGCCGACCAGCGCCGAGCCCACGCGTGGCGGCCGGATCGAGGGTGTCGGCCTGGTCCAGTGCGCCCACCTGCACGCCGCCGCGGCGGGTCACCCGTCCGGAGTCGGGCTTGATCCGCCCGGTCAGCATGCCCAGCAGGCTGGACTTGCCGTCGCCGTTGCGGCCGACGATGCCGATGCGGTCGCCGTCGTTGACGCCGACGGTCACGCGCGTCGAACACCACCTGCGTCGGATACCGCAGATGAAGCGCTTCGGCGCCGAGCAGGTGTGCCACCGGACGACGTTAGTCGGTGAGGTCACCAGCGCCGGCGGCCGGAGCGGCCGGAAAGTGCTGGTATCCGGGTGGACGGCTCGAGCCGCGCCTGTGCCATGATGAGCGGGCTGTCGGGGAGGACGTGCAGCGCAGATGTTCAGGGGAGCAATCGTGGATCTGATGTCGGCCATCACCAGACCGCTGGAGCGGTCTGGTGGCCACCGCCCAGAACGGGTACGAGGTGCGCGCTGCGGCGGTCTGGAGACCGGGGCGGTGCCCTCGCCGTTCCAGATCGTCGAGAGCACCCCGATGTACAAGCTGCGGCGGTACTTCCCGCCGGACAACCGCCCCGGCCGGCCGCCGGCCGGGCCCGCCGGTGCTGATGGTGCACCCGATGATGATGTCGGCGAACATGTGGGACGTCACCCACGAGGACGGCGCCGTCGGCATCCTGCACGCCGCCGGTCTGGACACCTGGGTCATCGACTACGGCTCGCCCGACGAGGTCGAGGGCGGCATGGAACGCACCCTGACCGACCACATCGTCGCGCTGAGCCAGGCCATCGACACCGTCAAGGACGACCACCGGCCAGCGACGTCCATCTCGCCGGCTACTCCCAGGGCGGCATGTTCTGCTACCAGACCGCCGCCTTCCGGCGCTCCAAGGACGTCGCCAGCATCGTCGCCTTCGGTTCGCCGGTGGACACCCTGGCCGCGTCTGCCCGGTGGGCTGCCGGCCAACATGGGCGGTCGGTGCCGCCGACTTCCTGGCCGACCACGTGTTCAACCGGATCGACGTCCCGGGCTGGCTGGCCCGCACCGGTTTCCAGATGCTCGACCCGCTCAAGACGGCCAAGTCCCGGGTCGAGTTCCTGCTGCAGCTGCACGACCGCGAAGCCCTGCTGCCGCGCGAACAGCAGCGCCGCTTCCTCGACCGCGAAGGCTGGATCGCCTGGTCCGGTCCGGCGGTCGTCCGAACTGCTCAAGCAGTTCGTCACCCACAACCGGATGATGACCGGCGGCTTCGCCATCCAGGGCCAGCTGGTCACGCTGTCCGACATCACCTGCCCGGTCCTGGCGTTCGTCGGCGAGGTCGACGACATCGGCCAGCCGCGCGTCGGTGCGCGGCATCAAGCGGGCCGCCCCCAATGCCGACGTCTACGAGGTGATGATCCGCGCCGGCCATTTCGGCCTGGTCGTCGGATCCAAGGCCGCCACCAACACCTGGCCCACCGTGGCCGACTGGGTGCTGTGGGTGTCCGGCCGCGAACCCCGGCCGGCGAACATCGCGCCTGATGGCCAAAGCGCCGAACCACAGGCGACGAGCCTCCGGTGTGCGCGCTGAGCTCGCGGGTCGATGCACGGCATCGGCCGAGGCCTCCGAGCTGGCGCTGACGATCGCCACGGGCGCTGCCGACGCCGTGGTCGCGGCCAACAAGTCGATGCGCACGCTGGCCGTCGAGACGGCCCGCACCCTGCCCCGGCTGGTGCGACTCGGCCAGATCAACGACCACACCCGAATCTCGTTGGGCCGCATCATCGACGAGCAGGCCGATGCGCGCACCCGACGGCGAGTTCCTGCTGTTCGACGGCCGGGTGCACACCTACGAGGCGGTCAACCGGCGCATCGACAACGTCGTGCGCGGGCTGATCGAGGTCGGCGTGCGCCAGGGCATCCGGGTCGGCGTGCTGATGGACACCCGGCCCAGCGCGCTGGTCGCCATCGCCGCGCTGTCGCGGCTCGGCGCGGTCGCGGTGCTCATGCCGCCGGACGCCGATCTGGAGCAGGCGGCCCGGCTCGGCGGGGTCACCGAGCTCATCACCGACCCGGCGAACCTTGCCGCAGCCGCCACGCTGCCGCGTGCAGGTACTGGTCCTCGGCGGCGGCGAGAACCGCGACCTGGACGTGCCCGCCGGCAGCACCGTCATCGACATGGAGCAGATCGACCCCGACGCCGTCGAACTGCCGGGGTGGTACCGGCCGAACCCGGGCTACGCCCGCGACGTCGCGTTCGTGGTCTTCAACGCGGTCGGCGGCGGGGAGCTGGTGCCCAAGCAGATCACCAACTACCGGTGGGCGCTGTCGGCGTTCGGCACCGGCATCGGCGGCCGCACTGAACCGCAACGACACCGTGTACTGCCTGACCCCGCTGCACCACCAGTCCGGCCTGCTGGTCAGCCTCGGCGGCGCGGTGGTCGGCCGGCATCGCGGATCGCGCTGTCGCGCGGGCTGCACCCGGAGCGGTTCGTCGACGAGGTCCGCCAGTACGGCGTCACCGTCGTGACCTACACCTGGTCGATGCTGCGCGAGGTCATCGACGATCCGGACTTCTCGCTGTCCGGCAACAATCCGATCCGACTGTTCATGGGATCGGGTATGCCGACCGGACTGTGGCAGCGCATCCTCGACGTCTTCGCACCCGGCCAAGATCGTCGAGTTCTTCGCCACCTCCGACGGGCAGGCGGTGCTGGCCAACGTCGCCGGCGTCAAGGTCGGCAGCGAAGGGCCGTCCGCTGCCCGGCGGCGGCGAGGTGGAACTCGGCGCCTACGACGCCGACGAGGACCTCATCCTGGAAGACGACCGCGGCTTCGTGCGGGTGGCCGGCCGCGAGGAGATCGGCCTGCTGCTGGCCCAACCGTGGGGGCCGATCGACCCGACGGCGTCGATCAAACGCGGGGTCTTCGCCGCCGGCGACACCTGGATCTCCACCGAATACGTGTTCCGGCGCGACGCCGACGGCGACTTCTGGCTGCTCGGCAACCGCTCGGGCCTGATCCGCACCGCGCGCGGCGTGGTGTTCCCGGCGCCGATCACCGACGCCATCGGGGCCATCTCGCGCCGTCGACCTCGCGGTCACCTACCCGCTGGAGGTGCCGGGCGGAGACGGTGGCGGTCACCGCGGTCACGCTGCGGCCCGGGATGACCGTGACCGCGGCCGACCTCGCCGAAGCGGTGTCGGCGATGCCCGTCGGCCTGCCGCCCGATCGTGGTTCACGTGGTGCCCGAGTTGCCGCTGAGCGCCTCCTACCGGCCGACGGTGTCCTCGCTGAAGGCGGCTGGTTTGCCGAAGGCCGGCGCGTAACGCCTGGTACCTGGATCCCGATACGGGCAAGTACAAGAGACTGACTGCCGCCGTCCGCACTGCGTTCGCCAAAAGCGCCGGCTGATGTGCGCTGTTAGGCTCTCAGGGTTGTCAAGCATGGGTGGAGGAAAGCGATGACGAGGACTAACGCCGGTTGGCGTGCGGTGCGCAACGGCATCGCCGGCGTCGCGGTCGCCGGCGGACTTGTCGTCGGCTCGGTCGGCACGGCCTTCGCCGAGCCGGACGCGACGCCTGCTGCACCGTCCACCTCCGTGGCACCCACGCCGGTCGAGGCGCCTTCGAAGCCGCAGGCTCTGGCGCCGACCACGGCACCGGCCCCCACGGTCGCCGTGGCCGGCGGCGCAGCCACCGGCGCGGCGGCATCGGCCGCGGCGGCCAGCGCCGCGGCGGCCGCCGTTCAGGGCGACGTCCTCGACCAGCTTGCTGAGGAGTACGCGGTCGGCTCCGGCGGCGGCCAGCTGTCCAACCTGCTCAAGACCGCGCTCAAACTGCGGTCGATGGGCTTCAAGCCCTCCAAGCCGTACCTCGACGAGATCAAAGAGGCGATGACGCATCGCCCCAACCAGCTGCCGCTGATCGGCGCGCTCAAGAACACCATCGCCTACCAGCAGAAGATCCAGGCGCAGATGTCGATTCTGCAGAGTGCCCAGGCCCGGAACGCCAACGGTGCGGTGATGGGCGCCGGGGCCGCTCCCGGCGCCGCCAACCCCGCCAACGTGGCTCCCCAGGCGACCGCCCCGGGCCAGCCCGCGGCGGCGGCTCCGCCGGTCATCCTGCCCACGACCCCCTGAGTCCACGCGCCGTGCTGGACGAGAAGCTGCTCGGCATCCTGGTGTGCCCCGTCGACCGCGGGCCGTTGATCTATGTCGACAACGTGCTCTACAACCCGCGTCTGCACAAGGCCTACCGGATCGACGACGGAATCCCGGTGCTGCTGGTCGATGAGGCCGTCGATGTCGGACCCGATGAACATCAGCGATTGCTGGACGCCGCCGGACAGCGCTGAGCAGCATCGGCCGGGCGCCGACGCGCTGGCCGGTGATCCGCCGACAGCAGCCCACCGTCTTCTCGGAGCCGTCGTCACCGCGCGGGGGGTGAGTGCCCGCATCGTCGAGGTGGAGGCCTACGGTGGGCCGGCCGACGGACCCTGGCCGGATGCGGCCGCCCATTCGTACCGCGGGCGCACCGTCCGCAACGCGGTCATGTTCGGCCCACCGGGCCGGCTCTATACCTATCGCAGCCACGGAATTCATGTGTGCGCCAACGTTTCCTGCGGTGCCGACGGCGCCGCCGCCGCGGTGCTGCTCCGTGCTGCGGTCATCGAGTCCGGTCGCGGCACCGCCCGCCGGCGTCGCGGGCCGGCCCCCGCGCCGACGGCATTGGCGCGCGGTCCCGGCAATCTGTGTGCCGCCCTGGGCATCGGTATGGACGACGACGGCATCGACCTCTTCGATCCCGATTCGCCGGTGAGGGTGAGTCTCGGTGCTCCGACGGCCTTGGCGGCCGGGCCGCGGGTGGGTGTCAGTCGGGCCGCCGATCGGGCGTGGCGGTGGTGGATTCCCGGGCGCCCGGAGGTGTCGGCGTACCGGCGCAGCCCCCGGGCACCGGGGCCGGGCCTCAGTGACTGAGGGCGGCCCTGCGGGCGGATCGTGAGATCGTGTAGAAAAACCTCAGATCGACCCAATCCGCCGGAGACCGATCTGCGGACCGTCGCCGCCGATGTGATTACCGACAGGATGCCGGAGGCCTCTTGATCGAGCTAGGTTCCGCCCACCGCGCGCCGGACCCCGCAGTTCTGGGCAGCGCGGGCGGATTCACGTGGTTCTACGTCGATCTCGTCGACGACGACGGCAACGGCGCGACCGTGATCTGGTCGTGGGGACTTCCCTTCCTGCCGGGGTATGCCGGCGCGGCCCGCGCCGGGCGCCCCGAACTGCCGGCCGACCGGCCCAGCGTCAACGTCGTGGTCTATCAGGAGGGCCGGGAACGGTTCTACCTGCTCTCCGAGATCCCCCGCGACGACTGCGAGTGGAGCGCCGACGGCCGCTCCTGGCGCCTCGGCGGATGCGCATTCAGCTGGTCGGACACCCCGGGACCGCCCGGCTGTGGGCCGACGCGTGCGCTACGTGCCGACATCGACCTCGCGTTGCCCACCGGCGGGCGTGCCACCGGGCAGTTGCGGCTGGCCGGATCGCTGCGGCGCGATCCGGCCGGCTGCCGGGACGCCGCCGCGGATGAGTCCACCCACCTGTGGACGCCGATGGTCGCCGCCGCCAGGGGCGGCCTGGAATTGCAGACCCCCGGCGGGACGCTGCGGGTGGACGGCCGTGGTTACCACGACCGCAACAGCGCACCGCACCCGCTGCACGGTCTGGGCATCCGGAGCTGGTGGTGGGGCCGCGTCGCGCTGCCCGGTCGAGACCTGATCTTCTATCAGCTCATCTCCGCCGAAGCCGGCGCTGCGCCGCGCGACCTCGTCATCGAACTCGCCGACGACGGGTCCTGCCGAATCGGCGCGGACCCGCACCTGCAGGTGAGTCGGCTGCGCCGCAGCACCTGGGGGCTGCGCTGGCCCGCCCGCGTCAGCTTCCGCGACCCCGACGGCCGGCCGGTGCAGGTCGAGGTCATGTCGCTGCTCGACAACGGGCCCTTCTACCAGCGCTATCTGCTGCGCGGTCGCTGCGGGCAGGAGGAGGGCTACGGCCTGGGCGAGAACGTGGTGCCGGACCGGATCGACACCGACCTGATGCGCCCGCTGGTGCGGATGCGGGTGCACCGGGCCGACGGGCCCAACTCGATGTGGCTGCCGCTTTTCTCCGGCGACAGCGAGGGCCGCTGGGGAAGGCTGCTCGGTCGGGCCGGAAACGTGCGCGTATGACCGACGGCGTCGCCGATCTGTCGCTGGGATCCCTGCTCGACCGCACCGCCCCGGGGTGGGCACAGGCCCTGGCGGTCCTGCTTGCGGTGCCCGGCCTGCTGTCGTTGTGCCTGGTGCTGTTCAACTGCCTGGTGTGGACGCGAGGACGGGCGCTGTCGGCCGCCGGCGCGGCAGCCCCCGGCGGTATCAGCGTGCTGATCCCGGCGCGCGACGAGGTGGTCAATATCGAGCGGTGCGTGCGCGCCGCCGATCGCGCCCGCGGCCCGGTGACCGAGATCATCGTCTACGACGACGGCTCCACCGACGGCACCAGCGAGGTGCTCGCCACGCTCGAGGCCGAACTGCCACGGTTGCGGGTGGTCCGAGGTGGCGGCCTGCCGCCGGGCTGGGTGGGCAAGCCGTACGCGCTGCACCGACTCAGCGCCGAGGCCGGCGCCGAACTCCTGCTCAACGTCGACGCCGACGTCACTCTGCACGACGATGGAGTGCTGCGCATGCTGTCGCTGCTGGGTACCCCTGAGCAGGTCCCGGGCGGCCTGGGCGCCGCCCTGGTCACCGCCGTGCCCCGGCAGCTGACCGGCACCTTCGTCGAGCGGCTGATGATTCCGCTGCTGCACCTGTCGTATGTGGCCTGGCTGCCGATGCCGCTGATCCACCGCACCGGCGATCCCCGGGTGCTGGCGGCCAACGGTCAGCTTCTGCTGGTGCGGCGCTCGGCGCTGGAGGCGGTGGGGGGCTGGGAGCGGGTGCGCACCGCGCTCGTCGACGATATGGCGCTGTGCCGGGCGGTCAAGGCCAGCGGACGCCGCGTCGTCTTCGCCGACGGCGACCGAATGGCCCAGTGCCGGATGTACTCCGACGCCGGTTCACTCTGGCGGGGCTTTTCGAAGAACTTCTACGAGGGCATCGGCGGGCATCCGCTGGCACTGCTGGTGGTGATCGGCCTGCACCTGCTGATCTTCGTGCTGCCCTACCTGGCGTTACCGGTGGCCGTGCTGATCGGAGCCTGGGGCCTGGCCGCCGCGGCCGCTGTCGGGGTACTCGCCAACCTGTGCCTGCGCCTGGCCATGGCACTGCGCTACCGGCACAGCGCGTCCGCCGTGCTGCTGCACCCCGTGGCGGTGCTGCTCATGATGGGCGTCCTGCTGGACAGCTTCCGGTGGAGCCGGCGCGGGGACATCCGCTGGCGCGGCCGGTCCTACCCGGCGCGTGCGCAACGGGAGGCGGCGTGAGCGCCGACGATCCCGACCGCCGGGCTCTGGCGCGCGCGGGGGACACCCGCCGGCCGGCTTTCCTGCGCTTCGCGCGCGCCTACGCGCACTGGCGGGTCGCCCACCGACTCGACGGCCTGTGGGTGTCCGGACTGCAGCAGGCTCGGATCGCGCTGCGCGACCGGCCGCTGGTCTTCGCCGCCAACCACGTCGCCTGGTGGGACACCCTGCTGCTCCTGGTGCTCGACGAGGCGTTCGGCGGGACCGCCTGGGCGGTGATGGATGCCCAGAACCTGCGGACGTTGCCATTCCTCGGTTGGCTCGGCGCGCTGCCACTGGACCGCAGCAGCCACGACCGCAGTCGGGAGTGTCTGGAAGCATCGGCCGATCTGCTCGACCGCCCGGGCCGGGCGCTGTGGATCTTCCCGCAGGGACGGCAGCGGCCCGCACACCTGCGGCCGCTCGACCTCAAGCCGGGGATCGCAATCATCAACGCCCGCACGCCGGCGGACATCATTGCGGTGAGCCTCGACTACGTGTTCCTGGAACGCGACCGCCCGGCGGCCGTGGTGCGGTTCTCGGCGCCCTATCGCGGCGCCGAGATCGCCGGACCGGAACTGCTCTCGACGGTGGAGAGCGGCCTGCTCGACGGCCTCGCCGACATCGACGCCGCCACGCTGGCGGCGACCGACGGCCGACGGGCACGCACGCACCCCGCCGATCCGCTGCCCGGGTTCACCGCTCTCGTGCCGCCGACCCGGGTCGGCCCCCAGGACGGCATCGGTGGCCTACTCTTGCGAGCCCTTCACCGGGGGTCAGCGCGTGGTCGCTGAGCGCACCGCCGAGATCCTGGTCGTGGGCGCCGGGATCGGCGGGCTCGCGGCCGCCCTGGCGCTGGCGGCCCGCGGCCTGCCGGTGCGGGTGATCGAGGCCGGCCCGCGGCCGGGTGGCAAGGCCGGCATCGTCGAACTGGACGGGGTCATGGTGGAGACCGGCCCCAGCGTGCTGACGCTGCCCGAGGTGTTCGCCGGACTGTTCGCCCGCGCCGGCCTGCGCCTCGACGAGGTGGTTCAGCTTCGCCGCCTCGACCCCGGGTTCCGGTACCGCTACACCGACGGCTGTGTGGTCGACGTCGCCCACGACCCGCACGACACGCTGGCCCGGGTGCGATCGGCTCTGGGGCCGGCCGCCGAAGCGGAACTCTCGGCGTTCCTCGTCTACAGCCGTCGGATCTGGGAGGCCGCCGCCCCGCATTTCGTGCTCGGCCCGGCTCCCACCTGGGCGGCCATGGTCGGTATGGCGGCGCGTCATCCCCGCTCCCTGCTCGCCGTGGACGCGCTGCGCAGCATGGCCGCCGGCATCGACCGTCACGTCCGCGAACCGCATCTGCGCACGCTGCTGCGCCGGTATGCCACCTACAACGGCAGCGACCCGCGGCATGCCCCGGCGACCCTGAATTGCATCTCCCATGTCGAGCTGTCCCTGGGCGGCTACGGGGTGCAGGGCGGGATTCAGGCGCTGGTGCAGGCGCTGGTGTCCGCGATCGAAGCGCGCGGCGGAGTCATCGAGTGCGCCGCCCCGGTCGACCGGGTCCTGGTGGACGGGGGCGCGGCCGTCGGCCTCGGCCTGGCCGGCGGCACCGAGCGCCGCGGACGGGCGGTCGTGGTCAACGCCGACGTCGGTTGGCTGCGCGCGGGCGCCCTTCCCGGCGCCGCCGATCATCTGCCCGCCGAATCCGCGCCGTCGATGTCGGGGTGGACCGCGGCGTTACGGGCGGCCCGGCAGGTCGACCGGCTGCCCCACGAGGTGCTCTTCCCGGTCGACTACGACGCGGAGTTCGCCGACATCTTCGACCGTGACCGCCCCCCGGCTGATCCGACGGTCTACCTGTGCGCCCAGGAGCGCTGCCACGGGCTGACCGGATGGCCCGACGCCGAGGCCGTGTTCGTCATGGCCAACGCCCCCGCCGAGCCCGCCCGCGGCGAGCGGTCGGCCGATGTGTGGTCCGCTCTGGAATCGGCGGTCGAACAACGGATCCGGTCGGCGGGACTCTGGACCGAGGGCGACGCGCTGGTCTGGCGCCGCACTCCGGCGCAGCTGGCCGCCGAGTTCCCCGGCAGCCGGGGTGCGATCTACGGTGCGGCCAGCAATGACCGTTTCGCCGCCTTCAAACGCCCACCCAACCGGGTCCGTGCGCTGCCGGGCCTCTACCTCGCCTCGGGCAGCGCCCACCCCGGCGGGGGACTGCCGATGGTGGCCCTGTCCGGTCTGGCCGCCGCCGACTGCCTCAGTTCCGACCTCGGCCTGTCCGCCGGGTAGCGGGCCCGATACGGGAGGATGCACCCATGGGCACGACGATTCTCGACGAGCTGGCGTGGCGGGGACTGATCGCACAGTCCACCGACCTCGGCGGCACTGGAGGCCGCTGCGGCGCAACCACCGCTGACCGTCTATGCCGGGTTTGACCCGACGGCGCCGAGCCTGCACGCCGGAAACCTGGTACCGCTGCTGACGTTGCAGCGCTTCCAGCGCGCAGGCCACCGGCCGATCGTCCTCGCCGGCGGAGCCACCGGCCAGATCGGCGACCCCCGCGATTCCGGCGAGCGCACCCTGAACACCGCCGACACCGTCGAGCAGTGGTCCGCAGCGCATCCGCGGCCAGCTCGAGCGGTTCGTCGACTTCGACGCCTCCCCGACCGGCGCCATCGTGGAGAACAACCTGAGTTGGACGGCGCCGATGGGCGCTATCGAGTTCCTGCGCGACGTCGGCAAGCATTTCTCGGTCAACGTCATGCTCGACCGCGACACCATCCGGCGCCGTCTCGACGGCGAGGGCATCTCCTACACCGAGTTCAGCTACATGTTGCTGCAGGCCAACGACTACGTCGAGCTCCATCAGCGGTACGGCTGCGCGCTGCAGATCGGCGGCTCCGACCAGTGGGGCAACATCATCGCCGGGGTGCGGTTGGTCCGCCAGAAGCTCGGGGCGACGGTGCACGCGCTGACGGTGCCGCTGGTGACCGCGGCCGACGGAACCAAGTTCGGCAAGTCCACCGGCGGCGGCAGTCTGTGGCTCGACCCCGAGATGACCAGCCCGTACGCCTGGTATCAGTACTTCGTCAACACCGCCGACGCCGACGTCGTGCGCTATCTGCGGTGGTTCACCTTTCTGTCCGCCGAGGAACTCGGCGAACTCGATGAGGCCACGGCCACGCGGCCGCACGAGCGTTCCGCGCAGCGCCGGCTGGCCCGCGAACTGACGTCGCTGGTGCACGGTGAGGCCGCCACCGAAGCGGTCGAACACGCCTCGGCGGCACTGTTCGGGCGCGGTGAACTCGACCGCCTCGACGAGACGACCCTGTCCGCCGCGCTGCGCGAGACCTCGGTGGCCGAGCTGAGGCCGGGCGGTCCGGACGGCATCGTCGACCTGCTGGTGGCGACAGGTCTCTCGGCGAGCAAGGGTGCGGCCCGTCGGACCGTCAACGAGGGCGGGGTGTCGGTCAACAACGTCCGGGTGGACAGCGAGGACTGGGTGGCCGACGCGTCGCACTTTCTGCACGGGCGGTGGCTGGTGTTGCGTCGCGGGAAGCGGAATATCGCCGGCGTGGAACGCGTTGGATCGGTGTGACGAAGGTCAAACTGTTCTGGTGCACAGGGGATTTGACTCCGCTGCACCCCTGACGTAACTTAGGGAAGTCGTTGCGACGCGGTTCGTCCGCTGAGCGCGACGGCATCTCAGGGAATGTCTCCGGGTTTCGGAGCGTTCCAACTGTCCGCACGACGAGCACGCGGTTAAACGCCGCGAGTTCGCCGCGCGGCCGGGCGGAGATGCCGGGTGTGTTGTTTGAGAACTCAATAGTGTGTTTGGTGGTTTTTGTTTTGTTGTTTTTGTTTGTTGTCGCATTCTGATACCCCCGTGTTGGGGTGTGACGTAATTTTTTGTGCCAGTTGTTACTGGTTGCTTGGTCAGATTTTTCCGAATGGCCTTTGGCTCCCTTTTTTAAAGGGAGTGTGGTTTTTGTTTGGAGAGTTTGATTCTGGCTCAGGACGAACGCTGGCGGCGTGCTTAACACATGCAAGTCGAACGGTAAGGCCCTTCGGGGTACACGAGTGGCGAACGGGTGAGTAACACGTGGGTGATCTGCCCTGCACTTCGGGATAAGCCTGGGAAACTGGGTCTAATACCGGATATGACCATGCGCTTCACGGTGTGTGGTGGAAAGCTTTTGCGGTGTGGGATGGGCCCGCGGCCTATCAGCTTGTTGGTGGGGTAATGGCCTACCAAGGCGACGACGGGTAGCCGGCCTGAGAGGGTGTCCGGCCACACTGGGACTGAGATACGGCCCAGACTCCTACGGGAGGCAGCAGTGGGGAATATTGCACAATGGGCGCAAGCCTGATGCAGCGACGCCGCGTGGGGGATGACGGCCTTCGGGTTGTAAACCTCTTTCAATAGGGACGAAGCGCAAGTGACGGTACCTATAGAAGAAGCACCGGCCAACTACGTGCCAGCAGCCGCGGTAATACGTAGGGTGCGAGCGTTGTCCGGAATTACTGGGCGTAAAGAGCTCGTAGGTGGTTTGTCGCGTTGTTCGTGAAATCTCACAGCTTAACTGTGAGCGTGCGGGCGATACGGGCAGACTGGAGTACTGCAGGGGAGACTGGAATTCCTGGTGTAGCGGTGGAATGCGCAGATATCAGGAGGAACACCGGTGGCGAAGGCGGGTCTCTGGGCAGTAACTGACGCTGAGGAGCGAAAGCGTGGGGAGCGAACAGGATTAGATACCCTGGTAGTCCACGCCGTAAACGGTGGGTACTAGGTGTGGGTTTCCTTCCTTGGGATCCGTGCCGTAGCTAACGCATTAAGTACCCCGCCTGGGGAGTACGGCCGCAAGGCTAAAACTCAAAGAAATTGACGGGGGCCCGCACAAGCGGCGGAGCATGTGGATTAATTCGATGCAACGCGAAGAACCTTACCTGGGTTTGACATGCACAGGACGCCGGCAGAGATGTCGGTTCCCTTGTGGCCTGTGTGCAGGTGGTGCATGGCTGTCGTCAGCTCGTGTCGTGAGATGTTGGGTTAAGTCCCGCAACGAGCGCAACCCTTGTCTCATGTTGCCAGCACGTAATGGTGGGGACTCGTGAGAGACTGCCGGGGTCAACTCGGAGGAAGGTGGGGATGACGTCAAGTCATCATGCCCCTTATGTCCAGGGCTTCACACATGCTACAATGGCCGGTACAAAGGGCTGCGATGCCGTGAGGTGGAGCGAATCCTTGTTAAAGCCGGTCTCAGTTCGGATCGGGGTCTGCAACTCGACCCCGTGAAGTCGGAGTCGCTAGTAATCGCAGATCAGCAACGCTGCGGTGAATACGTTCCCGGGCCTTGTACACACCGCCCGTCACGTCATGAAAGTCGGTAACACCCGAAGCCGGTGGCCTAACCCGTAAGGGAGGGAGCCGTCGAAGGTGGGATCGGCGATTGGGACGAAGTCGTAACAAGGTAGCCGTACCGGAAGGTGCGGCTGGATCACCTCCTTTCTAAGGAGCACCACGAGACTCATGCCCCGCCCACGCCTGTGGGATCACGGTGTGCTGAGCGATTCGTTGGATGGGCCGCCCCTGTAGTGGGGGTTGGTTCTGGTGCAGCAACAGACGTGCCGGTTATGGGGCTCGACGTGATCGGGGGCCGGCGGGGATCATCAGACACACTATTGGGCTTTGAGGCAACAAGCCCGTGTCCCTTTCGGGGGGCGGCTCGGACTGCGGTTCGGGTGGACTGGTTGTCGCCCCGTCTTTGGTGGTGGGGTGTGGTGTTTGATTTGTGGATAGTGGTTGCGAGCATCTAGCGAGCAACAAACCGTGTGCCCTTGGGGGTTCTGCTGGTCTTTCCTTTCGGGGAGGGGTTGGTGGGGTGTTCCGGGGGTGGTTGTTGTTCTCTGATGTGCAATTTCAAATTTTTTGTAATTGGTTTTGTGTTTGTAAGTGTTTAAGGGCGCATGGTGGATGCCTTGGCACTGGGAGCCGATGAAGGACGTGGGAGGCTGCGATATGCCTCGGGGAGCTGTCAACCGAGCTGTGATCCGAGGATGTCCGAATGGGGAAACCCGGCACGAGTGATGTCGTGTCACCCGGCACTGAATACATAGGTGTCGGGGGGGAACGCGGGGAAGTGAAACATCTCAGTACCCGTAGGAAGAGAAAACAACAGTGATTCCGTCAGTAGTGGCGAGCGAACGCGGAGGATGGCTAAACCGTGCATATGTGATACCCGGCAGGGGTTGTGTGTGCGGTGTTGTGGGGCGTGTCTTCCCGGATCTGCCGGTCCGGGCGACAGTGAGAAAAGATCGTGTTAGTCGAAGTGGCCTGGGATGGTCTGCCGTAGCGGGTGAGAGCCCCGTAGACGAAAACACGTTCTCTGTCGTGGCATGTTTCCCCGAGTAGCAGCGGGCCCGTGAAATCTGCTGTGAATCTGCCGGGACCATCCGGTAAGCCTGAATACTTCCCAGTGACCGATAGCGGAAAAGTACCGTGAGGGAATGGTGAAAAGTACCCCGGGAGGGGAGTGAAATAGTACCTGAAACCGTGTGCCTACAATCCGTCAGAGCCCTCGTTCTACGTGGGGTGATGGCGTGCCTTTTGAAGAATGAGCCTGCGAGTCAGGGACATGTCGCGAGGTTAACCCGTTGAGGGGTAGCCGCAGCGAAAGCGAGTCTGAATAGGGCGTATCCATCCCGTAGGGGGTGGTGTAGTGGTGTGTTCTGGACCCGAAGCGGAGTGATCTACCCATGGCCAGGGTGAAGCGCGGGTAAGACCGCGTGGAGGCCCGAACCCACTTAGGTTGAAGACTGAGGGGATGAGTTGTGGGTAGGGGTGAAAGGCCAATCAAACTCCGTGATAGCTGGTTCTCCCCGAAATGCATTTAGGTGCAGCGTCGCGTGTTTCTTACCGGAGGTAGAGCTACTGGATGGCCGATGGGCCCCACAGGGTTACTGACGTCAGCCAAACTCCGAATGCCGGTAAGTCCAAGAACGCGGCAGTGAGACGGCGGGGGATAAGCTCCGTGCGTCGAGAGGGAAACAGCCCAGATCGCCGGCTAAGGCCCCTAAGCGTGTGCTAAGTGGAAAAGGATGTGCAGTCGCAGAGACAACCAGGAGGTTGGCTTAGAAGCAGCCACCCTTGAAAGAGTGCGTAATAGCTCACTGGTCAAGTGATTGTGCGCCGATAATGTAGCGGGGCTCAAGCACACCGCCGAAGCCGCGGCAACGTATTCATACGTTGGGTAGGGGAGCGTCCTGCATCCGGTGAAGCCACCGAGTAATCGAGTGGTGGAGGGTGTGGGAGTGAGAATGCAGGCATGAGTAGCGATAAGGCAAGTGAGAACCTTGCCCGCCGAAAGACCAAGGGTTCCTGGGGCAGGCCAGTCCGCCCAGGGTGAGTCGGGACCTAAGGCGAGGCCGACAGGCGTAGTCGATGGACAACGGGTTGATATTCCCGTACCCGTGTGTGAGCGCCCAATGACGAATCATCGGTACTAACCGCCCAAAAGGTGGCCCACCAATCCCTTCGGGGAACGGGAGCCGCCGGCTGCGCGGGACCTCCGGTGGTAGTAGTCAAGCGATGGGGTGACGCAGGAAGGTAGCCGTACCAGTCAGTGGTAATACTGGGGCAAGCCCGTAGCACGACATCCAGGTAAATCCGGATGTCTCAGGTGTGAGAGGTGATGCATAGCCGAGTGAGGCGAATTCGGTGATCCTCAGCTGCCGAGAAAAGCCTCTAGCGAGCACACACACGGCCCGTACCCCAAACCGACACAGGTGGTCAGGTAGAGAATACCGAGGCGTACGAGTGAACTATGGTTAAGGAACTCGGCAAAATACCTCCGTAACTTCGGGAGAAGGAGGACCCCTTGCTGTCAAGGCCCACGCGGCCGGCAGCGGCGGGGGGTGGCACAAACCAGTGAGAAGCGACTGTTTACTAAAAACACAGGTCCGTGCGAAGTCGCAAGACGATGTATACGGACTGACGCCTGCCCGGTGCTGGAAGGTTAAGAGGACCCGTTAACCCGCAAGGGTGAAGCGGAGAATTTAAGCCCCAGTAAACGGCGGTGGTAACTATAACCATCCTAAGGTAGCGAAATTCCTTGTCGGGTAAGTTCCGACCTGCACGAATGGCGTAACGACTTCTCAACTGTCTCAACCATAGACTCGGCGAAATTGCACTACGAGTAAAGATGCTCGTTACGCGCGGCAGGACGAAAAGACCCCGGGACCTTCACTATAGCTTGGTATTGATGTTCGATACGGTTTGTGTAGGATAGGTGGGAGACTGTGAAACAATTACGCCAGTAATTGCGGAGTCGTTGTTGAAATACCACTCTGATCGTATTGGACCTCTAACCTCGAACCGTATATCCGGTTCAGGGACAGTGCCTGGTGGGTAGTTTAACTGGGGCGGTTGCCTCCTAAAAAGTAACGGAGGCGCCCAAAGGTTCCCTCAACCTGGACGGCAATCAGGTGTTGAGTGCAAGTGCACAAGGGAGCTTGACTGCGAGACCTACACGTCAAGCAGGGACGAAAGTCGGGACTAGTGATCCGGCACCCCCGAGTGGAAGGGGTGTCGCTCAACGGATAAAAGGTACCCCGGGGATAACAGGCTGATCTTCCCCAAGAGTCCATATCGACGGGATGGTTTGGCACCTCGATGTCGGCTCGTCGCATCCTGGGGCTGGAGCAGGTCCCAAGGGTTGGGCTGTTCGCCCATTAAAGCGGCACGCGAGCTGGGTTTAGAACGTCGTGAGACAGTTCGGTCTCTATCCGCCGCGCGCGTCAGAAGCTTGAGGAAAGCTGTCCCTAGTACGAGAGGACCGGGACGGACGAACCTCTGGTCCACCAGTTGTCCCACCAGGGGCACCGCTGGATAGCCACGTTCGGACAGGATAACCGCTGAAAGCATCTAAGCGGGAAACCTTCTCCAAGACCAGGCTTCTCACCCATCAAGTGGGATAAGGCCCCCCGCAGACCACGGGATCGATAGACCAGACCTACAAACGCAGCAATGCGCGCAGGGAACTGGCACTAACCGGCCGAAAACTTACAAAAAACCACACAACTCGCAACCACACCCACAAACAACACCCACCCCACCACCAAACACACCAGCCACACAAGGCCGGCACACCGGGGCACCACAATTTACATAAAGTTACGGCGGCCATAGCGGCAGGGAAACGCCCGGACCCATCCCGAACCCGGAAGCTAAGCCAGCCAGCGCCGATGATACTACCCAACAGGGTGGAAAAGTAGGACACCGCCGAACACACATTAAAAGACCTGAGCCCCCCAATGAGAATTGGGGGGCTCAGGCATATCCAATGACAAATGCGAGATATTCCAGAAGCGGAATTCGAAACGTTTCCACATCCCGTATCCTCTACGTCAATGCCTGGAGACGAGAAGAACGGGGCCGACGGGCGGCCGATGCAGCGCACCTCGGATGCCGGCCGCGGTCGCCCGTTCCGCAAGGGCACCTCGGCCCCGCGGCGATCCGGCCCGGATCGGGCCCGTCGGGCTCAGCCGCAGCACCGGGGTGACACCGACTCCCCGTCGCATGCCGGCCCGGCGATCCCCAGTTCGATCGAGGCCAAGCAACTCGCCCCCGATGTCCGGGCGGAGCTGTTGACCCTGGACAAGTCCACCGCCGACACGGTGGCCCGCCACCTGGTCGCGGCCGGCGAACTGCTTGACGACGATCCCGAAGCAGCGCTGGCCCATGCGCAGGCGGCCCGGCAGCGTTCCGGTCGCATTGCCGCGATCCGCGAGGCCGTCGGCGTTGCCGCCTACCACTGTGGGGACTGGGCCCAGGCGCTCGCCGAATTCCGGGCGGCGCGGCGGATGGGGTCCAAATCGCAACTGCTGCCGTTGATCGCCGACTGCGAACGGGGGGTGGGCCGTCCCGAGCGTGCCATCGAACTGGCCCGCAGTCCGGAGGCCGCCGAACTCACCGGGGACGATGCCGACGAGATGCGGATCGTCGCCGCCGGTGCGCGCGCCGACCTGGGTCACCTGGATCAGGCGTTGGCGGTGCTGTCCTCGCCGGCGCCCGATCCGTCCCGCACCGGTGCCACGGCGGCCCGGCTGTTCTACGCCTATGCCGATACCCTGCTGGCGCTCGGCCGCACCGATGAAGCGCTGCAGTGGTTCGTGCACTCCGCGGCCGCCGATATCGACGGAGTCACCGACGCCGAGGACCGCGTCGGCGAGCTTTCCTGATATGACGACCCTTGCGCGCCAGCACGATTGCCTGCTGCTGGACCTGGACGGGACCGTATTCCGCGGCCACGCTCCCACGCTCGGAGCGGTCGAGACCCTCGATGCCGTCGACTGCTGTTCGCTGTTCGTCACCAACAACGCCACCCGGTCGGCCGACGAGGTCGCCGCCCACCTCGTCGAGCTCGGCTTCACCGCCGGCGCCGACGATGTGGTGACCAGCGCCCAGAGCGCCGCACGCATGCTCGGTCAGCGGCTGCCCGCCGGTGCGGCGGTCCTCGTCGTGGGAACCGACGCCCTGGCCGCGGAGGTCGGCGCCGTCGGACTCACCCCGGTCCACACGTTCGACGAGGATCCGGTCGCCGTCGTCCAGGGACTGTCGATGACGATCGGTTGGCCCGATCTCGCCGAGGCGGCATTGGCGATCCGGGCCGGCGCTTTGTGGGTCACCTCGAATCTCGATGCGACGCTGCCCACCGAACGCGGGCTGCTGCCCGGAAACGGCTCGCTGGTGGCCGCACTGCGGACCGCGACCGGGGCCGAACCCCTCGTGGCCGGCAAGCCGGCGCCTGCGCTGATGCAGGACGCCCTGGCCCGCGGCGACTTCCGCAGCCCGTTGGTCGTCGGGGACCGGTTGGACACCGACATCGCCGGCGCGAATGCCGCCGAACTGCCGAGCCTGATGGTGCTGACCGGTGTCAACAATGCCCGCGACACGGTCTTCGCGGTTCCCGCGCAGCGCCCCACCTATCTCGGCGCCGACCTGCGGTCGCTGCTGGCCGACGCCGCGACCTTGGCGATCGTCGCCCAACCCGCCTGGGCGACGGAGGTCGGCGAGGGAGCGGTCACCGTCACCGCAACCGGGCGGGATCCCGGCGACGACGGCCTGTCGATCGTGCGGGCCGTCGCCCGTGCCCTGTGGGACGCCGACGCGGACGGAGCAGCCACGTGTGGTGCAGGCCGGCGACGACATCGCACGCTCCGCGCTGCAGCGCTGGTCGCTGCTCACCGACTCCGATCCGCTAGCGTGATCGCTGACATGAACACCGATCCGCAGCAGATCCGGGCCCGGGTGGACGCCGTCCTGGCCGATCTTCCCGGCGTCGACCCGGAGGCGTCCGACATTGCCGATATCGACGCCGTGGGACGACGTCTCGAGGAGGCGCACCAGATCCTTGTCGACGCGCTGGAATCGGTCGAGAAGGGCTGAACCGCGCATGACGCGCCGCGCCCGGGTCGACGCCGAACTGGTCCGTCGGGGTCTGGCCCGCTCACGCCAGCAGGCGGCCGAACTCATCGGCGCCGGACGGGTCACCATCGACGGCATGCCGGCGGCCAAACCGGCGACCGCGGTGGCCGTCACAGCACGATTGGCTGTCGAGGATGCCGGCGAGCGGACGTGGGTGTCCCGGGGCGCCCACAAGCTCATCGGTGCGCTGGACGCCTTCGGCATCGACGTCGCGGGCCGCCGAGCACTGGACGCCGGCGCATCCACCGGCGGGTTCACCGAGGTGCTCCTGGACCGTGGGGCGGCTGAGGTGGTGGCCGTCGACGTCGGGTACGGCCAACTGGCCTGGTCGCTGCGCTCGGATGCCCGGGTGCACGTCATCGAGCGGACCAACGTCCGCGACCTCACCGCCGAGGCCATCGGCGGCCCGGTCGACATCATCGTCGCCGACCTGTCCTTCATCTCACTGTCCACGGTGCTGCCCGCACTCACCGCATGCGCGGACCCGCGCGCCGATATCGTTCCCATGGTGAAACCCCAATTCGAGGTGGGCCGAGGCCAGGTGGGCGCCGGAGGCGTCGTCACCGACCCGCGGCTTCGGGCCGAGGCGGTGCTCGGCGTCTCCCGGCGGGCCGCCGAACTGGGTTGGCACACGGTCGGCGCGGTTGCCAGTCCACTGCCCGGGCCCTCGGGCAACGTCGAATACTTTCTGTGGCTGCGCGCACAGACCGACGACGCACTGCTCGGGGAAGACCTGGACGCCGCTGTGCGCCGGGCCGTCGCGGAGGGGCCGCAGTGATCGGATCTCCAGGGGCCAGGACCATCCTGCTGGTCGTCCACCCCGGCCGCGGAGAGGCCAACGAGACCGCCCACCGGGTCGCAAAGACCTTGGGCGAGAACGGCATCCGCCTGCGGGTGCTGTCCAGGGAAGCCGTCGACCGTGGTGCCCTGCACCTCGACCCGGCCGATCTGCGCACCACCGGAGCCGATATCGACGTCGTCGAGGATGAACAGCATTCCGCCGACGGCTGCGAACTCGTCCTGGTCCTCGGCGGTGACGGCACCTTCCTGCGGGCCGCCGAACTGGCCCGCAAAGCCGAAATCCCCGTTCTGGGAGTCAATCTGGGCCGCATCGGTTTCCTGGCCGAAGCCGAGGCCGAGGCGATCGACGAGATCCTCGAGCACGTCGTTGCGCGGGACTACCGCATCGAGCACCGGATGGCCCTCGACGTCGTCATCAGCACCGGCGAGGAGGTGCTGTACCGCGGCTGGGCACTGAATGAAGCCAGCCTGGAGAAGGGCACCCACCAGGGCGTGCTCGGGGTCGTCGTGGCCATCGACGATCGGCCGGTCTCGGCATTCGGCTGCGACGGCGTGCTGGTGTCCAGTCCGACCGGGTCCACGGCCTACGCCTTCTCGGCCGGCGGACCGGTGGTGTGGCCGGACCTGGAGGCCATCATCGTGGTGCCCAACAATGCCCACGCGTTGTTCGCCCGTCCGATGGTCACCAATCCCAATGCGGTGATCACCGTCGATGTCGACCCCGACAACGCCGATGCGGTCGTGCTCTGCGACGGCCACCGCGAGGCGGTCGTCCCCGCCGGCGGACGCCTGCAGGTGACCAAATGCCAGACCCCGCTCAAGTGGGTGCGACTGGACAGCGCCCCCTTCACCGACCGCCTGGTGCGGAAATTCCGGCTGCCCGTGACCAGTTGGCGCGAGCGGTAGATGCTGGCCGAGATCCGCATCGAGTCGCTGGGCGCAATCTGTTCGGCCACCGCGGAATTCGACCGCGGCCTGACCGTGCTGACGGGGGAGACCGGCACCGGAAAGACCATGGTGGTGACGGGCCTGCATCTGCTCGGCGGTGCGCGCGCCGACGCCACCCGGGTGCGTTCCGGCGCCGCCCGCGCGGTGGTGGAAGGCCGGTTCACCACCGCCGAGACTCGACCCGCCGGCCGCCGCCGCCGTCGACGAGATCCTGGAATCCTGCGGCGCCGACCGCGATGATGACGGCAGCGTCATCGCGCTGCGGTCGGTCAGCCGGGACGGGCCGTCGCGGGCCTACCTCGGTGGCCGCAGTGTGCCGGCCAAGACCCTCGCGACGTTCACCACCGGCCTGCTGACGCTGCACGGCCAGAACGACCAGTTGCGGCTGATGCGGCCCGACGAGCAACGCACAGCACTGGACCGGTTCGCCGGCGCCGCGGCGGCACTGGAGCGCTACCGCAAACTGCGCGACGAATGGCTCGTCGCGCGACGCGACCTCGTCGACCGGACCAACAGTGCCCGCGAGATGGCTCAGGAGGCCGACCGGCTGAAGTTCGCCCTCGACGAGATCTCCCGGGTCGATCCCGCGCCCGGTGAGGACGAGGCGTTGGTGGCCGACATTCGTCGGCTCTCCGAACTCGACGCCGTGCGTGCAGCGGCCGCCGGTGCGCGCACGGCCCTGTCCGGAGCCGATGCCGATGCCCCCGACGTCGACAACCGTTCTGCGGCAGAGGATCTCAGCCGGGCGGTGGCGATGCTGGAGTCCACCGGCGACACGGCGCTCGTCGAGTTGGCCCGTCAGCTCAATGATGTCCTCGCCGTGGTCGGCGACGTCACCGGTGAGCTGGGCGGCTTTCTGGCCGAATTGCCCGCCGACGCCAGCGCACTGGAAGTCAAACTCTCGCGGCAGGCCGAGCTGCGCAGTCTGACCCGCAAGTACGCCGCCGACGTCGACGGGGTGCTGCGCTGGGCGGCCGACGCCGGCCGCCGGCTGGCCCAACTCGACGTCTCCGAGGAGGCGCTGGCCGGTCTGTCGCGACGGGTCGACGACCTCGCCGGGCAGGTTGTGGCCGCCGCGGTGGAATTGTCCGCACTGCGGGCCGCCGCGGCGTCGGGTCTTGCGGCCGCGGTCACCGCCGAGCTTGCCGGTCTGGCGATGGCCGATGCCGACTTCACCGTCGGCGTGGTCACCATGGCCGCCCGCGAGGACGACACCGCCCCGCTGCTGCTGCCGGCGGGGGAGCTGGCCCACGCCGGCTCCGACGGGGTCGACCTGGTCGAGTTCGGCTTCACCGCGCGTCGTGGATCCCCGGGCGGCACCGACGTGCTGCCGTTGACCAAGAGCGCCTCCGGCGGTGAGTTGTCGCGGGTGATGCTGGCACTGGAGGTCGTGCTGGCTGCTTCAGCCGAGGGCACCACCATGGTGTTCGACGAAGTCGACGCGGGAGTCGGCGGTCGCGCGGCGGTCCAGATCGGCCGTCGGCTGGCCCGGCTGGCCCGCAGTCACCAGGTCATCGTGGTCACCCACCTGCCCCAGGTCGCCGCCTATGCCGACACCCACCTCGTGGTCGACAGCGGCGGCCCGGCGAGCGAGGTGCGCCGGCTCGACGACCCCGAGCGGGTGGCCGAACTGGCCCGCATGCTGGCCGGGCTGGGCGAGTCCGACACCGCCCGGGCGCATGCCCGCGAACTTCTCGATGCCGCGCAGACCGAACGGAACGCGCCGTGACTGCGCTGTTACCAATGTGAAGAAATGTGACTAATGGGGCTGATGTTACGGCGCGCCTAACCCGGGAAGGACGGCGGCGCCGACAGAATCGCTCAGCATGAAGATGTCTGCGCTTCTCACACGTAATGCCAACGCGCGTCCGGGCGTCACGGGGAATGCCCGGGTTGACCGCGACATCGACCGCCTGCTGCAGGCGTGTCGGGCCCGGTGACATCGCCGTGCTCGACATCCTCGACCTCGACCGGGTGACCGCCGACGCCCTCGTCGAAGCCGGTGTCGTCGGGGTGGTGAACGCCTCGCCGTCGATTTCCGGCCGCTACCCCAACCTCGGCCCCGAGGTACTGGTGGCCAACAACGTCGTCCTCATCGACAACGCCGGCGACGAGATCTTCAAGAAGATCAAGGACGGTGCCAAGGTGCGACTGTACGACGGCGGTGTCTACACCGGTGACCGCCGTCTGGTGCACGGTGTGGAGCGCACCGACGAGGAAATCGCCGACCTCATGCACGACGCCAAGACCGGCCTGGTGGCACACCTGGAGGCCTTCGCCGGCAACACCATCGAGTTCATCCGCAGCGAGAGTCCGCTGCTCGTCGACGGCGTCGGCATCCCGGACATCGACGTCGACGTGTACCGCCGCCATGTCGTGGTGGTCACCGACGGCCCCGGTTCGGTCGAGGACCTCAAGGCCCTCAAACCCTTCATCAAGGAGTACCAGCCGGTGCTCGTCGGCGTGGGCGGTGGTGCCGACATTCTCCGCAACGACGGCTACCGCCCCGCGTTGATCGTCGGCAACCCCGAGCAGATGAGCGCCGAGGTGCTCAAGTGCGGTGCGCAGGTGGTGCTGCCCGCCGACGCCGACGGTCACGCCGCCGGGCTGGAGCGCATCCAGGATCTCGGGATCGGCGCGATGACCTTCCCCGCCGCCGGCTCGGCCACCGACCTGGCGCTGCTGCTGGTCGATCACCACGGTGCCTCGCTGATCGTCACCGCCGGGCACTCGGCCAGCATCGAGGAATTCTTCGACCGCGCCCGGGCGCAGAGCAACCCCTCGACCTTCCTCACCCGGCTGAAGGTGGGGGAGAAGCTCGTCGACGCCAAAGCCGTTGCGACGCTGTACCGCAGCCACATCTCCGGCGGCGCCGTGGCGTTGCTCGTGCTGGCCGTGCTGCTGGCCATCATCGCAGCGCTGTGGGTCTCCCGCTCGGACGCCGTGGTGATCGACTGGCTGACCACCTACTGGCACCGCCTCACGGTGTGGGTGCAGGGCTGGATGACCTAGACGTGCGATCGGGTCGCCATCGCGTCATCTGGCTGGCCGCAGTCATTCTCGCGCTGGCAGCCGGGACGGTGCTTGGCTCTCTCGCGCTGTCGGACCCTTGGTGTCCGGCCTGCGCGGCGACAAGGGAAGCCTGCAGGATCAGATCAGCGCACTGAACGACGAGAATCGTGCGCTCAATGAGAAGCTCGCCGCGGCAAACCAATTCGATGCCCAGATGTCAGGGCGAATCGTGCGTGACGCGCTGGTTGGCAAGTCGGTGGTGCTGATTCGCACACCCGACGCCGAGGACGACGACGTCGACGCGGTGTCCCGTCTGGTCGGACAGGCCGGGGGAGTCCTGACCGGCACGGTCGGTCTGACGCACGGAGTTCGTCGACGCGAACTCCGCGGAGAAGCTTCGCTCGGTGGTGAACTCGCCCATCGTGCCGCCCGGAGCCCAGTTGAACACCGCTCTGGTCGACCCGAGCGCGCAGGCCGGCGATCTGCTCGGCATCGCTCTGCTGATCAACCGCGACACCAAGATCGCCCCGGTCGACGGCGGCGCGCGTGACACCGTCCTGGCCGCGCTGCGTGACACCGGATTCATCAGCTACCCCAACGGTCCCGGTGCTGCCGACACGGCCGTCGTCGTCACCGGCGGCCCGCTGCCCGACGACGCCGGCAACCAGGGGGTGAGCGTGGCCCGGTTCGCCGCGGCGCTGGCCCCGCACGGTTCGGGTGTCGTCCTGGCCGGCCGGGACGGGACGGCCAGTGGCGTGTCGGCGGTCGCGGTGGCCCGGTCCGACGCCGGCATGGCCGGGGCGGTCACCACGGTCGACGACATCGGCGCCGAGTCCGGCCGGATCACCACGGTGCTGGCGCTGCAGAGCATGATCGCCGGCGGGCCGGCGGGGAAATACGGCCACGGCGACGGCGCGGCCTCGGTCACCATCCCCCAGTAGTCCGGCCGCCGGTGTGTCAGCGCCGCCAGGCCGGTGGCGGTGTTAGGGTGAGTTTCCGTGGGTCGGCAGGCCCCAAACCAGTTCCACAATGCGGGCACTCGGAGCGCAGCGACGAGCCCATCGAACATTGTTGGGCCTGGGAAAACAAAGTCCTGCGCCGTCGTCACGGAGGTTGCTGTTGCCCGCATTGCGCAAGCACCCCCAAGTCGCCACCAAGCATCTCTTCGTCACCGGTGGCGTCGTCTCCTCGCTGGGTAAGGGTCTGACCGCCAGCAGCCTCGGTCAACTGCTGATCTCCCGCGGTCTGTCGGTCACCATGCAGAAACTGGACCCGTACCTCAACGTCGATCCGGGAACCATGAACCCGTTCCAGCACGGTGAGGTGTTCGTCACCGAGGACGGCGCCGAGACCGACCTCGACGTCGGCCACTACGAGCGGTTCCTGGACCGCGATCTGTCCGGGTCGGCGAATGTGACCACCGGGCAGGTGTATTCGACCGTCATCGCCAAGGAACGCCGTGGGGAGTACCTCGGCGACACCGTGCAGGTGATCCCGCACATCACCGACGAGATCAAGCGTCGCATCCTCGCGATGGCCGCGCCCGACGCCACCGGCAGGCGGCCCGACGTGGTCATCACCGAGGTCGGTGGGACGGTCGGTGACATCGAGTCGCAGCCGTTCCTGGAGGCGGCCCGTCAGGTCCGTCACGAGGTGGGCCGGGAGAACTGCTTCTTCCTGCACGTGTCGCTGGTGCCGTACCTTGCGCCGTCGGGCGAACTGAAGACGAAGCCGACCCAGCATTCGGTGGCCGCCCTGCGCAGCATCGGCATCGCCCCGGATGCGCTGATCCTGCGCTGCGACCGCGTGGTGCCCGAACCGCTGAAGGAAAAGATCGCGCTGATGTGCGACGTCGACATCGACGGCGTGATCTCCACCCCGGATGCCCGTTCGATCTATGACATCCCCAAGGTGCTGCACCGCGAGGAACTCGACGCCTATGTGGTGCGGCGGCTGAATCTGCCGTTCCGCGATGTCGATTGGACCACCTGGGACGATCTTCTGCGCCGGGTTCATGATCCACAGGAGACGGTGCGAATTGCCCTGGTGGGCAAGTACATCGACCTCTCCGATGCGTATCTGTCGGTGGCCGAGGCGTTGCGGGCCGGCGGATTCGCCCACCGTGCCCGGGTCGAGATGCGCTGGGTGGCATCCGATGACTGCGAGACCGACGCCGGTGCGGCCGCGGTGCTCGACGATGTCCACGGTGTTCTCATCCCGGGTGGCTTCGGCATCCGCGGGATCGACGGCAAGATCGGCGCGATCCGCTACGCGCGGCACCGCGGCCTGCCGCTGCTGGGGCTGTGCCTGGGACTGCAGTGCATCGTGATCGAGGCCGCCCGTTCGGTCGGTCTGAGCGAGGCGAACTCCGCCGAATTCGATCCCGCCACACCGGATCCGGTGATCTCGACGATGGCGGACCAGCGCGACGCCGTCGCCGGGCAAGCCGACTTGGGCGGCACCATGCGCCTGGGCGCCTATCCGGCCGTCCTGGAGCCGGGATCCATTGTGGCCGAGGCGTATCAGTCCACCGAGGTCTCCGAGCGACACCGGCACCGCTACGAGGTGAACAACGTCTACCGCGATCGCATCGCGGAGAGCGGTCTGCACTTCTCCGGCACCTCGCCGGACGGCCATCTGGTGGAGTTCGTCGAGTATCCCGCCGACGTGCACCCCTTCCTCGTCGGCACCCAGGCCCACCCGGAACTCAAAAGCCGGCCCACTCGCCCGCATCCGCTGTTCGTCGCGTTCATCGGGGCGGCGATGGACTACAAGGCCGCCGAGCGCCTGCCGGTCGAAATTCCCGAGCAGCACGCCAACGGCCGCGAACTCGACGACGAAGACGCCGTGCGGCCGCTGTCGGACCACGCCCGTGGCTGATCACGACTTCGAGACCGTCACGAGTCACACCGCCTTCTGCGGAAACATCATCGCGGTGCGGACCGACGAGGTCCGGATGCCGGGCGGGGCCACCGCCATCCGCGACGTCGTCGAGCACTACGGCGCGGTGGCCGTCGCCGCGCTCGACGACGAGGATCAGCTCGCGATGGTCTACCAGTACCGGCACTCCGTGGGACGCCGTCTCTGGGAACTTCCCGCCGGGATCCTCGATGAGCCGGGGGAGGACCCGTTGGCTGCAGCGGCCCGGGAACTGCGGGAAGAGACGGGTCTCGTCGCCGAGGAGTGGCGCGTGCTGGTCGACGTCATCACCGCACCCGGGTTCTGCGATGAGGCCGTGCGGGTGTACCTCGCCAGCGGCCTGCAGCACGTGGGGCGCCCGGAGGCCGACCATGAGGAAGCCGATCTGACGGTGCACTGGGTGGGGCTGCGACAGGCCGCGGATCAGGTGCTGGCCGGCGAGATCGTCAATTCCATCGCCGCGGCCGGTGTCCTCGCCGCGCACGCGGTGATCGTCGACGGCAAAGCCACCCGACCGGTGGATGAGCCCTGGCCGGACCGGCCGACGGCGTTCGCGGCACGCAGGGGTCGCCCGTGACGACCTTCGCAACCCGCACCGCCCTGGACACCCAGGTTCAGGGCTACCTGGACCACCTCGCCATCGAGCGGGGGGTGGCCGCCAACACCCTGCTGTCCTATCGGCGCGACCTGCGCCGCTACACCGAGCACCTGGCGGCGCGCGGCATCGCCGACATGCGCGAGGTCACCGAGACTGACGTCAGTGACTTCCTGGTGGCGCTGCGCCTGGGCGATGCCGACACCGGGGCGGTGCCACTGTCGGCGGTCTCCGCGGCGCGGGCGCTCATCGCGGTGCGCGGCCTACACCGGTTCGCCGCCGCCGAGGGGATCGTCGACGTCGATGTGGCCCGCGCCGTCAAACCGCCGACGCCCAGCCGGCGGCTGCCCAAGAGCCTCTCGCTGGACGATGTGCTGGCGCTGCTCGACGGGGCCGGCGGTGACGCCCCCACGGACGGCCCGTTGACGCTCCGCAACCGGGCCCTGCTGGAAATGTTGTATTCGACCGGTGCCCGCATCTCCGAAGCCGTCGGCTTGGACATCGACGACGTCGACACCCAGGCCCGCTCGGTGTTGTTGCGCGGCAAGGGCGGAAAACAGCGGCTGGTGCCGGTCGGCCGGCCGGCCATCGCCGCACTGGACGCCTATCTGGTACGCGGACGGCCGGACCTGGCCCGCCGCGGCCGCGGGATCCCGGCGATCTTCCTCAATGCGCGCGGCGGCCGGTTGTCGCGGCAGAGTGCCTGGCAGGTGCTGCAGGACGCCGCCGAGCGTGCGGGGATCAGCGCGGCGGTCTCCCCGCACACGCTGCGGCACTCGTTCGCCACCCACCTGCTCGACGGCGGCGCAGATGTGCGGGTGGTGCAGGAACTGCTGGGCCACGCCTCGGTCACGACCACCCAGATCTACACGCTGGTGACGGTGACCGCGCTGCGTGAGGTGTGGGCCGGCGCCCACCCGAGGGCCTGATCCGCTCAACCCCGGTAGGTGGACTCCAGCACCAGGTCGGGGACCTTGGTGTATTCGGCGTGCGTCTTGTGCTCGACGGTGTCCCATCCGGCGCCCTGCTGTCGGCGCATGTAGGCCCGGTAGGCGGGCGCCCCGGGAACCAGGACGTTGTCGGCGACCACGATGCTGCCCGGATGCAGCCAGCCCCGGCCGGTGATGCTGAGCAGGTCGGGCAGGTAGACGTCCTTGTTGTGGTCGATGAACAGGAAGTCCACGGCGCCGGCCCCAAACCCGTGCCCGGCCAGGGTGTCCAGGGTGCGCCCGCCGTCGCCGATCGTGCCCACCACGCAGGTCACCCGGTCGGCGACCCCGGCATGGGCCCAGATCCGGCGGGCGTTGTCGGCGTTGGCGGTGCTCATCTCGACCGAGAACACGCGGGCGTCCGGCGCCGCCCGTGCGATCCGCAGCGCGCTGTATCCGCAGTAGGTGCCCAACTCCAGGGCCAGGCGCGCAGCGGAGCGTCGGACCGCCGCGTCGAGCAGCAGTCCCTTCTCGTCGCCGACGTTGATCAGGATCGACTCCCGGTAGGCGAACCGGTCGATGGTGTCGATCACGTCGTCGAGGTCGCTGGCGCGGGCATTGGCCAGGACGTAGCGGACCGCCGCCGCCTCCCGGCCGTCGCCGACCTGGCCGGTCCGGATGACGCTGGGCAACCCGGCGGCCAGTCGCCAGAACGACCAACGCAGGAAGGGGATGCGGTCCTTAATGGGCATGGGACCACGGTAGGCGAGGGTGCATGGATAGACTTTGCGCCGATGTTCGCCATGCCGCTGTTTGTCCTGATCGTGGGGACTCGTGTCGGGGTCGCGGCGTGACCGGGGAACCTGACGACGTTCCGGTCGGTCTCACCGGTCGCCCGCCCCGCACGATCCCCGAACCGCAGCCGTTGACCAGCCACGGCCCGGCCGTGGTGATTGCGATGTGCAACCAGAAGGGCGGGGTCGGGCAAGACCACGTCGACGATCAACCTGGGCGCGTCGCTGGCCGAGTACGGGCGCCGGGTGCTGCTGGTGGACCTCGACCCGCAGGGCGCACTGTCGGCCGGTCTGGGGGTTCCGCACTACGAACTGGCCAACACCGTGCACAACCTGCTGGTCGAACCGCGGGTGCCGATCGACGACGTGCTGATCCAGACCCGCATCGAAGGCCTGGATCTGGTGCCGAGCAATATCGACCTGTCGGCCGCCGAGATCCAGTTGGTCAACGAAGTGGGCCGCGAGCAGACCCTCGGTCGGGCATTGCGGCCGGTGCTCGACCGCTACGACTATGTGCTGATCGACTGCCAGCCGTCGCTGGGTCTGCTCACCGTCAACGCGCTGGCCTGTGCGGACGGCGTCGTGATTCCCACCGAATGCGAGTTCTTCTCGCTGCGCGGCCTGGCACTGCTCACCGACACCGTCGACAAGGTACGCGATCGGCTCAACCCGAGACTGACGATCAGCGGCATCCTGGTCACCCGGTTCGACACCCGCACCCTCAACGCTCGCGAGGTGATGGCCCGGGTGCTGGAGCGCTTCGGCGACCTGGTGTTCGACACCGTCATCACCCGCACCGTGCGATTCCCCGAGACCAGCGTGGCCGGTGAACCCATCACGTCGTGGGCGCCGAAATCGACCGGTGCACAGGCCTATCGGGCACTGGCCCGCGAGGTCATCGACCGCTTCGGCAAGTGACCACGCAGGCAGCGCCCGAGTCGGGCACCGAGACAACCCCCGAAAAGGGCTTCCGGGTTCGGCTGACCAACTTCGAGGGTCCCTTCGATCTGCTGTTGCAGCTGATCTTCGGCCGGCGACTCGACGTGACCGAGGTAGCCCTGCATGAGGTGACCGACGAGTTCATCGCCTACACCCGCGAGATCGGGCCGGCGCTGGAACTCGATGAGACCACCGCATTCCTGGTGATCGCCGCCACGCTGCTCGACCTCAAGGCCGCGCGGCTGCTGCCGGCCGGTGAGGTCGAAGACGCCGAGGATCTCGCCCTGCTCGAGGTGCGCGACCTGCTGTTCGCGCGGCTGCTGCAGTACCGGGCCTACAAGCACGTCGCGGAGATGTTCGCCGAACTCGAGTCGGCCGCGCTGCGCAGCTATCCGCGGGCAGTGGCCCTGGAGGAGCGGTTCTCCGACCTGCTGCCCGAGGTGATGATCGGCGTCGACGCGCAGAGCTTCGCCGAGATCGCCGCGGCGGCGTTGACGCCGCGACCGGTCCCGACGGTGCGCACCGACCATCTGCATACGGCCAGGGTCTCGGTCCCCGAGCAGGCCGAGCGGCTGCTGGAGTTCCTCGAGCGGCGCGGAGTGGGGCAGTGGGCGTCGTTCTCCGACCTGGTCGCCGACTGCGACGAGCCGATCCAGATCGTCGGCCGGTTCCTCGCGCTGCTCGAGCTGTACCGCTCCCGGGCGGTAGCATTCGAGCAATCCGAACCGCTTGGGATGCTGCAGGTTTCGTGGACCGGGAACCGGTTGGCGAACGAAGAGTTGGTGAGAGCCGAGTGGGAAGAACAATGACGCAGGAACAGACCGGTCGAGCGGGTGGAGCCCGATGCCGCCGAGGAGTCGGAGTACGTCCTCGACGACATCCTCGACGAGGACGAACTCGCCCGCATCCTCGAGGCGTTGTTGCTGGTCGTCGACGCGCCGGTCAGCGTGGAGGCGTTGGCGTTCGGCCATCGCAACAGCCGGCGCATTACGTGGCCGAGACGTTGCGGCGGATGGCAGAGGAGTTCGCCACTCGGGACAGTGGCATCGACCTGCGCGAGGCCGGCGGCGGCTGGCGGATGTACACCCGCTCGCGGTTCGCCCCCTATGTCGAGCGTCTCCTGCTCGACGGCACACGCTCCAAGCTGACCCGAGCCGCGCTGGAGACCCTCGCGGTGGTGGCCTACCGGCAGCCGGTGACCCGCGCCCGGGTGAGCGCGGTGCGCGGGGTCAACTGCGACGCGGTGATACGCACGCTGGTGGCCACGAGGGCTGATCACCGAGGCCGGCACGGACCCGGACACCGGTGCGACCACGTTCTCCACCACCGAGTTGTTCCTGGAGCGGCTGGGCTTGTCGTCGCTGACCGAACTGCCCGATATCGCCCCGCTGCTGCCCGACGTCGACGTGATCGACGACCTGAGCGAAAGCCTGGACAGTGAGCCGCGTTTCGCCAAATTGTCGCCGGCTCCGCCGACAAGCCGGTCGCCTTCGACGTCGACACCGATGGCGATGGCTGATCCCCGTGACTGACCCGAAGGCGTTCGGCTTCAGAAAGTGCTGTCGCAGGCCGGAATTGCCTCGCGACGCGTTGCCGAGCGGATGATCGTCGACGGCCGCGTCGAGGTCGACGGCCGATTGGTCACCGAGTTGGGCACCCGGGTGGATCCCGAGACCGCCGAGATCCGGGTCGACGGCAACCGGATCGTCCTCGACGACTCGATGGTCTACCTGGCGGTGAACAAGCCGCGCGGCATGCACTCGACGATGTCCGACGACCGCGGCCGACCGTGTATCGGCGACCTGGTCGAACACCGGGTGCGTGGCAACAAGAAGCTCTTTCACGTCGGCCGTCTCGACGCCGACACCGAGGGGCTGCTGCTGCTGACCAACGACGGCGAGCTGGCGCACCGGCTGATGCACCCGTCCTTCGAGGTCCCCAAGACCTACCTGGCAACGGTTTCCGGCTCCGTCCCGCGAAGCCTGGGCAAGACACTGCGGGCCGGGGTCGAGTTCGACGACGGACCGGTCGCGGTCGACGACTTCGCCGTCGTCGACGCCGTTCCGGGAAAGACGTTGGTGCGGGTGACGCTGCACGAGGGCCGCAAGCACATCGTGCGCCGACTGCTCGCCGACGTCGGATACCCGGTGCAGACTCTGGTCCGGACCGACATCGGGACGGTGGCACTGGGCGACCAGCGGCCGGGCAGCATCCGGCGACTGACCCGCAAAGAGGTCGGCGAACTGTACGCGGTGGTGGGCTTGTGAGCGGCGTCGTGATCGCGATCGACGGGCCCGCGGGCACCGGGAAGTCCAGGTGTCAAGGGGTTTGGCCAAGAGCTGGGGGCTCGCTACCTCGACACCGGCGCGATGTACCGGATCGTGACGCTGGCCATGTTGCGCGCGGGGGTGGACCTCGACGATCCGGAGGCCATCGCGGCGGCAGCAGACGTGCCGCATGTCGGTGGGCTTACGACCCCGAGGTCGAGCAGACCTACCTCGCCGGGGAAGACGTCTCGGCTGCTGATCCGCGGCGACGAGGTGACCCGGGCGGTGTCGGCGGTGTCCGCGGTGCCGGCAGTGCGCGCGCGGCTGGTACGTCTGCAGCGCGAGTTGGCCGAGGGCCCGGACAGCGTCGTGGTCGAGGGCCGCGATATCGGCACCGTCGTACTGCCGGATGCGGACGTGAAGATCTTCCTCACCGCCTCGGCCGAAACGCGGGCCCGGCGCCGCAACGCCCAGAACATGGCCGCGGGCCTGCCCGACGACTACGACATTGTGCTGGCCGACGTGATGCCGTCGTGACCATCTGGACTCCACCCGGGCTGTCTCTCCGCTGCGGCCGGCCGATGACGCGCTGATCGTCGACACCAGCGACATGACACAGGCCGAGGTGATCGCCCATCTGCGCGATCTCGTCGAACAGCGAACGGGAGCGATGCGATGACCGACGACGGCACGTGGTCCGACGAGAGCGACTGGGAATCTCGGCGAGGACGGGTTCGTCGACGAGTCCGGTGAGGCGGAGCGCACCGCCGCCGGTGGTGGCCGTCGTCGGGCGGCCCAACGTCGGCAAGTCGACTCTGGTGAACCGGATCCTGGGCCGGCGCGAGGCCGTCGTGCAGGATCTGCCGGGCGTGACCCGCGACCGGGTGTCCTATGACGCGTTGTGGACGGGGCCGGCGTTTCGTCGTGCAGGACACCGGTGGGTGGGAGCCCGACGCCAAGGGTTTGCAGCAGTTGGTGGCCGAGCAGGCATCGGTGGCCATGCAGACCGCCGACGCGGTGATCCTGGTGGTCGACGCCGTCGTCGGCGCCACCGCCGGCGACGAGGCGGCGGCGCGGATCCTGCGCCGATCGGGCAAGCCGGTGTTCCTGGCGGCCAACAAGGTCGACAACGAGAAGGGTGAGGCGGACGCCGCGGCGTTGTGGTCTTTGGGGCTGGGGGAGCCGCACCCGATCAGCGCGATCCACGGCCGCGGGGTGGCCGATCTGCTCGACGAGGTCGTCGACGCGCTGCCCGAGGTGTCGGAGGCCGCGCCGGCGACCGGCGGGCCGCGACGGGTGGCCCTGGTCGGCAAGCCCAACGTCGGCAAGAGTTCGTTGCTCAACCGGTTGGCCGGTGCGGAGCGCTCGGTGGTGCACGACGTCGCCGGCACGACCGTCGACCCGGTGGACTCGCTGATCGAACTCGATGGCAGGATATGGCGTTTCGTCGACACCGCCGGGCTGCGCCGCAAGGTCGGACAGGCCAGCGGCCACGAGTTCTATGCCTCGGTGCGCACGCACAGCGCCATCGACGCCGCCGAGGTCGTGGTCGTTCTGTCGACGCCTCCCAGCCGCTGACCGAGCAGGATCAGCGGGTGCTGTCGATGGTGATCGAGGCCGGCCGCGCGCTTGGTGCTGGCGTTCAACAAGTGGGATCTGGTCGACGAGGATCGCCGCTATCTGCTCGACCGCGAGATCGACCTGCAACTGGCGCAATTGCCGTGGGCGCCCCGGGTCAACATCTCGGCCAAGACCGGCCGGGCCGTGCAGAAGTTGGTGCCGGCCATGGAGACCGCGCTGGACGTCCTGGGACGCCCGTATCTCGACCGGTCAGCTCAACACCTGGCTCAAGGAGATCGTCGCCGCGACTCCGCCCCCGGTGCGCGGCGGAAAGCAGCCGCGAATCCTGTTCGCCACCCAGGCAACTGCGCGGCCGCCGACCTTCGTGCTGTTCACCACCGGATTCCTGGAGGCCGGCTACCGCCGGTTCCTCGAGCGTCGGCTGCGGGAGACCTTCGGCTTCGAGGGCACGCCGATCCGGATCAACGTCCGGGTGCGGGAGAAGCGTAAACCCAAGGGGCGGTAGCGGTGCCGATGAACTTTCGGCCCTGTTTCCCGGTTGGCGTCGGGGACGACGCTGGAATCAGGACGCGAGGCAGGTCGACGCTGATGTACAACCTGGCGGCCGCGAATTCGGGTGTGGTCCTTCGATCACGGAACTGAGGTATCTGCAGCATGAGGGTGAACAAGGCGTTGGCCCGATTGGCGCTCGCCGCATCGGTGGGCTTAGTGAGTTCGGGGTCGGTGGGGTTGGCCTACGCCGACCCGCCACCGGATCCGCCGCCCCCGCCGGCACAAACCGACAGCCCACCTCCGCCGCAATGGCCTCCCTGCGGCTTGGGCGGTCAATGCTCCCCGCGGTGCTACCCCCCATGGCTGCCGCCACCGGCGCCGGGGGAGCCGGCCCCGACATTCCCTGCGCCCTGGCCGCCGTTTGGACTTGGTGGCACACAGTTTTCGCCGTGTCCGGCGCCGCCTCCGCCGCCGCCCGGTGAGCCCTACCCTCCGCCTCCGCCGCCGCCACCGGCGTGGCCGCCGTGCGGACTGGGAGGGGAATGCTGGCCCGGGGGGCTGCCGCCCGGCTGGTACTGAGGGTCTGCAAGCGGTCGCTATTGTTCCGGGGTGTCCCTCGCCCAGATGCTGGTGATCGTCCTTGCCGGGATGGGGGCCGGTGCGATCAACTCACTGGTGGGTTCGGGCACCCTCATCACCTTTCCGACTTTGGTGGCGCTGGGTTTTCCGCCGGTGACCGCGACCATGTCGAACGCGATCGGCTTGGTCGCGGGCGGGGTGTCGGGCACCTGGGGGTATCGCGCCGAACTGGCCGGTCAGTGGCGGCGGCTGCGGTGGCAGATTCCGGCGTCGGTGATCGGTGCCGCGATCGGCTCGTTCCTCCTGCTGCACCTGCCCGAGAAGGTCTTCACCCGGATCGTGCCGGTGCTGCTGGTACTGGCCTTGATCCTGGTGATCGCCGGGCCGCGCATTCAGGCCTATGCGCGCCGCCGCGCCGAGGCGGCCGGCCGTGCCGCCGAGCACGTGTCGACGGCGCGGATGGCGGCGCTGGTTGTGGGAACCTTCGCCGTCGGCGTCTACGGTGGCTACTTCACCGCCGCGCAGGGAATCCTGCTCATCGGCGTCATGGGTGCGCTGCTGCCCGAGGACGTGCAGCGGATGAATGCGGCCAAGAACCTGCTGTCGCTGTTGGTGAACATCGTCGCCGCGACCGCCTACACCCTGGTGGCCTTCGACCGGATCAGCTGGCTGGCCGCCGGATTGATTGCCGTCGGGTCGTTGGTCGGCGGATGGCTGGGCGCGAGGTACGGCAGACGGCTCTCCCCGGCCGCGCTGCGGGCCGTGATCGTGGTGGTGGGTTTGATCGGGCTCTACCGGCTGTTGACGGTCTGACCGGCGGGCATCCCGAGTTCTGGTCGTCCGTGGTCTGCGGTAGGCTTTCGACCTGCTGCCCGTCTCGGCGAGCGGCAACGGGCTGTGGCGCAGCTTGGTAGCGCACTTGACTGGGGGTCAAGTGGTCGCAGGTTCAAATCCTGTCAGCCCGACCAAAAAACCGGCTCTGATCAGCGGTTTTTCTTTCCTCTTTGCCATCGATTCAGCCCCCAGGTTGAGTCTTGGGACCAATCTGGGTTCCGTCGGCCTGCTACGGCGGTCCGGAACAGGTGTCTGACGGCATTTATGCCGCACGTTATGTGCGCCAGTGCACGTTAAGTGCGCCGATGCACGCGCCGTAACTGCTCTGATTTCGGAGGGCACTTGACCGCTGGTCAAGTCGGCTGGCGACTACCCGAGACTCGCTGGCGCTGAATCCACAACCGAGATCCGTTGCCGGTCTTGACGTAGTGAACGTGTCAGCCCCCGGACAGATACTGCCGACAATCGAGTGCCGCCATTGGCGCGGTGCCTTTTCTGTGGAGGACGATCATGGGAAACAGGGCCAACATAGTGCTGGTGGATCGTGACGGCTGGCAGCTGCGCTACTCGCACTGGGCGGGGTGCCGCATGCTGGATGCGTTGCTCGCGGGACCAGACATGGCTGAGCGCTACATTCGCGCGCAGGAAGTCGGGAAATTCTGGACCGACGAGTTATGGGCTGACGGTGGCCTTGCGCTGGATCTCGCTGAGCGCAAGTTGCTGTTCTTCGGCGAGGAACTCATGGCGACCATGAACGAGCGCCGTGCGATGTTCGAGTTGCTGGCGATCATGTGGCCGGGCTATTCGATCTCGTGGGCCTACGACGCGACGGCTGAAATCGCTGCCTACGTCGGCGCTTCTTTGCCTATGCGCGACAAAGCGTCTCAGCCCGAACTGACCCTCGCCGACGACACGGTGGGCTTGCATCATCTTGTCACGGTGCTCGGCCCCGACGGAATGATTCGAGCCTGGCCACTGTGGTGGGGCAGTAGCGCTGCGTGGCACGGACCGCGACTGCTCGAGAGGCTTCCTGGTGAAGGGTTTCATGCCCTGGAGTTGGGAAGGATTCCGGAGAGTGGTGTGCACGTCGACGTGCCCGGCAAGGCGCTTGGTGTGTGGCTGACCAATCCGGACCCGGGCCTGTTCCGGTGGTTGGGCCGGCTTTGGCCCGGGTGGCGAATCGATCGGTGGGACGATCGCTATGAAGAACAATTCCTCCGGTGCGGACCCAGCATCACCGCACCTGACGTCGACCTCGCCTCCGGCGTTGTTGAAGCCGAAGCATGGCTTCGCAAAAGGGTCTTTCAGCGGTATGAGGACAGTCCCGCGGGCTTTATCAGCAGTCTTGCCGCACTGTTCGGATCGTTAGAACCGGTCTCCTCGGAGACGGCTCCAGCGACCGGACGGCCGAACGCCCGGGAGTGGGCGAGCTTTGAACTCGCCTGCGCGCAGGTTCGCGATGGTAGGCGGGCAGCATGATTGAGTCGGTGGCCCGCCCTCCGAATCCGCGATCCTTACCGCAGATATTGCGTAAATAGGTCTTGCTCGCGACAATATATGTATGAGCGAGATGACGACGGTCGCATGTGCCGACGTCCTCGGGATTTCACCGCGGCAGGTCGCCCGTCTTGCGCGCGCGGGAGAACTTACCGTGAGCCGCACTGTTGGGGGTGCGCTCCTAGTCGACGGCGCTTCGGTGCACCGCCTGGCCAAGCATGGTCGCCATAACGGCCGGCCGTGGACAGCGGCCACAGCGTGGGCGGCGCTCGCGTTGCTCTCCGGTGAACGTGCCGATTGGCTGGACAAGTCAGCGATGTCGCGGCTGCGACATCGACTGCGTGCCAGTAGCGCTTCGGAGGTTTGCTGGATGACGCGCCGCCGCGCGAGGGTGCATCGGATGAGGGGCTGGGGAAAGGACGCGGGACTGCTGCACTCTGGTGTCAATGCGTTACGCGACCCTGCGATGTCGAAGTTGTTTGATCTCACAGCGGTCGAGCGGGGAGCCGACGGTTATGTGTGCGCCAGCAACTTCGCAGACGTGGTCAAAGAGCTGGGGCTCATCGATGACGTCGACGGTGATGTGACCGTGCGGGTAGTGCCTGACGATGCTGGGTATGCCGTTGACCACGTGCTGACAGCGGCCGTTGCGGTCGACTTGGCCGAGTCCCTGGACACCCGTGAGTCGGCTTCAGGGACGCGCGTGTTGGAGGACTTGCTCGACGCCTTCCGTGCGAGCCGTGCAGATTCGCGTCGGCGCACGCCCGGGCAACCGGCCAGATGACTTCGGAGCCCGACGGTCGACCGGTCTGGCAGGTGAACGCCCCAGCGGGCGGATGGTCGCCGCCGTGGCCGCAGCTCGTTGAGATCGTCCAGGCTATTCCGCATACTAAGTGGACGCTGGTCGGTGGCCTGATGGTGCAGCTTCACGCTGCGCACGCGGGGCTGCAGCTCACCCGTCCCACCCGCGACGTGGACATGGTCTTGCATATCGATTCCGGCGCAGCCACATTCGGCGGCGTCCGACACAACTTGGAACGACTCGGTTACGTGCTGTGCAAACCGGTCGGCGACGGGCCGATACACCGATTCGTCCGCGGCCCTGACGATAACGAGACAGTCGACGTCATGGTTGCCGACCGTCTGCCGCCGGAGATGCATCCGAAGGCGTTAGGCCGCAAGGTATTCGGGCTTCCGGGCGGCACATCAGCGCTGCGCAAGACGGTGAATTGTGAAGTGAATACCGGCGAGATCGCCATAGTGCTCAGTATTCCTGACGTCCTCGGGGCGTTGGTACTCAAAGGCGCGGCGTACTTGGAGGACTCGCGTGACCGGGAACGGCACCTTGATGATGCGGCGGTGCTGGCGTGCGCAGTGACCGATCCGGTTGGTGACCGTGCCCGAATGATTGGCAGTGACCGCAGACGGATTCAGGCATTGTGGAAGGTGCTGCAAGATCTCGACCACCGGTCATGGATAGCCACCGGGACAACCTCTCGACGAGGCCACGGTGCACTGCGTGTGCTGATAGGCGACTGAAGGTCGCGTCAGCTCCTGACGACGCAAAGTCAGTGGCCCGAGTCTGGGACCAATTTGGGGCCACACGTTTTGCGCGCTCCTGAACGACCGCGATCGGCGTGGCCGCCGGCGAGATCGGAGAGCACCCGGGAGGTCTTGGCGAACCGCACGTCTCCGCCGCGGCGGGCCACGGCATGTCCGAGTGCCTGTGCGACATGGGTTTTCCCGACACCGACGGGTCCGTAGAGGATGACTGATTCGGCGGCGTCGAGCCAGCCGGGATTCGAACCGTTGGTGCTGCGCGCTTGGTGAGCAATCAGGGGCCCACGTCACCCGGGCAAGGCTTCCGCCTATTCGGGACCTTGGACGAAGACGGAATCGAGGACTTTGGCAACCAGGGCGATCTGTTCGTCGAGGTTCTCTTCGCAGACCGACTCAAGCTGTTCCTTGCGGCGCCAGGCGGCCCATTTGGCTTGTCCGACTGCACCGTAACCGGCGAGGTGGGGTGCAACGGGTTCGAGCGTGACACCGCGGTGGTGGGCGACCGCCCGTGCCGAGCGAAGCAACGCGTCGGGGTCGAAACCTTGGCGGGCGAGTTGGACGATATCGACGTAGTCACGCCAACGCGTGCTGGTGATGCCACGTTCGAGAATCGTGACGCCCTTCTCGGCGATGGTGGTCTCGGGCGCGTAACCGAGCAGCGAAATTGGGTCACCAAGTACCCGGTCGATTGTCACCTGTTGGGGTGGCGGCACCATCGGGTCTCCAGTGGAGACATCCCAGACGGCGCTTCCGGACCACGGTCCTATCGACGCGGCGACCCGTACGCGAAATGCCGGGTAGTCGGCATGCTCGCGGATCTCCTGCGTGCTGATCGTGTCGAGCTTGAACACGAGTCCGTCGTCGGCCTCGATGGCTGCGATGTCATGGACTACCCGGACCAAATGTTCGGCGGTGACGTCTGCGCTGAGGCGTTGGAGTCAGCATCCCTCGTCCGACGCCGCACCCCGTAGGCGGCCAGCAGAACTCCGCCCTTGAGGACGAAGTCTTCGTGGTGGGAGGTCTGGGTGAGGCGGTGCAGGAATGACTCGAGTGTGTGCCGGATCAGATACTCCTGCGTGGGAGCATTGATCTCATTCCTGATCGCCGCGGAACGGGCCGCGGCCTGGATTCGGCGGAACGCCGTCTCGCCTGAACTCATCCCAGCATCTGCAGTGCCTGCAGGACTGGGGATTTCGCGCGGGGGAGACGGGAGGCCATGTCGATCAGCCGAGCCGGTTTGCCACCCCGGCGAAGCCACTCGCGCAGCGCATCGCGCGCCAACTCATATCCGAATTCGCCACGAAGCCGGAACGCGTCAGCGATCGACCGCTCAGGCGAGTAGATCCCGATCTTCTGATCCGCCCCCGCAATGGGGATCTCGTCGCGTCCGACCTGGAACGTGGCCCGATCGAAGTGATGCCACGCAATGGCGGCGGTGCTGGCAGGTGTCCTCGAACCGCGAGGTATAGCGACGTCCAGCGCAACTGGGATCGCGTCGGTCAAATCGTGATGGGCCAGCGCGGACGTTAGGCAGATTGTGGCGTCGGGGCGACGCGTAGCGGCCTCAAGTTGATCCCAGTCAGCAGCAGGCCCGTCTGCAGGCAGGTAGATCCCACGAGCGATCCGATCCAACCGACCCTCACTCGCCTCGCGGTACAGAGCGCTGCGAGACATGCCGGCCCGGGCCGAGGTGCTCGGCGTCAGGGCTTTCACAAGTGCCTCCCATCCCGTTGGGCCATGGTACGGAATGCCTACAGATAAGCATAGCTGTATACGGTTCGTCTCACTCTCGATGCGCAAGGTCAGGCCGTCAATTCCGAGCCGGGCGCCGGCCACAGTCGCTTACCTCTGGAACTCCAAGCTCGCACACTTATGAATCAACTCTTAGCACCCCTGCGGGAGGTAGCGGCTCACTTGCCGGTTGGAACCGCGAAATCCGGCTCGACTTCAATCCGAACGTGGATACCTAGTTTGGAAGCGATCTCCACCAGGGCATCGAGCGAGAACTTCGAGATCTTGCCTCGATAGACACCGAGCTACTCGGGATCGTGGCATGGTTCCCGTGCATGAGTCCACTCTGTTTTAGAGTCCTTTGGCCCCGTGGACGTGGGAAGGACACAGTGTGATGGCCGAAGCGCAGTCCCACCGCCGCATCCCGTTGCTGGGACCGACCTCACGGGGGGAGACTGCCGAACAGGGTCGGTTGGATGCTTGCCCTGCCGGGACCGAACCGTGGCAGGACTGGGGGACCTACCTGTCCGAACGGGCGTGGGGCACCGTGCGGGAGGACTATTCGGCGAACGGCGACGCCTGGAACTACTTCCCGTACGCCCATGCCCGGTCCCGCGCCTACCGCTGGAATGAAGATGGCCTCGCCGGGTGGTGCGACCGGGCCCAGTACCTGTGCTTCGGGTGGGGCTTTTGGAACGGTGTTGACGACCACCTCAAGGAGCGTCCTTTCGGCCTGACCAACGAACAGGGCAATCATGGTGAGGACGTCAAGGACTACTGGTTTTATACCGACAACACCCCTACCCATTCCTACGCATCGGTGGTCTACAAGTACCCCCAAGATCGCTTTCCCTACGACGACCTCTTGGCGGCCAACCAGTCACGCACCACAGAGGAACCCGAATACGAACTGTTCGACGCGCTGGAACCGATGTGGCGGGAAAATCGCTACTTCGACATCACGGTGGAGTACGCAAAGGCCTCCCCCAACGACATGGTGTGCCGAATGACTGCGGTCAATCGAGGCCCCCGGGACGCTCCGCTCACAGCGGCAGCCCAATGGTGGTTCCGCAACCTGTGGTCGTGGCAGTTCGGTGACGAGCCGCCGCGAATCGAACGCACCGCGCACGGCGCCACGTTCGACCATCCCAAGTTGGGGCGTTACTGGTGTTACACCACAGCAGAGGGCGCCCCCACCCAATGGATGTTCTGCGAGAACAACACCAATAACGAGGTTGTCTTCGGCACCGAGAATGCCTCGGCCTTTGTCAAGGACGGCGTCAACAACGCCATCGTCCACGGGCGCCCAGAGGCGGTTAACCAGGAAGGCGGTAGTAAGGCAGCTGCGGTTGCCAGCACCGTAATCCCCGCGGGGCGTTCGTGGACCATGACGGTGCGCTTTTCGCCGACCGAGCTACCCGATGCATTCGGCGAAGCGGAGCAGATCCTCAACGATCGCCAGCGCGAGGCGGACGAGTACTACGCCTCCTGGCAGCGCCAGTCGTTGAGCGAGGACGAAAAACTCGTCCAACGCCAAGCAATCGCCGGGCTGCTGTGGAGCAAACAGTTCTACAACTACCACGTGACCAGATGGATGAAAGGTGACGAGACGACGCCGCCGCCACCACCGGAACGCTGGCAGGGGCGCAACGCCGACTGGCTGCACATCGTCAACGAGGATGTGCTGCTCATGCCCGATGCGTGGGAGTACCCGTGGTATGCCGCATGGGACCTGGCTTTTCACGCGGTGACTTTGGCGATGGTCGATCCGGCGTTCGCGAAAAAGCAGATCATCTACATGCTGTCCAGCCTCTACCAGCATCCTCACGGTGAGGTGCCGGCGTACGAGTGGGACTTCTCCAACACCAATCCGCCGACGTTGGCATGGGCTGCGTGGGAGGTGTACCGCCTCGATGCCGCAAGTAGCGGCGAACCCGACTTCGACTTCTTGGCGACTGCCTACCGCGGTCTGCTCACCTGCCTGACCAGTTGGCTCAACACCCAGGATCCGCTGGGTAAGAACCTCTACGCCGGTGGCTTTCTCGGCATGGACAACATCGGTGTGTTCAATCGTGATCATCCACTGCCCACCGGGGGGCAACTCGTGCAATCCGACGGCACCGCTTGGGTGGCCCAGATGGTGATCCAGATGGCGGAGATCGCCCTGGAACTGCGTCGCTACTACCCCGGCTACCTCAACGACATCGAGAAACTGCTGCTGGCCTTCGCGATCATGTCCAGTGCGCTGGAATCGGGCCGGGACGGGGTGAGTCTGTGGAACGACGATGTGGGCTTCTACTGCGATGCGATCGTGCACCCCGACGGTAGCCACAACCAACTTGGGGTGGTGTCGATGCAGGCACTGATCCCGGTTCTGGCAACGGTCGCCGTGCCGGCGGTGGGCATCGCCGGGGATCCCGACTATGAGATGACCCCGGAGTTGATGCTGCTCCGCGAGAAGGTGCTCAAACACCACCCGGAGTTCAAAGGGTCTGTCGCTCTCACCCCGGACCATGGCGATGGCTCGGCATTGTTGTTCACCGCGGTCAAACCCGACCGGCTGCGGCGCATCCTGCAACGCATGGCGAATCCGGATGAGCTGCTGTCCGACTACGGGATCAGGTCGCTGTCTGCGGCCTACCGGGACCAGCCCTACACATTCTGGGTAGGGGATGAGGCGCATACGTTGCCCTACTGGCCGGCTGAGTCGAAGAACAAGATGTTCGGTGGTAACTCCAATTGGCGGGGCCCTATCTGGTTCCCCATCAACCTGCTCCTCATCCAGTCGCTGCTCACCTACGATTCCTTCTTCGGGGACACGTTCACCATCGAATATCCCGCAGGCAGCGGCAACGAGGTGACGCTGGCGGACGTGGCAGAGGACATCGCAGCGAGGCTGATCAGCATCTTCGTTCGCGGTGACGATGGCCGCAGGGTGGTGCTCGGCGACCACGACTACTTCCAAGACGATGCGCATTGGCGGGATTTGGTCCCGTTCTACGAGTACTTCGATGGTGACGACGGCCATGGCTGCGGGGCGATGCATCAAACGGGGTGGACGGCAACGGTGGCGATCCTGATGCAACTACGGGGGCATTTCCGCGAGACCAGGGCCGCCAGTCGAGGGTTCTAGCCCGCACCTGCTCAGACCTGGGCCCTCACGGTGGTGGAAGACCGGCGCAAACTCCCTCAACATGTTGCCCGACGGTGCAGAACAGATACGGCCTGACCCAGAAGCGATGTGACGGTTCAGCTGTACAAGAGGTATCCCGCCCGGCTTGCGCGGAACTGGGCGGCCGCCCGGTCCCACTCTGCCAGCAGCGGCGCGAGTCGATCGGCGTCTATCGCCAGGCGCACCCGATCTGATCCGGTGAGCGCATCGATCGACGGCCCCCAGGCGAAGTCCCCCGGATGCTGTTTGCGGATCGTGTCAATGAGCAGCAGCGCCGTGCGGACTGGTCGGTATGCCTGCCGATCGGTGACGGTTAACCGGATGGCCGGGATGCTTTGTCCGGGAAACTTTGCGGCGGTGTCGGCGACCGCGACGGTGACGGCCTCGAAGGCGATGCCCGGCAAGCCCATCGCGTTCATCGTCGCGGCCACCGCCGCTGCATCCAGCCACGGCGCCCCGATCTGCTCGAAGGGCCGGTCGGTGCCGCGGCCCTCCGAGAGGTTGGTGCCCTCGAAGTACACCGTGCCGGGGTAGCTCGTCACGGCCGCCAGCGATCGGAGGTTGGGTGACGGGTTCACCCAGGGCAGACCCGTTTGGTCGAACCACTGCGCGCGGCGCCACCCCTGCGCCGGAACGACGGTCAGGTCCGCGCCGATACCCTGCTGCCGGTTGAACAGCATGGCCAGCTCGCCGACCGTCATGCCGTGCCGCGCGGGGATGGGGTACATACCGATGAACGACGCGAAGGCCGGGTCCAGCAGGGCGCCTTCCACGATCTCGCCGCCGATCGGATTCGGCCGGTCGAGAACGACGAACGGGATGCCCTTGCGCGCCGCGGCCTGCATCGACAGCGCCATGGTCGACACGTACGTCCAGGTGCGTCCGCCGACCTCCTGAAGGTCATAGACCAGGACATCCACGTCCTTCAGCATCTCGGGAGTCGGGCTGTGCCCTTGCGCCGCATAGAGGGAGTAGACCGGCAGGCCGGTCTTGGCGTCGACACCATCAGCGACCGTGACACCCGCCTCGGCGGTGCCGCGGATACCGTGTTCGGGCGCCAGCAGGGCCACCAGGGTCAGGTCGTCGTTCTGGGCGATCAGATCGATGTCGGACCTGCCTGACCGATCGATGCCGGTGTTGTTGGTGATGAGGCCGACCCGTTTGCCACGCAAGCCAGCCGGCACGTCATCGAGGAAGACCTCGATGCCCGGACGCACGCCTGCCGCGGCCGGAGCCGCCCACACCGGCGTCGGCGCGCCGCACAACGCCATAACGAACACCAGAAAAGCGCTCAGCGTCAGCCGGTAGCCGGACCGTGCGACGGGCATCCGCGCACTATATCGGACAAAGCAAATGCCCCCGGAATGTCCTCCGAGGACCATTTTCGCTGGTAGCGGGGACAGGATCTGGACCCGCGGCCTCTGGGCTACGAGTTGAATTCCGTTGTAGTACAATCGTTTTCATGATCCCACTAGTGCAGGTCATCTGTTAGTGCCGACGCTGCGATGGAAGTACTCCACCGCCCTCGAGCGCCATCGCTACAGCTATACCGACCTCCCGCCGCATCCTGACGATCTCGGGGTCGTCGTCGCTGGCCGCGGCGATGTCGTAGGTCAGCGCCAGGCAGCGGTAAATCTCCCGCTTGACGGCGATGCTGGCGTGTACTGGCAGGGGTCCGATTCGTCGCCTGGCTTCAATGCCCGTCGAGTGTCATTCGGGTGTCCGTCGCGGCGTTCGACAACTGTCCGCTACCCGACTCGAACTGCCGATTCTTCTTCACCGAGGAGCGGGCTGTCGATCACTTTCGCCGGATTGTGCCGTTGGCAGGCCGGGGCATCCGCCCCTGGGATGACAACGAAGTCGAGGCAGCAGGATTCGAACCGTTGGTGCTGCGCGCTTGGTGAGCGATTATGAGGCCGACGTGTGGCGGCCTTTGCCCTTCGCGGGCGGAAGTGTGCTGGGACAGATCGCCCAGGCCGCCATCGACTGCGGCGAGTTGGCGGCCGAGGACCAGCAGAACGCTAAAGACTTCACTATGACGGAGCGCGCAGCGACGCCTCCGAACCGGCCGTCATCGTGGGGGTCTTTCAGCACTTGCGTCCAAGCGGTTCTCCGGACACCATGTGGCCCATGGTGAGCGAACAGGATCCGATCACCGAGGAGATCCACGAGGCTGAACAGGTCGGGCTGACGCCGTGGGTGCCGGCCGAGAAACTGCGTTACGTGCGGGTCACTCCCGCCGAGGGCACCGGCCGGCATTTCCGGTTCGGGCCCGAGCCTCAGCAAGGCGGACTGCCGGGCTGACCCGGCCGAGGAACGGGGGCGGCAGATGCGAATCGCGACTTTCATGACGGTGTTCCTCGCCGCCACGGCCTCGGCCTGCGGCCACCAGACCGATGGCATCGGCCGGATGGCGCAGCAGTCCCCTGTCGAGCGGCAGGCTTGTGCGGTCGATCTGCCCGACCAGTGGTCGGAGGCGATCGCCGCGAGCAAGATCGACACCGGCGGCGTGACGTCCAGTCCCCGCGCTGTCAGCCCGACCGGCGAGGTGGTGGCCGTCCGGGACAGCGGAGCCGCGCATGAACTGTTGCTTATCGGCGCCGATAAATCGGTGCGCGAACTCTATTCACTGCCGGATCCGGATGTCTTCACCATCGGGAGCGTCGGTATCGACGACCGGTGGATCGTGTTCGCGGTGGTCCGCCATCCGCGCAATGCCAACGGCGTGCTGCCCCAGATGACGCGCATCGAGATCATCGACCGGCAAACCGGTGCGGTGCGCACGGTTGCTCAGCAGTCCGCAGCCGACACCGCGGTATCACCGGAACGCAACGTGCTCGACTCGGTCATGCTGTCCGACGGCAAGGTCTATTGGATCACCCGCGACCGCTACAACGGCGACGACGCTCGGATGCACTCATTCGACCCGCTGAACGGGACGCGCGAGGACCTCTCGTCGGGGCCGCTCCGCGAGATCCTCGCGGCAGCCCCGTGGTCGAGAACGCCGGCCGGTCTGCCGCAAGAAATCGCCGGAATCCCGGCGACGGATGTGCCCTCGGTCGGCACCGACGGCACATCCTTCGGCTGGATCAGCGATGTCGCCAAGGGCGGCAGCGGAATCGGCTTCTGGTCACCACAGACGGGAGTGGTGAAGATCGACGGAGTCGACGTGGAGGGACGCACCCAGTATGTGCGGCCGGTTGTGGTGTTCGACCCATTCGTCATCGTCGGTTCGGGTGGAATGACAACGACACTGGGCTCCTCGGCGACCATCGTCGACACCCGGTCCGGGGCGGTCGTCGAATTGACTCCGCGCAACCCGGACCAGTACGACATGGTCGGGGACTCGCGGGGCGGCACCTTGGCGCTGACGCTCTGGGCGGGCAGCGGCAGGGGGTCCAAGGAACCGGACCATGCGGTCGGCATCCTTCGGTCCAACGCGCTGGACCCGGTCAACTGCTGAACCGTCACACCATCGGATGCGGCAACGTTCCCGGGAATCCGTTCGAAAATACAGACGCCTATAGATGCGGCGAACTGCGTTGTCTCCTGCCCCCGCCCGGCACCAACCAAACCGTCGCGGGCCCGCAGCAGCCGGCCGAATACGTCTACTCCGAGGTGCCGACTTTCACCCGCGACAGCGCCGGCGACCTGCCCGAGGCGCACCGCCTGGTCAACGGCGATGCCTGGTGCGATGTGGGCTATCAGGGCTCGGTGAGCTGCGTCAGCGGGAACAACGGGTTCACCCTTGCCTGGTGGGGCGGCATACTGGAACCGTGGGCGGCTAAGCCCTGAACCGCACCGATCAGCGCCACTGCCCGAACCGGGTCTTGAGGATGTTGTTGATGTCCACCTGCGCGGCAAGGGAGAAGGAGCTGCCGCCAAGCGCGGACTGAACCGGTCCATGCGCAACGCAGCGCTGTCGCGTCTGGGTGCGCATCTGAAATGCTGCGACTTGGGGTTCGCGGTATCGGTCCCATGCTGCCAATCGCATCTCGACCCCGCCTTCGTAAGGTCCGTGCCTCCCATCAGCCGACCGCAACTCGCACCTGCGAGCCGATCACCGGCCGCTGAGGCGTATCGCCAATACCGGCGGCAACACGATCGGGAGCTACTGGGTGGATCTCAGCCGGAAGAGGGGAATCCGGCGTCCGCGAGCCGCGGTCTTGGCGAGGTAGTCGCCGTACCCGGCGTAGACCTGCCCAGCCAGCGCGTAAAGGCGGGCGTGTTCGTCGGGATCGGTTACCTCGCTGGCGAGGAAATCCTCGCCGCCGAAACGACATTCGGGGTTTGCCTTCAGGTTGTAGTACCACCCCGGGTGCTTATGGCCGCCGAAATTCGAGGCGATGAGGATCGGATCGGGGCCGTCATGGAAGTAGGTGAGCTGCGCCTCCCGCGGCTGACCCGACTTGGCGCCGATCGTCACCAGCGGCGCGTTCACCACGACGCCCATCGAGGTCGTGAAGCGTCCGCCCGTAGCGCGGTAGAGCAGAGGGTCGAGGCGGGTCGAGACGTGGCGGGCGAACCACTGCCCGGCGGGGGAGCGTCCGAAGCTCTCAGCGACCCGGTAACCGCGCCCGCGCCTCCGGTGGGGATCGACGTACCGCAGTGGCATGGCCGAACCGTACCCCGCCGCCAACGTAAACGGGCCCTGGATAACCGCTGCGACGGCCCGCTCAGCCTCGTCGACCACTCTGGACGTCATCCTCCAGGTGCTCGACGGCATCGAGTCCGGAGCCAACCAGGTGCTCGCCGACGAGATGACCCGCCACGTGCGGGTGGAGCTGGGAAAACCGGTGGCGGTGGTCAAATGGTTGAAGGGGCGGTCGGCATGACACGGCACAGTGGTCGCAGTCGTGCCGCTCCTGGTCTGGCAGAGGCGCGTCTCTTCCAGCGCGGTTTGATGTACTGACACACCCGAACGACGACAAGAGAAGAGAACGCATGCCTTCTGTGCTTGTTACCGGAGCAGGCAGGGGAATCGGCTTGGCGATCACCGAGCACATGAGCCGGAAGAGTTGGGACGTCTACGCCACTGCCCGTTCCGCCGACGCCCTCCGTAGCCTCGAGCGCCTACCCAACGTGCATGCGATCGCACTCGACATCACCGACCGGTCGGCGATTGCAGCCCTTCCGAATGCGCTTCCCGCTGAGCTGAACGGTGTCGTCAACAACGCCGGCATCGTTGTGAACGGGCCGGTGGAGGGATTGGCGCTGGACGACTTGACGAAACAGTTCGACGTCAACGTCATCTCGCAGATCGCTGTGACACAAGCGGTGTTGCCGAAAATACGCGAGGCGCGGGGGCGGGTGGTGTTCATCTCCTCGGTCAGCGGGCTGTTCACCACACCCGGCACCGGCGCCTACAACGCATCGAAATATGCGATCGAATCCCTGGCCGACGCCCTCCGAATAGAGTTGCGGCCGTGGAAGATTCCGGTCTCGCTCATCGAGCCCGGGCCGATCCGTACCGACTTGTGGACGGGCATCCTCGACGAACACGACCGCATGGCTGAGCAACTCGCTGACGAGCATCGCCGACTGTATGCGTCGCACCTCACAGGCACTCGGAAGTTGCTGGGGCGTATGCAAAAACTTGCCGCCGATCCCGGGCGGGTCACCACGGCCGTCGAACACGCGTTGACATCGAAGCGTCCTAAACGTCGCTACCTGCTGGATTTCGCCAGCCGAGCCCAGAAAACAGTCATCGCGATCACGCCGACCGCGGTCAGCGACGCGGTTCTGGCAGCGGCGACGACATCCACATGAGGCCCGCACTGGACGGCTATCCCGTCATCCCGCCGCCGCTGGCGCCCCCGGCGCTGCTCGATCAGCTGTGGAGTGAGCTGAGCTTCATCCACTGGCCTGTGGAACCGGCACGCGTCGAGCATCTGTACCCGCCCGGCACGCGACCGGATGTCTTCGCCGACGGCCGGACCTACGTCGCACTGGTGCCCTTCATGATGAGCCGGATCAGACTCGGGGCTTCGCCGCCGGTGCCGTATTTCGGCACCTTCCTGGAGACCAACATCCGGCTCTACTCAGTCGATGACACCGGACGCCACGGTGTGCTCTTCCGGTCCCTGGAGACCGCACGCCTCGCGGTGGTGCCGCTGACTCGGCTCGGCCTGGGCTTTCCCTATACCTGGGCGAAGATGTCCATGATCCGCCGCGGCGACGTCGTCACCTACGACAGCCTGCGCCGCTGGCCCCGGCGCGGCCTGCGCAGCAGGCTGACCGTCGCCGTCGGGGACGTCATCGAACCCAGCCCGCTGGAGGTGTGGCTGACCGCCCGATGGGGGGCGCATACCCGCAAGGCCGGCCGGACCTGGTGGGTGCCCAACCACCACGACCCGTGGGTGCTGCGGGCCGCCGATGTCCTCGAACTCGACGACGATCTGTTGGGCGCCAGTGGGGTTCAGCCCAGCGGTGAGCGGCTGCGCGCGTTGTTCTCCCCGGGTGTGCGGACCTGCTTCGGTCGGCCTGCACTGGTGGCGTGACGAACTGCGGAAAGGCTGGTCGTGAGGACGTGAAACAGAGTTAGACGCCGCGGCGGCGTCCCGCAGCTCAACGGGATCAGAGACGTGATGATCTCGCATCCGGGGAATACCGGAGGTGGATCCGGCCACGGCGGCGGGGGCGCGGCGGGGTTTGGAGGAGCCGCGACGGGTGCGTCGGGGGGCAGTTCTGGAGGCAGTCCGGGGAACGGGCGCACTGGCGGCGGAATTTGATGACAGTCCGGATTGCAGATCCACCATGTGCCGTCAGAGCGTCCGCTGCGCAATCTCACCGACAGAACATAGATCCGATCTGCTCCAGCACTTGCCGTACCGACTGCTTGCGGGGGATTAACCGGGCAAGAACCAAGCCTGCGCCGTGGCTGGGCAGCCACACCGCGGGGAATTCGCCCGAAGTCCCATCGGCTTCCCAGCCCCTGGCACATCCCGCCCGGGCCGCGAAGGGGTGGTCAGAGCTGACCCAGCGGCCGGCACACATTGGACAACGCGTTCCAGTACTCACCGGGCGAACAGTCTTCCGCCGGCCGCGGCGTCTGGCAGGTGTTGGTAATCGGATCCCAGAATTGTCCGTCGACGCAATTCAGCGGATCTGCTGAGCCGATCCCGGCGCCGAACAGCGACATGGCAGTAATGGGAGCGGCCGCAAGAATGGCGATGGTCGGACGGCGTAAGAGAATTCGCATGAATCGATTCTGCCAGGGGACCCCATCAAGGAGCGTGGATTGCCGGAAACGTGGAACGACTCGGGTAAGGTCAGGCGGTTTCCGAGGCATCGGAGCCTCCTCCTTTCAGGTGGAGGTCTCGGTGACGGGGCGGGTGCGCAGGCTGCGGGAGCGAGGTCACGACAACTGCCGGGTTGCCCACTTGGCAAGGCGCGGGCGCTCGATCTTGGAGTTGTGCCGCGGATCCACCGGGAGCCTGTCCTTGAAGAGGATGGTTTGGATCCTGTTCGCCATGTCGGAATCTGCCGCCCGGGCGAGTAGTTCCCGGTGCAAGCCGGCGAGTTCGTCCTTGCCCACGCCGGGTTCGACCTCGACACACAGGACTGGCAGCTCGCCGGCCGGTCCGGGGACTCCCACCAGTCCACTGCGCCGCACGTTGGGGTGAGCGTCGAAGAGCGGCTCGACTTGCAGCGGGAAGACGTCCCCGCCCGCTGCCTTCACCCGCTGCGACACCCGACCACACACCCAGAGCCTGCCCTGAGCGTCGAGGTAACCCACATCCCCGAAGCGATGCCAATTCCCTTGTGGGTCCGGCACTTTGTTCTTGCGTGTGGCTTCGGGGTCGAGGTAGTACTCGGGGCTCACATGCTTGCCCCGCACCAGGATTTCGCCGATGCGCCCCGTGGATAGCTCGGCCGTGTCCTCGATGGAATCGATGGGACCGTCGGCGATGTCGATGATCTTCAACTCGACGCCCGGCAGGGCGTAGCCCACACAGACGCCGGCGCCTTGCTCGGTCAGGTCCCACAAGCCGTCGAGGTGCTCGCGACTGCCCAACTCGGTCGACGGCATGGCTTCGGTGGCACCGTAATTCGCCGCCAACTCCCCGTCGGGAGCCATCACCGCGCCGAGCATTCTTTCGACCGGACCCGAGATCGGCGCCCCGGCCCCGATCACTCGCTTCAGGGAGGGCATCGTCAGGTTGCGGGCGAGCGCTTCGCGGGCCAGGTTCTCGATCAGGATCGGCGCGGCGAAGAACGACCCGACCTTGCAGTCGTTGATGACCTGGATCAGGGCGGCCGGGTCCACCTGGGCCGGGCCTTGGCGGGCGAAGTCGATGGGCGGCACCACCATGGTGCCGCCGGCACTGATGGGGATGAACAGGAACGCGGGGAAGACGGCCATGTCCACCGGGACCTCGTCGCCGGTATCCCAGCCCCAGCTGTGATGCGCGTTGCGGAACAGTTGACAGAAGTTGCGATGCAAGTACAGCGACGGTTTCGCCGGGCCGGTGCTACCGGTGGTGTAGAGAACCGCGCAGGGATCGTTCGGGCCGACATTCGGCGGCTGCGGTTGGGCGGGTGCGTGTTTTCGCAGCGACCTGATCGAGTGCGCACCGGGGAAGGGGGGAAACCCGGTGATGATGCGGCCGCCGGGCAACAGTGGACTTTCCGTCACAACGAGCTTCCGGAGGTCACGAGGACCCCATCCGAAGGTGATCCGTCCCAGGTGTGCGAGCGCGTTGCCCAGGAACGCCTCTGGCTGCACGCGGCTGAGCCGCTCCGCGACGTTGCGATAGCCGACCGAGGGGTCGATCCAGATGGAGAACGCGCCCACCCGCGTCAGGGCCACGCCCATGACGCAGGTCTCGTAACTGGGAGGCGACATGCAGACGGTGCGGGTCAGCTCGGCAATGCCCAACTCGCGCAAGCCCATCGCGACCGACTCGACGTCGGCCGACAGCTCAGCGTAGGTGTGGCGTTTGTAGCGGCGTGTGCCGTAGCCCTCCCAGCCGTCCAGGTCGATGACCGCGATGCGTTCCGGGTCCTCCCGCGCGACCCGCAACACGATGTCGGCGAGGTTGAAGATGTCGTCGGGGAACGGGTTCATCTCAGGTCCGCGTCACCGCGGCAGACCCCAGGAACCCGTCGATGATCGAGGCGACCTCATCCGGCTGCTCCAGCATCAGCAGATGGCCGGAATCGGTTAGCCATTCCTGGCGAGCGGGGTGCAGGGTCGAATTCAGGCGCCGTCCCGCCGTGGGCGAGACGATCTTGTTCTTCAGGCCCCAGATGGTGCAGATGGGCGGGAACCCCGGCCGTGGCGCGAGGTTGTCGACGACCGCGTAATTCTCCAGGTCGTCGAGCACCCCGAGCAGCGACTCCAGCTGGCCGGTGGCCGCGTAGGGCCCGAAGATTTCGGGGCGGCGATGGACTTTGAGGGCGCGGCCGCGCGGCCCCAGCTGGAACAGGCTGGCGGCTGAGCCGATGCCATTGGTGAGCTTCAGGTGCCCGAGCGCCCGGTACACCTGCCGATTGATTCCAGGCATCCGCTCCCGCAACCACAGCAGCGGTCCGAGCCAACCACCCAGGAACGTCGCCTCCGTGAGCGGGTTGCAGAGCACCAGGGCCTTCACCTTCTCCGGATGACGTTCGGTGAACGCCAGGGAGATGGCGCAGCCCATGCAGTTGCCCACCAGCGCTACCTTCTCCAGTCCCCGGGAGCTGATGAACTCCTCCAGCATCGCCACGTAGTTGCCCAAGGTGTACCCCGCCCCGGGCTTGGCCGAGTCGCCGAACCCGAGCAGGTCAAGGGCGAAGATCTCGTACTTGCCCGCCAGTCTGTTCGTTACCTCCGCCCAGATTGCATGCGACGAGCCACCGTTGTGGAGCATGATCACCGGCTCTCCCTGCCCGGTGTGCTCATAGGCGATCGACAGTCCCCGGAAGTCGAAGCTCTCCAACGCAATCCGCCTCGCATCTGTGCTCATCGCGGCGCCAACTGTTGCGGCCAGCCAGCAGAGCTTCGCCGCGGCTCGCCTTCGATCCGGCCGACCCCGTTTCTCGATGCAATCACGGCGTCGGGCCGACAGGTAGGGGCCGAAGTCCCTACCCGAAGCGCCGGGACGGCGCGGAGGCATTTTGCTGTCGAAAAACTGGCCCCCACGTACGATTGTTCCACCCCATAGGGAGGGTGGTGGCGGGGATGGCCTGGTTTCCGACCGACCCGCACTCCGTCACAGCCGAGTGGCTGAGCGAAGTGCTCCATGCCGATGTGCGCACATGCCACCTCGAACAGATCGGCATCGGTATCGGGATCCTGGGCCGGGTCTTCCGCGCTCATCTACAGGGCATCGGGGTGCCGGACTCCGTCGTGGTGAAACTGCCGACTCTTGATCAGCATGGCCTCGCCTTTTGCGAGGACATGGATTTCTACCTGTGTGAGGTCCGGTTCTACGAAGAAGTCGGCCTTGCCAACCCCCTTCGGCCGGCGCGGCCTTACTACACCGCGTTCGACCCGGCGACCCACGAGTTCATCCTGGTCCTTGAGGACTTGGGACGGCTGCGCGTCGATGACCAGATCGTCGGCTGCTCGGTCGGCGATGCGGAAGTGGTCGTCGACGCCATCGCCGACCACCACGCAAACTGGTGGGAGAGCAACCGGTTCGCATCATTGACATGGTTGAAGCCATTCAACATTCCGCCGTACCCGGATGTCATTGCCGCCAACTTCGCTGAATCGTGGCCCGTAGTGCTCGACCGGTTCGGTGACGACCTGTCCCCGGCCATGCGTGCCTTCGGTGAGCGCTTCCCCTCGCTGGTCGGTTGGTATGCCTCTGAACTCAACCGCCCACCCTGCACATTTCTGCACGGCGACTTGCGGTTGGATCAGCTGTTCTTCGCCGTCGAACCTGACGATCCGCCGGTGACCGCACTGGACTGGCAAATTAGCTCAGTCGGCCGAGGTGCCTACGATCTGGCCTATTTCCTCAGCCAGAGCCTCTCCACCGAGACCCGCCGCGGCTACGAGAAAGACCTCGTCGCGAGGTATGCCGAACGGCTTGATAAACACGGAATCGATTACACCGCAGAGGAATTGAACCGCGACTACCGATTGACTAACGCCTGGTGCTTCGCCTATCCGGTGATCGGGATGGGGCGATTCGACATCGCCAATGATCGCCAGATCGAACTCCTGCGGGTGATGCTGCGCGGTTCGGCGGCCGCGATCGAGGATCAAGACGCACTGGCCTTGATGCCCGACTGAAATGAGCGGAAAAGCCTGCGCTGGTTGCGGAACCGCCAATGAGGCGGACGCCCGTTTCTGCGAGGGCTGCGGTTCGGTGCTCGACCGTCGCTGCACGGCCTGCGGTACCCAGGCCAGCGCGACCGCGCGGTTCTGCCGATCCTGCGGTGGGTCGCTCGACGGACCGGCCCCGCAAGCGCAGACGGCAGGCCCGACTCGCAAGACGGTGACGGTCCTGTTCGCCGACCTTGCAGGTTCCACCACGTTCGAGGAGAAGGTCGACGCCGAGACCGCGCGAGAAGTCCTGGGGCGGTACCACACCCTGCTTCGGAAAGTCGCCGAACACCACCGGGCCGGGGTGGTGAAGTACATCGGCGACGGGTTCATGGCGGTCTGGGGTGTTCCCGAAGTCAGCGCCGGTGACGCCGAGCACGCGGTGGAGGCCGCGGTGGAGCTGCAGGAACGCTTCGTCGGCCTGGCCGCGCGGGTGGCCGAAACACATGGTGAGAGCCTGGCTCTGCGGGTGGCGGTGAACACCGGGGAAGTCGTCGTCGGCTCCGGCGACGCCGATCTGGTCGGCGACGCTCTCAACGTCGCGGCGCGACTGGAGTCGCAATGCCCGCTCGGCCATGTGGTGGTGGGGGAGGAGACCTGGCGGGCGACCCGCGGGCGTTACCGCTACGAGCCGCTGAATCCGGTGCAGGTCAAGGGTCGTATCGCGCCGGTGTCGGTCTACCAATGGGCCGGATACCGGTCCGAACCCGCCGACTCGGTACCGTTCGTCGGCCGGACGAACGAGTTCCGTCGTCTCCAGACGGTTCTGGACGATGCCGTCGCTCGCCGGGCTGCCCGGCTGGTCACCGTCATCGGGGATCCGGGAGTGGGCAAGACCCGGTTGGCCGCAGAGTTCGCGGGATCGCAGCAGGGCGAGGTGGTACTCCAGATCCGTTGTTCCGCAGAGGGAACGGTCGCACTGGCGCCCGTCGTGGAGGTACTGCGGGCCCGGGACCTTGAGGCGGACATTCCCGCGGCCGTGCCGGAGCGTGACCGCATTCTCCGCGATCTCAACGGTATGACCGGCGGTGTCGCCGGATCGGTAGAGGAGACGTTCTGGGCGCTGCGCCGGTACTTCGAGGTATGCGCTGCGCACGGCCCGCTCATCCTGGTTCTCGACGACATCCAGTGGGCGGACCCCCTACTGCTCGACTTCGTCGAACACCTCTCGGAGTGGGTGCGTGACGCGCCGATCCTGATGATCGCGCTCGCCCGCCCCGAGTTGCGGGAGAGCCGGCCGGAACTCGTCACCGTCGGCGGATGGGTGGGCGACGCGATCCGGCTCGGCGGTCTGGAACCCGATGCCACCGCGGAACTGGCGGCCCGGGTGCTCGGCAGCGATCAGCTACCGGCCGATCTGCTGGCGAGGCTGCCGTCGTCGACCGGCGGGAACCCGCTGTTCGTCCGGGAACTGGTGGCCATGCTGGTGCACGACGGCGTGCTGATCGCGCAGGCCAACGGCTGGCGGCTGACCATCGACGTCGACGCCATCGCGGTGCCCCCGACGATTCAGGCTCTGCTGGCTTCGCGGCTGGAACGGATGAACACCGCCGACCGCCGTGTGCTGGAGACCGCGTCGGTGATCGGCACCGACTTCTCGCCCGCCGCGGTGAGTGCCTTGAGCGGCGCGACTCCGGCGGATGTCCGGGGATCCCTCGAGCGGTTGCGCCGGGTGGAACTCGTTCAGCACAGCGGGACCTACACCGGCGACGAACCGGTGTGGCGGTTCCACCACATCCTGATCCGTGACGTCGCCTACCGCAGACTGCTGAAGTCTGATCGGGCGGAACTGCACGAGCGATTCGCCGACTGGATATCCGACGGGGCCCAGAACGGGGTCTTCGAGTCCGATGAACTGGTGGCCCGGCATCTGGAATCGGCGCACGGCTACCGGCGGGAGCTTGGTGCGCGTGACTCCCAGACCGCAGAGTTGGCGCTGCGATCCGCCCGCTGCTATCTCTCGGCCGCTCGGCGTGCGCTGGAACGCGATGCGCTGGTGTCGGCGGGCGCCCAGGCGGCTCGCGGCGCTGCACTGGCCGCATCCGACGCCGCGCTGCGGGCGGAGTTGCTGTTGGTCGGATGTGAGGCGTTCCTGTCGGCCGGCGACGTGTCGGCCGGTGCGCCACTGGTCGACGAACTCGACCGCGTATCCGACGAGACGCTAAAGCCGTGGGCGACGTGTTACCGATGCCAGTACCTCGCCTACACCGATCCCTCGCGGCTGCCCGAGATCGACGGACGTTTGCAGAGCGCCATCGACGAGTTCGCCCACCGTGGCGATCATGCGGGATCGGCCAAGGCCTATCGGGTGCGCGCGCATGCCCGTGCCCGGTTGGGGCGTATCGGCGAGTGCGAGGCCGACCTGTTCGAGGCGCTGATCGCCGCTCGCCAGGGCAGCGACCACCGGCAGATCACGGCGGCCCTGGGCGCCGCGCCGAACGCCGCCCTGTGGGGCCCCAGCCCCGCGCCCAAGGCAGGCGGCCGGTGCCTGGATGTCGTTCGGATGCAACGGATGACGACGGCCGCGCCGTCGCTGGAGGCGACCTCGCTGCGGTGCCTGGCCGTTTTGGAGCTGCTCCGCGGGCGGCCGGATAAGGCGCGCTCGATGCTGGCCGATGCCAGGGAGATCGTTTCAGAGCTCGGTCTGCGGCACGGACTGATGGAGACCGCGCTCTACGCCGGGCTGATCGAGTCGATGGTCGGCGACCCGGTTGCCGCGGAGCCGCATTTCCGGACTGCGCTGGAAGGCCTGGACTCCCTCGGCGTCGGTGCCGACGCCGGGCAAGCCGCCGCACTGCTGGCGAGGTCGCTGCTGGCGCAGGGACGAATCGACGAGGCGGATCGCTATGCCGCCGAAAGTGAACGGATCGCAGGCCACAACCTCAAGACCGCCATCGGATGGCGTGCGGTGCGCGCCGAGATCCTCTCCGCGCAGGGCCGGCACGGGGAGGCGGTTGTGATGGCTCGGGACGCGGTGCAGGTCGCCGCGGAGACCGACCTGGTGCTGGACTATGCCGATGCGTGCATGACGCTGAGCCGGGTGCTCGCCGATTCCGGTGACAGCCGCGCTGCGGCTGCGGCCCGCAGCAAGAGTGAATCGCTTTATGCGGCAAAGGATGCCGTGTTTCTCGTGGGGGCGGCGGCGCGGCCGGCGGGCCCACCGCCCGCGGCAGCGTCAACTACTGAGGCGGTCGGTCGGCTGAAGGTCGTGAACCGCGCGTGCGACGTCGTTCTGGCGGGCTGGCAGTCACTGCAACTCGTCGAGTACGCCGAGGGTTTCGTCTATTCCGACCACCGCAACGTGAGCGGAGACGCGTTGCACGCCCCCGGCGACTTCCTCGCAGCTGCAGTGCGCAAACAAGAGCAGTATCCGAACATGGAAGCAACGGTGCTCGCGGTGCGCGGGCAGACGCTAGCGCTCATCGCGCTGCGCTGGTGGGACGACGCCGGCAACGAGACCATGTCGCTCGATCTGCATGAGATCGATGAGTCGGACAGGCTCGGCTATCACGGTCGCTTCGACGAGGATGACTTCGCCGGCGCCTACGTCGAACTTGAGAAGCGTTTTTACGAGGGTGAAGGAAAACCATTCGCCGCCAACGGCATGAAGGTGCTCGCATTCGAGGAGGCGTTCTGGGCGCAGGACATCGACGCGGCTGGGAAGACGGTCCATACGGAGTTCCGTTGGTCGGCAGCGGCTTCGGCGCTCAAGCCCGGCGAGCGATCCCTGGAAGAGCTTTTCGCATGGCGTGCCGAGCGAGTTGCACAGGTGGCGTCGTTCCGGGATTGGCTTGCTGCCCTGCGCTGGCTGTCGACGGAGGTGTGCATCTCGCGATGTGAGATCCGTGCAACCGGGTCGGACGGTGAACAGTACGGCTGGAGCCGCTTCTACGTCACGCAGTACCGCGACGGGTTATCCGCCGCGGTCCGCGAATTCGACATCGATGACGAGGACGCGGCGTTCGCCTACGCGGAGTCCATGGTTGGGCGGAAACGCAGTCGGCTGGTGGTCCGCAACCGCGCGAGCGTGGTGGCGGACGGCATCATCGAGGCACTGAGTTCCAACGACGGTGTTCGCGCAGCAGCGGTGTTTGCCGACGATCTCCACTACGACGATCGGCGACGTCTGGGTGGTAACGCCGTGACGAGCAAGCGGGACTACGTCGGCAGTCTTGAGCGCCTTAGGCAGCAGTACAGTCACTTTGAGAATCAGACGCTGGCGGTGCGTGGCGAGCGAACCGCCCTGGTGTCGAGTCTGGTATCAGACCATGCGGGCAATGAGGCCGCGTATCTGCACGTCTTCGAGCTCGATGAGCAGGGCTTGATCAGCTATGAGGGCCGCTTCGACGAGGACGATTTCGCCGCTGCTTACCGTGTATTAGAGGAGCGCCACTACGCCGGTGATGGCGCGGCCTTCGCCGTCGGCGGTCTGACGGTGCTCGGCTTTCAGACGTCTATCTGGGCACAGGACGTTGATGCGGCCCGGCTGCTCGTCCGGCCGGACTTCGCCTGGCGCGCAGATCCGTCGACCCTGAAACCCGCCGAGCGATCCCTGGAGGAGATGTTCACCTGGCGTGCCGAGCGGCTTCGTCAGTGCCCGTCGTTCCGGGACTGGCTCGCTGCCCTGCAGTGGTTGTCCCCCGATGTCTGCGTCGCGCGCTCAGAGATGCGAGAGACCGGGCATGACGGCGAGGGATACGACTGGTCTCGCGTTTACGTCACCGAGTACCGCGACGGCCTCATGGCCTCGGGCCGCGAATTCGACATCGCCGACGAGGACGAGGCATTCGCCTACGCGGAATCGCTGGTCGGGCCAGAACGCACTCGGCTGGTGGTTCGCAACCGGGCGAGCGTGGTGGCGGACGGGATCATCGAGTCGTTTCGGGCCAACGACAGCGCGGGGGCAGGGGCGTTCTATGCCGAGAGCCTGACCTATGACGACCGGCGAAGTCTGGGTGGCAACGCCGTCACGAGCCGGCGGGATTACTTGAGCGGCATCGAACGACTGTTAAGTCAGTACAGCTACTTTGACCATCAAACGCTCGCCGTGCGCGGCGAGCGACTTGCCTTAGAGGCGACCTCCATATCGGATGCTGCCGGTAACGCGACGGGGTATTTGCACCTCTTCGAGCTCGATGCCGAGGATCTGGTCACTTACGAAGGACGCTTCGACGCAGACGACTTCCATAGCGCCTATGTCGAATTCGAGCGTCGCTACTACGCCGGCGAGGGCGCTGCGCTTGCGGCGAACGGACGGGCGGCGGCAGGCTGGGTCGAAGGAATCGGCCGCCGCGACATCGAGATGGTGCGCCGCTTATCGACGCCGGACTTCCGATGGTTTGCCTCGCGGTCGTCGTTGAAGGCCGCCGAGCGCACCGTCGACGACATGTTCGAGTGGTTACGCGAACGTGGGCAGCAGGTGGTGTCGCAGCGACATTGGTGCTCGGCTTACCAATGGCTGTCGGCGACGTGCGCCGTCGGCTTGGTTGAAGTCTCCGCCATCGGGATCGACGGTGAGCTGTACCTTTGGACGTACCACACCGTCTCGCAGTTCCGGGACGGGTTGATTGCTTCGATCCGCGAATTCGATACCGAGGACGAGGCCTTCGCATACGCCGAATCGGTCGTCGCGCCAGCGAGCAGACTGGCGGTCGCCAACCGGGCCAGCGCGGTGAATGGGCGCATTCTCGCTGGAATGCAGGCCGGCGACCTCGACGCCACCGCCGACCATTGGGCGGATCGGTTCGTTTACCACGACCGACGCACTCTGAGCGGGGAACCCATTACGACCCGAGCTGAGATGCGGGATGCGCTGGAGCGGATCATTGCCCAATACAGCAGTTTTCAAAGCCGAGTACTGGCCGTTCGTGGCGAACGCATAAGCCTGGCATGGCATTGCTGGTCTGACTCCGACGGCAACCATTCGACCAGTCTGACTCTCGGAGAACTTGGTGAAGACGACCGCGTCATCTACCAAAGCCGCTTCGATGAAGACGACTTCCTCAGCGCGTATGTCGACATGGAGCACCGCTACTACGCTGGGGAGGGCGCTGCATACGCCGAATCGGGTGCCACGCTGACAGAACTGGTGATTGCCGGCAACCGCGGCGATCTGGACAAAATCTTTGGTGAGCTCTACGCCCCGGACATTCGCATCGAGAGCCATTCGCGAACAATCATCCCGAACCGCACAGCACGCGAGTTGCGTTCCAGCTATGAGGAATTCAACGCCATGGTCGCGCGGTCACGAGTGTGGAATGCCGCGGTGTACTGGATGTCGCCAACCGTTGCGGTGGTACGGCAGGAACGCGAAGCAGTCGGACTTGACGGCGAGAAGTTCGAGTGGTCTCGGATTTACGTTGGTCGGCGCGAGGGTGGACGTGTCACCGTGCTTTGTGAATTCGACGTGGAATTCGAAGACCAGGCCTTCGCGTATGCCGAGGAACTGTCGCGCGCGGCCGCCAGCCGATTGGCGGTCACGAATCGGGCCGCCATCGTTGGCGAACGCGTGGGCCGCGCGTTCACCGCCGGTGATCTGGACCTGGCGGTGGCACAGTTCTCCAGCGAGTGCGCGTATGAAGATCGCCGGCGACTGGGCGGTGACCCGATTGGAGATCAGGCCGCGCGCCGCGCCGCGCTGGAGCGGATACAACAGCAGTTCAACCGCCTGCACATGGTCCCCCTGGCCGTCCGTGGCAACCATCTCGTGCTTGAGCGGGTCTGCCGCTCGGACGATTCCGGAAACGAGTCCACCGTGCTGGTGCTCGGTGAGATCGGTGACGACGAGCGGATCCACGCTTACATCAGCTTCGACGAGGGCGACTTCGATGGCGCCTACGCAGAGATGGAACGGCGCTACTACGCAGGGGAGGGCGCTGACGCCGCTGCAGCAGGGGCGACGATGGCCGCGTTCGTGACCGCCTTGAACGACGGCGGGATGGAACAGGCATTCCGGTTGGTCAAGAGCCCGGATCTCATGATCGAAACCCGGTCGCGTGCCGTGTTCCCGGATCGCACCGCCGCGGAACTTCGCGACGACCTTGAGCAGCTCGTGTCGATGACGTCATCGGTGCGCTGGTGGTACTCGGCCCTCACTTGGCTATCCCCAACCTGTTGCGTATTCCGGCAGGAGCGTGAGGCAGCGGGCGAGGACGGCGAGCGCTACGCGTGGACGGACATTTACGCCGTCGAGTTCCGCGGCGCCGTCCCCGTCTGGGTGTGCAGGTTCAACATCGAGGATGAGGCGCAGGCGTTCGCCGACGCAGAGGAGCGAATGCGGCTCAGCCGCAGCCGGCTAGCGGTGACGAACCGGGCCAGCGAGGTGCGGTTGGGAGTCACGGAGTCCCTGCAGCGTGGCGACATCGAGGCGGCGGCCGCTCCCTACACAGATGATCTCGTGTACGAGGACGACCGCGGGTTGAGGGGCGACGTTCCGGTGGGTCAAGCCGGGTTACATGCGGCGCTCAAGCGACTCCGCCAGGACTACACGCATTTCGGCGGGGGCTTTCTTGCCGTCCGTGGTGAGCGTCTGGCACTGGGGGAGTACGTGTGCTCCGACGACGCGGGAAACCAGACGTCCGGGTTGCTTCTGACCGAGATCGACGACGACGGACGGATCGTTTACGAGGGGCGATTCGACGAAGACGATTTCGAGACGGCGTACGACGAACTTGAGCGCCGCTATTGCGCGGGTGAAGGTGCCGGGTTTGCAGACTTCGGCATGACGATTGCCAACTACTTCGCTGCCAGGAACCGTGGTGACCTGGACACCCTGTTCAACTCCTTGACCAGTCCCGATCTTCGCCTCGAAAGCCGTTCCCGCTCCGTGTTCGTCGTCCGATCGGCGGCTGAGCACCGGGCCAGCATCGAAGAACTGGGCCGCCTGGTCGGATCCGCACGCGATTGGGCGTCCGCAGTCCAGCACATCTCGCCCAACTGGGGCGTGTGCCGTTACCAACGCGAGGCTCTCGGGCGGGGCGGCGAGGACTACCGATGGGAGCGGATCGCGGTGGCAGAGGTTCGTTGGGGTCGACTGCATTTCGTCTGCGACTTCGACCTCGATGACGAGGAAGCCGCGTTCGCCTACGCCGAGGACCGGGCGCGGGGTGCGGAATCTCGACTGGCGGTCACAAACAGGGCCGCCGAGATTCTCGTGGCCCTGGGCCGCGCGCTGTCACGCGGCGATGCCGAAGCGGCCGTCGCTGCCTACCGCGAGGATTACCGCCGCGATGATCGACGGCGGTTAGCCGGCGAACTACTTCGCGGAAAATCCGCCATGCGAGCTGCTGTCGACCGAATGCTCCAGCAGTTCAACCATTTCCAATGGAGCACCCTCGCGGTCCGGGGTCAAGGGCTCGTGATGGGCTGGACCCGATGGTGGGACGACTCTGGAAACATATCGACGTATTTGGTGGTAGTCGAGATCGACGGCGACGGACGGATCGTCTACGAAGGCCGGTTTGATGAGCACGATTTCGACAGCGCCTACCGCGAACTGGACGCCCGGTTCTCTGCGGGAGAGGGCAACGACTTTGCCGTCAACATCCCGATGCAGGCCGCCTTCTTCGAGGCGCTGAACCGGCTCGATCGCGAGGCGGCCCGCAAGGCCTGCCTTCCATCCTTCCGGGTCATCTCGCCGCCCACGACGCTCGCAACCGTTGAGCGGTCCTTCGACGAGTTCTACGCATGGATCGCCGAGCGCGCGCTACAGGTCCCCGAGCTGCGGCATTGGATGTCGGTAAACCATTTGCTGTCGGCCGACTGCTTCGTCAGCCGCATCGAGATCCGGGCCATCGGCCCTGAGGGCGATGAGTACTCGTGGCCCCGCCTCGCCGTCGCCGAGATCCGCGGTGGACGGATCGCCAATATCCGCCAGTTCGAGATCGACGACGAGGCTGGAGTATTCGCCTACGCCGAGGACGTCCTCGCCAAGCATGAGAGCCGGCTCCCGTTGACCAACATCACCAGTGAGGTTGCAGAAGCGGGGGAGCGGGCGATGAAGGCCGGCGACATCGAGGGCGTCGTCGATATGTACCCCGAGGACTACGTCTTCGACGATCACCGTCGGCTGAGCGGTGATCTCCTTCGCGGCCGGGCCGCGATCCGCGCGGCCGTTGAACGACTCCTGACCCAGTTCAGCAGGTTTGAATCTCGAACCCTCGCTGTGCGGGGTATGCGCCTTGCGCTGGGATGGAGCCGGTGGTCGGATGCGGCGGGCAATCAGACCGAGTATCTACACGTCTTCGAAACCGGTGAAGACGGCCGGATCGTCTACGACGGCCGCTTCGACGAGGACGACTTCGATTCCGCGTATGCCGAACTGGAGCGGCGATACTACGCGGGGGAGGGCGCTGCAGTCGCAGACAGCGGCCGCGTCACTGTCGACTATGTGTCCGCGATGAACCGCGGCGACTTCGACGCCATGTTCACGGGGCTCACCCGGCCGGACTTCAGACTGGTAAACCGTTCCCGTTCAGCATTTCCCGACCGCTCGGCCGATGAGCTAAGGAGCAGCCTGGAGGACCTGTACTCGTTGCTGAGCTCGGTTCGCACGTGGTTTCCCTCCATCAGGTGGATCTCGCCGACCACGCTGGTCATGCGCATGGAGCGGGAGGGCACCGGCCGTGACGGCGAGCCGTATGCCTGGTCACGCATCCTCGTGTCCACGTGGAAGGACAGCCGGCTGGCGTCGCTGATCGACTTCGACGCCGACGATGAGGACGCCGCCTTCGCCTACGCCGAAGAGATCTGAGTCATCAGGCAGCGACCGGCAAACAGGTTGGTCCGGTCACACCGATGATCGGCTTCCACGGCGCCGGTCCGGTGCGGTGCAGCGTCGGCAATCGGCTCGCGCAGACGTGCAGGGCCTCGGTGAGTTCCAGGCGGGCCAGGTGTGAGCCGAGGCAGTAGTGGGTTCCGCCTCCGAACGTGAGGATCGTCGCGCCGCCGTCACGGGTGATGTCGAGCCGGTGCGGGTCACCGAATACCGCCGGGTCACGGTTGGCGGCGGCGGTGTTGGCCAGGATCAATGTTCCGGCGGGAATGGTCACTCCGGCCACTTCGACGTCCTCGGTGGCGGCCCGCAAGGTACCGAAGCTGACGGGGTAGTAGCGGATCAGCTCCTCGACCGCTCTTGGCGCGAGGTCGGGCCTATCGGCCAGCAGGGCCAACTGATCGGGGTGGTCGCAGAGGCAGTGGATGGCCGCGGCAAGCTGGTTTCGGGTGGTGTCGGTGCCCGCGATGAGCAGGGTGCCGGCCAGCATCAGCAAGTCAGAATGGCCCAGCCGGTCACCGGCGTCGTCAGTCCGGATGAGATCGGAGATGAGGTCATCGGAGAGAGCGTCGCGGCGTTGGTCCACCATGCCGTCGAGGTAGGCGTCGAGTTGGTCCCAGGCTGCGGTGATCGCCGGTTCGTCGTTGGCAACATTCCAGTTGAAGATCTTCATGATGTCGTCGGCCCAGCCGGAGAACAGCTGCCAGTCCCGCGCTGGCGCACCGAGCAGCGCACAGATGACTGGAATCGGATAGCGGTTTGACACCTCGCTCACCAGATCGCCGGACCCGGCGGCAGCCAAACCGTTGACCAGTTCGGTGATCGTGGTGTGAATCAGGCCCTGGAGTCGGCCTGTTGCCCGGGGCGAGAAAGCTTTGGCCACCAGTCGACGCAGCCGGTGGTGCGTGTCACCGTCCAGGCTGAGGATGTTTGTACTCGCCCGGTGCCACAGCGGCCCAGAGGTGACGCCTTGGTTGTCGAGCCCGAGGCCGCGAGGCATTACGAAGCGTGAGTCGTGCAACACGCTGTGCACGAGGTCGTAGCGCAGAAATTCCGGTCCGTAAGGACCCAGTGCGATAGGCGACTGGCGCCGTGCACTGGCAAGGCGTGCGTGGGCCTCGTCGGGATCGGTGAGGTGCTGATACTCGAGCATGGGCAGATCTACGTCGAACACACTGGGGCACTGTCTGATTGAGGTTGTCATGATGGATCCTTTTCGTCTTGTGGATGTTCATGCGGCCCGAAGCACCCGTGCGGCGAAGGCCGGGCGCAGCAGTTGAGAAGGAGGGTCGATCATTCCGGTCACCCGCATGAACTGCTGGCTAACCCAAGGATCGCTTTCTGCGGCGGCGAGGACTTTGTCCAGGTACGCATTGGTGACGCGAGTAGACACCGGTCGCGGTCCTTGTATCTGAGGAAGGGCCAGGTCCGAGCCGACGGCGGTCTGCCAGGCCACCCTGAGCGTCTTGGTGACGCTCTTGAAGAATCGGCGTGGCAGGTCAGGCTCGCCTTGGCTCAGGCAGGCCCGCAAGGTGAGCGACTCGATGGCAGCGTTCGTCATTCCCTGGCCATAGATCGGATTGACGCTGCACAGCGCGTCACCCAGGACGAGGAGACGCTCAGGGGTGCGGGCCATCTTGTCGTAGCGCCGCCATCGGTTGGATGGAAACCGGTACTGAACCACCTCGCCGAGCGGCTCACTGTTCCGGGCTGCGGCGACGATGTGTTTCGGAACGAGAGTCGCTGCAGTGGAGAGGATTTCTTCACGGCCGCGTGCAGGCTCTAGTCCCCCCACGGCGCCGGCACAGATCATCCAGGTGTCGTTCTCTGCGCGGAACATCACGAATGCCCTCGGGCAGTGTGGGTTTGGCATAGACATGATGAGGTTTTCGTGCAACGTGCCGTCGGGGATGTGGACCAGCTGGCTGCTGTAGACGGTGCGGACCGTCAATTCACTCTCCCCGGGGCGGGGGTAGCCGAGGGTTTCAAGGAATACCGGCATCCGCGAGCCACGCCCGCTGGCGTCGACGACCAGATCGGCACTTAATTCCGATTCCGAAGCATTGGCGCGATCGACAATACGGGCTCCGGTCACTCGGGCGCCTTTGTCAGTCGCGGTCAGACCAGCGATGTCGTGGCCCTGCAGAATCGAGACGTTCGGCAAGGCCACCAGGCGGCGCCGCACCGTCCATTCCAACAACGGCCGTGTCGGGTAGTAGTTCACCAGTGAGCGGGGATCGGGGATGTGTCCTGATCGCACCATCAGATGGCCGCCGAACGACAACCAGAGCTTCGATAGGTCGCCGTCGTTCCACACCGGGGCGCCGTCGGCGACGAGTTCGTCGAGGATCCCCGGGAAGTGGCCCTCCAGGATTTGCGCCGCACGCGCCAGTAGAAGGTGGGGTTGTCGACTTTGGGGGACTCCACGTCGGCTTACTGGTTCCGTAGGCAGAACATCGCGCTCGACCACCGTGACCGACCGGTAGAAGTCGGCCAGCACGCGGGCGGTCAACAAGCCACCGATGCTGGCACCCAGTACCACCGCATGCTCACCAGTTTTCGTCATCGTCGCCTCCTGGACCGTCAACGGAGTTCTGGCCAATCCAGAATTGAAACCGCTGGTCAGAAGTTTTCCCCGGCTGCGAAAGGGTTCCTAGAGTGAGGCGCTACTCGTTTCGCGGACTGCACCACCCGAGGGTGCCGACCGCACTAAAATCTGCGTGTGGGGCGACAGTCGTGGCCGACAGTCGAGCGCTCAAGCGAGTTCGACGCGGTCCGCGCCGCCCTGAGGGAGAAATCCGCAGGGCGCGGTGTCTTGCTGCTTGGCGACGCCGGCGTCGGCAAGACGACCCTGGCGCGCTCAAGCACCGCGGTGTTTGGAAATGACGCACTCTGGGTGGCGGGAACAGATTCGGCCCGTGACATTCCGTTGGGAATCCTCGCCCATCTATTGACTGCGCCGATATCCGCCGACCCAATAACCATGTTGACCAACGCTGTGGAAACCCTACGAGCCAGTAAGTATTCGGTGATCGGCGTCGACGACATCCATCTTGTTGACCATCTCTCAGCCACACTGCTGCATCAACTCGCCGTGGAAGGGGCGGTCCGCATCGTCGCGACCGCCCGCAGCGGTGTTCCGATACCCGAGACCGTTACCGCGATGTGGAAGGACGGCTACCTCACAAGACTGGATATCTCGCCGTTCACCAGATCTGAGGTCGTCGCGCTCATCGAAGCCGCACTTGGGGGAAGGCTCGAAGGACTCAGCGCCGACCTGATTTGGCAGGCCTCAGGCGGCAACCCGCTTTTCGTCAGACACCTCATCGATGGCGCCCTTGAGGCGGGAAACCTGAAGCAGGTCAACGGGGTATGGCAGCTGCGGGGTCGGTTTTACGTGACGGCCAAGTTGGCGGCACTGCTCGACAGCCGACTGGACAATCTGGATAGCCCGGAGATGCGAGCCCTGCAACTTCTGGCCGTCGACCACCCCCTGGCATTGGACCTGATGGGCGAACTCGCCGACAGTGGGACACTCGAGCGGCTCGAGCAGTCCGGACTCATCACTGTCGCTGATCGCGACGGGACGGCACGAGTCGATTTCACGCACGCGCTGATCGGTGAGGCGATCCGTCTTCGCACGGGACAAGTCGCTGGCCGACGCCTGAAGTCGGAGTTGCTCACGGCCCTCGCCGATTATCCTGCGGTGACGCCCGCGGAACGTGTTCGCCGCGCTGAACTTTGCCTTGAATCGGATGCGGCTGTCGATACCGGGCTGCTTTTGCGTGCTGCCGCTGATGCCATCTCCTTGATGAACATCGAAACAGCTGAGCGGTTGGCCCAGGCTGCGCAGGACTTGGGCGCAGGATTCCCTGCCAGTGAACTGTTAGCGCGCTCAATGCTTCTGCAAGGGAGGAACTTCGAGGCTGAGACTATCCTGGGCGGATTTGACCCCGAGTCGCTGACGGAGTTCGAGTTCGCCCGGTGGGGTATCACCCGCGTCGCAAACCTGCGATGGTCGATCGGAGACGGCGAATCCGCCGAACAACTCATGGAGATGCTGCACCGGCGCATCGCGCACCCCGCAATTCGGCTTATCGTCGACGGTCTTCGCTCTGCGCTGCTGGTCATTGATGGCGATCTCGAACGAGCAGCCGTTTTGGCGGATCAGGTCTTAACCGAGTCGACGGCCCCGGCGGTCGCCGTAGGTTGGGCTGTCTTCGGGGGAGTGATGGCGGCCGCGCTGAGCGGGCGTACGGCGGATGCAGGCAGGCTGGCCGCTCACGGTCGCGAGATATCTCCGAAAGTCGATGCCCTGTTGGGGTTTCTGCTGGCATTGGGGGAGGTGCGTGCCCTGACCTTGGCTGGCGAATTCGATATCGCGCAATCCAGGTCGGGGGACATCGTGCGAATCACCTCGCCGAACCAGTTCCGCGCCCGCGCGATGGCGCAGATTCTGGCCGCAACCGTTGAGGTAGGTCGCGGGCAATTGCGAACGGCCATGGGGCGTCTAGAGGAGAACCTTGCCGCCCTGAGCGGTGAAGCGGGTGCGGGCTGGATATTTCCCGCGCGGCTCCTACTCGTCCAGTGCTACTGCGGGCTCGGGTTGTGCGATCAGGCCGCACCTCTGGTCGGTGAACTACGCGAGCATGTGACCCGCGGCGGACGATCGTTCGAGGCATCGGTACGGCTCGCCGAGGCCTGGCTGGCTGCCGCCGAAGGCCATGTGCGCGGTGGGATTTCAGCGGCCCTGGACGCTGCGGTCCTGGCTGCTGAGGGCGGACAGCGAGCCATCGAACTCATGGCACTGCATGCGGCGGCTCGGTTCGGCGACGAATCCTGCTTACCGACACTATGGGACGTCGCGTCCGCGGTCGGTGGTCCGCTCGCCGCGGCCGACGCTACCTACGCCGCGGGTTTGATGGAGGCTGACGCCGCAGTCGTGTTCTCGGCGTCGGTCGAATTCGAGCGCGTCGGGGCACTACTGTCTGCAGCTGATTCAGCCGCCCAGGCCTCAGCGCTCTTCGATGCGGCCGGAGATCGGCGTCATGCACTAGAGGCCGCGGCTGCGGCCGACCGGCTGGCCCGGCAGTGCGGCGGTTTGCGAACGCCGGCTCTGCTGGCCAGGTCGCAGCCGCTACCGCTTAGTGCAAGAGAACGTGAGATTGCTCATCTGGTGGCGCGGGGGCTGTCCAACCGCGAGATCGCCGACAGGCTTTTCGTGTCCCGCCGGACCGTGGAGGGCCATTTATACCGGATTTTCGCCAAGCTTGATCTCGCTGACCGGGATGACCTGACAGCAATGATCCGCGGGAACGCGTAGCTGATTCTGCTGCGGGATTTCGATGATGCGTTCTGAGCGGTACATCTTCAACTCGCACCGCATCGAACCCGAACGGGACCCGGTCCAGAGTCGGAGCCATTTCTCGGCTCCCGGAAGGTTACGGGTCGCTTCGGCAGATTGCCTGTTTCGGGCCACGATCAACGCGGCGGCGGGATGGACTGGGAGTGGGTAAACACGCCCTCCGGGTCCCACGCCGCCTTGATGCCCTCGAGTCGCACCAGATTGTCGCCGTAGTACGCGCTGGCCCAGTTCCGCAGGTGGGGGTCGGGGAAGTTCTGGTAGGAGCGGCCGGTGCTGTGCGGCAGCAGCACTTCCCAGAGTTCCTCCATCCAAGCGCGCATGTCGGAGGGGGCGGGGGTGAACGGCTCAGCGGGTTCCGGCGGCGTGCGCCACCCCGAGGACATCTCGATCAACATCCGGGCCGGCCGATGGACGTACGCGGTGGCATCGGCGGCGATATCACTGACCGCGCCCCCCACCCATCCGAAAAGCCCAACCGCCCCTTGGCGTTGCGGGTCACCATTGGTGGGTAGGCGCCGCACCACCTCCAAGGCCGCACCCAGTGCATCGTCGGACAGATATTCCTCGGCGTACAGCGAGCGGTCCCAGAACGAGTACGCCGGAGTGGGAGCCACGACATACCACCGGTAGCAGTCCCACCACGGACGCTCGGTGATCTCGGCCTTCACCCCGGAAATCGCCAGCAACGGGGCGAGAAGGTCGCGGGCTTCGGACTCGCCCGCCAGTACCTGCATGCGCAACTTCGCAGAGTCGGGTTTGCCGCTCCAGGTGCCGGTGGCAATCCGCTCGGCGGCCGACCGCACCCGCTGGAAGGCCAGCCCCGAGGCGAGGATGGCGTCATCGCCTTTGAAGACGAACATGCCAGTGGTGGCGCGGGTTACCGGCACCTCGACGAGTTCGTACTCGAGATCGGTGACGACGCCGAAGTTGCCCCCCGCCCCGCCGCGCAACCCCCAGAACAGGTCAGGGTTCTCGCTCGCACTCGCGGTCACGATGCTGCCGTCGGCGGTGACCATGGTGGCTCTGCGCAGCCGGTCCGAGGTCAGGCCGGCCCACGGGGCGTTGGGTCCGATGCCGCCGCCGAGGGTAAGGCCCGCCACACCCACTGCCGGGCAGTTGCCGCCGGGCAGCAGCAGCCTGCCCTCCCCGCCCCGGGGCAGCAGCTTTGCGAGGTCGGCGTTGCGCACCCCGGCCCCGGCTTGCAGTCTGGTCCCGTCAAGGTTCGTGCCGTTCATCCGACGGGTGCTGATGATGATCCCGCGCGAGCTTGAGGCATCTGCGTAGTTGTGGCCGCCACCGCGAATCGCGAACGGGGTGTTGGTTTTTCTGGCCCATCCCACGGTCGCGGCGACATCCTCGGGGCCGGCGCACAGCACCACCGCTTCAGGCATGGTTGCCGCAAAACGGAGGTTTCGTGGGCTTGCCAGATCGCCGAAGTCGGGGTCACCGGGGCGCACCACCGCGCCGCGTAGTTGCCGTGTGAGGTCGGCCCATACTGTCTCCGCGGATCTCGTGGCCGTCGGTGTCGTCGTGCAGGAGACAGCCAGCCCCGCCGTGGCCAGGCCAGCGGCGGCAAGCAACCCGCGGCGGGTCAGCATCGCCATACCGGTAGTGAACCACCGGTGGGCGCCCGTCACCGCTGCTTCGATGAGGGCCCCGCCGCATACCGCAGGAGATTGCGCGGCTCGGGTTGAGCGGGATTGTCTTACCGAGTCAAAAATCTGTCCTGAAATGTCAGGACCGGTGCGGCGTGGATGCGTCACCCTGGGTTGGTGCCAACAATGAACTACACCAGCCTCATCTACGAGCGTCGCGCGGCGGTGGCTGTCGTGACGATCAACGACCCGCCGCACAACCGGATGTCCTTTGCCTTCATGACCGAGCTCGAATCGCTGGTCGACGACATTGCCGCAGACCCCAGCGTGCGCTCCGTCGTGATCACCGCGGCAGGCGACCAGAACTTCTCGGTCGGTATGAATCTGAAGGAACTGGCGCCGGTGCTCGGTGACCGGGAGCGCGTCGACCAGATTCTCGATCAACGTCTGCGCGTCTTGTCCGCCATCGAGAACATGGGCAAGCCCTGGGTCGCAACGCTATTCGGGAACTGCCTGGGCGGGGGACTGGAGCTGCCGCTGGCATGCCACTTCCGGCTTGCCGCGCAGGACGGGGCCCACATCGGGTTACCCGAACTGCACCTGGGCTCGGTGCCGGCCTGGGGTGGAAGCGCGCGACTCGTCCGGACGATCGGCCGCGACCATGCGATGAACCTCATCCTGCGCGCCAAAACCGTCTCGGGACCCCAGGCGTTGGATCTGGGCTTGGTCACCGACGTGTGCCCGAACACCGAGCTCAAGCAGCGCGCCGTGGATCTGGCCGGCGAACTCGCCGAACTCCCGGCCACCGCCATGGCGGCGATGTTGGGATGTCTGGTCAACAGCGACGACCGGACCTTGGAGGAATCGCTGCGCGATGAGCGCGCGGCTTTCCATGCCACGCTCGGCAGCCCGGACATGGTCGAGGGCATGACCGCGTTCATGGAGAAAAGACGGCCCGAGTTCAACGTCTCTCGCTAAGAGAAAGCCACCAACAACGAGGGATGGGTCCCCGTGCAGTGATGCGAGCCGACGGGCGGCCCCATCGGCACGACTCTGTCCGGTCCGACACGCCTCGGTGAACGGGCAGCGGCGATACAGTCGGCAGATGGTCGGGGTGGGCTGTCCATGAGCGGTCAGGTCATCAGTGTGATGGCCGGGCTGATCTTCTGCTATGCGCTGGTTGCGCGCGGGCTGCTGTCGGCAAGCCTGACGTCGCCGATGCTGAGCATCGCGGCGGGAATGGTGTTCTTCGCCGCGAGCTCCGTCGACATCAACGCGGACTTCGTCCACGCTCTGGCCGAAATCACACTGGTGATCATTCTGTTCCACGACGCTTCGACGGTGCGCATCGGTGAGCTTCGGCACGACCCGGGAATCGCCCTGCGGCTCTTGATGATCGGCTTCCCGCTGGCGCTGTTGGCGACCTTCCTGGTGTCCAGAGCGCTGTTCCCGGCGGTGGGGATCGCAGGTGCCTGGCTGATCGCGGCGGCGATCACCCCCACCGACGCGGGCCTCGGTGCACCCACGGTACTCAATCCGGTTGTACCGCTGCGGGTCAGGCGCGGATTGAACGTCGAAAGCGGACTCAATGACGGCTTGGCGACACCCATCGTGCTGATGGCGCTGGCAGTCCTCGCCGAACGCGAGGACGCGCCGATCCCAGGTCTGCTCGGCGTCGGGGTGACATCGGTGCTCCTGGCGCTCGGGTGCTCGGTGGTGCTGGCGCTGGTGGCGGCGTGGTGCATGGACCGTTCCCGGGAGCGGGATCTGTCCAGTCGGCGGGGACGTCAGATCGCCACCCTGATTCTGCCCGCTCTGCTGTTCGGCGTTGCCGAGCTGATCGGGGCGAATGCCTTCATCGCGGCCTTCGTCGGCGGGCTGGTATTCGGCGCGACATCGATCAGCCTGGCCGAGGACCATGAGACCGCCGATCTGCTGGAGACCTCGGCCGACTTGATGGGGTTCGTCGTCTGGTTCCTCTTCGGCGGTCTGCTGCTGGTCGTCTTCGAGGTGGGCGTCCGGTGGCAGGCGGTGCTGATCGCCGTGCTGGCGTTGACGGTACTCCGGTTCATCCCGGTGGCCCTGGCCATGATCGGTTCCGGATTCCGTTGGCGCACGGTGGCGTTCCTCGGGCTGGTTCGGACCCCGGGGTCTGGCCACGATCGTCTTCGGGCTGCTCGCGTTGGATGAACTCGGGCGGTTCGGGCCCGGCATCGAGCAGATCGAAGGCGTCCTCGCAGTGACGGTGCTGCTCAGCGTGTTCGCGCACGGATTCACCGCCGGCCCGCTGTCGCGATCCTACGGCCGGTGGGCACAGCGCAGCGGCGCCACGATCGGCCTGGAGCCTTCGGTGGAGCCGATGCCCTCACGTGGCCGTGCGGGCCATTGACCCTGTCCGGGGCTCTGGTCGATGGGTAGCGCTTCACCACCGCTGCCGTATCAGTGTGCATCCCGCCGGATCGCTGTGGCCGTGGCGAAGTTTTGGCACAGTGGTTGCCTGAACCGTTGACCAAACCACTACTGCGAGAGAGTTCCCATGTATACGAGGGCCTTAAATACGGTATCGGCTCTGGTGGTGCTTGCCGCCACCGCGTTCGGGGCAACCCCGAACGCCGCGGCCGACCCCGACACCTGCGATCCCGATCAGGGCTCGTTCGGGGAGGAGAACTCCTGTGCCGCAAAGCCCCCGCAGACCTGGCCGGTAGCGCAGGGTGATTTCACCAGTCCCGGCGATCCCGGCTGGGTGTTCTTCGGGCCCTATGGTTGCGGGATAGGACCCGATGGCACGATCGGTTGCGACCGGGTTCCCGCGCGGTGGCCGGACGGGACTCCGGTACAAGCTGGTGTGCCGGGACCGCCTGGCTCGTATAGCTGCGGGGGGAGCCGGTGTCCGCTGCCGCCACCGGGTGCCAATCAGATCGTCGCCGGACCGCAGCAGCCTGCCCAGTACGTCGAATCGGCGACCCGGACCTTCACCCGCGACGTTGACAACCTCCCCGAAGGTTTTCGGCTGGTCAACGGCGAGGCATGGTGCGCGACCGGTTATCAGGGATCTGTCTTCTGCGCCTCCGGCGAGAACGGGTTTGTGATCAACACCGTGGGCGCCACACTCGAAAAGCTTCCGGAAAAGCCCTCATAGACGCTGGAGAACCCGCACGCGGCCCGCAATGCGGCCGGTGCGCGTCATTGATCTTCCAAGCTCCTTTGGTAGCGCCGCATCCCGGCGATCCACCGGTCGTAGTCGGCGGCCTTCTGCCGATACATGGTCAGCACCTCCGGGTGGGGCAGCACCAGGAACGTCCCCTCTGTGACGGCCTGGACTACCAGGGCCGCAACCGCGTCCGGACCTATCACTGCGCCGGCGTTCGTGACGGCGGTGCCGGCCATCCGCATCCCTGCGTCGGGTGAGGCCGCCATGCCACTCAGCAGGGGTGTGTCCACACCCATCGGGCACACGCAGCTCACACCAATTCCCCTGTCGCCGTAGCTGATGGCCAACCATTCGGCGAACCCGACGGCGGCGTGCTTGGTCACGCTGTAGGGCGCCGCACCGAGCTGGGTGAGCAGGCCGGCGGCGGAGGCAACCGCGACGAAATACCCACCGCCGCGCTCAAGCCATTCCGGCACAACAGCTTTGGCTGCGCGGATGTGAGCACGCAGGTTGATGTCGATGATCCGGTCCCAGGCTGTTTCGTCCTCGCCGAGGCCCGGTTGGCCACCGATGCCGGCATTGGCGACGTAAATGTCCACCGGGCCGAACGTCCGGCGTGCGGTCTCGAGCAGGGTCGCGATACCGTCGGTGCCGGCGGCGTCCGCGACGGCCCCGACGCCGCCGATCATCGCAGCCGTCTCGGAAACCGATTCTGCGTCGATGTCGCCGGCCACCACCGAAGCGCCGGCCGAGGCCAGTGCGGCCGCAATGGACCTGCCGATGCCTGAGCCCGCTCCGGTGACCACCGCCACCGATCCGTCGATCTTCACGGGCACATGTCTACCGCATCGAATTGTCGGGCCGATCCGCTGCGCCTTCGTGATTGTGCCCCGCAGCGGTCCGCGATCAGGCGGGGCACTCGTGGCGTTGCAGGTCGGCGGTGGTCCCGACGACTGCCTTGTACAGCAGAGCGAGTTCCGAGACGAGACCATCCCTGATAGCCCCGCCGAGGATCATCAGCGCGAGGACGGGCCCAACGGCCGGGTGGCAGGCTGTGTGCCGTGGATTGGTCTGCGGCGGCAAAGTTCGGCTTCGGTGTGAGCCTGGCTGTCCTGGTGTTCGGATCGGGACTGGGTGCAAGGTTCAGTGATGTGCCCGCTTTGCTGCGCCGGCCGGGGTTGCTTGTCCGATCTCTTTTTGCGGTGCTCGTCGTCGCCCCGGTGGTCGCCATCGCCCTGGTGCGGGTGTTCAGTTTGAAGCCTGAAGTAGCCATTGCCCTTGTCGCGCTGTCGGTCTCGCCCTTGCCGCCGCTGCTTCCCGGCAGAGGGGAGAAGGCGGGTGGGGAACCGGAATACGGGCTGGCCCTGGTCTTGATTTTGGCGGCGTTGGCCATACCGGTGATCCTGGTGTCGGCCGAAGTCCTGAGGACGGTGTTCGGGAGGGATTACGCCGCCGCTCCGTGGGCGATCGCCCGATTGCTCACGCTGTCCGTCCTGGGTCCAATGGTGGCGGGTATGGCCCTTGCCCGGTTCTGGCCGTCCGCGGCGCCGCGATTGGAAGCGAGTCTTCGACGGGTGCAGCGCTGGTTGTTGCCGATCGCCATGGTCGCGCTGGTGATCTCAGCGGCTCCGGACATGTGGTCGCTGATCGGCGACCACACGGTGATCGCCATTGGAACATTCGTCGTCACAGCCTTTGCGGCCGGTCACCTGTTGGGCGGGTCGGACCGGCGGTATGCGGCGGTGCTGGCGCTGGCCACCAGTTGCCGGCACCCGGCGACGGCACTGGCGTTGGCGTCGGCCAACTTTCCGGGTACCGATGCCCACGCCGCCGTTGCGCTCTACGGGGTGGTGACGGCGATCGTCGGCGGCGTGTACACGCTCTGGTTCAAGCGGCTCCGGTCAGCCGCGGCGGCGTTTCACTCCCGGGCGGACGGCCCACCGGACCGAGCCGGATCCGGGTAGACCCGGCCCTGGCCGGTCATCGCGACCACCACCGCGTCGCCCTCGCGGGGCGGTACCGTGCCACCGGGAACCCGGACCTGCACCCGGCGTCCTCCGGCGAGTTCCACCCGTACCAGTGAGTCGTAGCCGTGGTAGTCCACCTCGCAGATGACCCCCCGCACGCCGGTGTCCGCCGCCAGATCGGCCGGGCGCAGCACCAACTGCTCGGGCCGCAGTACCAGAACCGCCGGGGAGTCGATGTCGTGGTCTCCCCGCACCGGCACAGCACCGAGCGCGCAGTGGGCGGTGGCACCGTCCAGAACGGCTGGCAGTTCCACTGCATCTCCGATGAAACGTGCCACCTCGAGGTCGGCCGGGTCGGCGTACACCTCAGCCGGCGCACCGGACTGCACGATGCGACCGTTGCGCATGACCGCCACCAGATCGGCCGTCGACAACGCCTCCTCCTGGTCATGGGTGACCAGGACCGCCGTCGTGCCGACCGACCGCAACAATTCGCGCACCTCGGCGCGCAGGCGTGTGCGCAGCGCCGCGTCCAGTGAACTGAACGGCTCGTCGAGCAGGATCATCTCAGGTCCCGGCGCCAGTGCCCGGGCCAGCGCCACCCGTTGCTGCTGGCCACCGGAGAGGTCCTGCGGGCGGGCCAGGGCGAAGTCCCGCATGCCCACCATCTCGAGCATCTCGTCGATCCGCGCCCCGGACCCGCGCGGCAGGCCGAAGCCCACGTTGGCGCGCACGTTCAGGTGGCCGAACAACGCACCCTCCTGCGGCACGATGCCGACCCGCCGCCGTTCCGGGGGTACGAACGTCTCCGGTGCACCGGTTTCCGAGCCGGCCACCAACCGCTCACCGAAGCGCACCATGCCCGAGTCCGGCCGCAGAAAGCCCGCCAGCACCCGCAACAGTGTGGTCTTGCCCGAACCGCTGGCGCCCAAGACGGCCACCAGCGCCCCCGAGGCGACCTCGAAGTCGAGACTGTCGAGCACCGCCCCCGCGCCGTACCCGGCGGTCAGGCCGCGAACGCTGACGCCGGTCACAGCGCCGCGGCCTCGGTGTCACCCCGGACGGCCACCGAACGGCTGAGCAACCAGGCCGGGACGGCGGCGAGCGCCACCAGCGTGATGGCGTAGGGCGCCGCCGCTCCGTAGGCCGCCACCTCGGTGCGGCTCCACAGTTCGGTCGCGAGCGTGTCCAGGCCGGTGGGGCGCAGCATCAGGGTGGCGGGCAGTTCCTTCATCGCAGTCAGTAGCACGATCAATCCGCCCGCGGCGATGCCGGGCGCGGTCAGCGGCAGTGTGGTCTGGGCCCACGCGCGCAGCGGACCGCGGCCCAGCGTGCGTGCGGTCTGCTCGAGCACCGGGGAAACCGCCGCGGTGGCGCTGCGCGTTGCGCCAATCGCTTTGGGTCCGAACAGGATCGCGTAGGCAAAGGCCAGCACCGCGACGCTCTGGTAGACACCCGGGACTACCGCGAGGGTGAGGAAGACCAACGACAGCCCCACCACCACACCGGGCAGCGCGTGACCGGTGAAGGAGAGCATCTCCACCCAACGCACCGTAGGTGTTCGGTACCGCCCGGCGAGAATGCCGACCGGCAGGGCGAGCAGGACGGCCAGGATCGCACCGGCCGCGGCGACGCCGAGCGTGGTCAGCGCGGCCGAGACGAGTTCACCCACAACCAGCGGCGTTCGACTGCCCTCGGCCATCCGCAGCACGAGCGACACCATCGGTGCGCCCACAGCCAGCCCGGCCAAGGTGGTCAGCCAGGCGATCGCCCCGGCCCGCCCCGCCCGGCCCACACGGACCGGAACGGCGCTGCGCTGACTGCCGGACCCGGTCCGCCAGCGCCGGGTCAGCCCGCGCACCCGCCGTTCGGCGGTCAGCAGCGCCACCGCGAGGCCGACCAGCACCAGGGCCAGCACGGTGGCGCCAACCCGGTCGAAGCTGGCCCGGTAGGAGGCATAGATGACCCGGGTGAAGGCGTCCACCCGCATCAGCGCGACGGCTCCGAAGTCGGAGAGCACGTACAGCGCCACCAGCAGCGCGCCACCGGCCGCAGCCGGCCACGCCTGCGGCAGTGTCGCCCGGGCGAACGCACTCAGCGGCCCCAGACCGAGCGTGCGGGCCACCTCCTCGGTGGCCGGATCGGCGGCGCGCAGTGCCGCGGTCACCGGCAGCAGGACATAGGGGAACGACACCAGGGTGAGAACCAGGGCGGCCGCCCAAAATCCGCTCATCGCCGGGAACTGTGACAGCCACGCATAGGCGGCGACGTAGGAGGGCACGCCCAACGGCAGAGCCAGCAGCGCCAGCCAGGCGGCGCGGCCCGGCAGATCGGCGCGCGCGACCAGCCATGCGGTGGGAACACCGATCAGCAGGCATGCCACTACCACCACCCCGACCAGCGCGATGGAGATGCCCACCGTCTCCGCGGTGCGCGGCCGGACCAGGATCTCCACCCAGCGACGCCAGCCCGCATCGCCGGCCCGGACGAACAGATACAGCAGCGGGATCAACGACAGGACAGCCGTGACGGCGCCCGCGGCGAGCAGAGCGCGGGGCGGCCGCCCGGTGTGGCCCCGGATTGCCGGGCGGGCACGTGTCGCGGTCTGCGTCACAGCAATCCGACATCCTCCAGCATGGCGAGGGTGGTCGGCAGGCTGTCCAGGTCGGCCAGCGCGACATCGGGTCCGCGCAGCGAGTCCAGGGGCGGAAGCCCTTCGGCCGCCGGGACATTCGGAAGCAGCGGGTATTCGTAGGTGTTGGCGACGAACCATTGCTGGGTTTGCGGGGAGAGCAGCCACTCGACGAACTCGGCCGCTTCCTTCTGGCCTGCGGCCGGGTTGAGGATGCCGACCCCGGCGACGTTGACCAGGCTGCCCGGGTCGCCGGGCGCGGTGAAGGCGATCTTGGACCGCATCTTCGCCGCACCGACTTCGGCAGCCTTCTCGTACCAGTAGTAGTGGTTGATCAGCCCCAGCTTCACCTGCCCGGCGTCCACCGCATCGAGGATCAGGCCGTTCTTCTCGTAGCGCTGGGCATCGTTAGCCACCATGCCCTTCAGCCACGTGCGAGCCGTGTCGTCGCCGTCGGCGATCCGCATGGCGGTCACGAAGGCCTGGAAAGACGCGTTGGTGGGGGCGATCGCCACCTGGGATCGCCAGCGGGGGTCGGTCAGGTCGGCGACCGCCCGGGGCACCTGGTCGGCCGAAACCTGTTGGGGGTCATAGACGATGACCCGAGCGCGGCCGGTGACGCCGGTCCAGGTCCCGGCCGATGCGCGGTAGGGGGCCGGCACCGCGGTGGCCGCCTTCGGTGGCAACGTGGCGAACAGACCCGCCGCCTCCACTGCGCCGAGGGCGCCGGCGTCCTGGGCGAAGAACACCTGGGCGGGACTGCCGGCGCCCTCCTCAAGGAGTTGGGCGGCCAGTTCGGCGCTGTCGCCGTAGCGGGCGTCGACCTTGATGCCAGTCTTCTCGGTGAACTGCTTGAACAGCGGGCCGACCAGTTCCTCGGAGCGTCCGGAGTAGACGGTCAGGGCAGGATCGGCGTCGCCGCCACCGCCGCGGCCGCAACCGGCCATCAGGGGTAGCGCCAGCGCGGCTGCGATCAGCGCGACGATCGCGCGAACGGACAAGCCGACCGGGCCGGGGCGGTGTCGTCTAATCACCATAGAACTCCTTTAGGGTCACCTAACTGAGGTTAGGCTAACAACTTGGGATCGCGGTACGCGTCCCCGGGTCGGCCAGTCGTGGATGCGACGGGGCGGCGTTCACGGGTCAGCGTTCATCGGACGTACTTTGGTCACGGAGTCATCGCGGTTCAGCCCAGCAGGGTCGAACCCCAGTAGTCGCCGTCCGCCAGGCCCGGCGGGCAGGCGAATACCGCCGAGCCGGTATGGGTGATGTATTCGTTGAGCAGGTCGTTGCGGGACAACTGCGCCTGCATCGGGATGAAGTGGGTGACGGGGTTGCGCACGAAGGCGATGAAGAACAGTCCGGCGTCGAGATGCCCGAATCCATCGGACCCGTCGGTGAAGTTGTAGCCGCGACGCAGAATCTCGATGCCGCCGAGATTCTCCTTCGATGCCAGCCGAACGTGGGCGTCGGCATCAATGAGCGGTGTGCCGTTCGTGCGAGCGGCGTTGAAGTTCAGCGCGTCGAACTCGCCGGCTGCCCCGATCGGCGCGCCGGATCCCTTGTGGCGTCCGATCACTCGCTCCTGTTCGAGCAGTGTCGTGCGGTCCCATGGCTCGATGAGCATGCGGATTCGGCGCGCCACCAGATAGCTGCCCCCGGTCAGCCAGTCCGGGCCATCGCCGTCGGCCACCCACACATGCTTGTCGAGAGCGGCGTCGTCCTCGGCTTTGAGGTTGTTGGTTCCGTCTTTGAAGCCGAACATGTTGCGGGGGGTGGATTGCTCCCGGGTGGTCGAGGAGGTGCGGCCGAAGCCGAGTTGGGAGTAACGCACGGCGGCCGTGCCGAATCCGACGCGAGCCAGGTTGCGGATCGCGTGCACCGCGACCTGTGGGTCATTGGCGCAGGCCTGAACGATGATGTCGCCGCCGCAGCGTGCGGGGTCGAGACTGTCGTTGGGGAACTTCGGCAGATCGGCCAAGGGGGCGGGTTTCCGGTCGGCGATGCCGAATCGGTCCTTGCCGTCTTTGATGAAGAAGCCGGGCCCGAACCCGACTGTCAGGGTCAACTGGGAGGCGGGCAGGCCGAGCGCCTCGCCGGTATCCCCGGGCGGGGCATAGGGATTCAGGCCCACCGCGCCGTCGGGGGTGGTTTCCTGACCGGCGGTCATCCGCTCGGCCATCAGGGTCCACTCCGTGAGCATGGCCACGACGTCGGCTTTCGAGTCGGTGGTGACGTCGAAAGCGCAGAAGTGCATCCGGTCCTGCGCCGGGGTGATGATGCCGGCCTGCCGCCGTCCTCGGAACGGGACGGGTTTGTCCAGGACCGCGCTGCTGGCTGCCGATGCGCGGCCGGCCAGCACGCCGGCTCCCGCTGCCCCGGCGACCGACGGCGCCGACACCGGCCGCTCCCAGCAGGGTCCGCCGGGAGACACCCGGGCGCTCGGTCGCTCCGCCGGCCGTGGGGCTATTGCGGGGCGACGACACCCTGCACCTGACTGACTTCTTTGCTCAGCGCGTCGATCGCGCGTGAGAGTTCCTGGCGTTGCGGCTCGGTGACGGTGTCGTATCGGACGAACCCGTCGCCCCGGCGGTACCTGGCGAGCAGGGCCTCGACGGCGGCGAACCGCTGGTCGACACGTTTGCCGAGTTCGGGGTCACGCTCATCGAGGATGGGGCGCACCGACGCCACGGCGGTCTGTGAGCCTTCGATGTTGGCGTTGAAGTCCCACAGGTCGGTATGGCTGAAGATATCTTCCTCGCCGGTGATCTTGGAGACGGCGATCTCGTCGAGTAATCCTTGTGCGCCGCCGGCGATCTGGGTGGGGTCGATGGTCCACTCCGGTGATTTCACCCCGGCGGCAAGCTCCTCGACGTCAGCCACCAACTGATCGGCGATCGCGGCGCTGTCGGGCTGGATCCCGCTGACCCACAGGTCTTTTTCGAGTCGGTGGAAGCCGGTCCACTTCTGTCCGGGCTCCAGGTCGGCCTCGCGTAGGTCGACCCGCGGATCGAGGTCGTTGGGGAACGATTCGGCGACCGGCTCGATGCGTTCCCAGTACGTGCGGCTGGTGGGGTAGAGGGCTTTGGCTGTGGCGACGTCACCGGCTTTGACGGCAGCGGCGAAGGCTTCGGTGGCCGGCACCAACGCCTCGGCCTGGCTGTTGACGTAGCGCTGGTAGTCCTGCGCCGCCCGCTGGAACTTCACGTCGGTGCTGGCCGGCACCGCCTCCCCGGTGACGGTGAAGTCCGTGCGGATGCCGTCGCCGATCATGCCCGGCTTGCACGCGGTCTGATAGGTGCCGGGTTCGGTGAGGTTGACGATCAACGTGCGCTGCAACCCGGGGGAGATGTTCTCCACCTCACCCATCACCCGCTCGCCTTTTCCGTAGACGTAGAACTCGGTGGCCTTGCTGCCATTGTTGGTCACGACGAAGGTGCTGGGCCCGGTGCTCGCTTGCGTCACCGACAGGGCGCACTCGGTGTCGGAGGCGTCAATGGTGACCGGTGTGCGCGAGTCGGGCCCCGCGGCATGAGGAGCCCCCTTCGCGGTGCAACCGGCGAGTGCGGCACCGGCGAGCAGTGCCACCGCCAGTGCGGTACCGGATTTGCTCAGGTGGACGGCATACATCAGGCGGGTGACCTTTCGGAAAGTGGCGCAGGCTCGGATTCGGTTGAGCGCGTTGGTTTTCAGTCCTGTGCCGTGGGGACGCAGGAACAGCATGGATGCCAGATGGGCCGGCGCGGCGACCGCTTCGGTCACCCCCACCACCCCTTCCGGGTTTGGGTTACCTTACTTAGGCGTGCCTTACCTTACATACGGGGCGGTGGGGCGACAAGCGAGGGCCGGTTCCTGCGGTGGTTCAGGAAGCCTGGGGTGGTTCGAGGAGGAGGACATCAAGGACTTCTTCTGGTTCAAGGCAGCTTGTCGCTGAGCATCCCGGAAGCCGGCAAGCCCGGAATCTACGATCGGATGCGGCAAGTCCTGGGTTCGGCGCAGTCGCTGCCGGCACTGGTTGCCTCGACGGTGATCCTGGCCGCAGGGGTGTCCTTCTACTGCAGGGTTTCCCGTGCTGTGGACCACGATCGTCACCGACAGGGGCGTCTCACCGCTGGCGTTCGGCCTCCTGCTCGGTCTGTACATGCTCGTCTATCAGATCGACGAACTGGTCATCTTCGCCGTGGCGGTTGCCACCATGCGCGTCACGAAACTGCAAGAGCGACAAGGCCGTTTGCTCAAGCTGCTCAGCGGCATGCTGATGTTGAGCCTCGCGGCCGTGATGCTTGTCGAGCCTGCGCTGCTCAACGATGTGCGCACTTCGCTGCTGGTCTTCGCGGCAGCGGGCGCAGCAACGGCGTTGATCCTGGTGGTCGAGCACAGGTTCAGGTCACCGCAGCGAGTAGCCCGAATGCGCAAGCCCGACGGCGATCCGCTCTCGACGCCTGTAGGGTGGCCGGCCTCGACTTCACCCACTGACGGCTCGCCGAACCGAAACGTTCTCGGGGAACGTGGCGATAGTCAGATGCGGCCTGATGCCGGTCCGGGCTCGCAGCCCTGATGTCCGTCTCGTTCCGGTAGGTGCTGCGGTACCTGCCCCGCCCGAAGGAGTCCCCATGATGAAGAAGACGCTGACCATGGTCGGTGGCCTCCTGCTCGCTTTCAGCGCCGGCGCCGCGGTCGCCTCCGCTGCGGTGAGTGCGCAGGACGTGCAAGAGATGATCAGCGATCAATTGACCCCCAACCTCGGCATCGGACCGGATTCGGTGGTCTGCCCCGGTGATCTGGCCACCGACCTCGGCGCCTCGATCACCTGCCAGGTCACTGCCGGTGGCGAGACCCATGGGGTGACCGTGACGGTGTCCTCGACGGATGGGGCTGCTGTCGGCGTCTCCATGCAGGTCGCGAACTGAGGCCTGCTCCTCATTCACCAAGACCGCGGAAAGGCATGCGCCGCTACGGGATTGCCGCGGCGCTTCTCTTTGTGAGCCATCCCGCGGGCCACGCTGACGCCACCGCCGACCTGGTGAGGGGTCACGAAGGCGGCGCAATGTCGAGGTGGCGTCGGAAGAAGTCGATCATCTGGTCAAAAGCCAGTTGGAGTTCCGGGATGCCGGTGTTGTCGCCGATCGGGACATGCCACATGCCGTCGCTCACCAGGAGCGTCACGTCGACGTCGTGGCGGCGTGCGGTTGCGGCCAGCGCACCGCATCGGACCCGATGATCTCCGCCGTCGTCGCCAGCAGGAACAGCGGGGGCGTTCCCGCGTAGTCACCGAACACCGGGGAGACCAACGGATCCGTGGGTTCGGCAGGGCCGACGTAGGCGCGCATGCAGTCAGCGATGTCGCGCGGGGAAAGAACCGGATCGTTGAGGCCGACCGCAGTGAAGAGGTATCCGCTGTGCGTCATATCCGCACCGGGGCAGAGCGCGGCGGCGGCCGCGGGCAGGGGCAGCCCCTCGGCCTTGAGGCGGAGCAACGTCGCGAGCGTGAGCCCACCGCCGGCGGATGTTCCGAACACGCCAATGTGCTCTGGGCGGTAGTCGGTGATTGTGCCGGAATAAGCGGCGATCACGTCGTCCAGTGCGGCGGGGTAGGGGTGTTCCGGTGCGAGCCGGTACTCCACGGAAACGACCCGGACGCCGAGGGCTTCGGCGACCGCGCATTGCAGGGCCAGTTGGGCTTTGCGAGAGTTGATGATCCATGCCCCGCCGTGAATGAACATGATGAGTTTGTCGGCGTGTCGAATCCGGCCGGGCGTGGTCCAGAGGGTCGTGATGCCGTTGACGATGCGGTCTTCGAAAAGGTATAAGCCCGCAAGCCGGTGAACTCGACATCCTCGGTGTGCGCGCTGAATTGACGCACTGCGGAGAGTTTGACCGGGTCGTCGGCCGGCAGTGGCATCTGAGAGTTGTTCGGCCACGCCTCCCGGGGCGGTGAGCTGATTGCGGCCGGCGGCGGAACGGGATTCGGTCCGTACACGAGGGGGACTCCGGCGGCGCTGAGGTCTTTGGCGAAGGGTTCGGCCGCCGGGGGAAAGGTGTACCGGGTGCGCGTGGGAATACCGTCATCGGGCAGGGGCGTCGCGGTGACCTCCACAGTCGTCGCGACGTCGCGTGATCGACGACCAGCACGGCGTTGGGCAGCACCTCAGTGGTGACCGCGGCGGCATACGCCGCCGACGGGTCGATCACCACATAACGCACCTCGGCCCGGAAGGCCTCGCTCTGCTCGCCCGGCCACTGCCGGACCGCCGCCCCGGTGCGGCCTTCGACCTGGCCGAGCAGGCCCTGATCGCCGCCAAGATCGACGAATCCGGTGTCCCAGGGGTCGGCGCGCGCACCCAGCGGCCGCTGACCTGGTCACGGGTCCAGCGGGGCTCGCCGCGGCGGGTCTCGTCGATGCCCAACACCGTCACCGGCACCACCTCGCCCAGGACGGCCTCGGCATGGTCGACGAAGGCGGCGTGCGCGGTCGGCCAGGACACCCCCGAATCGTCGGCGACTTCGACCACTGAGCGGGCCGCGTCCCCGGCGCACCGGCCGATCTGGGTCCGCAGCCGTGTCGTGGCGGTACCTGGGGCAGCGCTTCGGTGAAGCTCGCCCGGCTGCAAGTGTCGTTGCGGCAGCGGTAGCGGGTCTTGTTCCAGCGCAGCATGATTGGGTCATCCCCGTAGCGGGATGTCCCGCGGGGTGGTGACCGCGTAGCCCTTGACCGAGGTCGAGGAGATGCCGCAGTCCGGACAGCGCGAGGCGTTCGGATCGGCGGTGATCACCTCGACCACCCGGGTACCGTCCGCCCGCCGGCCCACCGCGCGGACCCCGAGTCCTTCCCGCCCCAACAACAACGACGTAGGCTCGATCATGCCCCTGGCTCTCCTTCGGATTCTGAGTGCTTCGCAACATCCAGATTCCCGAAAGCCCAGGGGCGCCTCATGTCAACGACACGCCGACACCCTGACCAGGCATTGCCCGCTTAAGTTTGAAGAGCCGGTAAAGGCCATTACACCTGCATTGGCGCAATCGCTGGCCGAGATGAGGCTTCGTCAGACGGCCGGACTGCTGGAGTGGATGCTCGACAACTGTCCCGACGAGGCAGTGCGCCGCGCGCTGGAGGCGGTCAACGCAGCACACACCCCGATTCGGGGACTGCGGACGCAGCACGGGGCGACGGCGGCTCACGCCGGCTGATTGCGGCCGCCCGACACTGCTTTGCCGAACAACGGGAGCGAAACCGGCGCGAGCGCCGCCCACGGGCATTCAGCAGCACTTCCCGTTGCCCAGTTGATGGGTCAGGTCGTGGTGTTCGGTCGGGTCGATTCCCTTGGCCTGGTCGAGGAACCCGTCCAGGTCGATCTTCCTGCCGCCCAGCCATGTTCCGAGAACGGCCACCTTATCGACGATCTGATCGACCGGCACGGTGTAGATATCGGCGGACAACTCCACCAGGTCGGCGTACTTACCGACCGCCAGCGAGCCGATCTCGTGGTCGCGCTTGAGTTGGTAGGCGCCGTTGATGGTGATCGCCCGCAGCGCCTGATCGAGTGCCACCGACTGATCGGCACCGTGCACCTGACCGCTGGTGGTGGTCCGCATCACCGTGTGCATCACGTTGAACAGCTGGTCGGGCGGGCAGACCGATCCATCATTGTGATAGCTGGGCCGCACCCCGGCCTCGAAGGCGTCGCGTATCCGCTGCCATTGTGACCCGTGAGCCGGGTCGAACATCACTCCGTCGAGCAGATCGCCCCAGTAGATGTACTGGAACGGGCTCAACGAGCAGGTCACTCCCAGCGCGGCCGCCCGCTCGAACTGGTCGCGCCGTGCGGCCCCCAGATGCTCCACGCGCCAACGGTGATCGGAGCCAAGCAGATTGAACTTCACCAGCGCCCGGGCGTAGGCGTCGAGCACGACGTCGAATCCCACGTCACCGTTGCAGTGGAACGCCATCTGGTAGCCGGTCGGAACCAATTCATCGAGGATCGCATCGAGTTGAGCGCGGGTGTAGTTCATCTGGCTTTCGCCACGAGGCCCCAGTTCCATCTGGGCGGTTCGGGTGGTCGGGTTGTCCAGGTATTCGAAAGAGATCGCGACGTTACCGATCCACGGTGAGCCGTCCGCCCACAGCTTGATGCCGTTCTTGCGCACCAGTTCCGGCTTGGGAAAATCGACGTCGGCAGCGGCGTCCGGTTCGATCGACATATGGTAAACGTGAAGTCGCAGAGGGCAATCCGGCACCGATGACAGCGCGACGTAAGCCTGGTGCTGGCCGGAATTGTAGGTGTGTTCGGAGGTCGCGGTGATGCCGCACCGGGCCATCAGCTGGTAGAACAGCGCCCCGGACTGCAGCGGGTGCGGGATCGCCTTGGGCAGCACCGCACCCACGATCTGCATGAGCGCCCCGGACTCGAACGCGGTCCCGTCACTGGTGCCGTCGGCTTGCCGGCCGAAGCTGCCGCCGACCGGATCGGCCGGCGGTTTGCCGTCGGGCCAACCCAGCAGCGCAAGCGTCGGGCTGTTGAAGTAAATGCCGTGCCCGGAGTTGTCGATGACCACCACCGGGCGGGCCGGGAAGATCTCATCGAGCACCGACCGGGTGGGCAGTGGGGCCTGCTGGAGCAGACGATCCACGCCGTTGAAGACCAGGATCTGATCGGCCGGGTTCTCCTTGTCGGCCTTGGCGAAGATGGCCTTCACGTCGTCCCAGGTCGGGACTCCTACCATCGGGGAGACCCAGTACGCGGGCTTCTGGGTGGCCATCCCGGACAACAGTGGGTGGCTGTGTGGTTCGACGAACCCCGGCATCAGGACGGTCTCGCCCAGATCGGTCACGGCGACGCCGGGTGCTGCGGCCTTGACCTCCGAGAGCGACCCGATCGCGGTGATCCGCCCGGTGCTCAAGTCGATCGCCAGGGCTTTCGCCCGCGGGAGAGCGTCATCCATCGTGATGATGCTGGAAGCCGTCAGGATCAGGTCGGTAGCCATAGGCTCTTTCATACCGTATTCGAGTGAGCGGATTAGGCAGACTCCTAACCCGGGGAATCTCCGCGCCAACTGAAGCTGTCCACGTACTTTCCCATGTCTTGGGCGATCTGGAGGTTGGCCGGGGACGGCATTCCCGGGCCTTGGCCGGGGCCGAACTGCATGAACGGCCCGTCGGCAACGGCGACCAGGGCCAGGTCGTTCTTGATCGCCGAGATGACGATGACGCGCACCGGATCGGCCCGCCTGGAGGCGAGAAAGTTGGCGGTGACCCCGTAGCCCGGCTGAAAACCGACTGTCGCATTGGGCAATTCGTAATCCACGACGGCGTCGGGGAAGCTGTCAGTCAGGACCTGCTCGACAACCTGGCGGGCGTCGCGGCCGCCGGCCGGAGTCCCGAAAAGGCGGATTGTCCCCCCGTCACCGGCGGTCCATTCCGCGGTGACGCCGGTGTTGTCGGTCGTCACCGTGTATGCGGCACCGGGTGCTGGATACGAGACTTCGAACGATCCGTCGGGTGCCACGTAGCGCGGGTTGGTCGAGACGGGAATGCCGGTGGGCGGCCGGCCGCAGTCTGGCGGGCAGATGTACACGGGTGCGGGTGCCACCCGGGTGTCGATGACGCTGAGCATCGCCATGGCGGCCACCAACCCGGCGATCCACAGTCCCATGACGAAGAAGTACCTGGCACCCCGGGATGGGCGCCCGGCGATGGTGTCGTCTGCCGGGGATGTCATCGGCGCGACCGCGCAATCAGGATGTTCTTCGCGAGATTGTCGACGTTGGGACTGCCCAGCCCGGTCACCATGTCATACCCGGGCCGTCCGCCGGGGGTGATCGCATTGCCGCCGACCCGCACATCGCGGAAACTGGGCGCCGTCGCACCTCTGGCCACCTCATAGAGAATCGGATTCAGGTCGCCGAGTGGCGCTGCGCCACTGTCCGCGAACAGGCCGTTGATGAGGGCCGCGAGCCCCGCCCAGATAGGAGCGGACTGTGATGTGCCGCCGCCGGTCAGAACCTGTCCCCGGAAAACGAACTTGACTCCGGTGAACGGGTCGCCGACCGCCGCGACATCAGGTACCAGTCGGCGGCCGGGAGGGCCCGCGTCGGCGTCGACGGTCTGCCATGCGGGTCTGCCGTAGAGCGACGAGCCGCCGCCGGCCGTGCCCTGGGTCAGCGGAACGTCATACCAGGCTTGCTCAGCCAGCCACCCGCCCTCGGTGTCGGTGGACAGCCGGGTGCCGCCCACCGACGTCATTTCCGGGAGGGAGGCCACCGCGTCCAATCCGACGTCATCCGGGCTCGGCGGATCCGACCAGGTGTGCCCGCCTTTGCATTCCAGGCCCGCGAGGTCACCGGAGGCGTCGAACGCAGTGGTCCCATGACGCACCGCCTTGGCAAGGGCGGCGCGGACCGGCGCAAGGTCGGCGGGACTGAACAGCCGGTCGCAGCCCCATCCGATCGAGAAACTCCAAATGGCTCCGGGGAATTGGTGATCGACCGACTCCCACAGCCGGGCCAGCTTCCGGAAACCGCCGTCGCCCTCGACGCTCGGGCGGGCATTGACGAGTACCAGTTTGGCATCGGGCGCGATCGCGTGGATGACCTGCAGGTCCATGGTCGCTTCGCCGCTGCGCTGCTCGGGCATGCCGCCCACCACCTCCGGAGTGAACCGGGGCAGATCGAACCATTCGGCGAAGCTGTCCATATCCCGCTGATCGAACCCGTCGAAGGCGAACACGACGACGGTGATGCCCTCGCCGGTGTAACCGGCGTCGGTCAGCGGCGTCGCGTTGTAGGCGCGCACCAGTTGATTCGGCAGCAGGCCACCGTCGGGTACGTCGCGCGGCGGAGTGGGCGGGCGGCTCTCGCGGTATGGCAGGTAACCGAGCACGCGGCCGAGGCCCGCCACCTCCGGTTGCGCGCTGCGCGGGACCGCCGGTTGCTGCGGCGAGGCATAGAACACCCGGCCGGGCTCCGGCCCCTGGCGCGATCGGTAGTTGCGCACCGCGACACCGAACGCCTTGCCGACGGCCGCCGCCGTCCCTTCGATGACGGCCCATTGGTCGCCGTCCCGCCACCGCACCGACAGATTGCGGGCGCGGGCCCAAGCGTCGAGGTGACGCGGGCGAGACGGCTCACGCAGAGCCGCGGTGATGTGGACCGGATCATTGCCGGCATGGCCGAGGTCGGTGGATGCGGCGAGCATACGGGCGTAGGCACCGCCGATGGTGCGGCCGCCGAAGGGTGGTCCGGGATGGCCGGCGGTGGCGAATACCAGCGCGGCGATGGCGGCCACCGATCCGAATGCGACAGATGGCCCGTGCCTGCTCCGGCGCACAGAACGCGACGACGCCCGGGCGGCCGCCCCGCATTCCGGGCAGAACGGCAGTTCGGGTACCTGCTTCTCGCAGTGCGTGCACCGCACCGATCGGGCAGCGCCGGGGTCGGTCTCCTCGTGCACGAGTGCCGTCTGCAGGGCCAGCCTCACGGTGACCATTGACAGCGCCGTCAGTGCCAGGTTGGCGGCGATCTCGACGGCTCGTGGTAGTTGCTTGGCGTCGAGAATATAAACGGCGAAATAGATGCCGAGCGCTGTAGCGGCATACATCACGAGCGCCACGCGTACGCTGCGCGCGGTGTGCCCGGTCCGGGCTCCGGCACGAAACCACAGCGCCAGCCCGGCCGTACCGCCGACGGCTGCGGCGGTGACCGGGTCGACGAAGCCGTAGAGAAATGCCTCTTCGAACAGCCGCCACGACCAATAGTTGTCCAACAACCCCGCAGTGAATTGCGGAACCAACCAGGTGACGGTTCCTGCTGCCGAGTAGCACAGTGCCCCGCAGGCGCCAATGGCGAAACCGTCCAGTGACTCACCGGTGTGCATGCGCAACAACCGAACCAGGATGGCGGGCAGCACCATCAGCACCGACCCGATCAGGGTGATGGTGAGCCCGACGCTCAGCGCGTTCTGCAGCTGGGTGGCCGTCGCCAATGGCACGCCGTAGGCACTGGCGACGACGTCACCGGTCCACAACCACCACGCCACGCTCGCCGTGGTTCCGAAGAGTCCCGCGGCCAGCACGCCACGGGAGTTATCGGTGAATACCGCAGACCGCCAGAGATAGACGATGAACAGCAGGGGCACGCCGAGGGAGGTCACGATGACCAGTGGCAACAGCAGCCGCAGAGCGGAGAAGGCGATCAATGCCGCCATCACCAGAAACAGGGCGTGTCGGAACGGCCGCCGCGACGACCGGGTCAGGTGGGGGAACAGCGAGCTCGTGATCAGCGGCAGGATGATCGGCTCGTCGGGGGCCGGGGCAAACGTCCGTCGCCGGGCGAGGCGACCCCTGCCGGGAGGTTTGTGCAGATCTGATCCGCAGTCGCCGCAGAAGGCCGCGGCCGGCACTGTCGCGCGGCAGAAGGGGCATTCCTGAGTTGGCCCGGCGTCCCGGGCCAGCCCGGGATCGTTGGGGCGGCCACTCATCTTGGCCTCACCCGCCGAAGACGAAATAACGCAGCCACACATACGGCGCGGCGATCGCGATGCACAGCACCGTCACGACCGCACCTTTGCGGCTGAATTCCCAGAAGCTGATGGGGTGACCCTCACGCGCGGCGATGCCGAGCATGACCACGTTGGCGCTGGCGCCGACCGCGGTCAGGTTACCGCCGAAGTCGGCGCCGGCGGCCAGTGACCACCACAACGCTTGGGCCTGAACGGGATTGGACACCGTCGCAGCCAGATCGGCGACCACTGGGCTCATGGTCGCAACGTAGGGGATGTTGTCGATGATCCCGGACAACCCGGCTGAGATCACCAGGATCGCCATCGCGGCCAGCAGAGGGTTGCCGCCGGTGGCCTCGCCGGCCCACTGAGCCAATCGACCGATCACCCCGGTCTTGACCAGCGCGCCGACCAGGATGAAGAGCCCGGCGAAGAACAGCAACGTCTCCCATTCCACGCTGTCGAGGTAGTGCTCCCGGTCCACCCCGGTGATCAGGATCAGCGTCCCGGCGCCGAGCAGTGCGACCAGTGCGGGTTCCATGTGGATCGCCGAGTGGGCGATGAACCCGACGAACACCGCGGTCAGGACGACGGCGCATTTCACGAGTAGTCGTACATCCCGGATGGCCTCGCGCTCGTTGAGCGACATGATCTCGTCGATCCGGTCGGGTTCCACCGAGAACGAACCCCGGAATAGCACCGGCAGCAGGGCGATGAAGGCCGCCAGCGCGATGACGACAAGGGGTGCCATGTGAAGCAGGAAATCGTTGAAGGACAGGCCGGCTCGGCTGGCGATGATGATGTTCGGCGGATCGCCGACCAGGGTGGCCGCGCCGCCGATATTGGAGGCGAAGACCTCGGCGATCAGAAAGGGAACCGGATTGACGCCGAGGCGCTCACAGACCAGCAGTGTCACCGGGGCGATCAGGAGCACGGTGGTCACGTTGTCGAGTAGGGCCGAGGCCACAGCGGTGATCAGGACCAGCAGGATCATCACCCGAAGCGCGGAACCCTTGGCGCGCTTGGCAGCCCAGATGGCGGTGTACTCGAATACGCCGGTCTGCCGGAGGATGCCGACGATCACCATCATGCCGAGCAGTAGGAAGATGACGTTCCAGTCCACACCGGTTTCGCGGGAATAGAACACGTCATCGGAGCTGGCGATCCCGGCGGCGACGACCACCGCGGCGCCGCCGAGTGCCGCCTTGACCTTGTTGACGCGTTCGGTGGCGATCAGCAGGTAGGCGACGACGAAGACAGACAGCGCGACGACGGCCACGTCACTCTCCTCGCGCCGCGACGCTCATCGGATTCCCAGCGCCGCTTCCAGAAGCCGCGAGGCGGTGATCACACCGACCAACTCATCGCCGGACACCACCGCCACCAATGGCGATCGCTCGCGCGCCATGATGGCGGCCACCTCGACGATCGTGTCGTCGGCGTTGACGGTGCACATGTGCCCGGTCGCCTTGGGGAGCACCTGCTCGACGGTCTTTCCGCGCAGTTTGTCGGCGACATGATCAGCGGTGATCTCACTGAGCACGCCGGCCAGTGACGGATCGTCCTGGATGTAGGCCGGCACCAGCAGACGGACCACCTGGGAGGCGGGCAGGATTCGGGCCGGCCGGCCGGCGGCATCGGTGACCAGCAGGCCCGGCAGTCGCTGTTCGGCGATCAGCCGGACCGCGTCGAGCGCATCGGAGTCCGCCCGCACCAACGGGAAATCCTCGACAATCTGTTCGGCGCGCACACGAGAACCCTAGTGCCTGGCCGGTGAGGCACGGTAGAACATTGCCCTGTGCGCATCGGTCTGTCGACACCTGTGGTCATGCAGCTGCCCGGCGTGGCCTCGGCCTGGGAGAAGGCCGCCGACAGCGATGACCTGGCGGCGATCGCCCGGGTTGCCGACGATCTCGGTTATGACCACCTGACGTGCGCCGAGCACATCGTGGTTCCCGAGGACGCCGCAGAGGGCCGCGGGTTCACCTACTGGGATCCGTTGTCCACGCTGGGATTCCTGGCTGCACACACCCGCCGCATCCGGTTGGCCACCTCGGTCATCGTTCTCGGCTATCACCACCCGTTGGAGATCGCCAAGCGCTTCGGCACGCTCGACCGCCTCAGCGGCGGGCGGCTGGTGCTTGGTGTGGGGGTCGGGTCACTCGCCGAGGAGTTCGCCCTCTTGGGAGCGGAATTCGGGGACCGCGGCGAGCGCGCGGACGACGCGCTCGCAGCGCTGCGTGCGTCGCTGTCGACCACGCACCCCGTCTACGACGGTCGGTTCTACCGGTACGGGGGAGTGGTGGTGGAACCCTGCGCGATCCAGCCGCAGGTGCCGATCTGGGTCGGTGGCCGGACGGTGCGGTCACTGCGCAGGGCGGTGCGTCTGGCCGACGGGTGGATGCCTTTCGGGCTGAGCGTCGCCGAGTTGTCGGCGATGCTCGCCGGCGTCGATGCGCCGCCGGGGTTCGAGGTGGTGCTGCCCACCGGGCGAGCCATAAACCCGATGGCCGATCCGCTGGGCACCGCAACCCGTCTGGCGCGGCTGCGCGACGCCGGGGCGACGGCGGTGACGTGCACGGTGGCCGCGGACTCAGCCGGACATTACGCCGAACAGCTTGCGGCACTGCGTGATATCGCCGATCGGCTCGCCGTCGATACCGAATGACCGACGCCGGGCCCGCTACGAGTCGACGCTGCCGGGAGACCGGACGCCGATGTCTTACAGGGGCGCGGGCGTATGGTCGGCCGTGCCCGTTTCCGAATGAGGAGATTCGATCATGAGCCTGCAACTGACTGACGAACAGACCGGAATGGTCGAGACCATCCGCCACTTCGCGGCCAGGGAGTGCGGCGACCCGGGAGCAGCGGATGGCCCTGACCAACGGCGGCACGACGCACCACAACGCCGAGATCTCCCGCAAGCTCGCGGATCTGGGCTTTCTCGGTCTGTCGATCCCCGAGGCATACGGCGGGACGGGGGGCGGTCTCGCCGACGCATGTCTGGTGGTCGAGGAGATCGCTTACAACCAGATTCCGGTCGGAAGCTTTGCCGTCACGCTGATCGTCGTCGCACGTCTATCTGAGCTTCGCCTCGGAGGAACTGAAAAGGAGATCCTCGGCAACGTCGTCGCCGGTGGTGCCACCGCGATCGCGATGTCCGAACCGGGCTCGGGATCCGACGTCGCGTCGCTGCGCTGCAAAGCCCAGAAGGCCGACGGCGGCTACCGCCTCAACGGCCAGAAGATGTGGATTTCCAACGCGCACTATTCCGACCACATCCTGCTGGTGGCGCGAACGTCGGACACCGGCGATAAACACCAGGGCATGTCGATGTTTTCCGTCCCCACTTCGACGCCCGGGGTTGAGATCCGCCCGATCCCGCACGATGGGCGCCGAGGTCAACGATGTTTTCTTCACCGACGCGCAGATCGGGCCGGAGCGGATCGTCGGGACGGAGGGCCAGGGCTGGCTGCAGTTGATCGCCGGTCTGAACACCGAACGGGTGATCGTCGGGGCGCTGGCGCTCGGTCAGGCCCGGCGATCGTTCGACGACACACTGAACTACGTCAAGACGCGCCAGCAGTTCGGCCGGCCGGTCGGTACGCTTCCAGGCGCTCTCGCAGCGGCTGGCGGATCTGGCCACCGAGATCGAATGTACCCGGCTGCTGGTCCACGACGTCGCTCAGCGAGTGGACGAGAACCCCGGCAAGCTCATGCCGCAGGAGGCCTCAATGGTCAAGCTGAAGGCCACCGAACTGGCCAAACAGACTGCGCTGGAGGGCATCCAGATGATGGGCGGCATGGGCTACGCCACCGAGGGCGGGATGGAGGAACAGTTCCGCGCCGCCGTCGTGGGCACCATCGCCGGCGGCAGCAGCGAGATCCAGCGCGACATCATCGCCAAGACGCTGGGTCTTTAGCCGGTCTCAGCCGCGCGGCGAGATGCGAACGCGCGCAATGCTGCCCGGTGATCCTCAGTCATCAGACCGATGACCTGCGAGCGCATCTCCAGTTCCAGGTGATCGCGCAACCCTCCGGCGCCGATACTGGCGTTGAGGAGTTCCTTCGACATCTGGACGGCCAGCCGTGGCCGTGAAGCGATTGTGGCGGCCAGCTCGATCGCGGTCTGCAGGGGATCGTCGACGACGTGTTGAACGAGCTTCAGCCGAAGACCGTCGTCTGCGCCGAGCGTCTTCCCGGTGTAGAAAACCTCAGCCGCAGCGCCGGCGCCGATCAACCTCGGCAGCATCCAGGACAGGCCCATGTCCCCGATGGAGACGCCCAGTTTGACAAAGGGAGCCATGAAGGCCGCATCGGGTGCGCAGATGCGAATATCGGCCGCCGTGGCGATCGCGAAGCCGCCGCCCACCGCTGGGCCCTTCACCGCCGCGATCACCGGTTGCCGAATCTCTCTCATCGCCAGTAGGCAGTCGACCGCATCGCGCATCGCGGCGTAGACCAGTTGGACCGGATCGTGTTCGCCGGCGTCGCGGTTGGCTCCCGTCAGGTCCATTCCTGCGCAGAAGGCCGGTCCCAACCCGGAGATGACAACGGCTCCGCAATCATCGCGATCGCCGAGAGTGCGAAACGCCCGCGCCAGAACACCCAGAGTCTGTGCGGTCAGCGCATTGAACTTCTCCGGTCGATCGAACAGGACGACACCCACACCGTCACTGCGAAGTTCGACGCTCAACCCGTCGAAGGCTTGTTCGACCATGCCGGCCCCCTTCGATTCCCGACTGCCTCGAGTCGGTGGACCTCGTCAGGAGCGCTGGCTGCGCTGCCTCGCGAACAGTCTGTCGGCGAGGGGACTATGCCAGATGATCGGCGCCGACCCGCTGGGGGACCCGGGGGGCGGGTTCGGCCGCGATGGGCGCCGGCGTGCGCCGGCGTGCGGAACGCGCGTAGAGCGCAATCGCGCCCAACTGCAGCAGGCCGACGACGAGCACCGGCCATAGAGCGGCCGCGGCGACGATCGCCATCAGCCGCGAGGGATCCGGGCGCAGAGTTTTGGCGCTCCACGTCCCGGCGGCGGAGAGTACGGAAACTGCGACTGTGATGTACACCATGACCCAAGGCATAGCGTGCACCTCCTGTTCAAGGGGTTGACAACAGAGTCCACTTCGAAACTGGCAATTCCCTGAACCCGACCTGACACGGTGCTGATTTCATACGAATCGGTATCGTCCCGTTACCGTGCTGTGTTCTGTCCGTGGGTAATTGGGCGCTGAACGGCGCTGAAACGGCCCAAAAAGTGTGAAATGGAACACAGATTCCCGGTCGTTGGCGCCGATTGGGTGAGAACCCGCTCGGCGGAACCGGATTCGACCGAGCTGCGCCGCATGGCCGCCGCGGCGATCGGGCCGGACCACCGACCCGCCGCCGAAGGTGCGCCGAAAGTCCTGCCGTTCTCTTTACGATCGCCCGGTGGCCGATCGCTATGGCGCCGACGTTCTCGCCGACAACCCGCACCAGTCCGGTAGACCCCGTTCGGTGGAGTGCTGCGCCGAGATCGGCATGGTGGTCGAGGACCCCCAGTCCGGCTTCGTCGGTGCCATCCTCCGGATCGAGGGCGGCCGGGTTGAGCTTGAGGACCGGCGCAAGCGCATCCGGGTCTTTCCGCTGGGTCCCGGTTTCCTGGTGGAGGGCCGCCCGGTCATCCTGACGGCGCCCCGACGGGCAGTCCCCACGGGCACGCAGCGCACCGCCTCGGGTTCGGTCAAGGTCGCCGACGCCCGGGCCCGGGTGGCCCTCGCCGGACGGATCTACGTCGAGGGCCGCCACGACGCCGAACTTGTCGAACAGGTCTGGGGCGACGACCTCCGGGCCGAGGGTGTGGTGGTCGAATATCTGGGGGGCGTCGACGATCTCGCCGGCATCGTGGCCGGCTTCCGTCCCGGGCCGGGGCGGCGGCTGGGTGTTCTGGTCGACCACCTGGTACCGGGGTCCAAGGAGTCCCGTATCGCCGAGGCCGTCCGACGCGGACCGGGCGGTGAGCACACTCTGGTGGTCGGGCATCCTTACGTCGACATCTGGCAGGCCGTCAAGCCCGGCCGGCTCGGCCTGACGGAGTGGCCGACGGTGCCGCGCGCTGTCGAATGGAAGCACGGTATCTGCGCCGCGCTGCGCTGGCCGCACCGCACTCAGTCCGACATCGCCGCCGCATGGCAGCGCATCCGCGCCTCGGTGCGGGACTGGACGGACCTGGAACCGGATCTGATCGGCCGCGTCGAGGAACTGATTGACTTTGTGACGCAACCGGATTGAGTGGCCGGCCTTAACGTCGCGCGGTTCGCCTTAGCGCTGGATCGACTTGAGGTAGAAGAACTCCTCGAGGCCGTGCGCACCCAACTCGCGGCCGTGCCCGGAGGCGCCGACCCCGCCGAACGGTGCGTACGGGTTGAACGCGCCGCCGTTGACGTCGATCTGGCCGGTGCGGATCCGGCGGGCCACCTTCATGGCGCGCTCCTCGTCACCGGACCACACCGCGCCGGACAATCCGAAGCGGGAATCGTTGGCGATGCGGACGGCGTCGTCCTCGTCGTCGTAGCCGATGATCACCTGCACCGGCCCGAAGACCTCTTCCTGGGCGATATTCATATCGCTGGTCACGTCGGAGAAGACCGTGGGCGCAACGAAGAAACCGCTGTCCAGCCCGGCCGGCATATCGGGCCCGCCGGTGACCAGTCGTGCCCCCGCCGCCATCGCGCCGCGGATGTGTTCGCGCACCCGTTCGCGATGAGCGGCGGTGACCATGGGGCCCAGCAGGGTTGCCGGGTCGAACGGGTCGCCCATGGTGTGGGCCGCCGCCACGGCGGTGGCGATCGCCTCGGCCTCGGCGAGTCGGGAACGCGGCACCAGCAGACGGGTCTGGGCGATGCACGTCTGCCCGGAGTTCAGCAGGCAGCGAGTCACGCCCGCGCTGATGGCCATCTCCATATCGGCGTCATCGAGGACGATGCAGGCCGACTTTCCGCCGAGTTCCAGCGAGGAGGGAACCAGGTTGCGGCCGGTCACCTCACCGATGTGCCGGCCGACCCCCTCCGAACCGGTGAAGGTGACCATGTTGACGCCGGGGTGTCCGATCATCGTTTCGCCGATGACGGTTCCCAGTCCGGTGACCATGTTGACCACGCCGGGCGGCAGGCCGACCTCGTCGAAGATCTCCATCAGGGCGAATGTGGAGAGCGGCGTCACCTCGGAGGGCTTGAGCACCACCGTGCATCCGGCTGCGAGAGCCGGGGCGACCTTGGCGGCCATCTGGTGCAGCGGGTAGTTCCACGGTGCGATCGCGGCGACCACCCCGACCGGCTCACGGACGACCAGCGAGTTACCGACTTCCTCTTCGAAGACCATGTCGGCGACCAGTCCGCGCATCGAGGCGAATGACATGGTCGGCAAGCCGACCTGGATCAGCCGGGACAGCGTGATCGGCGTGCCGACCTCACTGGTGATGATGGCCGCCAGTTCGTCGCCGCGGTCGGACAGTCTTGCGGCGACCGCGTCGAGCATCTCGATCCGCTCATCGACCGGCGTGGCCGCCCAGCCCGGGAAGGCCTCGGTTGGCTGCGGCGACGGCGCGGTCCACATCGGCGGAATCACCGGCCGGGACGCGGGCGATCTCCTGTTCGGTGTACGGATTTACCACCGGCAGGGTTTCAGCACTGTCGGGCGCTACCCATTGCCCGCCGATGTACATGCGGTCGTGGACCGGCATCGGGATCGTCGCTGTCATGATTCTCCTCAGGCGCTGACGGTTGATTGGGCTGCGTTGGCGATATTCGTCGCGGTGCGGTGCGCCAGCGCCATCGCCGAGATCATCGGATTGGCACCGCTGGCGGTCGGCATCCCACTGGCGTCGCCGATGTAAACCCCCGGGGTGTCGTGCAATTCGCCCGAGGTGTTCGCCACCGAGGTTTGCGGATCGCTGCCCAGGCGACAACTGCTCATCTGGTGCGCCGAGAGGAGCGCCAAGCCCCCGGCCCGCAGCGGCACGTTCTGTACCGCCCTGATGAACGCCTCCAGGTCCTCGCCGCGGCGCCAGCGCAGCGCGATCGACCCGAACGGAATGATCTGCTCGGCGCCGGCGGCGTGGAGCAGCCGGATCTGCTTCTCGATCGAGGTGCGTGCCACCAGCAGGTCGACCTCGTCGGTCAGCGAGTAGTTGACCACCGCGTTGCCGTGGTCGTCGATGGTGACCGTGCCGTGCCCGCGGTCGCGGGGGAACGCGATCGAGAGCGCCGCACGGTTGAGTTGGGCGACGGTTTCCTTGTGCTCAGCGCCGGAGGACCGGGCCATCCCCGAGACGATGACCGACGGCGACCATTGCGCGTTCTGGATCAGGAAACCGTACCCGTCCTTGACGTCGGCGAACTCGTCCACCATGGCCGTCATCGGTGCACCCCACCACGGGTTGGTCTCCTCCGGGTAGACGGCGACGAAGGCCACCACCGGATGCAGGTGCAGGTACTTGCCTACCGCCGGGCCGCCGATGCCGGAGCGCAGCAGCAGGGCGGGGGATTCCAGTGAGCCACCGGCGACGACCACGCGTGGAGCCTTGATGGTCAACTCCCTCGTGGCGCCGGTCGCGGGATCGGTGTAGGTGGCCTCCACGCCGGCGGCGCGGCCGTTCTCGACCAGCACCCGCTTGGCCGAGCAGCCGACGATCACCTTCCCGCCGGCATCGACGAGGTCGCGCAGATAGGTATGTCGCATGTCGCGCTTGCCACCGGACCGGTCACCGAAACCCATGTGCCCGGCTGTATCCGGCGAGTACGCCTCCTTGTCGGCATTGCGGACCAGGGTCTTGAACGACCAGCCCAAGGCTTCGGCACCGTCGCGCATCCGCACGTGCGGACCGTTGAGGTCCGAGCACTCGCCGTTGACGCCCAGTCGCTCGAACACCGCGTCGATGTGCGCGTCGAATTCCGGCGTCGCGACATCTTTGAGCCCGAATTCCTCGGCCCAGTCGTCGCGTACCCATTCCGGCGTCCGCAGGCAGTTGGTCCAGTTGACCGTGGGGCCGCCGCCCAGAGTCGCGCCGGCGAGCATGCTGACGTTCCCGTCGGCGGTGGCGTTGACGCCGCCGCGCCAGAACAATTGCTGGTAAGCGAGCAGCTCGTACCCCGCAAAATCGGACTCGTTGCGCGCCTGGCCGGCTTCCAGCACAACAACGTTCAGCCCCGCCTGCGCCAGAACACCCGCGATCAGACCGCCGCCGGCGCCGGAGCCCACGATGCACACATCGGCCGACAGGGTGGACTCGGTGGGTGTGAAGGTCGGCAGCGGTTCCGGGCCGCCGGGCGCTATCTGCGGCGGGCCGTCGTAGCCGAACACCTGCCAGGCTGGATTGACGCCGGTGTTCGGATCCGGGGCGGCATAGGCCATGGCGGCGGTCAGCGAGGTCAGCGCCTTCATCCCCGCGGCCGGGGCGCTGCCCATCAGCGCGACGTTTCGGATCAGTTGTTCGCGGGATCGCTGCGATCCGGTGGCGAAGCCGAGGACGTTCAGGCCGTCGAGCAGGCTGAGCAGGCCGTGGCGCTGTTCGTCGGGCAGTTCGGAGATCACCTGGGCGACGGCGGCGTCAGCGCCCAGGCTGCTTCCACTCGCAGCCCAGAAGCCCGTCGGATCGTCGGCGCGCGGCATGGCGGGCACGACGGTGTCGGCCAGGGCTCGCAGAACCGCACGTTGGATGTCGGTGAGTTGCGGTGTCATGGTTCCTCCCGGATCTTCTCAGCCGTCCTTCGTCGTTCGGCCCCCCAAGCTGCAGTCAGAACCGCGTTCATCGGCGAAGCTGATACGTCTGGGCAGGACGCCGGACTCTCCGTCGACCATATGCCGCACGATGTCCGAGGAAGCGCCCTTTGGCATTGTGAGCCGATTCGGTTCGGTGTTTTCCCGCGCCGCCGCCTCCGACCCCGAGAGCCTGCTGCCGCCCGCGCTCAAGGTCAATGTCGCCGAGGACAAAACAGCCGTGGCGTCTTGTCGGCTAGGGCGCGATGCCCAGCACGCTGACGATCTCCAACGCCAGCTCGATCTGCACGCGCCGCTGCAGGATCGGATGTCCGATCTTCTTCTCGGCCTGCCGGACGCGATAGCGAACCGTGTTGGGATGCAGGCGCAGGAGGTCTCCCGTGGCTGCGGCGTCGCTGCCCTGTTTGAGGTAGAACCGCAGCGTATCCCGCAGTCGTCGGGTCGTCTCGTCGGACTCGGCCAGCGAACCCAGCTCCCGCCGGACGAATGCCGCGCGCGCATCATCGGCGAGGATTCCCGCTGCCAGACAGGCGATTTCGACATCCTCGAAGCGGACGACCGCGCTGTCCATGCCGTCGCTCATCTGGAGGGCGGCGACAGCCTCGAGATGCGTCAGGCGGAAACCCTCCAGTCCGGGGTGACAGGTGCCCAGTGTGACACTGACGCATTTCGGGCAGTCGAGGGCGGCACCGGCCACCGAGTCGGCCGCACGTGTGGTGGCGGTCCAGCACCACGCGGCGCGCGCGCCGCTGGAGATGACCAATGGCCGGCCACCGCCCACGGCGGTACTGACTGCTCGCGCGGCCGTCTCGAGCAGTTGCTGCACATCGGCCTCCGGCACTCCTTCGTCGACCCGCAGCGTGAAGGCGTTGTGGTGCTGGCGGAGTGGATATCCCAATGTCGCGGCCGCGCGGTCACCATCGACCGGATGCCCCGCCAGGATCGCGTTCACGATCGCGGCCCGCCGGGCGAGCACGCCTCGTTGGAACCTGTCGCGTTCCGTCGCGAACTCCACGATCAGCGATTCCACGGTGGTGTCCAGCCAGTGCGCGACGTGCGACCAGAATCGCAAAAGCACCGCCGAGTGGACGGCCGGATCGTGAACCTCGTTCGCGAGTGTCTCGGTGATGAACTGCCACAGGGCCCGTTGTCCGATCCGGTACACCGACAACAGCAGGGGCAGGTCGAACCCCCGGCGGGCCAGGGTTCTCGCCAGGTCGTAGATCTGCGGCGCCGGTTGCACTTCGATGGTGTCGCGGCTCACCACCGCCAGGAATCCCTTCCAATGCGAGCGAGTGCTTGCGTGCAGTTCGGCCCTGAGGGTGGGGTCGTGGAATTCCGGTAGTGCCTCGACGATCCCGTCGTCGACGACGGCGACGAGGTAATCCAGAACCTCGCTGTTCTCCGCCTTGCGCGCGAACTCGTCGAGCCATCGCCGGGCCGCGTCGGCGTCCGCGTTCGTCATGGTGGACCACCCCTTTGTTCCCCGTAACAAGTTCGCCGGAATGCTTTTCGCCCATTCCCAAGACAGGAGCGACGGCGCGTAACACCCTAAGTCTCACGCGTGCAACAAAACGAGAGGCTAATCCGACCATGGGTATGATCGCGCCGCTGGATTCGGCGTTCCTGATTCAGGAAGCGCGCGAGCATCCCATGCACGTGGCAGGTCTGCAGTTGTTCCGTCTGCCGGCCGGCGCCGACGAGGACTACGTAGGTGACCTCTACCGCCAGTTGCTGACCTACACCGATGTCGCGCCGCTGTTCTCCAGGCGGCCCAGAGACCCGGTCGAGTCTCTCGGCAATTTCTGGTGGAAGACCGAGGCCGACATCGACATCGAGTACCACGTACGCAGGTCCGCTCTACCCCGTCCCGGGCGGATCCGTGAGTTGCTGGAACTGGTCTCTCGGCTCCACGGCAGCCTGCTGGACCGGCACCGGCCGCTATGGGAATACCACGTCATCGAGGGTCTGCCGGACAGCCGGTTCGCCACCTACGCCAAGTGCCATCACGCCCTGGCCGATGGAATCACGTTGACCCGAAAAGTGTTGCGGTCATGCACTGTTGACCCGGATGTCCGTGGGAGACCGCCGATGTGGACCCGCGACGAGGAGGTGCCGCGGCCCGAGCCGAGGAGCCGCGTCGCCCACCCCGTCGAGACCTTCCGCACCGCCGGACGCACGCTGATGGGCTTTCGGGGAATGGGGTCCATGCTGTCCCAATACGGTCGCGCGGCGCTGAAGGATCAGACCGCCGTGTTGCCGTACGAGGCGCCGCGGAGCATGCTCAACGTTCCGATCAGCGGGTCGCGCCGGGTCGCCGCCCAGTCCTGGGACATCGGCCGCGTCCTGAAGGTCGGCAAGGCACGCGGCGTCACGCTCAACGACATGGTGCTGGCGATGAGCGCCGGTGCGCTGCGGCGCTACCTGCTGGCCAATGACGCTTTGCCCGACGAGCCGCTGATCGCCTCCATCCCGGTATCGATGCGCACGGCTGGTGGCGCCGGGGGGGAGGGCAACGCGATCACGTTTGTACTGTGCAACCTCGGCACCCACCTCGCTGACCCGGAGGCCCGGCTGGAGACCATCACCTCGTCCATGCGGGCGACGAAGGCGGTGATGGCCGACCGTTCCGGGCTGCAGATGGCGGCGTTGGGCGTCCTGACCACCATCGGACCGTCGGCGTTGACCCGGGTTCCGGGAGCATCCTCGCTGGTGCCGCCGTACAACGTGCTGATCTCCAATGTTCCGGGGCCGCGTGATCGCCTGTATTGGAACGGCGCGGAACTCGAGGCGATTTATCCGCTGTCCATCCCCACCGAGAACCAGGCCCTCAACATCACCTGCCTGAGCTACGCGGACCACCTCGAGTTCGGTCTCGTCGGTTGTCGCCGTGCAGTGCCCAGACTTCAGCGGCTTCTCGACTACCTCGAGGACAGCCTCGCTGAACTTGAGTAGATTTCCCCTTCGAGCCAGCGTTGGCACACCGACAGAAAGTTGTTTTTCATGACCGATTTCGGTACCGACAGCACCGCAACGCCGCAAGAGCAACCAGGCGGTGGCGGTCTGTCCAGGCGCAAGGTACTCGGTGGCCTGGCTGCGGGTGTAGGAGTCGCAGCGGCGGGATCCCTGGCCGGGTGCGACAAGAAGAGCGGCGACGGTGGTAGTTCGGCGGCCGGCGGTGACGGGCCGCCCGGCTACGGAACCGGCATCAACGAGGGCTTCGACGGCAAGATCGAACTCGACGTTCGCGACTCCACCGAGGACTGGAAGCCCTTCGAACTGAAGAAGGCGCCGGAGGACGCGCCGAACATACTGGTGGTCCTCTACGACGACACCGGTCTGGCGGCCTGGTCGCCCTACGGCGGGCGCATCGAGATGCCGGTGATGCAGAAACTGGCCGACAACGGGGTCATGTACTCCCAGTGGCACACCACGGCGCTGTGCTCGCCGACCCGTTCGTGTTTCCTGACCGGCCGCAATCACCACGTCAACCGCTTCTCCGCCATCACCGAGGCCTCGACCGGTTTCCCGGGTTCGGCTGCCCGCCTGCCGGCGCAGTGCACCCCAGTCCCGCAGGTGCTGCAGGACAACGGCTACAGCACATTCTGGATCGGCAAGAACCACAACGTTCCCGAGGAGGACGTCTCCAGCGGCGGAAGTAAGTCGGAGTGGCCGCTGCAGATGGGCTTCGACCGGTTCTACGGGTTCCTCGGCGGGGAGACCAACCAGTGGTTCCCCGACCTGGTCGAGGACAACCGCTTCATCGAACAGCCCTACGGTCCCGACGAGGGATATCACCTGTCGAAGGACCTGGCCGACAACGCAATCCGGATGCTGCGGGATCAGCAGTCGTCCAACCCGTCCAAACCCTGGTTCATGTGGTTCTGCCCCGGGGCCAACCACGCTCCGCACCACGCGCCGCAGGACTACATCGACAAGTACAAGGGCAAGTTCGACGACGGCTACGAGGCCTACCGGGACTGGGTGCTTCCGCGCATGGTCGAAAAGGGCGTGCTGCCCGAGGGCACCAAGCTGACCCCGATCAACCCGCTGCCCGAAGAGATCGCCGTGGCCAATGACGCTGTGCGGCCGTGGAATACGCTCAACGCCGAGGAGAAGGAGTTGTTCTCCAAGATGGCTGAGGTGTACGCAGGATTCTCGGAGTACACCGACGCCCAGGTCGGCCGGATCATCGACTACCTGGAGCAGACCGGGCAGTTGGAGAACACCATCGTCTTCTACTGCGCGGACAACGGCGCCTCCGGGGAGGGCTCGCCGAACGGGTCGGTGAACGAGAACAAGTTCTTCAACGGCTACCCCGATGAGTTGAGCGAGAACATGAAGTACCTGAACACCCTGGGCAGCCCGGACACCTACAACCACTATCCGACGGGCTGGGCGGTGGGGTTCTCCACGCCGTTCCAGATGTTCAAGCGTTACAGCCAGTTCGCCGGTGGTACCTGCGACCCGATGGTGATCTCCTGGCCCAAGGGCATCAAGGCCAAAGGTGAGGTGCGCAACCAGTACCACCACGCCACCGACGTGGCGGCCACGGTGCTCGATGTTGCGGGCCTTCAGATGCCGGAGGAGTACAACGGGGTCAAGCAGTATCCCCTCAACGGGGTGTCGATGCGTTACAGCTTCGACGACCCGGGGGCACCCACCACCCGCGATCGGCAGTACTACGCGATGCTGGGAACCCGCGGCATCTGGAAGGACGGCTGGAAGGCCGCGGCACTGCACGCCCCGATCAGCAACAAGGGGAATTTCGATCAGGATCGCTGGGAGCTCTACCACGTCGACGAGGACCGTTCGGAGTCCACCAACGTCGCCGATCAGCATCCCGACAAGCTCAAGGAGCTCATCGACACCTGGTTCGAGGAAGCCAAGAACAACTTCGTGCTGCCCCTCGACGACCGTTCCGCCACCGAGGTTCTGACCAACCCCAGGCCGCAGGCGGAACCGCCACGGGACCGGTATGTCTACTATCCGGACACCGCCCCGGTGCCCGAGGGTGTGGCGGTCAGCGTCCGGGGCCGCTCCTACAAGATCGTCGCCAACGTCGACCTCGAGCCCGATGCGCAGGGCGTGATCTTCGCCCACGGATCGCGGTTCGGTGGCCACACCCTGTTCCTCAAGGACGGTCGGCTGCACTACGTGTACAACTTCCTGGGCATCAAGCCGGAGCAGGATTTCGTCTCCCCGCCGCTGACACCGGGTAAGCAGTCGCTGGGTATGGAGTTCATCCGCGAGAAAGCGGGCCAGTACGGCGAGTCGCTGGGCAAGACGATCCTCTACGTCGACGGCAAGCCGGTTGCCGAGGGTCCGATGCGCGCCCAGATCGGCAAGTTCACCCTCTCCGGGGACGGATTGTGCGTGGGCTACGACAGCGGCGACAACGTCTCGGATCAGTACAAAACTCCGGGTACGTTCACCGGCGGCGAAATCCAGGGGGTCGCCTTCGACGTGAGCGAGAAGGCCTACATCGATCTGCAACGCGACGCGGAGGCCGCCTTCGCCACCGATTAGCGAAACCGCAGGCGGTAGTAATCTGTGCAGGTGACCGGGCCAACGACGCTGTTCATCTTTCCGCATGCCGGCGGGTCGCCGACGTACTACGTCCCGTTCGCCAAGGCGTTCACCACGGACATCAAGCGGATCGCGGTGCAGTATCCCGGGAAGGGCGGCACCCACGACCTCACCTCCTTCCGGAGCATTCCCGACTTGGCCGACCGGGTGATGAAGCTGCTGCCCACCGCGACCGACGGCCCGGTCGCGTTCTTCGGCCACAGCATGGGTGCCCTGGTGGCCTTCGAGGTCGCCCGCCGATACGAGGCGGCGGGAAATCCCATCTCTGCGCTGTTCGTATCAGCCTCCCCGGCACCCGGCGCGGTCGGCGCTGAATACATTCCGGAGTCCGACCGCGGTCTGCTGGAGGCTGTGGCGACGATGACCGGGGTGAACCCGGAATTTCTGGAGAACGAGGAGTTCGCAGCGCGGATCCTGCCGACATTGCGCGGATTCAAGGCCATCATGGCCTACGAGTGCCCACCGGACGCGACGGTGTCCTGCCCGGTCACGGCGTTCGTCGGCGATGAGGACGAGATCGGCACCGTCGAACGGATGTCGCCCTGGTCGGCGCGCACGACGGGGGATTTCACCCTGCGTGAGTTCAGCGGCCACCACTTCTATATCGACGATCACCTGGCCGAGTTGGCCACCGAGGTCGAGAGCACGATCCAGAAATACTGCTGAGGCCCCGGGGACGAGGAGGCCTTTTTCGGCGTCCCGACGATGTGTACCGGTGGCTTGCCGCCTCGGCCGACACGGCGGACGGACGCGCCCCGCACGACTCCCTAAGTGTGAAGAACCCTGCAGGTAGATTAATTTTTCCTGAGAGCAGGTATGCTTTTCGCTGAGAACGCAGGCTCGGGTGGGGGTTGAAAGGTGTTAACCTGTCCTGCTGAGAGACGTGTGTATTTGGTTGGGGTTGGAAGAATAGAGATGCCGGAGATTCAGTTGTCTATTCCCGAACTGCTGAAAGACAGGGCTGAGCAGCAGCCGAATGTCGTCGCCTACACGTTCCTCGACTACGACGTCGATCCCGCGGGATTCGCTGACATCGTCACCTGGTCCGACCTTTACGAAAGGGTCCAGGCGGTGGCGGGGCGACTGCTCGAACACGGATCGCCCGGTGACCGGGCGGCCATCCTGGCTCCCCAGGGATTGGACTATATCGTCGGGTTCTTCGGGGCGCTGCACGCCGGGTTCATCGCCGTTCCGCTGCCCGTTCCGGCACCGGGCGGCCTCGATGAGCGAGTTGTCGGCGCCCTGCGTGACTCCGCTCCCACCGCCCTGCTGACCACCTCGGCGGCCGTGGCGGACGTTGTCCCGTACGCCGCCAGCCAATCGGGTGGTCCCGCGCCCGAGGTGATCGAGGTCGACGCGATCGACCCGCGCTCCGGCCCGGTGCCGGTCGCGCCGGTGGCGGACTCGACGACGGCCTATCTGCAGTACACCTCGGGGTCGACGAGGCGGCCCGCCGGCGTGGCGCTGAGCCACAAGAACGTCATCCGCAACCTCGAACAGATCATCGGCGACTACGCCGAACACCTCGGGGGCGAGGCCCCCGAAGACACCACCATGGTGTCGTGGCTGCCCTTTTATCACGACATGGGTCTGGTCATGGGCGTACTGGCACCTCTGGTGGTGAACCGTCCCGGCGTGCTGATGAGCCCGATGGCCTTCCTGGCGAAGCCGGCTCGCTGGATCCAGCAACTCGCCCTCAACAAGGGCTCGTTCACCGCAGCACCGAACTTCGGGTTCGAATTGTCGGTCCGCCGCACCTCCGATGCCGACCTTGCCGGACTCGATCTGAGCGGACTGGTCGGCATCATCAGCGGCGCCGAGCGCGTCCACCCGTCCACCCTGCACCGCTTCAAGGACCGGTTCGCCTCGGCCGGTCTTCAGGTCTCCGCCGTGCGGTCCTCCTACGGGCTGGCCGAGGCGACGGTGTACGTGGTGGCATCGCCCGGGGGCCGTGCACCGACCGAGGTCCGATTCGACTCCGAGAAACTCGCCGCCGGCCACGCTGAGCTGTGCGCCGCCGGCGGTTCGGAACTGGTGGGCTGCGGCACCCCCCGGGCATGTGAGGTCCGCATCGTCGATCCGGAGACCCTGCGCGAACTGCCGGCCGGTGAGGTGGGCGAAATCTGGGTGCACGGTGATCAGGTTTCGGCCGGTTACTGGCGCAATCCGGAGCTGACCGCTCGCACCTTCGGCGGTCAGTTGGCGGCGGCCACCGAGGGAACGCCGAAGGGGCCGTGGCTCAAGACCGGCGACCTGGGCGTCATCTTCGACGGCGAGCTTTTCATCATCGGACGGATCAAGGATCTGCTGATCGTCGACGGGCGTAACCACTACCCCGAGGACATCGAGCTGACCATCGGGGAGATCACCGCGGGTCGGGTCGCGGCCGTATCGATTCCGGACGGCACCACCGAGAAGCTCGTGGCGATCGCGGAGATCAAACCTCCCGGCGGCTCGCCCGAGGAGGCGGCTGCGAAGCTTCGCGACCTCAAGCGGCGGGTCGTGGCGGCCGTGAAGAATGTTCACGGCGTGCGGGTGGGCGACCTCGTGCTGGTCGGCCAGGGATCGCTGCCGATCACCACCAGCGGCAAGATCCGGCGGTCGTCATGTGTGGAGCAATACCGGCTGGACCAGTTCAGCCGGATGGACGCTACGTGAACCCGGAGCTGGACGAGGACGGTCTAAGGGGCTGGCTGGTCGACTATCTCGTCAACACGATCGGTCTGAGCCCGGACGAAATCGATTGCGATGCACCGCTCAACGACCTTGCGGTCGGATCCGCCGATGCGGTCGTCATGATCGGCGAGCTCTCGGAGCTGCTGGGGCGGCAGCTCTCGCCGGTGGATCTGTGGCAGTACCCGACGGTCAACGCGCTGGCGACATATCTGTCCGGCGGTGAGGTGGAACCCGTTCCACTACCCGCCGTGGTCGATGGCCGTGGACTGGTCGGGGAACGCGAGCCCATCGCGGTGATCGGAGTCGGGTGCCGTTTTCCCGGTGGCGTGCACGGCCCGGATGCGTTGTGGGACTTCCTCGTTGAGGGCAATTGCGGTATCGGGACGGTCCCGGAGGGGCGGTGGGATCGCTTCCGGGACGCGTCGGCGGAGGACTCTGCGGCATTGGCGACGACCACCCGCTGGGGCGGCTTCCTCGACGACGTCACGGCCTTCGACGCGGAGTTCTTCGAGATCGCCGCGGGGGAGGCCGACAAGATGGATCCCCAGCAGCGCCTGTTACTGGAGGTCACCCATGAGGCCCTCGAAAACGCCGGCATCGCAGCGCAATCTCTGCGCCACACCCAGACCGGCGTCTTCGCCGGGGCCTGCCTCGGCGAGTACGGATACCTTGCGGCATCGCAGTTGAGCGAGGTCGACGCCTGGTCGGGAACCGGCGGGGCGCTGAGCATCATCGCCAACCGGGTGTCCTACGCCTTCGATCTCCGGGGCCCGTCGGTGACCGTCGACACCGCCTGTTCGTCGTCGTTGGTGGCGGTGCATCTGGCCTGCCAGAGTCTGCGTTCGGGGGAGTCGGACACCGCGCTGGCGGCGGGGGTCAACGTGCTGCTGACTCCCGCTCCGACGCGGAGTTTCGATGTGGCCGAGGCGATGTCGCGGTCGGGTGGGTGTCATTCCTTCGACGCCGCGGCGGACGGTTTCGTGCGCAGTGAGGGTGCCGGGGTGGTGGTGCTCAAGCGCCTGGGCGATGCGGTGCGTGACGGTGATCGGGTGCTGGCGGTCATCCGGGGTTCGGCGGTCAATCAGGACGGCCGGTCCAACGGGCTGATGGCGCCGAACCCGGCGGCGCAGATGGCGGTGCTGCGGGCCGCCTACGCCGACGCCGACGTCGACATGCGCGAGGTCGACTACGTCGAGGCGCACGGCACCGGCACACTGCTGGGTGATCCGATCGAGGCCCGCGCACTGGGCACGGTCCTGGGACGCGGACGGCCGCTCGACGATCCGTTGCTGATCGGGTCGGTGAAGTCCAACCTCGGCCACATGGAGGCCGCGGCCGGCGTCGCGGGATTGGCCAAGGCGGTACTGGCCCTGGATCGCGGGGAGATCCCGGCCACGGTGGGCTACGCCAACCCCAACCCGCACATCCCGTTCGACAGTCTGCGGCTGAAAGTCGTTGCGGAGCAGACCGATTGGATCGATCGGGGTCGGCCGCGGCGCGCGGGCGTGTCCTCGTTCGGATTCGGCGGCACCAACGCCCACATTGTGCTGGAGCAGGCCCCGGAGCCGCCGTTGCCGCAGCCTGCCGAACCCGCACCCGCGGTGAGCACCCTGGTGGTGTCCGGCAAGACCCCCGCGCGGATCGCGGCGACGGCACAGATGCTGGCGCAATGGCTTTCGACCGCCGGACCCGAGGTCAGCCTCGAGCAGTTGGCGCACACCCTCAACCACCACCGCGGCGGGCATCGCCTGTTCGCCACGGTATGCGCCCGGGACCGGGCGCAGGCGATCGCCGGGCTGTCGGCGCTGGCGGCCGGGCAGTCCGCACCCGGCCTGGTGGGGCCGCACGAGGGCTCATGCCGGTCCGGCACGGTGTTCGTCTACTCCGGACAGGGGTCACAGTGGGTCGGGATGGGCCGGCAGTTGCTCACCGACGAGCCGGCCTTCGCCGCCGCCGTCGACGAACTGGAACCCGCGTTCGTCGAGCAGGTCGGCTTCTCCCTGCGGGGCGTCCTGGAGGCCGGTGAACCGGTCGTGGGCATCGACCGCATCCAACCGGTGCTGGTCGGCGTGCAGTTGGCCCTGACCGCGCTGTGGCGCTCCTACGGAGTGCATCCCGATGCGGTGATCGGCCACTCGATGGGCGAGGTCGCCGCCGCCGTGGTGTCCGGGGCGCTGAGCCCCGCCGACGGTCTGAAGGTGATCGCCACCCGCTCCCGGCTGATGGCCCGGCTGTCCGGCCAGGGCGCGATGGCCCTGCTGGAAGTCAGCGGCGACGACGCCGAGGAGTTCCTGGCCGACTACCCCGACGTCAGTGTGGCGGTCGAGGCCTCACCCCGGCAGATCGTCATCGCCGGCCCGCCCGATCAGGTCGACGCCGTGATCGCGGTCGTGGCGGCGCAGGACCGCCTGGCCCGGCGCGTCGACGTCGACGTCGCCTCCCATCACTCGATCATCGATCCGGTGCTGGGCGACCTGCGCACCGCACTCGCCGACCTGAACCCGCAGGCGCCGGGCATCCCGATGTTCGTCACCACCGGCGGCCAGCCGACCGACGGCACCGCGGTCGTCGACGCGGACTACTGGGTGGCCAATCTGCGCAACCCGGTCCGGTTCACCCAGGCAGTGGCCGCCGCCGGCGCCCAGCACGGCACCTTCGTCGAGATCAGTCCGAATCCGGTGCTGACGTACGCGATCGACGACACGCTGACCGACACCCACCATCACACCGTCCCCACCCTGACCCGCGATGACGACGACACGGTGGTCTTCCACACCCATCTCAACGCCACCCACACCACCCGCCCGCCGGTCACCGCGCACGACGCCGAACCGCACATCCCGCTGCCGACGACCCCGTGGCAGCACACCCACCACTGGATTCCCGCGCCCACGCCGCGTCGCACCGGGGCGGCGGCACCGGCGACCGGCACGGTCCTGGGCACGCACACTCCGGTGGCCGGATCGGCTTCCGGGCACCTGTGGCAGGCCCGGCTGGTGACCCAGGGCAGGCCGTACCCGGGCTTCCGCCGGATCGCAGGCGTGGACGTCGTCCCGCCGTCCGTCCTGATCGGGACGCTGGCCGCGGCGGCCGCGGAATGCGGTGCCGCCGGCGTCGACGACGTCCGGTTCGACAGCCCGCTGACCCTCGACCAGCCACGGGCGGTCCAGGTGTTCGCCGACGGCGAGACCGTCACGATCTCCTCGGCTCCCGCCGATGTCGCCGACGGTGCCGAGCAGCACTGGATCGGTAACGTGACAGCCCGCCTCGTCCACAGGATTCCGTCCGGCGACGGTATCGACGCGGGATCAGACGGTCGCGACCGCACTCGACCCGTCGTCCATCGATGAACTCATGGGCGGCTGGGGTGTCGAGGGCCGGGCGTTCGAGTGGTCGGTCGATTCGCACGAGGAGACGCCGGGACGGCTGCGCGCGGAAGTCGTGCTCGGTGCCGAGCCGACCGTCCCGGCGACCGCCGCACTGCTGGACGCCGCGATGGACCTCGCCCGTCTGGCCGGCCCGCCCGACGCCCTGATGCTGCCGGTCGCCGCGGATCGCGTCCACATCTCCGCGGAGGCTCCCGCCGAACCCCGCGGGGTGATCGACATCCGGCGTCACAGCGGTGGCGACGACGATCTCGTCGTCGACATCCTGATCCAGACGGCCGACCGGCGGACCTGCGCCGAGCTGCGCGGAGTCCGGTACCAGACCGTGCACGGGTTCACTCCGTCGGCCGATCCCACCGCGGTCGCGCACGTCATCGACTGGCAACCGGCCGACCTCGCCGCCGAGTTCGCCGACTCGGCCACGGTCGCGGTTCTCGGCAACGCCGAGGCCGCGCAGGCACTGCGCGAGCGGCTCATCGGCCTCGGGCACTCCGACGCCGACCCGGACGATGCCCGCTACCTCATCTACGTTCCCGACCCGGACACCCCCGAGAGCGACGTCGACGTCGCCGCCCGGCTCGTCTGCGAAGTCGGCGACATCGTCTCGCAATTGGTGCAGCGCGATCCCCGCAACCCCGCGACCCTGTGGATCCTCACCCGCGGCGTTCACGAAGCCCGCTCCGCGGAGTCCCAGCGTCAGAGTTGTCTGTGGGCGCTGGCCGGCGTCATCGGCGCCGAGCAGCCCCAGGTGTGGGGCGGATTGGTGGACCTCGGACCGGCACGACGACATCGCCGACTGCGCGACGGCGCTGTCCCCGCTGCTGCACACGCCGACGAAGTCGGTGATGCTGCTGCGCGACGGCACCCTGCTGAAGTCCGGTCTGGCCCCGTTCCCCGGCAAAGCCGTCCGGCCCGCCCTGCGCTGCCGTCCCGATGGGGCTTATCTCATCACCGGCGGACTCGGCGATCTGGGCCTGTTGATGGCCGGCTGGCTCGCCCAGCGTGGCGCTCGGCGCCTGGTTCTCCTGGGCCGGACCGGGCTGCCCTCCGGAGCCGACGCCGTCGCCGCCGATCCGGCCACCCGCCGCCGGTTCGCGGCCATCCGCGCGCTGGAACGCCGTGGGGTGTCCGTCGAGACCGTCGCCATCGACTCGGGTTCGGCGGAGGCGATGACGGCGCTGCTCGCCGAGCGCGAGAATGACGGCGCCGCACCGATTCTCGGAGTCATTCACGCCGCCGGCATCACCGAGGGCCAGTTGCTGACGGACCTCGAACCCGACCGGGTCCGGCAGACCGTGTGGCCCAAGATCGCCGGCGCGCAGGTGCTGGACGAGGCCTTCCCGCCGGGCGCCCTGGACTTCCTGTACTTCATCGCCTCGGCCGGCTCGGTGTTCGGCGTCCCGGGCCAGGCCGCCTACGCCGCGGGCAATGCCTATCTCGACGCGCTGGCCCGGGCCCGCCACCGGCAGGGTGACAACACCGTCAGCCTGGATTGGGTGGTCTGGGAAGGCCTCGGACTCGGCAAGGACGTCGAGATCGTCATCGACGAGCTGCAGCGGGCCGGATCGCGTCCGGTCCGGCCGGCCGAGGCGTCCGCGGCATGGGAGTATGCCAGCCGCTATGACGCGGCCCAGGTCGTGATGGCTCCCATGCAGGCGGGCGATTCCGACCTCGACACCCGGCAGGTCGCCGCGCCGACGGTGGCGTGGTCGCTGATGGATCCCGAGGAACTGCGAGCGGAATTGCATAACGGGCTGCGGGCGATCCTGGCCGCCGAGTTGCGCATTCCGCAGGACCAGGTCGAGGTGGACCTGCCGTTCGCGGAGATGGGCCTCAACTCGGTGATGGCGATCTCGATCCGGCGCCAGCTCGAGCAGTTCGTCGGCCTCGAGTTGTCGGCGACGATGCTGTTCAACCACCCCACGATCTCCAGCTTCGCCAACTACCTGGCCATCCGGTTGGTGCCCGGAGCGGCCGCCGATGACACAGAGGCAGAAGACGATTCGGCCGGCAGCGTGCTGGACTCCCTGTTCGACACCGTCGAGTCGACGTCATAACAACGAAGGGTTCTCCACGGTGAGCGAGACAATGACGATCCCCGAGCTGATCGAGCGTCGGGCGGATGAGCAGCCCGACGACACCGCCTATACGTTCTACGACTACGAGTCCGACCCGGCCGGAGTGGCCGAGAGCATCACCTGGTCGGAACTTCGGGACCGCGTCGAGGTCGTCGCCGAGACACTGGCCAAACTCGGTCCGCCGGGGGAGCGAGCGGTGGTGCTGGCCCCGCAGGGTCTCGATTACATCGTCGGCTTCCTCGGGGCGATCCGTGCCGGTTTCATCGCCGTGCCGCTGTCGGTTCCGCAGTCAGGTCAGCATGACGAACGGGTGTCCGGGGCGATGGGCGACAGCACACCCGTCGCGGTCCTGACCACTTCAGCGGTGGTCGATGAAGTCCGCAGGTACACCCAGGGCCTGTCCTCGCAGCGGCCCCCGAAAGTCATCGAGATCGACGCGCTGGACTTCTTTTCGCCGGCGAAACCACCGGTGCTGCATGACGCTCCGAAGATCGCCTACCTGCAGTACACCTCCGGGTCCACCCGTCGGCCGGCCGGGGTGTCGATCACCCACGCGAACGTGGTGGCGAACCTCGATCAGGCGTTTCCCGACTACCTCGAGGCCTTCGACTTTCCGCCCCGGGAGCTCACCGTGGTGTCGTGGGCACCCTTCTATCACGACATGGGGATGGTCGTCGGCATCTGCATTCCGCTCTACACCGGATGCTCTGCGGTGCTGATGAGCCCGGTGTCCTTCCTGCAGAAGCCCGTTCGCTGGCTGCAGCACCTGGCGGCCAACCCCAATGCGTACACCGCCGGCCCCAACTTCGCCTACGAGGTGGTCATGGCGCGGACCTCCGATGAGGACATGGCCGGACTGGACCTGAGCCGGGTGGCCGTGATGATCAACGGCGCAGAGCGGGTTCGGGGTTCGACGGTGCGACGGTTCAACAAGCGCTTCGCCGAGTTCGGACTGCCGGACTACGCGATGCGCACCACCTGGGGTATGGCCGAGGCGACGGTCTACGTGGCCTCCTCGCCCGGCGGGCGGCCGCCGACCGTGGTGCGCTTCGACACCGACACACTGACGGCCGGGCGCGCCGAGTTGTGCGAGTCGGGCGGGTCGGAACTGGTGAGCCACGGCCCGCCGCGGGCGTGCGATTTCCGCATCGTCGACCCGGAGACCCGGGTGCAGAAGCCGGCCGGCGAGGTGGGCGAGGTCTGGGTGCACGGCCCCCAGGTGGCGGCCGGGTACTGGCGAAATCCGGAGTTGACCGAGCAGGTGTTCCACGGACAGCTGGCCGAGGGCACGCCGGCGGGACCGTGGCTGAGGTCGGGGGACTTCGCGGTGATGTTCGACGGGCAGCTCTACATCATCGGCCGGATGAAGGATCTGCTGATCGTCGACGGGCGCAACCACTATCCCGACGACATCGAGGCCACCGTCTCCAAGATCACCGGTGGCCGGGTGGCCGCGATCTCTGTTGCGGACGGGGTCGACGAGCAACTCGTCGTCGTCGCCGAAACCAAGGCCAAGGATGCCGAGGCGCTGAGTGAGCTCAAACCCCAAGTGACAGCGGCGATTTCGAAGGCCCACGGCGTGCGGGTCGCCGATCTGGTCCTGGTTGGGGGGAGTTCGATTCCGGTCACGACGAGTGGGAAGGTGCGGCGTTCGGCGTCCAGGGAGCGGTATCGCTCCGGTGAGTTCAGCCGATTGGACGTCAGTCCATGACCTCAGACTGGAACGAGGAGAACCTTCGCCAGTGGCTTGTCGACTATCTGGTCGACACGCTGGACTGCAGCCGCGAGCAGATCGACCGCGGCGCCTCGATGCACGATCTCGGCGTCGGATCCCGTGATGCGGTGGTCCTGACCGGCCGGCTGGCGGAGTTGTTGGGCCGCGGGGTGTCGCCGGTGGAGTTCTGGCAGTATCCGACGGTCACCGCCCTGGCCCGCTTCCTCACCGGCGGGGAGGTGGAACCGGTCTTCGTGGATACGGCACGGGTCACCGGGCACGAGCCGATCGCGGTGATCGGAGTCGGATGCCGTTTCCCGGGCGGGGTGTCCGGACTGGACGACTTGTGGGACCTCCTCGCAGCCGGTGAGTCCGGGGTCCGGGAGGTGCCGCAGGACCGGTGGTCCCGATTCTCCGACGGCTCGGCCGACGACGCCGCGGTCCTCGCCGCGACCACCCGATGGGGCGGCTACCTCGAGGACATCGCCGACTTCGACGCGGAGTTCTTCGAGATCCCGGCGGGGGAGGCCGACAAGATGGATCCCCAGCAGCGGCTGCTGCTGGAGGTCACCCAGGAGGCTCTCGACGACGCCGGGATCCCCGCCGATGCGCTGGCCGAGACCCGCACCGGTGTGTTCGCCGGAGCCTGCTCGGCCGAGTACTGGCAGATCGCGACGGCCGACCTGCCGGCGGTCGACGCCTGGTCGGCGACCGGTGGGGCGCTGAGCATCATCGCCAACCGGGTGTCCTACGCCTTCGATCTCCGGGGCCCGTCGGTGACCGTCGACACCGCCTGTTCGTCGTCGTTGGTGGCGGTGCACATGGCGTGTCAGAGTCTGCGTTCGGGGGAGTCGGACACCGCGCTGGCGGCGGGGGTCAACGTGGTGCTGACCCCGGCTCCGACGCGCGGTTTCGATGTGGCCGAGGTGTTGTCGCGGTCGGGCGGGTGTCATGCCTTCGATGCCGCGGCGGACGGTTTCGTGCGCAGTGAGGGTGCCGGGGTGGTGGTGCTCAAGCGCCTGGGCGATGCGGTGCGTGACGGTGATCGGGTGCTGGCGGTCATCCGGGGTTCGGCGGTCAATCAGGACGGCCGGTCCAACGGGTTGATGGCGCCGAACCCGGCGGCGCAGATGGCGGTGCTGCGGGCCGCCTACGCCGACGCCGGGGTGGACGTGCGCGAGGTCGACTACGTCGAGGCGCACGGCACCGGCACGCTGCTGGGTGATCCGATCGAGGCCCGCGCGCTGGGCACGGTGCTGGGCAAGGGCCGCCCGGCCGGGGCGCCTTTGCTGATCGGCTCGGTCAAGTCGAATCTGGGTCACCTGGAGGCCGCCGCCGGGATCGCCGGGCTGGCGAAGGCGGTACTGGCGGTGAGCCGGGGCGTGGTCCCGCCCAACCGGGGCTACACGACCCCGAACCCGCACATCCCGTTCGAGAAGCTGCGGCTGAAAGTGGCCGCCGAGCCGACGCGATGGCCGGCCCGGAAAGGCGCCGAACCGCAACGGCGGATCGCGGGTGTGTCATCGTTCGGGTTCGGCGGCACCAACGCGCACGTGGTGATCGAGGGGCCCCCGGCGTTGGCGCCGGCCCAATCCCCACCCGATTCGCTGCCTGTTTCCCCGGTGTGCACGCTGGTGGTCTCGGGTAGGGACGCGGCGCGGGTGGCGGCGTCGGCCGGGGCGCTGGCCGGCTGGATGGACGGCGCCGGGGCGCAGGTGCCCCTGGAGCAGGTTGCCCACACCCTCAACCATCACCGCAGCCGGCATCCGGTGTTCGCCACGGTGTGCGCGCGTGAGCGCGCCTCGGCGGCAACGGGATTGGCGGCGCTGGCCGAGGGCCGATCCGCGCCGGGCGTAGTCGCCCCACATCCGGGCCGCTGCCGGCCCGGCACGGTATTCGTCTATTCCGGTCAGGGGTCCCAGTGGGCCGGCATGGGCCGGCGATTGCTGGCCGAGGAGCCCGTATTCGCCGCTGCCGTCGACGAACTCGAGCCGGTGTTCGTCGAGCAGGTCGGCTACTCACTGCGGCAGGTGATCGCCGACGGCGACGAGGTCCGCGGTGACGCGCGGGTACAGCCGGTGGTGATGGGGCTGCAGTTGGCGCTGACGGCACTGTGGCGCTCCTACGGCGTGCATCCCGATGCGGTGATCGGCCACTCGATGGGCGAGGTGAGCGCGGCCGTGGTCGCCGGGGCGTTGACCCCGGCGCAGGGGTTCGCGGTCATCGCGGCCCGCTCGCGGTTGATGTCGGGGCTGGCCGGCCAGGGCGGGGTCGCTCTGCTGGAGGCCGACGCCGTCGCGACCGAGACGCTGATCGCGGACTACCCCGGGGTGGAGATCGCCGGCTATCTCTCACCACGCCAGACGGTGGTGGCCGGTCCGGTCGGCCCCGTCGAGGCGCTGATCGCCGCGGCCACCGCCGCGAACCGGTTCGCCCGGCGGGTCAACATGGAGGTGGCGTCCCACACCGCGCTGATGGACGAGGTGTGCGAGCCCCTGCAGGCCGAGTTGGCCGACCTGGTCCCGCGGGTACCTGGCGTCACGATGTTCTCGACGGTCTCCGCCCCGGCTGTGACCCCGGTCCTCGACGCCGACTACTGGGTGGCCAACGTGCGACGGCCGGTGCGCTTCCAGCAGGCGGTCAGCGCGGCCGCCGCCGACCACGGCACCTTCATCGAGATCAGCCCCAACCCGATCCTGACCCACTCCATCGCCGACACGCTCAGCGAAGTGCACCACCACGCGCTGCCCACCCTGGTTCGCGACGGCGACGACACGTGCACCTTCCACACCAGTCTCAACGCCACCCACACGATCCACCCCCCGATGACCCCGCATCCGCCGGAGCCCCATGTCGCGCTGCCGGCGACGGCATGGCAACACCGGCCCCACTGGGTGCCCGAACCGCCTCGGCGCCCGTCCGGCGAGCGCATCGCGAACGCCGGCCGCCCCGTGGCCTCGGTGGTTCCGGCCGAATGGGTCTGCGAAATGCATTGGCCGGCAAGCCCACTGGGCGACGAAGCCGCCGCGGCCGGTGGCCATAGTTGGCTGGTGATCGCCGAACCCGCGATCGGCGCCGAGATCGCGCGCCGGCTCGGCGGCGATTCCGTGACCGTCGTCGAGCCCGCGGAACTGGCCGACGATCCCGATGCGGTGATCGCCGAACTCTCCGGTGTGACCCATGTTCTCTACGCGCCCGAGGGTGCCGGTCCCGGCGCCGCCTCCTGGGAGCCGGCCGCCGGCCGGCGGATCTTCACCGCGGCGCGCACACTGGCTGTCGCGATGGCCGACCGCCCACTGCCTCCGACGCTGACCATGCTGACTCGCAACGCCGCACCCATCGACGCCGGGGACCGGGCCAATCCCGCCCATGCGGTGCTGTGGGGCCTGGGCCGCACGCTGGCCCTGGAGCATCCCGAGATCTGGGGCCGGCTCATCGACGTCGACGAATCGGTTCCGGCCGAACTCGCCGGCGGCTGGGTGCTGGCCGAGGCGCACGGCGGCGGGTCCGAGGACCAGGTCGTCTACCGCGCCGGGGTGCGACGGGTCGCGCGTCTGCGGCAGACTCCCGCGGCGGCGACCAGCCAGGTTCGGCTCGATCCGCAGGGCAGCCATCTGGTCGTCGGCGCGACGGGCAACATCGGCCCGCACCTGATCGGCTATCTCGCCGGGCAGGGCGCCACCACCATCGTCGCGGTCTCCCGCAACCCCGGAAACCGGCTCGACGCCCTGGCCGACACCCTCTCACAGCGCGGGATCCGGCTGGTCAGCGTGGCCGCCGACGCATCCGACCACGCTGCGCTCAGTGCGCTGTTCGACCGTTTCGGTGCCGACCTGCCCCCGCTGGCCGGCGTCTACCTGGCCGCGTTCGGCGGCGGCCCGACGACCCTGCGGGATATGACCGAAGCCGATGTCACCGCCATGTTCGGACCGAAACTGGACGCCGCCTGGCTGCTGCACACGCTCTCGCTCAGGCACGCCGTCCGCCAATTCGTGCTGTTCACGTCCATCTCCGGTCTGCTCGGCTCACGATGGCTGGGCCATTACGCGGCCACCACCACCTTCCTGGACGCCTTCGCCTACGCGCGTCGGGCGGCCGGTCTGCCCGCCACCGCCGTCGAGTGGGGCTGGTGGAAGTCGCTGGCGGACAACCAGTCCGACGCCGAACGGCAGATCTCCCTGGATTCCGGGCTGCTGCCGATGCCCGACGACACCGCGATCCGCGCGCTGTCGGTGCTCACCGGTCCGGACGCACCGGTCTGCTGCGCCGTCGTCGCCGCCGACTGGAACCGGTTGGCCGGGGCCTATCGCACCCGAGCCGCGCTGCGGATCGTCGATGAGCTGATGACCGACCCGGGCGGTGACATGCTCTGCGGGGCAACCGGGTTCCGCGCCGAACTCGCCGGCTGCGAACCCGAGCAGCGGTACCAGATGTTGGCCGACCACGTCTGTGCACTGGTGGCCGAGGCGATGGGCATCGCCTCGGCGCACCTGGTGGACCGCACCGCCGGGTTCTTTCAGTCCGGGATGAACTCCCTGATGAGCGTGGCGCTTCGGCGATCGCTCAGCGACTCCCTCGGCGAGGAACTGCCGGCGTCGGTGATCTTCGACTATCCGACCGTCGATGAACTCGTCGGATACCTGGCCGCGAAGCTGCCCGAAACGGCCACTGTCGTCACCTCGGGCGGCGATGACCACGACGACGAATACGGTGATCTGGCCGAAGACGAACTGCTGAAGCAACTATCAGAAAGACTGAGCTAAACCGCCATGACTGCCCCGTCGCCTGACCGCCGCGCCATCATCACCGAGGCGCTGCGCAAGATCGACGATCTGACCGCACGCCTGGCGATCGCCGAGAAGGCCTCCACCGAGCCGATCGCCGTGGTGGGTATCGGTTGCCGGCTGCCCGGCGGGGTGAGCAACGCCGAGGACTTCTGGACGCTGCTGTCCGACGGCGCGAGCGGTGTCGTCGAGGTGCCGGCCGACCGCTGGGATGCCGACGCCTACTACTCGGCCGACCACACCGTGCCGGGCACCATCTGCAACCGGGTGGGCGGGTTCCTGACGTCGTGGAAGCCCGACGAGTTCGACGCCGAATTCTTCAGCATCTCCCCGCGGGAGGCCGCCGGGATCGATCCCCAGCAACGGCTGCTGCTCGAAGTCGCCTGGGAGGCTTTGGAAAACGCGGGAATCAACCCGCAGTCGATCCGCGGCACGCAGACCGGCGTATTCATCGGACTGACGACCAATGACTACTACCACTCGGTGGCCGGCAAGTTGCGCCGCGAGCAGATCGATGCCTACATCCCGTTCGGGAACGCGCCGAACTTCGCGGCCGGACGGTTGTCCTACTTCCTCGGCGTGCGCGGCCCGGCGGTGGTGCTGGACACCGCCTGCTCGTCGTCGCTGGTCTCGATCCACCTGGCCTGTGAAAGCCTGCGCCGCAGAGAAACCGACACGGCGCTGGCCGCCGGGGTGAACCTGATTCTGAGCCCGGAGAACAGCATCGCCTGCTCGCGGTTCGGGATGCTCTCTCCGGACGGATCCTGCAAATCCTTCGACGCCGACGCCAACGGCTATGTCCGCAGCGAGGGCTGCGGCATCGTGGTGCTCAAGCGCCTGGAGGACGCCCAGCGCGACGGCGACACCGTGCTGGCCGTGGTGCGCGGGTCGGCGGTCAACCAGGACGGCGCCAGCAGTGGCCAGACGGTCCCCAACGGCCCGGCTCAGCAGGCGCTGATGCGCCAGGCGCTGCAGGTGGCACGCCTGGCCCCGGCCGAGGTCGACTACGTCGAGGCGCACGGCACCGGCACCGGTCTCGGCGATCCGATCGAGCTCGACGCGCTCGCCGAGGTCTACGGTGACCGCGACGGCTCGGCGCCGCTGGTGCTGGGCTCGGTCAAGACCAACCTGGGCCACCTGGAATCGGCGGCCGGCGTCACCGGCTTCATCAAGACCGTGCTGAGCGTCGCGCGCGGGCACATTCCCAAGCAGTTGCACTTCACCACGCTCACCCCGCACGCCGGCCCGGGAGCGTCGAAGTTCGTCATCGCCGCCGAGCCGATGGACTGGCCGGAGGTCAACCGTCCGCGCCGGGCCGCGGTGTCGTCGTTCGGGGTAAGCGGCACCAACGCCCATGTGCTCGTCGAGCAGGCGCCGGCGACCGAGCCGACCCCCGGCGAACCGGAGCCGCCGGTCAACACCCTGCTGGTGACCGGCCGCACGCCCGAACGGATCGCGGCGACGGCCGGGCGGCTGGCCGACTGGCTGGACGGCCAGGCCGGCACCGGCATCCGGCTGGCCGACGTGGCGCACACCCTCAACCACCACCGGGCCCGACACCCGCAGTTCGCCACCGTCACGGCCACCGACCTCAAGCAGGCGGTGGAGGGGCTGCGCGCCCTGGCCGGTGGCTACCCGGCCCCCGGCATCACAGCGCCGCATTCCGGCCCGTGCGGGACCGGCACGGTCTTCGTCTATTCCGGTCAGGGTTCGCAATGGGCCGGCATGGGCCGGCGGCTACTGGTCGAGGAACCGGCCTTCGCCGCCGCCGTCGACGACTTGGAGCCGGCGTTCGTCGAGCAGGCCGGGTTCTCGCTGCGCGGGATCCTCGAGTCAGCCGAGCCGGTCGTCGGCATCGACCGGATCCAGCCGGTGCTGGTGGGCGTGCAGTTGGCACTGACCGCGCTGTGGCGGGCGTATGGGGTGACCCCGGACGCCGTCATCGGCCACTCGATGGGCGAAGTGACCGCCGCGGTGGTGGCCGGTGCGCTGAGCCCGGCTGACGGCCTCAAAGTCATCGCCACCCGGTCGCGTCTGATGAAGCGGCTGTCCGGGCAGGGCGCGATGGCACTGCTCGAACTGTCCGGCCCCGCGGCCGAGGAACTGCTCGCCGACTACCCCGGGGTCGCCGTGGCGGTCGAGGCCTCCCCGCGCCAGGTCGTCATCGCCGGCCCGCCCGATCAGGTCGACGCCGTCATCGCGGTGGTGTCCGCCCAGGACCGCCTGGCCCGGCGGGTCGACGTCGACGTCGCCTCCCACCATTCGATCATCGACCCCATCCTTGCGGACCTTCGTGCCGAACTGGCCGACCTGACGCCGCAGCCGCCGAGCATCCCGGTGTTCGTCACCACCGGCGGCCGCACCGGCGGGCAGGAGCGCTTCGACGCAGACCATTGGGTGGACAACCTTCGCAATCCGGTGCGATTCACCCAGGCCGTGGCCGCGGCCGGCGCCCAGCACGCCGTCTTCGTGGAGGTCAGCCCGCATCCATTGCTCAGCTACGCCGTCGACCAGAGCCTCGAGGGCGTCCACCACCACACGCTCGGAACGCTGCAGCGCGACACCAACGACACCTTCACCTTCCACGCCAACCTCAACGCCACCCACACGGTGCGGCCGCCGGACCTGCCGCATCCGGGCGGGCCGCGGTTGACCCTGCCGGCCACCCCCTGGCACCACACCCGGCACTGGCTGGACGTCGACGCGGCGGCACCCGAGGCCGCCGCGGCCGCCACTCGGTCCACCGGCGGGTCGGCGGACTGGTTCCACGAACTGACCTGGCCGGTCCGCGAGCTCCCGGCTGCCGGCGCCGGCGGGGACTGGTTGGTGCTCGGCGAGGCGGGGTCGGCCGAGGAATTGGCCGCACTGATGGGAGCGGGCTCCCGCGCGCTGCCGGTCGGCGGCCACGCCGGTGTCGAGGATGATGCGCTGCGGCCGGCACTGGCCGGTGTCGACTACGTGGTCTACGCTCCGTCACCGGTCGGGCGTATCGAGGCCGCAGCCGGCTACCACCTCTTCAACACCGTGCGCCGGCTGGTCTGCGTTCTCGCCGAGATGCCTCAGGCGCCAAAGCTTTTCATCCTGACCCGCAACGGCCAGCCGATCGACGAGGGCGACCGTGCCGATCCGGCGCATGCCCTTCTGTGGGGCATGGGGCGGACCATCAGGCTGGAGAACCCCGAGATCTGGGCCGGGCTCGTCGACGTCGACGAATCCACGCCCGCCGAACTGGTCGCACGGATCCTGGCCGCCGAGACCGCGTCCGGTGACGACGATCAGGCCGTCTACCGTCGCGGTCTGCGCCATGTGCCGCGGCTGCGGCCCAGTTCGGTGCCCGCGGTGGCGCTGACCCGGTTGGAGAGCGACTCCAGCCACCTGGTGATCGGAGCCACCGGCAACGTCGGTCCGTATCTCATCCGCCAGCTCGCCGAGATGGGCGCCTCCACGGTCGTCGCGGTATCCCGCAGCGGCGCAGGGCAATTGGCGGAGCTGGCCGCGGAACTGGCGGCCGCCGGAACCACTCTGGTCGAGGTTGCCGCCGATGCGGCCGACGAGACCGCGATGTCGGCGCTGTTCAGCCGTTTCGGCGCCGACCTGCCGCCACTGGAGGGCGTCTACCTGGCCGCCCTGTCCGGCAGCGAAGCATTGCTCACCGAGATGAGCGACGCCGACGTCACCTCGATGTTCCGGTCCAAGCTGGACGCCGCTGCGGTGCTGCACCGGCTCACGCTGCGAACCCCGGTGCGTCGCTTCGTGCTGTTCTCCTCGATCACCGGCATCCTCGGGTCGCGCTGGCTGGCCCACTACACGGCGGCCAACACCTACCTCGGAGCGCTGGCCTACGCCCGGCGCACCCTCGGCCTGGCGGCGACCGTCATCGAGTGGGGCCTGTGGAAGACCTGGGCCGACGAACGGCCGTCGACGAAATCAGCCGGTCTGCATCCGATGCCCAACGACGTCGCCATCCGGATGATCCCGTCGGTACTGAGCCCCGATGCGGGCGTCCAGTCCGTCGTCGTCGGCGCGGACTGGCAGCGTCTGGCCGACGCCTATGGGATGGCGGCCCCGATGCCGGTCCTCAGCTATCTGCGCCCCGGCGGTGACGCCGCCGACATCGGACAGGTACCCGCGCCGGCCTTCGGCACCCTGCTCGGCGAACCGGTCGACACCGGGGCGGCCGCCGGACGCACCTGGCGTGCCGCACTGCTGCCCGCCGCCTTGCCGTACCCGGGCGCACACCGCGTTCGGGGTGTGGAGGTTGTTCCGTTCTCGGTGCTGCGTGCAGACCCTTGCCGCCGCCGCGGCCGGAGTGGATGCTCCCGCACTGGGCGATGTCCGGTTCGAGTACCCGATCGTCGCCGAAGCGCCGCGCGTCATCCACGTCGTCGCCAACGCCGAGACGATCACGGTGTCCTCCAGCACCGGACCGGACACCCCGGCCGACCGCTGGACCCGGCACTGCAGCGCCCGGATCCTCACCGAACTCCCCGATGAACCCGCAGCCGAGGCCGGCGAGATCCCGGAGGTTTCCTGGGACCCGGCGGCGATCACCGAACTGCAGCGCTCCTCCGGTGTCGAGGGCCGGCCGTTCGAGTGGACGGTGAGCGGGGGCGAGGCGGTGCCGGGCGGACTGCGCGCCCGAATCGGCGTGCCCGACGCCTCGGTGGTCGCCCTCGTCGACGCCGCGGTGCATCTGGTTCGCCTGCTCGACGGCTCGGAGGCGCTGATGCTGCCGTCGGCCCTCGCCGGCGTTTCGCTGGGAGCCGGGCCGGCCGGTGACGCGGTGGTCGAGGTGCGCCGGCGCGCCGGCGCCGCCGGCGAACTGGTCGCCGACGTCAGCGCCCAGGCGGCCGACGGCGGCAGCCTCATCGAAATCCGCGGCCTGCGCTACGCCCGGGTGGACTCGGTGCCGACGATGGCCGACGCCGGACCGGCGGCAGCGCCCGTCGACGTTCCGGACTGGTCGCAGCTGACCTCGGAGGAGATCGTCGAGGAACTGCGCACCAGGTTCCGGGTGATCCTGGCCCGCGAACTCGGGATGCCCGAGGCCGCGGTCGACTTCGACCGGCCCTTCCCGGAACTCGGCCTGGATTCGATGATGGCGATGACCCTGCTGCGCGACGCCAAGGCGCTGGTGCAGATGGAGTTGTCGGCCACCATGCTGTGGAATCATCCGACGCTCACGTCGTTCGCCGCGCACGTGGCCGGGCTGATGGCTCCGGCGCCCGAACCCGAGGCCCCGCCGGCCGAGGAGATCTCAGACGACTCGTTCAGCGTGCTGGACGCCCTATTCGACAGCGTGGAATCAACCACCGTGGAAGGCGACATCCGATGAAGACGACCTTCGACAGGATCTCGGCCATGACGGCCGAGCAGCGCGGTGCGCTGTCCGAGCAGTTCGACAAAGCCTCCCGCATCTCCGGCGCCGAACCGATCGCCGTGATCGGCATCGGCTGCCGGCTGCCCGGCGGCATCAACGGCCCCGAGCAGTACTGGGAGTTCCTCGACAACGGCTCCGACGCGGTGACGGTCGTCCCGGCCGACCGTTGGGACGCTGAGGCGTACTACGACCCCGACCCGATGGCACCGGGCCGGATGCCGACCAAGTGGGGGGCGTTCCTGTCCGATGTGGCCGGCTTCGACTCGGACTTCTTCGGCATCACCCCGCGTGAGGCCGTGGCGATGGACCCCCAGCAGCGCGTCGCACTGGAGGTGGCCTGGGAGGCCCTGGAGAACGCCGGCCTGGCGCCGGACGAACTCGGTGAGACCCGCGCCGCGGTGATGCTCGGCGTCTACTACAACGAGTACCAAAGCCTTGCCGCGCAGAACATCGAACACCATCGACGCCTACTCCGCGACCGGTAACGCCCACAGCGTCACGGTGGGGCGTATCGCCTACCTGCTGGGCCTGCGGGGCCCGGCCGTCGCCGTGGACACCGCCTGCTCGTCGTCGCTGGTGTCGGTACACCTGGCCTGCCAGAGCCTGCGGATGCGGGAGAGCGACCTGGCGCTGGCCGGCGGTGTCAACCTCACCCTGCGCCCGGAAACCCAGTTGGCACTGGGCAAATGGGGAATGCTGTCGCCGCGCGGCAAGTGCAACGCCTTCGACGTCGCAGGCCGACGGGTTCGTCCGCGGCGAGGGTGCCGGCATGGTCGTGCTCAAGCGCCTCACCGACGCGCGTGCGTGACGGTGATCGGGTGCTGGCCGTGGTCCGCGGTTCGGCGGTGAACCAGGACGGCCGCTCCAACGGCCTCACCGCGCCCAACGCGCCGGCGCAACGTGAGGTGATCGCCCGCGCACTGCGCTCGGCCGACGTCACCGCCGCGCTCGGTGAACTACGTCGAAACCCACGGAACCGGCACCGCACTCGGCGATCCGATCGAGTTCGACGCGCTCGCCGCGGCGTACGGCCGCGGTGAGGTGCCCTGCGCGCTCGGCGCGGTGAAGAGCAACTTCGGTCACCTGGAAGCGGCTGCCGGTATCGCCGGCTTGATCAAGGCGGTGCTGGCCCTGCGGCATTCCCGGATTCCACCCAATTTGAACTTCACCGAGTGGAACCCGGCGATCGACCCGTCCGGAACCCGGTTCTTCATTCCCACCAAGTCGGTGCCGTGGCCGCAGACCGACGGCCCGCGACGCGCTGCCGTGTCGTCCTTCGGCATGGGCGGCACCAACGCCCACGTCGTCCTCGAGCAGGGCCCTGCGCCGGTGGCGCCGGCGCAGGCCACGAGCCCGACGGTCACGACGATGGTGGTGTCCGGCAAGACCGCCGCAGCGCGTCGCCGCTGCCGCCGGCGTGCTGGCCGACTGGATGGGAGGACCGGGATCGGTCGTCCCGATCGCCGACGTCGCGGCAACTCTGAACCACCGCAGCCGCTACCACATCGTCGCCACCGTCTCGGCCCGCGACCACTCCGAGGCCGTCGCCGGTCTGCGCGCACTGGCCGCCGGCCAACCCGGGCCCCGGTGTGGTGGCCTCCCATGAAGCCTCGCCAGGCCCGGGCACGGTCTTCGTCTACTCCGGTCAGGGCGCCCAGTGGGCGGGGATGGGTCGGCAGCTGCTGGCCGACGAGCCGGCGTTCGCCGCGGCGATCGACGAGTTGGAGCCGGTGTTCGTCGACAAGGTCGGATTCTCGCTGCGCCATGTGCTCGCGGTGGGGGAGCCGTTGACCGGGATCGACCGGATCCAGCCGGTGCTGGTGGGAATGCAGCTGGCGCTGACCGCGCTGTGGCGCTCCTACGGTGTGGAGCCCGACGCGGTCATCGGACATTCGATGGGCGAGGTGACCGCGGCGGTGGTGGCCGGCGCGCTGACCCCGGCTGAGGGCCTGGACGTGATCGCCACCCGCTCCCGGCTGATGTCGCGGCTGTCCGGCCAGGGCGCGATGGCGCTGCTGGAACTGGACGCCAGCTCCGCCGAGCGGCTGATCGCCGACTACCCCGATGTGTCGGTCGCGGTGTACGCGGCGCCGAAGCAGTCGGTGATCGCCGGCCCGCCCGAGCAGGTGGACGAACTGATCGCGAAGGTGGACGCCCAGGGTCTGTTGGCCCGCCGCGTCGAGGTGGACGTGGCCTCCCACCACGCCACCATCGACCCGATCCTGCCAGAGTTGCGCGGCGCCCTGGACTACCTGGTCCCCGGTCGGACCGACCATCCCGGTGATCAACACGGCCGAATGCCCTGGCGGCACAACGATGTTCGGTGCCGACTACTGGGTGGCCAATCTGCGCAACCCGGTCCGGTTCAGCCGGGCCGTTCAGGAAGCCGCCGCCGACCACAGCACGTTCATCGAGATCAGCCCGCACCCGCTGCTGACCCACGCGATCAACGAGTCGGTGGGCAAGCGCAACGCGTCGGGTGTCCGGAACGATCAACCGCGATCAGCCCGAGACGCTGACCTTCCACACCCAGTTGGCGCTGGTGCGCCCACCGGTGGACACCGGGGCCGCCGAACACAGGGACCTGCTGGTGGATCTGCCGCCGACGCCGTGGCTGCACACCCACTACTGGACACAGACCCCGAAGGCGGGAAGGGAGTTCACCGGGGCGCACCCGCTGCTCGGAATGCACGTCGAGTTGCCGGCCGGCGGTGCCCATGTGTGGCAGTCCGATGTGGGCACGGAGATGAATCCGTGGCTGGCCGACCACAAGGTCCACGGCCAGCCGGTCATGCCCGGGGCCGGGTTCGCCGAGATCGCGCTGGCCGCCGGCTGCGAAGCGCTGGGTGTGCCCCCGCGCGGGCTGGTGGTGACCCGCCTCGAGGTCGAGCAGATGCTGCCCCTGGACGAGCAGACCCGGGTGACCACCCAGTTGTTCGGTGAAGAGGATGGCGCCGCGCGGATCGAGATCCACTCCCGCTCGGCGTCCGGTCATTGGAAGCGCCACGCCGTCGCGCGGATTGCGCGCTCGGAGGCGGATGCACCGGCACAACCGGTTCCCGGCGTGGCGGGCGCCGAGGCTCCGGTCACGCTGGCGCCCAAGGATTTCTACACCGCACTCCGTCGCACCGGCGCCTACCACGGTCAGGCCTTCGCCGCGCTGACCCGGATCGTCCGTACGCCCAACGGCCCGACCGAGACCGAGATCGTTCTGCCCGACGAGGCGACTCCGTACCGCGGAGCCGTGCTGCATCCGGTGATGCTCGACGCCGCCCTGCAGACCCTGGCTGCCGCGATGCCGGCCGAACTCCTCTCGGAGTCAAGCGAAGTCACGTATCTGCCCGTTGCGATGGAGTCCATCAGGGTGTTCGGCGACGTCGGCCGCCGGGCCCGGTGCCGCGCCGAACTGGTCAGCATCGCCGAAGGCGGCGGCGATGCGGTCGGACAGCTCACCCTCATGGACGAGTCGGGCACCCCGACCGCCGAGGTGACCGGCGTGTACCTGCGTCGTGTGCAGCGCAGGACGGTACCGCTGCCCCTGTCCCGCAAGCTCTTCCGTGCCTCCTGGCAGGAGGTGTCGACCCCGCTGACCGGTGATGCTCAGGGCAGTTGGCTGGTACTCACCGACGGGCCCGATTCCGCTGCAGCGGAATTCGCCGTCGGATTCCTCTCGCCCAAGCGCCGGGTCATCACCGCCGACCTCAACGACGAGTCCGAGGTGCAGAACGCCTTCGCCGATTTCGCGGGCGATCCCGCGATGCCGCCGGTGGGCGTGGTCTTCCTCGCCGCCGACCGGCCGAACGGTGGGGACCTGGAGGCGGGGCTGGCCCATGCCCGTGAATTGATCTGGTCACTGGCCGCGGCGGCGCGGACCATCACCGGCGGCTGGCACGGCAAGTCGCCGAGGCTCTGGCTGGTCAGCCGCGGCGGGCTGGCAGTGGACACCGGCGGTAAGCGTCCGGAGGCGGGTGACCCGGTGATCGGCAGCCTGCGCGGCCTCATCCGGGTGCTCGCCTACGAACACCCCGCGCTGCGCACCACGCTGCTCGACCTCGATCCGCAGGACACCGCCGCAGCGGGGCTCATTCACGAACTGTCCTCGCCGAGCACCGATGACGTCGTGGCCTGGCGGGGCAGCCGACGGTTCGTGGAACGGCTCAACCGGGCTGAGGAGCCCGAGCGCGGCGCCGACGCGGTCGTCCGCGCGGACGGCTCGTACATCGTCACCGGCGGCCTCGGCGGTATCGGTCTGAAGGTGGCGGCCTGGCTGGTGGAGTCCGGGGCCGGGCGGGTCGTCCTCAACGGGCGCAGTGCCCCGTCGGAGGCCGCACAGGAGGTCCTGACCGACCTGGGCGGCCGCGCCGAGGTCGTCGTCGAACTCGGTGACATCGCCGCGCCCGGTGTCGCCGAACGACTGGTCAACGCCGCCGAGCAGGGCGGGCGGCCGCTGCGGGGCGTCATCCACTCCGCCGCCGTGCTCGACGACCAGTTGGTCGCCGGACTCAGCCAGGACAGCCTGGAGGCGATCTGGGCGCCCAAGGCCGGCGGCGCCCTGCGGCTGCACACCGCCACCGCCGACCGTGACCTGGACTGGTGGGCCGGCTTCTCCTCGATGGCGTCGCTGCTCGGCTCGCCCGGACAGCTCTCCTACGCCTCGGCCAACGCCTGGCTGGACGCGCTGGTCGAGTGGCGCCGGGCCGCCGGACTGCCGGCCACCGCCATCAACTGGGGACAGTGGGCGGACGTGGGTCTGGCCAAGTCCCTGGCTTTCAGCGTGCTCGACCCGATGGCTCCCGCCGAGGGCCTCGAGGCGCTGGAGGCCGTGCTGGCCGGGAACCTGACCAAGGTGGGTGTGGCCCGGTTACGGCTGGATCGCGCGGTCGACGCCTTCCCCGAGATTCGTGAACTGGGTTACTTCGCCAACCTGGCCGGCGAAGTCGACGTCGAGGACGCCGACGACGACTGGGCCGGCCCGGACGCGCTGCGTGACCTCGACGCCGGCGAGACCGAACGGGTGGTCAAGGCCCGCCTGCGTAAGCGGATCTCGGCGGTGATGGGATTCTCGGCCGACGGCGCCATCGACGTCGATCAGCCGCTGACCGAACTGGGCATGGACTCGCTGATGGCGGTCCGGATGCGCAACACCGTCCGGGCCGACTTCGGAGTGGAGCCACCGGTGGCGCTCATCCTGCAAGGCGCCACCCTGGCCGACCTCGCCGTCGATCTGATCCGCCAACTCGGCCTCGCCGAGGCCACCACCGCCGAACGCCCGAATGTCGTTCGAGATCGTGCACAACAGCGCGCCGCCGCCCGCCAACAGGCCGCCGCGCGCCGAAAGGTGAGACAACGACCGTGAGCCCCAACACTGGCTACTCGACAACCCCGCCACCGCCGAACGCGATCGCGGTCGTCGGCATGGCCGGCCGGTTCCCCGGCGCGGCGTCGTTGTCGGAGTTCTGGCGCAACCTGCGCGACGGCGTGGAGTCCATCGTCGACCTGTCCGAGGACGACCTGATCGACGCCGGCGTGGGGGAGAAGGCCCTGGCCAACCGCTCCTATGTCCGGCGGGCCGCACTGCTGCCCGGGATCGAGGAGTTCGACGCCGACTTCTTCGGGTTCACTCCGCAGGCCGCCCGGATGCTGGACCCGCAGCACCGGTTGTTCCTGCAGGCCGCCTGGCATGCGCTGGAGGACGCCGGCTACGACCCGGCGGACAGCGACAAGACGGTCGGGGTGTTCGGGACCAGTTCCACCAGTGGATATCTGCTCTACAACGTGATGTCGCACTACGACCCGAGCATGGTGATCGGGCAGGGCGCGAGCTTCGAGATGGTCAACATGTCGCTGAGCAACGACAAGGACCATCTGGCCACCCGGGTGGCCCATCAACTCAACCTGCGCGGTCCGGCCCTGTCGGTGCAGACGGCGTGCTCCTCCTCGCTGGTGGCCGTCCACCTGGCCTGCCAGAGCATCCTCAACGGCGAGTGCGAGATGGCACTGGCCGGCGGCGCCTCCATCCGGGTCCCGCACCGCGTCGGCTACTGGTACGAGGCCGGGTCGATGGTGTCGCCGACCGGCCGCTGCCGTCCCTTCGACATCCGTTCGGACGGAACGATTTTCGGCAGCGGTGTCGGTGTCGTCGTCCTCAAGCCGCTGCAGGACGCCCTCGATGACGGCGATCGCATCCACGCCGTCATCCGGGGTTCCGCGCTGAACAACGACGGTGCGACGAAGATGAACTACGCGGCTCCCAACGCCGCCGGCCAGGCTGAGGTCATCGCTGAGGCGCACGCCGTGGCCGAGGTCGACGCCGCCACCGTGAGCTACGTCGAGACCCACGGAACCGGCACCCCACTCGGCGATCCCATCGAGATCGAAGGCCTGCGGCAGGCTTTCGCGATCTCCGACGGGGACCGGCCCGGGCCGTGCTACCTCGGATCGGTCAAATCCAACATCGGCCACCTCGAGACGGCGGCCGGGATGGCCGGCCTGATCAAGACGATCCTGTGCCTCAAACACCGGGCGATCCCGGCGACACTGCACTTCACCAGCCCCAACCCCGAACTGCACCTCGACCGCGGACCATTCCGCGTCCGCGGTGAGGACGGCCCGTGGGAGTGGAACGGCGTGCTCCGCGCCGGCGTGAGTTCCTTCGGCGTCGGCGGAACCAACGCCCACATCGTGCTGGAGGAGGCGCCCACCTTCGTCACCTCCGAGGCGACCCCGGGCCCACAGGTGCTGCTGCTGTCGGCACGCACATCCGAGGCTCTGGACGGAGCGCGCAGTGCCCTGGCGGCCGAACTGTCCGACGCCGACGAGGTCAGCATGCCCGACGCCGCCTACACGCTCACCCGGCGGCGCCAGGAGCCGATCCGGATGGCGGCGGTGGTCAACGACCAGGAGCATGCGGTCTCGGTCCTGGGTTCGGCCGAGCACGACAACGTGTTCACCGGCGAGGCGCCCGCGCTGCCCGGCGGCACCCGGGACGACCGCGTGGTGTTCATGTTTCCGGGCCAGGGTGCCCAGCACATCGGGATGGCCCGCGGTCTGCACGAGTGCGAGGAGGTGTTCCGCGAGCATTTCGACGCCTGCGCGGCCGCCTTCGGCGCCGAGATGGGCTTCGACCTCCGCGCCGAGGTCTTCGACGGCACCGGCCGCAACCTCGAACGCACCGACCGTGCCCAGCCTGCACTGTTCACCGTCGAATACGCGCTGGCGAAACTGGCCGAGTCCTACGGCGTGCGCCCCGCGGCGCTGGCCGGGCACAGCATCGGCGAGTGGGTCGCCGGAACGCTGGCCGGGGTCTTCGACCTGCCGACCGCGGTCAAGGCGGTCTCGATGCGGGCCCGGCTGATGCACGCCTCCGCGCGGGGGGTGATGGTGGCGGTTGCGCTCGGCCCGCAGGCCATCGCCGAGCACCTGACCCCCGACGTCGACCTGGCGGCGATCAACGATCCCGGTAGCTGCGTGGTCGCCGGATCCGAGCAGGCCATCCGGGACTTCCAGGCCCGGCTGGCAGAGAGCGGCATCGTGGCCCGGCGGGTACGGACCGCCCACGCCTTCCACTCCCGGCTGATGAACCCGGTGATCCCGGAGTTCACCGCGTTCCTGTCGAGGCTGGATCTGCGTGAACCGAAGATCCCGCTGCTGTCCAACGTCACCGGCGCTCAGATGACGGCCGCCGAGGCGACCGACCCGTCGACCTGGGCGCGCCAGATCCGGCAGACGGTGCGGTTCTCCGATGAACTCGACGTGCTGCTCACCGACCCGGGCCGGGTCTTCGTCGAGGTGGGTCCGGGTGGAAGCCTCACCGCCTCGGCGATGCGCCACCCGCAGTGGTCGACCGGTCACCGCGCCGTGCGGCTGATGCGGCACCAGGCCCAGAACCGCAGCGACCAGGACACCTTCCTGCTGGCGCTGGGCCAACTCTGGGCAGCCGGCATCGAAGTGGACTGGACACCGCGCATCGGGGACCGGCCGACCTTGGTGTCACTGCCGGGTTATCCCTTCAAGCGGCAACGGTATTGGGTCGAACACAATCCGGCCAGCGGATTCGGGTCCGGCGCCACCGGCGTCGTCGCGGGGTCGGCCGACGACCAGGGCGCTGCCGCCCCGGCGACCAGCAGCACCTCGGCGATGGAAGCCACCTTGGCGCGCATCTGGTCGCAGTGTCTGGGCATCTCCGGGATCGACCGCAACGCCAACTTCTTCGAGGCGGGCGGTGACTCGCTGGTCGCGATCAGCGTCGCAATGGCGGCCGCCAAGGAAGGGCTCGACCTCACACCGCAGGATCTCTACGAGAACCAGACCCCCGCCTCGCTGGCCAGGGCGGTGACCGCCCGGTACGCCGAGGGCAGTCTGGCCCGCCGGACGCGCGACGACAGCGCCCATCCGCCGGTGGCGCCGAATGTCGCGTACTTCCTGGAGAACGGCCTGCGCGACGCCGGCAGCTGGCGGGTGCCGCTGGTCCTGCAGCTGCGTCCGGATGTGAGCCTCGACGACATCCGCGCGGTTCTGACCGCCGTCGCGAATCACCATGACGCACTTCGGCTTCGGCTCATCGACCATGCCGGAACCTGGGATCAGCGCCTCGGTGAGCCGGAGGAGTTCACGGCGTTGTCCACCCACTCGCTGCCCGAGGGCATCGAGCCGGGCAGCGCGCAGGAGCGCGACGCGGTGATGGCAGTTCTGGCCGATCAGATGCGGGAACACCACCTGCTGGGCAAGCCGCTGAACGCCACCTACGTGAGCTCCGGCGAACGGTCCTACCTGGTGTTGAGCCTGCACGGCATCGCCGGGGACCACGCGTCCCGGGACATCCTGCTCACCGACGTCTTCACCGCCTTCGGTCAGCGACTGGCGGGGGACCCGATCGTCTTGGAGCCGGTGAACACCTCCTGGCGGGAATGGCTGCACCGGTGCGCCGGCCTGGCCATGCACCCGGCGGTCCTGGACAGCCGGGACCACTGGCTCAGTGTGGTCCGCAGGCCGACGCTGAGCGTGGCGCCGCCGGCCCCCGAACCGCCCGACGCCCAAGATCTGGCCCGGCTCTCGTCGGTGCTGACCGCCGAACAGGCCGGCGAGGTCGACGACGCCCGACGGCGGCTGCGCGTTCCCCTCGACGACATCCTGCTCGCCGCCCTCGGCCGCGCGGTCGGGGCGACCGTCGGTGACGGTTCGGTGGCGATCGAACTCGGCGGTCAGGGCCGTTCGGTGCTGCGACCCGACGTCGACGTGGGCCGGACCGTCGGATGGTTCACCACCATCTATCCGATCGTCGTGCCGGCCGCCACGCCCCGGCAGGCCAGCGCGCGCGAACTGCTGGACACCATCGCCGCGACTCTGAAAGCCGTGCCGCACTACGGAATCGGTTACGGCCTGCTGCGTTACCTCTACGCGCCGACCGCCAGGCTGCTCGGCGCGATCCGTCCGGCCGACATCTTCTTCTCTCATCTGGGCACCATCCCGGAGTTGCCGGCCGGGCAGTCGCCGGACCAACCGGTCCGCTTCGACACCGACCTGGCTCTGCCGGTTCGGGAGGCGGTGCCGGGTCTCGGCCACGCCATCGAACTCCGGGTGTACCGCTACGCTGGGACCATCCACGTCGACTGGTGGTACGACACGCGTCGGCTCGGCCGCACCGACGTCGAGTCGCTGTCGCGGCACTTCTCCGCGGCGCTGCTGGAACTGACCGGTGAAGCGCTCATCGAGACCGAAATCGATTCCGCCGAAGACGAATTGGCGCTTGTGGACCTGTCGGCAATCGACACGGCATAACAGAAGGCTAGAGAGATCACCCATGTCAAGCACTGACAAAGCCGTCGTCGTCGACGACCTCAAGAAGTCCTTCGGGTCCGTCGTGGCGTTGCGCGGCATCAGCTTCGAGGTCGGTCGCGGCGAGGTCCTCGGTCTGCTCGGGCCCAACGGGGCGGGTAAGACCACGACCGTCGACATCCTGTCGACCCTGGCGACCCCCGACTCCGGGACCGCGGTCGTCGCCGGCCACGACGTGCGCAGCGACCCCGGTGGCGTCCGCCGCTCGATCATGCTCACCGGTCAGCAGGTGGCCCTCGACGACATGCTCACCGGCCGGCAGAACCTGGTGATGTTCGGTCGGCTGCAGGGATTGCGGAAGGCCGAGGCCAAGTCCCGGGCCGCCGAACTGCTGGACCGCTTCGATCTGGCCCACGCCGCAGACCGCAGCGTCAAGCACTACTCGGGAGGCATGCGCCGCCGCATCGACATCGCGTGCGGTCTGGTCGTCCGCCCGGAGGTGGTGTTCCTCGACGAACCCACCACCGGCCTGGATCCCCGCAGCCGGCTGGCCATCTGGGAGCTGGTATCCGATTTCAAGGCCGACGGGATCGCCACCCTGCTGACCACCCAGTATCTGGAGGAAGCGGATTCACTGAGCGATCGGATCATCGTGATCGACAAGGGCACGATCATCGCCGAGGGCACCGCGGACTCGCTCAAGGAGCGCACCGGCGGGACCTATTGCGAAATCGTCCCGCGCGATATGAACGACGTCCCGGCGGTGGCGGCGGCGTTGGGTTCACTGCTGCCGGCGGAGAACCGCGCCGCGCTGACCGACGCCTCGGACCGCGTCTCGATGCCGGCCCCCGACGGTGCCACCACGTTGATGTCGGCCCTGAACCTGATCAGCGCCGCCGACATCGAGTTGCAGGACATCGCGCTGCGGCGGCCCTCGCTGGACGAGGTCTTCCTGCAACTCACCGGTCGTCGGGAGGCCGGCGCCCCGGTGGATGCCGGGGCACTGACATGACGGCGGGCGCCATCGGGGTATCGGCCAGGCCGATGCCCTCGACGATCCAGCAGTGGTGGACGCTGACCACCCGGATGATCGCGCCGACCCTGTCCAACGGTGAACTGGCCACCCAGATCGTCGGCTCCATCGTCTTCACCGTGGGCTTCTACCTGCCGCTGAAGAACATCCTCGGCGCGGTGCAGCCGATGAGCAGCTACGCGCAGTACCTCACCCCGCTGATCGTGGTCCAGGCGATCTTCTTCGCCGCGGTCTCGGCCGCGTTCCGCTCGGCGATGGACGCCCTGGCCGGTATCAACCGTCGGTTCCGCGCCATGCCGATGGCCAGGCTGACCCCGCTGGCCGCCCGGATGACGGCCAGCATGTACCGCTGCGTGGTGGCCCTGGTGGTGTCGCTGGTGTGCGGCCACATCATCGGATTCCGTTTCCACGGCGAACCATGGCACACCGCCGGTTTCGTCGTGCTGGCGCTGTTGATCGGGGTGGCCCTGGCGCTGATGGGCGACCTGATCGGCGCGGCCACCAAGAATCCCGAGGCGACCGCCCCGCTGCTACTGGTTCCGCAGGTCACCCTCGGTCTGGCCTCGGTCGGCCTGCAGCCGGTCGAACGATTCCCGACCTGGATTCAGCCGTTCGTTCGGGACCAGCCGCTGTCACAGTGGCTCAACGCGCTGCGCGCTCTGGCCGGCGACACAACCCCGGCGGCGCCACCGGTGACCTGGTCGGTGATCGGCCCGGCGCTGGCCTGGGTGGCTGCGATCATCGTGATCTTCATCTGGCTGCACGCCGTGGTGGCGAGGCGGCCATGAGCCTGATCAGCGAAACCTCCCTGCTCACCGCCCGCATTCTGCGGCGGTGGAGCGGCGACGCCGCCACCGTCGCGCAGTCGTTGCTGTTCCCGGCCTTCTTCCTGGTGGCGCTCAACGTGGTACTGGGCGACGGCGTCAAACGGGTCACCGGTCACAGCGCGCTCTACGGCAGCGTCCCCCTGGTGTCGCTGATCGGGGCCACCTCCGGCGCCATCATCGTCGCCGTCGGTGTCATGCGGGAGCGCGACGACGGCCTGCTGGCCCGGTTCTGGGTGGTCCCCTCGCACCGGGCATCGGGCCTGCTGTCCCGGCTGCTCGCCGAAGGTGTCCGTATCGTCGTGATCACCAGCTTCGTCATGTGCGTCGGCCTGCTGCTGGGTTTCCGCTTCACACAGGGTTTTCCGCAGGCCGTGGCCTGGCTGTTGATGCCCGCCGTGTTCGGCGTGGCCTTCTCGGCGGTGGTCATGACCATCGCGCTGTACGCCCAGAACACCCTGGTGCCGCAGGCCACCGAGGTGATCGCGGCGGTGATGTTCTTCTTCAGCACGGGGTTCGTGCCACTCGATCAGTTCCCGACGTGGCTGCAGCCCTTCGCCGAACACCAGCCGTGCAGCTATGTCGTGGAGGCGATGCGGGGGCTCTCGATGGGTGGCCCCGTCTTCAAACCGGTGCTCGGAACACTGCTATGGTCCGCGGGAATCGCCGCCGCCATCGCGATCCCGCTGGCGGTCGGATATCGAAAGGCCAGCAGACGTGACTGATCCTCGGGGGGTGTAGAAGACCGTGTTTCCCTCATCGGCCATCCGGAAGCTCGCCCGCAGCGAGGAGATGTTCGCCGAGACGCAGAACTTCGTCGGTCTGGCCGCCCATGTCGAGGGGCCGGTCGACCTCGACGCCCTGTCGGATGCCTTCGACCTGCTGTTGCAGTCTCATCCGGTGCTGAGCGGCCATCTCGAGAAGGATCCCGACGGACGATGGGAGATCGTTCTCGACGACCTGCTGCACCCGGGCATCGAGGTGATCGAACTCGACGGTCCGGAGGCCACGGCACCGGAACCGTTCTTCGACCAGACCGCCGCACTGGTGCACCTGCGGGTGATCGTCCAGGACGGTCAGGCGCAGCCGACGTTCTACATCCACCACAGCCTCGCCGACGGCCACCACCAGTTCGCTCTGATCGAGGAACTGTTCTCCGCCTATACCGATCTGGTGACCACCGGCAACACCAAACCGGTGACGGTGAATCCCGCGCCCGACCCGATGGAGAAGGTGCTGGCCGACCGCAACGTCGAGAGGAAGGACCGATCCGGGCTCGAGCGCATGCTGGGTGCGATGTTCGTCTACGACCTTCCCCCCTCACGCCGTGGCACTACTGAGTCCAATCCCGCTGTGCCGCAGCGGGTTCCGATGGTCTCCTGCACGCTCGGGGCCGAGGAGAGCGAGCGGATCGTGGCATTCTGCCGGGCCAACAAGCTCGGGCTGAACGCCCTGCTGTCCGCGGTCATCCTGACCGCCGAGTGGCGGGTCCGCGGAACCCCCAACATCCCGGTGCCCTATGTCTACCCGGTGGACCTGCGCTACCTGCTCTCGCCGCCGGTGTCGGCCACCGAATCCACCAACCCGGTCGGGATCGCCACCTACCTGGCGGAGATCCGCCGGGACACCGACATCGTCGACCTGGCCCGCGATATCAACGATACCTTCAAGAAGGACATCGCCGACGGTGTGATCCAGCAGTCCTTCCTGCACTTCAGTCCGCAGTACGTCGGCAACCCGCCCGGACTGCCCGACGTCGTGATGCTCACCGACAACGGGATCGTGCCGCCGATGCCGACCCCGCCGGAGCTGACGCTGGCCGGCAGTCATGGCGAGCTCTACTTCGCCGTCGGCGCCGGGATCGAGATCTACACCAGCAAGATCTTCGCGGGCCATCTGGAGATCGAATACCACTCGCACGGACCGGATCCCGAAAAGCGCATCGCGGCAATCGAATCCCTGCTCCACGAGGTCGCCGCCCGACAGGTGTGACCCGGCTGATCGCCCTGATCGCCGCACTCCTCATCGCGGCTCCTTCGTCGCCGCTTGATCGTCGTGCGGGGGGCGGATTGCCGCACTCCTCATCGCGGCTCCTTCGTCGCCGCTTGATCGTCGTGCGGGGGGCGGATTGCCGCACTCCTCATCGCGGCTCCTTCGTCGCCGCTTGATCGTCGTGCGGAGGGGGCTAGCCGATCGGCCCGAACTCGTAGACGTGGTATTGCAGGGACTTGCGCAGTGCCGGCGCGAGGCGCGCCGCCCGTTTGGCCGCGCGATAGCGCGCGGTGACCCGGCTGAATGTGCTGGCGCCGAAGAACGTCGCCGACTCGCGCAGGCGTATTCCGGGTACCCGGCGCAGCACGTCGTCCGGTGAGTTGACCGCCCAGAACAGCGTCGACCCGGAGTTGCGCACCAATGCCTGGGTCTTCTGCGACTTGATGGCGAGCCAGTTGAAGAAGTCGATCTGCAACTCCCCGGACGGGAAGCGGTCCACCACGCGACGCAACAGGGCGATGCCCTCGTCCTCGGTCAGATACATGCTGATGCCCTCGGCGATGAACAGCACCGGGCGGTCCGCCGGAATCCGGTCGAGCCATGACGGGTCGGTCGCCGAACTGGGCGTGAGGTGGTAGTGCGGCCGGGCCGGATACACCCTCTCGCGCAACGCGATCACGTCGGGGAAGTCCACGTCGTACCACTCGACCTCCGCGCCCGGGTCGAGCCGGAACACCCGGGCGTCCAGGCCGCAGCCGAGGTGCACCACCGTGCAACGCGGATTCAGGGCCAGGAAGCGGCGCGCCCAGATGTCGTACTGCGCGGTGCGCACGGTGCACAGCGGCGCCCATGCGGCGCTCATGTCCAGCGACTCCCAGTCGAAGTCGATCCGGGCGATGGCCTCCTTGGCATAACCGTCGGCCAGAACCGGGCGTTTGAAGTCGGCGTCGAGAGCCTTGAGGTACAGCGTCGAGAGCATCGTCTTGGCCGGGCCGGTGAGGTTCACGGCAACTCTGTCGCTCACGCGTGTGAGAGTATTCGTAGTTGCTGGAGTGCGCGAAATCCGCGCGGATCGGGCATGTGAGGGGAGGTGGTGCCGGTGATCGACGGTGATGAGAACTCAGGCCGGCCCCGCCGCGTTCTGCTGCTCTACTACAGCTACACCGGACAGGCCCGCAAGGTCCTCGAGGCCGCGGGCGAGGTGTTCGGCGAACGGGGTTGCGAGGTGCACACCGCGCCGATCGAGTTCACCGACCCGCGCTACGCCGAACGGTTCTCGCGGTTCCCGATGAACCACATGTGGCGGGATTTCCTCAGCATGCTGGGGCCCCAGACACTGAAGTCCACCGGCACGATTCGCACACCGGACGAGGTGCGGCGCGGCGACTACGACCTGATCTGCATCGGCTCGCCGACCTGGTGGCGCGACGTCAGCATGCCGCTGCGCTCGTTCCTCAAGTCCAGCGAGGCCGGACCGCTGCTGAACGACAAGCCTTTCGCGGTCTTTGTGGTATGCCGCCGCTACTGGAAGGAAAACCTCAATGCGGTGCGCAAGCTTGCCGAGAAAGCCGGCGGGCGCTACGAGGGCGGCATCCACTTCGGGTATCCCGGCGACCAGGTTCGGTCGATGCTGTCGCTGACGAGCTATCTGGGGTCGGGGGAGTACCGGAGCAAGTACCTGGGTGTTTCGATTCCGCCCACCAACATCAGCGCGGAACAACTCGACGAGACCCGCCGGTTTGCCGCCGATCTGGCCGACCGCGTGTTGCGTACGCACTCCGCGGTGCCGGAGTAGGCGAGACGGCGTGCCACGGCCCTTCGACGTCTCGACCCCATCCACGGCCACGGTCGACCAGGTCCACGCGGCGTTCGCGGACGAGGACTACTGGCATGCCCGCCTCCTGGAATACGGCCGCGGCACCATCGCACTGGACCGCCTCGACGTCGACGCGCAGGGAACAATCCTGGTGAAGACCATCCAGGACATGCGCAATGACACGCTGCCGAGCCTGATCGCCAAGGCGATCCCCAGCGATCTCAAGGTCTTCCGTGAGGAGACCTGGCGAGTCGTCGGCGCCGGGTTGCACGCCGATGTCGCCATACACGCGACCGGAGCCCCGATCTCGGGCGCCGGGACCGCCGGGCTGTCCCCGATCGCCGACGGATCCGTGCTGCGGTTCAGTGGCACCGTCCAGGTACGGGTGCCGCTGATCGGCGGGCAGATCGAGAAGTACATCGCCGGCCAGATCGTCCAGGAGATTCCCGGCGTGCAACGTTTCACCACGCAGTGGATTGTCGCGAATGTCTGATCTGACCGATTCGCCCGGGAACCTCGCCGACGGCTCCGGCCCGGTGCCGACCACCGCGGAGGCCCTCGCCCGTCTCGACACGACGATGGTCGAGGCGATGATGACGCAACGCGCGATCCGTCGACTGCGTCCCGACCCGGTCGACGACGCCCTGGTTCTGCGGTGCATCGAGTTGTCCCTGCGGGCGCCGACCGGGGCCAACGGTCAGAACTGGGAATTCATCGTCGTCAAAGATCCGGCGGTCAAGCGCAAGCTGGCCAAGCGGTACCGGCAGGCGTGGGATCTCTACTACCGCACCACCATTCGCAAGGCGGCGCAGGCCGACGAGTCGATGGCGAAGACCGCCCGCGCGGTGCAGTGGCAGGTCGATCACTTCGCCGAGATTCCCGTTCTGGTGGTCGCCTGCCTGCGCCTGAGCGTGCGCGAGGGCAAGGTGCCCTACCTGCCGATGCCGCATGCGGCGCTGTCCGGCTTCTTCGGGTCGATCTACCCGAGTGTTCAGAATCTGCTGCTGGCCGCCCGCAGCATGGGGTTGGGCGCCTCGCTGATCACCCTGCCGCTGTGGAGCCAGGCGTCGGCCCGCCGGATCCTCGGCCTGCCGATGTCGGTCACCCCGTGCGCCGTCGTACCGCTGGGGTGGCCGCGCGGCCGCTACGGCCCGACGACGCGCCGCCCGGTCGGCGAGGTCGTGCACCTCGACACCTACGGCAACCGGGCCTGGCTGGACCGCTGACTCAGCCGCGCCGGGCAGCGGCCCGGCGCAGGACGGGCAGCAGCAGGCCACGGGGCGCAAACCTGCCGCCGACGCCCATCAGCTTGGGGCCCAGGCCGGGAACGACCAGACGTTTGCCGTCGAGCATCCCGGCGATCGCGGCGTCGGCGACATCGCCGACCGGGGTCGCGACCGGCCCGAGGCCCGACTCCGGGGTCACCGCGGCGCCGGCCACCTCCCACCATTCGGTCGGGACCGGTCCGGGACACAGCGTCGTGCAGGACACGCCCGTGCCGTGCAGGCCCTCGTGCACCGCCTCGGAGAACGTCTGGACGAAGGCCTTGGTGGCCGAATAGACCGCTGCGTCGGGAAGTGGCTGGAAGCCGGCCACCGAGCCGACATTGAGGACGGCGCCGGACCCCCGCGCGATCATCCCGGGCAGCGCAGCGTGGGTGAGTTCCATCAGTGCCAGCGCGTTGACGGTGACCTGTTCGCTCTCCCGCCGGAGGTCCAAAGACTGGAACAGGCCATTCGTGCCGAATCCCGCGCTGTTGACCAGGCCGGCGGGAGAATGTTCGGTGATGCGCTGGACCAACTCGGCGCGGGCCGTCCCCTCGGCCAGATCAAGGGGCAGCACCTCGGCCGTCACCGAGTGCTCGGCGGCCAGTTCGTCGGCGAGCACGCGGAGCCGGTCGGCGCGCCGGGCCACCAGGACGGGGTGGTAGCCCCGCCGGCTCAGACCGCGGGCGATCTCGGCTCCGATACCGGAGGAGGCCCCGGTGACGACGACGGACCTCGCGACGCTCGGTGTGGGCAGACTCATAGTGCGGCCGATCTTATGCTCGGCCCTTAGGCTGGTCGCGATGCGTGAGGTCATCGACGGTGCTTGAGGTCATCGACAGGGGCTCGCCGGACGCGTCGCACCCCGTTCCGCTGCTGTTCGTCCACGGGGCCTGGCACGCCGCATGGTGCTGGGAGGAGCACTTTCTCGGCTATTTCGCCGACCGGGGCTACCGCGCGGTGGCGTTGAGCTTCCGTGGCCACGGAAACAGTCCGACGACGAAGCGGCTGCGCGACCTGTCCTTCGCCGACTACATCGACGACGTCGCCACGGTTGCCCGCAGCCTGCCGGTCGCACCCGTGGTGATCGGACACTCCATGGGTGGGGTCATCGTGCAGAAGTACCTGGAATCCCACGACGCCCCGGCCGCTGTGCTGATGTGTTCGATGCCCCCGCAGGGCTACCTGCGATCGGGATTGCGCTGGCTACGTCGGCATCCGTGGCATTTCACGAAATTGACGGTCACCGGTGTGTCGTTGCCCTATGTGAGCACCCCCGAACTGGCCCGGGAGCGCTTCTTCTCGCCGCACACCCCCGACGCTCTGGTGGGCCGCTACGCGGCCCGCCTGCAGGAGGAGAGTTCACGCTCGGGACTCGACGGCCTGGTCAAGCTCCCGAAGCCCAACCGTGTCACGGCGCCGGTGCTGGTGCTCGGCGCACTCGACGACGGCGCGGTGACCCCCGATGAGGTCCGCGCCACCGCGCGGGCCTACCGCACCGAACCGGTGTTCTTCGACCGGATGGGCCACAACATGATGCTCGAACCGGGCTGGACGACCGTCGCCGAACGAATCGCTGACTGGTTGGCCGCACGCGGCCTGTAGCCGGAGGAACCGGCGGTTTGCTGGAATCTGAATGTCTCATTAAGATAAACCCTGATATTTTCCTGAGTTTTTTCTGAACCCGAGAAGGTAGTTCCATGCCTGCTGCCGTTCGCACTTACCTCACCACGGGACTGGCCCTGATGGGCGCCGGCTTCGTGACCGCCGCCCAGATCAATCCGCCGTTGCAGAAGGCGGAAACCCGGGTCGTCGAAGCCGCCGTGAGTCTGGTCGCCGCCGTGGGCAACGGCCTGCCGTGCTCGGGTTACAACACCGACGGCTGCGACATCTCCGCCCCGCAGACCTACACGCCGGTGGTACTGGACACCGCCGGTTCACCGGCCAACATCACGGCCAACATCATCAACGCCGTCGCGAGCATTCCCCGTGCGTTCGTCGACGCGCTCAACGGGCTGTCCCATGCGCTGGAGGTCACCGGGAGCTGGTGGGTCTACACCCCGACCAACGTGCTCGGGTTCGACCCCGCGGACCCGGTGAAGGTCACCGCGCTGGTCGACCTCGCGATCCCGTTCAAGCCGATTTCCAACGTCGTCGGTGAGCATCTGTCCTGGTGGGCCAAGGCCAATCTGCCGATGGACGCCGGGTGCACCGCCAACGCCGGGCCGAACTGCCCCGACGCGGACGCGATGTTCGCCAAGATGTTCAAAGCCGGTATCTTCACGCTGGCGGCGGGCTATCAGTTCCCCACGGTCGTCAACCCGATCAGCGAAGCCGAGGGCGCCATCGGAGACGCGATCCCGGGCTCCGAGGGTACCGAGACGGCCTGGTCGGGGGCCTACGTGAAGCTCAATCTGCTGGATCCGGCCTATGCGCTGATCAACTACCTGCAGGCCGACCCCTCGACGAACACGCCGAAACCGATCACCGGCGCGGAGATCGCCGCGACGCTGGACCGCCTGGGCAAAGCCCTGGTGCTGGACTTCAACCCGTTCGTCCCGATGAGCTTCCTGCTCAAAGGCTGGCCGTACACGGCGCTGACGCCGTTGTTCAAGCCGTTCGTCCCGATCTTCTGCAAGACCTGCAACCCCATCGATCCGGGCCTGCCGCCGGTGGCGCCCGCCCAGAGTGCTGCCGCGACACTGGTGTCGGCAGCCGTCGCCGATGCACCCGAGCCTGCGGTCGTCGATTCCACTCCTGCGGCCGCGCCGGTTACACAGAACAACCCGCCGGCGCAGGTCGGCAAGCCTGCCAAGGATGACGCCCCGGTTGCTGCTGCGGTGGCCGCGGCGGATCAGCCTGCCGAGAATCCGATCGACGAGAAGCCGTTGAGCGATGCTCCCGCAAGCGAACCGGAGACCGCCGACCTCAGCGATGCTCCTGCGAGCGAACCGGATACCGCCGACCTCAGCGATGCTTCCGCAAGCGAACCGGAGACCGCCGACCTCAGCGGCCACGCCGACGCGGACGCGAAGCCCGCCGCCCCGTCTGAGCCTGTCCGCAAATCCCGCGTAGGCCAGCGGGGCGCCCGCTCGTCGGCCGCTGTCGGCGGCGCCGCCGCGGATCGGGGTGCGAGTCCGTCGAAGGCGCGCGCCAGCGCCGCCGCCTCCGGCGAATAGACCGCACGATGGGACAACTCGATGCGGTCATCGTCGGGGCCGGATTCGGGGGCATGGGTGCGGCGATCCAGCTCAACCGGCTGGGTTATGACAACCTCGTCATCATCGACCGCGAGGATGATCTCGGCGGGACGTGGCATGTCAACCATTACCCCGGTCTGACCGTCGACGTTCCGTCGACGACGTATTCCTACTGGTTCGAGCCGAACCCGTACTGGTCACGGTTGTACGCGCCGGGCGTGGAGTTGAAGCGTTATGCCGATCATGTTGCCGACAAGTACAACCTGCGCCGATACATGCGGTTCAACACCACCATCGACGGCGCCCGCTGGGATGAAGACGCCGACGTCTGGGTGATCGACGTTGCCGGCGGTGAGACCCTGACCGCGAAGTTCCTGATCGCCGCAACGGGCTATCTTTCGCAGCCCAAGATGCCGGACATTCCCGGCATCGACGACTTCGAGGGGCGTGTCATGCACGCGGCGAAGTGGGACGACAGCTACTCGATGGCGGGGCGGCGGGTGGCCGTCGTGGGGACCGGATCGACCGGTGTGCAACTCATTCCCGAACTCGCCAAGCAGGTTTCGGACCTGACGGTCTATCAGCGCACGGCGATCTGGGTGCTGCCCAAGATGGACTTCGGTTTCGCTCCCGCAGTCCAGCGGACCTTCGCCCGGCGCCCGGTCACACAGCGGGCCATCCGCCGCACCACCGACAACTTCACCGATCTGCTGGTGTTGATCGCGATGTGGAAGTACCGCTATTTCAAGCCGATCAACAAGTTCGCCGGGCGTGTGGCCGCACTGCACCGTTTCGTGTCGCTTCGGGACAGGAAACTGCGCCGCGAACTGACGCCGCGCTACGACTACGGTTGCAAGCGGCCGACGCTGTCGAACTCCTATTACCGGACGTTCAACAAGCCGAATGTCCACCTCGAAACGGCTGGCATCGACCGGATCGAACCAGACGGCATCGTGTCCCGCGACGGCACCAAACGCGTCGTGGACGCCTTGGTGTTCGCCACCGGTTTCGATGTGTGGAACACCAACCTGCCGGCGTTCGAGGTGATCGGCCGCGACGGCCGCAATCTCGGAAAGTGGTGGCGGGAGAACAAGTTCCAGGCTTACGAGGGATTGACGGTCCCCGGTTTCCCGAACTTTCTCTCGCTGTCCAGTCCGTATGCCTGGGTCGGAATGTCATGGTTCGACACCGTCGAGTGCCAGATGCGGCATATGAAACGCCTGCTGGGGGAGTTGCAGCGTCGCGGGGGGACCACCTTCGAGGTCACCGAAGAAGCCAACGCACGGTTCCTGGACCGGATGACGGAATTGCTGGGCGATTCGGTGTTCGTGCTCGGCAACTGCGCGTCGTCGAACTCCTACTGGTTCAACGGTTCCGGTGAGGCGCCACTGTTCCGGCCGACCTCGATCCGCAGCGCGGTGAAGGAACAGGACCGCTATCCGCTATCGGACTACGCCATCGCCTGATCTGGGCAGTCCGGGTCGAGTCGGCCGTCGTGAACGTGTGAAGGGGGTTCCTGTGTCTGTCGCCATGAGGTCGTATCTGACGGCTGGTGTTGCGCTCGTCGGCGCCGCCAGTTTCGTCGTGACGCCGGTCGGTGGTTCCGGGGTCGCCGAGCGTGTGTCCGGCGTCCCGTACGCGCTGACGGCCGTGTCATCCTCGCCGGCGAACGTGCCGGTGAACCTGTTCAACATGGTGATGAGCGTTCCCGCGTGGGAGATCCAGGCGATGGGTCGGCTGGCCGACGCGATGATCGCCACCGGCAGTTGGCAGGTGTGGGGCCCGACCAACGTGTTCGGGTTCGATGAGGAGGATCCGCCCAAACTCGCCGCTCTCATCGACATGCTCATCCCGATCGAGCCGTTCTCCTCCGTCTTCGGGGATCAGCTCAGCTGGTGGGCGCGGGCGAACCTGCCGATGAATGCGGGCTGCGCCGCCGCGCAGAACGCCTGCCCCGATCCGAAGGCGATGCTGGACAGTATGTTTCGGGCACCGGCGTCGGACTTCTATCGCGGCTACCAGTTTCCGGCGGTGACCAATCCCTTCACCGGGGTGGAGACCTCCTGGTCCGGCCAGTACGTGACGCTGGACCGCAACGCCGCGGTGAACTCGCTACGCGACTACCTGACCGCGCCCCCCGTCGGGGTTGCGACGGTCACCTCGGCGGAGGCCGTCGGCTCGATATCCCGACTGGCGAAATCGTTGAACGACGCCTTCTATCCCTTCGTCCAGAACAGCCAGTGGTTCGACAACACGCACACCGTGCTCGCGCCGGTGTTCCGGGCGCTCGCGCCGGTGCTCTGCACGTCCTGCGATCCCGCCAACCCGTACGACAACGAATGGCTGAAGAACTATCCGCAGAAGCCGGCGGCCGCCGCGGGGCCCTCGGCGGCGGTTCCAGTCGTTGCGACAGAGCGGGATGCAGACCCCATGCCCCATCTCGAGAGTGTGCCCGGCGCCGATGAGCACGCCGCCGCGGCCAAAGCCGACATCGGCACCGGTCCGCATCGCGGCGGTGGCGCCGAGGATGTGAAGACGGTGAGCCGGAAAGGGCCGCGATCTGCCACATCAGCGGGAGAACGCGCCCGTGAAACGTCGGCGAAGCCGCGCCGCGCCCGCTCCGGGTAGGGGACCGGCGACCTGCCTCAGCTAAGATTTCCCACATGTCGAATCCAGCTGATTTTGGTAAATCTGACATCGACGGGGCATTGGGCACGGTTGCCGACGCTGATCTCGAGGTCGATCAGGTCATCGTCGAGAACGGCGCACACCGGCTTCCTTCCGACGTAGGGGAGCGGCGAAGCCCCGTTTTTCGCGTTGCCGCTGCTGCTCGGCGTCGTGTTCCTGGTCGCCAATATCTACGTGATCCGTCCAGACGCCGTACGTCTTCAACGCGAAGAACACGACGATCAGCATCTCGCTTCTTCTGATCATCGTCAGTATGGTCATCTGCCTGATCCTGATCGGTTATGCGTTCGCTCTGCGTCGTTTCAGCGGCGCAGTGTCCGCCAAGGCTGTCACCGCCGTGTTGCTGCTGGGCCTGCTGGCGCCCCTGGCCACGGTGTGGAGCCTGCAGGTGAACCGGTCTGCAATTCTGACCGCACGACGAAGGCGTGTATCGACGTCTACGAGCAGGCGCACAACATCGCCAAGGACAATCCGAAGTTCCGGATGCCCGCCAATGACCGCGATGAGCGGCGGTGTTCGGTCAACGCCACCCTGGGGCGCTAGCAAAGCCCTAGTCCGAGCCCTGCTCGGTTCGCACCTCGACCAGAGTCTCGTCGTCGCACAGACCCGACTCGTGGGCGAGCTTCGCGGCTTGGGCTGCGTCGGTTACCAGATGCAGCGGGATTCCGTCGGCGCGTAACGCCTCGGTGCGTGAGCGCAATTCGATGTTGCGCTCTTCGTCGTCATCCCCGACCTGCCGGATGATGATCAGCCGGACGCGCCCGGGGAACTCCCGGGCCATCTCCTCGTAGGTCAACGCGTCTCGCTGGCCGCTGTCGCCCACCATGACGAAGGCCATGCTCGGATAAGCCTCGATCAGTCGCCGGATCGCCGTCCTCTTGTGTTCGGCGCCGCTGCGGCGCAGATATCGCTCGGTGGGTCCCCAGTCGGTGAGGAACATCGGGCCCTGCGGAAATCCGCGCAACTGCATGAACTCCTGCAGCATCGGGTAGAACGACCAGCTTCCGGTGGAGACGTAGAAGAACGTCGGCTCGGGCTTTCGGTTACCGGCACGGGTCGGGATGCCGCGCGCCAGGCCGCGGTACAGCGAGGCCATACCGGGAATCGCCGCGCGCTGGCTGGCTTCGCGCAGTACCGTGCGCGCCACCATTGCGACCCCCTCGGTCAGTCCGGTCAGCAGGATCGTGTCGTCGATATCGGAGATCACCAGAAACGGCGCCTTCAGCGACGGTTTCACGACCCGCCCCGTGCCGGAGGCGGTCTCGCCGTCCTCGATCGGCGCGATCACCGCATGGGCCTTGTGCCAGCCGACGCGCAGATCCGGAACCGGCAGTGAGAAGTTGGCGTATCCGTGGTTGTCGGTGACCTCGGTCGCGCGGTGTTTGCCGATCCGCAGTTCGACTTCCGCGCCGACGATGCGCAGCGCCGCATGCCGGCGAAGATTCGCCTGAGCGACCTCCCAGTACGGAATGCGGCTGTCGCCGGGCAGTTCCGGCGCCTCCATCACCCGGACCCGGACCCTCGCGATGTCGTCGGCGACGAAGCCGCGATACACCACGACGTGCAGACCCCGGAAGGCACCGGCCTTCAACTTCTGTTCCCGCCGGCGCTGGGTGAGGCCGCTCTCCACGCCCGCCACGAACGCGGCGGTTTCGGGGCTGCGCAGTTTGGAACTCAGGTTCGAGGCGATCCGTCGGGGAAGACTTGCCATCCCGTCAGCATCCCAAATGACGGCATGCCACGGTCGGGTTATCAGCGACTGCGGTCCCGGCTCGTCAGACCGTGATCGTGGCCTTCTTGGCGATGGTGTCGACGACCTGAATGACGACCTCGGTCTGCTCGTAGGTGCCCTCGACGTTGATCTGCAGCACGTACACCCCGTCTTTGGCGGGGATGACGGTCGTGATCTGCGCGATGGTTCGAGCCTGGCCGTTGCGGGTGTACTTACCGGCGATCGCCACGTCGTCGAACCCGGAGATCTTGCCGGGCTGCGGCTCCGAGCCGTCGAAATCGGGCAGGTTGAGAAGTTCGTTGGGGGCGAGTTCGAGGATCTGCGCCGGGTTCACATCGCCGGTCAGCTTCGACAGCACGACGATGACGGTCGGCGGATCGGGTTGCAATACCGGATCGACACCGACGATCGCGTTGTAGGCGTATGACGGGGTCGCCGCACCGGCGTCCGCCCAGCCCGGGGGCATCGGCAGGGCGATCTTGGGCACGTCGGGGTCGTCATGTCTGGCCGGTGTCTCGGTGATGTTGTTCTGCTTGATGTAGTCACCGAGCGTGGGCAGCTGGCCGGCCGTTCCGGTAACGGGCTTCTTCGACGGCTCCGCGGGCTTGTCGGCGCTTTGCGACTGCGACTGCTGCTGCCGACTCGGACTCGTTCTTCGAGCACGCGGACACTCCGCCCGATACCGCTGTCACGGCCACGCACACTGCGGCAATCCACAGAGAACTTCGCTTGCCAGTGGACATTCGCAAACTCCTCAGGTGTGTGCGCAAGGACGGTGTGCGCTCTCGGCGGGCTCCGCACGCCGCGCTCTGCGACGCAGTATCGCGATTCATTATGCCCGACCACCTGAGCGTCCCGGCCGGGAGGCGCCACGCCGGTTCCCGGACCGGACTCGGCGCGCAGCAGCGGTCAGCGACCGGCGGCGACGCGACCGGCAAACCGTCGGCTCACCCGAGGTAGCGGCCGAACCAGTCCTGCAATCGCTGCCAGGCGTCGGCCGCGGCCGCCGCGTTATACCTGGGACCGGTGTCGTTGAAGAACGCGTGGTCGGCATCCGGTTCGACCACCAACTCATGGACCAGGCCGGCTCGCTCTAGGGCCGCCGCGGCGGCGGGCTCCGAGGACGTCACCCGTTGATCGAGGGCACCGTAGAAGCCGAGCACCGCGGCATCGCGTGAGCCGGCGAAGTCCGCGCCGTCGGGCAGCGGGCCGTAGAACGGACTGGCCGCGGCCAACCGCGGCTCGCCGGCGGCCAGCAACTGCCACACCAGCCCGCCGCCGAAACAGAACCCGACGATCCCGAGCTTCCGGCCGGGAACCCGGCTCTGCAGTTCGTTCAAGCCGGATCTGAGGTCGGCGACGAATCGTTGCGGACTGATCGTCGCGAGGGCGGCGGTCGCCGCGGCCGGATCACCGAAGGTCGCCGATCCGCCCTGTGCGGAGAGCAGGTCGATCGCGAGCGCCGAATACCCGACCCCGGCCAGGCGCCCGGCCACGGAACGCACCCAGTCATTGAGGCCTTTGTTCTCGTGTATCACCAGGACCGCGCCGCGGGGTGTCCCGGCGGCCGGCGCCCAACTGCCTTGCAGGGAACCCTCCGGGCCGGACCAAGTGACAGGTTCGGTGGGTCGCGCGTTGTCCATCCCGGGCGGGGTGCCGGCCACGGGGGAGGTGCTCGACGTCGGAGCCGAATCCGGCGACGGCGCGGCCCTGCGGTCACCACACGCGGCGATCAGGGCGCCGGCCGCTCCGGTGCCGACTCCCAGCAGGGCCAGTCGGCGCAGTGCCTCCCGACGCGACAACAGACCGTCGACGTGATCGGTCGCGATTTCCTCGGCGATGTAGCGCTGTAATGGTTCCACTGAAGCCCATTATGCGCTCCGCCGCTGTTCCATGATGGGCTCTAGCGATTCAGTGTCGGCAGGCTCTCGCCGCGCCGTCAACTCTTTCTTGTGATGGGATTGTGCACTGTGGGAATCAAAGTGGCGCTGGAGCATCGGACGAGCTATATGTTCGATCGGTTGGTCGAGGTGCACCCCCACGTCGTTAGGCTGCGGCCTGCGCCGCACACCCGTACGCCCATCGAGGCCTACTCCCTGGATGTGGAGCCGGCCGACCACTTCATCAACTGGCAGCAGGATGCGTTCGGCAATTTCCTTGCGCGCCTGGTCTTTCCCAACCCGACGCGTTCGCTGACGATCACCGTCGGGCTCATCGCGGACCTGAAAGTCATCAACCCGTTCGACTTCTTCATCGAGGAGTTCGCCGAGACCGTTCCGTTCGGCTACCCGGCGAGCCTGCGCGAGGATCTGGACGGTTATCTACGTCCGGTCGACGATGCCGGCCCGGGTTCCGGACCCGGGGATCTGGTGCGGACGTGGGTCCGTGACCACCCGCTCACCCCCGGAATGCGGACCATCGACTTCCTCGTCGAACTCAACCGCGCGGTCAACGCCGACGTGAGCTACAGCGTGCGGATGGAACCGGGTGTCCAGACGCCCGAGCACACCCTGCGCTCCGGAGTCGGCTCCTGCCGCGACTCGGCCTGGCTGCTGGTGTCGATCCTGCGGGAGTTCGGTCTGGCCGCCCGCTTCGTGTCGGGATACCTGGTCCAGCTGACCTCGGACGTGGAGGCACTCGATGGCCCGTCCGGCCCGGCCGCTGACTTCACCGACCTGCATGCCTGGACCGAGGTGTACATCCCGGGTGCCGGGTGGATCGGTCTGGACCCCACCTCGGGGCTGTTCGCCGGGGAGGGGCACATTCCCCTGGCGGCCACACCGCACCCGGCGTCGGCGGCACCGATCACCGGTTCCACCGGGGTGACCGAGACGGTTTTCGAGTTTTCCAACACCGTCACCCGGGTCCACGAGGATCCCCGGGTCACCCTGCCCTACACCGACGCCGCCTGGACGGCCATCACGGCGTTGGGGGAGCGGGTTGACGAGCGCCTGGCAGCCGCCGACGTCCGGCTGACGATGGGCGGGGAGCCCACGTTCGTCTCGATCGACAACCAGGTCGATCCGGAATGGACCACCGACGCCGACGGCCCGCACAAGCGAGAGCGGGCCTCGGCGCTGGCCGCTCTACTGAAATCAGTCTGGGCTCCGGAGGGCCTGGTGCAGCGCAGCCAGGGCAAGTGGTATCCCGGAGAACCCTTGCCGCGCTGGCAGATCGGGCTCTACTGGCGTCGCGACGGACAGCCGCTGTGGCGCGATGCCGCCCTGCTGGCCGACCCCTGGAGCGGTGATGCGGTTCCGGTGCCGGCAGATTCGGCCGAGCGGCTGATCGCGGCGCTGGCCGCCGGCCTGGGTTTGCCCGCATCCCAGGTCAGGCCCGCTTATGAGGACCCGCTTGCTCGGCTGTGGGCGCTGGCCCGCATGCCGGACGGCCCCGCCGTCGAGGTGTCCGAGGATCTGGCCGATGACACCCCGCAGAGTCGCGCGGCACTGCTGGCCCAGCTGGAGGCGCCCGCCGCTGAACCGGCTGCCTGGGTGTTGCCGCTGCATCGCCGCGACGACGACACCGGCTGGGCCAGTGCCGACTGGAGGCTGCGCCGGGGCCGCATCGTGCTGCTGGAGGGCCAGTCGCCCGCCGGTCTGCGGTTGCCGCTGGACTCGATCAGCTGGCATCCCCCGCGGCGCACTTTCGAGGCCGATCCGCTGGCCCCCGCCGACGATCTCCGCAGCGACGGCGACGGCGACGGCGATGGTGCTGCGGCGGCGGTGGAGGACGCCGACAAGAACCCCACCACCGCCCTGGTCGCCGAGGTCCGCGAGGGGATTCTGTATGTGTTCCTGCCGCCCACCGATGCGCTGGAGCACTTTGTGGATCTGATCGCGCGGGTCGAAACGGCTGCGGCGGCGCTGGCCTGCCCGGTCGTCGTGGAGGGCTACGGTCCGCCGCCGGACGGGCGCCTGGTGTCCGCCTCGGTCACCCCGGATCCTGGTGTCATCGAGGTCAACCTGCCGCCGTCGGGGAGTTTCGCCGAGCAGAGCGAACAATTGCGGATGCTCTACGAGATGGCACGATTGGCGCGGCTGTCGACCGAATCCTTCGACCTCGACGGCACCCACGGGGGCACCGGGGGCGGCAATCACATCACGCTCGGCGGGGCAACACCGGCGGACTCGCCACTGCTACGGCGTCCCGATCTTCTGGTCTCGATGCTGACCTACTGGCAGCGCCACCCGTCGCTGTCGTATCTGTTCGCCGGGCGGTTCGTCGGCACCACCTCACAGGCCCCGCGCGTCGACGAGGGACGGCCGGAAGCGCTCTACGAACTGGAGATCGCCTTCGCCGAAATCGACCGGCAGACCGGCGTGGGTGGTCGCTCCGCAAGCGTCGCTCCCGGACAGGGTCGCTCCGCAAGCGTCGCTCCCGGACAGGGTCGCTCCGCAAGCGTCGCTCCGTGGATCGCCGACCGGGCTCTGCGTCACCTGCTCACCGACATCACCGGAAACACCCATCGCGCCGAGTTCTGCATCGACAAGCTGTACAGCCCGGACGGCCCGCGGGGCAGGCTGGGGCTGCTCGAGATGCGGGGCTTCGAGATGCCGCCGCACTATCAGATGGCCATGGTGCAGAGCCTGCTGGTGCGGTCGCTGGTGGCCAGGTTCTGGGATGAACCGATCCGCGGACCGCTGATCAGGCATGGCGAGAACCTGCACGGCCGATACCTGTTGCCCTACTTCGTCATCCACGACATCGCCGACGTGGCGGCTGACCTTCGGGCGCACGGTGTCGATTTCGACACCAGCTGGCTCGATCCGTTCACCGAATTCCGGTTCCCGCGGGTGGGAACCGCGGTGTTCGACAGGGTGGAGATTGAACTGCGGGGTGCGATCGAGCCGTGGTACACCCTCGGTGAGGAGTCGGTCGCGACCGGAACAGCCCGCTACGTCGACTCGTCCGTCGAACGGCTCCAAGTACGCACCGTCGGTGCCGACCGGCAGCGGCACGTGATCACCTGCAACGGCCAGCCCATCCCCATGCTGGCCACCGACAACCCCGATGTCCTCGTCGGCGGGGTCCGCTACCGGGCCTGGCAGCCGCCCAGCTCGCTGCACCCGAGCATCAGCGTCGACACGCCGTTGCGCTTCGAACTGGTGGATCTGGCCACCGGAACCTCCCGGGGCGGGTGCACCTACCACGTCGCCCATCCGGGCGGGCGGGCCTATGACATTCCGCCGGTCAACGCCGTCGAGGCGGAGTCGCGCCGGGGCAGCAGGTTCGAGGCGCACGGCTTCACCCCGGGGCACATCGACATCGCCGACCTGAGGGAAAAGCAGGCGAGACAGTCCACCGACGTCGGCGCGCCTGGCATTCTTGATCTGCGCCGGGTGCGTACCGTTCTGCTCACGTGACGGGTTCGCCGCCCCGGACGCCGTCCGGGCCGGAAGCGGCTGTGCGTTGGTAGACAGAGTCGAAGTCGGGAGGTGAGGCATGTCGTTGTCGGCCATCGGTTCTGAGCTGAGCGAGCCCGGCCACGACCCCGATCGCCTACTCGCCGGCTACCGGGCCGCCCGCGCCCAGGAGGCCCTGTTCGACATGCGTGGCAATGGCCCCGCTTCGGCAGTGTTCGGAGTGACCGGATACGACGAATTCGTCGATTCCACAGGCGACATCCGTCCGTCGTGGCGGGAACTCGGCGAACTGATCGGCGAACGTGGCCGTGCAGGTCTGGATCAGATGCGGTCGACGGTCGCCAGCCTGGTTGACAACGAGGGAATCAGCTACGTCAAGATCGATCGCAACGATGACACCGTCACCAACGGTGAAGGCGTCGGGGTTCCGGGGCCCTGGCAGTTGGACGCCCTGCCGCTACTGATCTCGCCCACCGACTGGGACACCCTGGAATCCGGCCTGGTGCAGCGCACCCGCCTGCTCGACGCGGTGCTCTCCGATCTTTACGGCCCACGGCGTGCCCTGACCAGCGGCGTTCTGCCTCCACAACTGCTGTTCTCGCACCCCGGCTACGTACGCGCGGCGCGCGGTATCGAGATCCCCGGCCGTCACCGACTGTTCCTCCACGGATGTGATGTCAGCCGGGCCGCAGACGGCTCGTTCCGGGTGAACGCCGACTGGACTCAGGCGCCGTCCGGCGCCGGATACGCGCTCGCCGATCGGCGCGTGGTGGCCAACACCATTCCCGACTTCTACGAGCAGATCGGCCCGCGCGCCGCCTCGCCGTTCGCGCAGGCATTGCGATTGTCATTGGTCGACGCGGCCCCCGAGGCCGCCGAGGATCCCGTGGTGGTGGTGCTGTCGCCGGGCAGCTACTCCGAGACGGCCTTCGACCAGGCCTACCTCGCCTCGCTGCTGGGTTTCCCGCTGGTCGAGAATGCCGACCTGGTGGTGCGGGACGGCAAGCTCTGGATGCGGTCACTGGGCACCTTGAAGCGGGTTGATGTGGTGCTGCGGCGAGTGGATGCCGACTACACCGACCCACTGGACCTGCGCGCTGATTCACGGCTGGGTGTGGTCGGTCTGGTCGAGGTACTGCGCCGCGGTGCGGCGACCGTCGTCAACACTTTGGGCAGCGGCATCCTGGAAAGCCCCGGGCTGATGCGGTTCCTGCCGGATCTCGCACGGCTGCTGCTCGACGAGACGCCGCTTCTGGCCACCGCGCCGATGTACTGGGGCGGGATCGACCGGGAGCGCTCGCACCTGCTCACACACCTTTCGTCGCTGCTGATCAAGTCCACGCTGGGCGGTGAGACGATTGTGGGACCGACACTGTCGGCCGGACAGCAGGCCCGGCTGGCCGCGCGCATCCAGGACGCGCCGTGGCAGTGGGTGGGCCAGGAACTGCCGCAGTTCTCCTCCGCTCCTGCCGACCACCTGCCGGGGGGGCTTTCCGCGGCCGCCGTGGGCATGCGACTGTTCGCGGTCTCACAACGCGATAGCTACGCCCCCATGATCGGCGGGCTGGGCTACGTCCTGGCCCCTGGCGCCGCCGCGTACACGTTCAACAGCGTTGCAGCCAAGGATATCTGGGTGCTGCCGCCGACCAGGGCCAGTGCCGAGGTGACGGTGTCCTCGGTGGAGGCGCCCCCGGAGTTGCAGTCGGTGCGGCCTCGCGGCACCTGGGTCGTCAGTTCCCCTCGGGTGCTTTCCGATCTGTTCTGGATGGGCCGCTACGGCGAACGGTCCGAGCAGATGGCCCGGCTACTGAACGTCACCAGGGAGCGTTACCACGAGTACCGGCACCAGCAGTACACCGACGCCAGCGAGTGCGTGCCAGTGCTGCTGAGGGCACTCGGCGAGATCACCGGCACCGATACCGGGGCCGACGGTGACTCCGCCGAGATGATCGCGGTGGCGCCGACCACGCTGTGGTCGCTGACCGCCGACCGGCGCCGGCCCGGTTCGCTGGCGCAGTCGGTGGAGCTGCTCGGCCTGAGTGCGCGCGCGGTGCGCGACCAGATGTCCAATAACACCTGGACAGTGCTGGCTTCGGTGGACCGCGCGGTGATGAAACTCTCGGCCGCACCGCCGGAGTCCAAGATCCGCGCCGACACGTTGATGACGGCCGCGCATGCGAGGACTCTGACAGGCATGCTGGCGCTCGCCGGGGTGGCGGAAGAGTCCATGGTGCACGACGCGGGCTGGGCGATGATGGACACCGGCAAACGCATCGAACGCGGCATCGGGCTGGCCGCGCTGCTGGACGCCACGATGGCCATCGCCCGTAATTCCGGCACCGAGCAGACCATCGCCGAGTCGACCCTGGTGGTCTGCGAATCGTTGATCATCTACCGCAGGCGCACGGCGGGACAGTTCAATGTGGCCGCCATGGCCGACCTGCTGCTTCTCGACGCCGAAAATCCGCGGTCGCTGATCTACCAATTGGATCGGATCCGCGCCAACCTGCGAACCCTGCCCGGTTCATCGGGCTCCTCGCGCCCCGAGCGGCTCGTCGACGAGATCAGCGCCCGGCTGCGCCGGCTGGACCCGGCCGAGCTCGAGAACGTCGGCCCCGACGGTGAGCGCATCGAACTGCGGGTCCTGCTGCGCGCGGTGCACGCCGCGCTGCGGGAACTGTCCACCGTCATCACCGACACCCAGCTGACGGTGCCGGGCGGAATGCAGCCACTCTGGGGGCCCGATGAACTCCGGATCGTGCCGTGACCACCGTTCCCGACGGTCGGATTCCAGCGTCCGGTGGTCGGGCTTACCGGATCAGCCACCGCACGACATACAGCTACTCCGATGTGGTCACCAATTCGTACGGACGGGGTTTCCTCGCTCCGCGGGACTCCGACCGGCAGCGCTGCCTGTCATATCAGCTCGTGATCGACCCCGAGCCCGCCGACAGCTCGACCAGTCGTGACGCTTACGGCAACATCAGCACCTACTTTCACATCACGCGTCACCACCGCGCGTTGACCGTGACCAGTGAGGCCATCGTCGAGGTGGACCCACCCCAACCCGATCTCTACGAGGCGGGGGCCGCATTGGCCCCTTGGGAGGCCGCCCGGCCGGTGGGTATCGACGGTGCGCTGGCCGCTGAGTTCACCCTGGATCTGCAGCCACCTGAAATCACCTCTGCGGTAAAGGATTACGCCGCGCCGAGCTTCGTGCCGGGCCGCCCACTCATCGAGGTGATACGCGACCTGAACTCGCGGATATTTTCCGACTTCACCTACCGTTCCGGATCCACCACGGTGTCCACCCGGGTCAGCGCGGTCCTGGCGGCGCGCGAGGGGGTATGCCAAGATTTCGCGCGCCTGGCGATCGCCTGCCTGCGCGCCCATGGATTGGCCGCGAGCTATGTCTCGGGATACCTCGCCACGGATCCGCCACCGGGAAAGGACCGTCTCCTCGGCGTCGATGCGACCCACGCCTGGGCTTCGGTGTGGACGCCGGAGAACCGGTGGCTGGGACTCGACCCGACCAACGACCAACTCGTCGACGAGCGCTACATCACCGTGGGCTGGGGCCGTGACTATGCCGACATCCCGCCGTTGCGCGGAATCATCTTCACCAACTCGGAGCGCAGTGTCATCGACGTGTCGGTGGATGTGGCCCCGTTTGAGGGAGACGTGCCGGTTGCGTGACTTCACCTGTCCGAACTGCGGCCAGCACCTCGCCTTCGAGAACTCGGTCTGCCTGTCCTGCGGCAGCGCTGTGGGCTTCTCCCTCGAGGCGATGGCCTTCCTGGTGATCGCTCCCGGTGGCGGGGCCGGAGACGACGGCAGCGTCGACCCGCAGATGTACCAGCTCTGCGCGAATCGCCATCTGGCCGAATGTAATTGGCTGGTGAAGGTCGAGCCGATTGAGCAGCTGTGTGCTTCCTGCGTGCTGACCAGGACCAGGCCGCGCGACGATGACACCACAGCCTTGGGTGCCTTCGCCCACGCCGAGCGCGCCAAGCGACGACTGGTCGCCGAACTGTACGAGCTGAAATTGCCGGTGATCGGGCGGGACCGGGATCCGCACTACGGCCTTGCGTTCGATCTGCTGTCCAGCGCCGGTCACGCTGTGGTCACCGGCCATGACAACGGGATCATCACGGTCGACCTCGCCGAAGGTGACGACGTACACCGCGAAGCGATGCGGGTCAACATGGACGAGCCGTACCGCACACTGCTGGGCCACTTCCGGCACGAAATCGGCCACTACTATTTCTTCCGCCTGGTCGAAACGCACCCGGACTTCCAGACGGCATTCCGCCAACTGTTCGGCGATCCGGACGCCGACTACCAGGCGGCTCTCGATCGGCACTACCAGCAGGGGCCGCTTGGCGGCTGGGAGCAACGCTACGTATCCGCCTATGCCACAATGCATCCCGCCGAGGACTGGGCCGAGACGTTTGCGCACTATCTGCACATCCGCAGCACACTGGATACCGCCGCCGCCTACGGACTGGCGCCGGCCACCGCGACCTACCAGCGTAAAGTGCTCGGCCCCAGCGCCTTCGACACCATCATCGCGATGTGGCTACCGCTGGCGTGGTCGCTGAACATGGTCAACCGATCCATGGGCAAACCGGACCTGTACCCGTTCGTGCTGCCGACGACCGTACTGGAGAAGATGCGCCTCGTTCACCGGGTGCTCGACGAGACCGCCCGGCCGTCCACCGACGGGTGAGCCCGCTCAGGGTTTACCGGGTGTGAAGCTCATCGGAGTCCGGGTCACGTTGATCCGGGGCCCGGCCGGTTTCCCGGTTGGGCCGGCGGTCGGCGAGGGTGGGGCCGGGGCCTCGGCGGACTGCTCCGGTTCCACGGGGACCGGGGCCTCCCCGGTTTCCGGCGGCGCCGACTCGGCACTGGGGGATGACTCGGCGCCGGGCGATGACTCGGCGCCGGGGGATGACTCGGCACTGGCGGATGATGACGGGGACGTGGACGGACCGGGTTCGGCGGGGACGCGGGGTATGCTGCTGGCGCTGGGCGTGGTCCTGGTGCTCAGCTGGGGTGCAGTGGGAATCTCACCGGATCCCTTGCCCGTGATCAGCAGCACCGTAGACACCACCAGCGCGGCCGCTGCCACCGCGATCAATCCGAAGAGCAGCCTGGGGTTGCGGAACCACGGCGGTCGGGGCGGCGCCGGTGGTGGCGCAGCGTACTCCCAGGTGTCCAGATAGCTGTCCCAGTCGGCGTCGTCCGGGTCGGCATACCCGTCGATGGGTTCGCAGCCGCCGGCGTCATAGGACCCGTCGTCGGACCGCAGGAGGTGGCCTTCGGCAATGGCCCCGGGATCGGTCATAGCCCTCGATGATAAGTGCCGCACCCGGACCTGCTCACAGCGCCGCCGGTGTTCCTGTGAGGTCGCTGCAGTCCAGGTACCGATCATCTGTCAATATCTCTGCAGCGCAACGTGATTGGTCTGTGAACCGGTTCGCCCCGGTACAGTCCGGGCTATGTTCACGATTAACCGGACTGTTGTCGTGTCGGCCGCTGTGGCACTGATCTGCTTGGGGGGTGCGGCGGTGGGAACATCGCCGATTGCCGGCGCGACGAATACAAACGTGCAGGCGACCGGCGGTGACGGCACCAAGGTCGACCACGACGGCACCCAGGGCGATTTCACGGACTCTGTCCAGGGAAAGGCCGATGATGACGGAGATCAGGACGCGTTCATGACCACCGCGGAAGAGGCCAGGCCGCAGTACACCGCACCCCACAAGTAAGCAGGCTAGGCCCCGAGGATGAGTGCGGCTGCGGCGGCGCTGCCACTCTGGGTCGATTGGCCGGGCTGACCCGGTTGTCCCTGGCGACTCGGGCGCATGCTCCACAGCACCAGCAGAACGATCAGCACCAGTGCCGCGACGGCGGCGATTGTCCACCCGCGCCAATTGCGGTCGCGCCGGGGCGGAGGGCTGGGGTGCATGACGGTGATCCTATGCGCCGCGGCAGTGCTCAGTCCCGGCGCCGCCGCACCCGCAGGGTGACCAACCCGAAGAACAACAGCACCGGGGTTCCGGGTCCGGACGTGACGGTGTAGCCGATGTCGGAGAGGATGCCGAGTTCGACCGGGCTGATCACCCTGATCGCGGGGCCCGTGCTGGTGATGGCGTTCATCAGCTTCTCGTTGGAGCCGGTGAAGACGCGGTCGTTCAGGTGTGAGAGCGAACTTCCCGACTCCCAGGGGCTCGGTGTGTAGAGGGGTACCAAAGCTTGGTAGGCGGCCATTGCATTCGGCCCGTTGAAGTACAGGCCGTTGTTGCCGCCGGTGAGGTTCGAGTTGTAGGCGGTGTTCCAGGTGTAGGTGCCGCTGTTGATGACGCCGGTGCCGGCGCTATTGACCACATAGCTGTCGAATACCGTCCACACCTTGCCGGTGTTGGACCCGGCCCGGTCGATGTTGGACAGGAACCCGAGTGTGTGCAGCAACTCGTGCATGGCGATCGACTGGAAGTCGTACTGGTTGTTCGGCACGGTGGATCCGAAGGCCCACGACGGTCCGAAGTTCCAGTCGATGGAGCCGTCGGCGTCCGCACCGTTCGCGTCGTAGCCGGACAGGATCTTGCTCTGGACCACCGTTTGCAGGAAGCCCGAGCCGTCGTTGACGAAGTCGCTTCCGGCGGAGGCCAACGTCGAGGAGAACGGCGATAACGCGCCGGTGACCGCGTAGGTGACCGTCACCGGAGAGTCGACGACGATAGAGGAAGCCAGCGTGGTCGCCGCCGATTCCAGCGCGCTGCGGGCAGCGCTGGACCAGTAGTTCGCGCCGGAACCGTAGATGAACTGAAACCGCAGCATGGCCGCGACCGCACCGCGGGCGACTGCGACGTTGGCTGATGTGTTGGCCGGGCGGGCCAGGTCGAGAAGGTTGATGTGGAATCCGGGCGCGTTGTCGGCGACGGCGACCACGAAGCTGTCGGTACCGGTGAAGTTGCCGCCGGGCGTGTAGACGTAGGTGCCGTCGGCGTTGACCACCGCACTTCCGCGCAGCGGTGCGCTGGTGATCGTGTAGGACAGCGGATCGCCCTCGGGGTCGACCGCTCCGATCATCCCGGTGATGGGACCCTCGCTCTGCCCGGTCAGTTGGACCGGGGCAGTGGTGGGCGCCTGGTTGAAGAATGTGCGCCGCACCAGCAGCGCCGTCCCTTCGCCGAAGATCGCGCGTATCGGCGCAAGCAGTCTGTCGATCAGCTCGGCCGAGGAGGCACTCGCACCGGCCGAGGCCGTGACCGCGGCGAGAGCGCCGGGTCGGGACGGGGTGGTCACGGCGGCGACACCGGCCGGCGGCGACGCCGCGACGGCGGTGGTGACGGCCGCGACGGTGCCCACCGGTACCGCCGTGACGGGTGCCGCCGCGGCCGCCGCCGGTGCGGGGAACCCTCTCGTGGGCAGGACATCGGCGACGACCGGGGGCGGCTCGGATATCACGGGGGCCGCGGCTGGGGGCTCGACCGGGGCGGGGACGCTGTCCGGTTGCCGCCGGCCGCCGGCGACGCGGGGCGATGGCCCCGACCCGGCGGCGCGGGCTGTGCCGGGTGAGCGTTGGGCAGCGGCGGCATGTGCCGCCGGTCCGGACGTGGCGACATGACCTGCGCGCGGCCCCGGCCTGCCGGCACGGTTCGGCTGCCCGCCAGTGGATGAGGGTGAGCGCGCCGCGGAGTCCGAGGAGGTGTCCGACCGCGAGCCGGCGCCGGCCCGGTCGGCTGCCGCGATCGCGATCGTCTGCGGGACGGCGAGCGAGACACCGGCCACGAAGGCCGCCGCCCCCACCCGTGCGGCGAATCTGGTTTTGGCCGTCACGGCACCCCCAGTTTGTGATAACTGCCGAGGTCGGCAGGGTCTTGAATCTATCCGCGGCGCGAACGGACCGTCAACCACCGCAGTGGCCGCGCCGGGGGTGTCCGCGGGTTCGGCCGAGACACCGAAAGCGCGCCGTGCGGAAAAAATCACGCGTAGATTCCGTCGCGTCGGGCGTCCGGAAGCGTTGAGAGGGGTCTCGGGAGTGAAGAGCGAGAACATCAACCATGCGTTCCTCGACGGAGTGCTCGACGGCAGCCATGAGGATGTCTACTACCACTTCGGGGTGGCCTCCTCAGACCCGGTCCTGCAGAAGTTGCGCGATGTCAGGGCGGTCGTCATGGCCGGGTCGGGCGGGCGGATCAAGGAATTCGCCGTGCGCTGGAGCGAACTCAACGGGGGCTCGGAGATCGTCGCCTTCCCCAAGGAGGACCGCTTCGTCACCCGCTACACCGCCGGGGTCCTGTTCGCCTCGCACGGGATGGGCATGCCGAGCGCCTCGATCGCGCTGCAGGAACTGATGCGCCTGCTGTTCTTCCTCAAGCGCGGCGATCTCGCTGCGATGGACGAGGTGTTCTGGTGCCGGGTCGGCACCAGCGGCGGAGTGGGGCTACCCGGTGGCACCGTGGTCGTCAGCTCCGAAGGACTCATGGCCGACCTGCGGCCCTACCGGCTGCTCAACGGCGGCACCGGTGAGTACTGGTTCGACGGGCACTTCCCGGCCGCCACCTATGAGGCGATCATCGCCGCCAACGAACACACCGACTTCGACGTCGTCTCGGGCAAGACCGTCGCCGGCAACGAGTTCTTCCTCGAGCAGTTCCGCCTCGATGGCGCGGTCTGTCTGGAGACCCCCGAAACGAAGATGGCCTGGCTGGGGTGGCTGCACGACAACGGTGTCGTCAACATCGAGATGGAAGGCGCGATGATCGCGGGTTACCTCAATCACTGGGGGTTCTCGAAGTTCGCCATGATCTGCGCCACGCTGCTCAACCGGCTCGACGGCGACCAGGTCACCGCAAGCGCTGAGCAGCTGCACAAGTTCAGCGAGGACTCCGGCGCCGCGCTGTTCAACTACCTCGCCGCCAGCCTGCTCGGCGCCTGAACGCCGACCGATATCGGGAGACCAAGAATGAATAACTACGTGGCCGACTACTCGTCGCTGTTCAACCGGGCCAACGAGGCGGTGACGGCTGCCCTGGGGCCGATTCCCGACGGCATCGAGGTGGCCGAAGCCCTGCGGACCGCCGACACCATCGCCGGGCGGATCGACCACACCCTGCTCAAGGCGGATGCCACCCTGACGGCGATCGACACGCTGTGCCAGGAAGCGGTGGACCACAAGTTCGCGTCGGTGTGCGTCAACACCCGCTGGGTTCCGACCGCCGCCGAACGGCTGGCCGGGACCGGTGTCATGGTCTGCACCGTTGTCGGATTCCCGCTGGGCGCGATGACACGACTGGCCAAGGCCGAGGAGGCGCGGATCACGGTGGCCGAGGGCGCCGATGAGGTCGACATGGTGCTCGATATCGGCGGTCTGCTTTCCGGCGACCTCGCCGCGGTGTACGACGACATCCTCGGCGTGGTGGCCGCAGCGCGGCCCGCGCCGGTGAAAGTGATTCTGGAGACGAGCATGCTCGATGACGATCAGAAGGCCATCGCCTGCCTGATCGCCGCCCGCACCGGTGCGGCGTACGTGAAGACGTCGACCGGTTTCGGCGGCGGTGGCGCCAACGCGCACGACATCGGTCTGATGCGCGCCATGGTGGGAGAAGCGTTGGGGGTCAAAGCTTCCGGCGCGGTGCGGACCCGTGAGGACGCGCGGGCGATGCTCAAGGCCGGTGCGGACCGGATTGGGGCCTCATCCTCGGTGGCGATCGTCACCGGCGGTGCCGGCGAAGCGGGCGGATACTGACGATGGCTGACGGCGCAGTCGTCGACGGCCTGCTGCTGCAGACGGCGCGGGCCTGGCTTGCCGAGGACCCGGACCCCGCTACTGCCGCCGAGTTGTCGGAGGTGATCGCCAGAGCCGAGGCGGGTGACGGCGAGGCGGCTGCCGAACTGGCCGACGCATTCGACGGCACCCTGCAATTCGGCACAGCGGGCCTGCGGGGACGGCTCGGACCTGGCAGCAACCGGATGAACCGCGTCGTGGTGGCGCGCGCGGCGGCCGGACTGGCCGCCTATCTGGTGGCCAACGGCGGCCGCGGAGTCGTGGTGGGCTACGACGCCCGCCGCAACTCCGACGTGTTCGCCCGCGACACCGCCCGGATCATGGCCGGTGCGGGGATCGCCGCGATGGTGCTGCCCACGGCGCTGCCGACCCCGGTCCTGGCCTTCGCCATCCGCGAATTGGGTTGCGACGCAGGGGTGATGGTCACCGCCTCGCACAACCCCCCCGACGACAACGGCTACAAGGTGTACCTCGGCGATGGCAGCCAGATCGTCCCGCCGGCCGATACCGACATCTCAGCCCGCATCGCGGCAGTCGGTGCACTGGCCGAAATTGCGCAGTCCGATGACTACCGCACCCTCGACGACGCCGTGCTCGATGCCTATGTGGCACGGGCGGTGTCGCTGCTGGGTGACGGCCCCCGGGACGTGTCGGCGGTCTACACCGCCATGCACGGCGTCGGTGGGGCGGTTTTCATGCGGGCCGTCGCAGCAGCCGGCTTCGGCACACCGACCGCGGTGGCGGCGCAGTTCGCTCCCGACGGACGGTTCCCGACGGTGAACTTCCCCAACCCCGAAGAGCCTGGCGCGATGGACCTCTCGCTGGCCGACGCCCGGGCTCAGGGCGCCGATGTGATCATCGCCAACGATCCCGATGCCGACCGCTGCGCGGCAGGGATTCCCTATGGCGGCGACTATCGCATGCTCACCGGTGACGAGGTGGGCGCGCTGCTGGCCTGGTGGATCGCCGAACGGGGCCGCCGCGACGGTACGCCGGCCACCGGGGTGTACGCCCAGTCGATCGTGTCGGGAACCCTGCTGGAACGGATCGCCACCGACGCGGGCCTCGGGTACGCCACCACGCTGACCGGCTTCAAATGGATCGCCAAGGTGCCCGGCCTCCGGTTCGGCTACGAGGAGGCGCTGGGCTATTGCGTCGACCCCGCAGGGGTCAAGGATAAGGACGGCATCACGGCGTCGTTGCTGATACTGGAGATGGTGGCCGCCCTGAAGGCCGAGGGCCGCGGGCCGCAGGATGTGCTCGACGACCTCGCGCGCACGTTCGGTCTGTACGCCACGGGTCAGTTGTCGGTGCGGGTTTCGGATCTTGCGTTGATCACCGGTGCCATGGCGCGACTGCGGGCCGACCCGCCCACGGCGTTGGGTGGCCGAGAGGTGCTCCGGATCGACGACCTGGAGAAGGGCGTCGATGGTCTGCCGCCGACGGACGGCCTGCGATTCAGCCTGCCCGACGCCCGGGTGATCATCCGGCCCAGCGGTACCGAGCCGAAACTCAAGTGCTACCTGCAGGTGGTCGTTCCGGTCACCGGTGACATCGCCGATGCCCGCGGCATCGCACAGTCCGAACTCGCGGCGCTGCGCTCCAGCGTCTCCGACGCGCTGGCTCTGTAGGCCGCTACACCTCGGCGGCCTGCGTCACCCGGATGTGGTCGGGGGTCCGGCGACGACCGATGACGACCCACGCGAAGATCGCGCCGGCAAGGGCCACCGCGGACAGCACCAGCATGGAGGTGGTGATGGCTCCGGAGGTGGCGTTCACGACGGACTGCTTGACGGCGTCGATCGACTCCTGCGGAAGGCCGGCGATCGCGGCGCCCGCCCTGCCCATGTCGCCGTCCTGAACCGCGTCGGCGTACTGCGCCGCGGTGTCGCGCAGGTCCGCGCTGAGGCCCGGACCGACCTTGGAGGCGGTGAGTGTGCCGATGATGGAGGTCACCAGTCCCACCCCGAGCGCCGCGGGAATGTTGAAGGTCATCTGCATCAAACCGGAGCCCATGCCGGCCCGTTCGGCGTCGACCGCCGACATGCCGGCGGTGTTGCAGGCCGGCAGCGAGATACCGACGCCGATTCCCATGAGCGCCAGCGGAATCACCATCTCGGCCAGTGTGGTGGCGGGTCCGAAGAACAGCCCGATCCAGGCGAGCGCGACCGCCTGCATGAGCAGGGCGACGGTGATCGGGAGGCCTGGTCCGACCCTGTCGACCCACCGGCCGGCCGGGGGCTCGAAGAGCATGCAGATACCGGTGGTGATGACGATGACCCAGCTGGCCTTGCCGGGGGAGTAGTTCAGCACGTTGATCAGATACAGCGAGCCGATGAACGTCAGGAACGGGATGTAGACGAAACCCACCGCGCTCTCGGCGAAGAATCCGCCGGAGAACAGCCGTTCCTTCCAGAGTTCGAAATCGACCAGGGGATGGGCGATCTTGGTCTCGAAGACGCCGAAGACGCCGAGCAGTGCGATGCCGGCGACGATGGACCCCCAGGTCCCCACGGCGCTCCAGCTCACCGCCGAGTTCTGCAGACCGTAGGTGAGCAGGGTGATGCCGGTGGCGCCGAGTATCAGTCCGATCCAGTCGTATTTGCCGGTCGCGATGACGCTCTTGTAGCCGCGGGTGGCGGCCAGGGTGACCATGATGACCAGTCCGGTGAGCGGCAGCGCCACCCAGAACACCCAGCGCCAACTGGCGATGTCCATCATCCAGGCGGCGAACAGCGGGCCGACGAGCAACCCGAGGCCGTGCGCGAAACCCCAGACCCCCACGGCGAATCCGCGTTGGGCAAGCGGGAAGGAGTTGACCACGATCGACAAGGTGGCCGGGGCGGAGATGCCGATGCCGATGCCTTGGATCGCACGGCCGCCGATCATCAGCGGACCGGCCACCGCGATGGCCGACATCAGCAGACCCCCGGCGAAGATGGTGAAGCCGGAGACGATCATCTTGACTTCGCCGACCAGGTCACCCATCCGCCCGCCGGCCACCAGTGCGGCGCCGAAGGCGAGGCTGTATGCGGTGATGGTCCAGGTCTGGGCCGAGAGACCAAGTGCCAGATCCTGTTTGATCGTCGGCAGCGCGGGCCCGATGACGGTGCTGAACATCTGCGCGATCAGGGCGCCGAAGCCCATGGCGGCGAGGATGGCCCAGGCCGCCTTGCCGGCCTTCGCGACACCGACGCCGGTGGCCGCGGCTGTGTCACCTGCCATGGTTGGGTTTCCTTTCCACCAGGTCCCAGGGCCCGAACGCCTGGGGCAGTATCTGCGCCATGGTCTGGACGCCTTCGGGCGTCATCACCGCGAGGTCGGGTCCGCCGTGTTCGTAGAGCAACTGCCGGCAGCGGCCGCACGGCATCAGCGGATCGCCGTTGCCGTCGACGCAGTAGACGGCCGTCAGCCTGCCGCCTCCCGTCGCGTACAGCGCCGACACCATGGAGCACTCCGCGCACAGCGTGATGCCGTAGGAGGCGTTCTCGACGTTGGCACCGGAGACCACACGGCCGTCGTCGACGAATCCGGCAACTCCGACAGGGAAATTCGAATACGGAGAGTAGGAGTTGGCGGTCGCGGCGACCGCGGCCTCATGCAACGTCTCCCAGTCGACGTGCTCGCCGGCCTGCCCCATCATGTCCCGCCTCCTGCGCGAAGGACCCACCAGCCGCCGTCCGGCTGACGGCGTCAACGTAGCACCGAGCCAACGGGAAGTGGCCCGAATCAGCGGCCGCCGATACCGCCGGCTGGCTTAGCATTGGTCGGCGAGGAGGGTGGTTGGTTTATGGAGCCCGGGGCGCCGGAACCGCTTGAGCGGTCGCTGCTGCCGTATTACAAACAGGGCCATCGCAACGGCCCCATCGTCGTCGGTGAATGGGCGGGCGGTATCGACCAGACCCGGGCTCGGATTCCCGACGGTGCGCGTCGGGAGGCGTTGGTTCTCCAGCCTCTGGCTGATCCCTCTGGGTGCGGTCGCCCTGGTGCTCTCGATCGCGGTGGTGCGGGAAATGGCCCACCAAAGCTGGTTTCAGGAATTCATCACCCGGTATCCCGGCACCTCGACACAGTACGTCGCGCCCGTTGACACCGGCTTCCCCTGGTGGCTGCGCTGGCAGCACTTCCTCAACCTGCTGTTCATGATGTTCATCATCCGGGCGGGCTTGCAGATCCTCGCCGATCACCCGCGGCTGTATCTCAATGCCGGAAGTAGACCCGACACCGAATGGTTGCGCCTGCGCGGCCCGGTGCCGCCGAACCGGCGGGACAGCGACGATGCGGAGAACGTCTGGACCGCCAAGGAGGATTCGGTTGCATTACCGAAACACCTGGGCATCCCGGGGTTTCGGCATTCGGTCGGTCTGGCCCGCTGGTGGCATTTCTCGTTCGACCTGCTGTGGCTCGTCAACGGGGTGATCTTCTATGTCCTGCTGTTCAGCACAGATGAGTGGAAGCGCCTGATCCCCAACTCATTCGACGTGTTTCCCAACGCGGTGTCGACGGCTCTGCAGTACCTCTCGCTGGACCTGCCGGACAACGCCGGGTTCAGCACGTACAACGCCCTGCAGTTGCTGGCCTACTTCATCACGGTGTTCATCGCCGCACCGGTGGCATTGGTGACCGGTTTGCTGCAGGCCCCCTCGGTCGCCGGCAGGTTCGGCACCGGGGCGGGATTGTTGAACCGGCAGGTGGCCCGAACGCTGCACTTCGGTGTCCTGGTGTGGATGCTGATGTTCATCGCCGTCCACACCCTGATGATCTTCGTCACCGGGTTCGTCGGCAACGTCAATCACATGACCTTGGGAACCGACACAGATTCATGGCTGGGGGTGGCCCTGTACCTGGTCTGGATGACCGTCGTTGTGGCGTTCTGGTTTGCCGCCTCTCCGCTGACGATCAGACATCCCCGACTCATCCAGCGCGTCGGCAGATTCATCGTCGGCGGTGTCAAGGGCGCGCTTGAGAAGACCAATCCGACTGCGACCTATCGGGATTCCGACATCTCGCCGTTCTTCTGGACCAACGGTGAGCGTCCGGAATCGCAGACGTACGCGCGACTGAAGGCCGGCGCCTGGGCCGATTACACCTTGCGGATCGACGGTCTGGTGGAAAACCCGGTGGAACTGCGCTACGAGCAGTTGCTGGCGATGCCCAAGCAGGAACAGATCACTCAGCACTTCTGCATCCAGGGCTGGTCGGGGGTGGCGAAGTGGGCGGGTGTACCCATGCGGCGGATCTGCGAACTGGTGCGTCCGGCTGCCAACGCGCGGTGGGTGGTGTTCTACTCCTTCGCCGACGGTTCGGTGGGCGGCCGGTATTACGACTGCCATCCGATCAGCAGCATGTATCACGAGCAGACGATCCTGGCGTACGAGATGAACGGTGAGCCCCTCAACGAGTCACACGGCGCGCCACTGCGACTGCGTGACGAAGTCGAACTGGGCTTCAAGCAGGTGAAGTGGATCGAAGCAATCGAATTCGTGGAGTCGTTCGCCCACCTTGGTGCCGGCCAGGGTGGTTACAACGAGGACCAGGAGTTCTACGGGTACCGGATGCCGATCTGATCGGGCCGGTTCGGATCAGGTGACAACCGGATCACCCGGGACGGCCGTCATCGGGATGTACACCGTGCCCTGGCAGGCGCCGCTGCCGATGTTGGTGCCGAACGTCCCGTTGAGCGACCCGTCGGCCTGCGGCGTGTAGGTGGTCACCGAACTCGCCGGGTCGAAGGTGACGGTTCCGTCGGGCAGCAGGCAGTCCCAGCGCCAACTGCTGGTGTGTGACCACTGGGTGCCGGTCCAGTCGTATTTGGTCGACGTGGCGACGTTGTCCTTGGGTGTGGGGCCGGTGACCACGGAGGCCTGGCAGGTGCCCGACGAGCAGTCCGTCGTGAACTTGTACCAGGCGGTGTAGGGCTCCTCGGGCTGTCTGGCGGCGAGGCTGGTGCCGGCCTTCTGGTCGGTGTGGAAGGTGACCCGGTACCAGCCGCTCCAATCCGGAGCGGGATCGGCCTGCGCGACAGCCGGGCCGACCGCCGCGGCGGCGGCCAAGGCGACGGCGACAACCGCGGGACAAGCGGCGACCGGTGACGATCCGTGCACGCGAGACCATGGAGATGATCAGCGCATGCACACGCCGTTGACGATCTCCTTGCAGACCGCGCCCGGCGGTACAGGATTGATCGTCGGGCTGAACGATTGGTCGCCGCCGGGCAGCATGGCCTTCTCGGTCGGCGACGGCGTCACAGCCGCCGAACTCGACGTCGGGGCCGGCGTCGAGGTGGTGGACGGGGCCTCTTTCTCCTTGGTCGTGCTGCACGCGGTCAGGGTGCCCATTGCGACCAGGGCGGCGCCACCTGCGGCGATCACGATCCGGCGGCTCAACGGAACAGTGCTCATGACGTGTCCTGTCTATCGGGTGGCGGGACCACATCGATCCCACGGAGACCTTGAGCGCCAGTCTAGTCGTCGGTGACGACGGCTGCCGAGCCGCGCCGAGGTCAGGGGGCGGTGAATCCTTCGCGCTTGTGCGAGCCGTCGCAGAACGGCTTGTTCTCCGAGTGGCCGCACCGGCACAGGTAACACTTGGCGGTCTCCTTGACCAGGGTGCCGTCGGCGGCAAGGATCTCGACCTCGCCGGCCACTTCGAGGGGGCCGTCGGTCAGGGACTTGATGGTGACATCGCTCATGGGCGGCATTCTGCCGTATCGCCGGCGCAGCGACGTGTCGTTGGGAGTTCGTCGGCCAGACCCACCGCATCCGCAGACGACCTACCCGGTCAGCGTTTGGATTCCGTCGCGGGCGAAATAGAGCAGGAACCCGACGGCGACCACCCACAGCAGTGGGCTGATCTCGCGGGCCCTGCCGACCGGCGGATCGCAGGACGACCCAGCTGACGAACCCCACGCCGATCCCGTTGGCGATCGAATAGCTCAGCGGCATGACCGCGATGGTGAGCACCACCGGCAGCGCGACGGAGAAGTCGGCGATCTCGATGTGGCGCACCTGGGACACCATCATCGTGCCGACGATCACCAGCGCCGCGGCGGCGACCTCGCTCGGCACGATCGAGGCCAGCGGCGCGACGAACATCGCGGCAAGGAACAAGGCGCCGGTGATCAGGTTGGCCAGGCCGGTGCGCGCACCCTCCTCGATTCCGGTACCCGATTCGATGAACACGGTGTTGGAGGATGACGACGTGGCGCCGCCGACCACCGCGCCGGCCCCCTCCACGATCAGCGCGGCACGTATCCGCGGGAAGGTGCCGGCTGAATCCGCACAGGCCCGCTGCCCGGGACAGCCCGGTCAGGGTGCCCAGAGCGTCGAAGAAGTTGGCGAACACCAGGGTGAACACCAGGGTGATCGCCGCCAGCGCACCGATACGCCCGAAACTGTCGAAGGTGAACGCGCCCAGCAGCGAAAGATCGGGCATCGCGAACGGTGAACCGGTCAGCCGTGGAACCGACAGTCCCCAGCCGCCGGGATGCTCCACCGCCGAGCCCAGGTGCCAGATCGCCTCGACCACGATGGCGATCACCGTGCCGCACAGCAGGCCGATGAGGATGCCGCCGCGCACCCGGCGGGCCACCAGGATTCCGGTCAGCAGCAGGGTGATGATGAAGACCAGGGTGGGCACGGTGGTGATCGAGCCATGTCCGGCGTGACCGAGTCCGACCGGCGGCGACGGCAGCCCGGTGGACGCGATGAACCCGGCGTCGACGAGCCCGATGAACAGGATGAACAGACCGATGCCGGCGGTGATGGCGAGCTTCAGTTGCATCGGCACGGCGTCGAAGACCATCCGCCGCAGACCCGATACCGCCAGCGCGACGATGATGAGACCGTCGATCACCACCAGGCCCATCGCCTCGGGCCAGGTGAGCGTGCCGACCACCGAGGTCGCCAGGAACGAGTTGATGCCCAGGCCGGCGGCGAAGGCGAACGGCAGTCGCGCGATCACGCCGAACAGGATCGTCATCACCCCGGCGGCGAGTGCCGTCACCGCCGACACCTGGGCGAACTGCAACTGATTTCCGGCGACGTCCTCGGCGCCGGCCAGGATGATCGGGTTCAGCACGATGATGTAGGCCATCGCGATGAAGGTGACGATCCCGCCGCGCACTTCCGCGCCGACGGTCGACCCGCGCCGGGTGATCTCGAAGAATCGGTCGAGACGGTTCACGGGTGAACCTTAAGGCTTGCCAGCCGGATTCAGTCGGCGATCCGAAGTAGCTCATTCGCACGATGCCGAGCAGGCTCAGCGCCGCGAGTCCGACCACCCCGCCGGGTGGTTCGTAATACCAAGCCGGTCGGGCTTTTCGCAGCTACCGCAGCGGTGTCGGCTCGACGACGCCGATCTCGGCCGGGTTGGTGATCGCTTCGGGCAGGAATCTCTCGATGCAGAACACGAACAACGCTCCGCCGATCAGTCCGCCGATCAACGGAGCGACGATCGGCAACCAGAAGTACAACTCCGGACCGTTCGCGGAATACCAGGCGTCGTGGTAGCCGGTGACGAACGACGCCAGCCGCGGGCCGAAGTCGCGAGCCGGGTTGATGGCGTACCCGGCGTTGGCGCCCCAGCCCAGACCGATGGCGACCACCAGGAAACCGATGATCAACGGACCCATGTTCGACAGGGGCGGGTTGTTGACCGCGCTGGTCAGCGCGAAGATGACGGCCACCAGGATCGCGGTACCGACGAGTTGGTCGGAGAAGGCCGTCCAGATCGACACGCCCGCGTCCGGTGAGGTGGAGAAGATGCCCTGGGTGGCCTTGGTGTGTTGCGGGTCGACCTTGTAGATGAGGTCGCGTAGTTGAACCGGACGATCAGGGCGCCGACGAAGGCGCCGGCCACCTGTGCGCCGATGTAGGGCGCGATCTTGCGGGCGGGGAAGCCCTTGAAGGTGGCCAGCGCGACGGTCACTGCGGGATTGAGATGGGCGCCGCTGAGCCGGCCGGCCACGTAGACGGCCATGGCCACGCCCAGGCCCCATCCCCAGGCGATGGAGTTGTAGTCGCCGGTCGCGCCGGGGTCGGTGCCGATCTGGCCCCCGCCGGTAACCACCTGGGCCACAACGCCGCAACCGAACAGGATCAGCAGCATGGTGCCGAAGAATTCGGCGGAGCACTCGCCCAGTAACGGATTGCGTTTCATGGTGGAAGCCCGTCCTTTCACGCTCGGTGATGCACGGGAAGGTAGCAACGTCGACGCGGTGGTGTGCAGCTTTGGCCAAAGGTGACGTGGTCGAGGACCCGGCGCCGGCGACACGTCCTTCGGCAGGTCGGGTCATTCGGCCTCGCGTGGGGCGCCGTTGAGCTGATACTGGTCCGGTTCGTCACGACTGAGCGGAGACCAAAGCAATGAGTGCTGGAACGTTTGTGGGCCGGGTCGGTGGACTTGCCGTCGCGCTGGGCATTGGTGTCGCCTCCCACAGCGGGGTGGCAATTGCCATGGCTGACAGTGGAACCGGATCGGGCCATGATGGCGGCGGCACCGTGTCGCAGCCCTCTCGCGGAAACCACGGCGGCGCTCGGGGCAGCGCGTCCCGGGTGCCCAGTACCACTGCTGAGTCCGATCGGCCGGGCGGTCCCGTTGCGCGTTCGCGCCGGGGAGCCGCCACGGTGGTGAGCACCGCCGGCGCCAAGGGCGGCGCGAGTGCCGGCCGCGGCCTCGACCTTCCCGACGCCGCCTTCGTGCCACCGGGCGACGGTTCCCAGTCCGAGCCGGTGGCGCCGGAGTCGGTGCCACTCGCTGCCCCGGATACGAGTATCCCCGATCCGGCCACGGCTGCACCGACGGTTGCACCTCCGGCGGCCGCCGCGGCGGTCGGTTCCGATTCGGTTGCGGCTCAGAGGGTTCCGGCGTCGGCGGCCGTCGTCGCCGCCTCGGCTGTCGAGTCCGCTCCGGTGGCGGCTCCGGCCGCGGCTGTCAGCGCAGTGGTGACGGCGGCGCCATCTGGAGTCAGCGACCTGTTGACCACCCTGGGTGATCTGATACCCGCTGATTCTCCGCTGGCGTGGGCGCTGCTGGCCGCCGCCCGCCGTCAACCCCTGGCCGCGGTCACGGGCGGGCAGCCGGCGGCCCAGGTGACCGCGTCGTCGATCTTCGACAACCGCATCACGGTGGACCCAAAGGTGGTCTGGGGTGGAACGCTGACCACTGCGCTCGGTCCCGTTGCGCTGCCCGGGGTGCTCACGGGTTCGGTGAACGCCGTCTCGTCGGAGGGGTTGGAGATGACCTACGTGGTCTATCGCCGCCCGGACGCCGGCGGCAAGATCGGCGGCGGTCCGCTGCTGCCGTTGACCAACTTCTATGGGCAAGAGGGCGGATTCAGCTACATCCCCTACAGCACCACGCTGACCGATGCGACAGCCAACGAGCAGTTCAAGATCATGGCGATGGAACTGTCGAAGGTCGACCAGTTCTTCATCAATCTGATCCCGGGTGCGGGCAAACTGGTGGTGACCCAGGTCCTGGCCGGACTGCATCGCATTCCGCTCCTCGGGGATCTGTTGTCGCCCATCATCGGTCAGGCCAAGGTCGTCGATTTCGACGTCAACCCCAACAGCCTGGCGGCGGATCGCCCGACCGCCTTCACCTACAAGATGCCGTCATTCGACGGCACGTTGATCAGCGTCAACTACTTCCCGGCCACCAACGTCGCCAAGGGACTGGTGGACGACGCTCCCACGGTGCTGGCCGCCTCGGGTCTGGCCTGCGCCGCCAACACCGATCCCACCACCCGCTTCGGACAGCTGTTCCCCTCCAACCAGTTCGGCAGCCTGACGCCGGGTATCGCACCGCTTCGCGACGACGCCTTCAAGGCGGCGGCTCTCGGCGGCCTGGAGTACAACGGCGGTGGCGGCTACAACGTCATCACCTGGGATCCGCGCGGCGAGTTCGCCTCGGGCGGCCAGTTGCAGATCGACAACCCGATGTTCGAGGGCCGTGACGTCTCGGCCATCATCTCCTGGCTGACCGACGCCACCAACCCGGCGAAGAACCAGGTCAAGACCGCCGCCGGTGACCCGCTGGTCGGGATGACGGGTGGCTCCTACGGGTGGCGGAATCCAGCTGACCACCGTCGATCCCCGGATTGACGGCATGACCCCGGAGATCGGCTGGAATTCCCTGCTGAGTTCGCTGTACCCGGATGGCGTGTTCAAGACCGGATGGGGCTCGATTCTCGCCGCGGCGCTGGCCTTCACCGGCGCCCGGATCAACCCGGCGATCTACCAGGGCATCTTCACCGGGGCGGTGTTCGGATTCCTGAGCCCGAGTTCCCAGGCGGTCCTGGCCAGTGTCGGGCCCACCACACTGCTCACCAAGGAGCAGGCGCCGACGATGCTCTTCCAGGGCATCCACGACACCCTGTTCCCGCTCAGTGAGTCAGTCGCCAACGGCCAGACCATCCAGACCAGCCCGGCCGATCCGCCGCTGAAGCTGTTCTGGTTCTGCGGCGGCCATGGCGACTGCGATATCCCGAACAAGCCCCTCGAGCAGGACCAGTACGGAATCATCCAGAACCTGATGTGGATGGACCAGTACGTCGCCAAGTCGGGGACTCCGGCCACCGACAAGATCAAGACGTTCCAATGGTTCGACCAGGAGGGCCTGTACTACAACTCCGATCACCTGCCCTGGGATCCGGCGTTCAACGACAGCGGCAGCTACGCCGCGCCGACGGCCAAGGGCGGATTCCTCGGTATCTGGCCGATCCTGGGCGGTTCCGGCCCGTACCCGATCAAAGATCTGCCCTTCTCGATCGTCAATGCCGGCCCGGCGCGCAATGCGGTGGAGGCCACGATCACTCCGCCGGCGGGCAATCAGGTCGTCGGCGCCCCGGAGATAAGTTTCACCTACTCCGGTTTCGGCACCGCCTCGGCGGTGTACGCCCAGTTGATCGACAACAACAGCGGTCTGGTACTGAGCAACATCACGACTCCGATCCCGGTGACGCTGGACGGCCGCACCCACACGATCACCATGGATATGGCCGACATCGCCTACACCGCGGACGTCGGCGACTCGTTGACCCTGCAGATCACCAGCTCGACGGTCAATTACGAGAAGTTCTGGGGCTACGGCTGGGTGAACATCTCCGATATCGGGCTGACGCTGCCGCAGCACACGACGGTCGCACCGGTTCCGTTCACGCCGTAAGCGGGTGCGCACTCGGCGGATACCCGGCGGCCCGGGGAACGCCGCGGGTGCTAGAACGATGGGGTGGTTGCAGACAAGGCCGGTGCTCCCGCCAGGCGCCGCCGTCGTCGGCGTGCCGTCCTGTTGGCGATTCTGGTGGTGGGCGCCGTCGCCGCGGTGCTGTTGTGGCAGCAGCGCTCCGCATCGGAGGGGATGTCCGGGGCGTCGCCGACCTGGCGGTCTGGGGAGCCGACGTCCAGTGGGGCCGTTGCCACCAGTGCCGCCCCGCCGGCGGCGACCGGCCCGCGTTACGACATCGCCCGTCAGCAACTGAAGGCGCTGCCGGTTCGCGGCTGGGACCGCACCTCGGACTTCCAGCGCTCCCAGTTCGGGCCGGCCTGGAGCGATGACGTCAACGTCGAGTTCGGCCGCAACGGCTGTAACACCCGCGACGACATCCTGCGCCGTGACCTGAAAAGCCTTGTGGTGCGGCCCTTTACCTGTTTCGCCCAAAGCGGCACCCTGGTCGACCCCTACACCGGAGTGACCATCGAGTTCGTCCGCGGTCCGCAGACCTCCAACAGCATCGAGATCGACCACGTGGTCTCTCTCGCGGACGCCTGGTACAAGGGCGCCCGCGCCTGGGATCCGCAGCGAAGGCTGGATTTCGCCAACGATCCGCGCAATCTGCTCGCCGTCAGCCCAGAGGCCAACTTCAAGAAGGCGTTTCGCGACGCTGCCAGTTGGTTACCGCCGAACGCCGCGTTCCGCTGCGACTTCGTCGCCCGGCAGGTCGAGGTCAAAACCGCCTACGGATTATGGTTGTCGGCCAAGGAGAAACGCGCGATGGCCGACGTGCTGTCGCGCTGTTAGCCTCCGGTCATGACATCGCGACGGCCGGTGGCCGTAGTGACCGGTGCCAGCCGGGGGGCCGGCCGCGGTATCGCCCACGCGCTCGGCCGGGCCGGCTGGCGGGTGTACCTGACGGGCCGGACGGTCGGATCCGACGACGCCGCGGCGGTGACGGCTGTCGGTGGTGACGGCGTCGCGATCGCGGTGGATCACGCCGACGACGCCGCGGTGGCTGCTTTGTTCGAGCGGGTGCGTACCGACGACGGCCGGCTGAACCTGCTGGTGAACAACGCGGCGGTCATCAGCGACGCATTGACCGACCCGGCGCCGTTCTGGGAGAAGCCGCTGGCTCTGGGGGAGGTGATCAATGTCGGTCTGCGGTCCGCTTACGTGGCGTCCTGGTATGCCGCACCGCTGCTGCTTCGTAGCGACCGCGGTCTGATCGCCTTCACGTCGTCCCCGGGATCGGCCTGCTACATGCACGGTCCGGCCTACGGCGCCCAGAAGGCCGGCGTCGACAAGATGGCCGCCGATATGGCCGTCGACTTCGCCGGCACCGGTGTCGCCACGGTCTCGATCTGGATGGGAATCCTGCTCACCGAGCGGATGCGCAGCGCGTTCGACGGCCGCCCAGATGCACTCGCGGCCTTCGCCGAACATGCCGAGACCCCCGAATTCACCGGCCGGCTCATCGACGCCCTGTACCGCGATCCGGACCTGCCGTCCCTGTCGGGGCACACCGTGATCGGTGCCGAACTCGCGCAGCGCTACGGCATCACCGACGAGGGCGGCAGGCGGCCGCCGTCGCACCGGGACGTACTTGGCGCGCCGCGCGAGCCCAGTGGGGCGATCGTGCGCTGAAGGAGGTCAGTCCTCCTTGCGGATCAGCCTCTGCAGCGCGACCCGGTCGGGAGCCAGCAGTTCGGCGATCCGGGCGGGGTTGACGTCGGCGACGATGATCTCGCCGACGTCCTTGTTGACACCGCTGAAGATGCCGTGGGCCTTCATCTTCTCGGTCTGATAGACGTTGTCCTCGGTCGGCGTCACGTAGTACACGGCGTCGGCCTTGAAGCGGTGCACCAGCCACAGGTGGATCGAGCGTCATCAGCCGCTTCTGGCGCAGCTTGGCTCGGCGAAGGTGTTCTGATCGCGCACCGTCAGGATGCTGCGGCCGTGCCGGTCCTTGATCGGGTCGAACGACCACGTCGGCGAGCTTCTCGCCGTCCTTGTCACCGAAGATGGCCAGCTCCAGCACGTCCGAGCCGGCGCGGCGCGGCCGTAGCTGCGCCCGCAGGCGTCTCGCCGAGTTGGTAGTGCTCGCTCCACAGCGCGAGCCAGTCCTCCAGGAGCTTCTTGGGCACCTCGGTCTGAACCAGGTGCTGCACGCTGGGTGGAGCCCTTGCCCATCGCCTTGGTGGTCGCCGTGCGGCCGGACGAAGCCGCCAGCGCGGCGTCGCTGCGCGGGCCGCCGACGAGGGTCTGCGGTGTCCGGTAGGGCGATTCGACGAGACGCATCTTGCGTTGCAGGCGGGCCAGCGCCAGCATGCCGTCCTGACGCAGGGCGGTGGCGAACTCCTCGGCGGCGACACCGTCGATCTGGTGTCCGCCGTAGGTCATGAAGTTGAAGACGAAGCCCATCTTGCCCGAGTTCCTCGGGGAAGGCGCGCATCTCGTCGTCGCTCATGCCGGTGGTGTCCCAGTTGAACGAGGGGGACAGGTTGTAGGCGAGCATCTTGTCCGGGTAGACGGCGTGGATCGGCCTCGGCGAACTCGCGGGCGTCGGCGAGGTCGGCGGTCTTGGTCTCCATCCACAGCAGGTCGGCGAACGGCGCTGCGGCAAGGGATTTCGCGATCGCGTACGGGATGCCGCCGCGCACCTGGTAGTAACCCTCGGGAGTCTGGGCCAGCTCGCAGTCCCAGGGGGCGTCGATCGCCCAGTTCGGCCGCCTTGGTTCGCGCGGCGTGCAGCGAGGCGGTCGTGGCGAACTCGCGCCATTCGGCCGGCTTCATCGCCAGCGCCTCGCCCTCGCTGTCCTTGAAGCGCAGCAATTCAGCGACGGCGTCGCCGTAGGTCTCCAGGCCGGCATCGTTCTGCCAGGCGTCGACGAACTCCGATTCGACCCGGTCGAACAGCACGTCGAGCGAGCCCACCCGGTCCTTGGTCCACGTCGCGGCGGCCTCGTCGATCAGCGCGGTGATGCCGTGGCCGCGCCAGCCAGGCATCCGCGGTGGCGTACTCGGCCTCCGGCAGTGCGTAGAGCAGATGACCGTTGAGTTCGGTCACGCCCTGGGTCGTGGAAGCGGCGCAGCATCGCCAGGAAACACGACTTGTACGGCGGGACAGCCAGGTTGGTGGCACCGAGCAGGAACGGCTGATCGCGTTCGTCGGCGCGTCCGTCGATGAGGTTGGCCGCCTCGGCGTCGGTGCGGGCGACGATGATGCCCGGAACCTTCATGATGTCGAGCTGGAAGCGGGCGGTGTTGAGCCGCTTGATCTGCTCGTCGGACGGTACCAGTACCTTGCCGCCCTGATGTCCGCACTTCTTGGTACCCGGACGCTGGTCCTCGATGTGGTAGCCGGGAACGCCGGCCTCGACGAAACGGCGAATCAGATTGCGCACGTGGGGATCTCCGCCGTGTCCGGTATCGGCGTCGGCGATGATGAAGGGCCGGAAGTCGACGGCCGGGGTGGCGGCCCGCTGCTCGTCGGTCATCTGCAACCGCAGGTACTGCTGGTTGCGGTCGGCGGTCAGCAGCGCCCGCACCAGGCCGGCCGCCTCGTCGGGCACCTGGCTCAGCGGGTAGCTGGCCAGGTCCGGCCCCGGATCCTCGGTGGTGGAGCCCTTCGCCGAGGTGGCCCAGCCGCCGAGGTAGATGCCCTCGATGCCGCAACGCTTCATGGTCACGGCCTGGCCCGGGGAGTACGGGCCGAAGGTGGTGATGGACTTCTTCTCGCCGAAGAGTTCGCGAAGCCGAGCGTAGAACGCGCTCGAGGCTTCCCTGGCCACCGTGTAGTCCACCGGGATGGTGCCGCGCTGCTCGACGACCTGCCGGGCGGTGTAGAGACGGGTGATGCCCTCGAATCGCGGACTGTCGAAGTAACGCTGGGTCTCCGCCACCTCCTGCACGAACTGAGTCGATGCATCCGATTCGATGGTGGACATGGTTGCTCCTTGCCGAACGGGTGTGGGCGCGCTGCGCGGATTCTGGTTTTATCTAACTCCTCGCCCGTCCGATTATCCCGGGCGGGTGCACCCGTGAGGTGTGGCCTGCGCCCTGATGGCCGAAGTGGATCAGGCCGGCGGCAGCAGCGCCGGCTCGGCAGGCGGCAGCTCGCCGACCGGCGGTGCCGACCCCTCGACGGGGGCTGGGCCCTCGACGGGGGCTGGGCCCTCGAAGGCGGGCGCGGAGCCTCGCCCGGGACGGGAGCCTCGCCCGGGACGGGAGCCTGGCCCGGGACGGGAGCGGGCGCGAGGGGGATATCTCCGGGAGCGGCACCCTCGATGGGGGCCGGGCCTACGCCCGGCGCGGGAGGCTCCACCGGGCCGTCGGCCGGAACCGGGCCGTCGGCCGGACGGCCGTCGGCCGGGGCCGCGGCGGCCCCGGCGAGTTCCACCGCGCCCGCTTCCACCGGCGGGGCCGCCTCAGCGGGTGGGGCGTCGTTCATCTCCTGGGCCTGCACCGGCAGATACATGTGGTGGACGAACTGCGGCTGATAGGCGCCGCCGCCGCCGATGCGCACACCGTAGTTGCTCTCACCGCTGGAGACCGGGGTGCCGTCGGGCAGGGTCACGGCCGCATGGCCGCCGTTCCAGCCGATGACGACCGAGTTCGGCGCGGTGCCGTAGTGGAACCCGCGGGCCAACAGAGCCGATTCCATGTTGCCGGTGTTGAACCGGCTTCCGAAAGCCGGTCTGCCGGAGGCCACATTGGCGACCCATGACGCCAGCCCCGAGCAGTCCGTGCCGGCCGGGGTATCGCCGCCGGGAATGTACGGGGTACCGGACACCTGCGAAATAAGCGACAGCAATGCTGCAAGACCAAACATGGAAATCACGCTAACAACGGAAACGCCATTATCTCAAAGTCTGTGGCGGGACTCACTTTTGGCGTCAGTACTGCCCCTGAGCTGGACTAAAGCGATTATCCGGCAACGTAATAATGAAATCGAGACAGTATCGAAACGTCAAAAATGCTGTTTAGCAGAGAGTTTCATCTTTACCGATGCGATCACGTTATGTATTTCCATCATTGCAGTGCGTCGCTGAGGCCCGAGCTATCGGCGCGTTGTTGTGATTTGAGATACACCCGCACCGGCGGTCGGGCAGGATGGGTTCCATGCGCGAATACGTGAGGTTCTATATCGGCGGCCAGTGGGTGGACCCCGTCGACACGAGACTTCTCGATGTCGAGAACCCCGCCACCGAAAGGGTCTGCGGGCGCATCGCCATCGGCTCCTCCGCAGACGTCGACCGGGCCGTCGCCGCCGCGCGGTCGGCGTTCCCGGCCTGGTCGCAGAGCAGCAGAGCGGACCGTCTGGATCTTCTGCAAGCTCTGCTCGCGGAGTACCACCGTCGATCCGGTGATCTCGCGGCAGCGGTCACCGAGGAGATGGGTGCGCCCCCTGCGCTCGCGGCGGGCCCCCAGGTACAGATGGGCCTCGGCCACCTCGCCACCGCGATCGATGTGCTCAAGAACTTCTCCTTCGAAGAACCCCGGGGCGCCACGCTGCTGGTGAAGGAAGCCATCGGCGTCTGCGGTCTGATCACACCCTGGAACTGGCCGCTCAATCAGATCGCCTGCAAGGTGTACCCGGCATTGGCGGCAGGTTGCACCATGGTCCTCAAGCCGTCCGAGGTCGCCCCCTTCTCGGGGCAGATCTTCACCGAGATCATTGACGCGGCCGGTGTCCCGGCGGGTGTCTACAACATGGTGCATGGTGACGGCCCCGGTGTCGGGGCAGCGCTGTCCAGCCATTCCGGCATCGACATGGTGTCCTTCACCGGGTCCACCAGGGCCGGCATCGAAGTCGCCCGCAACGCCGCGCCGACATTCAAGCGGGTCACCCAGGAACTCGGCGGGAAGAGTCCCAACATCGTCCTCGACGACGAGTCCTTCGCCGGGAGCGTCGCGGGCGGGGTTGCCGCGATGATGCTCAACAGCGGCCAGAGCTGCAACGCGCCGTCGCGGATGCTGGTGCCCAACAATCGGCTTGCCGAGGCCGTCGCGATGGCCCGGGCGGCTGCCGAACAGGTGAAAGTCGCTGACCCGGCTGACCCCGCCGCGTTGGGGCCGGTGGCATCGAGGGCTCAGTTCGACAAGATCCAGCGGCTCATCCAGGCTGGCATCGACGAGGGTGCTGAGGTGGTGGCCGGCGGTCCCGGGCGGCCGGACGGCATCGAGGTCGGTTACTACGTCCGGCCCACCGTCTTCGTCAATGTCCGCAACGACATGACCATCGCTCGCGAGGAGATCTTCGGCCCGGTGCTGTGCATCCTCGGCTACGACGACCTCGACGAGGCGGTCGAGATCGGCAACGACACCGAGTACGGCCTTTACGGCTATGTCTCGGGCGCCGACCTCGACCGGGCGCGCGCCCTTGCGCGACGCATCCGGGCGGGCACCGTGGCGATCAACCACGCACTCGACATCAGAGCACCCTTTGGCGGTTACAAGCACAGCGGAAACGGCCGCGAATGGGGCGAATTCGGGTTCAACGACTTCCTTGAGGTCAAGGGCATCGTCGGCTACGGGGCACACGGCTCGGACGGCGACAGCGACTGACCGATGCGAGTTCTCGTTCAGCGCGTCACCTCGGCAGCGGTGCGCGTCGACGGACAGGTGGTCGGTGCGATCGATCCGGTCGATCAGGGTCTGCTCGCACTGGTCGGAGTCACTCATACCGACAATCCGGATACCGCCCGACGAATGGCCGAAAAACTATGGCAGCTCAGGATTTTGGATCAGGAGCGCTCCGCCGCCGATGTCGGTGCGCCGGTTCTCGTCGTCAGTCAGTTCACTCTCTATGCCAACACCGTCAAGGGACGCCGTCCTTCCTGGAACGCGGCGGCACCGGCATCGATGGCCGAACCACTGGTGGGTGCGTTCGCCGATGCGCTTCGGGCACTGGGCGCGGAGGTGGCGATCGGCGTATTCGGGGCTCACATGTCTGTCGAACTGGTCAACGACGGTCCGGTCACCGTGATGCTGGAACTGTGATTTGTTATCGTTCCGCGCTCTGCAGGCAACCGCGGACATGAGACAGTAAGCCTCTATGCACACGCACAACTTCGTGACCTACGAGGAATTCGGGCGCCTGTTCTTCGAGGTGGCCGTTACCGAGGAGCGTGTTGCCGCCGCGTTTGCCGAGATCGCCGGCGGTGATATCACCATGGGGCCGATGTCTCAGGGTCCGGCGGGATTGGCCAAGGTCACCGCGCGAGTGAAGATCCAGCAACCGACTGTGCGCCGCAACCTCGGTGACACCATCACGTTCGCGGTGCGGATCCCGTTGCTGATCGAGTTGATCGTGGATCTTCGCCTGGACAAGCAGCGGTTCATGGTCGACGGCGACATTGCGTTGCGGGCGACCGCCAGGGCCGCCGAGCCGCTGATGATCGTCATCGACGTCGCCAAGCCGCGACCCTCCGATATCGCGGTGCATGTGACGTCGAAATCCCTTCGCGGAGAGATCGTCCGGATCATCGGAGGGGTGGACGGCGAAATCCGTAAGTTTGTCGCCGCTTACGTGGCCGAGGAGATCGACAGTCCGGCATCCCAGCAGGCCAAGATCATCGACGTCGCCACCCAGGTGGCCGCGGCCTGGGACATCTGAGCCGTCAGAGATCCAGTGTCAACCGCTCGCCGGCCGCGGCCCGTGACACGCAGGTGAGCATCATCGCACTGTCCCGTTCCGGCGCTGTCAGAAGCGTATCCCGGTGCTGCACAACCCCGTTGAGTACATGCGTTCGGCAGGTGCCGCAGAACCCCTGCTGGCAGGAGTACGGGGCGTCGACCCCGGATCGCCGCAGCGCGGCGAGCAGCGTCTCATCCGCGGCCACACTCACCTCCACGCCGGTAGAAGCAACGGCGACGGTGAACGGCTCGCCGTCGACGACCGGCGGCGCGGCGAACCGCTCGAAATGCAGCTCGACGTTGTCGCGTCCGGCCAGACGATTCCGGACCGAGGTGATCATGTCGGCGGGCCCGCAGGCGTAAACCGTGGTGTAGTCGGGACATTCGCCGAGCAGATCGTCGGCTGTCGGTATGCCCCCGACATCGTCGGTGCGGATCTCGATACGCGCGCCGAACCTGCGCACTTCGTCGAGAAACGGAATGCTCTCGGCGCTGCGTCCGACGTAGATCATCGACCAGTCGACACCGAGTCTTTCGGCCATGTCCAGCATCGGCAGGATGGGCGTGATCCCGATGCCGCCGGCGATGAACCGCAGCCGCTTCGTGGGCGATCCGTAGCCGGGGACGCTGAGCGGGAAGGCATTTCGCGGTCCGCTGGTCGTCACGACGGAGCCGACCGGCAGTGCGTCGTGCACTTCGATCGAGCCGCCCCCGCCGCCGGGGATTCGGCGGACCGCGATGCGGTAGACGCCGGAATTCGGTTGGCCGCACAGCGAATACTGCCGGATCCGGCCGCTGGGCAGATGGATGTCGAGGTGTGCACCGGGGTGCCAGGTGGGTAGCGGGGATCCGTCGGCCGACGCGAGCGTCAGCGCGACCACGTTCTCATCGAGGGCGACCACCTGCCGATCGGCGACCCGCAACCGCAACGTTCGCTCGCGCTCGGGCAGTGTGGCCGGCCGGCGCAGGCCTGCCACCGCCCACAGCCCGGTGATGGTGGCATCGGCGAGGGTGATCAGGGCGGCCGGGGCCGACCGCCAGCGGTGCAGCACCATCTCTACATCGCGGCGGCCCGGGCGGCCGGCGAACTCGCCAGATAGGCCACCGCCTGCGCGGTGGAGCCCATATGGTCGGGATGGAATCCCGGGCGGAAGTAGGCGAGGGTGTTGGTGCCGAACAACGTCCGGAAGGTAGGGAGCAATCCGAGCTCGGAATCGCGGCGCCGCAGCCGTTGCATCTCCCGCCAGGTGATACCGGGCAGGGCCGGGTCCTTGCGGCACAGGTACCAGGTTCCGCGCTCGAAGAACGAGTACATGGCGGTGGCCGCGATCGCCATCGCCCGGATGCGGGCCAGATAGCTGTCGTGGAAGTAGACCGCGACATCCTGAGCGACGCTGCGGTGTTCGACCTCCTCGCTGCCGTGCCAGCGGAAGAGATCGACCAGGGTGGGGTCGGCACCGTAGTCGTCCCAGGCGCAGTTCAGCGCGAAGTCGCCCAGTAATGCGGTGTAGTGCTCGATGGCCGCGATCAGCCAGAGGCGTTCGCACAGTTGATTGAGACGCCGTCGCGGGTCGCTGGAGGTGCTCGGCGCCAGGGTCTTCTCGAAGATGAAGTTCATCTGTTCGAGAATCGGTTTCGGATCGACGCCACCGGCGACCATCCATTCCTGCAGCATCCGGTCATGGGTGTCGGCGTGGACAGCCTCCTGGCCGATGAAACCGCGCATGTCCTCGGCCAGTTTCGGATCCTTGACCATGGGGAGGGCTTCGTTGTACGTGGTGACGAACCAGCGCTCAGCCACCGGGAGGACGACATTGAGCAGGCTGACCATGTTGGAGGCGACGGGGTGGCCGGGAATCCATTCCACCGGGACGCCGGAGACGTCGAAGTCGACCTTGCGGGCGTGAATCTGAACCGGACCGGGGTCGATTTCCCGGGCGAAACGGCGTGGGCGCAGCATCAACAACCTCCCGCGAGACGTTATGCCGAGCTTAGCGGTACCGACGGTCCTAGTCAGCCAACCCGGGTCGGAACGACGGTGACGACCCCGGGTGCGCCCGGGGTGGGGCGGGCGGTTTCGCCGGCGGGTGCACCCGGAGCGCCGGACACCGGCGCGGTGGCCGGTTGCTGTGCCGCGTCCTCGGCGGTGCAGTCGAGCATGAGCGACATCTTGCGCGTGCCGAGTACCTTCTGGCTGCTCACGACGCACTGGGCTTGGGGCAGATCACTACCCACCGCGCCGCCGAAGATTGCCGGAACGCCCTGGGCGCGCAGAATGGCCACGGCCTTGGCGTAGGGCTCGCCGACCACGTTCAACGTGGAGAAGTTACTCGGATCGGCGTTACCCGTTCCGATACCCACAGCCAGCGCCGCCGTGAACCCGCCCACCGCGAGGACCAGTCGTTTCACGTCTCGGACCTTCCTGTCATCGCCTTGAAGATAGCGCAGCGGCACCCCAAGGGCCTCGTCGACGGTGTATCGCTCCAGGTGGGGGGAATGTTTCAGAAGCGTTCGCGGTGACGCTCCTGCTCGAGGACGGCGTCGAGGTCGGCCAGCCGTCGCATCGACGACACCGCCCGGGCCGTGCGCATATTGGCGGCGAGCAGATTGGCGTGACGGTGAACGAACGCCCAGTACCCGGCGGTGAACGGGCAGGCGTCGGGACCCAGCCGTTTCTTCGGGTCGAACCGGCAGCTCCGGCAGTGGTCGCTCATCCGGCTGATGTAGGCCCCTCCGGAGGTGTACGGCTTGGTGGCCACCTTGCCGCCGTCGGCGTACTGGCTCATCCCGATCACGTTGGTGGGCATGACCCAGGCGAACCCGTCGACGAATGACGAGGCGAACCAGTCCGAAAGGGCGCGCGGGTGGTAGCCGCGTTGCAGGGCGTGGCTACCCAGCACCATCAGCCGCTCGATGTGGTGGGCCCAGCCCCGGTCCCGCACCCCGGCGAGGGTCTGCCGCAGACACTCCGCGTCGACGGAGTCGGCGTCGAGCGCGGACCACCAGTCCGGCAGCGGGGTGTGGGCGTCCAGGTGGTTGAGGTCGAGATAGTCCGGGCCGAAGTGCCAGTACAGCTGCCACATGTACTCGCGCCAGCCCAGGATTTGACGGATGAATCCCTCGGCCGCGGCCAGCGGGGCTGCACCGTCGCGGTAGGCCTGCTCGGCGGCCCGCACAGCGGCCAACGGGTCCAGCATCGCCAGATTCAGCGGCACCGACAGCAACGAGTGCGCCATCGCCCAGTCCGCGCTGAGCATGGCGTCCTCGTAGCGTCCGAAGGCGGGCAGTCGGTGGTTGATGAACCATCGCAGCGCGTCGTCGGCCTCCGACGGGGTCACCGCGAACCGTCTGGGCCCGTCGACGCCCACCGTGCCGAGTGCCATGGCGTCCAGGTCGCGCCGCACCTGTTTGTCGATATCGTCCTCCGGGGGCCGATACGGCGGCGGTACGTCCAGCGTCGTTCGGCCCTTGGGTGGAGGTTCCCGGTTCTCGGTGTCGAGGTTCCACCGTCCACCGACGGGTTCGGAACCGTCCATCAGGACCCCGAACCGGCGACGCTGCTCGCGGTAGAAGTCCTCCATCCGAAATCGGCTGCGATCGCCAGCCCACTGCCGAAACTCGTTGCGCGACAGTGCAAATGCGGGGGAGGGGAGGATATCGGCGACCAGGCCGTCGCGGTGCAGGCGATGTACGAACGCTTCGGCTGCGTGTGAGGTGGGTTCGTGCACCAGGACCGGTCTGCCGTGGCGGCGCAGCGCGTCGGTGTAGGTGGCAGCCCGGATCAGCGTCGCCCGATCGCCGAGGTCTGCGGCGGCGTGGCGCAGAGCCGAGAGCACCAGATGCAGTTTCTGGCGGTGGAACCGCCGCCGGCGCAGGGCGGAGTCGGCTTCGACGAGCAGGACCGGGCGGTGTGCGTGTTCCCCGCCGTGGACGTGTGGGCCGAGTTGGTCGGCGAACAGCCACAGCGGGGTGTCCGGCTGCGACATGAGCCCGATCGTAGACCGGCCGTGAAAACCGCCGGAGTCCATTGCGCTCCGCTGAGCATGGAGCAGGTGTTCCGGCTCCGATCCACCGATACGGCTCTGGAGACTGCGTGGCACGCCTGGCGGAGACAAGTTCGCTCACCAACCGGATGAGATCGCTGGGATTCCAATCGAAGCTGCTCATCATGCTGCTGATCGTCAGCGTGCTGTCGGTACTGGTGGCCGGTCTCATCGGCTACACCTCCGGCACCAGTTCGCTGCGCGATGCCGAGTTCCGGCGACTGACCCAGTTGCGCGAGTCGCGGGCCCGCGAGATCACGGCCTTCTACGGGGCCATCACCGACTCGGCGACGATCATCACGCACAGTTCGTCGACGATCGACGCCGTGCAGGCCTTCGGTCCGGCGTTCGCCGAATTGCAGAAGGCCCCCCTGCCCCCGGGTGCGGAGGCGGCGGTGTCCAAGTACTACGCGGCCGCCAAGGGCGATTTCGACGCCTCGGTCAAGGTGCGCTCGGCCGGCGATCCCAGCGAGTGGTCCAAAATCAACGACCGCCTGGTCGAAGATCGCTGCCACGCTGTTCGGCTTCTTGATCATGCTGGTGCTGCTGTCGGGTGCGAACGCGGCCCTGTTCGGCGGAGCCCGCAGCGGTAGCTGGCGGGAACGGCTGCCCGGGATCTTCATCGACCTGGGTCGGTTGGTCCTCATCATCATCGGCATCGGCATTCTGCTGTCGTGGGTGTGGGGAAGCTCGTCGGCGCACCGGCGAAGGTCGTCGCACTCGGCGAGGGGAAGTACAAGGTCGCGGTGCCGGTGGCCTCACCCGCCGATGAAGGGAGCACACGGGCGCTGATGGTCCACCGCGCCTGGTATGCGGCTCAGCGGGCCGGGGTGCACATCGACAACGGCAAGCTCAGCCGAAAAGCGGACCGCGCCTATGCGGAAGCCGCCATCCACGACGTCGCGGCCAGCTTTGGATTGAGCTCCCAGGCAGCGGACATCATGGTCGCCGGCGCCCGCCGCCTGCTGTTCGCAGAGGGCGAGGTGATCCAAGCGGTCAACAGCACCCCGCAGTCCGTGGGCTTCATCGCCGAGGGCACCGTCGGCCTGTTCACCTACGCCGAGGGCGGCCGGCAGCTGCCACTGGGCGAGTTGGGTGTCGGCGACTACATCGCCGGCACGGCGCTGACCCGCCAGCGGGTGATCACCGGAGTCATCGCGCTGACCGACACCACGATCATCGCGGTCAGGCGAGAGGCGATGGATGCCGTGGTCCAGCAGGACCCCAGATTGGCCCGGCAGATCGGTGAGTCCATTGAGATGCGTCGACGGGCTGCACGCGAAGCGCTGGCCGAGGCCGTGCACGGGGTTCGTTAGCCCGATAGCGCCATCAATCGGTCCAGAAACACCCGGTGGCCCCTCAGTAGCTTCGTGTGAGCGACAGGCAGTGGCAGCCACGCGACCCGGTCCAACTCCGGGAACTCCCGAAGCCGCCCAGAGCCTTTCGGCCATTCCAGGGTGAACGTGTTGCTGCGGAAGCCGCTGAGATCGAGGTCCGCGTCGACCGCGAACACCGTCAACACCTTGCCGCTGGGCTGTTTGACCGCGCCGAGGTCGCGGCGCGGTCCATCCGGTGGGGGGCCGCCCAGTTCCTCGGCGAATTCACGGCGGGCGGCCTCCCACGGATCCTCGTCCGGCTCGTACTCACCCTTGGGGATCGACCATGCCCCGTCGTCCTTGCGTGCCCAGAACGGGCCGCCGGGATGACCGATCAGCACCTCCACGTGGTCGCCGGCCCGACGATGAAGCAGCAGGCCGGCGCTGAGAACCGGCACCGCTCAACCGGATCCGGGGTCGGTCGCCGCCCGCAGGGCCTCCGCCATGACCGCGGTGCGCCGGTCGGAGAAGACGTCTTCCAGCAACAGCGGCGCCCCGCCCGGACCGGCCAGCGGCACTCGCCAGTTCGGATACTCGTTGGTGGTGCCCGGCTGGTTCTGGGTCCGATGCTCGCCGACGGCATCGGTGAGGGCCAGCGCCAGCAGCCGCGAACGGGTCCGGCCCAGATACCGGTACAGCGCCAGGGTCACGTCCTCCTCATCGGCGTCGCCGCCGAGCAGGCCGACCCGGCGCAGTTCGTTCAGCCACGCCTCCTGCTGGGCTCGGTCGTCGGCCAGTTCCTCCGCCGCGGGCCGGGTCAGCAGGCCGAGCTCACCGCGCAGCCGGACGTGTTCGCCGTCCAGATAACCGGGCGTGGGCGGCAGGTCGTGGGTGGTCACCGAGGACAGACACAGTTCGCGCCAGTGCTCGGCGGCCAGCGGCCCGCGATGGCCCGCGTCGATCTCGAACCACAGGATCGACGTGCCCAGCAGACCGCGGTCGCGCAGGTAGTCGCGTGCCCACGGCTCGACCGTGCCGAGATCCTCGCCGACCACCACCGCGCCGGCGCGGTGGGCCTCCAGCGCGACGATCCCGATCATCGCGTCGTGGTTGTACCGCACATAGGTGCCCTGGGTGGGTGGGGCCCCGTCGGGAATCCACCACAGCCGGAACAGGCCGATGACATGGTCGATGCGCACACCCCCGGCATGCCTCAGGATCGCCGCGATGAGCGCCCGGAACGGTTGGTAGCCAAGCTCTTCGAGCCGATCGGGGCGCCACGGCGGCTGGGACCAGTCCTGCCCCAGCTGGTTGAACTCATCGGGCGGAGCGCCCGCGGTGACGCCGAGGGCCAGCACCTCCTGCAGGGACCAGGCATCGGCGCCGCTGGGGTGCACCCCGACGGCGAGGTCGTGCATGACGCCCAGCGACATGCCGGCGCGCAGCGCCTGGGACTGCGCCTGGGCCAACTGGTCGTCGAGTTGCCACTGCATCCAGCGGTGGAAGTCCACCGCCCGATGATGCCGTTCGGCGAACCTGGCGACCTCCGGACCGGCCGGGTGTCGCAGGCCCGCGGGCCATTGCCGCCAGTCGCCCCCGTATTTCTCGGCCAGCGCACACCAGGTCGCGAAGTCGTCCAGTGCGGTCCCCTCGCGCTCCTTGAACGCCTCGAACGCCAGTTCCCGTCCCGCCGGCCGCGGCACTTGGTACACCAGGTGCAGCGCCTTGCGTTTGGCCGCCCAGATGCCGTCGCGATCGATGACGTCGGAGTGCAGTGCTTTGGCCTGCAGGGCTTTTCGGCGGTTGTGGACGCGATCGCGCTTGGGCAGCCAGGCGAACTCGGGTATCGCCTCGACGCGCAGGTAGAGCGGATTGACGAAGCGGCGTGAGGTGGGCAGGTAGGGGGAGGGCTCCATCGGCTTGGTCGGTGATGCCGCATGCAGCGGGTTGACCAGAACGTAGTCGGCCCCGTGTCGGGCGCCGGCCCAGACGGCAAGGTCGCCGAGGTCTGTCAGGTCCCCGAAGCCCCATGAACCCTTGGACCGCACGCTGTAGAGCTGGGTGGCCAGGCCCCAGGCCCGCCGTGCCCCCATCCGGGACGGCAGCCCCAGCCAGGCCGGGGTCACGATGAGTGGGGTGTCGAATTCCCGGTCACCGGATCGCAGGTGCACCCGGTGGTAGCCGAGCGGTAGATCGGCGGGCAGAACGAACGTCGCCTCTCCGATGAGCGTGCCGTCCAGGTCGAACGGAGGGGTGAAATTGTCGGCCTGCCGGATGCCAGTGCGAACGGTGCCGTCTTCCAGGCGCACCCAGACGTGCGCCGGTGCACCATGGTGCACATGGACCCAAAGGGCGGTCTCGTTGCCAGAGCGCGCGATGATCGTCGGTGGCAAAGCCCGTGCCCAGTGTCGTCGATCCAGCTCCAAAAGAGATGCGGCGCAGTCTTCTTCGGTATCGGCCCGAACACCCAGTGCGGCCAGCACCGCCACCACGGTCTCCGGTGCGACCGTCACGAAGTTCCCGGTCCAGTCGTGGTAGGCGCACGCCACCCCCAACCGGTCGGCCAATGCGGTCAGCCACGGTTCAGCCATGGCCACCATCTTGGCCGCTCGTCCGGATCGGCGCCGGGGATCGCGGGATCAGCCGGCCGCGCCCGACAGTTCGATGGTCAGCACCCCGGCGATGATCAGACCGATGCCGACCACCATCAGCGGAGTCAGCGCCTCCCCGAAGAGCACCTTGGCAAGCAGTGCCACCAACGCCACACCACAGGCCGACCACACCCCGTAGGCGATTCCCACCGGCATGCCCCATCGCAGCGACAGCCACACCAGGGCGAATGAGGCGGCGTAGCCGAACAGCACCGGGGCGATCCACCGCCGCCGGCGAAAGCCGTCGGAGGCCCGCAGGCCGAGGGTGGAGAACACCTCGAGCAGAATCCCGCCGCCCAGGGCGAGCCAGGAGTTCATCCGCCCGACCTCTCCGCGCGGTGCGACCCGAACTCGACGAGCAGCACCCCGGCGATGATCAGCCCGATTCCCGCGATGATCGGTGCGGTGAACGGATCGCCGAACAGCACAGACGCGGTGACCGCGGTGATCGCCGTGCCCAACGCCCCCCAGATTCCGTAGGCCACCCCGACCGGCATCCCGGCCCGGAGCACACGGGTCAACAGGATGAACGAGGCCAGATAGCCGGCGAGGACCACAACGAGCCACAGCAGGTGATCCTGGGAGGCGCGCAGCGACAGCGTGGCGGTGACCTCGGTGAGTATCGCCCCCAGCAGCAGCCCCCATGTCCGCATGGCCGGCGCACCTCCATCTGGTCGATTCAGCAGGATATCGGCTGTGCAGGCGTCCGGTCGCGCCCAACTAGAATCAGCGACGGAGGTGCCAAGTGGATCGAGTTGTTGCGGCCGTGTCCGTGATTCCGGCGCCGATGCGCGATCCGGTGCTCTTCGCCGTCCCCTTCTTCCTGCTGTTGCTCACCATCGAATGGACGGCCGCCCGCACACTCGAGAAGAGCGACGCCGAGCAGGACCCCGATCCCACCAGGCCGGCGCGCGGCGCCTATCTGAGCCCCGACGCCCGGGCGTCGATCTCGATGGGCCTGGTGTCGGTGGTGACCATGGGGGCCTGGAAGTTCCTCGGCCTGCTCGGGTACGCGGCGCTGTACGCCTACGTGGCGCCCTGGCATCTGTCGCCGCGGCAGTGGTACACGTGGGTGATCGCCCTGGTCGGCGTCGATGTGTTGTTCTACGCCTACCACCGCATCGCCCACCGCGTCCGGTTGGTCTGGGCCACCCATCAGGCGCACCATTCCAGCCGGTACTTCAACTTCGCCACCGCACTGCGGCAGAAGTGGAACAACAGCGGCGAGCTGATCATGTGGATGCCGCTGCCGCTGCTGGGTGTTCCGCCGTGGATGGTGTTCACCAGCTTCTCGATCAGCCTGGTCTACCAGTTCTGGATTCACACCGAACGCATCCGAACCCTGCCGAGGCCCTTCGAGTTCCTGTTCAATACCCCGTCGCACCATCGGGTCCACCACGGAACGGATCCGGAGTACCTGGACAGGAACTACGGCGGCATCCTGATCATCTGGGACCGGATCTTCGGCACGTTCCAGCCGGAGACGTTCCGGCCGCACTACGGATTGACCAAGCCGGTCAACACGTTCAACATCTGGTCGCTGGAAACCCATGAGTACGTGGCGATCGCCCGCGACGTCCGGACGGCGCCCCGGTGGCGCGACAAGCTGGGCTACATCTTCGGCCCGCCCGGCTGGGAACCGACCCCGACCGCCCTGGCGGCGACCACGTCCACGGCTGGGGCAAGCTAGACCCATGGACGTTCGCGAGACCAAGCTGCCCGGCGTTGGGCTGCGCTACGAGTTCGAGAACCGGGACGGCGAGCGGATCGCGGTGATCGCGCGCCGGGGTGGGGACTTCGAGGTGTTCCTCTGCGCCGTCCCCGGTGACCCCGACAGCGCCCGGCGGGTCTTTCGCCTGACCGAGCGCGAAGCCGACGCGCTGGCCCAGATCCTGGGTGCACCGAGGATGGTCGAGGGCTACGCCAACCTCACCAAAGAGGTGCCGGGGCTCAGCGCCGGTCAGGTGGTGGTGACGGAGGGGTCGCGGTACGACGGGCGGCCGCTGGGCGACACCAAAGCCCGCACCCGCACCGGTGCCTCGATCGTCGCCATCGTGCGTGGCGAGCAGGTGCTGGCCTCTCCGGGGCCGGCGGAACTTCTCGGGGCGGGTGACGTCCTGGTGGTGATCGGCACCGACGACGGCATTGCCGCGGTCCGGCAGCTCGTCGACCAGGATTGATCAGTGGCCGTCTCGGCACCCTTGCTCTTCGAGCTCGGTGCCATCCTCGTCATGCTCACCATTCTGGGTTCGGTGGCGCGGCGCTTCGGGCTCTCGCCCATCCCGTTGTATCTATTGACCGGCCTGTTCCTGGGCAGCGGCGGTGTCGCCCCGGTGGCTGCCGCCGCCGATTTCGTCAAGACCGGCGCCTCGATCGGCGTGGTGCTGCTGCTGCTCACCCTCGGCCTGGAGTTCTCCGTCGGGGAGTTCTCCGAGTCACTGCGCCGTCATCTGCCGTCGGCGGGTGTCGACCTGGTGCTCAACGCCACTCCGGGGGCGGTGGCCGGCTGGCTGCTGGGGCTGGATGCCGTCGGCATCGTCGCGATGGCCGGCATCACCTACATCTCGTCGTCCGGGGTGATCGCCCGACTGCTCGGCGACCTGAACCGGCTGGGCAACCGGGAGACCCCCGCGGTGCTGTCGGTTCTGGTGCTCGAGGATTTCGCGATGGCGGCCTACCTGCCGGTGCTGACGGTGCTGGCCTCCGGGGGGACGCTGGTCGAGGCGGCGGTGTGGACCGCCGTGGCCATCGGCGCGCTCGCGCTGGCCTTCCTGGTGTCGTTCCGCTGGGGCCACCACGTCGGGCGGGTTCTCGGCCACCCCGAGGACGAGCAACTGCTGCTGCGCGTCCTCGGCATGACCCTGATCGTGGCGGCCGCCGCCGAGCACCTGCACGCCTCGGCGGCGGTCGGGTCGTTCCTGGTGGGCCTGACCCTGACCGGCGAGGTCGCCGACCGAGCCCGGGCCGTGCTCACCCCACTGCGCGACCTCTTCGCCGCGGTGTTCTTCGTCGCCATCGGGTTGAGCGTCGACCCCACCGACCTGTTGCCGAAACTGCCCTTCGCGTTCGGCCTGGCCGCCGTCACCGCGGTCACCAAAGTCATCACCGGGGCCTATGCGGCGCGCCGGGAGGGTGCGGCCAGGGCCGGGCAGCGGCGCGCCGGTACGGCGCTGATCGCGCGCGGTGAGTTCTCCCTGGTCATCATCGGTCTGGTGGGCACCAGTGTGGCCACGCTCAGCGCGGTCGCCACCCCGTACGTCTTCATCCTGGCCGTCGTCGGGCCGGTACTGACGCGCTTCGCGAAGTGAACTCCTGGCACCATCAACGGCGTGGACATTGTTTTCGATCGCCCCGTCGATGAGGGGCTGATTTCCGAAGCATTGGCGCCGGCGGTGTTCGGTTCGATGTGGCTGGACCCCGCGGTGTCGGGGAATCGGCCGGACTACCCCCGGCTGACCGGCCCGCTGAGCTGCGATCTGCTGGTGGTCGGCGGGGGATACACCGGGCTGTGGACGGCGCTGCATGCCGCCGAACGCGATCCGGCCGCCCGGGTGGTGCTCATCGAGGGCGAACGTGTCGGTTGGGCGGCGTCCGGGCGCAACGGCGGGTTCGTCGACGCCAGCCTGACCCACGGCGCGCATAACGGAAAGGCCCGTTGGCCAGACGAATTCGACCAGCTTGAGCGGTTGGGCCTGGCCAATCTGGACGGTATGCAGGCCGATATCGCGAAGTACGAGATGAAGGTGGACTGGGAACGCACCGGCATGCTGGCCGTGGCGACCGAACCGCACCAGGTTCCCTGGCTGCGCGACGCGGCCGACGACGGTGAAGGCGCATTCCTGAACACCGACAGGTTCGGGCACAGGTGAATTCGCCGACATACCAGGCTGGGCTCTTCTCGGCGGATTCCTGCGCGATCGTCAACCCCGCCCGTCTGGTGTTCGAGTTGGCCCGGGTCTGTGCCGAAAGGGGTGTGCGAATCCACGAGCACACCCCGGCGCAGGCTGTGAAGCGCGGCGGTTCCGGTGTGTCGGTGCAGACCCCGGCCGGAATCATCACCGCACAGCGGGTCGTGCTGGCCACCAACGTCTTTCCCAGTCTGCTACGCCGCAATCGGCTGCACACCATCCCGGTCTATGACTATGTGCTGGGCACTCAACCGCTCAGCGATGCCCAACTGGGTCGCATCGGGTGGGGCGGCCGGGAGGGCATCTCCGACAGCGGCAACCAGTTCCACTACTACCGGCTCTCGGCCGACAATCGAATTCTCTGGGGCGGTTACGACGCGGCGTACTACTACGGCCGTCGGGTGGATCCGAACCGCGAAGACCGGCCCAAGTCGTTCCGCAAGATCGCGCGTCACTTCTTTCTCACCTTCCCGCAACTCGACGACGTCCGGTTCAGCCACCGGTGGTCCGGCCCGATCGACACCAACACCCGGTTCTGCGCACACTGGGGGACGGCCGCCAAGGGCCGTATCGCCTACGTCAACGGGTTCACCGGCCTGGGCGTCGGCGCCGCCAGGTTCGCCGCCGACGTGTGCCTGGACCTGCTCGACGGACAGCGCACCGAGCGGACTGCGCTGGAGATGGTGCGACGCAAGCCGCTGCCGTTCCCGCCCGAGCCGCTGGCCAGCGCCGGAATCCAGGCCACCCGATGGTCGCTGGACCGGGCCGACCACCACGGTGGGCGGCGCAATGTGCTGCTGCGCACCCTTGACCGGATGGGCCTCGGATTCGACTCCTGAAGTTCCAGTAGGCTCGCGGACGCGCCCGTGTCGCGGGCGGAATCTCAAGGAGGAAAGACAGTCGTGGGAGACACACTCAACGCAGGACAGCAGCTGGGCCGGGGCGCCTCGATCACCTCGCCCAACGGTGCCTACACCCTCACACTGCAGGAGGACGGCAACCTCGTCCTCGCCGCGCGCGGGGAGGCCGTCTGGGCCGCCGGCACCGACAACCAGGGCGCGGACCGCGCCGATGTCCAGACCGACGGCAACTTCGTCATCTATGCCGGTGACAAGCCGATCTGGCACAGCGACACCAAGGGCAAGAAGGACGTCCGCCTGGTCATCCAGGACGACCGGAATGTGGTGCTCTACGCCGCCGACGGTGTCGCCTGGTCGTCGCGCACCGAGACCGACGCCCCCCCGCCGCCGGTTGTGGTGGAGGAGGCAGAGATCCTCGAGGTCGCTCCGGTGGCGGTCGAGAAGAAGACCCACACGGTCGTGGCCGGCGACACGCTGTTCAACATCGCCAAGCAGTACCTGGGCGACGGCAACCGCTACATGGAACTGGCCCAGGCCAACAACATCGCCAACCCCGATCACATCGAGGTCGGCCAGGTCATCACCATTCCCTGACCTGCTGATTCGGGAATAAACGCCGCGACGACGCGGTCCGTGATAGCAATTCGGTAACGATCGGCTCTCAACTCCGATACACAGTCGTCCTGCTATTGCGGCCGCGTCGTTGACGGGTCGCCGACCGATCGGGGTGTATGGTGACCCGTTTTCTGCGATCGCTCGTCGTCGCCTCAGTCGCCGCGCCCGCGCTGGCCGCCCTGGCTCCCATCGCTGCCGCCGACGGGTCCGTCGAGGTCTTCCCCGGGATGGAGATCCGTCAGGGCACGACCGTCTGCACCTTGGGATTCGTCGATCCGGTTGCGCGCATCGGTTATTCGGCCGGCCACTGCCGGGGGAACGGTGCGGTCACCGACCGCGACGGCCGCCTCATCGGCGTGGTCGCGGTCGCCCGCGACAACACTCCCGACGGCACGGTGGTGCGCACCGACGAAGTGATCTCGGACTACGAGACGATCACCCTGGCGAAGGGCGTGACCGTCAACACCGCACTGCCCGGGGGCCGCCAACTGGTCGTCGATCCCGGGGCGCCATCTGGCGCCGGGTCAGCCCATCTGCCACTTCGGCGTGGTCAGCGGGGAGAGTTGCGGCACCGTCGAACGTGTCAACAACGGCTGGTTCACCATGACCAACGGTGTGGTGAGCCAGAAGGGCGACTCGGGCGGGCCCGGTGTACACCATTGCCGGCAACGGAACCGCGTTGATGCTCGGCCTGTTCAACAGCACCTGGGGTCAGTTCCCGGCGGCCGTGTCCTGGCAGGCCACCGGGCAGCAGGTACGCGCCGACGGTGGTGCCGCGGGCGCCGTGATCACGGCCGCCGGCACAAACTAGAACACGTTCTAGCCAGTCGCCCGTGCCGGCGATATCCTCGAACACGATGACAACACAGAGCCCCCGCAGGTGAGCGGCCGCGACATTCCCGCCATCGTCGACGCCGCCGCGGTGACCGACTGGTCCGACGACGCCGACGTGGTGGTGATCGGCTTCGGTATCGCAGGAGGATGCGCGGCCGTCAGCGCGGCGGCCGGTGGGGCCCGCGTGCTGGTCCTCGAACGCGCCGCGGTCGCCGGCGGTACCACTGCGATGGCAGGTGGGCACTTCTACCTCGGCGGCGGCACCGCCGTGCAGCAGGCGACCGGACACCCCGACAGCGTGGAGGAGATGTACAAATACCTCGTCGCCATGTCGCGGGAACCCGAGCACGACAAAATCCGCGCCTACTGTGAGGGCAGCGTCGAGCACTTCGACTGGCTCGAGGACCTCGGGGTCCACTTCGAACGCAGCTACTATCCGCACAAGGCGGTGATTCAGCCCAACACCGAGGGGCTGATGTACACCGGGAACGAAAAGGTCTGGCCCTTCAAGGATTTCGCGGTCCCCGCGCCGCGTGGCCACAAGGTTCCGGTGCCCGGCGACACCCGGGGCGCCGCCATGGTGATCGACCTGCTGCTCAAGCGGGCCGCCGAACTCGGTGTGCAGATCCGTTACGAGACCGGCGCGACGAACCTGGTGCTCGACGACGGTGCGGTCGCCGGGGTGGCGTGGAAACACTTCGGGGAGACCGGGACGGTGCGTGCCCCCGAGGTGGTGATCGCGGCCGGCGGGTTCGTGATGAACAAGGACATGATCGCCGCCTACACCCCGAAACTGGCGGAGAAACCGTTCGTCCTGGGCAACAGTTACGACGACGGTCTGGGCATCCGTCTTGGTGTCTCGGCGGGTGCGGCTACCAAGCACATGGATCAGGCGTTCATCACCGCACCGGCCTACCCGCCGGCCGTTCTGCTGACCGGGATCATCGTCAACAAACTCGGGCAGCGCTTCGTCGCCGAGGATTCCTACCATTCCCGCACATCGGGTTTCGTGATGGATCAGCCCGACAGCGCGGCATTCCTCATCGTCGACGAAGCGCACCTGCAGCGCCCGGAGTTCCCGTTGATCACCTTCATCGACGGCTGGGAGACCGTCGAGGAGATGGAGTCCGCACTCGGAATCCCGACCGGCAATCTGGTGGGCACGCTGAGCCGCTACAACGAATACGCCGCGAAGGGCGAGGACCCCGACTTCCACAAGCAGCCGGAATTCCTTGCGCCACAGGACACCGGCCCGTGGGCCGCCTTCGACCTGTCGCTGGGTAAGGCCATGTATTCCGGCTTCACCGTCGGGGGTCTGGCCACCGACGTCGACGGCCGGGTACTGCGCGCCGACGGTTCGGCGATTCCGGGTCTGTATGCGGCCGGGGCGTGCGCGTCGACACTGGCCCAGGACGGCAAAGGATATTCCAGTGGGACGCAACTGGGTGCCGGATCGTTCTTCGGACGCCGCGCCGGGGCGCACGCGGCCATGACTGCGTCGTCGGGTTAGAGCCCCACGGCTTCTACCCGATCCAACTGCCACCCGCCGTCCCGGCTCAGTCGCAGGTGGTGGTCGTGTTGACGCGCGACGGTTCCCCGGTGTGTGACGGACACGATGATGCTCTCCGGCAACCGGTTTCGCAGCAGACGGTAGACGGCGTATTCCTGGCCCTCGTCGATCGCCGAGGTGGACTCGTCGAGGAAGATCACTTTCGGTTTCTGCAACAACACCCTGGCGAAGGCGATCCGCTGCTGCTCACCCGGCGACAGCGACTTCGACCAGTCGTGAACCTCGTTGAGGCGGCCCGCGAGATGACCCAGGGCGACCTCGTCGAGGGCGGCAATCATTACCTCGTCGTCGATGGCGCACTCCCGTTCCGGGTAGGACAGCACCGATCGCAGATCCCCCAGGGGAAGGTAGGGCACTTGCGAGAGGAACATCGCGTCGCCGTCGCCGTCGGGCCGCAGCATGGACCCGGTGGCGTAGGGCCACAATCGCGCGATGCTGCGCAGCAGGGTGGTCTTGCCACATCCGGACGGGCCGGTGATCACCAGTGAGTCGCCCGGGTCCAGCCGCAGGTCAAGGTCGCTGATCAACGTCTTCCCGGCGGGATCGCGGACCTCGAGATCCCGCAGTTCGATCGAACCGTCGGCACTTCCGGCGGCATCTAGCCGGGGGAGAGCCCGCGCGTTCTCGTTCGCGTCGACCAGACCGTCGAGACGGATGATCGTGGCGCGGTAGGCGGCGAAGGAGTCGTACACCGCGCGGAAGAACGAGAGGGAATCGTGCACGCTGGCGAAGGCGCTCGCCGACTGGTTGACGTCGCCGAAGCTGATCTGCCCCTTGAAGAGCCGCGGCGCCTGGACCACCAGTGGCAGTGGATTGATGATCTGGTTGATGGTCTGGTTCCAGCCCAGTAGGGCCAGCGTCCGCACCACGTAGCCGCGGTAGTTGGCTATGACGGCGCCGAACCGTGTTCGCAGCACGGATTTTTCGGCGTTCTCGCCGCGGTAGAAACTGATGGATTCGGCCGCATCGCGCATACGGACCAGCGCGTAGCGGAATGCTGCGTTGGTCAGCTCGTTTCGGAAACTGAAGCGGATCAGGGGCCGTCCGATCCAGAACGCGATCACAGTGGTGGCAAACACGTAGAGCAGGGCGATCCAGAACAGTGCGTGGTTCAGGGTGAACCCGAAGACGGTCAATGGCCCGGACAAGTTCCACAGGATCGGGGTGAACGCGACCACCGACACCATCGCGTTGACGGCCCCGAACAGCAGCGTCGTCGTTGTGCCGACCGTCGGGGTGTTCTGTCCTGTCCCGGTGCTTCCGGTGAAGGCATCAATGTCGAGTTGGATGCGCTGGTCGGGGTTGTCGACCGGGTGCTCGAGGAACCGGCTGCGATAGAACGACTGATCCTTGAGCCAGTCGCCGGTGAGCCGCTCGGTGAGCCAGACCCGCCACCGGATGATGAATTGCTGGGTGAGGTAGATGTCAAGAATCTGGCGCGCGACGTAGATCGCCGCGATGATGCCGAACGTGACGATCGCGGCCCAGAATCCACGCACGCCGGAATCGCGGACGGCGCTGTCGCCGGCGCCGACGCCCTCGAACGCGACCTGCAACGAGGAGTACAGGTCGTTCAGCTGGTAACTGAGCAGGACGTTGAGCCGCACCGTGATCAGCGTCAGGAACAGCAGCACGCCGAGCCACGCCCAGACCGCGGCGCTGCCTCGGCCGCTGAAGTAGGCGCCGGTGACCCGCCAGAACTGCCGCCCCCAGGTGGTCAGGCGGGCCAGGGCGATCAGGATGATCAGCGCCACAAAGGCGGTGATCAGCCACGCCTTGGCCGTCCACAGCAGCGATTGAGAAATCTCATTGGCCCAGTCCAGCGAGGGCTTGTACAACTCCACGGGCAGTTACCTCCGCACGCCGACCTCGCCCAGCATTCCAGGTGCTCAGACCGGCGTCGGCGTTTTGCCCTCTGCATCTTCGACCCGGCCCAGCCGCCACTCGCCCTCGCCGAGCAGTTCGAGGTGCTGGTCGTGATATTTGTCGACGCTCGGGCGGTGGCTGACGCTCACCAGAATGGTGTCCGGCAACTCGGTGCGGACGAGGTCGTAGACCGCGTACTCCAAGCCCTCGTCGAGTGCCGAGGTGGCTTCGTCGAGGAATACGACCTTGGGCTTGGTGAGCAGAATGCGCGCGAACGCCACCCGTTGCTGCTCACCGGGCGAGAGCACCTTCGCCCAGTCCTCCTCCTCGTTGAGCCGCGGTATCAGGTGCGTCAACGCGACCTTCGACAGCGTCCGCTCCAGAACCTCGTCGGGGATGTCGAAACAGGCCGACGGGTAGGACACCACGGTGCGCAGGTCGCCGAGCGGTACGTAGGGCATCTGCGACAGGAACATCGTCTCGTGGTCGTCCATCGGCCGGCGCACCGTCCCCGAGGTGTACGGCCACATCTGCGCCAGGCTGCGCAGCAGCGTGGTCTTGCCCGTCCCCGATCGTCCCGTCACCACCAGGGTGTCGCCGCGGTCCAGTCGCAGGCTCAGCGGATCCACCAACTGACCGCCGGTGGGGGTGCGCACCTCGACCCGGGTCAGTTCCAGTGAGCCGTCCGAACTGGGAACGGTCTCGACGCTGGGCATCCGCGTGGCGTCCTCGTTGGTCTCCACCAGTCCGTGAAGACGAATGATGGCCGCCCGGTACGCGGCGAACTGGTCGTAGGCGTTGCGGAAGAACGACAGCGAGTCGGCGATGCTGCCGAACGCGCTTGAGGACTGGCTGACGTCGCCGAAGGTGATCTCGCCGCGGAACAGTCGCTGCGCCTGCACCAACAGTGGCAGCGGACTGAGCAACTGGCTCAGCGAAAGGTTCCAGCCCGTCAGGCCGATGGTCCGCCGAACGTATGCCCGGTAGTTGTCGATGATGGCCAGGTAACGGGTCGTCAGCAGGGAGCGTTCGGCATTCTCGCCACGGTAGAACCCGACCGCCTCCGCGGCGTCACGCAACCGGACCAGGGCGTAGCGGAATGCGGCGTTGGTCGATTCGTTGCGGAAGCTGAGCCGGATCAACGGCCGGCCGATCCAGAACGCGACCACCGTGGCGCAGAACACGTAGACGAACGCGACCCAGAACAAGGCGTGGTTCAGGGTGATGCCGAAGAGGGTCAGCGGGCCGGACAGGCTCCACAGAATCGGCACGAACGACACCACCGTCGAGACCGCCTCGATCGCCCCGAACAGCAGCGTGTTGCCGGTGCTCACCTGGGGCTGGTTGGGCAGGCCGCCCAGGCCGGTGGTGAAAACGTCGACGTCGAGTTGGATGCGCTGGTCGGGGTTGTCGGTGTTGGTGTCGGTGAACCGGGCCCGGTAATAGGCGCGATCGGCCAGCCAGTCGCCGGTCAGCTTGGCGGTCAGCCAGGTGCGCCAGCGGATGATGAAGCGCTGGGTGAGGTAGATGTCGAGCATGATGCGGCCGACGTAGATGGTGGCCAGGATTCCGAAGATGATCAGCGAGTTGTAAAAGCCCGAGATGGCGGCCCGGCGGCCGGCTTCGTCGCCCTCGCCGGTGGCGGTGAAGGCCATCTGCAGCGATTCCATCAAATCGTTGCCCTGGTAGCTGAGCAACACGTTGAGTCGGACCGCGACCATCGTGATCAGCAGCAGGAAAGCCAGCCAGGCCCACACCGCGACCGATTCCCTGCCGGTGAAGTACCCCCGGGTGATGCGCCAATACTGGCGTCCCCAGACGGTGAACCGTGCCAGCAGGAACAGTGCCACCAGAGTGAGCGACGCGGTGATCGTCCACGCCTTCGCGATCCACAGCAGCGAGGGGCCGAGTTCGTGCGCCCAATCCATCGACGGGGTGAAAGTGTCCAACGGGCTCTCCTCGTTCCACGGTGACGCCCTCGGAAGTTACCGCAGCACACACCGGAGGGCATCCGTCCGTCCGGTTAGGCTCAGCCGATGGCTACCGAGGACGGCGCGGCGGAGACGGTTCACGCAGGACGGCTGATCGCCCGGCGCTTGCGCGCCAGCGGAATCGACACCGTGTTCACGTTGTCCGGCGGACATCTGTTCTCCGTGTACGACGGATGTCGCAGCGAGAGCATCCGGCTGATCGACACCCGGCACGAGCAGACCGCCGCCTTCGCGGCCGAGGGCTGGTCGAAGGTCACCCGCGTCCCCGGGGTGGTGGCGCTGACCGCCGGGCCCGGGGTGACCAACGGCATGAGCGCGATGGCCGCGGCGGCGCAGAACTCCTCGCCGATGCTGGTGCTCGGCGGCCGTGCTCCGGCGCTGCGCTGGGGAATGGGATCGCTGCAGGAGATCGACCACGTCCCTTTCGTCGCGCCGCTGACCCGGTATGCGGCCACCGCGCAATCGGCCGCGGCGGTGGGTGATCGGGTCGACGACGCGCTGCGGGCGGCGGTCGGCCCGCCGTCCGGGCCGGCGTTCGTCGACTTCCCGATGGATCACGTCTTCGGCGAGGCGGTCGACCGCGGCCAGCCCGGTGCGCTGACCGAACCCGCCCGGCAGCCCGGCGCGGACCCCGACCTGCTCGACCGGGCCGTGGCTCTGCTGTCGCAGGCGCAACGACCGGTCATCATGGCCGGAACCAACGTGTGGTGGGCTCACGCCGAGGCAGAGCTGCTGCACCTGGCCGAGAAGCTCCGAATTCCGGTGCTGGCCAACGGAATGGCGCGCGGAATCGTCGGCGCGGACCGGGATCTGTCGTTCTCCCGGCGCGATCGGCGGCGCTGTCGCAAGCCGACGTGGCCTTGGTGGTCGGTGTCCCGATGGACTTCCGTCTCGGCTTCGGCGCGGTCTTCGGCCCGCAGACCCAACTGATCGTGGCCGATCGGTGCACACCGGACCGTGAGCACCCGCGCGCGGTCGCCGCGGGCCTCTACGGCGATCTGGCGGCCACGCTGGCCGGGCTCTCGGAGGCCACCCCGAGCGAGCACGAACAGTGGATCGGGTCGCTGCGGACCGTCGAGACGCAGGCCCGCGCCGCCGAAACCGCCGAATTGGCCGATGACCGCACCCCGCTTCACCCCATGCGGGTCTACGCCGAGCTGCTTCCCCTGCTCGACCGCGACGCGATCATCGTGATCGACGCCGGGGACTTCGGCTCCTACGCCGGCCGGATGATCGACAGCTACGTGCCCGGTGCCTGGCTGGACAGCGGGCCGTTCGGCTGCCTGGGCTCCGGTCCGGGTTACGCGCTGGCCGCCAAACTCGCCCGTCCCGATCGGCAGGTGGTTCTGCTGCAGGGGGACGGCGCATTCGGGTTCTCCGGCATGGAGTGGGACACCCTGGTCAGGCACGGCGTGCACGTGGTGTCGGTGGTCGGCAACAACGGGATCTGGGCGTTGGAGAAGCATCCGATGGAAATGCTGTACGGCTACTCGGTGGTCGCCGATCTGCGGCCGGGGACCCGCTACGACGAGGTGGTGCGGGCTCTCGGCGGCCACGGTGAGTTCGTCAGCACCCCGGCCGAACTGCGGCCGGCCCTTCGGCGTGCGTTCGACAGCGGGCTGCCGGCCGTGGTCAACACGCTGACCGACCCGGCCGTCGCCTACCCGCGGCGATCGAACCTGGCCTGACCCGTACCGACGCCGCCGGGCGGTACGGTTGAGTCCGTGGCGAGAAGCTCCTCTAAATCCAGTACGTCCGGCCAGGGCGGACGAATCAGCCGCGGGTTCTGGCGCATGCTCGGTGCGACCACCGACAAGGTCAAGGCCCAGTCGATGGTCGAGGTGGACGCCTCCCGGGAATTCGGTGACAAGGCCAAGGGTCTCGACGGCGACCAGCTCGCCAAAGCCGCGCAGTTGCTGAACCTCGAAGGCCTCGCCGAATCGCCCGATATCCCGCAGTTCCTGGCGCTCGCCCGGGAAGCCTCCGAGCGCTCAATCGGGTTGCGGCCCTTCGATGTTCAGTTGCTCGGTGCTTTGCGGATGATGGCCGGCGACGTCGTCGAGATGGCCACCGGCGAAGGCAAGACGCTCTCCGGCGCGATCGCGGCCGCCGGCTACGCACTGGCCGGCCGCACCGTCCATGTGGTGACCATCAACGACTATCTGGCCCGCCGGGACGCGGAGTGGATGGGGCCGGTGATCGAGGCGATGGGCCTGACGGTCGGCTGGATCACCGCCGATTCCACCCGCGAGGAACGCCGGTTCGCCTACCAGTGCGATGTCACCTACGCATCGGTCAACGAGATCGGTTTCGACGTCCTGCGCGACCAGTTGGTGACCGACGTCGACGATCTCGTCTCGCCCAACCCCGACGTGGCCCTCATCGACGAGGCCGACTCGGTGCTCGTCGACGAGGCCCTTGTTCCCCTGGTCCTGGCCGGCACCACCCACCGCGAGACCCCCAAGCTGGAGATCGTCCGACTGGTGGGGGAGTTGACCCCCGGCGAGGACTACGCCTCCGACGCCGACAGCCGCAACGTGCACCTCACCGAGGCCGGGGCCCAGAAGATCGAGCGCGCACTCGGCGGGATCGACCTGTACTCCGAGGAACACGTCGGCACGACGCTGACCGAGGTCAACGTCGCCCTGCATGCGCATGTCCTGTTGCAACGCGACGTGCACTACATCGTGCGCGACGGCGCCGTGCAACTGATCAACGCCTCCCGCGGGCGCATCGCGGCGCTGCAACGCTGGCCGGACGGACTGCAGGCCGCCGTCGAGGTCAAGGAGGGCATCGAAACCACCGAGACCGGGGAGGTGCTCGACACCATCACGGTGCAGGCCCTGATCAACCGCTACCCCACGGTATGCGGCATGACCGGTACCGCCCTGGCGGCCGGCGAGCAGTTGCGCCAGTTCTACAAACTCGGCGTCTCGCCGATCCCGCCGAACACACCCACCGTTCGCACCGATGAGCCGGACCGGGTGTACATCACCGCCGCCGCCAAGAACGACGCCGTCATCGACCACATCATCGAGACTCACGCCACCGGTCAGCCCATCCTGGTCGGCACCCAGGACGTCGCCGAATCCGAGGATCTGCACGAACGGCTGCTGCGCCGGGGTGTGCCGGCGGTGGTGCTCAACGCCAAGAACGATGAGGAGGAGGCCCGCGTCATCGCCGAAGCCGGCAAACTCGGCGCTGTCACGGTTTCCACCCAGATGGCCGGCCGCGGCACCGACATCCGACTGGGCGGATCCGAGGCCGGCGACAACTCCCCGGAGAAGGCTGAAGTGGCCGAACTCGGCGGCCTGCATGTCATCGGTACCGGCCGGCACAACACCGAGCGTCTGGACAACCAGTTACGCGGTCGCGCCGGTCGGCAGGGCGACCCCGGCTCGTCGGTGTTCTTCTCCAGTTGGGAGGACGACGTCGTCGTCGCCAACCTGGAGAACCCGAAGCTGCCCACCGAGTGCGACGAGACCGGGCGCATCACCAGCCCCAAGGCCAACGCCCTGCTCGACCACGCGCAGCGGGTCGCGGAAGGCCGGCTGCTCGACGTCCACGCGAACACCTGGCGCTACAACCAGCTGATCGCCCAGCAGCGCGCGATCATCGTCGACCGCCGCAACACCCTGCTGAGCACACCGGCCGCGCGCGAGGAACTGCGCGAACTGGCACCGGACCGGTATGCGGAACTCGCCGAGACCTTTGTCGGTGAGGGGGCAGGCGACGACGACGCCGCGGATGCGAACCTCGAACGCATCTGCCGGGGGATCATGCTCTACCACCTCGACCGGGGCTGGGCCGACCACCTGGCCTACCTCTCCGATATCCGCGAGAGCATCCACCTGCGGGCCCTGGGTCGGCAGAACCCCCTCGACGAGTTCCACCGGCTTGCCGTGGACGCGTTCGGGAACCTCGCCGCCGACGCCATCGAGGCCTCGCAGCAGACCTTCGAGACCGCCAACGTTCTGGAGGACGAGCCCGGCCTGGACCTGTCCAAGCTGGCCCGGCCGACGTCGACGTGGACGTACATGGTCCACGACAATCCGATGCGCGATGACACGTTGTCGGCGCTGAGCCTGCCCGGGGTGTTCCGCTAGGTTCATCCCATGCAGGGCCGGATACTGACCATCCCCAACGTCCTCAGCGTGATCCGCCTTGTCCTCGTCCCGGCGTTCCTGTACCTGCTCCTGGCTCGCCAGGCCTATGGATGGGCCACCGCCATCCTGATGTTCAGCGGGATCTCCGACTGGGCCGACGGCAAGATCGCCCGCCTGGTGGCAAACCAGTCCTCCAGGCTGGGGGAGTTGCTGGACCCCCTGGTCGACCGCGTGTACATGGTCACGGTGCCGCTCGGTCTGGCGTTGGCCGGGGTGGTGCCGTGGTGGCTGGTGGCGGTCCTGTTGGGGCGTGACGCCGTGCTGGCCGCCACTCTGCCGCTGGTGCGCAGCCGCGGCGTGACCGCACTCCCGGTCACCTACATCGGTAAGGCTGCCACCTTCGCGCTGATGTCGGGGTTCCCCCTGATTCTGTTGGGCCAGTCCGACTTTGGCTGGAACCGTGCCGTCGCCGCCTGCGGCTGGGCCTTCGTGATCTGGGGTACCTACATGTACCTGTGGTCGGCGGTGCTGTACCTGATCCAGGTCCGTCTGGTCGTCCGCGAGCTGCCCCGTCAGCGCCATGATGCGACCGTGTGACGGTCAGGCGACGCTCCCTGACGCGACCGCCTTGCGGCAACCGAAACCCCGCCAATACGCTCAGCCCGTCAAGTGCGGCCCTGCGCCGTCCCGTAAGCAACGAGGAGCACCGTGAGCGACATCCCCGCCGACCTGCGCTACACCGCCGAGCACGAGTGGGTCCGCCGCACCGCCGACGGCACCGTGCGGGTCGGGATCACCGACTTCGCGCAATCGTCGCTCGGTGACGTCGTCTACGTGCAACTGCCAGACGTCGGCACCGAGGTGACCGCCGGGGAGTCGTTCGGCGAGGTGGAGTCGACCAAATCGGTCTCGGACCTCTATGCGCCCATCACGGCGACGGTGGTCGCGGTCAACGGCGATCTGGAGGGCGATCCGGCGCTGATCAACTCCGACCCCTACGGCGCGGGCTGGCTTGTGGAGATGAGCGCCGACGGGCCGGCCCTGGAGCAGGGATTCGAGGCGTTGCTCGACGCGGATGCCTACCGGGGCGCGGTGAGCTGACGGTGGGATTGTCAGGGTCGAAGAATCCTGCGTTGGCGGGTACATCTACGACCGGTACCGGTACGGTCAAGACAAAGCAGCCAGTGAGGAGTAGCGGGTGACGGAGAAGGACGAGACCTCTGACGAGGTCACGGTGGAAACGACCTCGGTCTTCCGTGCGGACTTCCTCAACGACCTGGAGGCCCCGGCGGGTCCTTCCGGTGAGACTCCGGTGTCCGGGGTCGAGGGGCTGCCCGTGGGTTCGGCGCTGTTGGTGGTCAAACGCGGACCCAACGCCGGATCGCGTTTCCTGCTCGACCAGCCGACGACGTCGGCGGGTCGCCACCCCGATTCGGACATCTTCCTCGATGACGTCACCGTCAGTCGCCGGCATGCGGAATTCCGTTCCGACGCCGGCGAGTTCCAGGTGGTCGACGTCGGCAGCCTCAACGGCACCTACGTCAACCGCGAGCCGGTGGACTCGGCGACGCTGGCCAACGGCGACGAGGTGCAGATCGGCAAGTTCCGCCTGGTATTCCTGACCGGCCCGAAGCAAGGCGGTGCCGACAGCTCGTGACCGCCCCGGGAAGTCCTGCGCCGGCCGGGATGTCGATCGGAGCGGTACTGGACCTGCTCCGGCCGGATTTCCCGGACGTCACGATCTCCAAGATCCGCTTCCTCGAAGCGGAAGGCCTGGTCACCCCGGAGCGCAGCCCCTCTGGATACCGGCGGTTCACCGCTTTCGACTGTGCTCGTCTGCGTTTCATCCTGACCGCCCAGCGTGACCACTACCTCCCGCTGAAGGTCATCAAGGCCCAACTCGACGCCCAGCCCGACGGCGAACTTCCCGCCGAGGGTTCGCCGTATCCGGTGCCGCGCCTGGTCCCGGTCGGCCGTGACCACGCCCCCGGACGAGGCGGCGGGGTGGGTACCCCGACCCCGGTCCGGCTGACCAGGGAGGACCTGCGTCAGCGGTCGGGCGTCGCCGACGATCTCATCACCGCGCTGTGCCGGGCCGGCATCATTTCGAGCGGGCCGGGCGGGTTCTTCGACGAACATTCCGTGGTGATCGCGCAGTGCGCGGCTGCGCTGGGCGAGTACGGCGTCGAACCGCGCCACCTGCGTGCCTTCCGGTCCGCGGCGGATCGGCAGTCCGATCTCATCGCCCAGATCGCAGGGCCGGTCGGCAAGGCGGGCCGCACCGGCGCGCGGGACCGGGCCGACGACCTGGCCCGGGAGGTTGCGGCACTGGCGATTACGCTGCACACGTCGCTGATCAAGTCCGCGGTGCGCGACGTCCTGGATCGCTGAGGGACTAGACTTTCCACTGACTGCTTCACCGAAGGCGGAGGTCGGTATATGGCTGAGGTTCGAGTGGTCGGGATTCGTGTCGAACAGCCCGCCAACCAGCCTGTTCTGCTGTTGCGCGAGGCGACCGGCGATCGCTATCTGCCGATCTGGATCGGCCAGACCGAGGCGAACGCGATCATCCTCGAACAGCAGGGCGTCGAGCCCGCCCGGCCCCTGACCCATGATCTGTTCCGGGATGTGATTGGCGCTCTTGGGCATTCACTGAAAGAGGTGCGCATCGTCGACCTGCAGGAAGGCACCTTCTACGCCGACCTGATCTTCGACCACGACGTGCGGGTATCGGCACGGCCGTCGGATTCGGTGGCCATCGCGCTGCGGATGGGCGTCCCGATCCACGTCGAAGAGTCCGTCCTGGATGCGGCCGGCCTGCTGATTCCGGACGAGAGCGACGAGGAGTCCACCGGGGCCGTCCGTGAGGACGAGGTCGAGAAATTCAAGGAATTCCTCGACAGCATCTCCCCGGACGACTTCAAAGCCGGCTGAGTTCGCCGCCGCCGTCGGAACCGCGGGGCGAGATTACGGATGCGTCTCATCTCGGTCATCGCTGCGCCGACACGCCAACCGGTTGTCGGTGAGCGTGGTTGGCGGCGGCCATACTTCGGGTACGACGCAAGGTTGCGGCAGGACCCATGACCCGGCCGGCAAGGCGTATGCTCAATGCACTTGAGAGCACGGCGCGGTCAGCGGGCGACGGATCGGCGAGAGGAATTAACGTGGGCGATGAGCCACGTCAGGAGCAGCTTGATTTCGCTGTCCCCACCGCCCGTTACGAGGACGAACCTCCGGCGATTGCGGCGGTGAGCGCCCCGGTGCAGGGAGGGCTCTTCCCGGACGATTCCGTGCCCGACGAACTCGTCGGCTACCGCGGCCCCAGCGCCTGCCAGATCGCCGGCATCACCTATCGCCAGCTCGACTACTGGGCCCGCACATCCCTGGTCGTCCCCTCCATCCGCGGCGCGGCCGGCTCGGGCAGCCAGCGGCTGTACTCGTTCAAAGACATTCTGGTGCTCAAGATCGTCAAGCGTCTCCTCGACACCGGCATCTCGCTGCACAACATCCGGGTGGCCGTCGATCACCTGCGTCAGCGCGGCGTGCAGGATCTGGCCAACATCACGCTGTTCTCCGACGGCACCACCGTCTACGAGTGCACCTCCGCCGAAGAGGTGGTGGACCTGCTGCAGGGCGGGCAGGGCGTGTTCGGCATCGCGGTCAGCGGCGCTATGCGTGAATTGACCGGCGCCATCGCCGATTTCCCGGGTGAGCGCGCCGACGGCGGCGAGTCGATCGCGGCTCCCGAGGACGAACTCGCCTCCCGGCGCAAGAGCCGCGACCGCAAGATCGGCTGACAGCCCCACTGATCGCGGCGGTCGTGGCAGGCCCGGACCCCGCCGGTGCGACATCCGCCCGGCCCCGCGGCTAGACTTGACTCCGCATCGACCGCTCGCGGGAGAGTGCCGTGGCATCCAGCCGCGGACGCCGAAGGAGCAACACCTCTCCGTCAACCTCTCAGGCCCCCGGACCGTGAGCGGAAGCGATGCCTCTGGAAAGCGGTGGTCTTCGGGCCACCCGCCCATGGGGAAAGGCGCGGGTAGCCACCCGCACGCTGAATCTCTCAGGCACCAACGACAGAGGGAGAGGACGTCCCATCGGTTGCGTCCGCCGTCAGTCAGGAGTGCCCCCCGTGCATGACCCCACCTCGTTCGCCGCCCGCCACATCGGACCCGACTCCGACGACCTGTCCGCCATGCTGGGTGTCATCGGCGTCGAATCCCTCGACGAGTTGGCCGTCAAGGCGCTGCCGGCCGACATCCTCGACGCTCTCGGCGACTCCGGCGTCGCACCCGGGCTGCAGTCGCTGCCCGCACCGGCCGGTGAGCACCAGACCCTGGCCGAGTTGCGAGAGCTGGCCGACGCCAACACGATTGCCGTCTCGATGATCGGTCAGGGCTACTACGACACCCTGACGCCGCCGGTGCTGCTGCGCAACATTCTGGAGAACCCGTCCTGGTACACCGCCTACACGCCGTACCAGCCGGAGATCAGCCAGGGCCGGCTTGAGGCGCTGCTGAACTTCCAGACCATGATCGCCGACCTGACCGGGCTGGACATCGCCAACGCCTCGATGCTCGACGAGGCCACCGCGGCCGCCGAGGCGATGACGCTGATGCACCGCGCCTGCCGCGGGTCGTCGAACCGGCTGGCCGTCGACTCCGACCTGTTCCCCCAGACCGCGGCAGTGCTGGCCACCCGGGCCGAGCCGCTGGGCCTCGAGATCGTCACCGCCGACCTGCACCTGGGCCTGCCCGACGGGGAGTTCTTCGGCGTGATCGCCCAGTCGCCGGGTGCCAGCGGCCGGGTCACCGACTGGTCGAAGCTGGTCGAGCAGGCGCACGAGCGCGGTGCCCTGGTGACCATCGGCGCCGATCTGCTGGCCTGCACCCTGATCGCGCCACCCGGTGAGATCGGCGCCGACGTGGCGTTCGGCACCGCCCAGCGCTTCGGTGTGCCGATGGGATTCGGCGGCCCGCACGCCGGCTACCTCGCCGTGCACACCAAACATGCCCGCCAGCTACCGGGACGGCTGGTCGGGGTGTCCGTGGACGCCGACGGCGCACCGGCCTACCGCCTGTCGCTGCAGACCCGTGAACAGCACATCCGCCGGGACAAGGCGACCTCCAACATCTGCACCGCGCAGGTGCTGCTGGCGGTGATGGCGGCCATGTACGCCAGCTACCACGGCGCCGACGGGCTGACCGGCGATCGCCCGCCGGGTGCACGGCCATGCCCGCTCGCGTGGCGGCCGGACTGACCGCAGCCGGCGTCGACGTGGTGCACGACACCTTCTTCGACACCGTGCTGGCCCACGTCCCGGGCCGGGCGACGCAGATCCAGGCCGCGGCCCGCGAGCGCGGCATCAACGTGTGGCGGGTCGACGCCGACCACGTGTCGGTGTCCTGCGACGAGGCCACCACCGACGAGCATGTCACGCTGGTTCTCGCAGGCGTTCGGGGCGGCGCCCGCCGGTGGCTACACCGGGCCCGAGACTCGACACGCGTGACAACGGAATTCCTCACCCACCCGGCGTTCAACCCGTACCGCACCGAGACCGTCGATGATGCGCTACCTGCGCTCGCTGGCCGACAAGGACCTCGCGCTGGACCGCAGCATGATCCCGCTGGGCTCGTGCACCATGAAGCTCAACGCCGCCGCCGAGATGGAGTCCATCACCTGGCCGGAGTTCGGCCGGCAGCATCCGTTCGCGCCGGCCGACGACGCCCGCGGGCCTGCGGCGGCTGATCGCCGACCTGGAGGAGTGGCTGACCGGCATCACCGGCTACGACGCCATCTCGCTGCAGCCCAACGCCGGATCGCAGGGCGAGTACGCCGGCCTGCTGGCGATCCGGGCCTACCACGCAGCACGCGGCGAAGCCCACCGCGACGTGTGCCTGATCCCGTCCAGCGCGCACGGCACCAACGCGGCCTCGGCCGCCACTGGCCGGGATGCGCGTGGTGGTGGTCGAGCTGCCGGGAGAACGGCGACGTCGACCTCGACGACCTGCGGGCCAAGGTCGCCGAGCACGCCGATCAGCTGGCCGCGCTGATGATCACCTACCCGTCCACCCACGGCGTGTTACGAGCACGACATCGCCGAGATCTGCGCGGCCGTGCACGACGCCGGCGGGCAGGTCTACGTCGACGGCGCCAACCTCAACGCGCTGGTCGGCCTGGCGCGGCCCGGGCAAGTTCGGCGGCGACGTCAGCCACCTGAACCTGCACAAGACGTTCTGCATTCCGCACGGCGGCGGCGGTCCCGGGGTCGGGCCGGTCGCGGTGCGCGCGCACCTGGCCGCCGTACCTGCCGGGTCACCCGTTGGCCCCGGAACTGCCGCACGGGCACGTGGTGTCGGCCGCGCCGTACGGGTCGGCGTCGATCCTGCCGATCACCTGGGCCTACATCCGGATGATGGGTGCAGCCGGCCTGCGCACGGCGTCAGCTGACCGCGATCGCGTCGGCCAACTACATCGCGCGCCGCCTCGACGAGTACTACCCGGTGCTCTACACCGGCGAGAACGGCATGGTCGCCCACGAGTGCATCCTCGATCTGCGGCCGCATCACCAAGGCCACCGGCGTGACCGTCGACGACGTGGCGAAGCGGTTGGCGGACTACGGCTTTCACGCCCCGACGATGAGCTTCCCGGTGGCCGGCACGCTGATGGTCGAGCCCACCGAGAGCGAGAGCCTGGCCGAGGTCGACGCGTTCTGCGACGCGATGATCGCCATCCGCGCCGAGATCGATCACGTGGGATCGGGAGAGTGGCCGGCGGACGACAATCCGCTGCGCAACGCCCCGCACACCGCCGAGTGCCTGCTCGTGGACCAGTGGAATCACCCCTACACCCGTGAGCAGGCCGCCTACCCGTTGGGTACGGGATTCCGGCCCAAGGTGTGGCCGCCGGTGCGCCGTATCGACGGCGCCTACGGAGACCGCAATCTGGTGTGCTCCTGCCCGCCGGTGGAAGAGTTCGCGCACAGTTGATGACCGTGGCACTTCCTGCCTCCGTCCGTCATTGGCGTGACGGCGGCCGCATGGTGTCCACGCCCCGCGGGCGAGTGTTCGTCCGATCCTCGCCGACGGGGTACGGCCCGACCATCCTGCTGCTGCACGGATTCCCTTCCAGCTCTTACGATTTCCGCGGGGTGGTCGAGCGCCTCGGCGAACGGCCCTGGCTGGCCCCGGACTTCCTCGGGTTCGGATTGTCCGACAAGCCCCGGCCGCACCGCTACAGCCTGCTCGAGCAGGCCGACATCGTCGAGGACGTCGTGGCGCAGACCGGGGCCGGCGGCGGGCCGGTGGTGCTGATCGCCCACGACATGGGCACGTCGGTGGCCACCGAACTGCTGGCCCGCGACCTGATCGGCCGGCTGTCCTTCGACCTGCAACGGGCGGTACTCACCAACGGCAGCGTGATCATCGAACGGGCCAGCCTGCGGCCGAGCCAGAAGATCCTGCGTGGGCCGCTGGGCCCGGTGCTGTCCCGGCTGGCCAACGAGCGCGGCTTCCTGCGTGGCTTCGCCAAACTGTTCAGCCCGGCCCATCCGCTCTCCGCCGACGAGGCGCAGGCCCAGTGGGCGCTGCTGGCCCGCGACGGCGGCCAGCGCATCCTGCACCTGCTATGTGCCTATCTCGACGAACGGGTGGCGTTCGCGGACCGCTGGCACGGTGCGGTCCGGGACTGGCCCAAGCCGCTGAGTTTCCTGTGGGCGACCGCCGATCCGGTGGCCACCACCTCGGTGCTGGCCGGCCTGCGGGAGCTGCGGCCCGCCGCGCAGGTGGTGGAGTTGCCCGGCATCGGCCACTACCCGCAGATCGAGGTCGGCGAGGAATTCACCGGGTTCGCCCTGGCATTGCTGCACCTCGACGACCCGATCGGCTAGGGCACCGCCCGGGCGATCGCCGCCATCAGGGCGGGGGAGTCCGGCGGCACGCTCTGGTAGGTGCCCCCGGAGAGCCGGACGATGGCCTCCCAGGTCGGTCGATCGGGATCGTCGCCGATGTCGATGACGTTGATTGCCACCGGCCGGTCGCGGTCGACGGCGGATTTGACGAAGTCCTGCAGGCCCTGGTCGTCGAGTGTCCGGTCGGTATGCGGGCCCGCCGTGATGACCAGCACCGAATTGGGTTGTCCAGGCCGGAAATTGGCCAGTGCGTCGCTGTACACCAGCCGCAGCGTGGTGAACGACACCCCGCCGGAGCCGGCGGGTGACAGCGCGTCCAGGGCCGCCGTCAGGGCAGCCGAGCGCGGCTGGCCCCCCAGATCCTCCGATACCGGGCCGACGGGCACCGCGGTGGTGCTGTCAACGCCGTTGAACGTCCACAGACCGACGGCCGCGTTGGGCGGCAGCGCCGTGATGCGGTCCTTGAGGGCTCCGGTGACACCGGGCACGTTCTGGTTGAGCATCACGGTGGTGGTCGCCTCCGCAGCGGGCGCGACAGCGGCGGCCAGGGCCGTGCGCATCGCGTCGTCGCCGAGTGGAAGCGGGGCCGGCAGGGCGGGGAAGTCCACCACGTCACTGGCCGGTGTGCTGGTATCTGCGGCCCTGAAGCCGGCCTTGGCCAGTTCGGCCAGCTGTTCGTCCTTGCGCATGAACCGGGCGAATTCGCTGGCGGCGGTCGACCTGTTCCTCGGTCAACCACGGGCCGGACAGCAGCACGGTGGGGTAGTCGGCAACGGCGGCGGCACCGCTGGGCATCCACTCCGCGACGATGTTGCCGGCATCGGCGAGTCCGGCGGCGCGGGCGAACAGTTGCTGCTCGGTCAGCAGCACGGCGTGTACCGGTCCGGCCGCGGGGTCGCCGGGAGCCACCAACGCGCTCCACGCCTGCGCGGCGGTGTTGTCCGGCAGCTTCGGCTGACCGGACATCAGCGCGCTGACCGCGCCGAGTCCGGCTGTGGGCGGGGTGTTGGGTGGTGCGGAGGTGGTGGCGACGGCTTCGGCGGCCAGGTACGTGGCGTCGGCTGCGCCGACCGCCGGCATCGCAAGCCGCAGCGAACCCCAGCCGGGGAGGTTGCGTCCGTCCAGGGACATCGGATCGGTCTGCAGGCCCGGCAGCGCGGCCCAGCCGTCCTGCGCCAACGCGCTCTTTACCTGCGGGCGCACCGCCAGGACCACCGGCGAGGTGACCAGTGAGCGGGCGTCGCTGACCGCCTGCTCGCCGATGGCGGACTGCAACCGGGCGGACTGGGCCGGAACTGGCCGGCATCCACAGGGCCGGTTGCGCTGGCCGAGACTCAGCGGGCCAGGCGCCGGTGAGGCCTCTCAGGACCGGCTCCGGAGTCGCTCGGCGTGACCGTCACTTCCACGCACTTGTCGCCGACCGGTGTGGCTTCGTCGTTGTACTTCTCGGCGAACGTGCTGACGTGAGTCGGCGATCGACGGATCGGCGACCACGGCGACGGTGGCCGTCCCGCCCAGGCACTGCTGCGCCGCATCGGAGGACCGGCGGGACAGCGCGTCACCGAAGAACCGCCACAGGATGATCGCGCCGACCAGCACCACAACGGTGACCAGCGCGACGATCACGCCGGTGCTCACCCCGCGTCGCGCCCCGTCCTCCCGGCGCCGGCGGCCCTGCCAGCCGCTCTCGGCCCGGGGGATCCGGCCGGAGGACGGGCGCGACAGGCGTCCGGAAGGCGGATTGGCGTCGTCAGGCTCAGCCGGTTCGTCTGCGGGTTCCCCGGTCCCGGGGTAGCTGTGCCTGCCCATCGGCGTCGTGGTCCTCTTTCGTCGGTTGTCGGCCGGATCTAGAGACCGAGGCTGGCTTTCAACTCGCGGCGGCGCCGGTGCAGGATCGGCTCGGTGTAGCCGCTGGGCTGCTCACGCCCCGGACAGGATCAGTTCCTGGGCGGCCTGGAAGGCGATGCTGCCCTCGGGATCGGGCGCCATCGGCCGGTAGGTCGGGATCGCCGGCGTTCTGCTCGTCGACCACCGCGGCCATCCGCCGCAGGCTGGCTCTTGACGTCGTCGTCGGTGATCACCCCGTGGCGCAGCCAGTTGGCCAGCAGCTGGCTGGAGATGCGCAGCGTGGCGCGGTCCTCCATCAGGGCGACGTCGTGGATGTCGGGCACCTTCGAGCAGCCCACGCCGGCGTCGATCCAGCGCACCACGTAGCCGAGGATCGACTGGCAGTTGTTGTCGACCTCCTCGTGGATCTCGTCCGGTGTCCAGGCCAGGTCGCGCTTGGCCAGCGGAATGGTCAGCAGTTGCTCGATGCTGGCGCGGCGCTTGCCGGCCAGCTCCCGATGCACCGCGTAGACGTCGACGTAGTGGTAGTGCATGGCGTGCAGGGTGGCCGCGGTCGGCGAGGGCACCCACGCGGTGGTGGCGCCGGCGCGCGGTTGACCGATCTTCTGCTCGACCATGTCGGCCATCAGATCGGTCATCGCCCACATGCCCTTGCCGATCTGGGCCCGCCCGGAGAAGCCGGTGGCCAGGCCGACGTCGACGTTCTGGTCCTCGTAGGCCAGGATCCACGGCTGGGTCTTCATCTCGCCCTTGCGGATCATCGGGCCGGCCTCCATCGAGGTGTGGATCTCGTCGCCGGTGCGGTCGAGGAAGCCGGTGTTGATGAACACCACCCGGTCGGCGGCCGCCTTCGATGCAGGCCTTGAGGTTGAGCGTGGTGCGGCGCTCCTCGTCCATGATGCCGACCTTGATGGTGTTGGCCGGGCAGACCCGAGGACGTCCTCGACGCGGCTGAACAGCTCGCAGGTGAAGGCGACCTCATCGGGCCCGTGCATCTTGGGCTTGACGATGTAGATGGAGCCGGTGCGGCTGTTCTGCCCGTTCAGACCGTGCAGGGCGATCAGGCTGGTGAACAGCGCGTCCTGGATGCCCTCGATAGATCTCGTTGCCCTCGCTGTCGACGATCGCGTCGTTGGTCATCAGGTGACCGACGTTGCGGACGAACAGCAGGCTGCGGCCGGGCAGGGTCAGATCCGAGCCGTCCGGTGCGGTGTAGGTGCGGTCCCCGCTGAGCACCCGGGTGAAGGACTTCCCGCCCTTGCTGACCTCTTCGGTGAGATCGCCCTTGTTGAGCCCCAACCAGTTTCGGTAGCCGAGCACCTTGTCGTCGGCGTCGACGGCTGCCACGGAGTCCTCGAAGTCCATGATCGTGGTGATCGCGGACTCCAGCACCACGTCCTTGATGCCGGCGGGATCCGTCGAGCCGATGGGGGAGTTGCGGTCGATCTGGATCTCGATGTGCAGGCCATGGTGCACCAGCAGAACCGAGGTCGGGTCGGTCGGCTCACCGGTGTAGCCGACGAACTGGGCCGGGTCGGCCAGACCGGTCACGTCGCCGTTGGTCAGCGACACCTCCAGCCGGCCGTCCTCGACGAGGAACCGGGCGGCGTCGCGGTAACTCGCGTCCACGAGCGGGACGGCGTCGTCGAGGAATCGCCGGGCGTAGGCGATGACCTTGTCGCCGCGGACGGTGTTGTACCCGCTGCCCTTCTCGGCGCCGTCGTCCTCGCTGATCACGTCGGTGCCGTACAGGGCGTCGTAGAGCGAGCCCCACCGGGCGTTGGCGGCGTTGAGCGCGAAGCGGGCGTTGAGGATCGGCACCACCAGCTGGGGGCCGGACGTGGAGGTGATCTCCGGGTCCACGCCCGCGGTGGTGATGGTGAAGTCCGTGGGCTCCGGCTGCAGGTAGCCGATCTCGGTGAGGAACTGCTGGTACTCGGCCGGCTGGAAGCCGCCGACGACGCGCTGACGGTGCCACTTATCGATCTGGGCCTGCAATTCGTCACGACGGGCCAGCAGTTCGGCATTGCGGGGAGTGAGGTCGGCGACCACCTTGTCCACACCGGACCAGAAGGTGTCGGGGTCGATGCCGGTGCCCGGCAGAGCCTCGTTGGTGATGAAGTCGTGTAGCGGCTGCGCCACCCGCAGATCGCCCACGACCACCCGGTTCGTCATTGTTCCTCCCTGAAGGAAAATCGGTCACGATCCTAACCGTCGGCCGTTGACGCTCCGACGGCGCGCTGCGGCGGGCCGCTGGCACGTTCGTGAGTCAGCAGCTGTTCGCAGCGCGCCAGCAGCGCGGCGCGCAGTGGGGCGGCGCGTTGCGTCACCAGACCCTGTCGGCGGACATACTCGGCACGGCCAGCGGGTTCCTCGACGGTGACCGGCTCAAACCCGAACTCGCGGAGGTCGTACGGGCTGGCCTGCATGTCCAGAGCCCGGGCGTCGGCCGCCAGTTCCAGACAGGCCAGCAGCAACTCGGAGTCGACCAGTGGCCCGAGCTTGTAGGACCACTTGTAGAGATCCATGTTGGCGTGCAGGCAGCCGGGCTGCTCCCACTCGCCCTGCGACGCGCGGGACAGCCGCTGCTCGTTGCGCGGCGCCGCCGGTGCGGTGAAGAACCGAAAGGCGTCGAAGTGGCTGCACCGCAACGGCATTGACTCGACTACCCCGTCGGTCTCCGCTGGGCTCAGCCGCAGTGGCACACCGTTGTGGCGCCCTGCGCCGGCCCGGTAGACCATGGCCCACTCATGCATCCCGAAGCATCCGAACCGGGGCGGCCGTTCGGCCGTCGATCGCAGCAGCCCGGCGATGAAACCGACGGCGGACAGCCGGGATCGCAGGTACTCCGGGCTGACCGTCACGCCGTCGGACACTGCGCTGTAGCCGGCGCGGGTCAGGTATCGCCCGGCACCCGGGCCGGCCAGCACGGTGCCGTAGCCGGGGTGCCAGACGCTCAACTGGCGCGGCCGCAGGCTGTAGTAGGTGAACAGGAAGTCCCACACCGGATGGCGGCGGCCCACGCGGGCGCGCTCCCGGTGCGCGGCGGTCAGGGTCGCGACCCGGGAGCGGTGTGCCTGTGCGCGCGGCATCCACTCGGGTCCCGGCAGAATGCGCTGCTCAGCCACGGTGCGTGCCGTCGCGCACCGTCCCGACCAGATCCTCGACGAGGTCCTCCAGTGCCACCATCCCGCAGACTTCGCCATCGTCGCCGGTCAGCAGTGCCAGATGGCTGTTGTTGGCGCGCAACCGGGACAGCGCATCGGGCAGCGGCACGGTGGCGGCCAGTCGCGGCAGGTAGCGCACCGCCGAGGCGCTCACCACCGCGCCGGGGTGATCCACCAGGTCCAGCATGTCCTTGATGTGCACGAAACCCAGGAATTGGCCGTCGGCGTCGACGACCGGGAACCGGGAATAGCCGGTGGCGGCCAGCGCCTGTTCGATGCCGGCGACGCTGGGCCCGGTGCCTGGCGAGGCAGCCGGGACGGTGCAGATCCGGTCCAGCGGGACCGCGACGTCACCGGCCACCCGGTTGCGGATCTGCAGCGCCCGGGACAGCCGGGTGTGTTCCTCCGGGATCCAGCAGGCCCTCCGAACGGGACTCACTGATCATTTCGGCGAGTTCGACCATGGAGACGGTGTTCTCCAGTTCGGTCTTGGGCTCCACCCCGATAGCCCGGACGACGGTGCGGGCGCACCAGTCATAGACGGCGATGATCGGCCGGGTTGCCTTGACCCACAGCAGGTAAGGCGGCACCAGCAGCATCGCGGCCTTCTCCGGGCCGGCCAGCGCGATGTTCTTGGGCACCATCTCGCCGAGCAGCACATGCAGGATCACCACGATGGTGATCGCCACGACGAACGAGACCGTGTGCAGCAGGGCGCCGGGCACCCCGAACAGGCCGAAGACCGGAGAGAGCAGATGGGCCACCGCGGGTTCGCCGACCCGGCCGAGCACGATCGACCCCACCGTGATGCCCAACTGGGCCCCGGCGAGCATGACGGCCAGGTTCTCCCCGGCCCGGATGACGGTGACCGCACTACGCTTGCCCTGCTCGGCGAGGGCTTCCAGGCGGTCGCGCCGCGCGGAGATCAGCGCGAATTCGGCGCCCACGAAGAATGCGTTGGCCGCGATCAGCAGCGCGGTGAGCAGCAGTCCGAACAGATCACCCATGGTCGGGCTCCTCGTGTTCGGCCCGTGCGAGCTTCACCAGGTCGAGCAGGTCGACCCGGCGGCCGTCCATCCGCGCGACGGTCGCCTGCCAGCGCGGCTGATCGTTGACAGGTGCGTCGGGGTCGAACGCCCGCAGTTCCACGGTGTCGCCCTCGACCGGGATGTGGCCCAGCACGTGCATCACCAGCCCGCCGATGGTCTCGTAGTCACCGTCGTGCGCCCGGAAGCCGATCATGTCGGCGATCTCGTCGATCCGCAGCAGGCCGGAAACCCGGTGTCCGCCGGTGATTCTCACGACCTCCGGGCTGGCGGGGTCGTGCTCGTCGCGGATATCGCCGACGATCTCCTCGATGAGGTCCTCGACGGTGACCATTCCCGCGATACCGCCGTATTCGTCGGCCACCAGGGCGGTTTGCAGTCCGCTGGCTCTGATCTGTTCCATCAGCGCGTCGCCGTCGAGCGTCGAGGGCACCACCGGCACCTTCTGGGCCAGCATGTCCAGGCGGGTGCCGACCCGATCGGCGTGCGGGATCTCGAACACCTGTTTGACGTGCACCACCCCGATGGCCTCGTCGAGGTCGCCGTGGATGACGGGGAACCGTGAATGACCGGTGGCGCGCACCTTCTCCAGCAGGTCGGCCACGGTCTTGTCGGCCTCCAGCGATTCCACCTTCGAGCGTGGCGTCATGAACTCCTCGGCGGTGCGGGCACCGAACTGCAGCGATCGGTCCACCAGGTCGGCGGTGGCGGGGTCCAGTGCGCCCTGGCGGGCCGAGGTGCGCACCAGTGACACCAGTTCCTGCGGCGAGCGGGCCGAGGAGAGTTCGTCGACCGCCTCGATGCCCAGCCGCTTGAGCACCCAGTTGGCGATGCCGTTGGTCAGCCGAATCAGCGGCGTGAAGGCCGCCGAGAAGATCACTTGCGGCCCGGCCACCACGCGGGCGGTCTGCAGTGGCACCGCGATGGCCAGGTACTGGGCGACCAGTTCGCCGAACACCATGGACACCGAGGTCGCGATGAGCAACGACACGATCAGCGCCGTTCCCTCCAGCCAGTTCTCCGGCACGCCGACGGCCGACAACCCCGGCGCCATCAGCCGGGCGATCACCGGTTCGGCCAGATAGCCGGTGACCAGCGTGGTGATCGAAATGCCGACCTGGGCGCCGGACAGCTGGAAGGACAGCGTGCGGTGCGCCCGCTGGACCATCGCATCCCGCGGTCCGCCGGTCCGGGCGTTGGCGTCGACGGTGCTGCGTTCCAGGGCGGTGAGTGAGAACTCGGCCGCGACGAACACAGCGGTGCCCAGCGTCAGAAGGGCGAAGCCGAGCAGGCTGAGCGCGATCGTGATGCCGCTCACCAGGACTCCATCGCGGGCGCGGCCGGGGGTGGGGCCTGCGGCACGCCGGTTCCCTTCCGCTTGGACATCTGCGGGATCATGGTAGCCGCTGGTCGCGCGGGCGAGGAAAAACGGACTCCGGACCAGGCTCCGGGGCGTTCACCAACCGGTCGGCAAGGGGTGGCCCTCGGCGAAGCCGGCCGTGGACTGCACGCCCAGTACCGCACGATCATGCAGTTCGGCCAGCGTGGTCGCGCCCACGTAGGTGCAGGTGCTGCGCACCCCCGAGGTGATGTGGTCCAGCAGATCCTCCACTCCGCCGCGGGCCGGATCCACTGCCATCCGGGAGGTCGAGATGCCCTCCTCGAACAACGCTTTGCGCGCCCGGTCGAACGCGCTGTCGCCGAGGGTGCGCGCCGCCACGGCACGCTTGGATGCCATGCCGTAGCTCTCCTTGTAGGGCTGGCCGTCCCGATCGAACAGCAGGTCCCCCGGTGACTCGTAGGTCCCGGCGAACCAGGATCCGATCATCACGTTCGAGGCGCCGGCCGCCAACGCCAGTGCCACGTCGCGCGGGTGCCGCACACCGCCGTCGGCCCAGACGTGGCCACCGAGTTCGGTTGCCGCCGAGGCGCATTCGAGCACCGCGGAGAATTGCGGTCGGCCCACCCCGGTCATCATCCGGGTGGTGCACATCGCACCGGGGCCAACGCCGACCTTGACGATCGACGCGCCGGCGTTGATCAGATCGCGGGTGCCCTCGGCGGAGACCACGTTGCCCGCGACCAACGGAATGCCGAGATCGAGAGCGGCCACCGCCTTGACGGCGTCCAGCATCTTGATCTGATGGCCGTGCGCGGTGTCGATGACCAGGACATCCACCCCGGCCTCGGCCAGTGCGCGGGCCTTGTCGGGAACATCGCCGTTGATACCGACGGCAGCGGCGATGCGCAACCGGCCCGCGGCGTCCACCGCGGGGGAGTAGATGCCGGCCCGAACGGCCGCGGTGCGGGTCAGCACGCCGCCGAGTGACCCGTCGGCGGCGGTGAGGACGGCAACCCCGATCGGGGCGTGCTCGAGCATCTCGAACACCCGGCGCGGGTCGGTGTGTACCGGCGCGGTCACGAACTCGGCGGTCGTGATGTCGCGCACCCGGGCGAACCGGTCCACTCCGACGGTTGCCGATTCGGTGACGAGGCCGACGGGGCGCCCGCCGTCGAGCACCACCGCAGCACCGTGGGCGCGCTTGTGGATCAGTGCGACGGCGTCCGACACCGAGTCGTCCGGAGCGAGGGTGACCGGGGTGTCGGCAACCAGATCGCGGCTCTTGACGAAGTCCACCGTCGTGGTGACCGCCTCGATCGGCAGGTCCTGCGGCAGCACGACGATGCCGCCGCGGCGGGCCACCGTTTCGGCCATCCGCCGCCCGGCGACCGCGGTCATATTGGCCACCACCACCGGGATGGTGGTTCCACTGCCGTCGGTGGTGGACAGGTCCACGTCGAAACGCGAGGTGACGTCGGACCGGCCGGGCACGACGAAGACGTCGTTATAAGTCAGGTCGTGGGCGGGGCGATGACCGTCGAGGAAGTGCACCCGCTCAGCCTAGGAGGGGCACTCCGATTCCCGCGGGGGTGCCACCCCGTCCAACAGATATGCGTCGACGACCCGCTTCACGCAGTCGTTGTGGGCGGGGTAGACAGAGTGCACGTCGGTGTCGGCGATGACCAGGCGGGCCGAGACCAACTGGTCGGCCAGCGCTCTCGACCATTCGATGGGCGTGGCTCCGTCCTCGAGGGCCCCGACGATCACGATCGGCGGAGCGCCCTCGCCGCGCACCCGCGCCGGACCGGTCGGGTCATGGGCGGCGAAATCGCTGCACCGCAATCCGCCCCACGCGTTGGCCGACCCGAAGATCGGGGTGTCGGCGTCCCACTGCCCGGCCAGTCGAGCGCTGCCCTGCAGGTCCGGCGTCGGGCTGGAGTCGTAGCAGTTGATCGCGTAGAGGGCGTTGTAATAGTTCGACGGCTCGGAGTCGGGGTCGACGCGCAGGCCGCCCTGCGTGATCAGTCCGCTGCCGTCACCGGCCAAGCCGGCCCGCAGACCGGCCAGAAGTTCGGGAAACGAGTCCGGCGGGATGTACATCGCGCTGCTCAACGCGGCCATCGCGTCGGCTCGCGTCGCCTGACCGGGGTCGGTGCTGTTCACCGGCAGGGACAGCAGGTACGTCTTGAGCGCGGCGGTGGCGGCCGCATGGTCGCCGGGCAGCGGGCAGTCACCGGCGGCGGTGCAGTAGTCCACGAACCGCATCAACTGCGCTTCCAGCGCCCGCGACTGAGCCCGGTTGTAGTCGGTGATCGACAGCGACGGGTCGATCGCGCTATCGAGCACCATCCGCCCGACGCTCTGCGGGTAGGCGTCGATGTAGAACGCGCCCAGCTTGGTCCCGTGCGACCAGCCCAGGTAGTTCATTTTCGGCTCGCCGAGCGCCAGCCGGATGGACTCCATGTCCCGGGCCGAGTCGCGCGTTCCGATGTGCGGAAGAAGCTCGGCGCTGCGCGTGGCGCATCCGTCGGCGAAGGCCTGGGCCTGCTCGGCCCATGCCGTCACCTCGGGGGCATCCACCGAGGTCGACCATTGGGCTCCGGCCAGCGCCCGGGCGTAGTCACCCATCTGCTCGGGGGTTCGGCACCACACCGGATTGCTCCGTGCCACACCGCGCCGGTCCCAGCCCACCACGTCGTAGCGGGCCTCGACGGCATCGCTGAGTTGGGAAGGCAGGGTGAGGATTTCGTCCACTCCGGAGATTCCCGGCCCGCCGGGGTCGACGAGGATGGTGCCCAACCGGCTGCCGGGTTCGCGGGCGGGGATGCGGGCCAACGCCAGCGAGATCGTGGCGCCGTCCGGCTTCGCATAGTCCAGCGGCACTTCGAGACTGGAGCATTCCCGGACCTGCCCGGGCAGCTCGCCGCAGGGTTTCCATGCCAGCGGCGCGGGGGCGGGTACCGAGACCGTCGCACTCGGCGCGGCCGCCGGCGGCGCGGGCGGTGCGGAGCACGCCACCGCCAGCAGGCAGGCGGCGGCAGTCGGCAGCGCGCGAAACCGGTATGCCATGGCCGCTAGATCTCCACCTCGCTGCGGTCACCGCTCCAGAGCGTGTGGAACCGCGCGGCCGGGTCGGCGTCGATGCGACCGTAGGTGTGCGCGCCGAAGAAGTCACGCTGACCTTGGATCAACGCCGCGGGCAGGCGGTCGGTGCGCAGGCCGTCGTAGTACGACAGCGCCGAGGAGAATCCCGGAATCGGGA
>CAVQRL010000004.1:0-41593 GCA_963715145.1 uncultured Actinomycetota bacterium | reverse complement strand
TCTCGGCGGCTGCTCATTCAACGGCGGGGGCCTAGCTTCGATTTTTCGCGCCGGTGGGGTTCGGGGCCTTTGAGTCACGGAAGTCGTTGAGCGGTAGCGGTTTTGGGTGTGGGGAGCTTGCGGAGACGCTGCTGGAGTGCGTTCGGTTCAACGTGGACCTGGGGGACTGACCCACTTCGTAAAGGGGCGGCGGTCTCGGGCCGCTCGGCACCGACGGCCTTCGCGATGTCCATCGAATGGACGACGTCGGCGAACAGGACGGTCACCTGCTTGAACTCGGCTGACCGCGTCGCCGGTGTGACCGGCGCGCCGCACCTATTGCAGAACAGGGAGTCCGGCGGCAGTCGCGTGCTACACGACGAGCATGACAGCCCGGTCATGGTCCACCTCACCCCGCTGGGTCCATGTTCATCCATTCGCCACATACAAAAGGATCCGAGTTACTTCCAGGGCCGACGGCATCGACAACTAGTGACGTTCTGGGGTCAGGCGGAGAACGGGGATCGTCCGGATCCCGTTGGTGTTCGCCGCGTAATTCTTGAAGTTAGGGAAATAGCGCTCCATCAACGCAAACAACCGGTCATGGTCCGCGCCATCGGTCGGACGGGCCACAAAGCTACCCCCCATGTCGCTGCGCCCGTCGGCGAATAGATCGCACCTCGGGTCCTTGACCAAGTTGTGATACCAGCTTGGGTGCTTCGCCTGGCCGTAGTTGGAAGCGAGAAGAATGACATCGTCTCCATCCGTGAAATACACGAGCGTCACGTCGCGCGGAACTCCCGACTTCGCCCCCGTCGTCCGCAGCAAGACAAGAGGAATCGCGCCTTTCGCAGTAGCAGTCGGCCGTTCGTAAGGCGTATCAGTCGCGCTTCGAGCGGCGCGAAGACCTTGCGGTGGATTGTTGACCCGGTCTTGGTCGCAAGAAAGCGGCTCACCGCACGCCGCAGTAGGGTCGGCTCACTTGTTGGGTCCACTCGTGGAATGCCGTTCAACAGATCATCGTTCATGGTCGCTCTACCCTTGGTTTGTACGGCATCGTGTCGACTTCAATATGGTATGACCGCCGGTCGAAGGTGTCGGTTATATCGCGCGCTATGCCCGATACGGACTTTCGAGACTCCCGAATCTCGTCTATTCCGAGACAGCGGTCAGTGCCCCGTGGAAACTCCGTCACGCCATCTCCTCGGCCCACTGCATGTGCCCCTCGAAGCCCAAGTCGTTGGCCATCTTCCGGTAGCGATCCCGATAATCGCGGTAGTTGTCGTCGCTCTGTGCTTGTGCCAGTAGGGCGCGGAGTCGCAACAGCCAGATGTCGCGCATTGCTAGCCGCCCTCGTTCGGTGGCGTTGCAAGCCGGTCGATAGCAGCCTCAGCTTCGGCCACATCGCCCTCATCGCCGCGGTCAAGCAGTGTTTCCACCAGAACGCCCGTTGCCGCGAGGCCCCAGACCAGTATTTGTCCTTCGCGGACGAGTTGATCGATGGCGGCACGCATGAGAGGGATGGCCTCGTCGCGATTTCCGTGCCGAAACCTCTCACGCGCCATCAAGACCTCCACGATCGGCAGATCGCAAAGGTTTTGTCTCTGGCGCACCCACAGATCGCTGGCCTCGGCTAGAAGCATGTGCCCGCGCTCACGCTCGGCAGCCGTGCCGCGGTGCACGAGCGCAACACCAAGCGTCACCCGGGCGAAGGCTACCGCGAGATCATCCCCTGACTGTTCGGCAACCTTTGAGGCAGCTTCGACCTCGCGCAATGCGCGATCGTCGGCCCTCTGTACTCCGAGCGGTATCTCCGGGAAGTAGATGTAGGTGACGATCGCGGCGTAGGACAGTGGGTCGGCGCTGCGGGCCATGGCTAAGCCGTGCTCCAGGTCGTCGCGCCATCCGGTCTGACCAAGGCAATAGCGGCCTATGCCCCGCCCCGTGAAGGCAAGTGCTAGCGGAGACCCGAACATGAAGTTGCCTTTCGCTGGATCGCCGTCGGCCAGGTCGATGACCCGCTGTGACCACGCCAGCACATCCCCCCACTCGGCCACTTTCAATCTTGGCGTACAACGGCGCGAACAACAGCCCGACCGTCAGCGTCGGATCGCTCACCGATTCGATGATGGTCCAGGCTTCCGAGGCCAGTCGGGAGGCTTCGCGGACCCGGCCTCGATAGGTTTGTTCCATCACCAGCGCCGCCTGCGCGATGACCAGGGATGCCTTGTCCCCGGCAGCGGTGCATAGCTCCCGCAATTCATCGAACCGCTTATCGTCGACGTCCATGTGGACGCGAAAGGCGCTGCCGCACCAGCATGGTGCGGGGGGCGATGCGCATGGTCGTCCGGATTGGGTCCTCGGCAGGCAGGGCATCGGCGATCGTCAGAGCGCGTTCCCAGGACAAACGCGCAGCGGCGATGTCGCGGTAGGTCGCCCAGGTTGCGGCCCGCATGTGCCAGCCGTAGGCGGCGTGCAGGTCACCGGCGGCCTCCAGGTGCTCGGCGATCAAGGCGGCGTTCTCGTCCGCCGAAGCGGGGGTCGCGGGTTTCGATCGCGGCGGCCAGCCGTCGGTGCAGCTCGGCGCGATCGGATTTGAGCTGCGATTCGTAGGCCACCGTGCGGATCAGCGGGTGGTGGAACAGCGTACTCGGGGTCTCGGGTGAAGCTGACCTGATCGAGGAACTGGCCGCCTCACCAGGTCCTCGAGGGCCGGATCGATCCCTAGTGCAGTCCAGCAGGTCTCCGGCTGAACTTCGCGCCGATCACCGCTGCTGCGCTCAGGGTGCGTTTGGCAGCCGGGTCCAAGCGGTCGATGCGGGCGGCGATAGTGGCCTGCACGGTGGCGGGCAGGCTGACCTCGGCCACATCGGCGGTCGCAGACGTAGTCGCCCGGCTGTCCATCCAGCACACCGCGCTCGGCCAGATCGCGCACGATCTCGTGGGCGAAGAACGGGTTCCCGGCAGCCCTCTCGACAATCAAGGTCGGCCAGCTCTGCCACCGAGGGGTCCTGCCCAACAAGATCACTGACCAGCGTGGCGGTCTCAGGATCGCTCAGCGGGGCCAGGGCAATGGTCTGGGCACCCTGCACCTCGGCTCAGCGCACCGCGAGTATTCGGGGCGGTAGGTCACCAGCACCAGCGAGGGGGTCTGCGGGATCACGGTGAAGAAGTCGGCCAGCATCGACTCGCTGACCTCATCGATCCAGTGGGCGTCCTCAATGACGTAGACCGCCGGGGACTCCCGGGCCAGGGAGCAGGTGTTGACCAGAGCGGTCAACCGTCGCCGCCGGGCATCCGGATCGATCTTGGGCAACTCCACCTCGGGGTCGGCGATGCCCAGCAGGTCCTCGAAGAGCAGCACGTCCTCGGGATCGGCATCGGGATCCAGCTCCCGCAACCGCGATCCGGGCCTCCTCGGGGTCAAGATCCTCGACGCCGGTCGCCGATCGCAACAGCCGGGCCACGGTGTGGAAAGGCACCTGGCTGGTGTGGGATTCGCAGTAAGCCGTGAACACCTCGACGCCTTGGGCGGCGGCCAACGTGCTGACCTCGCGCACCAGACGGCTCTTGCCGATCCCGGGGGACCCCACCACGGTGACCACCGCGCCATGGCCCGTCGATCGCACGCTGCAACAGGCCCTCGACAGCGGCCATCTCCCAGCGGCGACCCACCAGAGCCGACACCGCCGCTGCGCCGGCACGATCCGGCTCGGACACCCCAATCAGCCGCTGCGCGACGACCGGTTGGTCTGCTCCCTTGATCCGGACCAGTTCGGGGTCACCCAGGCTCGCGACGATCTCGACCAGCCGGGCGGTGGACGTACTGAGCATCACCCCGCCCGGCGGGGCCACCGACTCCATCCGCTGCGCCAGGCCGACCTGTTCGCCGATCGCGGTGTACCCGGCACCGCCCGAACCGACCTCCCCGGCGATCACCTGACCCGAGTTCAAGCCCGACCCGCAGTTGAAGCTCCACACCATCGCGGCTGCTGACCTCGTCGGCCAGATCGCTGATCGCGCTGTGAATGTCCAGGGCGGCCCGACAGGCACGCGCCGCGTGGTCCTCCAGTGCCACGGGTGCGCCGAACACGGCCATGACCCCATCGCCGGTGAACTTATCCACCGTCCCGCCGTAGCGGTCCACCACCGCCGTCGCCCGATCGAGCAGCCCGGCCATGATCTCCCGCAACCGCTCCGCACCGACAGCCTTCGCGATGTCCATCGAATGGACCACATCGGCGAACAGCACGGTCACCTGCTTGTACTCCGCTGACCGCGACGCCGGCGTGACCGGCGCGCCGCACCTGTTGCAGAACAGGGAGTCCGGCGGCAGCTGCGTGCCGCACGACGAGCACGACAGCCCCATGGCGCTCAGACCGCCTCCACCATCCCCGCCGGGGTCCACATCAATATGGTGTCACCGCTTTGGTTGGGTTGTTCGGCTTCGAAGCGTTTCCAGCTGGAGTGGGGGCGTTTGTGGGGTTGTGGGGTAATGAAGCCGCGGTGGTTCAGGATGCGCGAGACGGTGGAGATGCCGGGGATGTCGGGGTCGCGGCGGAGTGTTCGGCGACGGAGGCCTAGCCGGCTCGGGTCAGGGTTTTGCGCAGCCGGATGATGCGTTCCTTGACCTGTTCCCGTTTAGTCCCAAGCGGTTTCGCCGGGGGGCCAGTCTGAGGCGGTCGGCGCTTTGAACCGCCCTGGAAATGGTGGAGGCTCCTGACCTTGGAAACGAGGATGGAGTCATGCCGAAGGAACAGTCGCCGGGGAAGCCCACGACACGCCGGTACAGCGCTGAGGAGAAGGCCGCCGCGGTGCGGATGGTCCGGACGTTGCGCGCGGAGTTGGGCAGCGAGCACGGCACGGTCCAGCGGGTCGCCAACCAGCTGGGCTACGGGGTGGAGTCGGTGCGCTCGTGGGTGCGCCAGGCCGACATCGACGACGGGTATGCCCCCGGGGTGTCCACCGCCGAGGCCCGCAGGATCAAGGAGCTTGAGCAGGAGAACCGAGAACTCAAGCGCGCCAACGAGATTCTGAAGCGAGCGGCGAGTTTCTTCGGGGCGGAGCTCGACCGCCAACACAAGAAATAGTGGGCTTCATCGACGCCAACCGCGCCGATTTCGGGGTCGAGCCCATCTGCACCGTCCTGCGCACGCAGGGGTGCCGGTGGCCCCGAGCACCTACTACGCCGCCAAGACCGCGCCGCCCTCGCCGCGCGCGCAGCGCGACGCCGTGATGGTCCCGGTCCTGGTCGACGATCTGGGAGGACAACTACCGGGTCTACGGGGCCCGCAAGCTGTGGAAAGCCGCCGTTCGCGCCGGTCACGACATCGGCCGCGATCAGATCGCCCGGCTGATGGGCAGCGCCGGCATCGAGGGCGCCCGCCGCGGCAAGCGGGTCCGCACCACCCGGCCCGACCTCGCCGGCCGCACGTCACCCCGATCTGGTCGGCCGGACTTCACCGCCGCCGCGCCCAACCAGCTGTGGGTGGTCGATCTGACGTTCGTGGCGACCTGGGCCGGGGTGGCCTACGTGTGTTTCATCACCGACGCCTTCAGCCGGATGATCGTGGGCTGGCGGGTCGCCTCCCACATGCGCACCACGATGGTCCTCGACGCCCTGGAGATGGCCCGCTGGTCACGGGGAATCACGTTGCCGGGCTTGCGATGTCACTCCGATGCCGGGCTCGCAATTCACCTCTGTGCGCTACGGCGAACGGCTCGCCGAGATCGGCGCGGTGCCCTCGATCGGGACGGTCGGGGACAGCTACGACAACGCCCTCGCCGAGACGGTCAACGGCCTCTACAAGACCGAACTGGTCTACGGGCCGGCCCGCGGCGGGCCCGTGGAAGACCGTCGAGGACCTCGAGCTGGCCACCCTGGGCTGGGTGCACTGGCACAACACCAGCCGCCTGCACGGCTACCTCGGCGACCTGCCCCCGGCAGAGTTCGAGCCGCGTTCTACGATGCCCAACGGACCGACCAGGCCCTGGTCGAAATCCAATAACCCGAGCCTCCATCAGAACCAGGCGGTTCAGCCAGTTGAGGCGGTCGGCGCTTGAAGTGACTTGAAGTGATGAGCCAAAACGAGTGGGGCGCCTTGTGCAGAGGCCGCACAAACCAAGCCGCATAGTTCCGAAGCTTCTAAGAGTATGTGGACGCCTTGCCCGAAAGGGCGGGGTTTCTGCAACCCAAAGCTTCTTTTCCTGGGCGATAGCTTCTTCCTAACCTCTATGGTCCCTGTCGCCGCGATTACGGCCCTGATTCAACTGCCTCTTACAGGGTGAACTGCCACCAGCAGGGCGTGGTAAGCCGCATCAGCGGCAGCATTCCCGATACCATGCTTTTCCAAATGTGATTGGCATGACTCTGCGTATGCCGGCGTAGCCGGGCCAGACATCATGCCTAGTGCTATTGCAACAGTGACCAGTAGCACCTTCATGTCAAACCTTCCTATCTGAAACATCTAGTGACCACCCGGTTCGCGGGCCAGCGGCGGCACCGAGCCGATGGGCCGGGTTTGTCGTTGATCCGACGTTAACTGGGCAGTCCGACAAGATCGGTCAGTCGGTGACCCCGGCCTGCGTACCGTGGGCTGATGGCCGGCCCTTGCTCGACCCGGCGCCCAGACACCCCACTCCGAGTGCGAGTTATGTGGCATTCCGATCAGGTGTTCAAGAGCTCAGCGTGAAGCGGCGCCCTACGAGGTGAGCACGACCATGTACTGCCCGCCGCCGGTCTGGATCCGCGATTCCAGCTGGAGGCCCGGGGCCAGGCGGCTCAGGCGGTCCATCAACCACTCGGCGGCGGCGACGGCATCGGCTTCGGTCGGGCATCGGCCCATCGCCTCGCTGCCTCGTTTCCGTGCCAATCGCTCGACGCTGGTGACGATGACGGCGGGATCGGACACGAACAGCTCGGGTGCCCGGTCGATGACGGGTGCGACGGCACCCTTGCGGGTGTTGGATCCTCGGTAAGCGAGCCGCTCGGTGCCGAACACCGAGTCCGCTTTGCCTTTGGCTTTCCCTGTGCTGCTCATGCTGTCGATGCTCGGCCCCCGACCGTCGTTGACCGACATCTGCGGGTCGACCGCCTCGTCGCACAGCCAGCACCGCCACCCGTCGGCCGTCCCGATCTCGTCAAGCCGACTCATGTCCTTGCACCCTTCACCCGACGGCGGCGCCAGCCGCCTCGGTGCCGGACAGTAAACACGAACGCCGGCAACCGTTCTCGCGGGGCTGACGCGCACCATCATCAAAATGTCAGACCCCGGTGGGATGGTGGTGTCATGTCAACGACCGCTACCGCGACGGTTCCGAGAGTGAGTTCCAAGGAGCGGTTGGCGGAGTTGTTCGACGAGCTGGCGGAGTTGACGGGTCAGCGCAACGCAATCGACGGCCGGATCGTGGACATCGTGGCCGAGATCGACCACGACGGGATCTGGGGGAACACCGGGGTGCGTTCGGTGGCCGCACTGGTGGCCTGGAAGACCGGTACCTCGCGGGCCAATGCCGACGCGATCGCGACCGTCGCCCACCGGGCCGGGGAGTTCCCCCGCTGCACCGAGGGCCTGCGCGGGGGTCGGCTCTCGTTGGACCAGGTCGCGGTGATCGCTCAGCGTGGTGGGGAGGGCTCCGATGCTCGCTACGCTGAGCTGGCGGCGGTGGCCACCGTCAGTCAGTTGCGCACCGCGATCAAGCTTGAACCGCGCCCCGATTCCGGCCCGCGCCCCGACCCGGTTCCGGCGATCGGCAAGACCGGCGGCGACGGGTTCGATCTGTGGCGGATCCGCCTGGCCCACGCCGAATCTGCGGTGTTCGAGGCGGCGCTGGCCTCGCACCGCGACGCCCTGTTCGCCGACTGGAAACACGACCGCGAGAACACCCCCGGCAGCCGCGAGGGCTCCGAGGATCTGCGACCGCCGATGCCGACCACCCTCGACGCCTTCCAACGACTGGTCGAAACCGGCTGGGACCTCGAAGCCGGGCGCCGCCCGCACGGCCAGCGCACCACCGTGGTGGTCCATCTCGACGTCGAACGGAACGTCGGGGCTCTGCACCTGGGCCCGTTGCTGACCGACTCCGAGCGCCAGTACCTGACCTGCGACGCCACCTGCGAGGTGTGGTTCGAACGCGACGGGCAGGTGATCGGCCACGGGCCGATCGACCCGGACGATCAGCCGCCGGTTGCGCCGGGCGCTAGAACACCGCGACCGCTGCTGCGCGGTGCCGGGCTGCGGGGCGACCCGCGGTCTGCACGCCCACCACATCCGGCACTGGGAGGACGGCGGGCCCACCGACCTGGACAACCTGGTCCTCCTATGCCCGCACCATCACCGGCTCCACCACAGTGGCGGCATCACCATCAGCGGGCCCGCCGAGCGCCTCGTTATCACCGACGAGGACGGCCAACAACTGCATCCCGGATCACTGGCTCGACCCCCCAGCGGCCCGCCGCCGGACGTCCCGCCCTGCCCCGGCCCGCTCGGCGAACGCGCCGACTGGTGGTGGTACGACCCCTACCAGCCACCGGACCCGCCGAGCGCCAACTGAACCCGTGCCCACCGCGGCCCATGTCGCCCTGGCTGAAGCTCTCGCGATCCCGCTGTTGACGCCCGACGCCCGGCTGTCCCGCGCGGCGGGCCTGCGTTGCGAGATCAAACTGGTCAAGTGAGGTCGACAGGATTGCCTACGCTAGCCACGCACCAACGACGGGGGAGAGCGGCGTGAACGAAGCAGGCCTATACGAACAACTCATCACCGAGGCACTTCGAGCCGAGCTCGAGTCGTTGGATGAGCGCCTGCGGCCCAGTCGTCGTCTCCACACCGCCGAGGCGGCCGACCGCATCGCGCTGCACCTGAGCCGGCGCATCCAACGCACCCTGGAGTCGGTAGGGGATAGCGAGCGCGTCCGGGTCGGCATCGAGGTGGCGCGGGATCTCATCGCCAGGCTCGCCACCATCGTGGAGGCCGAAGCCAGCGAAGCACCTGTCGAACCGGGGGAGGTCCTGCACGCGATCCTTCGCCGCCGGCCCGACGGCACACCGCAGCCGATCGCCGAACCGCTGATCCCACTGCTGGACACCACCCTGCTCACCAATGCCCCCGGCGAGCCCGGCCTGCTGCACCAACTCGACGCGGAAATCGAGTCCGCCGACGAGATCGACGTCCTGATGGCGTTCATCCGCCGCAGCGGCATCAACCCGCTGATCGCCTCCCTACGCCGGCACCGAGACAACGGCAAGAAGCTGCGCATCCTGACCACCATCTACACCGGATCCACCGAACAGGCCGCGCTGCAACAACTTACCGACCTGGGCGCCGAAGTCCGCATCTCCTACGACGTCAGCACCACCCGACTGCACGCCAAAGCGTGGATCTTCCACCGCCGCAGCGGATTCTCCACCGCATACGTCGGCTCCTCGAACCTCACCCATTCCGCGCAAGTCACCGGCCTGGAGTGGAACGTCCGGGCATCGGCGGCCCGCAACCCCGACATCCTGGCCAAATTCGAGGCGGTCTTCGAAAGCTACTGGCAAAGCGCCGACTTCGTTCCCTTCGATGCTGAACAGTTCGAGGCGGAGAGCCGCCGGGCAGGACGCATCGACACCGGGCCCAACGTCATCCTCAGCCCCATCGAACTTCGGCTCGAGCCCTTCCAGGAACGGCTGCTGGAAAAGATCGCACTCTCGCGCCGGCAGGACCACCACCGCAATCTGCTCGTCTCGGCCACCGGCACCGGCAAGACCGTCATGGCCGCCGTCGACTACGCCCGGCTGCGCCAGACTCTGCCGCGAGCGCGACTGCTGTTCGTGGCCCACCGCAACGAAATCCTCGATCAAAGCCTCGCCACCTTCCGGCACGCCATCCGAGACGCGTCCTTCGGCGAGAAGTGGATCGGTGGGGCCAGGCCGCAACACTTCGAGCATGTCTTCGCCTCAATCCAGAGCCTCAACGCCGCCAAGCTCGAGGACCTCGCGCCAGGCCACTTTGACGTCGTCATCGTCGACGAGTTCCACCACGCCGCCGCCCCGTCCTACCGCAAGTTGCTTGACCACGTCGCCCCCCAAGAACTTCTCGGACTCACCGCGACACCCGAGCGCAGTGACGACCTGTCGATCCTGCATTGGTTCGACAACCGCATCGCCGCCGAACTTCGACTCTGGGACGCCATCGACCAACAACGGTTGTGCCCCTTCATGTATTTCGGCATCCACGACGGACTCGACCTCACCGACATCCCTTGGCGCCGCGGCCAAGGGTATGACATCGACGCACTGAGCAACCTCTACACCAGCACCGACGCCTGGGCCCGCAAAGTCGTGCAGGAGGTCTCTCGTCTCGCCGATAACCCTTCCACCATGCGGGCGCTCGGCTTCTGCGTCAGCATCGAGCACGCCAAGTTCATGGCGGCTCATTTCACCAACCATGGCCTGCCGTCCGTGGCGATCTGGGGCGACAGCTCGCAGGCCGACCGAGAGGCCGCACTGCGAGACCTCACGGCCGGCGCGGTGCGCGTCGTCTTCTCCGTCGACCTGTTCAACGAGGGGGTCGACGTGCCGACGGTGGACACGCTGCTGATGTTGCGGCCGACCGAAAGCCCCACGCTGTTCCTGCAGCAACTCGGACGGGGGCTGCGTCGGTCCCAGGATAAGAGCTTCTGCACCGTGCTGGATTTCGTCGGCACCCACCGCCGCGAGTTCCGCTTCGACCGGCGCTACCGAGCCCTGCTCGGCGGAACCCGCCGCGACGTCGAACGTGCTGTGCAGCAGGGATTCCCGTTCCTGCCCGCTGGCTGCTACATGAACCTCGACGCGAAGGCCTCCGAGGTCGTGTTGCGCAGCTTGCGTGAGGCGATCCCGTCGCGCTGGCCGGCCCGGGTCGAGGAGTTGCGGTCGGTGCACGCCAAGTATCCGGACGTGACACTCTCGCAGTACCTCGAGGAGTCCGGCCTCGACCTGCCGGATGTGTATGACACCTCAGGCAAATGCTGGTCGGATCTGTGCCAGGCCGCGGGTGTGCCTACCGCCCCGGACGGCCCGCACGAAGCGCCGCTGCGCAAGGCGATCGGCCGACTGCTGCATGTGGATGACGACGAACGCATTGAGGTATACCGCCGCCTCGTGGAGTCGCCGGTAGCGCCCGATTTGGCCGCCATGCCGGAGCGGGAACGGCGTCTGGTCCGGATGCTCGTGGTCAGCCTCGGCGACCAGGTGCTCACCAAGGCGCAGTCGTTGCAGGACGGCGTCGATCTGCTGTGGTCACACCCCCAGGTCCGCGCGGAACTGGCGCAACTGCTCGTGGAACTCGATGAGCGGGTCGACCACCTGCACGGGGCGTTGCCGATGCATCCCGATGTGCCGCTTCAGGTTCACGCCCGCTATACCCGGCTGGAGATTCTGGCCGCCTTCGGCGTTGGGGGGCAGGCCAAGACGCCGGATTGGCGTGAAGGGGTTCGTGAGGTTAAAGACGAGCGCGCCGACGTCATGGTGTTCACCCTGGACAAGAGCAGTGGCGCGTTCTCCCCGACGACCCGCTACCGCGACTACGCGATTAGCCCGAAACTCATTCACTGGGAAAGCCAGTCGACCACACGGGCCGACAGCGATACCGGCTTGCGCTACCGCAATCACGAGAAGGACGGCCACTCGATCATGCTGTTCTGCCGGCTAAACGACGCTGACCGCTCATTCTGGTTCCTCGGGCCTGCCACCTACCGCAGCCACGTGGGGGAGAAGCCGATGGCCATCACCTGGGAACTGGCCACGCCGCTGCCGGGGGATCTGTACCAGCTGTTCGCTGCGGCGGTGGCGTGACGCGATGCGCTGTTCCAGGCGCCCGGTGCGGAACGGTCTTCATCCCGTTGCTGACGTTCAGAGTCAGTCCGGGATCGTTTGTGCCGCTGCGCTTTTGATTCTCGGGCGTTGACCGTCCTGCTGTGGGCGGTCGTTGCAGTCACCACCCGGGGAATACGGCGCTGGAGTCGAACGGCAGCTTCGGAAACACCCGGCGGCCGAATCCGGTGACGTGCGCAGCCGCCTGATCCCGGGTCACCACTCGGGGGTCGCGGACGGGGATGGTCTGGCCATGCCGACGCAGTCGGCCGCCGCCGGCGGCGTTGAGGTTCTTCAACCAGTCCCGATCCGGGCCGTAGGTCAACAGGATGGCCACTCCTTCGTCGGTGGAGAACACGGTCAGGGGAGTCCGGTAGACCCGGCCCGACCGGCGTCCGACGTGTTCAAGGATGCCCATCATCGGCGCCCATCCCGCCCAGAGGCGTTGCACGGGATTGGTGACATACCGGTTGAACCGGGCCAGTCGCTGCGGTAGCTGCATGCTGTCATTGTCGCCGATTCTGACGAGATGTAACCAGCGCGCTCGCCGGCACCGAGCCTTCACTTCCGCCGTCGGACGCTCCCGCTCGACCAGCCCTTCCACCAGACCGAGCGTCGTACGCTGATCCGGACGAGGGCCGTGGCCCCCGGGGCGATCGCGTCGGCGAGGTCGCGCATCGACGCGGCGCCGCCGCCGACCACGCCGTCGACGAAGGCCGCGCCGTGGCCCTGCAGCATCGCGCCCACCATGTCCTTCGCGCGCCATTCCGATGCGTAGTCGATCGTGAGGGCCATCGGCACGGCGGGCTCCGCGGCGCCGGCGAGGGCGAGCGTCTCGGCGGGAAGCGCGGCGTAGAGCGCGTCAGCCTCCACGCGCCACCCGACCGGCAGCACCACCGGGCCCCCGTCTCCCAACACCGTCAGCGCACCGCGGCCCTCGGTGCCCAGCAGCGCTGACACGTCATTGGGTAGGTCGCCGAGGGGGTCGTCGCCCTTCGTACGCCGAAAGGTGTTGCGGGAAGCGGGTTCGTTGCCCCACCGGCCATGGCGCTCGCGGACCCCGTCGTCGTCGAGCAGGGCCGTGCGTTCGGGAGCCACTCCGACCAACACCCGGCCGGGGAGGGTCCAGGACAGCGGCACCTTGTTCGCGTCGACTGCGTAGCCGGCGAAGAAACGCGCGTTCTTGCGGCTGAAGATCGCCGACGCGCCGGCGATCGCGGGTGCACTGACGGCTGCCCCCGCCCAGGTGCGCGCGTCGAGGGCGTCGTAGATCGTCACCCCCCCGCTGAAGGAGACGGCGAGGTCCCCGTGACGTACGAGCCCTGCTATGGACGGATCACGCTTCCACGTCCGAGCCTTCAGGGATTGGCGTGACGTGCTCAGCCACAGCCGTCCGGCATGGGATGCGAAGACCAGCGGAGTGCAGTGCGGGCCGTGGGACCCCATGGTCGCGACGGCGCAGAACACGCCCTTGTCCAGGACCGCTCCTACGGCGCCGGACGGGGAGCTCACGGGGTCATCATGGCAGCCGGCGGACTGGTGCGGCTCAGCGGGAGCGGTGGGCTGCATGGGGAACGCGGGGATTCCCGTCTTCAGCGACGGCCCCTGGCCCACGCCGAGTAGGAGGCCACCGAACCGGCACGAGGCCGCTCGAGCCAGGGCCACGGGTGCAGTGACACCACGTCGACGCGGGCCGCGCGGGACCGCCAGCCCGGAACCGGCGTGAACGTCGCCGCCAGGGATCGTCCCTGCAGCACCTCGACGGGGTCGCCCCGCCACAGCTGCATCTCCCGGCGGGTCGCCAGATCGGCCAGCGACTGCGCGAGGAAGACCAAGCGGCGTGCCGAAAGCCGCAGTCGCGCAAGCAACGGCTCGTCGAATACGAACACGACCGGCAACTCGGGATACGCCGCGGTGGCGGGGTCGCGATCGCTCAGACTCTCCGCAGTCATCCAGATGGCCTGCGGCTCAGCCGATTTAGCGACAGTTGCCGGGCCGGCGGTGGCCTGAGGGTCGTCATCGCGGCGCAACCGCGGGTCGGTGTGCCCCAGCGCGGCCCGCTCTGCGGTGGGTGGCCAGTCGGCGATCGGGCAGCGGCGTTCCAGCGGGCAGGTGGCGCACAGGCCCGGTGCACGCTTCTCGACCTGCCAGCGAGAGAAACCGTAGGCCTTGCCGGTCAGCGCGCCGACGGTCCACTGCCAACCCAGGCGGTTCGCGGCCCGTGAGCCGTCCAGCAGGTACCGGTACATGAGGTCCTCGCCGTCCCGCCAGCCCAGGCCCTCCCGCACGGTCCAGTGCGACGCCAGCCACATGCGGGTCTGATTGGTCAGCCAGCCCTCGCTCACCAGTTCCGACCACGCGGACTGCAGGCACACCGCGTCGCTGTCCCACGGATTGGTCTGTGCGCCAGCGGCGTTGCGTTCGGGTGCCTCACACCGCAGCGAGCGGCGCGACGCGGTGCCGACGCGGGCGTAGAGATGCCGCGCGTACTCCTGCCAACGCAGTTCGTCGCGGAATTTCGCGACGTCGGCGGGCGGACCGGAGGCGACGTGGTCCCACACCTCCGGCAGCTTCAGCAGACCGTGGCGGATGTAGGGCGACAACATCGAGGCGCCCCGCATCGATACCGGCCAGACGTTGTTACGCCGCCGCGCGTACCCCTTCACGTCGTAGGCCTGCAATGCCGCGTCGGCCGCCTGCTGCCCGCCGCGCGCCGGTGGCCGTGCGCCCGACGGCGACCCCACGTCCTCAGCGGCGCAGAGGTCCCCGAGATTCTCGGCGACCCAGGCTCGTACGCCGTCGTCGTCGGGTGGCGGGATGTCGAGCATGGCGGCAGTGTGGCAGAGGTATGCGATACGTGTACGGCGGTTCACTGGGCCAGCAGTTTGACCGCCTGGTTGAAGACACTCGGCCGCGCCTAGATACGCCCTGACGACATCGGGCACGCGCCCGATGTCTCGTTAGGCTGCGGGACATGCAGGTGCTGCGGACTCCCGACGAACGGTTCGACAACCTGCCGGGTTACCCCTTCGAGCCGAACTATGTCGAGGTCCAGACCGCCGGCTTTCCGCCGCTGCGGATGCACTACGTCGACGCCGGACCCCGCGACGCTCCGGTGGTGCTGCTACTCCACGGCCAGCCCACCTGGTCGTTTCTGTACCGGCATGTCGTCGCCGGGCTGGCCGCGGCGGGACTGCGGGTGATCGCCCCGGACAACGTCGGGTTCGGCCGCTCCGACAAGCCCGCCGACCCCACCGATTACACCTTCGCCCGGCACGTCGACTGGATGCACAGTCTGGTGACCGGCCTCGACCTGTCCGGTGTGACGCTGGTGGTCCAGGACTGGGGCGGCCCGATCGGGTTCAGCGTGCTGGCCCGCGAGCCCGCGCGGTTCTCTCGCGTGGTGGCGGCCAACACGATCCTGCACACCTGCGACCCCGCACTGGCGGGACAACTCACGTGGGCGCACCACGGAATAGAAGGTGGCCGAGTGGTGCTGCAGGAGACCCTGCTCGACTACGTCGCCTTCTATCAGCGGGCCCCCGACATCACCCCGAGCATGTTCCTGCAGGCTGTCGCCGGACCGCTGAGCGCCGACGTGCTGGCCGCCTACGACGCACCGTTTCCGGACCGAACGTTCAAGAGCGGTCTACGGCAGATGATCGCGCTAATCCCGTTGACCCGCAACGACCCTGGTGCGGCGATCGGGCGCACGGCCATGGCCGCCCTGGGCCGATGGGAGAAGCCGTTCCTGACTGCCTACTCAGACGGTGATCCGGCTACCCGGGGCTGGGAAACGGTGTTTCAGCAGCACGTCCCCGGGGCGCGCGGGCACGACCACAGCACTATCACCGGCGCCGGGCATTTCGTGCCGGAACAACGGGGCGACGAATTGGCTCGGCTGGTGGCGAAGTTTGTGGCCGACACGCCGTCACCGAGATAGGTTCACATCTTCACGTCGACGTCGGGATTCCTGCCGCAGAGCCTGATGAGCGTGTGGAGGTCACCGTCGAACTTGTTGACATCGCAGGTGTGTTGTCGTCCAACGACCGCGTCGGAGGCGAACTGAAGGATGCGCGGCTTGCGGCCGGACATCGCAGCCCAGCCATGCGAACGGTCCGTCACGCCCCGGTATTGATCGGTGAACGGCCGGGGTGCCCCGGATCCGGTGTAATCGCTGTTCCACAGGTCATAGCCGGGACCCAGCTCATCTCCGTACAGCCACCTGGGGGCGTAGACGATGACGTAGCCGGTGTTGCCTTCGCGCGTCATGCGGTCCTTGACGGCGTCGACTGCTCTGCGGATCTCGTCGGGACTGGGCGGGCGGGGCAGTCCCTGCTGTTCGGCGTCGATCTGCCAGATCCACGGCTGCTCGCGCCACCAAGGCGTGCGCTCCGCGACGTAGTCCATCCAGAAGTTCACCTGTGCCTCGATCCCGTTCGGCGGATCCGGCCACAGGTAGTGATAGCTCCCCAGGACCGGGATTCCGGCTCGGCGGGCGCGCTCCAGTGCCTTCTTGTAGTACCGATCCTCCCAGTCGCCACCCTCGGTGGCCTTGTGGGTGAAGAAGGAGATGCCGGCGTCGCGCGCGCTGGCGAGGTCCATGGGCCCGCGGCCCCAGTCGTGGTTGGAGGCGTCCCATCCCCACACCGTCGCTCTGTTACGAACCGGGATTCTCAGCACCGGCCAGGATCGGTGCTCATCTCGCTGCCCCGCATCGGCATGCCGTCGATCACCGCATAGATCACCGCAAGATCCGGGACGTCGTTGACGCGGAATTTCTCGCCGCCGTCTTTGCCGATCAACACCACGCTGAAGCTGTTGGCGCCAATCCCGAACTCCGACCGCAACCGCTGCGTCTGGTCGGCGTCGACCACTTGGCCGTCGAGGGTGCTGGTGGCATCGGTGACGATCCGGCCCAGCACCATGTCGCGATCCGCGAAGTCACATCGACTGGCTTCGATGCGGCGCATCGTCTCAACGAGCCGTGGATCGTTCTCGGTGGGTGCGAACACCAGCAGTGGGCGGCGCTGCCACAAATAGTCACTCAGTTCCGCGGCCACGGCCCGGGCCGGCATGACCGCAGCACCGGTCGCCAAAACGATCACTGCGAGTGTGATTCGGATGAACTGCCGGGAAGGATGATGCCTGACCATGGTGACACCTGACTCTAGTGGGACCCGAAAGGCGGTAGGGCCTCGATGACCGACCGCTACCACGACCGCTACGAGGGCTTCCCCGACGGATTCTTCACCCGGGTCGACGAGGACGACGACCCTCGCTTCTACGGCGAACCGCGCCTGGTACAGCACATCGACTCCGGCGCCATCGCCGCCGTGCGCGACCTCTACGACGAGCTCGGCCTGTACGGCGAGGTGCTCGACCTGTGCAGTTCCTGGGTGTCGCATCTGGCCCGGACCCCGCAGCGGCTGGTCGTGCTGGGTATGAACGCCTTCGAGCTCGACCGGAACCCGCAGGCCCACGAACGGGTGGTCCATGACCTCAACCGCGAGCCCGCGCTGCCGTTCGCCGACGCCAGCTTCGACGGGGCGATGTGCACGGTGTCAGTCGACTACCTGGTCCGACCGATTGAGGTGTTCGACGAGCTGGCCCGGGTGCTGCGGCCCGGCGCGCCGTTCGTGTGCACGTTCTCCAACCGGTGCTTCCCGAGCAAGGCGATCCGGGGTTGGCTGGCCACCGACGACGAGACCCACGTGCGGCTGGTCGCCGAATACTTCCGCCGCTCCGCCGGCTGGGACGAGCCTCGCGCCGAGCAGCGCCCGACCCCGTGGCCGGGCGACCCGCTCTTCGCCGTGTGGGCGCAGCGCTCCCGCCTGTGAGGGGTGCGCACGTGCTCCGCTATCGGTAGCGCCGGACGTTATGGATCGGGGCGCGGTACAACGACTCGACGATCACCGGCAGACCTTCGAACTGGGCGTGCACCATCCTGCCGTCGCCCACATAGATGCCCACATGCGACGCGTCGGGGAAAAGGCTGATCACGTCGCCGGGTTGCATCTGGTCCAGCGGTACCGGCTGACCACCGGCTGCCAGCGCCTGACTGGAGCGCGGCAGTGTCAACCCGGCCTGGTGGAACGCCCACACGACCAGGCCGGAGCAGTCGAAGGCATCCGGGCCCGCGGCGGCCCACGCGTATGGCGCGCCCAGTCGGCTCAGGGCGGCCTTCGCGACGATCGGTCCCACATCGCGGTCCGGAATGGGAAGGCCGGCTGGGCCCGGGGTCAGGCTCGGCGGGGCGGCGGGGGCCGCGGGCACCGGCGTCACCGCCACGACGGGTTGGGCCGGGGGCACCACGTGCGGGTCCCAGGGCGGGGGGCCGGGTGGGCTGGCGGGGGTGAAGGCCACGGTCGCGGGAATGGCCAAGGCCATCGCGATCCACGTGCTGCGACGTGCCATGGCGGCCTCCGGGTCGTTACGCAGGTATACGCGTTCGTTATGTGACCGTGATGTCGGTGTGGCTGGGCCCGGTGTTACACATGGTGCCCCTGGGGATGCGCGGAACGAGAGATCAGGGGCTCGATGTGCGTGTGGTTCACCTTCAGCACGCCCGATCCGGACACCTACCACGTCGTCGAGACGAATATCTCCATCGGTCATGTACGCGACCCTCGACCCGACGGTGCAGGCATTCGAGGCGACGCCGGCGCCGACCGGCGGCGTCGCTGACGGTGTCACGGTCCGTGCCGCCGTCGACCTGCCCCGGGGAGCGCTGTTGCTGTTGCCCGGACTGCCCGGGCGGCCCGACGAGGAGGACCTTCGCGCGATCCACACCGCGGCCCGGCCGCTGCTCGACCTGCTGGCCGAACGAGGTCTGCTGACCCAGGGGAATGAACGAGGTCTGCTGACCCAGGGGAATAAGGAGAAACAGGACAAATGGAGCGGGGTGCCCGGATCGGAGTTCGCAGAGTTGCAGACGTTGGTCGACGCCATCGAGGCCGACGGCCCCGTCGACCCGGTCTGGGACGAGGCGGTCCGGGTGCTCGAGGCTTTCGCCGAGGGCGCGCGGTTACCGTTCTGAGTGCTCTGACGCGGGGTCAGCTCAGCCCGAGTGCGGCCCGCAGTCGGCTGGCGCTCATCGCCCTGGGATTAATGGCGTCCGGGCCGAAGGAGTGGAGCAGCCGGATCAGGCAAGTGCCCACCCGGAGGCCTGAGACGCTGATCTCGTCCTGGCCGCGTTGATCGACTGTTCCGCTTTCCGGCCGGTCCGTCTACTGGACCGCTTCCGGTGATTGGGTCTCGAATCCGATGTCCCGACAGCCCTGCACGATCCGGTGGTCGTATGTCACGAACCACGTGAGCTCGTGTCTGATCTGGGATGCCGACGCAAGGTGAATTGCGTCGAGTGCACCAAGCGTTTTCGGCCCGATCGATTCGGCCACTGCGACCACGGCATCGGTAATGGGCAGGATGTCCAGCCCCTTGAGTAGGTAGTGTGCGCGCTCGGCCAGGCCTGGTTCCCCCTGTCGTGCAACGGCTCTCATCAGTTCGACGCTCCGCTAGATCGCAACGATTCTCACGATCGGCTCAAGGCCCCGGAAGTCGTCGGCATTGCGGGTGTAGAGCGGCAAGCCCGCGGCCAGCGCAGTGGCGGCGATCAGCAGATCGGCCATGCGACGCCGGGGTTGGCGGCCGGTGGCAAGAACGGCGGCGTAAATCCGCCCGAAAGCTCTCGCACAGTCGCCGTCAAAGGGCAGTGGTTCCACCCAGGATTCGAGCTGCTGCAGCCGGTCCTGCCGTCGCGCTCGTTCGTCGGGCTCGTCGGTGGCGTGCGGTCCCGCCGACAGCTCGGCCATCGTCACCGCGCTGATGGACGCTTCCCCGGGTAAGTGGTCTGGAGCAATGAGGTCGAGGTCGATCACCACCGACGTGTCGAGCAGTCCAGACATCGTCTCAGCCACGCGGCGTGATGTCCTGGTCGAGGTAGCGGTCGAGGTCCGCGCGGAGCCGCCCGAACTCGATGTGGGGGGCCCCACGGAACGCCTGCGCCAAGGCTGGACCGTTCACGACGCGACGTCGGCGCAACGGCACCAGTTCTCCGACCGGTACACCGTTGCGCGTGACGACGAATGCCTCGCCCTGGTCGAGCCGACGCATGATCTCGCCACTGTTGTTGCGCAACTCGCGCTGGCTGATCTCGGTGCTCACCTCCGCGACTGTAGCACTGTTGCGACACCCGTGACGTGTGCGATTGGTGTAGGGCGAAGGTGCGCACCAATATCGAGATCGAGGAGCGCTACGTCGAGGCGATCAAGGCGCGCTACGGGGTTCACACGAAGACGGAGGCCGTGGACCTGGCACTGCGTGGTCCGTGTAGGCGAGGTGGTCGGAGTGGAACTGGACGAGGCGTCAGCTTCATTCGGGTTGATCATCCAAGCAGCGGAACTGTCTTCACTACCCTGATCCCCATGACGTCGGCGTGGTCCCCGACCCGGCTCGGCAACCTCTCCGGTCAACGCATCATCGTGACCGGGGCCACCAATGGCGTCGGCCTGGCGACGGCGGCGGCACTGGCCAAGGCCGGCGCCCACGTCATCCTGGCGGTGCGTAACACCGAACTCGGTCGGCAGCGGGCCGCCGAGATCGGCGGTTCGACATCGGTGATCCGGCTCGACCTCGCCGACCTGGAATCGGTGCGTGCCTTCCCCGATCTGCTCGACGGCGACGTCGACATCCTGGTCAACAACGCCGGGCTGGTGACCCAGCGCCGAACCGATACCGTCGACGGGTTCGAGATGACGTTGGGCACCAACATGCTCGGGCCGTTCGCGCTGACGAACCTGCTGCTGGGGCGGGTGCGGTCGCGGATCATCAACGTCGGCTCCGACGCGCACCGGTCGGCGACGTGGCGGCCCGACGATATGCACCTGCGCCGGCACCGTTGGGCGCCGATGGGCGCCTACTGCCGCTCCAAGCTGGCGGTGATGCTGTGGGGTCTCGAACTCGACCGCCGGCTGCGGGCGGCCGGATCCCCGGTCATCGCCCAGCTCACCCATCCGGGATGGGTGGCCTCGAACCTGTCGTCGGTCTCGGAAACACCGTTGATGTCGTTGGCGCACAAGACAATCAAGGCGGCAGCCAGCCGGCTGGCCAACAATATCGACGAGGGGGCTGCGCCCACCCTCTACTGCATCAGCGAACCGATCCCGCCGGGCAGCTATGTCGGTGTCACCGGCAGATTCGGTCTGCGCGGCGATCCGGTCCTGATCGGCCGGTCGGTACTGGCCTGCGACTACGCCGCCGCGCGCGGAACTCGTCGCGTTCGCCGAGGCCGAGACCGGAACCGTACTGGCGGTTTAGCCGCTCACTTGCACCGGTGCGATCATCGCGACGAGAGCGACAGGTGGCTGATCTGCCAACTCCGTTCACCGGTCGTCAACAGGTATTGATGCATCCCAAGAGATACACCCAGTCGTTCTTCCTTGACGAGGGCGTGGCACTGGCCGCCGGCCACCGGCCGTGCGGGGAGTGCCGCCGCAAGCACTACCGGCGCCTACATGAACGAGTACGCCAGGAATCGGTACCGGCGGCGACGCTGAGCCACGCCTCCTCAACGTGTCGGCGCGCTTTCCTAAGCTCTCCTGGTGGACTACGCGACGATCGCCGCCCTGCGCGACCGCCACCCCGCTTGGCGGCTGCTGCGGGCGGGCAACGCTGTGCTGATCCTGTCCTTCCTCGGCGGGTACTTCGTCGAAGGCAACAGGGGTGCCTGCCCGGCCAGCGAGCTCGCCGCCGCCCTGGATGACCAGCTGCACGCGTTGAACGCCGAAATCGCAGGCGACGGCGGTGAGTCGCGGTTCCCCAAGGAGCCGCGCGCGTATCTGGAGGACTGGGCGGCCACCGATTCCGGGTATCTGCGCCGGTTCTATCCTCCCGGTGACGACGAGGTGCACTACGAAGTCACCGCCGCCTTCGAGAAGGCGTACTCCTGGGTCACGGGCCTCAAAGAGAGGTCCTTCGTCGGGACCGAGTCCCGGCTGCACACCGTGGTCGAACTGCTGCGGCAGATCGTGCACGGCACCGAGGCCGAGCCCGAGGTCCGGGCTGCCGAGCTGCGCCGTCGCCGCGACGAACTCGACGCCGAGATCGCCGCCGTCGAGGCCGGCGTCGTCACGGTGCTGGACCCCACCGCGGTCCGCGACCGCTACCAGCAACTCTCGGCGACCGCGCGGGAACTGCTGTCGGACTTCCGCGAGGTCGAGGAGAACTTCCGCCGGCTGGACCGCGCGGCCCGGGAGAAGATCGCCGCGTGGGAGGGCTCCAAGGGCGACCTGCTCGCCGATCTGGTCGGGAGCCGATCCGAAATCGCCGGCTCGGACCAGGGCCGCAGCTTCCAGGCTTTCTACGACTTCCTGCTCTCGGAGTCCCGCCAGGCCGAACTGGCCGATCTGCTCGCCAAGGTTTCCGCCCTCGACACCGTCGACGCCGACCGGCGGATCCGCGGCATCCACCACGACTGGTCCGAGGCCGCCGACCGCGCCCAGCGCACCGTCCGGCAGATCTCCGAGCAACTGCGCCGCTTCCTCGACGACCAGGTCTGGCTGGAGAACCGGCGGGTGCTGGACCTGGTCCGCGCCGTGGAGGCCGCGGCCCTGGAGCTGCGCGGCAACCCTCCGGACTTCGGCCTGCAGGTCGACCTGTCGGGCATCGAGATCGCTCTGCCGTTCGAGCGTCCGCTCTACCAGACCCCGACGGCGGTGGCGGTGGAGAGCCAGATCCCCACCGGGACAGAGGATGTCGACAGCGAGGTCCTCTTCGCGCAGAACTTCATCGACCAGGCCCGGCTCCTCGGCGTCCTGCGGGAAATCCTCCCGGAGAACTCCTCGGCGCTGCTGTCGGATATCACCGCGATCCACCCGATCGAGCAGGGCGCGGCGGAGATCGTCGGCTATCTCGCGCTCGACGACGAGGACCTGACCGTCGAGATGGACGACTCCGACGAGACGGTCCTGGAGTACGCCGACCCCGACGAACCGGGCGTCACCAAGCGGGCCCGGCTGCCCAAGGTCACGGTGCGACGCCGGTGAACGACAAACCCGTCGCCAGCGCGATCATCCGGCTGATGCAGGGCGTCGTCTACCGGGAATCCGACGAGGACACCTGGATCACCCTGGAACGCCTCGGCGCCGGTGTCCGGGACCACTTCGCCACCATCGGCATCGACGTCGTCGTCGACGAGGCCGAGGGCTACGCCTACCTGCGTTCCCAGCCCACTGACGACGGCGAGGAGGCGCTGCCGCGTCTGGTGCGCCGGCGGGCACTGACCTACAACGTCAGCCTGCTGCTGGTGCTGCTGCGCAAGCGGCTCGTCGAATTCGAGACGACCGGCGGTGAGGGCCGACTCGTCCTGACCACCGATCAGATCGTCGAGATGCTGCGGCTCTTCCAGGCGGAGTCCACCAACGACGCCCGCGCCGTCGACCAGGCCGAGACGACGATCAAGAAGGCGGTCGAACTCGGCTTCCTGCGGCAGTTGCGCGGCCAGAACGACCACTGGGAGGTGCGGCGAATCCTCAAGGCCTACGTCGACGCCCAGACCCTGTCGGACTTCGCCGCGAAGCTGCGCGAGTATGCCGGAACGGCGGGACCCGATGAGTGAGGGGCTGTTCTCCGCGACCGAACTCGGCGCCTCCCCGCGCGCCGGCTACCGCCTGCAGTACGCCGAGGTCTACAACTGGGGGACCTTCGACAACCACGTGTGGCGGTTCACTCCCGGCACCGATACCGCGCTGCTGACCGGCGATATCGGCTCGGGCAAGTCGACGATCGTCGACGCGCTGACCACACTGCTGATGCCGTCGCACAAGGCCGCCTACAACAAGGCCGCCGGTGCCGACGCCAGGGAACGGACCCTGCGCTCCTACGTCGAGGGCCACTACAAATCGGAACGCAACGAAGCCACCGGCCGCTCCCGCGCCAAAGGCCTGCGGGAGAACCGCCGCACCTACTCGGTGATCCTCGGTGTCTTCATCAACCACGGTTTCGACCAGACGGTCACCCTCGCGCAGGTCTTCCAGCAGCGCGACAGCACCGGACAGCCCTACCGCTTCTTCGTCACCGCCACCAAGGCGCTCTCCGTCGACGCCGACTTCGCTCACTTCGGCTCGGACCTGCGGGATCTGCGCAAGCGGCTGCGGGCATCCGGGGCGGAGATCTTCGACGAGTTCCCCAAGTACGCAACCTCATTGCGGCGTCTGCTCGGAATCCGCTCCGAGCAGGCACTGGAGCTGTTCCACCAGACCGTGTCGATGAAGTCGGTGGGCAACCTCAACGACTTCGTCCGCGACCACATGCTCGAACCCAGCGACGCCAGTTCACGCGTCAGTGAGATCATCGCCCACTTCGACGATCTGACCAAGGCGCACGACGCCGTCAAGCGGGCGCGGGAACAACTCGACGCACTCGAGCCCGTCGCGCAGACCGCGGCGAAATACGATGCCGCCCTTGCCGAAAGACAGTCGCTGGAACGCCAGCGATCCGCCGTGCGGCTGTTCATCGCCGAACTCCGCTCCGGTCTGCTCGCCGGGGAGATCGCCGCCCTGGAGGACGAGGGCGCGCGGCTGTGGAAGGAGCAGGACGCCGCCAGAGCCCGCCAGCGCACCCTCAAGGACGAACACGACGCCCTCATCGAGGAGCGCGCCAAAGCCGGCGGCGACCGCATCGGCGAGCTGGAGCGGCTCGCCGGCGAGGCCCGCGCCCAGGCGCAGACCCGGCGTGAGGCCCGGGGACGCTTCGACACCGCCGTCGCCGACGCCGGCCTGGACCCGGTCACCGACGGCGCCGCCTTCACCGCGCTGTCGAGCCGGGTCGGCGCCGAACGGCCGCGCCTGGCCGCCGAGAAGTCCGAACTGGATGCCGTGATCGCCGAGGCGCATGGTCGGCAGAGCGACCTGAAGCGCAAGTCCGACAGCGTCAACGACGAAATCGTGAGCCTGGAGCAACGCACCAACAACCTGCCCGCCGAACAGGTCGAACTGCGCGCCGAACTCTGCGCCGCGCTCGATGTGACGCCCGAGGCGCTGCCGTACGCCGGTGAACTGCTCGATGTCAGCGACGAACACGCGCAGTGGCGCGGCGCCGCCGAGCGGGTGCTGCGCGGCTTCGCGCTGTCCCTGCTGGTGCCTCAGCAGCACTACGAGGCCGTCGCCACGTGGGTGAACAGCCGCCGTCTGGCGTTCGGAGGCCGGGGAGCCAAGCTGGTCTACGAACGGGTCCCCGCCCAACGGGTCGCGCTGCAGCCGATCCGCCACGAGGGCCTGGTGCTGGCCGACTGCCTCGACATCAAGGATGGGCCGTTCCACGGCTACCTGGCCCACGAACTGACCAAGCGCGCCGATTATCGATGCGCATCGGGCCTTGAGGAGTTCCGAAGCCACAAGCGCGCCGTCACTCGCGAGGGCCAGGTGCGCTCCGGCGAGCGTCACGAGAAGGACGATCGGCATCGCGTCGATGACCCCCGCCGGTGGGTGCTCGGCTGGGCCAACGAACGAAAGATCGCCGCGCTGAGCGACGAACTCGCCGGGCTGCGGGCCGACCTCGGCGCGGCCACCACCGAGTTGACGGGCCTCTACACCCGGCGCGACACCCTGCAGGACAGGCTGCAGGCCCTGGCCCGGATCGAGGAATACCGCTCCTGGGCCGACCTCGATGTCGACGAGGCGCACGCGCGTGCGGCCGCGCACGACGCCGAACGGGATCGCCTGCTGGCCGGTTCCTCGCGGCTGGACGAGATCGCCCGCGCCATCATCGACAATGACGCACACGCCGCAGCGGTCGGGGAGTTGATCGACGACCTCACCGGCCGCCTGGCGACCACCGCCAAAGCCGCCAACGATGCCCGCGACGCCAAGGCCCGCGACGACCAGTTCGTCGCCGCCCAGCCGCACGGCGACCTCGTGGCGGCCCGATCCGCTTACGACGCCCTCGACGCGCGAGTCGGCAAGGCGCGTCCGACTAGAGCAGCCGCCTGCGCCGAGGCTGAGGCAGCGCTCTCCGATGAGCTCTACCAACGCATCACCCGCCTGGGTGGCCAACTCAACGGACATGCGCTGAACCTGACCCAGCACATGGCCGACTTCCTGCGCCGATGGCCCGATCTACGCGCCGACATGGACTCGCATGTCGAGGCCCGCGCCGAGTTCCTGGCCTTCCGTGACCGCGTCGCCAACGACGATCTGCCGCGTTTCGAGCGGGAGTTCAAAGAGCAGCTCAACAAGAACGCCATCCAAGAGCTCGCCGGATTCAACAACTGGCTGAACCGTCAGGGCTCGGCCATCGACGAACGCGTCGACCGCATCAACGAGGCGCTGGGCGCGGTGCCTTACAACCCGGGCCGCTACATCCGGCTGGAGAAGGAGCCGACCACCAACCAGGATGTGGCACAGTTCCGTTCGGATCTGCGCAACCTGACCAACGACACCCTCGCCGTCGACGGGGACCAGTACTCCGAGCAGCGTTTCCTCGACGTCAAGCGGATCATCGAGCGGTTCCGCGGCCGCGACGGCTACGCCGAGGCCGACAAGACCTGGACCCGCCGGGTCACCGACGTCCGCAACTGGTTCGTCTTCTCCGCCTCCGAGCGGGACGCCGAGACCGACGCCGAGTGGGAGCACTACAGCGACTCCGACGGCAAGTCCGGCGGCCAGAAGGAGAAGCTCGCCTACACCATCCTGGCTGCGTCGCTGGCGTACCAGTTCGGCCTGGAGTGGGGAGTCGAGAAGTCGAAGGACTTCCGGTTCGCCGTCATCGACGAGGCGTTCGGACGCGGTTCGGACGTCTCGACACGGTACGCGCTGCAGCTGTTCGCCACGCTGGGTCTGCAGCTGCTCATCGTGACGCCGCTGCAGAAGGTCCACGTCATCGAGCCCTACGTGAAAGCGATTGGCTTCGTGGACAATCCGACCGGACAATTCTCCCGGCTGCAGACGATGACCATCGAGGAGTACCGCGACCGGCGGGACGGCCGGCGGCCGTGAGCGCCGGGTGGACGACGGCTGCGGATATCGCCGCCAAGGTCCGGCGTCGGTGGGACGACGGGTCACTGCTGCGGTGTCACGCTCAGGGCGATTGTTTCGATGCGATCGAGGTGGTTCTTCGCGGTCCCAAGGCTTCGCAGATCGGTGACGACCTCGCCGCAGCCCGGGAGTGGGTCACCGCCCTCGACGCCGGAAGTCGCGATGGCGCGCGGTACACCCTGCGGTGGCAGGCGATCGGCGGCAGACAGATCGGCCGCAACCAACTGCCGGTCCGTGCGGTGGTGTCATCCTTCGAGCAGGCGTGGACTCTGCTGGGGGTGTCGGCGGCAGTGGGCCGGTTCGACGCCGTGCTGGAGCTCGCCCACCGGCATCCGGCCGTGCGGGGCTGGATCGTCGGGAACCCGCACCGCGCAATCGAACTCGGCCCCGAGATGCCGCGGCTGATCGCTGCCCATGACTGGCTGGACGGGCACCGGGATTCGCACCGGTACCTGCGGGAGATCAGCGCCCCCGGTGTCGACACCAAGTTCGCCGAGCGGCACCGGCCGGTGCTGGCCGCCATGCTGGGTGTGTCCTCGACGGCCCAGGGGTTCCTGGCCGATCTGGGCCTGCGGTCCAAGCCGGGGCTGGTGCGGCTGCGGCCCGCGCACTCGCTGGGATTCCCGGCCGCGGTCACCGAACTGGCGGTGCGCACCGAGGAGTTGGCACAACTCACCGTCGAACCCCGGATCGCGGTGATCGTCGAGAACGAGATCAGCTACCTGTCGCTCGACGTCCCCGCGGACGGCTGCGTGATCTGGGGCAAGGGCTTCGACGTCGACAAGGTCGGACGGCTGCCGTGGCTGGCCGGGGCGCAGGTCCGCTACTGGGGCGATATCGACACGCACGGATTCGCCATCCTCGACCGGCTGCGGGCCTGGCTCCCGCAGACCCGTTCGGTGCTGATGGACCGCGAGACGCTGCTGGCCCATCGGGACCGGTGGGGCACCGAGCACCGGCCGGCCCGCTCGATGCTGACGCGGCTGAGTCCCGAGGAGCGAGACCTGTACGCGGAGTTGGTCGGGGACGGATTGGGGGAGCGGGTGCGACTGGAGCAGGAGCGGATTGACTGGGAGTGGGTGGAGCAGCGGTTAGCTCCGTAGCTGAGTTTCGTGGGGCGGGGCCCGACCGGTTCAGGTCGGACTCACCCGTGAAGACGGTGCTCGACGGGGCGTCGTCATCCTGCAAGCAAAATGCTAGCCAAAAGCTAGCAGAATGCGTATGCTGGCAGCATGCGCACGCTGTATCTCCGCAACGTCCCTGACGACGTCATGCATCGCCTCGAACGGCTGGCCGGCGCGTCGAATATGTCGGTGACTGCGGTGGCCATTCGTGAACTCGATGCGGCGACACGGCGCATCGACAATGCCGGGTTGGTTGCGGCGCTGCCGGATCTGGATATCCCCGCGGCGTCGATCGTGCAGTCGGTCAACGCCGACCGGAGGTGATCGTTCTCGACGCGTCGGCGGCGGTGGCGGCTCTGCTCAACGACGGCAACGCCCGGCGGCTTGTCGGTTCCGAGGGCCTGCATGCTCCCCATCTGATCGATGCTGAGGTTGTCAGCGCATTGCGCCGCCTGGTCCTCGCCGGGGCACTCAATGCCGAGGACGGACTGCGCTGTCTGGAAGCGTGGAGTCATCTCGCAGTGATCCGATACGCAGGCGGCCCACTCCTTCAGCGGATGTGGGAACTGCGCGGAGGCATCTCCGCCTATGACGCGATGTACGTGGCTCTTGCAGAACTTCTCGATTGCGCCCTGGTCACCGCGGACACGCGCTTGAGTCGAGCGTCCGGTTTGAGATGCTCAGTGACCGTGGTGCCGAATTGATGGGACGTGGCCGCGATGACGTTCGGCCGATTCCTCGCGAGATGGCGCAGTCCAAAGCTTCCTTGCGCGGAAACCTTCTCGGACATGGATCTCAAACTTCGGGTTGGACACGTCAGTGGCGGTCCTCGCTGTTGGCATCGCTGCGATTGGTCACCGATTCGGTCACCAATTCCCCCGGGACACAGGAGCAAAACATGCGACTCGGTGAAACCCATCCGAAGTGCTCGCCGCTGATGATCTGTACAGATGTGACTATAAACCATTGTGCCGCAACGTAATCTAGCTCATAAACGTAATTTACGAAGGACGTGGGCGGTCGCGTTGTTGGTCAGGGATGACGAGCGTCGTCGACGAGAAGGTGCGGTCGGCGATGAGCTGGAGGGGCGGACCGAACATCACCCCGCACCCGGGCGAGGCGAGCCCGACGATGGCGGCCATCTGCAGTGCCCGACCGGGCGCCGGCGTCATCGCGACGATGTGCCTCCGTTGGCAAGCCAGCTGCGGTGCCGCAGCGCCGCCTTGCGGGCCTGCTTGGCCAGCGCCCGGTCGGGCAGGTGCTGTCCCAGTGCGTCGAGCACCGCCGCGGTCTCGGGAGCCCGGTGGCGCCAGAAGAACTCCAGCATGGCCTCAAGATCATGGCCGGCGAGGAACTGCTCGCACAGCGCGTCCGGATGGTCGATGAGTTCGGACAGGATGTCGACCATCACCGCCGGGGTGACGAATGCCCCGACGGTTTCGGCGTCGGCCAGGCCGCGCTCGAGCAGCCAGATGGCGGCGTGCCCGGCGGCGGTGGTGTCGAGCAGTTGGCGCATGTGTGGTTCGGCCACAGCGGCGTCGAACATGCCCAGCAGGTGCAACCCGACGAGTCGGCCGTGCGCCTCGTCCGCGCCGGTGATCACAGCGGCGACGGCCCCGGCCCGCTCGGACTCCGGTAGCGACGGCTGCCATGCGGCCAGCAGGGCCGAATGCTGTTCTGGCGGAGCTTGATCCATCGCCGCGATCAGTTCGTTCGGATTCGCCTCGGTGAGGTCGGCTGCGGTACGCAGCGACAGGCCGGCCTCAGGTAGCAGGTCGGGCAGAGCGTAGCGGCCGAAGGCGGTCAAGGCGACGATGCCGCCGGTCGAGTACCGCCGACCCCAGTCGGGGACTGACTCCCGGCGGCCGGACCATTCGACTGCCCCGGTCATGTCGAGTATCTCCATGATCCGGCCGATATCGCGAGCCGGCGCGTCGCCGGACAGGTAGTACTCGGCGGCGCGGCCGGTGAACTGGCTGTCCACCACGCTTCTGTTCAGCTCGACGATGTCGTCGAAGTCCGCTTGGGCCTCCGGTGCGAGCAACGCGGCCAGCCAGTGCACGACACCCTCGTCGAGCAGGTTGTGCAGGTCGTCGTAGAACGACATCCTGGCACCCATCTCGGACAGCACGCCTAACTCGAGAGCCGTCTGGAACAACGCGGTGGCTTGCTCGACGGGCGACTTCTTCGCCCACGCCTTGACCGGTACGAGGCGTTTGTTGACGTGGCGCACTGCCCCCGACTCCAGGGCCAGTTCGACCAGGTAGGTCAGCTGGGACAACTCCGCTGACGACCGGGTCTTGAAAGTCTTCTCGCCGATCTGCTCGTCGAGCGCGTCGCCGGTGTCGAGCAGGTCGACCAGGGCACGTCCGTCGGCCAGTTTGAGATTGCCCTTCGCCGTCAGTGCCGCGCCGGTTCCGCCGAGATAATCGCGCAGTTTCCGCACCTTTTCCGGTAGTACCGCCCGGGCAACCGCGGCCGCCACATCGGCCTCCGGTGGCGGGACGTACAGGAATGGCAGTTCGATTGCCGCCGGCGGCTCGAAGAACCGGTCGGTGGCGGCCCGGCGCAGGTCCATTGGCAGTGCGTTGTGCTCCTCGACGCGTTGCTGGATCGCGGCCGCCAGCTCCTCCTGGCTCATCCGATCCGCGCCCGCGATGCCTGCGAACAGCGACTTGGCCATGCCGAAGTTGGCAGGGTCGGCCATCCGCACCGTCATGGTGTCGGTCAGGCCGATCGACGTGTGCATCATGGCCCGGGCCCGTTCGGGACCGCCGTTGAGGCGTCCGGTGGCGCCCAGGAAACACACGAACTCTGCGACCGCTTCGCACACCTCCCACGACTCCTCGGCGGGCATGCTCAGCTTGCGCGGGCACCAGCCGAGCAGGAACTCGCGAAGGTCGTCGTCGTCCAGCGTCGCCAGCGGCGCGGATTCGCGCCAGTCCAGGAACATCTCGGCATGGCTGGCGAAGGCGGCCGTATCCGGCGCGGCGCGCTCGTTGAGCCAGCCGGCGAACTCCTCGATCAAATCAGCCGTCACGTTGTCAGTCTCCCGCACCAACACTCGCGACTGGAATCTGCACCCCCGGGCACGGGGAAGTCGTCATCGTTCTGCGCGTGGCCACGAATGCGACGCGGATCGCGGTGTCGGCATCGGAGGGCTCCCCGATCGCTGATGGCCCCCAGCGCGATCGAGGGGCGGCGTCGATCCTGTCAGCCAGCACCGGGCCAGCCACGTAAAGACTTACAGGCGATTCATATTGCTCGTTGGTGACAGCTCCGGCGACATATGGTCTGGGTGTGGGGGTCACCGGGTGTCCGCCGCCAGCAGTGGCAGCAAGATTTCGGCGACGTCGGTCATATTGTGCCGTGTCACCAGCAGCTCCAGGATCTGTTCCGGAGTCTGTGGTGGGTTGGCCTGGCGATTCGACATCTCCTGCAGCGCGCGCAGTCCCGAGTGCGGGTGCGCTGACACCGTATTAGCGGCGAACTGATGTGGATGCACGGTCTCGATATCGGCCTCCACGAGCACGCGTGCTGCGCTGAACCCGGCGCGTCGATCATCGGTGAGAATGGCGTCGGCTTTGCCGATGATCGCCGCATGAGCGACGTGGCCGTCGTCAGGATCGTTGAGCCCGTAGCTGTAGTCGCGGTCTTTGGGAGCCTGAACCTCGGCACCCGGAAATGCCCGCTTCAGCTGGTCGAAGAGGTGCTGTCGGCGGCTGGCGCTATCGCTGATTCCACGCTTGGCGTGTAGGCCGGCCAGCACGTAGTCCAGCTCGAAGAGGATCCCCGATCCCCACACGGGGGCATAAGCCTCCTCTGTGGCCAGCTGCAGCAGGAAGTCGCGCTGAAGGCTCGGCACAAGGGCGCAGGTGTCGAGGACAGCGCGATACACGTGGGCGATTCTTTCAGGCGGCGCGGACAGTCAGCGCTTGCGTTTCGCCTCGGCGAGCAGCTCGGCGACCTCTTCGGCGTCCGTATCCGCGAACTCCGCCGAGCTCTCGGTGATGAACCGGTTGCGCCGGGTGTGAAGCTCTTCGCGGTAGGCGAGAACATCGGCAAGCCGCAGCTTGCGCCGGACCGCGCCAGGTACATGCGCATGCAGCTCGCCGTCCTCGATGAGGCGAACCACCGTGGGTCGGCTCAGGCCGAGGATTTCCGCGGCCTGCTGGGTGGAAATTTCCTGGTCGCGGGTCAGGATGCTGATCGACTGGCCGTGGCTGAGTGCGTGGGCGACCCGCTTGAGGACCTCGTAAAGCTGCTCGGTCAGTTCGACACGATCATGTTCGCCAGCACCGGACAGGAAGAAGGCAGGCTCAGGAGAGGTCCCGTGACGGACCTCGTGCGCCTCGATGAAGCTGAGGACATTGGCAAGCCCATCGGCATCGGCCGGAACCGGGTTAACAATCTCCGCGGAGGCGGCTCTCATGGGTCTCACTTCCTCTCATTCCACTCTTGGAAACCGACCCATCGTAGCAAGGTTACGAAAGTTACGAAAGGTTGGTACTTCAGCGTTGTGGGCCTGCAACAGGGCGGGCAGCAGCGATATGGCGCGCAGCCATGTATGCGTCCTGAGCGATCTCGACCACAGCAACCAGTGTCGTGCCGGGGGGCCTTACTCCTGCCTTCCGCCGTCGGTGCGGTGGTCACAGATTTGGTCACCGATTTGTCTAAACCAGGGGAAAAACATGCGACCCAATGAAACCCTCGGGGAACGCGAACCGCCGTTGACAGTACCAACGGAATTGCGAAAACCGTTGTAGCACAACGGAGTCCAACTCACAGCCCAGCCCAGAGGTCGCAGGTTCGAATCCTGCCCCCGCTGCCAAGTAAGACGGCCCTCGGAGAACTCTCCGGGGGCCGTTTTCATTTCATCTGGTCAGTCGATGAACCGGTACTCGACCTGAAGCGAGCGGTAGGTGCGTTCCGCTCGTCGATCCCGCGTTAGAAGCGTGCGGCCGCTGGCCGCTGCGGCTTGTCCGACAAGGCGTCGTACACCGAACCGCCGACGATGCCGAGGACGGCCAGCCGTTCCCGCAGATCGCGCATCCCGGTCGTGTCCAGCCAGCAGTCTCTTCCAGGAACGCCGCCCTCAGCACTGATGCGGCCTGTCCTGCGGTGAGGCGCAGAGGTATCGGTAGCCTCCTCAGCCCCGGTTACGTCTCGAGCACGGCATGGCCGGTAAGCGCCGGACGTAGGTCGACCAGGGCTCGGCGGCAGGCCGGATGGGCCTCGTGGGCGGGGTCGAGGGCAGCGACTGCAACGCCCGTGTCGCACGCCCAGCGAGCGCACCGTCGCCCCGCTGGATCAGACCGCCGAACCCACCGGCGCGACGGTGAGCGCCACCCTGGAATTCCTCGCCGAGCCGCTGGTCGCTGCCGCGGTGCACGACGAGATCCCGGCGGGGGACCGGCGTGCAGCGGCGGCTCTGGGCCTGTTCGCCGAGTCGGCCGAGGCGAACGCACCGCGCATCGCCCGGCCCGCCCTGCGCTGGCTGCGGGGCAAGGCCCACGAGCGCCTCGGTGAGATCGAAGCCGCCGAGCGGGTCTTCGAGGAGGCCGAGTCGCTGGACCCGTCCTGGCCGCTGAACCTGCTGGCGCTGGCCCGCTACGCCGAGGACCGCAGCGACGCCGAACGCGCGCTGAGCTTGCTGCGCCGGGCCGGTATGCCCGAGGACCACGAATTCATCGCCGGTCTGCAGCGCTACCGGCCCGCGCCCCGGACCCGCCTGGGCCGCAACGAGCGGTGCTGGTGCGGATCGGGCCGCAAGTACAAGGTCTGCCACCTCAACCGCGAGCAGGTGCCGCTGGAGGAACGGGCCGGATGGCTCTACCAGAAGGCCACCACCGACGTGATGGACGGCGAATTCGGCCCGCTCACGGTGGCCTGCGCGCGGGAGCGGGCCGCGTACTCGGGCACCCCGGAGGCTCTGCATCGGGCCCTCTACGACGACCCGCTGCCCCTCGACGTGGTGCTGTTCGAGGGCGGAGCCTTCGAGGAGTTCCTCGCGTTGCGCGGCCACCTGCCGCCCGACGACGAACGGTCGCTGGCCGAGCAGTGCCTGCAACAAAGTCGGCGTCGCCAATCGGGCCGAACTCGGCGAACTGATCAACCAATTCACGCAGTAGGCAAAACCCCACGCCGCTTTTTCTCAGAGTTCAAAGACATGGTTCGGGTCGTCGAGCGCGGCCCGAATCCGGCTTAAGTCTCCGAGGTCTGCGATCGGTGAGGTGCTGGCTGCTGAGGTGAATAACCGCTGCTCAGATGCTATAACTTGGCTATCAGGAGCGGATGTTTCGGCGGCCGCTCATCCAACGGCGGGGGCCCATTCATGCGTGATTTCGCGTTGGCTTCTGCCTGCCTACGGAAGGTGTCACTTTGACCAATCCCAACACCACCCTGATCGCTGCTCTGCTGGACCGATCCGGCTCGATGAGCAGCTCGGTGCAGGTCACCGAGGACGGCTGGCGAGAGCTCATCAACGGTGAACGCCATAACCCCGGACTGTGCTACGTCACCCTGGCCCAGTTCGATACCGAGTACGAGGTGGTCTACCCGCCCACCGACATCAACGCGGTGCCGGAGTTCGGACTCGTCCCGCGTGGGGGGACCGCCCTGCTGGATGCGGCGGGCCGGTTCATCACCGAAGTGGGAGAACAGCTTGCGGCCCTGCCGGAGGACAAGCGCCCGGGACATGTGATCTGCCTGATCATGACCGACGGCCACGAGAACGCCAGCCGGACCTGGACCTGGCCGGGTATCAAGGCGCTGATCACCCATCAGCGTGAGGTCTACAAGTGGGACTTCATCTTCCTCGGCGCCGACATCGACGCGGTGGAGATCGGTGAGCGGATGGGGGTTGAGGCCAAGTACGCCATGACCTACGACAAGCGCAGCCGGGCCGGCACCAGCGGGGCGTTCCGGTCGACCAGGGACGTCATCAGCGCCAAGCGCAGGTACGCCGCCAACGCTGACGACGGCTTCAGCAATGAGGACCGGAAGAAGGCGATGGGGCAGTAGGCCTTCGCCGGGCAGGAAACACAGTGGGGCGGTGCTGTTCGCAGCGCCGCCCTACCGTTGCGTCGTCCGCTGCGTCGTCGACATCGTCGTCATCGTCGCCGTCGTCGTCGCTGGTGTCGGCGATCTGCTGCTCGGGATTGCCCGGATTCAGTTGGCGGACTGGGCAAGTCCCTGCCACCGCGACTTCCGATACTTGAAGGGAACGTTTTGGCGGGTTGTCAGCTACCGGAGCGGAAAAGTTGTCAGACCCCGGTGGGATGGTGGTGTCATGTCAACGACAGCTACCGCGACGGCTCCGGAGAGTGAGTTCCAAGGAGCGGTTGGCGGAGTTGTTCGACGAGCTGGCGGAGTTGACGGGTCAGCGCAACGCAATCGACGGCCGGATCGTGGACATCGTGGCCGAGATCGACCACGACGGGATCTGGGGGAACACCGGGGTGCGTTCGGTGGCCGCACTGGTGGCCTGGAAGACCGGTACCTCGCGGGCCAATGCCGACGCGATCGCGACCGTCGCCCACCGGGCCGGGGAGTTCCCCCGCTGCACCGAGGGCCTGCGCGAGGGTCGGCTCTCGTTGGACCAGGTCGCGGTGATCGCTCAGCGTGGTGGGGAGGGCTCCGATGCTCGCTACGCTGAGCTGGCGTCGGCGGCCACCGTCAGTCAGTTGCGCACCGCGATCAAGCTTGAACCGCGCCCCGATTCCGGCCCGCGGCCCGACCCGGTTCCGGCGATCAGCAAGACCGGCGGCGACGGGTTCGATCTGTGGCGGATCCGCCTGGCCCACACAGAATCGGCGGTGTTCGAGGCGGCGCTGGCCTCGCACCGCGACGCCCTGTTCGCCGAGTGGAAACACGACCGCGAGAACACCCCCGGCAGCCGCGAGGGCTCCGAGGATCTGCGACCGCCGATGCCGACCACCCTCGACGCCTTCCAACGACTGGTCGAAACCGGCTGGGACCTCGAAGCCGGGCGCCGCCCGCACGGCCAGCGCACCACCGTGGTGGTCCATCTCGACGTCGAACGGAACGTCGGGGCTCTGCACCTGGGCCCGCTGCTGACCGACTCCGAGCGCCAATACCTGACCTGCGACGCCACCTGCGAGGTGTGGTTCGAACGCGACGGGCAGGTCATCGGCCACGGCCGATCGACCCGGACGATCAGCCGCCGGTTGCGCCGGGCGCTAGAACACCGCGACCGCTGCTGCGCGGTGCCGGGCTGCGGAGCGACCCGCGGTCTGCACGCCCACCACATCCGGCACTGGGAGGACGGCGGGCCCACCGACCTGGACAACCTGGTCCTCCTATGCCCGCACCATCACCGGCTCCACCACAGTGGCGGCATCACCATCAGCGGGCCCGCCGAGCGCCTCGTTATCACCGACGAGGACGGCCAACAACTGCATCCCGGATCACTGGCTCGACCCCCCAGCGGCCCGCCGCCGGACGTCCCGCCCTGCCCCGGCCCGCTCGGCGAACGCGCCGACTGGTGGTGGTACGACCCCTACCAGCCACCGGACCCGCCGAGCGCCAACTGACCACCGCGAGTTCCGCTTCGACCGGCGCTACCGAGCCCTGCTCGGCGGAACCCGCCGCGACGTCGAACGTGCTGTGCAGCAGGGATTCCCGTTCCTGCCTGCTGGCTGCGACATGAACCTCGACAGATGTTCGGCGCGGCGGTGGCCTGACGGCGACGATTGCCCGCCCGCGCGGGGACGTCGAGCCCCCGGGTGACGCGATGGCACGCTGTCAACACAAGCGTTCAACTCAAACCGAATTCAGCCGCTCCGGATCGCGCGCCCCGAACACCGGCTGCTGCCGCTGACCGTTGCTCCATCCGCGATCCCACGGCCAGTGCCGCTCGTCGTCGGTCCACACCAGCTGCAGCGCGCCGAACACGCGCCGGTAAAACTGGTCCGCGATCTTGAGGTGCACGTCGGGATGATCGACCTCGACGACTTCCAGGACAAGCTCGCCCTCGTACTCGATCTGCATCCCCGGCTCCAGTCGGGTGCCGTGGTAGGCCATTTCGTGGGCGGCTGAGTCCAGCAGCTGAACCGAGATCTTCTCGGGGAGTCCGGTGACCAGCAACTCGGGCAGGCCCAGGCCATGAAGACCGACCGTGTACGCGGACGGCTGGTGTTCGCTGACGACGTACTGGAACACCCACCGGTCTCTCTGGAGAGTTTCCGCCAGATATGTCAGATATTCCTCGGTAGTGGCCCCGGGGTGATCGCATCGCCAGCACATAATGCCCGCCTCTCCGTCGTCGTCGACGCCAGACTGCACCAGACCTCAGACATTTCAGGCGCGCCGGCCGCGAGCTGAGGAGTCGGCACGGCCGGGTACAGCTAGAGCGCGTCGATGATCCGCTCGAAGAACAGTTCCTGGGCGCTGAACCTGCCACCGGGGAAATACCGCCTCACGATCGCTTTGAGTTCCGCCTCGGTGGAGACACCCAACAACGTGCAGAGGTGTACCGCGTCGGCGAGATCACCGTCGGACTTGCGGGTGGTCATGGACTTCATCGCCAAGATGTATTCAGGCGAAGCGATTTCGATGACGAGCGCCGGCGCTTGTCTCGCGTCCACAGTGCCGCGCCGGGAGTCACGGCCACTGCGGCCAGCAGGTGCACGTCGATCACACTCAGCCCACGACCCCGAAGGCGGTGCCGATCGGCGAGGTGGAGGATCTCGTGGTGACCGATCGCCGGAAACTGATGGAGGTTGGCGAGAAGATCGAGCATGACTTCGCGCTGCCGTAGCGAGCCCAGCGCGATCTCCTGGGCAATCAAGTAATGGCAGCCGATCTCATCCAAGCCGAGGAGTTCGACGAGGGCGGGTTCGGCCTTGTGTAAATGGTCGATCCAGATTGATGTGTCGACCAGAATCATCGCCGGCGCGGAGCGGACGTGGCGGACTTGTCGGTTCCGCCCAGCGCGGCGAGTCGTCGCGCGCTCTCGACGCGGATCAACGTCTGCAGGCCTTGGCGTAGCAAGGCGGTGTTCTCGTGAACGCCGGTCAACTCAGCGGCTTTGGCCAGAAGGTCGTCATCGATGGTGACTGTGGTCCGCATGCTGCACCTCATTCTGCATCAATTGATGCAGAATATTATGCTAGCAGCAGCGGCCGTCGGCGACGAGCGGCTCGGTTCCGTCGCCGTAACGGTCTCGCGTGGAAACAATTTGGCGTTCGGTCGCGGGAATGGCCATGGCCATCGCGATCCACGTGCTGCGACGTGCCATGGCGGCCTCCGGGTCGTTACGCAGGTATACGCGTTCGTTATGTGACCGTGATGTCGGTGTGGCCCGGTGTTACACATGGTGCCCCTGGGGACGTCGGCATCGGAGACCTCCCGGTAGTCGAGGATCTCGGATCCGGTCAGTCCTGCGGCCGCACGCGCGAGTCGGTCGAGCTTCGTGATAGGGCCATGCCGTCTAGGATCCTGACGGTGGTGCCCGGAACTCGTGCCGCGGCCAGGCACGCAAGGGCGGTCAGCGCCAGTAGCAGTCCGAGCGGCCAGATGTCGGGGCCGCGCTCGGCCGCCACACTGAGCGCGAAACCGGCGACGATGACACCTAGACCGAGCACGACCTTGCTGTAGGTGATCACTACCACCGCCTGCTCGGCGGTCGCGCAACCGAAGACCCAGTCGTAAGCGGCCGTCCACAGGGGTTGATTCGCGAGTGCCGAGAGCAGCAGTACCGGTCCGAAGGCCCACAGGCCCGGCATCGGATGCCAGTGCTGCGACACGATGCAACCAAGCGCCGCTGCGACGCCAATGCCGGCGCTGCAGCTGTACATTCCCCGCAATCCCAGTCGCGTCCGTACCAGCCTCCACAGCGGGATCCCGGCCAGCAGACCGATACCGAAGAACACAAGGAAGTCATCCATATCGCCGAAGCCCGCGCCCAGCGATTCGGCCGCGTATATCGCGAAGAACATGGGCGAGAGAGTCACCGGGATGAAAACAAGCTGGGTGGCCAGGAAGCGCTGCATCCAGCGATTGGTGCGCAAGTAGTGATGCCCATCGCGCACGGTGTCGAGGATTCGCCCCGGTCCGCTCGCCAACTCGACCCCACGGGTTCGCAACCCGAAAGAGCATGCCGCACAGAGCGCCATCGCCACAACGCCGATCCGCAACAGGTCGACGTCGCGCCAGGGCAGTGATTCGCGGACAAACCGACTCGCAAAGAGCGCCGTGATCACAACCACCAGCGCCGCGGCGTATCCCGATTGCTTCAGGAGGAGATCGCTGCGTTGATGCCCAGACAGCAAGGCCGACATCGCCATCGGCGAGACCACCTCCAGGCTTCCGCTGACAATCCCGATAAGGACGCACAGCAACAACAATGGGTAGGCCCCGAACCGAGGCGGCACCACCGCGATGTCGACTGCGATGAGGGCAGTCAGTGCGGCATTGACCAACGCGAAGCCGCCCAACAGCCCAGCGACGGGGACCATGATGCGCAGCACCCTGGGCCCGAAGATCATTCCGAGCAGGGTTCCCGCGGTGAAGGAGGGCACAATCAGCGCCACCACAATGGCAGGACTGCCGAACTGGTCAGCGACGTACGGAATGACGATGAAGATGCTGCTCATCTGAACGCCGACCTTGAACAGCGTTCCCTGGGTGTCGCTTGCCAGGGTGATGGGACCACCTGATTGCCAGGGGGATGGGACCACCGTGGCGCGTTATTGAGGATGGCCCTCAGGGTGGTCTGGGTCAAGCCGGCCGGGTCGGTTGCGTTGGCGGTAGGACGGGCCTTCGATGACCAGGGTGTGGGCGTTGGCGGTCAGGCGGTCGATCGCTGATTGGGCGAGCAGGGTGTCGGCGGTCATGGTGAGCCATTCGGCTGGGTCGCGGTTGGAGGTCACGATCGTGGTCTTGGTGCGGTGTCGTTCGACGACGATCTCGTAGAAGTCGCTTGTTTCGGTGGCGTCGAGGGGCCGCAGGGCGAAGTCGTCGATGATGAGGACGTCGATGGTGGTCAGACGCCGGATTTCGGCGTCGACGGTGTTGTCGAGGCGGGCCGCGCGTAGCCGGGTGAAGAGTTTGTCGGCCCGGGCGAATAGCACTGTGTGTCGGCGGCGGATTGCGTTGTGGCCCAATGCTGTTGCGAGGTGTGTTTTGCCGACGCCGACGGGTCCGAGGATGATCGCGGATTGGTGTTCGTCGAGGAAGCGCAGCGCGGCGAGGTCGGCGAGCAGGGCGCGGTCGTAGCGCAGGTTCTCCGGTGCGGTCCAGGTGTCGATGCGCATGGCGGGGTCGAGACCGGCTTTGGTCCCGCGCAGGGCTGCGGAGCGGGATTCGCGTCGGGACACCTCGTCGGCGAGCAGTGTTTCCAGGAATCCGATGTGGCTGAGTTTGTGTTGGCGGGCCAGGGCGGCGCGTTCGGGCAGGGTGTCGGCCAGGGCGCCGAGTTTGAGGGCTTTGAGCAGTCGGGTCAGATCGGCGCCGACGGGTTGGGTGGGGATGCGGTGGGTACTGGTCATGGTTAGAGGTTCTCCTCGGTAGTCGTGGTGGTCGCGTTGGGCGGTGGTGATGAGGGTCAATGGTGTTGTGGTGGTGCGGAATTCGGCCGGGTCGCGGGAGAACCGGGTCGGGGTGTCCCCTGCTGCCCGGGGCAGCGCGGGGGCGGCGGCTTCGGTGGCCCGCTCGAGCATGGCCGCGATCTTGGTGACCGAGACGACGTCGAGATCCAGTGCCGCCGAGCAGGCCGCCTCGACCCGTTCGGCGCCGTAGCGTCGTACGAGTCCGAGCAGGCGGTAGACGGTGCGCATCCGGGTCCAGGGCAGCCGGTCATCGAGGATCCGTTCGGCGTAGATCCCGACGTGCGGCCCATGGGCGGCGCAGGCGCCGATCAGCCGGTCCAGGTCCCGCAGCGCGTAGCCGAGTTTGTGCTCGGGCAGATCGTGAGGGTCGGTGTGCCGGCCACCGGCCGGCTGGCGGGGGTGGACCTTGACCAGCACCCCGCGGTGGTAAAACTTCACCAGCTCGGCATCGGCGCGCACGTCCAGGGTCTGGCCGATCCAACATTCCGGCAGCGAGTACAGCGCTCGGGCGACCTCGGCGTGGTAGTCGCGGTGGACCTTGACCGCCTTGAACACCGGGGTGTCATAGGGCCCTGGAACGGCCAGCAACCGCGGCGCCTCGTCGGCGGCGAAGACCTCGGCCGGGCGGGCGCAGGTGGTGCCGTGGATGCGCTGCCCGGCGATCCGGGCGCACCAGATGTTCGCCGCGTGCTGCGCGGCGTCCAGATCGGCGAAGGTCTCCCCGTCCCAGAAGTTGCCGCGCACGTACTGCACGGCCCGCTCGACCCGCGGCTTGTCCTTCGGCGAGGCAACCCGGGCGGGGTCGGTGGCGAACCCGGCGTGAGCGGCGTAGTCCAGCCAGCCGACGGTCAACCGCGGATTGACCGCATCCGCGGCGGCGATCACCGGCTTCATGTTGTCCGGGATCAGCACCGCGAACACCCCGCCGAAGAACTCCCAGGCGGCCTGGCAGCCGGCGATCACCGCAGCCAGGGTCTGCGAATAGGACAACCACACGAACATGTACCGGCTGTAGACCGCGGTGAAGATCAACGCATACACCTTGCGGCGGC
>CAVQRL010000003.1:0-283310 GCA_963715145.1 uncultured Actinomycetota bacterium | reverse complement strand
TCGCCGCGATGGGCGGCATCGACCGGGTCGTGGAAATCGCCCAGGAGGCATTCGACGCTGGCGATTTCCGCTGGGCGGCAACACTTTTAGACCACGCGGTATTCACCGACGAGCAGCATGCCGGGGCGCGGCAACTGTACGCCGACACCCTCGAGCAGTTGGGCTACGGTGCCGAGTGCGCGCCGTGGCGCAACTTCTTCCTGTCCGGGTCGACCGAGTTGCGGACCGGCAACTTCGGCACGCCGGTGACCACCCAGGCCCCGACCATGCTGACTCAGCTCACCCCCGAGCAGATGTTCGACATCCTGGCGATCTCGGTGAACGGCCCCCGTGCCTGGGATCTCGATCTGGCTATCGACGTCACCTTCGGTGACCTCGGCTCGAACTACCGGTTGACGTTGCGCAACGGTGTGCTGGTGTATCGCCGGCGTCAACCCGACCCGGCGTCCGCGGCGGCCACGGTCACCCTGGCCGGCAAGATGCGTCTGCTGGCGGCCGCGACCGGTGACCTGAGTTCGCCGGGTATCGAGATCACCGGCGACGCGTCGGCGCTGCAGGCACTGATGAGCGTGCTGGACAAACCCGACCCGGCCTTCAACATCATCACGCCCTGAATACCCGCCGAGCGTGCGCCCACTGCGAAAAGTGCGCCCGAATTTCGCAGTGGCTTCACGTTCGCTGAGTTGTCGGTCCAACGCGCCACACTTCGGCCATGGTCGTGCCCTTCCTCGGCAGTGAGGACCTGGCATCGGGAGCGCTGAGCCCGTACTCATTGCGCAGCCGGTTCACCTCGCTCCACCCCGGCGTCTACGTCCCCGCCGATACCGAGATGACGGCCGTTCTGCGCGCCGAGGCCGCCTGGCTGTGGTCGCGCCGCCGCGGTGTGGTCGCGGGCCGGTCGGCGGCGGCCCTGCACGGGGCGAAGTGGGTCGACGGCCGGTTGCCCGGTCAGATCCTCTGGGGCAAACGCCGGGCCCCAGCGGGTGTCGACGCATGGTCGGACACCCTCGCCGACGACGAGTTCACCACCATCAACGGGATACGGGCGACGACCGCGCGGACGGCGCCGACATCCACCGGGCCGAGATCATCAACGACCTCGGGTGGATCCACCTCCGGGTGACCGCCGCCGACACCGAAGGCACGATCCTGCGCCGTGTCCGGGCGGCCTTCGCACGCCGAACGTGAACTCACTGCGAAAAATCGGCCCCGGTTTCGCAGTGGACGCACGTTCGGCGAAGCCGGATCAGGGAAACCCGCCGTCGGCGTGCAGGATCGAACCGGTGGTGTAACACGAGGCGTCCGACATGAGGAACAGCGCGGCGCCGACGATCTCGGCCGGATCACCCGCACGCTGCAGGGCGTAGCCGGCGAACGGGTTGACCTCCCCGAGATTCCAGGCCTTGCTGATGTCGGTGAGGAACGGGCCGGGCATCAGCGTGTTCACCCGAACCCGCGGACCGTAGGCCTTGGCCAAGCCCTCGGTCAGCGCGTTCAGGCCCGCCTTCGCGGCGGCATACGGCAGGTACGACGGATGCGGACGCAGCGACCCGTGCGTGCTGACATTGATGATCGCCCCACCGCCGGCCGCCACCATCCGCTCCCCGGCCAGCACCGACAGCCGGAACGGGCCCTTGAGGTTCAGGTTGACGACGGTGTCGAACAGCTTCTCGGTGACGTCGGTCAGCGATCCGTAGGTGGGGGACATCCCCGCGTTGTTCACCAAGACGTCGAGCTTGCCGAACCGTTGGTAGACGGCGTCGACGAGTCCGTCGAGTTCATCCCAGCGGCCCACGTGAACGGCGTAAGGCATTGCACTGCGACCGGTTTCGGCTTCGATCTCGGCGGCGGTGGCGACGCAGTTGTCGTACTTGCGGCTGGCGATCACCACGTCGGCGCCGCAGCGCGCAGCGCCGAACGCCATCTCCCGGCCCAGCCCTCGGCTGCCGCCGGTGATCAGCACCACCCGGTCGGTCAGGTCGAACAGCCGATCCGCATAACCGCCGCCGCCGCCGCTCATCGACACACCCTTCCCTCGCCGACCTTTATCGTGGCACGCGTGCAGGTACTGCTGATCCGCCATGCGCTTCCCCTGCGTAGTGCGGTTGGTGAGGGTTCGGATCCCGAACTGGCCGAGGCCGGCTGGGAACAGGCCCGCCGATTGCCGGAAGCCCTGGCGCGGTTTGAGGTGAACCGTTTGGTGAGCAGCCCGCAGCGCCGCGCCCGCCAGACCGCCGAACCGGTGGCTGCCGCCCTCGGTCTGCCCGTCGGGGTCGAGGAGGGCATCGCCGAGTACGACCGGGGCATGTCGCACTACGTCCCCCTCGAACAGGTCCGCGCCGAGCGCCCAGAGGACTGGGAGCGAATGGCCGAGGGGCAACTACCGCCGTCGGTCGACACCGAGGCCTTCCTCGCCCGGGTCCGGACGGCTCTGCGCGACATCGTTTCTGCCGCCGAACACCGCGAGACCATTGCGGTCTTCAGTCATGGCGGGGTGATCAACGTGGTGCTGCACGAGATCCTCGGGACGGCCAACCCGCTGTCATTCCCCATCGACTACGCGTCGGTGACCCATCTGCGCTACTCGCGAAGAGGCGCTTTCACCGTGGCCGGAGTCAACGGAATCGAGCATGTGTGGGACCTGCTGCCCCGCAACCGCCCGCGGCGGGACCATTGATCGCGTCCGGCGCGCGGCCGTGCTCCGGTCCCGGCCTCAGCGATTCAGCGCGAACTGCAGATTCTTCTTCGCCGCGCGGCGTAACTGGAACATCCGGGCGGCGCTGACTCCGGCGGTGATCAGACCACCGCCCACCGCGGCCAGCAGGATCGCGACGCCCAGAGGCAGATTCCAGTGCCAGCTCAGGAACGTGAACGGCGTGGAGGCGGTGTTCTGGGCGATGAAGATCAGCAACACGATCAGGATCAGGAAGCCCAGGATCAGTGCCGTCCACAGGGCCGCGGCCCGGGTGAACCCCACCTCTTGGAGATGGGCTTCGCCGGGGCCGGACGACTGGGCCCCGCCCTCGGGTGCGGCTTTTGCCGGCGGCAACGGCTCACCCGGCGCGACATGCGGTTCGCTGCTCATTCCGCCATCTTCGCCCCTGCGGGCCGGGAAAGAAACCACCAATCCGGGCACAGGACGGTAACGGACCGCGGGCCAGCGGTTAGGGTCAGACAAACATGGGTGAAAGGACGCCTATGAGACGCCTGATCGCCGTTCTGCTGGCCGCCCTGGTTTTGGCGGCCAGTGGCTGCGGCAGTTCGAACCCCCTTGGTGGTGGCGAGGTGTCGGCGGATCTGAAATCGGTGGTGGTCGGCTCGGCCGATTTCCCGGAATCGAAGATCGTCGCCGAGATCTACGCGCAGGCGCTCGAGGCCAACGGATTCACCGTCGGCCGCCAGTTCGGCATCGGCAGCAGGGAGACCTACATTCCGGCGATCCGCGACCACTCGATCGATCTGATTCCCGAGTACACCGGAAACCTGTTGCAGTACTTCAACCCGAAGAGTCCCGCGTCCGACCCCGGCGATGTCGAGCTGGCGCTGTACCGGTCGCTGCCGGGGGACCTGTCCATCCTCAACCCGGCGCCCGCCAACGACACCGACACCGTGACGGTCACCGAGGCGACGGCGCAGCGGTGGAACCTCAAGACCATCGCGGATCTGGTTCCGCACGCGGCCGAGGTGAAGTTCGGCGCACCCTCGGAGTTCCTCAATCGCAAGCAGGGACTGCCCGGTCTCAAGGCGAAGTACGGTCTGGAGATCAAGCCGGACAACTTCGTTGCCATCAGCGACGGCGGCGGCCCGGCGACGGTGAAGGCCTTGTCCGGTGGAACCGTCACCGCGGCGAACATCTTCAGCACCTCCCCGGCGATACCGGCGAACAAATTCGTCGTACTCGATGATCCCAAGAACAATTTCCTGCCCGGAAACGTTGTGCCGCTGCTCAGTTCGCAAAAGATGTCCGAAGAGATCAAGAAAGTGCTCAACGCGGTGTCGGCACGGCTGACCACCAAAGGTCTGACCGAGATGAACGCCTCGGTGTCGGGCAACTCCGGAATCGACCCCGATGAGGCGGCCCGGCAATGGATACGGGAGAACGCCTTCGACAAGCCCCTCGGGAAATAGATGATCACTTTCAGCCATGTCACCAAGCGGTATCCGGACGGCACCGTGGCGGTCGACGATCTGAATCTGGACGTTCCCGACGGCTCATTGACCGTTTTCGTGGGACCGTCCGGCTGCGGCAAGACCACCTCGATGCGGATGATCAACCGCATGGTCGACCCCCATCGGGCAGCGTGACCGTCGACGGCCGCGACGTCCGGGGCGTCGACCCGGTCAGGCTGCGCCTGGGCATCGGCTACGTGATCCAGAGCGGTGGGCTGATGCCTCATCAACGCGTGATCGACAATGTCGCGACCGTTCCGGTGCTCACCGGACAGTCCCGGCGGGCCGCCCGCCGCGCCGCCTACGAGGTGCTCGAACGGGTCGGCCTGGACCCCAAACTCGGCGAGCGCTATCCAGCACAACTGTCCGGCGGTCAGCAGCAGCGGGTGGGCGTGGCCCGTGCGCTGGCGGCCGACCCGCCGATCCTGCTGATGGACGAACCGTTTTCGGCCGTCGACCCCGTCGTCCGCGAGGAGTTGCAGGCCGAGATCCTGCGTCTGCAGAGCGAACTGCACAAGACCATCGTGTTCGTGACCCACGATATCGACGAAGCGGTGAAACTCGGCGATGCCGTCGCCGTATTCGGCTCCGGCGGAACCCTGCAGCAGTACGACACTCCGGCGCGGCTGTTGTCCAACCCCGCCAACGACTTCGTCGCCGAATTCATCGGCACCGACCGCGGCTATCGGCTGCTGCAGTTCTTCACGGCATCAGCACTTGGGCTGAGGCCACTGTCGACGGTCACCGAGGATGGGATCGACGGGCTGGTGCTCGCCGACGACGAGTGGCGGCTGGTGGTCCACCCGGACGGGTCGCCGTTCGGGTGGATCGACGCCGACGGTGTCGAGCGGCACGTCGGCGGACGCGGACTCTACGACAGCGTGACGGCCGGCGGCTCGGCTGTTCCACCCCGACGGAACCCTGCGCGCGGCACTGGACGCGGCGCTGTCCTCGCCGTCGGGAATCGGTGTGGCCGTGGACGACAGTGGCGCGGTGCTGGGTGGGACCGACGCCGACGATGTGATCGACGCCCTGGACGAACAGCGCCGGGCGGCAGGGGCGCAGGACGAGCCGCGCGTGGAGGTGCGTCCAGAAGATCTGCCCGACGAACTGGTCGAAGATCTGCCCGACGACCTGCCCGACGACCTGCCCGACGATACGGACTGACGTCGCGTGCGCTATCTGCTCAACCACCTCGACTCGGCCTGGGCGCTGACGGTGATTCACCTGCGGCTGTCACTGATCCCGGTGCTGCTCGGCCTGCTGATCGCGGTGCCCCTGGGTGCGCTGGTCTGGCGTCACCCCGCGCTGCGCCGGATCACCACATTGGGCGCCAGCATCATCTTCACCATCCCGTCACTGGCGTTGTTCGTGGTGCTGCCGCTGATCATCCCGACCCGCATCCTCGACGAGGCCAACGTCATCGTCGCGCTGACGCTGTACACCACCGCGCTGCTGGTGCGCGCCGTCCCGGAAGCACTGGACGCCGTACCCGCGTATGTGCGTGACGCCGCCACGGCGGTCGGCTATACCCGGATCGAACAACTCCTCAAAATCGAACTGCCACTGTCGATTCCGGTTCTGACCGCCGGTCTGCGCGTCGTCGCCGTCACCAATATCTCCATGGTCGCCGTCGGCTCGGTGATCGGCATCGGCGGACTGGGGACCTGGTTCACCGAGGGGTATCAGGCCGATAAGAGCGATCAGATCGTCGCCGGCATCATCGCGATATTCCTCCTGGCGATCATCATCGACATCCTGATTCTGGCGGCGGGGCGGCTCATCACTCCGTGGGCGCGGGCGCAGTCCGGTGCCAAGGCGGCCGCATGAACTTCCTGCAGCAGGCCTGGGACTACATCATCAGCGCCGAGAATTGGAGCGGGAAAACAGGTTTGGGCACCCGCATCCTCGAACACCTGCAGTACACCGGCGTGGCCGTTGCAGTCTCGGCGCTGATCGCGATCCCCCTCGGGCTGGTCATCGGGCACACCGGCCGCGGCTCGGCCCTGGTGGTCACCACGGTCAACGCACTGCGGGCGCTGCCCACGCTCGGAGTGCTGCTGCTCGGGGTGCTGCTGTGGGGGCTTGGCCTGCTGCCGCCCACCGTCGCGCTGACCCTGCTGGGCGTTCCACCTCTGCTGGCCGGCACCTATGCCGGGATCGCCAATGTGGATCCCAAGGTTGTCGACGCGGCCCGGTCGATGGGCATGACCGAACGCCGGGTGCTGACCCACGTCGAGTTGCCCAATGCCCTGCCGCTGATCCTCGGTGGTCTGCGGACTGCCACCCTGCAGATCGTCGCCACGGCCACCGTGGCGGCCTACGCCAGCCTCGGCGGGTTGGGCCGCTATCTGATCGACGGCATCAAGGTGCGTCAGTTCTATCTCGCACTTGTAGGAGCGCTGATGGTGACAGTGCTGGCGCTGCTGCTCGACGGGCTGCTGGCGCTGGCGGTATGGGCGTCGATTCCCGGGACGGGACGTCTGCGCCGCAAGTTGCCGCAGCCACTGCTCGACGACGAGGTGGCACTGGAGTCGCGAACCCGCCGGCGGACTCCGGACTACAACGGTGGGGAGGCGTCCCCTAGGGTTGAAGGGTGGTGACTGCAGCCGAAGATGCCAACGCGAAGGCGTGGCCCGCCGTTCTGACCTGGCGTTCCCACGACGTCTCACGGATCGAATCGGCGCGGGTTGCCATGTCGGGCCGGCGGATGAAGGCCCACGGCCGGATCGTGGCAGCGGAGTCCGAGGCACACCCGGCGTTCAGCGCCTCCTATGACCTGGTGACCGATGACAGCGGCGCCACCACGCGATTGTCGCTCAACGTGAGCCTCGCCGAGCGGGAGCGGCAGATGTCGATCGCCCGCGACGAGGAGAACATGTGGCTGATCACCGATCACGAGGGTGAGTCCCGGGCAGTCCTATGCGGGCGCGATGGACGTCGACATGGTGCTCAGCCCGTTCTTCAATGCACTGCCGATTCGCCGCGCCGCGCTGCACCACAGCACCGAGACGGTCACTCTGCCGGTGGTCTACGTGTACCTGCCCGACTTGACCGTTGCCGCGGCCGAAATCACCTACACCGGGTTGGGCGGCGGCGCGATCGAGTTGCGTTCGCCGGTGGCCGAGACCACCGTGATGGTCGACGACGACGGCTTCATCGTCGACTATCCGGGCCTGGCAGAGCGGATCTGATCACCGCTCCGGCCCGGCCGGCGGCGGCCAGTTCAGCACGCCAGTTCTGCTCACCCAGCGCGATGGTGATGATGTCGGGCCGGGTGAAGCTCTCGTAGCGCACCCGCGCGGCATGCCCGGCGTCGACCAGCTCGGCCACCGAGCCCTTGTCGGCCAGCGAGGCCCGAGCATGCTGCAGCAACTCCAGCGCACGGTCGAGAGTCGGGATGAGTTGCTCGGCGTTCGCCTCGCACATAGCACGCACCAGATCCGGGGTACTGCCCGCCACCCGGGTGCCGTCGCGGAAGGATCCGGCCGCCAGCGCGAAGGCCAGCGGCACCTCACCGGCGGTCGCGGCCAGCGCCTCGGCAAGCAGATGCGGCAGGTGGGAGATGGCGGCGGCGGCGGCGTCGTGCTCGTCGGATGTCGCGGGCACCACGACCGCGCCGCAGTCCAGCGCGAGGTGCATGACCTCGGCCCAGACGCCCGGGTCGACGTGCTCGTCCACGCTGAGGACCCAGGGCGCGCCGGTGAACAGCCCGGCCTCACCCGCTGCTCCAGCCGGAGTGCGCGGTGCCGGCCATGGGATGACCGCCGACGTATCTGTCGAGCAGACCCGCTGAACGCATCTCCGCCAGCACTGCGCCCTTGACGCTGATGACGTCGGTCAGCGGACACTCGGCGGCCAGGTGCCGGATGTGGCCCAGCAACTGCCCGACGGCGGGCATCGGCACAGCCAGCACGATCAGCGCCCGGCGCTGGGCCGCCCAGGTGAGCGCATCGGTCAGATCGGTCGTGGCGGCGAATCCGGCGCCGCGGGCACCGTCGGCGCCTTCGTGCGAGCGGTTGTAGCCGAACGTCTCCCGGCCGGCCGCGGCCGCGGCGCGCAACAGCGATCCGCCGATCAGGCCCAGTCCGAGTACGCACACCGGTGTTTTCGTCACATTTCCAGGTTGGCATACGCGCCGGCCGGGCACTGCGGGCGCTGGTCAACCCGGCTTCTCAGGGACTAGCGTATGCGCCCATGGCAGGACAGCGAGCGGAGCGGGGGCCGGGGTCCGCGGGTCCCGGATCGGGCTCCGCGGATGCCCCGGACGGCTTCGCCGTGGCGGTGGTGCGCGAGAACGCCGCCTGGCGTTGCTCGACCGCTGAGCGCCAAGGCACTGAGCAGCCTGTCGGACGCCGAGACCGAACTGCGCGAACTACGAAGCGCCGGCGCTGTCTTCGGTCTGCTCGACGTCGACGACGAGTTCTTCCTGATCGTGCGCCCCGCGCCGTCGGGAACCAGGCTGTTGCTGTCGGACGCCACCGCGGCCCTGGACTACGACATCGCCGCCGAGGCGCTGGAGAAGTTGGACGCCGACATCGCGCCGGAGGACCTCGAGGACAGCGATCCGTTCGAGGAGGGCGACCTCGGCGTGCTCGCCGACGTCGGCCTGCCCGAGGCCGTACTCAGCGTGATCCTCGCGGAGACCGACCTCTATGCCGACGAACAACTCGGCCGCATCGCCCGGGAGATGGGCTTCGCCGAGGAGTTGTCAGCAGTGCTCGACCGTCTCGATCGGTGAATTCAGACGAGTCCCTGATCCGGGCCGCCATCGCCGCCGCGCGTGACGCCGGTCCCGACGACGTACCCATCGGTGCGGTGGTCGTCGACGCCGACGGGGTGGAACTGGCCCGCGCCGCCAATGCCCGGGAATCGCTCGGCGACCCGACCGCGCACGCCGAGATTCTGGCGTTGCGGGAGGCTGCCCGCGTCCACGGCGACGGGTGGCGGTTGGAAGGCGCCACCCTGGCCGTCACCGTGGAGCCCTGCACCATGTGCGCCGGAGCGCTGGTGATGGCCAGGGTCGCGCGGGTGGTGTTCGGAGCGTGGGAGCCCAAGACGGGTGCGGTGGGTTCGCTATGGGACGTCGTGCGCGACCGCCGGTTGACACACCGGCCCCAGGTGCGGGGCGGCGTGCTGGTGCCGGACTGCGCGGCCCTGCTGGATGCGTTTTTCGCGCGTCACCGCGATTTGGGCTAGTTGACCGCCGGACCGTAAGATTCCCGGCGGTGGCGTGTCCGAGCGGCCTAAGGAGCACGCCTCGAAAGCGTGTGACGGGTAACCCCCGTCCGAGGGTTCAAATCCCTCCGCCACCGCCATTTTCACCGGCCTTGACGCCCGAACCGGAATACCAAGACCCACAACTGAATGCCGAAAAACGAACAACCATCGCCGCCGCCGTTCCAATGACGCCACCCGCGACGGTATGCGTCGCGGGTGGCAGCTAGGTCGATTGTGGATGTTCAGGTCGATTTACCTATCAGAACCAGATCACCGTTCTGTCCTTTCCCTCGGGTGCGATGAGTCAACTATCGGTCGGCTGAAAGGGCCGCCGGCATCCCGTGACCCGAGGATCTGGTCGATGATCCCGCCTCCTTCGATCGAAGGAGGCGGGATCATTCCCAAGCCGTCGCGCCGGTGCTGGTCTGCACCAGAGCAGCGCCCCGGCCCCGACACGGCCGGCGTTGTCCTTGCGTATTGCGAAAGCTCTGAATCCGGCTGAGTCAGAGTCGTAACAGATAGATAGCCGACCTGCGACCCATCGCGGGCGTCGCGCTGTCGGGTCCTTCGATCGGATGAGGCCGACTCATCAGCACAATCGGTGAACCGCCCGATGCCGCAGCATCTCTGCGCGCGGCAACGTTGCTGTCAATAGGCCGGGACAGCCCCGGCGACACACGCACGGGAGAACATCATGAAGCGATTCACCGTCTCGACAATGCTCGCCGCCGGCCTGTTCGCAACCCTGCTGGGCGCCTCAGGAACTGCCCACGCCGATTGGGAAGACACCCAGGCGAACCCGGGGCGTTACTCCCACGAGCGCTACCCCATGGGCAGCACCCTCCCCGCCCGCCCCGGTTTCTTCCTCGACGGCGTTCAAAGCCGCCCAGTCATCATCCACCATCGCTGATCGAAGGCGTCGGGAGAAAGGACCCTGGGCTATACCGGCTGGGCTACATGATGCTGACCGCCGGCGACACCCTTCCTGAAAAGACACGCCAAATACTTAGGTGCCATAGTCAGTTTTCTCAGCTGACCGGCCTAACCTCCGATGTTGGGTGAAGGACCGCTCAGCGAAGCGGAAACGCCTCCCGCGGCCACCGCCGCCCAACCCCCCATCCCGGCGGCGGTGGCCGGTCCACACCACGAGCCTCGGCGGGGGTCGTTCAGAACTCCCTATTCGCTTCGTCGGTGGTCTAACCTTAATTCACCTGGTACCGACCCTTTTGGAGTTCTCATGGGACTGACCGCTTCGGCGTGTGGCCGCCGGCTTGTGTACATGGCAGTCGCCACGGCTATCGCCGCGGTGCCGGCGATCGCCCTGGGCCGTTCCCATGAAGAGGTGCTGGCCGGCTGCAACGACGTCGTCGACACCACCGACAGCTTCTCGATGAACTGCGTGCCGACCGTGATCCCGGACACCAGTGATCAGCTCACCGAGGCCGAGGTCTCCGAGCCCGGCTGGAACGCGGAGCCTGGCGGCCACGGCGGCGGCGGCCACGGCGGCGGCGGCCACGGTGGTCACGGCTGATCACTTCGGCTGTAGATCGGCGTCCAGGATGGTCTTGGCCCGGTTCAGATGCGCGACCGCTCTGGCCAGGTAATCCTGGTAGGTCGTCGCGTCAACACTGTCTCGGGCCAGAACGAATCGCACACAGGCGTGCGCGGCGATATTGACATCGTCGATCATCCGTTGAAGTTCTTCGGTCAAGTGCGGGTCCGGAGTGGGCAGATCGCGTTGCAGCCCGATGGTATTGGCGTCGTGCAGCTTCCTGCAGCCTGCCAGCAGGGACGCCTCGTCCTCGGCTGCGGAGGCCTCTGACACCTGTTGTAGCGCCTTGCCGGACTCGGTGAAGTGTTCACCCGCCTTTGCCTCCCACATCCGGATGGCGGTGGCCAGCGAAGGCGCCGGTTCGGCGGTGCTGGTCGATGTCGGGCTGATCGTTGCTCCGGGGGTCATGCCGGCCGTCGGCTCGGCGGGCTGGGCCGAACAGCCCGGCGCGGTAAGCGTCACCGCCCCCGTCACAGCCGCCCAGAGAGTCGCCCGACGTGGGCGTGCGGTCGTCATGTCCCCACACTGGCCGTGATCACACCGGGGCCGACAGGGCCTTTCGGCCCTGAACCGCTACGTCTATCGTTGGTCGACGGGGAACAAGCAGGAGGCGGGGCTCGGATGGAACTGATCTCACCGGTCGATTCGATGTTCCTGCTCGGCGAATCGCGCGAACACCCCATGCACGTCGCCGGACTGCAATTGTTCGAGCCGCCCGAAGACGCCGGGCCGGAGTTCATCCGCGATCTGTACCAAGGCGTCGTCGCCCGCGACGATGTCGCTTCGACCTTCCGTAAACACCCCGCCGAGTTGCTCGGCGGTATCGCCAATCTGACGTGGGCGTTCGACCGGGACCTCGACCTCGAATACCACCTGCGCCGCTCCGCCCTGCCCTCGCCGGGCCGGGTGCGTGAATTGCTCGAACTGACGTCGCGGTTGCACGGCAGCCTGCTGGACCGGCATCGTCCGCTGTGGGAGAGCCACCTTGTCGAGGGCCTCAACGACGGCCGCTTCGCGGTGTACACGAAGATCCACCACGCCTTGGTCGACGGCGTCAGCGCGATGCGGATGATGCGACGCTCGCTGACCACCGACCCGGAGGACCACGAGGTCCGAGTGCCCTGGGGGCGCAACGATCGTCCCTCCGGGAAAAGCCGACCGCGCCCGTCACTTCTTGGTGAACTGCGCGGATTGGCGGAAGGCGTTCTGGGACTGGGGCCTTCGGCGCTGCTGTTGGCTCGCAAGGGGCTGTTGGAGCAACAGTTGACGCTGCCGGTCGGCGCGCCCCGGACGATCTTCAATGTGCCGATCGGCGGCGCCCGGCGCTGTGCGGCGCAGTCCTGGCCCATCGAGCGGTTCATAGCCGTGAAGAAAGCCGCCGGAGTGACGCTGAACGATGTCGTTCTGGCGATGTGCGGCGGCGCGTTGCGCGCCTACCTGTTGGAGCACAAGGCGCTGCCGGACCGGCCGTTGATCGCGATGGTCCCGGTCAGCCTGCGTGACGAGTCCAGCCCGGGGGCGGCAATCAGGTCGGGGCGCTGCTGGCCAGTCTGGCAACCGACCTCGAGGATCCGGCGCAGCGCCTGACCGAAGTGTCGGCGTCGATGCGCCGCAACAAAGAAGTCTTCAAGGAACTGCCCAAGATGCAGCAGTTGGCGCTGTCCGCGTTCAACGTCTCGCCGCTGCTGCTGTCGTTGGCCTCCCCGGCTCTCGGTTCGGCGGCCCCGCCGTTCAACCTGGTGATCTCCAACGTGCCCGGATCGCGGGAACCGTTGTACTGGAACGGCGCCCGGCTCGACGGGAACTACCCGCTCTCGATCGCGCTGGATGGTCAGGCGATGAACATCACCTTGTCCAACAACGCCGACAACCTCGACTTCGGCCTGGTGGGCTGCCGGCGCAGCGTGCCGAGTCTGCAGCGCATCCTCGGCCATCTCGAGGACTCGCTGTCCGGACTCGAGCGGGCCGTCGGGACCGGTGGCAAGAAGGCGGCGCCGCCCCGTAAGCGAAGCGCCGCCGCATCCCCGCGGTCTACGGGCAGGTGACCTCGATCTCGAACGGCTTGGTCATCGGCTGCATGGGATTGGCCATGTCGACACCGGTGGCGGTTCCGCTGATCTTGTAGGTATTTCCGTCCTTGGTGGCCGTGGCACTGGCCCCGCTGGCACCGTCCTGGAAACCCAACACCGTGCCGTTGACGTTGCCGAGGCCGACCGAGGTGACCTTCGACGCGTCCGGGCTCATCACCACGGCGATACCGGTCGCCGTGTCGCCGATGCCGATGTTGAGGTTGCCCATCGCCGTCGTGCAGGCGATCGAACCCGTGACCTCCTTGGGCTCACCGTCGATGCTGACCTTCGCGGTGCCGGAACCGGCCGAGGCCGTGACCGTTCCGGAGGTGGCCGACATCGCGGACGACGGCGCCATCGACGCCTTCTCGCTGCTGGTCTCCTCTTTCTTGCTCGAACAGCCGACCACACCGGCCACCATGATCGCTACGCCCCCGACACCCACTACCAACCCACGAAACACAATCACTCCTTTCTTCAGGATGGCCCGAACGGCCCTCCGCAGACAATTGACGCACAGGCCATGCCCACTTCGCAGGGAATCCAATCCCGGCCGCACTTGGTTAGATGGCGGGCGTGCCGTATTTCACCGTCGAGGCCGAGCTGGCGGGCGCCCGCGGGCGCAGTGGCGTCATCCACACGCCGCACGGCGACATCCGCACCCCGGCCTTCATCGCCGTCGGCACCAAGGCGTCGGTCAAGGCGGTGTTGCCCGAGAGCATGCGGGACCTCGGCGCGCAGGCCGTGCTGGCCAACGCCTACCACCTCTACCTGCAGCCCGGCCCGGACGTCGTCGAGGAGGCGGGTGGCCTCGGTGCGTTCATGAACTGGCCCGGGCCGACGTTCACCGACAGCGGCGGGTTCCAGATCATGTCGCTGGGCGCCGGGTTCCGCAAGGTGCTCATGGAGGATCCCGACCGCGTCCAGGCCGACAACCTCGTCGCCAAGGGCAAACAGAAACTGGCCCATGTCGACGACGACGGCGTCACCTTCATCAGCCACCTCGACGGCTCCACGCACCGGTTCACCCCCGAGGTGTCCATCGGGATCCAGCACCAGATCGGCGCGGACATCATCTTCGCGTTCGACGAGCTCACCACCTTGGTCAACACCCGTGCCTACCAGGAGGAGTCACTGGCCCGCACGCATGCCTGGGCGCAGCGCTGCCTGGCCGAGCATCGTCGGCTTTCCGCCACGGAGCCGCCGTCGAAGCCGCGGCAGGCCCTGTTCGGCGTGGTGCAGGGCGCCCACTACGAGGATCTGCGCCGGCAGGCCTGCCGGGGACTGGAGAGCATCGTCGACGAGCAGGGCCGGGGGTTCGACGGGTACGGCATCGGCGGCGCACTGGAGAAGCAGAACCTGGCCACCATCGTCGGCTGGTGCACCGACGAACTTCCCGACGACAAGCCCCGCCACCTGCTGGGTATCAGTGAGCCCGACGACCTGTTCGCCGCCATCGCTGCAGGCGCGGACACCTTCGACTGCGTGTCGCCGTCGCGGGTGGCGCGCAACGCCGCGGTGTACTCACCGGAGGGCCGGTACAACATCACCGGCGCGCGGTACCGGCGGGACTTCACCCCGATCGACGACGAATGCGACTGCTATACCTGCGCGCATTACACCCGCGCCTACATCCACCACCTGTTCAAGGCCAAGGAGATCCTGGCGGCGACGTTGTGCACCATTCACAACGAGCGGTTCATCATCTCCCTCGTCGATCGCATCCGTGGCGCCATCGGTGCCGGTGAATTCACCGAGTTGAGGGACGACGTTCTGGGCCGTTACTACGGCGCACGCACACCCGCGCCGTAGGCGCGCGAGGGCGCGGGGAAAAACCAAAAAGAGAAGGACCGAAAGCCGCGGCCTCTGTGGTCCTTCGAAGAATCCGCCCGGAAGCGGGATCCGCGCCCTCACCGGGCAGTCAACCGCACCGGGGCACTCACCGCAAGTTGCGCAACCGCAACAACGACGTCAAACCCATATCGGCGTACAGCATTCGGGGTGGGACCGCCCGGAATCCCCGTACACCCGCCGTTCCGGTGGCGGCCTGCGCGATCTTGCGGGCGATCCGGAAGTCCAGATCCTTCAGAACCCCCCGGTCAGTCGTCGCATCCAGCAGGCCGGACAATCCCGGGACGGCAAAGGGACTCGCGACGTCGAGCATCACGTTCGTCGTCGCCACCAAGTGGGCGGTCCGATCCCGCACCGGCAGTGCGGCGAGCCCCGAGGATGCCCCGTCGATGCGGAACGCCACCCGTTCGATGAAACGCCGCAACCGATTCGGACCCACCGTCATCGCCCCGGCGTGGCTGACCGACAGGCCCAGGCAGTCGATCCGGTTGCGCCCACGGTAGGCCGGATCCTCATCCGAGGGTGTGCCGCGCGCACTGAGCGCGGTGCGGATCTCCTTGGGCAGCTTGCGCTTCACGCCGAGGCTGCCCACGATTTTGTCTATCCGCGCATCGGCCTCACGCAGCGCGGTGAGGTCCGGATGCGCCAGCAGGAAGTCGTCGTTGTAGCGGGCGTAGAAGATCCCCTCGACCTCCAGGATCTCCCGGTCCATCGGCAGGACGGCGAGGTTCGACAGTAACGGCACCACCGGGGTTCCCATGGCGACACCGTGCAGCCGGGTGAATTGGCCGCCGGTTTCATCGCGGACCACCGGTCTCGCCAGTAGGGTAATAAGATCCCAGATATGTTCGGGCAGAACGTTATTCGGACTTCCCATGCTGGCAATCCGACGCAGGATGGGCCAGATCGGCGCATCCGGCCCGACGGGGAGATCGTCGCCGTAGTGGTCGAAGTCCGACTGCAGAACGTACAGCGGCGGCCCGGTTGGGCCGACCCGGTCGCGATGCCGACGCACGAACGCCGCGAGCGCCCGCATGGCGGCGGCGTTGGTCAGGCCCGGGAGGTAGGAGTAGACGCCGGGCAACCCGCAGCACTGTGCGTTGCGGGAGAGCAGTCGGTACATAGCCGACCCCACCACGTGGTCGGTGAACGCCGGCATGTGAGCTGCGCGACGCTTCCCGTTGGTCTCCAGACACCACAGATCGACGGGTTGGGTCCGGTAGGTGCCGTCGGCGATACTGCCGGCGATCGCGCGGCACAACGCCCGTCGCTTGGCGGCGGTGTCGAAATACGACACCCCGGCCTGCGCCTCGTCGAAGGCGTGTCCACGCTGTCTGCGCTTTTCGAAGATCCGCAGGATCACCCCGTCGTAGGTTCCCGGGTCGGTCAAGCTGCGTGCCACATCGACGGGTTTAAGCATGGAAGCTCCAGAGCGCCCACTCGCCCAGCCAGTCGCGAAGCCGTTGCGGCTCAGGGTCGTCGGGCAGGACCAGAATCATCCGCAATTCCCCGGACTCGAAGATCGGCGTCAGTCGGCGCCCCGAGACGGTCAGCATGTCGCTGCCGTCGTCGTCGCAGGCCAGAATCGCGGGCAAGATCGAGGCAACGAGACGTTGATCGAGAACTCCCATTCGTCTGGCACCGCGAAGGTCGTCGGTGTCGTAGACGATCCCGTCCGGGAACAGCGTGCGGAATCGGCCGGTGAGGTCGGTGAGGTCGCGGTGAGCGGGTGGGTTGGCCACCGCGACGGTGGCCGGCAGCGGATCACCCTCGCGCCGCGAGATGCCGCCGTCGCGGGCGGCCCCGCCGGACAGTTCCTGCAGGGCGAGATGGAACTGAAAGGGGTCAACGCCGTTGCTGCCGTGCTGTTCTCGGATGTAGTAGAGCAGTTTGCTCGGAGAGCGGTGCGCGAAGTGGCCGACCCCGTCGAACCGTTGGCGCATCAGATCCATCACGGCGGACTTCTGCTTGGGCAGGATGGACCGCGGGACGGTGATGGTTCCGCTCACGGTGGCGCCCGGTTCCCGCAGCAGGCTCTGCGCCCATTGGCGCAGCGACAGCAGCACCGGTGGCTCGGGGTCGCGCCGGTCGCGCAGATGTTGTGCGTTCATCAAGACGATGAGCTGAATCGTCATCGCGGCGGTGATCTGAATCAGATCGCCCGCCGGGTTCGGGTTGAGCCAGACCAGCCACAACAGAACGATGAGCAACCCGAGGGTGGCGACGTGGAAGCTGAAGCGCCCGTCGGCGAACAGTCGCATCTGATACACGCCGATGGCACTGCGGAGGACGAACATCGGGAACAGTGCGAGCAGGAAGCTGAACGGGACGTCTTCGAGGACGGCCAACACCAGGAACGCGGCCAGCGACCAGAAGAACAGCGCGATGATCGGCGTGATCAACAGCAACCTGTGAAAGAACAGCAGTTGCAGTCGGCGGATCGCCGGTGAACTGCGCAACCGAACCAGATCGAAATAGAAGATGCCGGCGCTGTCGTAGGTGCTGCGGAACAACGGCAGGATCAGGTAGAAGAACTGGAACGCGTCGATGTTCTGCCAGTTCGCCATCCCGGCGGTGAGGTCGAAGGTCCGGGTGTTCGTCCCGTAGAACCCGATCAGGGCAAGGACCAGAACCGCGTCGAGGCGAAGACTCAGGCCCGCCATCGTCGTCTCGAACCCCAGCCGGAACGGGATCCGCGGGAGTTGCCGCCACCAGGGGGCGCCGTTGTGCGCCAGTCGCGGCCGCAGGCCCATCAGGCGGTAGACCTCCAAGCAGTAATGCACGGTGATCCAGATCCCGATGGCGTTCGACAGGATGATCGAGATGACGATGGCTGCGGCGGGGTAGAAGAAGAAACCGCAACCCAGGATTGCCAACTGGACCACCGTCGGCAGGAACATCGACCAGATCGGCCTGTAGACCCGGCGTGTCGCGTAAATCCCTGAGTGCAGCACCCGGACGGGTAGGTCGATAGCCAGTTCGACGACGATCAGGAAGGCATAGAGGCGGGCCACCGGGTCGCTGCCCTCGCGGCTCAGCGCCCACACGGCGGCGGCGCCGGCCGCGGTGACGACCAGGCCCGCGATCGCCGACAGCGCCAGCCAGCGGCCGATCTCGTATTCGCTGGCCTCCCGTTGGCCGGCCCGGGCGAACCGCCGCAGCCGCTCCCGCATGATCTCCAGCAGCCCCCACCATCCGCCGGCGACGATCAGACTGCCTGCTCGCAGCACCATCACGGTGAAGGCCGCGACCCCACCCAGACTGGACAGCAGGATGAAGAACTCCGCGACGTGGACGGCGAAGCGGACCGTGGCGATCAGGAACGGGTAGCGCAGGCGATAAACGAAATAACGGCCGAGCCGACCGGTGAGCAGACACGAATACAACGAGACCGGCGTTCGATTCCGCCGGGCGGTCCGTTCGAACCAGCGATCGACGTCGTTCACGGGGCGGCTCTGAGTCTGGTCACTGACGGACACACTGTATGCCGTGCGGGCCGCCGTCGGTGACTGTTGAATGGAGCCCATCATGAAACGAGGCGACAAGGCCGTTCTGTCGATATCGGCGGTTCTCGCGGTGGCCGTCGCCGGGGCGGTGGCGTTCAGCCTCCTGGTCCTCGATCGTCGGCCTCGCCCGTCGGCGAATGCGGGGGACTCGACGTCGAGCCTGCTGGTACTCACCTGGGGGCCCAGCCTGTGCCGGGTCGAACCGGACAACTCTGGCTGCCGGTCCGGGCACGTCGACCAGTTGGGCCAGAGCTTCGTCCTGCACGGTCTGTGGCCTCAACCGCCGACCGAACAGTATTGCGACGTGCCCAAGAGGGCGTCCGACAGCAAACGCAGCCCGGTGCCTCTGCCGGATGATCTGCAGAACCGCCTGCAGACGATGCTGTCCGACTCCGCACTGATGACCACCCACGAGTGGTATGCCCATGGCACCTGTTCGGGTGTCGCTCCCCCCGAATACTTCGGTATCGCAACGGATCTCGCTCAGCAGGTGACCCGGGTCCTCAATCCGGTGTTCGGCGCTTCAGCGGGCGGGCAGATCTCGGCACGCTCGGTGCGCCAGACCTTCGACGCGGAGTTCGGCGGCGGCGCCGGGATGCGGGTTGCGCTGAGTTGCAAGAAGGCCAAGGGTGACGAGGTGGCGTACGAGGTGAGGCTGTCGCTTCCCGCGGTGGTCGACCTGAGGAACGGCGACAGCACCCTTCCGCTGCACACGGCGCTGAGCCGGGGCCCGACGATCGGGGCGGGCTGCGGCCAGGCTCGTGTGCCCTGAGTCGGATGCCGTGCACACTGGACCGATGACCGACTCGCGGAGCCTGCTGCTCGAACTGCTCGAACCGGCGAACCGGGCCGACCCCTACCCGGTCTTGGACCGCATCCGCCGGCGCGGGCCCCTGCAGCTTCCGGATTCCAACCTCGTGGTGTTCTCGTCCTTCGCCGCGTGTGACGAGGTGTTGCGGGACCCGCGGTCGTGCGCCGACCGGTTGAAGTCCACCGCCGCGCAGAAGGCCGTCGACGAGGGCGCTGCGGCCCGGCCGTTCGGGACGCCGGGGTTTCTGTTCCTCGATCCGCCCGACCACACGCGGCTGCGCCGTCTGGTCAGCAAGGCGTTCTCCCCGAAGGTCGTCAAGGGGCTGGAGCCCGAGATCACCGCATTGGTCGACGGCCTGTTGGACAAGGTCGAGGTGACCGGGGAGTTCGAGGTGATCGCTGATCTGGCCTATCCGTTGCCGGTGGCGGTCATCTGCCGGCTTCTCGGGGTGCCGATCGAGGACGAGCCGAAATTCAGCTGGGCGTCGTCGCTGCTGGCCCAGGGACTCGATCCCTTCATCGCCTTCACCGGTCAGTCGCAGGGGTTCGAGGAGCGTCTGCAGGCCGCCCTATGGCTGCGGGGGTACCTGCGGGATCTGTTGCAGCAGAGACGCGCCCGGCCGGCCGACGATCTGATGTCGGGTCTGATCGCGGTCGAGGAGTCCGGCGACCAACTCACCGAGGACGAGATCGTCGCGACCTGCAACCTGCTGCTCATCGCCGGGCACGAGACCACGGTGAACCTGATCGCCAACGGGGTGCTCGCGATGCTGCGCAACCGGGACGTCTGGACCGATCTCGCCCGGGATGCCGGGTGGGCTCCGGCGATCATCGAGGAGACGCTGCGCTACGACCCGCCGGTCCAACTGGTGGGACGCGTCGCCGGGGAGGATATGAGCATCGGCGATGTGCCAATCCCCAAGGGCGACACCATGATGCTGCTGCTGGCCGCCGCGCACCGCGACCCCGAGGTGATCGATCGGCCCGATGACTACGACCCGCGCCGGGCGGCGGTCCGGCATCTCGCGTTCGGGTTGGGGCCGCACTTCTGCCTCGGCGCGCCACTTGCCCGCCTCGAGGCGACCGTTGCGCTGTCCGCGGTGACCCGGCGTTTCCCGGATGCCCGCCTCGGCGGTGAGCCTGTCTACAAGCCGCACGTCACCTTGCGCGGGATGGCGCAACTCGACGTCGATATATGACGCGTCCGTCAAACCTTCGTCTGCGGACCTATTGGCTTTGCTAGCCTGCGGATTCGCGTGAGTGCCGGAGGCTGGCGAGGAGTGTGACCATGGCAGGACGGTCGATCGCACGGATGGGGGCGGCGACGGTCTTTCTCGGTCTCTCGCTGATGGGGCCTCATGCAGGCGTCGCCGCAGCCGACCGCCGGCGTTGCCACCTCCGCAGACCAGTCCTACGGCGACGACGTCTCGCTGAGCGGACTGTATTCGGTTGAGGACGGCACCTTCTCAATAGGCGGCGCAACCACACTGGTTGGCCCGACGAGCATCGTCGGCGGAGACATCACCGTCAACGGCACCATCGATTCGCAGCAGGGCAAGGGCTTCCAGTTGGCCCTCACGCCCGGCAACAAGAAGACCGCGACGCTCAACGGCGATGTCGGCTCCGGAAACCCGCTTGGCGGACTTCAGGTCAGTGCGGTGGCGCTGGGCGCACTCAGCGGTGTGGCGACGATCAATGTCCCCGCGAGCGTCGGGCTGCAGGGAAATCTGGGTTACTCCTCGGAAAAGGGAATCGACATCGGAGTCGGCACCTCGGCGGCGTTCACCGGCGGCGGCATCATCCAGAACTTTTCCGGATCAGGCGTGATCGTCGCCGACGCGAACCCATCGCAGATCGAGGGCTTCGCCATCAGCGGCAACGGCAAGGCGGGCATCGAGGTCACCGGCACCGGCGACGTGCAGATCACCGGCAACAACATCGTCGGCAACGGCTCCCACGGCATCAGCCTCACAGCCAAGTCCGACAGAGCGTCGATCACCGGCAACACCATCTCGGTGAACGCGGCGGACGGCATTCATGTCGAGGACTCCAGGAATGCCGGCATCAGCGACAACACCATCGCCGGCAACGGGACCGACGGCGTCGAGGTGAAGAAGGGCAACGGAAACTCGATCCTCACCAACTCGATCTTCAGCAATGGTGGACTGGGAATCAGGCTCAGCGACAACGGCAACGACTCACAACCGGCGCCCAAGTTGAAGTCCGCCCAGCTCTCGGCGAGCAACAATCAACTCGTCGTAGCCGGGAAGGTCGATCCCGTGGCCGGAGTCGACGCCTTCGAGATCCAGGTCTTCTACTCCCCGTCGACCGCGGCGCCGGGCGTTCAGGGAGAGACGTGGATCGCCACCCGGAACAACGTTGCGGCAGGCGACTTCACCTTCACGATTCCGGTGAATGCGACGATCACCGCCGGCGGATTCGTCACCGCCACGGCTACCGCCCTCGACGGTCCGGCGAACACGTCGGCCTTCTCCGACTCGAGTGTGGTCGAGGCCGTCGCGGCCTCCGTGTAAGCAGACATCGGCGGCGGAAAACCGATAGATTGCCGGGGTGAAGATTCTCCTGGTGGGCGCCGGCGGTGTCGGCTCGGCGTTCTGTTCCATCGCGGCACGTCGCGACTTCTTCGACGAGATCGTCGTCGCCGATTACGACAAGGCCCGTGCCGAGCAGGCCGTCGTCGCCGTCGACCGGCGGTTCAGCGCCGAACAGGTCGACGCCAGTTCCGCGGAGGCGGTCGCCGAACTCGTTCGCCGGCATGGCATCACCCACGTGGTCAATGCCGTCGACCCCCGATTCGACATGCCGATCTTCAACGGGGCACTCGCCGGCGGCGCCAACTATCTGGATATGGCGATGAGCCTGTCGCAGCGTCACCCTGAGAAGCCGTACGAGCTGACCGGAGTGAAACTCGGTGACGAGCAGTTCGAACTCGAGCCGAAATGGAAGGAAGCGGGCCTGCTGGCGCTGCTCGGCTTCGGCGTGGAGCCGGGTCTGGCCAACGTCTTCGCCCGCTACGCCGCCGACCACCTCTTCAGTGAGATCGACGAACTCGGCACCCGGGACGGCTCGAACCTCACCGTCGAGGGCTACGAGTTCGCGCCGTCGTTCTCCATCTGGACGACCATCGAGGAATGTCTCAACCCGCCGGTGATCTGGGAGAAGGACCGGGGCTGGTTCGTCACCGAACCCTTCAGCGAGCCGGAGGTCTTCGACTTCCCGGACGGGATCGGTCCAGTCGAGTGCGTCAATGTCGAGCACGAGGAAGTGCTGCTGATGCCGCGCTGGATCGACTGCAAACGCGTCACCTTCAAGTACGGCCTCGGCGACGAATTCATCGAGGTGCTCAAGGTGCTGCACAAGCTGGGCCTGGATCGAACGGAGAAGGTCACCGTCGGTGGGGTCGAGGTCTCGCCCCGCGACGTGGTGGCGGCCTGCCTGCCCAACCCCGCGACGCTCGGTCCGCAGATGAAAGGCAAGACCTGCGCCGGCCTGTGGGTCACCGGCACCGGCAAGGACGGCAAACCGCGGTCGACCTACCTCTACCACGTCGTCGACAACGAGTGGTCGATGGCCGAGTATGGCCACCAATGCGTGGTCTGGCAGACCGCGATCAATCCCGTTGTGGCTCTGGAACTTCTGTCCACCGGCGTGTGGAGCGGCACCGGCGTGCTAGGGCCGGAATGCTTCGATTCGATCCCGTTCCTGGAACTGCTCACCGCCTACGACTCGCCATGGGGGCAGAAGGAACTGCCGGTGTAGTCAGCGCGAGCCATAGGTCCACGGCTCCCGGGGCAGGTGCTCGGGGTTGAAGCTCGCGAGCAGGGCCTGCAACGGCGGTCGCCCCTCCGCTTTCGTCGTCGGCGCGACGGCCGCCGGCCACCCCAACGAGCCGGTGATCAGTTCCCATGCCCGCGGCACGCCCAGTTCGGTGAGGGTGACCGCACCGTCGCGTTTGGCCAGCCGCTTTCCGTCGGCGTTGAGTGCCAGGGGAACGTGCGCGTACACCGGCTGCGGGTAGCCCAGGAGTGCGGCGAGGTACGCCTGCCGCGGCGACGAGGGCAACAGGTCGTCTCCGCGAACGACCTGGTCGATGCCGGCGTGTGCATCGTCGACCACCACTGCGAGGTTGTAGGCCGGTACCCCGTCGCCGCGGCGCAGCACGAAGTCGTCGACCACCCCGGTGTAGCGGCCGTGGAGCAAGTCGGTGACGGCGTATTCGCCGGCCTCGGCCCGCAGTCGTAGCGCCGGGGGGCGCCCGCCGTCCCGTCGCCGGTTGCGCTGTGCGGCGGTCAGGTCTCGGCAGGTTCCCGGGTACGCGCCCTCCGGTGCGTGCGGTGCGCGCGGTGCATTGAGGATGTCCTTTCTGCTGCAATAGCATTCGTAGACCAGACTCCGCTCGGCGAGGCCGGCGATCACCGTGTCGTATCGCTGCGGGTGTGCCGACTGCCACTCGGGCTCCCCGTCCCAGGTGATCCCGATCGCGGCCAGATCCGCCAACTGGCGTCGCGCGACGTCGTCGTGGGTGCGGTCGTCGAGGTCCTCCACGCGGATCAGGAAACGGCGCCCGGTGGAGCGGGCGAACAGCCAGGCCAGCACCGCGGTGCGCAGGTTGCCGATGTGCAGATCGGCGGAGGGGCTGGGCGCGAACCGGCCCGCCGGGGGAGCCGCTGAGGTGTGCATCCGTTAACCCTAGGAGCCCGGCGGCCGCCCGAGCCCGGGCGCGACGCCGCTACTGCGGGAGCGGGATCGCTGTTCGTGCACAGGACGAAGCTACGCGGGTAAGCGGTCGGGAAGCGGGCACAATGAAGTAGTGGATCTGCCTGTAATGCCGCCGGTGTCGCCGATGTTGTCGAAGTCGGTGCCGGGAATTCCCGAGGGTGCCAGTTATGAACCGAAATGGGATGGCTTCCGGTCGATCTGCTTTCGTGACGGCGATGACGTGGAGTTCGGCAGCCGCAACGAGCGGCCCCTGACCCGCTACTTCCCAGAATTGTTCGCAGCAGCCAAAGTAGAGCTTCCAGAGCGATGTGTGATCGACGGCGAGATCGTCATCTTCGCTCATGGCCGGCTGGACTTTGAAGCGCTGCAACAGCGCATCCACCCCGCCAAGTCCCGAGTGACCATGCTGGCCGAGGCCACCCCGGCCTCGTTCGTCGCCTTCGACCTGTTGGCGCTGGGCGATCGAGACTTCACCACCGAATCATTCTCCGTTCGCCGCGCGGCACTGGTCGAGGCTCTCGCCGGTTGCGGTCCCTCCTTTCTGCGCACGCCGGCCACCACCGATCTGGCGACCGCGCAACGCTGGTTCGACGAACTCGAGGCCGCGGGTTTCGACGGCGTGATCGCCAAGCCCCTGGACGTGCCCTACCTACCGGACAAACGGGCGATGTTCAAGGTCAAGCATCAACGAACGGCCGACTGCGTGGTCGCCGGATATCGACTGCACAAGTCCGGCGACAGTGCCATCGGCTCACTGCTTCTCGGCCTCTACCGCAGTGACGGAACCTTGGCTCCGGTCGGAGTCATCGGAGCGTTTCCGATGGCTCGGCGCAGGGAGTTGTTCGTTGAATTACAGCCGTTGGCAACAGGATTCGAGGACCACCCGTGGCAGTGGGCAAACGCGGGCAGCGGCGTGACGGAGCAATCCCGGTGGAACGCCGGCAAGGATCTGTCTTTTGTCCCCCTCCGGCCCGAGCGGGTCGTCGAGGTCCGGTACGACCATATGGAAGGCGACCGCTTCCGTCATACCGCCCAGTTCAACCGGTGGCGGCCGGACCGCGACCCGCGGTCATGCACGTACGAACAGTTGCCCAAGCCCACCGATTCGAGCGGCGGCGATCCTATGTCTGCGCTACTGCGACAGACGCTGTCATGACCCGCCGATGCCGGCTGACGCTCCCGGTAAGCGGGCGATGATCACCGGTATCTGGGACGAGCTGACGACCGCATTGCAGACCGAACCCAGCAGCATGCCGGGAAAGCCACCCCGCCCGTGGCTCCCCAGAACCAACAACTGTGCCTCGCCCGCCTTTTCGAGCAATCGTGGCCCCGGCCGGTCGGACACCACGATCTTGTGCACGGTCACGTCGGGATAGCGTTCGCTGTAGCCCGACAGCCGCTCGCTGAGCACTTCCTCTTCCGCGTCCCTGATGTTGCGCCACTCGATCGGCGCCCAGTTGGCGCTGGCGAACTCGATCGGCCCCATATCGCTCCAGGCGTGCAGGGCAACCAGGGCAACACCGCGCCGCGATGCCTCGTCGAACGCGATTGCCGTGGCCAATTCCGATGTGGGCGACCCGTCGACACCCACCACCACCGGAGCTTGCGCCGAGGGAAGTTCTTCAGCATGGATCACCGCGACCGGGCAGTGCGCGTGATGCACCAGCCCGGAACTCACCGACCCCAGCAGCGCGCGCTTGACACCACCCTCACCTCGGCAACCCACCACCATCATCTCGGCGCGTTCGGACATGTCCACCAGGTTCGCCACGATCGGTCCCAGCACCACCTCGCCGGTGATCTGAAGGCCGCGACCCTCGACGCTGTCCGCGGCGGTCCGCAGGGCCGCGTCGAGGATCTCCTGTGCCTCGGACTGCTGCAGCCTTTCGTATCCCTCGGGGACCGGCACCTCCGGCCACGGGCCGCCGACCGGTGCGATCGGAGCGAGCACAGTGACCACCAGGAGCGGGAGGTTGCGTGATTGGGCTTCTCCGGCAGCCCACCTCGCCGCGGCGGTCGAGGACGCCGAGCCGTCTACACCGACCACGATTCCGATATTCGACATCTGGCCCCCTTTCCGTCCGTGCACCGGCAAGCCTAAAACCAAGGGTGAACCCCGCGCTGGTGCCATTGGTCCCTGGCCCCGCCGATGCTCACCTTCGCCGTCGGGACCGTCACCGTGGGGCCTTGGTCTCCCGGGCCGTCTGCTGCGTCGCCCTGAACCGGCGATCGACCACCAGGATCAGCGCCGTCGCCAGGGCCGCCGCCGCGAAGACCAGCAGCGCTGTCCGAACATCGTTGAGCAGGGCAGGCTTGACAAGCATCACCACCGCCAGGCTCAGCATCAGCATGCCGCTGAGTAGTTTGAGCAAGCGGCCCTGGCGCTCTTGCAGTTTCGTCATGCGCATGGTGGTGACCGCCACGGCGAAAATGACCAATTCGTCGAGTTGGTACACCAGCATGTACACGCCCAGCAGGAGGCCGAAGATCACCGGGGAGACTCCCCGGTCTGTGACGATGGTGGTCCACAGCACGGGAAACCCGGCCGTACAGGCCAGTTCGACGAAGGACACGCCCGCTGCGAGGACCACCGTTGAGGCAACCAGGGCCGGCAGTGACTGCGCTGAACCCAGAACCCGCCGCAGCCGGTCGTAGATTCCGGGCTTGCTGGCTTCCGGGATGCTCAGCGAGACGCCCGCCTTGAACCAGAAGAAGTCTTTGATGTTGATGGCGGCGAAGGCCGCGGCGAGGATCGCGACGACGACCCGGACTACGGGTGTGAAACTGAGCACCTGGAAGACCGTGAAGATGCCGCCGATGAACAGTGCGTAGACCAGTCCGGTCACCACGATGAACACCAGCCCGGTGATCGCAGTGGTGCGCCGCGAACCGGTGCGCAGCGTCAGTGCGAGCAGGATCGACAGCACCCATATCGAGCACGGATTAACCCCGTCGACCGCGGCGATCAGGACGGTGCTCAGCAGCAGCGACTGCCGCTCGGGGTCGATCTGCCCCACGAACGGTAGATCGACCGCCCCGCGGGGCGGCTTCGCCGCATCAGCATCCGATACCTCCGCTCCGGCATCCCCGCACCCGGCGGACACACACCGCGATATCGCGGCCTCCAGCAACCTGGGGGTTGCTGACTCGGAGTAGCCCACCCAGTGCTGGGCGCCCAGAAAGAAGACCGGCACCCCGGTCGGCTCGATCCCGAACTTCGCGGCCATCGCCGCAAGCCGCCGCTGGTTGTCCACATTGGCGCTGACCTCGAAGGAACGCACCTCCAGTTGCGGATAGCGTTGCTGAAATTCGGCGAGCATCGGCTTGGCGGCAGCACAGTGCGGACACCCCTCGGCCCAGAAGAAATACAGCACGACCTGGTCCTGTGGCGCGGCGGCGGCGCGGCCGACACCGCCGATCGGCCAGGCCACGACGAGGGCGAGCAGGATCACCAGCAGCAGCCGGCGGGGATTCCTCGGTACCATTCAGCCGTTCCCTGTGCGGTCATTCCAAGCGCCCGAGGCCATGCTAACTTCGGCGGCCAGGCGGGCATCGTCGCCCGGGTCGCGGTCAGCCGGACCGGTACGCCGAAAATCGTTTCGGGCTGCAACTCCGTGAAGATGTGCGGCCGCGGCCGCTAGGCTGAGAAGTCGAGAAGCCCGAAAGTAATCCGCGCCCAACCCCGTTGGAGTCACTATGAGCACCGATGCCGATCTGACCATCAATAACGGGATCGACGCCGAAGCCAGAGCCCGCATCTGCGAGGGTCTGTCCCATCTTCTGGCCGACACCTACACGCTGTATCTGAAGACGCACAACTACCACTGGAACGTCACCGGCCCGATGTTCCAGACCCTGCACCTGATGTTCGAGACCCAGTACAACGAACTGGCGCTCGCCGTCGACCTCATCGCCGAACGAATCCGGGCGCTGGGAGCGAAAGCGCCCGGCAGCTACCGCGAATTCGCCCGGTTGACGAGCATTACCGAAGAAGCCGGCGAACCCAACGCCACCGATATGATTCGCGACCTGCTCGCGGGCCAGGAAGCGGTGGTCCGTACGGCGCGCACGCTCTTCCCCACTGCGGACGAAGCGAATGACGAGCCGACGGCCGATCTCCTCACCCAACGGATGCAGGTTCACGAGAAGACGGCGTGGATGCTGCGCAGCCTGCTGGATCACTGAGTCGACCCGGTAAGCGACATCCTCGCCGTCCGGACGCTCGCCGGTACTTCACGGCCCTGGCCTGGGATGAGTTAGCGTCGAAATGTGAGCCGGTGCCGATTGCCAGGTGAGCGCTGATGCCCGCACCCGCCGAGGAGATCGACGTCGACGGTGTCGCCGTCCGAATCACCAACCGCGACAAGATCTTCTTCCCCAGGTTGGGTGCTGCCGGAACCAAGGGCACGCTCATCGACTACTACCGGGCAGTGGCCTGCGTGGGCGAGCGAGGTGACGGGACGCCGTCGAGTCCCATGCTCACCGCACTGCGCGATCGCCCGACGCACCTGCAACGCTTTCCGGACGGCATCGACGGCGAGCAGATCTATCAGAAGCGGGTACCGGAGAAACACCCGGATTACCTGCAGACGTGCCGGGTGACGTTCCCCTCCGGGCGGACCGCCGACGCGCTGATGGTCACGCACCCCTCGGCCATCGTGTGGGCGGCTCAGATGGGCGCGATCACCCTGCACCCGTGGCAGGTTCGCTGTCCGGACACCGACCATCCCGACGAACTTCGCATCGACCTCGACCCGCAACCCGGCACCGGGTTCGCCGAAGCCCGGACCATCGCCGTCGACATCCTCAAGCCGTTGCTCGACGAACTCGATCTGGTGGGCTACCCGAAGACCTCCGGGGGCCGCGGAATTCATGTGTTCCTGCGCATCCGGACCGACTGGGACTTCGTCGCGGTCCGCCGGGCCGGTATCGCACTGGCCCGGGAAGTCGAACGGCGGGCACCCGACCTCGTCACCACGTCATGGTGGAAGGAGCAACGGGGATCGAAACTGTTCATCGACTACAACCAGAACGCTCGCGACCGGACCTTCGCCGCCGCCTACTCGGTGCGGCCCACGCCGATCGCGACCGTCTCCACCCCGCTCACCTGGAGCGAATTGGCCGGCGCCGCAACGCCGGACGACTACACCATGGCGACGGTGCCGGGGCTCGTCGCGCGCCGGGGCGACCCGATGGCGGAGATGGACTCGCTGTCCCAGTCGATCGAGCCGCTGCTGGCGATGGCTGACGCCGACGCCGAACGTGGGCTTGGCGATCTCCCGTATCCCCCCAACTATCCGAAGATGCCGGGCGAACCGAAAAGGGTGCAGCCGAGCCGGGACCGGGACTTGAAGAGGAACAACACCGGTAATTGAGGCGATGTGCCGCTTAACATGGCACGCACTCGCCCGACATCTCCGATGCAACCGATATCGTCTCGGAACTTTCGCGCGATCCGGCCCTCGGCCACCGCGACATCGTGTTGAAGTCACTGCGTAAGGGCGTCGACACGTCGAAGGCGGCGGGTCGGATGATTGCCGGCGTTCTGCGAGCCTCCCCGAAGTAGGCGCTCGGCGATTGTGTCGTGGTTTCACCTGACAGCCGGCTCAGTGACTGGCGTCGTCGACGGTGTGGGTGTAGAAGCGGTAGGTGTTGCGTCCCTGGACCTTCGCTTGGTAGAGGGCGGCGTCGGCTTTGAAGGTCAGCACGTCCTCGTCGGACCCGTCGTCGGGACAGACGGCCACGCCGATGCTGGCCCCGGTGCGCACCTCGTGGCCGCGGACGGTCATGGGCCGGCCGATTTCGGCGATGATCCGGCCGGCGGTCCGGCCGATGCTCGCGAGGTCATCGGGATTGATCATCAGGATCGCGAACTCATCACCACCCCAGCGGGCGAGGATGTCGGTCTTGCGGCACTGCTGGCGAAAGACGTCGGCCACCCGTTGTAGCACGGCATCACCAACCTGATGGCCGAAGTCGTCATTGACCGGCTTGAACCGGTCGAGGTCGACCAGCAGAAGCGCTAACCGGCCACCCTTACGCGCCGCAAGCCCGAGATGACGATCGAACTGCCGGTTGAACTCGCCGCGGTTGGCCAACCCGGTCAGGTGATCGGTCACGGCCAGCCGCTGCACCTCTTCCTGCGCCTCGTGCCTGTCGGTCACATCCTGGATCACCCCGGTATAACGCACCACCTCCCCGCCGGGGCCTAACTCATGGCGGACACGGCGATGCACCCACCGCACTTCCCCGTCGTCCTGCCGGATGATCCGGTGTTCCACATCGACGGGTTCACCCGCGGGCACGGAGTCCTGAAAACTCGTCACCACCAATTCGCGGTCGTCGGGATGCACCACGGCCAAGAACAAGTCTCGGCTGGCCTCATCCCTGGCCGGATCGAGGCCCAGAATCCGGAACACCTCATCGGACCAGCCATACCGCTGTCGCGCCCGGTCGTAAATGAACCCCCCCAGCTTCGCCACGGTCTGCGCCTCGAGCAGGGCGGCCTCGGTGTCCTTGCTTTCGGTGATGTCGGTTCTGACGGCCACGTATTCGAACGGCTTGCCGCGCTCGTCGAGGAATGGGGCGATGGTGGAACGCACCCAATACACCCCGCCGTTCCTGCGCCGGTTGCAGATCTCGCCGTGCCAGACCTCGCCGTGGGAGATCGTGCGCCACATCTGATCGTAGAACGCCGCCGGGTGATGGCCGGACTTCACAATACGATGGTTCTGGCCGATCAGTTCCTCACGCGAATAGCCGCTGATGTCGCAGAACTTCTGGTTGACGTAAGTGATGGTGCCGCGCCGGTCGGTCACGCTAACTATGGCGTGCTCATCCAACAGATCGCAGTCGAAAATTCAACTCGCGATTGATCTCGGCGAGCGCACGCTCCTTGCCGCGCAGCTCGATCACCGCGAAGTCTCGGGACCGCACGAACGGGCGCACGATCCACAGGTAGATCACCGGGGCGGCCCCGAAGGACAGCAGGCCGGCGTCGAGCAGGGCCTCGGCGATCGGATTGACGTCGAGCGCGATGGCGGAGAACAGCAACATGATCGACAGTTCGAGCAGCGAAATCGTGACCAGCAGGCGGATCATCACGGACGCTATGACGGAGGTGTCCGCGCGTCTGCTCTGTCCGGTCCTGGCGGATCGTGCGGGTCGCTCGATGATTTCTTACGCTGCTCGAACTTCACGAGCTGAAGTCCGGCGTGCGCCAACCCGCGCTCATGGCTGCAACCCTTCGATCAGTGCGGATACCGTAGTAGACACCATATTGCCCGGCCCATTCCGCCGTTGTGGCAGAACGGGTCCCGCCTACGCGATGACGCTGCGGTCTCGCCCGGTGGCTTTGGCGGTGTAGAGCGCCTGGTCGGCGATTTCAATGAGTCCCAGCGGGTCGCGAACGAAGTGGTCGGGTAGACCCGCGCCGCCGATACTCACGGTGATCGACAGCTGATGCCCGCCCGTGACGGTCTCCGTCTCGGAGATGGTCCGCCGGATTCGCTCGGCCATATCCGTCAGATCCCGTCGACCCGCTCCGGGCAGGATGACGAGGAACTCCTCACCGCCGTAGCGGACGAGGACGTCGCCCTCGCGCAGCACCTGGCGAGTGGCGCTCACGGCGGATTGGATCACCCGGTCACCCACGATGTGGCCGTAGGTGTCGTTGACTGACTTGAAGTGGTCGAGGTCGAGCATCAGGAGCCCGAGGGGATCCCCGGACCGCTGGGAACGGCCGACCTCCTCCTTGAGCCGCTCGATACCGAACCGGCGGTTGTAGATGGAGGTCAGCGGATCGAGCGCGGCAACCCGCTGAAGATCCTGGTGGCTCACCGCGTTGGTGAGGGCGACGGCGAGGCCGGGAAGAGCCGACTCGACGACGGCGACGGCCTCCCGGTCCATGGGGCGGGCTGCCGCGAGTATCAGCACGCCGACGATGGCGACTCCGTAGCGCACGGGAATAACCCGGACCTCAGCAGGGACGAAGGTGACGACCGTCCCGTTCAGGGTGACCTCGGGAGGTAGGTGGAGAACCCGGGGTTCGTGTGACCGGATGACGTTCCCGACGGTGTCGGAATCCGCGAGTCCGGACGCGTCCCGGATGCCGAGCGAGCCGACGAGGTCGATGCGACCGGCGTTGACCACCAGCAAGGCGGCCCCTTCGATGCCCGTGCGCATGGTCAACTCATGGAGGGCCGACTCGGCCAGTGGCGTGAGTTCCAGGTGCGCGGCGAGGGCCTCTCCGATGGCCGATATTCCGTCGTTCACCCGGTGACTGGCTGCCAAGCTCTCAACGAGGAGGTTGAAGGAGTGGGCAGACTCGCCGAGCTCGTCGGTGGAGTCGACCGGAACGCGGCAAGAAGCCGGGTCACACGACGACCAGTCTCCCGTCTCGGTGGCCTCACGCATCGAAACCTCGACGCGCCTCATGCCGACCGCGAGTGCTCGCAGCCGGACGCCGACGACCATCTGGACCAGGGCGGTGTTGACCGCGCCGACCAGCAGGCCGGCCAGCGATGGTCGCGGCGAAGAAGGCCGGGCGGATCGCGACGCCGTGGGGGACTCCCAGGGGGACGACCGCGAACGGGAAGATGACGCCGATAAGGAGGCCGAACCCCATCATCCAAATCCGCAGATCAAGCAGGACGCGACTGGTCAGGCGCGGGTGCCAGGTGCGGTAGGACGCCATGGGCGTCGGTAGTGCGGGGGCGGCCACATCCGCCATCCTTCACCGCAACGGTGCCTGCCGGGCTGCTTTGGCCCGGCCGACAGGGATCGCTATTTGCGTACCTGCGTACCAGTCGTGGCCATCGGCCCGGGCGCTCAGACCGCGGGTCTGTCCTGCTGATCCCGACGCAGCCCCTGGGCGCATGGCCGGCCCAGGGGTGCGCTGAGTGGGTAAGCCCTATCCGCAGTACTCGGCCGCGTAACTCGCGAGCTTTTCGGCGTTGGGATTCCAGCTGTCGGGAAGATTGTTCGTCGGTGCCTGCAGATCGGCGAGCATTGCGGTGATGACACCCGCGAAGTCGGCCGGCACGTCACTCGGTGCCTCGGTAGAGGCTTTCTGCAGAGCCGCCGTCATGTCCGTGGTCTGTGCTTCGGTGAGGGTCGTACCCGACGTCTGAGTGATGTTGACGGCGGTGTTGACGTCACGGCAGAACGTCTCTTTGGCGCCGGCCGGCACAGCGCTGTCGCTCGTTGACGGTGACGCACTGGTGGATGAGGTCGCACTGGTCGTTGAGGTCGCACTGGTCGATGAGGTCGCACTGGTCGATGAGGTCGCACTGGCGCTGCTGGACTGCGACGTGGTGGAGGTGGTCGACGCCTCGCTGCCGGTACTTGTCGCCGAGGTCTTCTTATCCGCGGTGGAACACCCCGCGACGAGGAGCAGACTCGCGGCTATCGAGATGACGAACTTCGCCTTCATGGCATGACCCCTTCCCAGATTCGAATACGTCTCCAACGGGCAAAGAAACCGACGATAGTGCCGCTCCACTCTACAAACCGTGAGGTTTGTGACGTCGGAATCGGGCCAGCAGGCTCTACCAGGCAGCGGGTACCGGCTCTCAGCTAAAGTGTGGTAGACATCTCAGGAAAACTTAAGGCAACCACTTCAGGGGGTCGACTCCATGTCCCACTCCGCTCGCAAACGCCCCGCCCGCGGTCGTATTCAGCCTTACGCATGGCTCGGAGTCGGCGCCGTCACGCTCGGCATGGGCGCTGCCATGGTCGGCGGAACTGCGGTGGCCTTTGCCGACGCCGAGGGCGACGCGGGCTCCGCGGCGAGTGCCGAGCACAAGCCGGCCAACGCTTCGTCCGCCACAGCAAAGAGCGACGCGCCGCGCCGGGCGGCGCGGCCCGGGCCCCGTGTCAGAGCGCAGACGAGCACATCCTCCGCCGACGAATCATCGCCTGCGCCGAGTCAGCGCGGCCGCGTCTCCACCGTTGTCACGACGCCGGACGCCATCCCCGAGGTGGCTGAGGCTGACGACGCGCCCGCCGTCGAGACCAACAAGCCCCGGCCTGCCGCAGCGGTGGCGACCAGGGGTTCCAAACGCGAAGCCGCCGCCGCTGTGGTGAGTTCCCCCGCGGACGCCGACCTCGCGACCACCGTCGCGACCCCGGCGGCCGATGTCGCGGCACCGACGCCGGCCACCGATCCCGCACCGGCCGCCGCCGTCGCCCCCGCAGCCGCCGATCCGGCGCCAAGCATGGAGTCCTGGCTGCCCGAGACTCCGATCGTTCCGGGCGCCCACGTCAAGCTGGCGTTGCAGCAGATCGAGCAGTCCAAGGCCTTGATCACCGACGCAACGTGGGGCTCGGGCAACATCCTCGCCGGTCTCGGGTCCTTTGGGCCGCAGGCGGCGCTGGCCACCGCGCAACTCATGCTGGGGATCTGGGCGGCGAGCATCACCAATGCGCAGAACTTCGTGGCCAGCACGGTGGGCACACCGCTGATCCACAACATCGCGCAGGCCAATCTGCAGAACGAACTGCTCTACCCCAAGCTGGCGGGTCTGTCGCTGCAGACGGCGCAGGCGCTCGTCACGCCGTTGGGGTGGTTCGGCGCCGACATCGCCCCCGCCAAGGCCCTCATCGGCGAGGCCGAGCAGAACGGCAAGGTCTACGCCAAGGTGCCGGTGCAGATGGTTCTGGGCACCCAGCCGCTGGTCAAGGCCAAGATCAACGGTGGTTCGAACGCCAAGCTACTGGTTGACACGGGTGCGTCCGGCCTGGTCACCACCCGCGACAAGGTGGGCGCCGGCAGCCTCGGGACGCCCACCGGGTCGGATAACAGCTGCTTCAGCGGCGGCATCTGCTACCACTACGAGACCTACAACACCACCGTCGACCTCGGCGACGGCGCGAAGGCCGTCGTGCCGGTCAACATCGTGACCGACAACGAGGACTACCCGGACAGCGTGCAGAACTTCAAGGATTTCTTCGCCTGGGGCGCGGACGGGATTCTCGGCGTCGGCGCCAACACCGCCGGTCCGGGACCGGTGCCCATCCCGACCGCCGCGATGCCCGGTGAACTCAGCGACGGCGTGCTGATCTATCAGAACGCCTACCCGCTCGGCCTGGGCGGGTACATGATCCTGGGCCCGAACCTGTTCCCGACCAAGGTCTCGCTGCCGGGCGCCCCGGACGCCTACGTCAAAGTCAGCGTCAACGGCGGGGCCAAGCAGGACGGCGCGGCGATCATCGACTCCGGTGGCGTCTACGGCACGCTGAACCGGTCGCTGTTCCCGGGTGCGGGTGACTACGTTGCGGCCGGCACCAAGATCGACGTCTATGCCCCGGACGGCACGACGCTGCTCTACACCTACACGACGTCGCGCGAGTCCACGCCGTACATCGACAGCGGGCTGTTCAACACCGGCAATGCGCCGTACGACCAGAACCCGATCTACCTGAATTACGGCGCTACGCCGTACGGAATCGGGTCGACGGACTTCTCCATCTACTGACGCGTTGAACGGGCCGCGCGGCTCTCGGTTGGTGGGGCGCGACAATGTTTTTCGGAGTTTCGTTAAAACCTCCTAAGAAGCGGCGTCCGCGGAGTTAGTGTTCGCACAGCTTTTGTCGACAACTCCGGAGGACGCCATGGGTGCATCACAGTTTGTTGGTCGGGTCGGGGGATTGGCGGTGGCCCTCGGGGTCGGCGTGGCCGTGTTCTCTGGTGGGGGAGTGGCTTCGGCGGATCGCGGGGCCTCGCCGGACACCCGGGGCTCGGCGGGATCTGCCGCAGACAAGGATTCCTCGCAGGCCAGCAATCCGAGCCGGGGGCGGCCGGGCCGGGCTCCCTCGGCGGCGGCTTCCACCGTGGGTGGTCAGGCGAACGCCTCCCGTTCGGCGGGTCCGGCTGCGGCGCAGACGAAGAACTCCCGTCCGGCGCCGGCTGCTGCGGCCAACGACGAGCCGATCAGCGTGCCCGCCGCGGCGGTCGTGGCCGATCCGGAACCCGTTGTCGAGCCGGTCGCCGCGGTGGTCGACGAACCGGCCGGCGGTGGTTCTGACCCGGTGGCCGTCGTCGAGAATGCGGTGCCCGATGCCGGGCCGGGGCCTGTCGACAGTGGGCCGGTCGAGCCGATGGTGATCGCCGATCCGGTGGTGGACGAGCCCGAGGCGGCCGTGCCCGGAGAGGTGAGCGATGTCGTGGTGTCCGCGACCGGTGGGCCCTCCGACGGTGCGGGCAGTGATCCGGTGGGCCCGGCCGACTCGTCGCTGGCCGATCTGCTGCTGGCGTCGTTCATTCGGCGCGAGACGGTGGGCGCATCGGCCACCGGTTCGGTGACTGCCTCCGCGACCTCGGACCTGACCGTCGGCCCGGTGACCGTGTACTTCGACGGGGTTCTGCAGGGCAACCTGAACATTACCAGTGCCCGCGGATGCGGTGAGTTGGGCTCGGACTGCACGCTGGTGTATCAAGGGCTCAGATACGTCCGACCGCGGCAAGGTCACCTTAACAACGTCCCGATCAACTTGCCGGGAGGCAGCGCCGATCGAGGGCGTCAATGGCAGCTACACCTTCCTGCCGTACGCGACCTGGATCGACCCCGCAATCCGACCAACCTGCCGACCCCGACGGGCACACAGGACTTCACCGTCCGGGTCAGCGAGAACACGGCGTTCAATCAATTCCTCGAGGCCATACCTCTCATCGGAGGCCTGAACGCCGCGGTCATCGGACTTCTGCAGCAGACACCGTTCATCGGCAACCTGCTGGCTCCCCTCATCGGGGCATCGGCGGACGCCAGTCGTCACGGTCAACGTCGGGCAACTGGTCACCGGCGGCAAGCAGGTCGCCTACACCTACTTCGTCGATTCGTTCGACGGCACGACCCATCAGCACGAACTACTTCCCGGCTTCCGGGGGGTCGCTGGTCCTGCCGGGTCAGCGGCAGGCCACGGTCTTCAACGGTCCGGGGCTCGGCTCGCCCGGCGCAACCGATCCGTATGCGTCATTAGGAAACGCCGGCGGTGCGGCGCCGCCCATCGGCGTGATCCGCGGCCAGGGACTGCCCGCGCCGTTCGACGCGCTTCCCCTCGGGTTCAACGTGATCACCTGGGACCCCCGCGGCGAATGGGACTCCGGCGGCATCTTGCAACTGGACAACCCGTTCTACGAGGGCCGCGACGTTTCCGCGCTGATCGACTGGGGTCTGGCCAACACCCCGGTGCTCACCGAGGACATCCTCACCGATCCCAGCGACCCGAACAGTGACGTCATTGCAACCGACGTGCCGGAAATCGCCATGATGGGCGGCTCCTACGGTGGCGGTATCCAGATGACCACCGTCGACCCGCGCATCCAGGCGGTCGTGCCGTCGATCGCCTGGAACTCGCTCAACCAGTCGCTGTACCCGGACAACGTGTTCAAGACGGGGTGGGCCAATGTGCTGGCCGGTGCGCTGCTCCTGCCGAACAGCTCGGGAGAATCGGCGTCGGGGCTGACCAGGGTCAACTCGCAGATCACCCAAGCCCTGATCACCGGCAACCTGTTCGGTTTCATCAGTGAGTCGGGACAGGCCGTGCTCTCCAGCAGTGGGCCGACCACGCTGCTGTCCAAGCTGAACGCTCCCGTCATGTTCAACCAGGGCACCGTCGACGCGCTGTTCCCGCTACAGCAGGCCGTCGAGAACGCGCAGACCCTGCTGGAGCAGAATCCCTACCTCAACGGAACCATCGAGCCCACCCCAACCGTCTATAACCGCTTCAACGCTCTAAGCCTCGATGCCGTGCCCAAGATGATCTGGTTCTGCGGCGGCCACGGTGTCTGCACCACGCAGACCGCTGCTCAGCAGACCGCGCAGAACACCGCGATGTTCCTGGAGAACATGATCTGGGTCAACTCCTACACGAAGCAATACCTCTGGGACATCCCGATCACGGCTCCAATAATTGGTCCCACCAATATCGGGTACTTCTTGTTATTGGCTAATGGGGGCTTCATGCAGCCCTTCCAGTGGTGGGACCAGAGTGCCAGGGCACTGGCCTCTAGCGAATACCCGTGGACCGACGATTTCCAGGACACCCCGCCGATCGAGGTCACCAACGCCCTCGGCGGCCGGATCAACTCGTTCACCAGCAGGACGGGCCCGCTGAGTTTGCAGGATCCCGCCGCAGTGAAGGGATGCGCCGACCTTGGTGACAGTGTATGCAAGACAATTACTACGTGGCCGCTGAACCAAGTGTTCGCCACCGAGGCGAACAACGCGGTCAACGTCGACATCACCGTCCCTAAGTCGGTGCTGGATCCGGTTGACCCGAAGAAAGATAAGTACTCGGTGGTCGTCGGGGAGCCTCTGGTGAGCTTCACCTACAAGGGGTCGGGTAATGCCAAGGCGGTGTACGCCCAGATCGTCGACAACGCCACCGGCCAGGTGCTCGGGAACATCAACACACCCATCCCGGTCACCCTTGACGGCAGGGAGCACACGATCGACGCGTTCCCCATCGCCAACATCGCCTACACCGCACCGGGCACGGCGGACGGCACCCTGACGCTCCAGCTCGTCGCCAACTCCTCGCTGTACGCGAACAACGCGGTGATCTGGTCGGTGGATATCAGCGACGTTTCGGTGAGCCTGCCGACGACTAGCACGGCTGTTGCCAACCCCCTCTTGGCTTTAATCCCGTAGTCAGCCGCCAGCTCGACAAGCCAACCCGCCGAGGATTCATCCTCGGCGGGTTTGGCGTCCGGGGCCGCGCTGGGGTTCGTTGGGGCGTTGACATTGCAGGTCGTCGCCAACTCCTCGCTGTATGCGAATCACGCCGTGATCTGGTCGGTGGATATCAGCGACATCTCAGTTGAGCTGCCGACGATGACGGCTGTCCCCAATCCCATAACGGCCCTGATCCCTTAGTTACCCCGCCTGCCACCTTTTTCGGGTGAGGGCGCGAAGCGCACGAACGCCCCTCGGAGCGTCAGCGCCGCAAACGACGCCCACTCTTGCCGGCCGGGCGCTTGTTGCGCAAGGAACTGACCGGGGACTGCGACTGGGCCGCTGGTTCGGCTGAAGTCTTGTCAACGGCGGCGGCTCCCGTGTCCGAAGGTCCTTCGGGAGCTTCGCCGGACTCGGGGAGCCCGCCCTCTTCCTCGTCGACCGTGGCCGTCGTCTCCGTCTCGGCGGCGGTGGCCGCCGCGTCGGCAGCCGGGTCGGTTTCTGAGGCCGCGGTATCAGCGGCCGCCTCGGCTTCCGGCGCTGCTTCCGACTCCGCGGGGGTCTCGGCCGACTCCTCGGACTTCGCGGCCCGCTTCTTGCCGCGCGGAGTCTTTTCGGCCTTCGGCTTCTCCGGCTTGGCCTTCTTCACCTTCGCGGGCTTAGGCGGCTTGGGTGCCTTGGGCGCGGCGGGCGGTTTCTCGGCGACGAACGACAGGTACAGCCCCAGTAACGCCAGGATCGCGATCGCCCCGGCGGCGCCGTAGACGGCGAACAGGTAGGGGCCGCCGACCTCGAGGCGAAGCCAGATCTCGACGATGGCCGCCAGCAGGATCAGCACACCGGCGACCACGTGCAGCACCGCCGACCACGCCCGCAGTCGCAGCGCGATCTCGGGCGTGTGGGTTTTGCTGCGCAAGGCCGTCTGCAGGATCTGCCACACCGGCCACGCCGCCGCGGCGATCGGAATGCCGGCCGCGATCCGGCCGGCCGTCGCCAGCGTCGATGGGATGTCGCCGGTCAGCACCCACCAGCGGGGCAGAACGAAGACCACGTAGAGAACGACGCCGATGAGGAACAAGGCAAGGTGCAGTGCCCTCGCGGCGGGGGTCCGCATGCCACTCCTTGCATGATTGGGTCGCGGGGTGCGACCGGGCCGTACAACCAGGTCGCACCCCGGGACTAGCTGCGGAGGATAGGGGATTTGAACCCCTGAGGGCTATTAACCCAACCCGCGTTCCAGGCGAGCGCCATAGGCCACTAGGCGAATCCTCCGTCGGCAATGGTAGCCGACCGGCACGGCGGTTCTCGACCGGCGGTGACGGGCGTGAGCGGCCGGTATTAGACTCACCACCGGACCCCGCGCGGCGTCCATCCCGTGAACTCCCCCAGGGCTGGAAGGCAGCAAGGGTCAACGGGCTCTGGCGGGTGCGCGGGGTCCCCTTCTTCGCCGGTATGGCGAGTCACGGGTTGACGAAAGGCGCATGGTGTCGTTTCAGTCCCTCGGCCCTGATGAACTCAACGCTGCCCACGAGCAGCAGCGCCGCAACTACGCCGAGTTGCAGGCCAAGAAACTGGCTCTGGATCTGACCCGCGGCAAGCCGTCCAGTGCGCAGTTGGATCTGTCCAATGCCCTGCTGGGCATGCCCGGTGAGGGCAACTTCCGCGACGATGACGGCACCGACACCCGCAATTACGGCGGCCAGCACGGGCTCACCGGTCTGCGCGCGATCTTCGGCGAACTCCTCGGCATCCCGGTGCCCAACCTGATCGCCGGGAACAACGCCAGCCTGGAGTTGATGCACGACACCGTGGTGTTCTCGATGCTGCACGGCGGCGTGGATTCCTCCCGGCCGTGGATCGCCGAACCGGCGGTCAAGTTCCTGTGCCCCTCGCCGGGCTATGACCGGCACTTCGCGATCACCGAGGCGCTCGGCATCGAGATGATCCCGGTGCCCATGCACGACGACGGGCCCGACGTCGACATGGTCGAGGAGTTGGTGGCCGCCGACCCGGCCATCAAGGGCATGTGGTGCGTCCCGGTGTACTCCAACCCGACCGGTGCGGTGTACTCCTGGGAGGTGGTGCGGCGTCTGGTCCAAATGCAGACGGCCGCCGACGATTTCCGGCTGTTCTGGGACAACGCCTACCCGGTGCACACGCTCACCACGGACTTCATCCGGCAGGTGGACGTCTTGGGCCTCGCGGCGCAGGCCGGTCACCCGAACCGTCCGTTCGTGTTCACCTCGACGTCCAAGATCACCTTCGCCGGTGCCGGGGTGAGCTTCTTCGGTGGCTCACTGGGCAACATCGCCTGGTATCTGCAGTACGCCGGGAAGAAGTCGATCGGCCCGGACAAGGTGAACCAACTACGGCACCTGAAGTTCCTGCGGGACGCCGACGGCGTGCGACTGCACATGCAGCGTCACCAGGCTCTGCTGGCCCCCAAATTCGCGCTGGTGCTCGACATCCTCGACAAGCGGCTCAGCGACTCCAAGATCGCGTCGTGGACCGACCCCAAGGGCGGGTACTTCATCAGCCTCGACGTGCTGCCGGGCACCGCCAAGCGCACGGTGGCGCTGGCCAAGGACGCCGGGATCGCGGTCACCGAGGCGGGGGCGTCGTTCCCGTATCGAAAAGACCCCGAGGACACCAACATCCGCATCGCGCCGAGTTTCCCGACGCTGGCCGACCTGTCCGACGCCATCGACGGGCTGTGCACCTCCGCGCTGCTGGCGGCCACCGAATCCCTGCTGGGTGCTCGCCCGTCGGACTAGGTGAGTAGCCTGCTGACGTGGCGCTCTACCGCAAGTACCGACCGGCGACCTTCGCCGAGGTGGTGGGGCAGGAGCACGTCACCGAGCCGCTGTCGACCGCCTTGTCGGCGGGCCGCATCAACCACGCCTACCTGTTCTCCGGGCCGCGCGGCTGCGGGAAAACCTCCTCGGCGCGGATCCTCGCGCGCTCGCTGAACTGCGAGCAGGGCCCCACCCCGACCCCGTGCGGGGTCTGCGACTCCTGCGCGGCCCTGGCCCCCAACGGCGGGGGATCGGTCGACGTGGTCGAACTCGACGCGGCCAGCCACGGCGGCGTGGACGACACCCGCGAACTGCGCGACCGGGCGTTCTACGCGCCGGCCCAATCGCGCTACCGCATCTTCATCGTCGACGAAGCGCACATGGTCACCACGGCCGGCTTCAACGCCCTGCTGAAGATCGTCGAGGAGCCGCCCGAGCACCTGATCTTCGTGTTCGCCACCACCGAACCGGAGAAGGTGCTGCCGACCATCCGCTCGCGCACCCACCACTACCCGTTCCGGTTGCTGGCACCACGCACCATGCGCGGCCTGATCGAGAAGATCCTCGCGGCCGAGGATGTCGAGGTCGACGATGCCGTCTTCCCATTGGTCATCCGGGCTGGCGGCGGCTCGCCGCGCGACACCCTCTCCGTCCTCGACCAGTTACTCGCCGGTGCCGACGACAGGCGGGTGCACTACCCGCGGGCGTTGGCGCTGCTGGGCGCGACCGATGTCGCCCTCATCGACGATGCCGTCGACGCGCTGGCCGCCGATGATGCCGCGGCCCTGTTCGGCGCGGTCGAGTCGGTGATCGACGCCGGGCACGACCCGCGCCGGTTCGCCACCGACCTGCTTGAGCGTTTCCGCGATCTCATTGTGCTGCAAGCTGTTCCGGATGCCGCCAGCCGCGGTGTGGTCGATGCGCCGGGCGACGTGCTGGAGCGGATGCGCGATCAGGCGGCCCGCATCGGGTCGGCGACACTGGCACGCTACGCCGAGGTGGTGCACGCCGGGCTGGGGGAGATGCGGGGCGCCACCGCTCCACGCCTGCTGCTGGAGGTGGTGTGTGCGCGGCTGTTGCTGCCATCCGCCAGCGACTCCGAATCCGCGCTACTGCAACGGGTCGAACGTATCGAAACCCGGCTGGACATCTCGATCCCGGCAGGCGAGGCCGCGGCAAGTGCTGCCCCGGCTGCCGGGAAGCAGTACGTCCGCAAGACCCAGGCGCCCCCCGCTGCGCCGGAGCCGCAGACCCAGCCCGAACCTGCTTCCACCCCGACGCCTCCGCCACCGCCGCCGAGATTGCATCCACGCATGCCGAATCCGGCTGCGGATCAACCTGACGGCAATCTCGGCGCACCGGAGAAGCCGGCTGCGGAGAAGCCGGCCCCGGCGCCCGCCGCGCCGGGGTTGCCGGGCGCGCCGGACGCGGCGGCGGTGCGCAGCATGTGGTCCACGGTGCGCGAGAAGGTCCGGGCCCGGAACAAGGTGATCGACGTGATGCTGGCCGACGCCATCGTCCGGACCGTCGACGGTGACACGCTGGTCCTCGCCCACAAGGCACCGGCGTTGGCCAAGCGGCTCACCGAACAACACAACGCCGACGTCATCAGAGACGCCCTCAAGGATGCCCTCGGGGTGAACTGGCGGCTGCGCTGCGAGGTCGGCGCCGGCGAACCGGCCCCCGTCGAGGAACCGTTGCCGCCGGAACCGCAGGCCGATCCGGTCGATGCGCAGCGCGCCGAGGAAGACGAACTGATCGCCGAGGCCCACGACGACGAAGCGGAAGCCGCGCCGCGACGCGACCCCGATGAGGTCGCACTGGAGCTGTTGAAGAGCGAACTGGGCGCCCGCCCCATCGACGGCTCAAGCACTCAGGGCAGGTAGAACCCGCGGATGCGGTAGTGCCGTCCGCGTCGCAGCAGCACGTTGGCGGCCTGCAGGCCGGAGCGGACTGCTGCTTCGATGCAGCCGGCGTTCATGCCGCAATCGGTCCAGTCGCCGGCGAGCACTAGGTTGTCGTAGCCGCTCTCGTCGGGTCGCAGCCGGTAGCGGTCGGACCCGGGCACCGATTGGACGTACCGGTCCGATGGGTCGATGTTCACGCTGACGTGTTGGGTGGCCAGTGCCTCGGCACCCCGCCGGCCACCGGTGCCGCAGAGCAGTTCCCACGCGAAGCCGCCGTCGGTTACCGCCTTGGGAAACCACAGGCGCAGGCCGGATTCGAGGAACGCGGTGGCGTCGGTGAGAACCTGATCGCGCATCCGGCGGGCGTAGTCCGCCGCGCTCTCGCCGGCCGCGGGTTCCGCGGCCAGGCTGCCGCAGAAGTACGCCACGGCCCGGGCCTCGTCGTCGGGCCATTCCTCGGCCCAGAGTGTCTGCGGCATGGACGCCCAGGTTTCGAACGGCGGGAGGTAGGCACTGGTGGTGACACCCGGTGTGCCCTTCCAGCCCAGTGCGCACTCGTCCTCGCGCAGCCAGATCTGGAACGCCTGAGTGGCCACGGTCGCGATGTTGGCGGTCATATCCCGCCATTCCGGACGGTCGGCGATCAGTTCGGCGGCCACGATCTCGACCATGCCGAGTGACACCGCCAGTACAACGTGGTCGAAGTCGACGCCGCGGCGCAGCACCCGGTCCTCCGCGTCTTCCGCTGTGCCCCAATGATTTTCCAGCGAATGCCACTCGCGTACACGACCCCGGTCCGCCTGGGCGATCTGTTCGGTCAGCGGGGTGGCGGGGAAGACCGGCAGCCCACGCACGGTGGTCAGCGGCTGGTAGTGCCGCACCCCGTCGGCGAGGCGGACCTGGCGGCCGAGGGTGATGGCCTCGACGGCCTGCCGCTGGGCGTCCAGGTGCAGCGCGTCGAGGCGGTGGAAGAATTCGAAGGTGACACCGCGCTGGCGCAGCACTTGATAGATCGGAGCCATCACGATGTCGCCCATGCCGGCGGTCATCTTCCAAAACACCGCGCCCTTGTATTCGAACAGAACCAACCCGGTGAGGAACACTGCCAAGCCGGCGCCGAACGCGGGCCGGTCCGGGTCGGCCGCGGCGTAGCCGAACACCAGGTCGTAGAGGCCTCGGATGAGGGGGAACTCCAGGACGTCGGGGTGGCCGCCGTGGCGCACCAGCCAGGCTCCGAAGTCTTCGTCGTTGATGGCCCGGAAGCCGCGCGCGTCGGTGACCAGGCGGTCGACGACGATACCGCGCACGGTGGCGGCCACCAGCGACATCAGCAGCCAGGACCGGCGGTGGTCGGGCCGTTCCTCGTAGTCCAGGGCGCCGCGGATGGCGTTCAGGATCGACTCCATCAGATCGGCCGACGCTCCGCCGGCCGGTTCGGTGAGCGTGAGCAGCACCGCCACGGCCGCCTGCTGGATGCTGTCGACCCGGTCAGCGATGATCGGTGGTGCCGGCGAGTCGGACAGCACAAGGCCGGGCGGCACCGGATCGCGGACGGATTCCGCAAAGTCGATCAGCAGTCGCAGTGCGCGCTGCATGAAGCCCAGCGCGGTCATCTCCCGACCTTCGGTGGCCGGGTCGCCAGGCGACTCGTCGTTGCGGGTGAAGGTGCCGAGCCACACCAGCCAGTCGGCGCCCCACCGCTCGGCCAGGCCGAGGTTGTCGGCCGGGATCAGCGCATCGGTCCACCGCTGCACCGGCGCCTGCGGATCGGTGCGCGGTCGGTCCAACTCGGCGTAGCACTCGCGCAGCAGCGCGAACGCGTTTTCGTAGGAGCCCAGCCAGATATGCAAACCGTGTTCCTCGATGCGCCCGTGCACCCCGCGGCTCGAGGCGCCCTTGCCGCCGAGCCGCCAGCCGCGCTGGTAAACGGTGATCGAGTCGAACCGTTGCTGCCAGCCGGGCTCACTCAGCCGCCACGCCGCGGCCAGTCCGGCCATGCCGCCGCCGAGGATGGCCACCCGGCCGCGGTTGGCGTTCACCCGAGCAATACGCGGGCCCGGGCCAGCTCCGGCCAGCCGCCGTTGTCGGGCAGGCGCTCTGCGGCTTCCACCAACTGGGCGCGGGTCGCGGCCGGGTCGGCGCCGTCAAGCTCGAAAAGATGGAGCGCACAACGGAGCTGGAATATCAGCGCTCCCTGGTCGCGAGCCAGGTCGAGCGCTGCGGCCAGTTCGCGACGGCGGTCGTCGCCGTCGCGGGTGTCGGCGCGGATGCGGAGCAGTTCGGCGTCGTAGAAACGCATGCCGGTCTCGGCGGCCAACGCCAGCGCAATGTCCACCCGGGCCCGGGCGTCGTCCGGCCGACCCGCCGCCAGCAGCAGCCGGGCCAATACTGCGTCGTAGAAGGTGATCAGCGACCTCAGTCCGCTGGCGCGCCAGCCGTCCACCAGTCCGGTCACCGTGGTGATGTGATGGTCGAGTTCACCCCGAAGGGTCGGCGACGCCAGTGCCCGCACCGCCTCGACCACCGCCTGCTGCGCCTCGCCGAGCACAATCCACGACTCGAAGTTGTGCACCCGGGCGTCGGCGGTGAGCGCGGCGGCCACCGCGGCTGCGCGGTCGACGTCGCCGGCCTCGAGTCTGATCAGCACCTCCATCTGGCGGGCATAGTCCTGGCTGAACGGGCCCTGCGGCAGGCCGACCTCTTCACAGCGGCGCGCGGTCTCATCCAACTCTTGGTCGGCTCCGCGCAAGTCGCCCTGGACGTGGCGGGCCAGGGCGAGGTGGGTGTGCACGGACGCGATCGGCTCGTTGGCCATGAACCAGGAGGCGACCAGGCCGCGGCCGACATGATGCAGCCGGGCGACCGCGGTCTCGAGTTGGATTCGGGCGTCGTCGAATTCGCCGCGGTACCAGGCGATCATCCCGAAGCCGGCGGTGATGGTCGGCCACACCTCCAGCTGTCCTTTGGCCACCCCGGTGCGGGTCGCGTCCAGCACGGCGTGCGCTCGGGACAGGTCGGCGCGGATGGCGTAATACCCGTACAACGCGGTGAGCGTTTCGAAGAGGTCGTCGGTAGGCTCGGTGCCGCACAAGTGCAGGCACCGTTCGAAGTCGGCGGCGGCGTTCTCACTCGCCGAGCCCTCCGCGGCGTAGTAGAGCAGACCGCGACGCTGGCGCAGGGCGATCTCCCGGTGGTCGCGCATGGGCCCCGGCGGCGCCAGTTCCAGCTGCGCGATCGCCCGGCCCAGGTAATGCCGCGCCTCGTTGAGCGCGCCGCGCCGCCGGGCCGGCCCGGCCGCCTTCTGGTAGGCCGAGGCCGCCGATTCGTGCCGTTCGGCGCGTTCGTAGTGATCGGCGATCCGCGGCCAGTCGGTGTTGATACCGGCGGTCGCCTCCAGCATGGCATCGGCGATCCGGCCGTGCAGTCGGCGCCGTTGGGTGGGTGGCGACACCTCGGCGGCGACGCCCCGCAGCAGTTCGTGCCGGAACTGCCAGCCGCTGCGTTCGGGCACCAGGACGCGTTCGCCGCACAACTCGGCGACGGCGCGGTCGAGTTCGTCCTCACCCAGACCCACCACGGTGCTGAGCACCCAGCGGTCGATCAGCCCGCCGATCACCGCGGCCGCCTCGACCACCCGCACGGCGTCGCGGCTGGAGCCCAGTCGGGCGAACAGCGCCTCGTACAACGACTCCGGGACACCCGACTCGGTGGTGTCGGTGGCTTGACTCTGCAGCTTGGCGACCACCTCCTCGATGAACAGCGGAACGCCGCCGCAGCGGTGGCTGACCGCCGCCCGCGAGTCGACGCCCATGTCCGGCGCCAGCGCGGTGATCAGTTCGTCGGCCTCGTCGTCGCTCAGTGTGCCGAGCAAGAAGCGTTCGACGCGCGGATGCTCCGGCAGGGCCTGTTCCTCGCGGGAGGTCATCAGGATCAGCCACAGGCCGCTGTCCTCCTCGAGCAGGGAGCGCAGTACCTCATGGGTGTCGTCGTCGAACCAGTGCAGGTCTTCGGCGACGATCAGCGCGGGCCCGCTCTTCAGGCAGGCCAGCAGGTAGTCGTGCACGGCCGCGGCGATGCGTTTGTATAGTTCCGGGCCGCCGGCGTCGGAGGCCTGATACCCGGCACTGGCCGGGATAGCGAGCACTGGTGCCAGCAACGGCAGCACGGCGGTGGAATCCATCCGGACGTCGCGCAATTCGGCCGCCATCCGATCGATCCGGTCGACGAGCGGCGTGCCCGCGGTGATCCCGCAGCGCCGCTCCAGCAGGCGTCGCACCGGATACAGACCCACGTTGCTGTGAAACGGCGATCCGGTGATCTTTAGCACGACGGCATCGGACTGATCCGCCAATTCGGTTGCCGTCGAACACAATCGGCTCTTCCCGATACCGGGTTCGCCGTGCAGGGCCAGGCCCGGGCTGGTGAGCGCACCCGCACAGGCCTTCTGCCAACTCTGCTGGATGTGCGTCTGCTCGCGATGCCGGCCCACCAGTGGGCCACGGGCGGCGCGGCCGGGATCGACGTGTTCGCCGAGGACCTCGTAGTGTTCGACGGGTTCCTCGATCCCCTTCACCGGGAGTGCGCTCAACGAGCGCAGTTCGAATCGCTCTGCCACCAGTGGCTCTACGGCGGCGGAAACCACGACGGTCCCGGGCGGGGCCAACCCGGAGACCCGGGCGGCGAAGTTGGCGGCCAGCCCATAAACATCGTCCTGTTCGAGGTCGAGGTAGACCACCCCGCGATGGACGCCGACGCGCACGGCGACGGTGAATCCGAACCGCTCCTTCACCCGCTGGCTCAGCGCGGCGACCTGCCGGGTGATGTCCAGGCCGGCGTGCACGGCGCGCTGCACGTCGTTCTCGTGCGGGCGGGGGTGTCCGAAGACGATCAGGAGCCCGTCGCCCTTGATGGACGCCACGTGACCTTCGTAGCGTTCGACGATCCCGCGGACCTCCTCCTTGTAGCGGCCCACCACCACGCGATAAGTCTCCGGCTCGACGCGGGTGGACAGCGCCGTGGAGTCGACCAGGTCGACGAACATGATGCTGAGCCGGCGGATCTCGCCGCTGTCGGCCGGCGCCGCCAGCAGGTCCTCGGCGTCGGCGTTGTCGCGGTCGATGGCCAGCACCTGCTCGGCGAATCGATGCGCGGCGTCTCGTTCCCCGCTGTTGAGGGCTTTGAACGCGCGGTCGAGTAGTTCGTCGATGTGCGCCGGCGGCTGGGGGCTGTTCACAGGTCTGCGTTAGCCACCACATCGACCCAGCCGGCGGCGGTCGGGTCCTTGGTGATCCGGGTCAGGCGAATGGTCCCGGTGTAGCTGGCGCCGATGTAGCGCGCGTCACCCAGAACAATCGCGAATGTCGTTGCGCCGGAGAGCAGTATGGCGGGAGAGAAGCTGGTCAGATTGACCGGGATGGTTGTGGTTCCACCGACGCGGGTGAACGGTGCGACCACCGACAGCTGTCGGTCGTGAGTTGCATCCGCGGCGACGTGGATGGGTGCCGACGGCTGCAGGCCGCAACACGGTTCCCCGGCCGCGGCACCGAAACACGCACAGGCGCAACACGGTTCGGACAGTGCGGTCTGCAGGTAGGCCGCCGAGCTTTGCGCCATGATGTTGAACATCGCCAGCATCGAGCGGCACCAATCCTCGCAGCAGAAGCTGCCGTCGTCGAGTCGTTCGACGGTCTGTCTGGCCACCGTCTGCGCCTGGGCGACCGCGGTGTTGGTGGTCGCGGTGAACCGGCCGGCGAACTTCGCGGTATGGCTCACTTGTCACCCTCCGGTTCCAGCGCCGCCGCCCGGCTTGGGTGGCGGCAGTTCGGCCAGCTTCTGCAGGAAGCGCCACGGGTCACTGGCGAGCCGGGCGCCGATCTTGGCGCCGAACGACGCGAGGTCGTCGGCGGTCAACTGGTTACCCACATACCGGGCGAAGATGTCTGAACTGTCTTTGGCGACGTCGGTCAGGTAGTCGGAGAACATGCTGACCGCTAGCCCCGCGGGCGTGGTCGGCGCCGCCGGTGATCCGGTCGGCGGGCCGCCGCTCTGGCCCCCCGGCGCCGGCGCCGGGCCCGGCGGGCTGGACCACCCCACCGCGTTCTTCGGCGGATGCTGGGCGCCGCCGAAGAGCATTTCCATCGCGGCCTGGCCGTATCCCGCGGCGCAGACGAACACCTTCTGCGCGACCGGCACCAGCGGCGCGATGTGTACCACCTTGCGGGTGGCGACGCTGACACCGCTGGTCGGGTCGGCCGCGGTGCCGCGGGTGACGGTGAGCCAGCCCTTGTCGACGGTGACCTGGCCGTCGCCGGCACCGGGGAACGGGTCGTCGAGGTCGTACTGCAACACCGCCTTGTGTTGGGCGGGGTAGTAGGCCTTGTGATACCGCAGGTCGGTCACCAGAACCGGCAGACCCGATCCGCACCACGCGCCTACGGTTTCCAGCACTCTTCCCCAGCCGGTGTTGGGCGGACCGCACGGGCCCAGATCGGTCATCTGGCAGAACAGCTCGCCGGCGGTCTCGTCCCAGTTGCGCGGATCGAGGATGGCGGTCACCTGGTCGACGGTCAGCTTCGGGTGCTCGAAGTGGGTGTCGACGACGACGCATTGCACACCGCCCTGCATGCTCAGGCACGGATTGCACGCAGCGGAACACTGGCCGCCCATCGCGTCCAGGCAGCCCTGGCGAACTGCATACTCGACTGCGTCGGTCCAGTCCTGGCGCTGGTTGAACCGCTCGCGCAGCACGCCGAGCAGGGTGGCGCCAGGCCTCCTCGCGGGCTCTGGCGGACATCGCATCGTCGTCCAGCGCGGCTTGGAGAAATTCGCGACGCCCCCGCGGCGCGGCGAGCCCGAGGGCTTGGCTCAGTAGATCGTCATGTTCCGCCAGCTGCCGCGACGGCAGGCGGTCGAGCGCTCCCAGGATGTACACCAGCCGGGACAACAGCGGCGCCGACGGTGGGGGCGCTTCGGTTAACGCCCGGAGCGAAGTGCGGACGTCGGGCAGATCGCCGCCGAGGAACTCGGCCAGGTTGCGCGACCACCCGCGCTGATCGGCTCCGGTCGTGCCGGGCAGGAACCGCTCGACGGTGGCCGCGATCTCCGGGTCACCGGAGTCGATCACCGCGGCGTCCAGCGCGCTGTAGAGGGCGAGCAGGTGGTACGGGCGTCCCGGGTTTCGCGTGGGTCCGGTCATTGGCTCTCCTGCCCGCGTTTGCGCAGCTAGCATACCGGGAACGGGACGGAATCGACGTCCTAACCGGAAGGAAAACGATCAGTGGGTCGCGGGCCTGCGGACAACGGCAGCATTAACGACATTCCGTGGACGGCAGTGTTCGATCCGGTCGCCAATGCCCGCGCGCTCAGTGCGATTCAGGCTCGCGGCTTCTCCGCGGCCAGCCAGCTGGTCGACCGGTTCGTGCAGGCCGCGCAGCCTGGAGCGGACGGACCGGCCAACGCCCGCAGCGGCGCACCGGCCGACTCCACCGGCGCAGCCGTCGGGGCTGACGTCGATCTGATCGTCAGCACGTGGTGGTCGATGTTCGGCCGGATGCTGCGGGCGATGCCGGGCGCGACCCGCTCGGCCGGCGACGGTGCAATCTTCGATCTGGGATCCGAAACCGCCAGCGGCGGAGTGCATCTGGCCGCAGACGGCCCGGGACGGGTGTCGGCAGAGGTGTGGTTGCACAATACCGGCGTCGACGACGTCACCTCCGTCCGGTTGCGCTGCGGTCCGCTGCTCGGTCACGACGGCGGCAAGGTCGGTGCGAAGAACATCAGGTTCTCCCCCGCCCGCTTTCCGGTGCCGGCGCGGTCCAGCCGAGGTATCACGGTGAAAGTGACCGTTCCACAGGGCCTTTCGCCGGGCGTCTACCGCGGTACGCTGCTTGCGCAGGGTCATCCACAGCTGTGGCTGCCGGTCTCGCTGACGCTGCGGCCAACCCCCGGATGACCAGCGCCGCCGACCCTGCGGAACTCACGGCGGCAGTCGAGGACCACCTCCGCGACGTTGGCCGGACCGTACGCCGCTCCATGCTGGACGCGATGCCTGACGGCGAGCCCATCCAGTGGCTGTACGGCCCGATGCGCGAGTACCCCTCGCGGCCGGGAAAGGCCCTGCGGCCGGCGCTGTGCCTGGCGGCCGGCCGGGCGTTCGGAGGCGAACCCGACGACCTGCTCGGCATGGCGGTTGCAATCGAACTGCTACACAACGCGTTTCTGGTCCATGACGACATCGCCGATGGCAGCGAGATGCGCCGCGGCCGGCCCACGCTGGCCGCAACGCACGGATTGGCGGCTGCACTCAACGCCGGTGACGGCCTGGCCGTTGTGGCCAACCAGGTGCTGCGCCGCGCGGCCCGCAGGCTGGACCGCGACCTCGCCGATCTGGTGCTAGCCGAGTTCGACACGATGGCGATGCGCACGCTGGAGGGCCAGGCCCTGGAAATCGGTTGGCAGATGGACCATGTTGAGGATCTTGGCCCTGAGCACTATCTGGAACTGATCATGCACAAGACGTGCTGGTACACCACCATCCATCCGCTGCGGGTGGGGGCGCTGATCGGCTCCAACGGGACCGCCGACCTCGGACCGCTGGTCCGGTTCGGGTTCCATCTGGGCGCCGCGTTCCAGATCCGCGACGACCTGCTGAACCTGATCGGCGACGAGCACGTCTACGGAAAGGAGATCCTGGGCGACCTGTTCGAGGGTAAACGGACACTGGCCCTGTTGCACCTAATGGCCTCGGCGCAGGGCGCCGATCGCCACATCCTGCGGGATTATCTGCAGCGCAACCGATCCGCGCGCTCGGAGTCCCTGGTCCGGTCGATCCGGGCCATGATGGACCGTTATGGCAGCATTGACTTCACCCGACAGTACGCCGAAGGCATCCTGGTGGTGACGCACGAGTACTTCGAGCAGGCGTTCACCGATGCCCGTCCCGGACCGGACGTCGAGTTCCTACGCACGCTGGTGCCTTACGTGTGGGCACGCTGGCGCTGAGCCGGCAGGGATCGGCCAGCGCGGTGACTTCCCCATTGGTCATATGACCTACGCTGGGCCGCACCCGCAGCCGACGCGAACCCCTACGGCTGCCGAGACACCGAGGGAGCTTCGATGGGACAGGTCAGCGCCTCCAGCACGATCCTGATCAACGCCGAACCCGCAGCCGTGCTCAACGCCGTCGCCGACTACCGCGAGGTCCGCCCGAGGATTCTCTCGTCCAATTACAGCCAGTACCGGGTGCTCAAGGGTGGTCAGGGTCAGGGCACCGTCGCGGCCTGGAGGTTGCAGGCCACCAAGTCGCGCTCACGCGACGTCGAGGCATCGGTGGACGTCGCCGGGCACACCGTCATCGAGAAGGACGCCAACTCCTCGCTGGTGACCAACTGGACCGTCGCCCCGGCCGGACCAGGCTCCAGCGTGACCGTCAAGACCACCTGGAAAGGCGCCGGCGGCATCAAGGGCTTCTTCGAGAAGACCTTCGCCCCGTTGGGACTTCGCAAGATCCAGGCCGAGGTGCTCGCCAACCTCAAAAGAGAGATCGAGGGGAACTGATCGCTAGCTGGTCCGGGAAGGTTGGGTCTGCAGAAACGCGACCACGCCCCGGACCACGGCGTCGGCGTACTTCTGCCTGCCGTCGGTGCTCTCCATCAGCGACGAGTCCACCGGGTTCTTCATATTGCCCAGCTCGACCAGAATCGACGGGTACTGCGCGAGGTTCAGTCCGGCGATATCGGCGCGGGGATTGAGTCCGTCGGTGCCGATGTAGGTCGACGGCGGGATGCCGGCGGCGGACAACTGGTCGCGCATCATCCGGGCTAACTGCACCGACTGCACCGCCTGGGCGGCGTTGAGCGGCGGGCTGGAGTACAGCACGTGGAAGCCGCGGCCGGTGGGCGGTCCGCCGTCGGCGTGGATGGACACCACCGCGTTGGGCTGCAGGGCGTTGGCCATCGCCGCGCGTTCGTCCACGCACGGCCCGACCTGGTCGTCATTGCCGCGCGACATCGCGGTGCGCACCCCGAACTGGGTCAGTTCCTGCCGGATCCGTAGCACGGTGTCCCAGTTGAAGGTGTGCTCGGCGAAGCCGCTGTCGGTGCTGGTGCCGCTGGTCTGGCAGTCCTTCGTCCCGCCGCGGCCGGTGGGCACCTGCCGGGTCATCGAGGCGTCGTTGGCGCCGTTGTGGCCCGGGTCGAGGAAGACGATCATGCCCGCGACGCTGCCCGGTGCCGCGTGGGTGACCGGTGCTGCCAGCGACGACGCGGCGAGCATGAGGCCCGTGGACGCGGCGGTCACGACACGCAGCGAAGCGAACTTCAACACGGCCGCCACGGTAACCCCCCGCCGACTAGGCTTGAAAGTCACCAGCGGCCCGAAATGCCAGGCTGCAACGAACTCGAGACCACAACGCAAGGAGACCGTCATGCAACCCGGTGACCCCGGCGATCTGGGAGCTTTCGGCCTGCAGGTTCCCCCGCAACAGCAGCAGCTGACCCCGGAGGCCGCTCAGGGCCTGCAGCAACTGCAAGCGGCGCTGATGCAGGCCCATCAGATGCAACACAAGTTGATGGAGGCCCAACAGCAGATCGCCGCGTCCCAGGTGGAGGGCCAGTCCGGTGGCGGTCTGGTGCGGGTGGCGCTCAACGGCAGCGGGGAGGTGTTGGGCATCCAGATCGATCCGAAGGTCGTCGACCCCGACAACGTCGAGGTGCTGCAGGACCTCATCCTCGTCGCGATGCGCAACGCGGCCGACTCCATGCGGGAGACCGTCAAGAACGTCCTGGGCCCGCTCGCCGCGGCCTCGGGCCAGCCCATGCCGGAGTAGGGCGTTGTTCGAGGGACCGGTCCAGGATCTGATCGACGAACTCGGCAAGCTTCCGGGTATCGGGCCCAAGAGCGCGCAGCGGATCGCGTTCCATCTGATCTCGGTGGAGCCGCCCGATATCGACCGCCTCACCGCGGTGCTGTCCCGGGTGCGCGACGGCGTGCAGTTCTGCGAGGTGTGCGGAAACGTCTCCGATGCCGAGCGCTGCCGCATCTGCAGTGACGCTCGCCGCGACGGGTCACTGGTGTGTGTGGTCGAGGAGCCCAAGGACGTCCAGGCCGTCGAGCGCACGCGGGAATTCCGCGGTCGCTACCACGTCCTCGGCGGTGCGCTGGATCCACTGTCCGGCGTGGGACCCGATCAGCTTCGAATTCGCCAGTTGCTCAACAGGATCGGCGAACGTGTCGATGGCGTGGACATCGCCGAGGTGATCATCGCGACCGATCCCAACACCGAGGGCGAGGCCACCGCCACCTATCTGGTGCGCATCCTGCGCGACATCCCGGGCCTGACCGATCAGTCGCATCGCCTCGGGCCTGCCGATGGGCGGCGACCTCGAGTTCGCCGACGAGTTGACGCTGGGCCGCGCCCTCTCCGGCCGCCGCGCGATGGTGTAGAGCGATCCTTACCCCGCGTCCTCGCCAAGATTGACGCCGCGCAGCATTTTGCCGGTTTATCCCCAACGTGAGTTCAACCTCGACAACGGGTTTCGGGCGATGACGGCATGCTGCGGCCATGCGCGAGATCGTCGTCGGTAGTGAGGCACTCAGGAGCGGGTTGCTCACCCGCGGCCAACTGTCACGCCACCTCCGGGTGCTGCCCGATGTGTACGCACCACGGGGTTCGATCTTGTCGCTGCGCGATCGAACTCTGGCGGCGTGGTTGTGGTCGCGCCGACGGGCCGTGATCGCCGGCGCGGCCGCTGCCGCCCTGCACGGCGCGCGGTGGATCGACGACGACACGCCCGTTGAATTGATTCTCGAGAACGGACGGCCCCCGAAGGGGCTGATCGTTCGCAACGAGACCCTCGCCGACGCCGAGGTCACCCACGTCGCGGGCCTGCCGGTCACCACGGTGTGCCGCACCGCGTTCGACCTGGCTCGTCACCTGCCCCGGGATCCGGCCATCACCCGTCTCGACGCCCTAAAACGGGCGAACCCGTTCTCTTCGGAGGACGTCGAGGCGCTGGCCTCCCGGCATCCGGGCGCGCGCGGCCTGCGCCGACTGCGGCAGGCCCTGCCACTCGTCGATCCCGGGGCCGCGTCGCCGAGGGAGACGTGGCTGCGCCTGCTGATCATCGACGCCGGCCTGCCCACACCGACGACACAGATACCCGTTCACGACACCCGGGGATCGGTGGCGGTGCTCGATATGGGCTGGGAGGAGTTCAAAGTGGCGGCCGAGTACGACGGCGATCAACACCGCTCCGATCGGCGGCAATACGTGTGGGATCAGCGCCGCGACCGACTCGTGTCCTGCCAGGGTTGGCACGTCGTGGAAGGTCATCAAGGAAGACCGCCCGGCAGAGGTGGTGTCGCGCATCGACGGAGCGCTGAGGTCACGGGGATGGCGGCCGTAACGGGTATGGCGCCAACGAGATTGACGTGGCGCATGCATTCACCGGTGAATCAGGTGCGTGGCGTCAATCTCGCGACGGGCCGGCTCACACTCGCCGCGGGGCGGCCAGACGTTCCCGCCGCAACTGATCGACCTCCGGCAGGTCCAGCGGCGCCAGCGGACCGACCACCCGCGACAGCAGCAGGTCGGCGAGTTCGGGGTTGCGGGCCAGGCACGGCCCGTGCAGGTAGGTCGCGAACACACTGCCCTGCACCGCGCCGTCGATGCCGTCGCCCAGCCGATTGCCCGCACCCTTCACGACCGCCGCCAGCGGCGGGGCCTCCGGGTCCGAGAACCGTTCCGCCGCGGTGGTTCTCGAACCCGGTGAGCGGTTCGGACAGGCCCTCGATCAGCGGTGTGGAGACGACCTCCCCGATGGTGCGCTCCGGCTGGGGCGAGGTGGTCACATCGAGCAGGCCGACGCCCTCGACGCGCTCACCGGCCGAGGTCTCGTACCAGTGGCCCAGCACCTGGATGGCCGCGCAGATCGCGAGCACCGGGGCGCCCCCGGCCGGCGGCACGCTGCAGGCCGGGGTGCTGCAACAGGTGCCGGGTGGCCAACCGCTGCGCGTAGTCCTCGGCGCCACCGAGGGTGTACAGGTCCAGGGAGTCGGGCACCGGGTCGGACAGGGTGATCTCGACGATCTCGGCCGCAATCCCGCGCAGCAGAAGGCGTTGCCGCAGTACCACCGCGTTGCCGCCGTCGCCGTAGGTGCCCATGACGTCGGGCAGCACCAGGCCGATCCGCACGTCGTGTCAGCCATGAAGCTTCTCCACCGCTCGCTGCAACTGCAGGAACGCCGGTGTAGTTCGCGACCACCTCGACGTGCCCGGGCGGGCAGGAGGCGATCGCGGCGACGGTGTCGTGCACCAGCGTGTGCTCGACGCCGGCATAGCCCAGACGCACCGCCAGGTCGGTCCCGCGTTCACCGGCCGCCACCACCGGAGGTCCTTCGAAAGTCCTCGAAGCGCACGTCCCACAGCCAGGACAGATCCTCGCCGTCGGGCACCTGGCCGTTGACCGAGATCACCACTCCCGCAGCGCGTTTTGTCGACCATCGACAGCGCCTCCTGCCAGCCCGCCGGGTTCTTGGCCAGCAGCATCCGCAGCGGTGTGCTCTCCGATGCGGACCGTGCGGTAGCGGCCGGCCACCTCGTCGACGCCCGACACCGCGGTCACCGCGGCGGCCGGATCGGCGCCCATGGCCACCGCCGCCGCGACCGCCTGGGCGGCATTACCGCGGTTCACCGTGCCGGGCAGCGCAAGACGCATGGGTGCGGCGAAACCATCCGGCCCGTAGAGCTTTTCGTCGTCGTACCACCACTGCGGGGTGGGCCGGGCGAAGTCGGTGCCGGTGGAATGCCAGTGCGGCCCCTCGCGCACGATCACCTCACCGCTGCGCGGACAACTCACCGAGTCGTTGGCCCAGCCGCCCCCGGCGGCCACCCACACCACATTCGGGCAGTCGTAGGCCGCCGACGTCATCAGCACGTCGTCGCAGTTGGCCACGACGACGGCCTGCGGGTGGCGGGCCAGACCCGCCCGCAGCGTCCGCTCGATGTGGTTGATCTCACCGACCCGGTCCAACTGGTCGCGGGACAGGTTCAGCAGCACGATCACGGCCGGATTCGACCGCGTCGGCGACGTGCGGGACGTGCATCTCGTCGACCTCGAGAGCGGCCAGCGCGCGCGTCCCGGTCGGCGGCCAGCGCGGCCACCAGACCCGCGTCCATGTTCGCGCCCTCGCCGTTGGTGGCGACCGGGGCCGAGCGGTCCGCAGCGCCGCGGCCACCATCCGGGTGGTCGTCGACTTGCCGTTCGTGCCGGTCACGACGGCGGTGCGCCGCCCGGCGCCCAGCTGACGCAGGATCGAGCGGTCCAGCGTCATCGCCACCAGACCGCCGATCATCGCGCCCGCGCCACGGCCGGTGACCCGGAGGCCCAGCGGGCGGCGGACCCGAGTGCGAGCGCGGAACGACCGCGAAGGGTCATCGTCGGCGTCGTGGGCGTCATCGCAGGTGAGTGTATTCCGACCGGTCGGTACGGCGCCCGACACGGAGGGGATGTGCCGGACGCTGTCGGGGGCGCGTGCCATCCTGGCTTTTGTGAGCAATACCTGGGGCCGTCCCGCCCGCGACGCGGATGACGGATGGGTCGTCGTCGACGTCGAGACCTCGGGCTTCCGTCCGGGACATGCGCGCGTGCTCAGCATCGCCGCACTGGCCCTCGATGCCGACGGGAATGTGGAACATTCCGTCGTCAGCCTGCTCAACCCCGGGGTCGACCCGGGCCCCACCCACGTTCACGGCCTGACCGCCGAGATGCTCGAGGATCAACCCACCTTCGCCGATGTCGCCGCCGATGTCGCCGAACTCATGCACGGGCGCACCCTGGTGGCCCACAACGCCGCCTTCGACTACTCGTTCCTGATTGCCGAGGCCGAACTGGCCCGCACCGTCCTTCCAGTCGACAGCGTGATGTGCACCGTGGAACTCGCCCGTCGGCTCGATCTCGGCCTGGACAATCTGCGGTTGGAAAGCCTTGCGCGGCATTGGGATATCCCGCAGACCCGGGCACACGACGCGTTCGATGACGCCCTGGTGCTGTCCCGGGTGCTCACCCCGGCCCTGCGGCGGGCCCGCGACAGGGATGTGTGGCTGCCGGTCCGCCCCGTGAGCCGTCGGCGTTGGCCCAACGGCGCGGTCACCCACGAGGAACTGCGGCCGTTGAAGATGCTGGCGTCCAGGATGCCGTGCCCCTATCTGAACCCGGGCCGCTATCAGCGCGGCGGACCGCTGGTGCAGGGCATGCGGGTGGCGTTGTCGGCCGAGGTCACCCGGACCCACGAGGAACTCGTCGAGCGGATCATCCACGCGGGGTTGGCCTACACCGACGCCGTCGACCCCGATACCTCGCTGGTCATCTGCAACGAGTCGCTTCCGGAACAGGGCAAGGGGTTCCAGGCCCGGGAACTCGGGGTGCCGACGGTGTCTGACGAGCAGTTCATGTGCAGCGTCGGCTCGGTGGCCGGCGGTGTGGGAATCGACCGGTTCGAGCAACCGGTCACCCGGGGTCAGCAGTTCGCGCTGTTCTAGGCCGAACCGGGAGGCGAGCATGAGAACCGAGCGGTTCGACTTTCCCAACGCCGCGAGCGAGGTGCTCACGGCGGTGCTGCACCATCCGTCCGGGGAGCCCCGCGACTATGCGCTGTTCGCCCACTGTTTCACCTGCAGCAAGGACAGCCGGGTCGCCAGGTGGATCTCAGAGTCGCTGGCGGCCCGCGGAATCGCCGTGCTGCGTTTCGATTTCACCGGCCTGGGGTCCAGTGAGGGCGACTTCGCCAACACGCATTTCTCATCCAATATCGGTGACCTCGTCGCCGCCGCCGATCACCTGCGTTCCACCCGGCGGGCACCGAGCCTGCTGATCGGGCACAGCCTCGGCGGTGCGGCCGTGCTGGCTGCGGCCTCCCGGATCCCGGAGACGCGGGCGGTCGCGACGATCGGTGCCCCGTCCGATCCGACACATGTCACCAACCTGTTCGCCGACCAGATCGAGAAGATCCGCGCCGACGGTGAAGGCGAGGTGGAACTCGGTGGGCGGGTGTTCCGGATCCGGCGTGACTTCCTCGACGACGCCGCCGAGCATCGACTGCTCGACGAGGTCGCCACCATGCGCAAGGCACTGCTGGTCCTGCACGCGCCCACCGATCAGATCGTCTCGATCGACGACGCGGGCCGTATCTTCGCCGCCGCACGGCATCCGAAGAGTTTCGTCTCCCTCGATGACGCCGACCATATGCTCTCCCGCCGCGGCGACTCCCGGTATGCCGGGGAGGTGATCGCCGCGTGGTGCCAGCGCTACCTCGCAGCGCCGGAGGACACCGCACCTGCCGGCCCACCCGGAGAAGTGGCGGTCACCGAGACCGGCCTGGGTGCCTTCCAGCAATCCGTCACGATGGGCGCCCACCACCTCATCGCCGATGAGCCCGAGGACGTCGGCGGCCTCGACAGTGGACCGTCGCCGTACGACCTGCTGCTGGCGGCACTCGGCACGTGCACCGCGATGACCCTGCGGATGTATGCCGACCGGAAAGCCCTGCCGTTGCAGACGGTGTCAGTCACCTTGCGGCACAGCAAGATCCACGCGGCGGACTGTGAGGCCTGCGAGACCGCCCAGGGTCAGATCGACCGCATCGAGCGGGCGATCACCCTTGAAGGCGGGCTGGACGACGCACAGCGGGCACGCCTGCTGGAGATCGCCGACAAATGCCCGGTGCACCGCACGCTGATGTCGGAGATCGACATCAGCACCCAGTTGGCCGACTGACTCAGCGCTGCCCGGCCGCCCGGTTGACCGCCGAGACCACCGCCCGCAGTGAGGCCGTGGTGATCGAGGTGGCGATACCGACGCCCCAGACCGTGTGACCGTTGACCGAGGCCTCCACGTAGGCCGCGGCGGCGGCCTCCTCCCCGGCGGACATGGCGTGCTCGGAGTAGTCCAGCACGTGCACCTCGAAGCCGACGGTGCCCAGCGCGTCGACGAACGCCGCCAGCGGGCCGTTGCCCTCGCCGCGGATCTCGGTCTCCACCCCGTCGAGCTTGACGGTGGCCTCGATGACGTCGGTGCCGCCGTCGGTCTCCGAACCGATCACCCGCTGGCGGATGCGCTCCAGCGGCCGGACCGGCGCCAGGTACTCGTCGGCGAAGGCGTCCCACATCTCCTTGCTGGACACCTCGCCGCCCTCGCCGTCGGTGATCTTCTGGATCACCTGGCTGAACTCGATCTGCAGCCGCCGCGGCAGCACCAGGCCGTGGTCGGCCTTCATGATGTAGGCCACCCCGCCCTTGCCGGATTGCGAGTTCACCCGGATGACGGCCTCATAGGTGCGGCCGACGTCCCTGGGGTCGATCGGCAGATACGGCACCTGCCACAGGATGTCCTCGACGTCGGCGTCGGCCTCGTCGGCGGCGATCTTCATGGCGTCCAGACCCTTGTTGATCGCATCCTGATGGCTGCCGGAGAACGCGGTGTAGACCAGGTCGCCGCCGTAGGGGTGACGTTCGTGCACCGGCAGTTGGTTGCAGTGCTCCACGGTCCGGCGGATCTCGTCGATGTTGGAGAAGTCGATCTGCGGATCCACGCCGCGGGAGAACAGGTTCAGGCCCAGGGTCACCAAGCAGACGTTGCCGGTGCGCTCACCGTTGCCGAACAGGCACCCCTCGATCCGGTCGGCACCGGCCTGGAAGCCCAATTCGGCTGCGGCAACGGCAGTTCCGCGGTCGTTATGCGGGTGCAGGCTCAGGATGATCGAGTCGCGCCGGGCCAGGTTGCGGCTCATCCACTCGATGGAGTCGGCGTAGACGTTCGGGGTTGCCATCTCGACGGTGGCCGGCAGGTTGACGATCAGCGGCCACTCCGGCGTCGGCTGGATCACGTCGCCCACCGCGTTACAGACGTCGAGGGCGTAGACCAGTTCGGTACCGGTGTAGGACTCCGGGGAGTACTCATAACGCCATCGGGTGCCCGGGTGTTTGGCCTGTTCCTCCAGGCACTTGCGGGCGCCGTCGGTGGCGATCTTCTTGACCTCGTCCCGGTTGGCGCGGAAGACCACCCGCCGTTGCAGGATCGATGTCGAGTTGTAGAAGTGCACGATCACGTTCGGTGCGCCGTGGCACGCCTCGAAGGTCCGCTCGATCAACTCGTCGCGGCACTGGGTCAGCACCTGGATGGTGACGTCGTCGGGAATGGCGCCCTGCTCGATGATCTCGCGGACGAAGTCGAAGTCGGTCTGGCTGGCCGAGGGGAATCCGACCTCGATCTCCTTGTAGCCCATCCGCACCAGCAGTTCGAACATGCGGCGCTTGCGGGCCGGGCTCATCGGGTCGATCAGCGCCTGGTTGCCGTCACGCAGGTCGACCGCACACCATGCGGGGGCGCGGTCGATGACGCGGTCCGGCCAGGTGCGGTCGAAGGGAACGGCGGGCTGCCCGCCCGGGATCTCCGTGGCGAACGGACGGTAGCGGTTCACCGCCATGGCGGTGTTGCGCTGGGCGTTCCAGGACGGCTGGCCGGCACCACGTGGGCCGGCGGGTGTCCTGATGGTGCGCGCCGATACGTAGGCATCGACAGAGTCGAGGCCGTCGGCATAGCGGCTTCGGTCGAACGAAGGGGAATGGGTGGTCACGATTTACGCTCCGGGAAGTTGAGGAGGGACTTCAGACCGGCGCATCGCGAAACACCCGCGACGGGAAGCCGGTCTGGATCAGACCCCGCCGCGGCGTCCGAGAAGGAGCACCCGCTGCACGGACCTCACTGTACTCCGGTTGCCTCACCAGGCACAATCGCGTCCATGAACCCCGAGCCCCCGGCCCCGCGGCCCGCGTCGGACCGGCTCATCACGATGGTGATGGGTGCGCTGGCGGTTCTGGCGGCGGTCGGCTCGCTGGGGTTGTCGCCCTTCTTCGTGATGGCCACCGACGCCTGCGGGCCGGACAACTGCGACGAGTCCAAACTCACCTGGGCATTCGTCGTGACCTGGGGCGGGGTCGCGTTGGCGGCCGTCGTCGCGGTGGTCGGCCTGGTTCGCGCGGCGCGGCGCGGGACAGCGATGTGGATGTGGCCGACGGTGGCGCTGGTGCTGGTGTTCGTGACGTTCGCGTGGGGTTTCGCCCTGGCGGTCTCCGTACTCAGCTGACGTACGGCCGGTCCCAGGTCTCGCTGAAGGCGATGGCGTTCAGGGGCAGTCGCCGGCGGGGGCGCGCATCACGCTCGGCGATGTCGTCGCTGACCGTGCCGTAGTCGGCGAGGGAGCCCACAGCGATCACCATCACCGGCCGCACCCCGGTAGGAATGGCGAACGCCGCGCGGGCACCCTCGATGTCGAAGCCCGCCATCGGGTGGGTGATCAGGCCGCGCGATACCGCCTCGATGATCAGGTTGGCCTCCGCCGCCCCGGCGTCGACGGCGCTGTAGAGCGCGGTGTTCTCGTCATCGCCCTCGTCGGCGCACACCAGGATCAATGCCCCCGCCGCCGCGGCGTAGGCGTTTCCACGGCTGAGCAGGCCGGCCAGCACCGTGTACGTCGGCTCACCGCGGCGGCCCACGATGAACCGCACCGGTTGGCGACCGCCCCACGTGGCGGCCCAGCGCGCAGCCTCCAGCAGCGCGATCACCTGTTCGGTGGACACCTCGGCGTCCGGATCGAAGGCCCGCGGGCTCCACCGACGGGCGATCGGCGGGTGAATCCCGACCTGGGTCGACGCTTCGCGGTCAGCAGGCTCGTGCGGCATCATCTGGACGTTACCCGGACAAACGGCACGACAAGCCGTAGCGGCGCGACCCCTTATCCTTAAGGGCAAACCCAGCCCGGAAAGGGACGACAGTGGCGCTCGTCGTGCAGAAGTACGGCGGATCATCGGTGTCCGACGCCGAACGGATCCGTCGGGTCGCCGAGCGCATCGTCGAGACCAAGCGGGCCGGCAACGACGTCGTGGTCGTGGTGTCGGCGATGGGCGACACCACCGACGATCTGCTCGACCTGGCCCGGAAGGTCTGCCCGGCGCCGCCGCCGCGTGAGTTGGACATGCTGCTCACCGCCGGCGAGCGGATCTCCAATGCGCTGGTCGCCATGGCCATCGAGTCCCTGGGCGCCCAGGCCCGATCGTTCACCGGCTCGCAGGCCGGCGTCATCACCACCGGCACCCACGGCAACGCCAAGATCATCGACGTCACCCCGGGGCGGCTGCGCTCGGCGCTCGACGAGGGTCAGATCGTTCTCGTCGCCGGGTTCCAGGGCGTCAGCCAGGACAGCAAGGACGTCACCACGCTGGGCCGGGGTGGCTCGGACACCACCGCCGTCGCACTCGCCGCGGCACTGCGCGCCGACGTCTGCGAGATCTACACCGACGTTGACGGCGTCTTCACCGCCGACCCGCGCATCGTGCCCAACGCCCGGCGCCTGGACACCGTCACCTTCGAGGAGATGCTCGAGATGGCGGCCTGCGGGGCGAAGGTGCTGATGCTGCGGTGCGTGGAGTACGCGCGCCGCTACCACGTGCCGATCCATGTTCGGTCGTCGTACTCCGACAAGCACGGCACCATCGTCACCGGATCTATTGAGGACACCCCCATGGAAGACGCCATCCTGACCGGAGTTGCCCACGACCGCAGCGAGTCCAAGGTCACCGTCGTCGGTGTGCCCGACGTTCCCGGTTACGCCGCCAAGGTTTTTCGCGCCGTCGCCGACGCCGACGTGAACATCGACATGGTGCTGCAGAACATCTCCAAGGTGGAGGACGGCAAGACTGACATCACCTTCACCTGCTCCCGGGACTCGGCCCCGACTGCGGTCGAGAAGTTGACCTCAATGCAGGGCGAGATCGGCTTCACCAGCGTGCTCTACGACGATCACATCGGCAAGGTGTCGCTGGTGGGCGCCGGGATGCGCAGCCATCCGGGCGTCACCGCCACGTTCTGCGAGGCGCTGGCCCGGGTCGGCATCAACATCGACCTGATCTCCACCTCGGAAATCCGAATCTCGGTGCTGATCAAGGACTCTGAGCTCGACAAGGCCGTCGCCGCACTGCACGAGGCATTCGGCCTCGGCGGCGATGAGGAGGCAGTGGTGTACGCGGGAACGGGGCGCTAGGGATGGTGCGTATCGGAGTTGTCGGTGCCACCGGCCAGGTCGGCGTCGTCATGCGAAAACTGTTGGAGGAGCGCGACTTTCCGGCTACCGAGGTGCGGTTCTTTGCATCCGCCCGCTCCCAGGGCCGCAAGTTGGCGTTCCGTGGGCAGGAGATCGAGGTCGAGGACGCCGCGACCGCCGACCCGACCGGACTGGACATCGCGCTGTTCTCCGCGGGCGCGACGATGTCGCGGGTGCAGGCGCCGCGGTTCGCCGCGGCCGGGGTGACCGTGATCGACAACTCGTCGGCCTGGCGCAAGGATCCGGACGTTCCCCTGGTGGTCAGTCGAGGTCAACTTCGACCGCGACGTGCGCGGGAAGGTCTTGGCCAAGGGCATCATCGCCAACCCGAACTGCACCACCATGGCGGCGATGCCGGTGCTCAAGCCGCTGCACGACGAGGCGCGGCCTGGTCCGGATGATCGCCTCGACCTACCAGGCGGTTTCGGGCAGCGGCGTGGCCGGTGTCGAGGAACTGGCCAGCCAGGCGCGCGCCGTCATCGACGGCGTCGAGCACCTGGTGCACGACGGCGGGGCGCTGGACTTCCCGGCGCCGGGCAAGTACGTCGCGCCGATCGCGTTCAACGTCATCCCACTGGCCGGTTCGCTGGTCGACGACGGCTCCGGCGAGACCGACGAGGACCAGAAGCTGCGCAACGAGAGCCGCAAGATCCTCGGGATCCCGGATCTCGCCGTGAGTGGCACCTGCGTGCGGGTGCCGGTCTTCACCGGGCACTCGCTGTCGATCAATGCCGAGTTCGCCGAACCGATTTCCCCCGACCGCGCCCGGCAGATCCTGGCTGCTGCGCCGGGGGTGACGCTGGTGGACGTCCCCACGCCGCTGGCCGCTGCCGGTGCCGACGATTCCCTGGTCGGCCGGATCCGTCAGGATCCCGGTGTCCCCGAAGGCCGTGGCCTGGCGCTGTTCATCTCCGGGGACAATCTGCGAAAAGGCGCGGCGCTGAACACCATTCAGATCGCGGAACTGCTGGCTCGCTGAGCCGTCGGGTCAGCGGCTGTCGCGCTTGGCCTGTCGGCGGGCTCCGGTCGCCTTCGTCGATGCCTCGAACGTCAAGCGTGCCGGGGTCTTGCGCGGTTGCCCCGCCCGGCTACGCGCCGCCGGTGTGGCGTTTTTCCGCCCGGCCGCGCCGGCAGCGACCGGGGTCTCTTTGCGCGCCTGAGCCAGCCTTTCCTGTTTGAGGTCGCGCGCGTTGCGCTGGGCGGCGGCGGCCAGTTGCCGGCTCACCCGGGCCAGTGCCTCCTCGAACACCTCGGCCTTGGCCCAGCCGCGCTCGTTGGCCGCCGCTGCCACCCCCCGGGCGCCTTTGACGCGGACCTTCGCCGCTCCGCGTCGGCGGTACAGGCCCACGTACTTGTCCCGGACCCGACGGACACGGGTGTGCAGTTCGATCAGGGCGTCGGCGTCGAGGTGGGCCATTGCCGCGGGTTTCGTCTCGTCGATGAGCTGGGTCTCGCGCGCTGTCAGGTTGACTCCGGGTGTTGGCATCCCTGATTCATATCGTGCGACGCCCTGCGCTGCGGGCCGAATCGCCGAGTCCGGTGGTGCAGTCCCGCCCGGGCAGTAGTGTCTCGTGGAATTCATCCATCGAACACCAGGAGAGACGTGTCCGCTCACACCAGACGAAGCGCAGTCGTCGCGGCGGCCGCCGTTGTGGCGCTCGCCGGTTGCTCCCAGCCGAAGCCGGAAGCATCCAAGAGTGCACCGGTGAACGATCTGAAGATCGTCGCGCAGATGCCGATCGACCAGAACGGCGCCGAGGTGAAGGTGACGGACGGCGGAACGCCCGCCGACCCGGCCGGCGACGGCAAGGCCAACTGCCTGCCGGTCGCGCTTGCGATGGCCGGCCCGCTCACCGGGCCCGACACCCCGTTCGGCCAGAACGTCCAGGATGGCGCACAACTGGCCGTCGACCAACACAACGCCGCCAACCCTGGCTGCCAGGTGCAGTTGCTGACTTTCGACACCGAGGGCGATCCGCAGAAGGCGACCGGGGTCGCCCCGCAGATCGTCGACGAGGACACCGTCGTCGGCCTGATCGGCCCGACGTGGTCGGGGGAGACCAAGGCGACGGGAGGGATCTTCGACCAGGCGGGTCTGGTCGCGATCACCCCGTCGGCCACCAATCCCGCGCTTTCCCAGCAGGGTTGGAAGACCTTCTTCCGCGGATTGTCCAGTGACGCCGTGCAGGGTCCGTCGCTGGCCAACTATCTGAAGAACGCGATCGGCGTCAAGAAGGTGTGCCTGGTCGACGACAGCACCGATGCCGGCGTCGGTCAGATCCAGGCGATCGCCCAGACTCTCGGCCCGCTCGCCGATTCGGCCTGCAAGATCTCGATCAAGAAGGGCGACAAGGATTTCTCCGCCGCGGTGACCCAGATTCAGGGTCAGTCGCCGGACGCGGTCGTCTTCGCCTCTTACTACACCGAGGGCGCACTGCTGCTGCAGCAACTCCGTGAGGCCGGTTACACCGGCCTGTTCGCCGGCCCCGACGGTCTGAAGGACCCGCAGTTCGTCAAGGCGGCCGGAGATGTCGCCAAGGATGCCGTCCTGTCGTGCCCGTGCGGGCCGGCGACCGGCAGCTTCGTCGACGCCTACACGAAGGAGTCTGGGCAGGCCCCCGGCACCTACAGCGTCGAGGCCTACGACGCCGCCACGATCCTGCTCAAGGGGATCGACTCCGGGGCGGTCACCCGGCCTGCGCTGCTGGACTTCGTCAGGAACTACAACGGACACGGCCTGGCGCGGGAATACCGCTGGACCGACACCGGTGAGCTGACGTCCAACCTGATCTGGATCTACAAGGTTCAGTAACGCAGGGCAGCGCCGATGGCATGATCGAGGGGTGAGCATCGACGCTATCTACACCGCTGAATCGACCGCCACCGGGGGTGGCCGCGACGGCCATGTCAAGTCCTCCGACGGCAAGCTGGACCTCGACACCCGACCGCCGAAGGAGATGGGCGGCAGCGGCGAGGGAGTCAACCCCGAACTGCTGTTCTCCGCGGGCTATGCCGCCTGCTTCCTGGGGGCGCTGCGCCTGGTCGCCAAGGGTGCCGGTGTTCAGCTCGACGACGCCACCGGCGTCACCGTCCGGGTCGGCATCGGCAAGGACGCCACCAGCTACGGATTGACCACGGAGATCATCGGCTACCTGCCCGGCCTTGCGCAGGCCCAGGCCGAGGATCTGATGAACCAGGCCAACCAGGTGTGCCCGTACTCCAAGGCCACTCGCGGCAATGTCGAGGCGACCATCCTGACCAAGGTGCTTTAGCCGCAACCTCTTGCGGCATGGCCGCAGCCGGCATCGAGGACATCGCCGCGCACGGCGCCCATCAAGGCGGCCAGTTCGGGTTGCGGCTCGCCGATGTTCCAGGGCGGCGGGCCGGTGAACACACCCTGCTGGCGGTAGGCGTCATCCAGCCCATCACGTCAGAGTCCATGTGCCCCAAAGCACTCCGGGTACGCGGCTACTCCCAGGTGTGCACCGGCTCATTGCTGTGCATGAGTTCGCAGTACAGCCGGAGCATCTCGGCGAGCGCCTTGGGTCGGTCCAGTCCGCGTTGTTCGAGCTTTTCGACCGTCGCGACCTGCCACACCGCCCCGTTGCGGGCGGTCTTGGCACGGCCCTCGATCACGCCGAGATAGCGGTCGCGTACATCGGCGGCGACCTTCCAGCGCCGCAGGCCCTCGTCGGCCATCGGCAGTAGGTGGCGCAGCACCAACTCGTCGGGAGTCACCTCACCACTGCCCGGCCAGTACAGCCGCGCGCCCATCCCCTTGCGGGCCGCCTCGATGAAATTGTCATGTGCGGCAGTGAAACTCATCTTGGTCCACAGCGGCCGGTCCTCTTCGGAGATGGTGCGCAGTAGCCCGTAGTAGAACGCCGAGTTCGCCATCATGTCGACGACGGTCGGTCCGGCCGGCAGTACCCGGTTCTCCACTCGCACATGCGGCCTGCCGCCCACCACGTCGTACACCGGACGGTTCCAGCGGTACACCGTCCCGTTGTGCAGACGCAGTTCCGACAGCATCGGCGTGCGACCGGCGGCGAGTTCGGCCGCGGGATCCTCCTCGGAGATCTCCGGCAGCAGCGTCGGGAAGTAGCGGACGTTCTCCTCGAACAGGTCGAAGATCGAGGTGATCCAGCGTTCCCCGAACCAGACCCGCGGCCGCACGCCCTGGGATTTCAGCTCATCGGGCCGGGTATCGGTGGCTTGGGCGAACAACTCGATGCGGGTCTCCGCCCACAGGTGGTGGCCGAAGAAGTACGGCGAGTTGGCGCCCATCGCCAGTTGCGGTGCGGCGATCACCTGAGCGGCGTTCCAGTTGTTGGCGAAGTCGGCCGGGGAGACCTGCAGGTGCAATTGCATGCTGGTGCAGGCCGATTCCGGCGCAATGGATTCCGCGTGGATGCTGAGCCGCTCGGCGCCGGTGATGTCGATCAGAATGTCTTCCCCGCGGGCGGTGAAGATCGAGTCGTTGAGCGCCTGATAGCGCAACGACGGGCTCATCCAGCTGCCTGCCAGATGCTCGGGCATCAGCGTCGGCAGGATGCCGATCATCACGATGTGCGCACCGTCGGTGCTCGCCTTGGTCTCGGCTGCATTGAGACTGACCCGTACCTCGTTCTCCAACTCCAGCGCGGTACGGCCGGGCAACGGCCGCGGCGGGACGTTGAATTCGATGTTGTAGGCGCCCAATTCGGTCTGATAGGCCGGATCGGCGATGGCGGCGAGCACCTCCTGATTGGACATCGCCGGCTGGTAGTCGGCGTTGACCAGGTTGCACTCGATCTCCATACCGGTCAGCGGACGGTCGAAGTCGAAGCTCGACTCCGCCAGCATGGTTTCGAACACGTCCAGGCACACCTGCACCTTCTGCCGGTACTGCTGGCGATGCGCACGGCTGTAGCTGGTGTGTTTGACCTCTTCGCCCACGGTGACGATGCAACCTGCTCGGCCGCGTCGGCGCAAGGGAATCAGGCGATGCGTCTGGCCACCACGACCTGCGGGCCGAAACCGGCCGGCCGCACCTCCACCGCCACGCCGGCATGCCTGGCGAGTTCCCGGAACGCCGACGGACTGTAGCTGCGAAGAGAACTGATCAATCCGTCGTGCGCGAAGGGCCACACCAACGCCCACGGCGCCATACTGGCCAGCCTGATCAGGTGCAGCGGTGCGGGCGGCCGGGCCAGGTCGATGATCATCAGCCGGGACGCCACCCGGGTGGCTTCGGCGAGTGCCCGGGCCGCCGGTGTCGGCGGCAGGTGATGAAACGACAGCGCGAACACCGCCAGATCGAATGACCCGTCCGGGGCGTCGATCGCCGTCGCGTCGATGCCCCGCACCTGCACGCGCGGATTGTCGCCGAGATCCGAGGCGGCCATCTGCGCAACGGAGTCCGCGTTGATATCCGACACGGTGAGCCGCGCCGTGGGGTGCTCGACGAGCAGCCTTCGGGACAGCTCGCCATGCCCGGCGCCGAGTTCGAGGATGTGCGGATCGGCGACGTCGGCCACCTCCTCGAGGACCAGTCGGGCATTGCGATCGTGCTCCCCGAACATCGATCCCACCCGGTTCAGCGTCGCGATCACGCCCGCCTTGACCGACGGGTCGACATCGTCGCGGTCGAGGTACTCCGGGCGGTCGGTCTGCAACAAACGATCCAGGCAGGACGCGTCCGGACCTCCCCGCGGCATATCCGTCAGCGAAACCCCGGACACAGAATTTGCAGAGCCCATGTACACCAGCATGGTCGGTGGCAGACTCCCAGCACAGTTCCCCCCACTTGACACGCGCTGATGCCGAGGAGCACCGTGGCCGACTTCGTCGCTTCCATTGACCAGGGCACCACCAGTACCCGCTGCATGATCTTCGACCACAACGGCCTGGAGGTCGGTCGCAGTCAACTCGAGCACAACCAGATCCTGCCGCGGGCCGGCTGGGTCGAGCACAACCCCACGGAGATCTGGGGCAACACCCAGACCGTGGTGACTTCGGCGTTGAACAACACGAACCTGACCGCCTCCGATATCGCCGCGCTGGGGATCACCAACCAGCGCGAGACCACCATCGTCTGGCACCGCAAGACCGGGCAGCCGTACCACAACGCGATCGTCTGGCAGGACACCCGCACCGACCAGATCGCCGACGCCCTGGACCGCGACGGCCGCGGCGACGTGATCCGTAGCAAGGCCGGGCTCCCGCCGGCGACCTACTTCTCCGGCGGCAAGCTGCAATGGCTGTTGGAGAACGTCCCGGGACTGCGCGAGGACGCCGAACGCGGTGAGGCGTTGTTCGGCACCCCGGACGTCTGGGTGCTGTGGAACATGACCGGCGGGGTGCACGGCGGTGTGCACATCACCGACCCCACCAATGCCAGCCGCACCATGCTGATGAACCTCGAGACCCTCGACTGGGACGACGAACTGTTGGGGTTCTTCGGAATTCCGCGGTCGATGCTCCCGACGATCCGGCCGTCGTCATCGCCGGATCCGTACGGGACGACCCTGGTCGACGGGCCGATGATCGGTGCGGTCCCGGTGACGGCAAGCCTGGGTGACCAGCAGGCGGCGATGGTCGGGCAGGTATGCCTCAAGCCCGGGGAGGCGAAGAACACCTACGGCACCGGCAACTTCCTGCTGCTCAATACCGGTGAGAAGATCGTCCGCAGCACCAACGGCCTGCTGACGACCGTCTGCTACCAGTTCGGGGACGCCAAACCCGTTTATGCCCTTGAGGGTTCGATCGCGGTGACCGGATCGGCGGTGCAGTGGCTGCGCGATCAACTGGGCATCATCAGCGGAGCGGCGGACAGCGAGGCGCTGGCCGCTCAGGTCGAGGACAACGGGGGCATCTACTTCGTTCCGGCGTTCTCCGGGCTCTTCGCCCCGTACTGGCGCTCCGACGCCCGGGGGGCGATCGTCGGCCTGTCGCGGTACAACTCCAACGCCCATATCGCCCGGGCCACCCTGGAGGCCATCTGTTACCAGAGCCGGGACGTGGTGGAGGCGATGGAGGCCGATTCCGGGGTCAAACTCGAGGTGCTCAAGGTCGACGGCGGCGTGACGCTCAACGAACTGTGCATGCAGATCCAGGCCAATGTGCTCGGCGTCGATGTGGTGCGCCCGAAGGTGCCCGAGACCACCGCGCTGGGTGCGGCGTACGCGGCCGGTCTGGCGGTGGGCTACTGGTCGGATCCGGAGGACCTGCGGGCCAACTGGCAGGAGGGCCGCCGGTGGTCGCCGCAGTGGACCGAGGAGCAGCGGAGCAAAGGCTATGCGGGCTGGCATATGGCGGTCGACCGCACCCTGGGCTGGGTGAACGTTTCGGGCTGAAATGCGGAGTCGGCGCGATTTCGTTCGCCGAGCGACGGAAAGCGCGCCGAACCGTGGTGGTGATGCCACAGTGGAGATATGACCGAGACCACGACGGAATCCGCAAACCTGCCCACCACCGAAGACCAGGGTGACCCCCGCCCCTTCCACCTGCGCGGTAACTACGCGCCGGTACCGGACGAACTCACCGAGTACGACCTTCCGGTGCAGGGCTCCATCCCGGACGGACTCGATGGCTGGTACCTGCGGAACGGCTCCAACCCGCGCACGGCGACCGGCCACTGGTTCTTCGGCGACGGGATGATCCACGGCGTTCGTATCGAGGGCGGGGCGGCCAGGTGGTACCGCAACCGCTGGGTGCGCACGGAAAGCTTCGAGCACCCCTTCCCGGTGTACAACGCCGACGGCACCCGCAACCTCCGGTCCTCGGTGGCCAACACCCACGTCATCAATCACGCCGGCCGCACCCTGGCGCTGGTGGAGTCCTCACTGCCCTACGAGATCACCAACGATCTCGAGACCGTCGGCTGCTATGACTTCGACGGCAAGCTCAACGACGCGATGACGGCGCACCCCAAGATCTGCCCGACCACCGGGGAGTTGCACTTCTTCGGCTACGGCAACCTCTTTGCGCCGCACGTGAGCTATCACCGCGTAGACGCCGACGGGAACCTGACCGTCAACCGTCCGGTGGAAGTGCCCGCGCTGACGATGATGCACGACTTCGCCATGTCGGCGGAGCACGTCGTCTTCATGGACCTGCCGATCGTCTTCAACCTCGACATCGCCATCAACGGCAAGGGGGACATGCCTTTCCGCTGGGATGACAATTACGGCGCCCGCTTCGGGGTGCTGCGCCGCGACGACCCCTTCGGCCAGATTCGGTGGTTCGAGATCGATCCCTGCTACGTGTTCCACGTCGCCAACACCTACGAAGACGGCAATTCCATCGTGCTGCAAGCGGTCCGGTACCCGGAGCTGTGGCGCAACGACGGCGGGTTCGGAGCCAGCGCGGTGCTGTGGGAGTGGAGGCTGAACCTGGACACCGGCAGAGTGACCGAACGCCAACTCGACGACCGCGCCGTCGAGTTCCCCCGCATCGACGACCGGCTGGCCGGTCTGCCGGCCCGCTACGCCGTCTCGGTGGGCGACGCCGCCCTACTGCGCTACGACCTGAACTCCGGCGCCGCCGTCGAGCAACGGTTCGGCGACCCGGGTGCCGGCGGACCCGGGGAGGCGGTCTTCGTGCCGTCGCCCGACGGCCCGGCCGACGAGTCCAACGGCTGGTATCTGGCCTACGTCTATGACCCGGCGCGCGACAGCAGCGACCTGGTGATCCTCGATGCGGCCGACTTCGGCGGGGACCCGGTCGCCCGGATCCAATTGCCACGAAGGGTTCCGTACGGATTCCACGGCAACTGGATTCAGGCCTGACGAGGCGCCGCGATCAACGCGGCGGGGCGAATCCGTTGTCCGGGAACCGGTTCGGACGAGGAGGCTGTACCCCGGCGGGGACGATCCCTGGATAGCGCTGCCCCCCGCCCGGGATGATGCCCAGCCGGTGCAGCGCCCTGCGATGCCGCTCGGCGAGCACCGCAGCCAGAACCAGCTGGGGCGGGGCGCCCGGCGGCGGTGGCGGTGAGATGCGCGAAACAACCTCGGCGGCAACGCGATATGCCATCTCGTCGCGGATCGCCGGTGTCAGCTCCGGCTCGCGGGCCAGGAACTGCCGCGCGATCTCGGTCTGCTGTGGCCCCAGGCCGGACAGTTCCAGGGTGGCCGCCCACCACTGCAGCGAGGGCGGCATGACCGGCGGGGAGATGGGTTTCGGCCCGCGTTCGCTGATCACCACGGTTCCGGCGAACATGTCGCCCAGGCGTTTCCCCCTGGGGGAGAACAGGCTTGCGATCACCGCCGGGCCGCCGAGGAGCATCCAGATCTCGATCACGCCCGCCAGTGCCCGGAACACAGCCTGGCGGAAGCGCTCCGGACCGCCGTCGTCGGACACCACCCGAAGGCCCATCGCCATCTTGCCCAGCGAGCGGCCGCGGGTGGCGGTCTCCATGGCCACCGGGTACCCGACGAGAAGCGAGGCGGTGAAAATCACCATGATCGCCGCGGTGAACGCCTCGTCGTAGTGCCGCAGCGCCGCCGACCAGAGCAGCACGGCAAGCAGGTAGCCGACGCCGGCCACCACCAGATCGATCAGGGCCCCCAGTGCACGTACGGGCAGCTGCGCGATCTGAACATCGAGGACGACGGCATCCCCGGTGACCACCGTGCCTGGGGTCGAAACCATGGAACTCTACGCTACCCGTGGGCAGGTCCGCGCAACCCGGTGCGGACTCTCCGAGGAGCGCATTGGCCTGATCAACAACGCGATCGTCCGTTTCTGGCAAAACCCCGAAATCGGTTGCAGGCGCCCACTGCCGGTCCTAGTGTGTGCAAGACTCTGTGCCCTGGATCACATGCGGAGGGGGGGATGACGTCATGAGACCACCGAGTGGCTCAAAGCTGAGATCGCGACCCGACTCCGGCATCGGTGGACGATCCCTGCCATGCACCCGCTACGACCGGGGGACGGTGCGCCGGTGACGACCTCAGAGGCGGGACGACGTCAGCACGACGGCATCAGGGAGATCGACGACTGGGTCGCCGGGTATGTCAAGCGCCATCCCTCGGCGGCGGTCGCCACCGGTGGTAATCAGGCGATCCTGGCGATCCGCACCATCCAGACGCTGTTCATCGATTTGTTCACCGGCAAGTTCCAGTGGCGGGAATTCGTCCGCCAGGCCGCCTTCATGGCGGGGACCTCGGTGGCGCCCACCATCATGGTGGCGCTGCCGATCGGCGTGACGTTGTCGGTCCAGTTCGCTCTGCTGGCCGGTCAGGTGGGTGCCACCTCGATGGCCGGCGCGGCCAGCGGCCTGGCGGTCATCCGGCAGGCGGCGTCGCTGGTGGCGGCGATCATCATGGCGGCGGCCGTCGGCTCGGCGATCACCGCCGACCTGGGCTCGCGCAAGATCCGCGACGAGATCGACGCCCTCGAGGTTCTGGGCATCTCGGTGGTTCAGCGCCTTGTGGTGCCGCGGTTCGTGGCCGCGATCCTGATCTCCTTGGCGCTGACCGGCCTGGTCTGCTTCACCGGCTTCCTGGCCAGCTACCTGTTCAACGTCTACTTCCAGCACGGCGCCCCGGGCAGCTTCGTGGCGACCTTCGCCTCGTTCACCACGACCTCGGACATGCAACTGGCGATGGTCAAAGCGGTGGTCTACGGGGCGATCGTCGGCGTTGTCGCCTGCCAGAAGGGACTGAGCACCAGCGGCGGTTCGATGGGCGTGGCCAACTCGGTGAACTCCTCGGTCGTGGAGTCCATCCTGCTGCTGATGATCTCCAATGTCGCGATCAGTCAGATGTATCTGATTCTCTTCCCGAAGACGGGGTTGTAGCAGAGATGACCGTTGCCAAGGCGACGCCGCCGATCCTTCAGCCCCTGCAGCGGCTCGGTTCCAAGCTCACCGGCCCGATCATGCAACTCGGGCACGTCCTCGACTTCGCCGTCCGCGCCGTCGCGGGAATCCCGATCGTCCTGAAGAGCTACCGCAAGGAGTTCACCCGGCTGCTGTCCGATGTCGCGTGGGGCAACGGATCGCTGGTGGTCGGCGGCGGCACCGCCGGTGTCGCGCTGGTGCTCGGCATCGTCGTCGGCGTCATGGTCGGCATCGAGGGCTACAACTTCCTGCAACTGCTCGGCCTCGGCCCGGCCGTCGGCATCATCTCCTCGCTGGTGAACACCCGCGAACTCGCGCCCATCGCCTGCGCGCTGGCCTTCTCCACCCAGAGCGGCTGCCGGTTCACCGCCCAACTCGGCGCCATGCGGATCTCCGAGGAGATCGACGCGACCGAGGTCATGGCGATTCCGTCGATCCCCTACATGGTGACCACCCGGCTGATGGCCTCGGTGATCGCCATCGTCCCGCTGTACATCCTCTGCCTGGGCGTCAGCTACCTGAGCACGCAGGTCATCGTGTCGTTGATCAGCGGCGGCTCGATGGGCGGCTACATGCACTACTTCGGCCTGATGCTCTCCGGCAAGGAGATCTTCTTCTCCGTGATCAAGTGCGTCATCTTCGTCGCGATCGCCGCCGTGCTGCAGTGCTACTACGGCTACTACGCCAGCGGCGGACCCGAAGGTGTCGGGGTGGCCGCCGGCCATGCGATGCGTGCCGCCATCGTCGTGGTCGTCATCATGAACATGCTGCTCACCATGGCGATGTTCAGCCTCAGCTCCGGCGCAAGGTTCGGTGGCTGATGGCGAAAGTGTTCGATATCAGCGGCCGTGGTCCAAGCAACAAACGGCTGATGGTCCTCGGGATCGGCATGGTCATCGCCTCGCTGATCGTCTCCACCCTGCTCGTGTTCAAGTCGCAGGGCAAAATGGAGAACTACACCAGCGTCACCGCCGATCTGCAGAATGTCGGCGACGGTTTGCCGGCCCGTTCCGACGTGCGTTACCACGGTCTGCTGGTCGGCACCACTGCCGATGTCACGCCCGCGGCCTACGGCAAGCCGAATTTCGTGGGCATCGACCTGGAGGGCCAGTACGCGAAGGACATCCCCAAGACCGTCACCGCGCGGGTGGTGCCCAGCAACGTGTTCGCGGTGTCGAGCGTCGAACTCGTCGACAACGGGGAGGCGCCCCCGATCCAGTCCGGCGACCATATCCAGGAGGACACCAACCTTCCGACGGTGCTCTTCCAGACCACCATCAGCAAGCTGCGCGACATCCTCTACGCCACCGGGCGGGATCGCAACGACACCACCCTCGGGATCCTGGCGGCGGTGAACGCGGCCACCCATGACCGGCGCCCCGCACTTCTGAAGGCCGGCGCCCAGCTCGACCAGATCGTCAACGAGCTCAACGCGACCGTGGCCACTGATTCGTCGACCCCGTCAATGCTGAGCGCACTGATCACCGCCGCGGAAGGCCTGCAGCAGACCGCGCCGGATCTGCTCGACGCGCTGCATCAGGCCGTGGTCCCGATGCAGGTCCTCGTCGAGCAGCGCGCCCAGTTGGAGAACATGCTCACCGGTGGTGCCACCACCCTCGGCATGACGCACACCGCGTTCGCCAACCAGACCGATCGGATGATCACGATCGGCAAGCAGTTGACACCGGTGCTCGGGGTGCTGGCCCAGACCTCCAACAACTGGCTGCCGGGCTTCCAGAAGATGAAGGTCTTCGCGGACAAGTTCCCCGAAGGCTGGCACCCCACCCTGGACATCTTCAACCTGCGCGGCAACCTGGCACTGGCCCCGACGTACTCCTACACTCGCGCCGACTGCCCGGCCTACGGCGAGTTGAAGGGCCCCAGCTGTTTCACCGCACCTCTGATTGCCGTGCGGCCGGATCTTCCCGAAGTCCTGATGCCGGAGAACTACCAGCCGCCGAAGGACCTGATGCCGCCGCCGGGCACCGTCGTGGGGCCGAACGGAAACCTGGTGGCCGTCGGGCCGCCGTACATCCTTCCCAACGGACCGAATCTGGTCGACCCGAACCCGCCGCTCTCGCTCGGCATCGGAACGGGGATCCTCGGCACCAACGGCCCGGCGATGACCCCCGCGCCGCCGGTTCCCGGCACCGCCAACCCGGCCTTCGGAACAAACCCCCGACCGGTGACCGAGCCGGACCGGTCTCCGATCGCCCCCGTCGATCCCTGGCCGCCCGGCTTCCTGCCCGGCAATGCCGGACCGCACATCGGCGACCCGGGTGTGCCGGGGCCCCCGCTTCCCCCGGCGGCGGCACCGATCCCGGCACCGCCCCCGCAACCGGTCATCGGTCCGCTGCCCGCCGAGGCGGCGCCGGCGTCCTACGGCGGAAACGTCGGCCCCGTCGGCAGTGCACAGGAACGAAATCAACTGTCCTACATCACCGGCCAGCCGGCGACGACCGCCACCCAGTTGCTGATGGCACCAGTCCTGCGCGGAATGACGGTGTCGCCGGGTGAGGATGCCTAGACAATGAAAATTCGGAAGCAGGCGATCGGCCTGGCGATCTTCCTGGTGGTCACCATGGTGATGACCTGGTTGGTCTACGCGACGCTCCAGCGCCAGGTGACCGGCGAGACCACCGAATACGCCGCGGAATTCACCGACGTGTTCGGCCTGCGCGATGGCGATGACGTCCGGATGGCCGGCGTCCGCGTCGGCCGGGTGTCCAGGATCGAGTTGAGTGGCGAGCCCGGCAACAGCACGGCCCGGGTCGACTTCGCTCTGCAGAACGACCAGAAGATCATGGCCAACACCGAGGCAGCGATCCTCTACCAGAACATCGTCGGCCAGCGGTACCTCGACCTGCGGCTGGGCAAGGTCGGGGACTCCACACCGATGCCCGGCGGCACCGTCATCCCCCTTGAGCGCACCATCCCCTCCTTCGACGTCGGCATCGTGCTCAACGGGTACGAGCCGTTGTTCGCCACCATCGACCCCAAAGCCGCGGATCAGATTTCCGAGGCCGCCGTCCAGGCGCTGTCGGGAGACACCACCGCGTGGGCGACCCTGGTCGACAAGTCCGGCGCGCTCACCGAGACCATCGCCGGTCGCGACGAACTGTTGGGCGACATGATCACCGGCATGGACCGGCTGTTCGGGACGCTGGCCACTCAGAACGGCAACATCGACAAGACGATCGCCAACGCCCGGAACATGGTGGTCAGCCTCAACGCCCGCCGGCCGGAACTGGTCTCCTCGATGGGTTCGCTCTCCCGGGTGGTCAGACAACTCGGTGCGGTCACCAACGAGGTGAACCCGGCGCTGCAGGCACTGCTCACCCGCGAGCCCGGCTTCGCCGCGCACCTGGTCACCATCGAGCCCCAACTCGCCTTCATGGGTGCCAACCTGCCGAAGATGCTCAAGGGCCTGGCCCGGGTCTCCCAGGACGGCGCCTACCTCAACGTCTACACATGTGACCTGAACCTGCTGGGCTTCTTCCCCGGCCTCAACGACGTGACTCCGGTCATCGTCAACGCCGCCACACCCGGGAACCAGGCCCAACACACTCCGAAGTGCAGGAGCATGGTCAATGGTTGAGATCAAGCGTGGTCCGATCGACCCGGCGACCGGTGAAACGCAACTTGAACGCAAGTTCCGCGGCCAGACGCGCAAGACGACCCTCGAGGACCGCAACCGGACCGGCATCGGTCTGGTGGCCCTGGCCATGATCGCGATACTGCTGGCGGGTCTGGTGATCTTGACCAAGGTCGGACCCGGCTACAAGCGCGTCAGCGCGGATTTCATACAGGCGGCCGCACTGCTGCCGAAGAATCCGGTCACCGTGGCCGGCATCCCGGTCGGCACCGTCACCGGCATGCGCCTCAACGGCGACCACGTCACCGTCGACATGCGGATCCAGAACAACATCGACCTCGGCAAGGATTCCCGCGCCGTCATCATGGTCACCACGATTCTGGGTTCCCGCTACCTGGCGCTGCATCCCGGCGCCGGTGGGCCGCTGGAAAACAACACCATCGACATCAATCACACCGAGGTGCCCTACGACCTGCAGCAGGCACTGCAGGACGTGGCGGTCACCTACGGCGAGGTCAACACCGATCAGCTCGCGCGCGCCGTGGAGGTGCTGGCCAAGCAGGTCCAGGGACTGCCGCCGATGATCCCCAAGTCGATGGACAACCTCAAGCGGCTGTCGAAGGTCATGGCCGATCGGCGCGACCAGTTCGGCAGCATGCTCAAGACCATGGATCTGGTGACCGCCACCCTGCGCCGCCAGCAGGCCAGCATCGGAGCGATGGTCAACCAGGGCCAGCAGTTGTTCGGTGAGTTCGTCACCCGTCGGGCGGCGTTCCACCAGCTGATCCAGGCGCTCGACTCGCTGATCAATGTGCTCGACGACACCATCGTCACCGACCGACCCCAGGTCGAGGCGTTGCTGGGCAACATGAACACTCTCACCGGGCTGTTGAAGCGGAATGACGCCATGCTGGCGAGCATCCTGGAGAGCGCGCCGGTTGCCATTCGCGGTATCGCCAACGCCACCGGCACCGGCAATACCCTCGAGGTCAACTTCCCGAACGGACTCCTGGTGGACTCCTGGATGTGCGCCATCAGCGGCCGCGCCAAGCAGTTCGGGATGATCCAGTACTACAAGGACTGCAAGTGAAGCGCGGCAGAGGTTTCGTCATCCTGGCCATCGTCGCCGCGATGGCGCTCGTAGTGGGTGGCTTCTACGCCTGGAAACTGATCAAGGCCCGAGCCGACAACCTGACCCTCATCGCACAGTTCGACAACAGTGCGGGCCTGTACCCGACCAACAACGTGCAGGTGCTCGGCATGAAGGTCGGCAGTGTCACCAAGGTGACGCCCAAGAACGGCTACGTCGAGGTGGAGTTCACCGTCGACAAGAACGTCAAGATCCCGGCCGACGCCATGGCCGTGACGCTGCAGACCTCGATCCTGGCCGAGCGCTCGGTCGAATTGACCCCGGTGTACCGGGGCGAGGGTCCGGTGATGGAGGACCACACCACCATCCCGTTGACCAAGACCAAGACGCCGGTGGAATTCACCAAGACCCTCGACATGGTCGACCGCCTGGCTGTGTCACTGCAGGGTGACGGCAAGGGTAACGGCGGACTGCGCACGTTGATCGACTCCGGTGCGGCGATCGCCGATGGGAACGGCGAGCGGATCAAGTCCGCCCTGACCGAACTGTCCAAGGCCCTCAAGCTCAGCGCCGACGGGGGCACGCAGACCAAGGAACAGCTCACCAACGTTGTCGACAACCTCAGCTCACTGATGGACGGCGCCGCCGCCAACGAAGACACACTGCGCGAATTCGGTTCCACCGTGCGCGTTCTCAGCCAGGTGCTGGCCGACGAGGATCTGGGCAACGGAACCACCGGCAAACAGCTGAACGTGGTACTGAATCAGCTCAGTGAACTGCTGGAGAAGAACCGCGAGACGATCAACAACGTCGTCAGCAACACCAGTGGCATCGTCACGACGACCAACGCGCATTCGCGCGAACTCGCCGAATTGCTCGACGTCACACCAATGACGTTGGACAACCTCTACAACATCATCGACCGTGAGAACGGTGCCGCCCGGGCGCACATCCTCACCGACAAGGTGCTGTTCGACACCCAGACCATCAAAGAGCTGTGCAACCTGATGCATCTTCGGCAATTGGGTTGCAGCACAGGAACATTGCAGGATTTCGGCCCCGACTTCGGTGTCTCCTACATTCTCGACGGCCTTGCGGCGATGGGGCAGAAATGATGAATCGACGTCGGTTCACCGCCACCGTGGCCGTGGCGGTATCGCTGAGCACCGCAGGCTGCGCCACGAACGGTCTGGCCAGCCTGCCGCTGCCGCACCCCGGGCTCAGCGAGGGCGGCTACACCCTCACCGCGATCTTCGAGAACGCACTCAACGTGCCGGCCCTGGCGAAGGTCCGACTGGCCGGTGCCGACGTGGGCCAACTCGAAACCCTTGACGCCAAGGACTACACCGCCGTCGCGACACTGCGAATCGCCAACGGTGTGCAGCTGCCCAAAGGCAGCACGGTCGAATTGCGTTCTGCCACACCGCTTGGCGACGTCTTCATCGCCGTCAAGCCCCCGGCCAACGCTCCCGCCAACGGGGCGCTGCTCAAGGACGGCGACACCATCGGACTGGAGGACACCGCTGCAGCCGCCACCGTCGAGAACCTGCTGACCGGGGCGGCCGTGCTGGTGAACGGCGGCGCGGTGCAGAACCTCACCGACCTCATCAACGGCGCCGGAAAGGCGGCCGGTGAGGACGGTGGCCGGAACTTCGGCCGGTTGGTCGAGCACACCAACCAACTGCTGACCACCATGGACCGGCGCACCGACCAGATCTCCGACTCGATCGTCGCCCTGTCGGGACTGTCCCGCCGGATCGACGAGAAGAACGCCGTGCTCGTCGATCTGATGACCGCCGCAGCCCCGGCCACCGATGTCCTGGCCCAGCAGACGAACCGCATCGCCGACCTCACCGTGCAGGCCGGTGCCACCACCGACCTGCTGGAGAAGTTCCCCTCCATCGCCGGCACCGACACCAGTGGCCGCAGCGTCATCGCCGATATGAACACCCTCGCCGGTGCGTTCAACGACGTCGCCAACGATCCCAACGTCAGCCTGGCCGCGCTGAACGGACTCATGCCGCCGATCGTCAAAGCCACGTCGGGCCACGCGATTGCGCTGACCGGTAGCGCCGACCGTTTGATTCTGGGACACATTCCCGATATCGGCTTCGCCGGCGACAGCGGATTCCACGGGCCGAAGTGGTCGACGTTCAACCAGATCATCGGGTCCTTCAAGTACACGCTGCTCCGGTTGCAGGAGCGGGTGGTCGGCCGCGGGCCCGACGTTCCGCAGGTCCCGGTCATCCCCAGTCCGACCGAACCCGGTCAATGGCAGGTCAACGGTCCGCCGCCCGGACCCACCGCGCCGGGTGAGTTCCTGCAACCGGCCGGTCCGCCCCCGGGTCCGGTACCGCCGCCCGCCCCGGCCGGCCCCGCGAACGGGCCGACGCCGTGATCGGGGCCATCGCCGACGGCATTGTCGGTTCCGTCAAGGCGCTGCATCGCAAGAAGGCGTGGCTGTCCGCGATCGCGCTGCTCGTAGCTCTGGTCATCGGGTTGGGTTACCTGATGCTCGGTGCGCTGCGCTGGAACCCGTTCCGCTCCACCTACGTCGCCACCGTCGAACTTCCGGCGTCCGGCGGTCTGCTGGTGAATCAGGACGTCACGCTGCGCGGGGTGCCGATCGGGAAAGTGGCGAAGCTGTCCATCGTTCCCGACGGCGTCAACGCCGAGGTGCGACTCAACTCGTCGACGGAGCTGTCGAAGTCCACCAAGGGCCGGGTGGCCGGCCTTTCGGCCGCGGGCGAGCAGTACATCGACTTCGACGGCGGCAACGGCGAGGCTCCGTACCTGACCGAGGGCAGCGTGCTGAAGAGGGGCAGCACCGAGGTTCCGGTGACTCTCGGTGAACTTCTCGGCCACTCCGACGGCATGCTGAAGCAGATCGACACCCAGAAGATGGAGATCATCAAGAAAGAGCTCGGTATGAGCAAGGAGGGTCCGCAGAAGGTCGAGGACATCATGAACGGCGGCACCTACCTGATCTCCACCCTGGACGGGGTGCTGCCGCAGACCACCCGCCTGCTCAACACCAGCAGGGCCACCCTGCAACTCGTCGCTGACAAGCAGGAGGGCATGACAGTCGCGTCGGCGAACTTCGACAAGACCTTCGCCGGGGTGAACCGGATGGTCGGCGGCTTCAGGGAGCTGATGCAGGTCGCGCCGAAGACGTTCGACGCCACCAATACGCTCTTCGGCGACAACTCCGACACCATGGGCCAGTTGCTGGGCGACCTGGTGACCACGACCGAACTCATGTACGTCCGGGTCCCGGCGCTCAACGCGCTGTTCCCGAACTACCGCGGCTCGCTGCTCGACTCGCTGAGCTCGATCATCCACGACAACGGGTTCTGGATGAACATGGACATCTATCCGCGGTACACCTGCGACTACGGCACGCCGCGGCAGCCGCCGGCCTCGGCGGATTATCCGGAGCCGTTCAAGTACACCTACTGCCGCGACGACGACCCCGCAGTGCTGATCCGCGGCGCCAAGAACGCTCCGCGGCCGGCCGGTGACGACACCTACGGCCCGCCACCGGGGGCTGACCTGGGCGAGCAGACCGAGCCGTCGCCTGAGGGCCGGTACTCGATTCCGACTCCGTACGGCGGCCCGGCGCTGCCGATGGAGCCACCGCGGTAACGGCGTTGAGGAAGATGCAGGACAATGCCAGTCATGACTGACGAAGGAGCCGAGAGCGTGGCCGATGCGACCGTGGTCGACGAGGCCGACGAGGCGCTGGAAACGACGATCGAGACGGTGGAGTCCACGGTTGCCGGCGAGCCGGAGACGGTGGTCGATGAGACGCTGACCGTCAGCCCCGCAGCCAAGCCCGCCGGCCCCCGCTGGGTGCTGCCGGTTGCGGGCGGGGTCTGCGCTGCGTTGCTGGCATCCAGCGCAGCTCTCGGCTGGCAGGTGTGGCAGCAGCACCAGCTCAGCACGGCGTCACAGGAGGCCCAGCGGGCGGCGGTGTCCTATGCCCAGGTTCTGACCAGCATCGACTCCAACAAGGTCGACGAGAACTTCAAGGAAGTCCTCGATGGTGCCACCGGTGAGTTCAAGGACATGTATTCGCAGTCCAGCGTCGAGTTGCGCCAGTTGCTGATCGAGAACAAGGCGACCGCTCACGGCGTCGTCGTCGACTCGGCGGTCGAGGATGCCTCGAAGAACAAGGTCGTCGTTCTGCTGTTCGTCGATCAGTCGGTGACCAACACCAAGCTTCCCGACCCCCGCATCGACCGCAGCCGGATGAAGATGACCATGGAGAAGGTCGACGGCCGTTGGCGGGCAAGCAAAGTCGAGCTCCCATAGCGCGACGACGATGCGGGACGTCGGTCCCGAGGAGTGGTGGCGCACTTTGGTCTGGAAGGGGATTCCCATGCGGATGAGCGGACTCGCCGGTGTGGTGATCGCCGCGGCGGCCTCGGTGCTCACCGCGCCGATCGCCGGGGCGTCAGTGTCACTGTGCGACCAGATGGGCGGTCAGTGGAACGGCCAGTACTGCCACGCCTCGGTACCGTCCAACCGCAACGCGGTCCGTGAGGTCAACATCGCGATCCCCGCCGAGGCCGACAACCCGGTGATCGGCCCGGCGATCAGCAACTATCTGATCACCCTGATGAACAACTGGCGCACCGCCGGCGAGAACATGTACCAAAACAGCCGCGGCGACGCGAATTTCCAGGTCTTCCATCACGGCAACATCCACACCGTGCTGTTCCACGAGACCTACGACTCGGAGAGCACCGGCCGATTCGAAGGCGCGGCCATCCAGAGCGCCTACCGGACATTCGCCTTCGATTCGGCCACCGGCCGGCAGGTGCAACTCGCCGATATCGTCGATATCAACGCGATCCCGACACTGGGGGCGCCCTACATCCAGGCCGCGCTGGATCAGGCGCCCTGGCCGCATGAGCCCAACGACTACCCCTTCAGCCCGGATCGATGGACCCCGGACAAGGTGTACTCCGGCGGGTACAAGGCGTGGGCACTGACTCCCGACGAGTTGATCCTGTATATGCCCGACTACCCGGTGGCCCGGGACTCTCCGATCAACTTCACGCCGGGTCAGTACATCTGGTCGTTCACCGGGGGCGATGTGCAGCCGCACATCCCACTGAGTGCACTGGCTCCCGCCATGAAGGTCTAGTCAGCCCCGTCGTCAGTACCATCGGCCCGGTGGACATCGACGCCTTCGTGCTGGCACACCAGGCCAGTTGGGCGCGATTGGACCACCTGATCACCCGGCGGCGCCGGCTCGCGGGACCCGAGGTCGACGAACTGGTCGACCTGTATCAGCGGGTGTCGACGCACCTGTCCATGGTCCGGTCGTCGTCGACCGACGCCGTCCTGGCCGCGCAGTTGTCGTCGCTGGTCGCCCGGGCCCGGTCCGCCGTCACCGGTGCGCACGCGCCCCTGTGGAGCGAGTTCGTCCGGTTCTGGACGGTGTCCTTCCCGGTGGTCGCCTACCAGGCAAGGCGCTGGTGGCTGGGCACCGCGCTGGCGTTCTTCGCGGTGGCCGTCATCATCGCCGTCTGGGTGGCTGGAAACCCCGCTGTCCGTTCGGCATTGGGCACCCCCGCCGAACTCGACCAACTGGTCAACCACGACTTCGCCTCGTACTACAGCGAGCATCCCGCCGCCTCCTTCGCGCTGCGGGTGTGGACGAACAACGCGTGGGTCGCCGCCCAGTGCATCGCCTTTGCCGTTCTGCTCGGTCTCCCGATCCCGTTGCTGCTGTTCCAGAACGCGGCCAATCTCGGGGTCGTCGCGGGCTTGATGGCCGATGCCGGCAAGACCGACATCATGCTCGGACTGCTCATCCCGCACGGGTTGGTGGAGTTGACGGCGGTGTTCCTCGCCGGCGCGGCCGGGATGCGGCTGGGATGGACGGTGATCTCCCCCGGCCACCGGCCGCGATCCCAGGCCCTGGCTGAGCAGGGCCGCGCCGTGGTGTCGGTGGCGGTCGGACTGGTCGTGGTCCTGGCGGTCAGCGGTGTGATCGAAGCGGTGGTGACGCCGTCGCCGCTGCCGACGGCCGCGCGCGTCGCTGTCGGGGTCGTCGTCGAGGTGGTGTTCCTGGCCTATGTGATGCACTTCGGCCGGCGCGCCAGTCTGGCCGGGGAGACCGGCGACCTGGCCGACGCACCGGACGTCGTTCCCACCGCGTGAGCTACAGCCTGCCGCCCGCCTTCATCGCCAGATAGCGGTCCGCCAACGCGGGCGCCAACTCCTCGGGGGCGGCGTCGACCACCTCGACGCCCCCCATCCGTAGCCGGGCTGCGATCGCCCGCCGTTCGCCCAGGGCCCGTTCGGCGGCCGCGGCGTCGTAGACCTGCGCCGCGTCGGCGCGTCCGGTGGCCAGTTCGACGCACCCGGGGATCGGTGACGGCGGCGACGATCACCTGGTGCCGACTCGACAGCTGTGGAAGCACCGGGAGCAGCCCCTCCTCCAGAGCGGAGGCATTGAGATCGGTGAGCAGGACCACCAGCGCCCGGCGACGAACCCGTCCCCGGACGGCGGCAACCATGCTGGGCGAATCCGACTCCAGCAGTGCGGGCTCCAACGGGGCCATGGCCTCCACCAGATCGGCCAGCAAATCGCTGCGGCGCGCACCGAACACCGCGGCCCGGGTCACCCGGTCATGGGCGAGGAGGTCGACGTGGTCACCGGCCCGCGAGGCCAGGGCGGCCAGCAGCAGCGCGGCGTCCAGAGACCAGTCCAGCCGCGGCCAGCCACTGGGGTCCCCGCCGGTCGGGTCCAGGCCCACCCGTCCCGCGGAGGTCCGGCCGGTGTCCACGACGATCACCACGCGGCGATCCCGCTCGGGTCGCCAGGTTCGCACCACCACATCGGCGCGACGGGCGGTGGCCCGCCAGTCGATGGAGCGGACGTCGTCACCGGGCACGTATTCGCGCAGCGAATCGAACTCGGTGCCCTGACCGCGAACCAGAACCGGTATCTGGCCGTCGATATCGCGCAGCCTGGCCAGCCGGGAGGGCAGGTGCTTGCGGGACAGGAACGGCGGCAGCGCCCGGACTCCGGCCGCCGCGGCCATGGACCGTTGCCGTCCGGCCAGTCCGAGCGGCCCGATCGCCCGCACCGCGACGGTGGCGCAGTGCAGGTCGCCACGGCGCACCGGATGCAGCTCGGTCATGAGCGTCGTCGATCCCCCTGGGCGGCAATCGATCCGATGAACGCGTGGTGTGGCGACCGCGCTCGGGGGCCAGGCCTCCCGGACTGCACCCCGGATCCTGCGGCGGCCCTGATTGTGGATCTGCAGTGTCACCTGCACCGATTCGCCGAGCCGGATGGAGGACGGTACGGAACGGCTGAAACGCAGCGCCGCCAGTCGGCCGGCAAGGGCGACATCGACTCCGATCGCTGCACTGAGCGCGGCCAGGCACACCACGAAAACAGTTGCCGGACGGTTCGATACCGCGATCGGCAGGACCGCGAGCAACGCGATCGATGCCGCACGACCGGTGAGGACCATCAGCGTGGCACCGGGACCGCCGAGAGGATGCCCTCCAGAACGCCGTCTGCCGTAGCGCCTTCCAGTTCGGCCTCCGGCCGCAGTGCGATCCGGTGCCGCAGGGTCGGCCGCGCCATCGCCTTCACATCGTCGGGTGTGACGTAGCCGCGGCCGGTCAGCCATGCCCAGGATCGTGCGGTGGCCAGCAGTGCCGTCGCGCCGCGAGGTGAAACCCCAAGTTGCAAAGATGGGGAAAGTCTTGTCGCCGTGACGATGTCGACGATGTAGGCCAGCACGTCGTCGGCGACGAGAACGCGGCGCACAGCGTCGCGGCCGGCGGCCAGCTCGGCTGAACCGGCCACCGGCCTGATCGAGCGAAGGTCGCGGGGATCGAAGCCGCGAGCGTGCCGGTCGAGGATGGCGATCTCCTGGTCGCGCGAGGGCAACGGCACATTCAACTTCAACAGGAAACGATCCAGTTGCGCCTCGGGAAGCTGATAGGTGCCCTCGTACTCGATCGGATTCTGGGTGGCCGCCACGATGAAAGGATCCGGCAGTGGGCGGGGCTGGCCGTCGACGCTGACCTGACGTTCCTCCATGGCCTCCAGCAATGCGGCCTGCGTCTTCGGCGGTGTCCGGTTGATCTCGTCGGCGAGCATCAGATTGGTGAACACCGGGCCTTGCCGGAAGGTGAACGCCGCGGTACGCGCGTCGTAGACCAGCGAACCGGTCACGTCACCGGGCATCAGATCGGGAGTGAACTGGACCCGGGTGAAGTCCAACTGCAGGGCGGCGGCCAGTGCCCGCACCAGAAGCGTTTTGGCCACGCCCGGAACACCTTCGAGTAGGACGTGGCCGCGGCAGAGCAGGGCGATCACCAGCCCGCTAACCACGGCGTCCTGGCCGACCACGGCCTTGGCGATCTCCTCGCGTACGGCCAGCAGGGCCGCGCGGGCGGCGTCATACTCGGCGATGGGTTCGGTGGATGGGGTCACGGGCGGCTGACCTGCCTTTCGATAGCGTCGAGTGCCTGGGCGAGTCCTGACAGATCGGCATCGGTCTGCGGTGGCGGGCCGAACAGAATGCGATCGATCATCTGATGGTCGCCGCCGTAGCTCTGCGCGACGGCGGCCACCACCGCCGCGTCCGGGGCGTCGGCCCCCACCCCCAGGCGGGGCGCGAGGCGGTGCAGGGTCGCGGTGCGCAGCGCCGTTGCGGCCTGCCCGCGGGCGCGGGTGGCGCGATAGAGCCGGGCGCGGCCCTCCACCGTCTCCGACGCGCGGACCACCACCGGAAGCCGTTCGGCGACAAGAGGACCCAACCGCCGTCCTTGCCACAACGCCAGCAGGGTCACCACCACGACCAGCTGCGCGACCACCCAGGTGACGGCGTCCGGAATCAGCTCGGTGATCGTCGCGCCCGCCGCGGAGTCGCCCTGCATGCGCTGAGGGGCGTACCAGATCAGTCGGGGCCGAGTCCCCGCGAGATTCATCGCCAGCGCCGCATTTCCGTCCTTGAGCAGGCCGCCGTTGGTCATGAAGTCCGACGTGCCGGCCACGGTGACGGTCCGGCCGTCGGCCTCGTAGCGAACCACGGCTCCGCCGTAACACCGGACCACCGGGGTGGGCCCGGCTTGCTCGTATGTCGCCGCGAGGTCGATCCGGGCCGTCCCGGCCCGGGTCGCCTCGCGCAGCGGGCAGTCGGGCTCGTTGCGGGCGGTTCCATCGCCGGCCATCCGGATGCCGGGCGACAGGGTGTCGCGGGCGTCGGGTACCGGTTCGAGAATCAGCCGGTCTCCGGGGGCCGCCGCCAGCCGCCCCAGCAGGTCTTTGCCGCGGATGTTGGCCGTCTCGGCCACCAGCAGCATGGTGTCGGGGGTTGCGGCGCGTTCCACCTCGTCGACACTGTCGGCGACGACCACCTCGACTCCCGCTGCGCGCAGCAGTGCGACCAGCGCATGCCCACCGAGCCCAGATGTGGCCCCGGGGTCCATCCGGCCGCCGATCCGTGGAGCGGTCAGCAGGGCGCTGACGGCCGCGAACGTCGCGATCGCGATCAGCCCGATCGTGATCCAGCGGCCGGTACGCCAGCGTTGTCCGATCACCGTGTGCCGCGCGCCGGGGCCGACTCGCGGCATACGCGGTCATCAAGGTCGGCCACCAGTCGGTAGTTCCGCTCGGAACCGGCCTGATCGCCGTAGGTCACGTCATTGAAGACGGTCGCCGCGGTGCTGAACTGGCCGGCCAGGTCAGGCAAGGCCGATCCAGCCTCCCGCGCGAGTTCGACCGCGGTGCGACCCGGGACCGGGGCAACTGCTCCGTCCTCTTCGAGCTGACGACCGATGGCTCGCACCCGCTGCCGGATGGCTGCGGCCCAATCCCGTTGGGCCGCAGACACGTCGGCCCGCTCCCGGTAATCGGCAGCGGTCAGCGTCCGGTCGCCGTAGAGCCGTCGGTCGCCGGGGCGGCCCATCGTTCGTCGGGCGATGCGTACCGCGACGACCACAGCGGCGAGGACCAGCGCCGCGAGGACGACCACGGTCAGCCAGCCCCCGGGCAGCGACGAGCCACCGATCATCAGGCGGTGGATCACGTCGTTGACCCACTCCGCGAACCGGTCATGCAGCGAGGCTTTCGGATAGATGGGCTTGGCGAGTTCGCGTGCGGCGGCGTCGTGGGCGGCTTCACGGTCGATGTCGATGGTCGGCATCGTCGTCAGTGCCCCAGCCACAACTCGTCGGTGCCCGTTGCGCCGGCCGGCACTCTCAACAGGGTGAAGTCGAACGCCTCCAGGCGAATTCGTGCATCGACATAAAGCAGCGTCACCACTCCCGCGATGAACGGCGCGGTGATGATCTGGCCGACTGCTTGGCCCATGGTCGCCAACATTGGTTCCACGATGCCGGACGTGCGCGGCTGGGCGTTGAAAGAAACCACGCTTGCGGCCACGTCGAACGGGAGTGAGACGGCGCCGGTCACGACGGCCATGACGACTCCGGCGAGCACGAGGACGGCGAGCGTGCGCCAGAACCGCCGCCGGGTCAGGGCCAGCGAACGGCGGATGGCATCGGCGATGTTCCTGCGTTCCAGCACGATCGCCACCGGCGCCAGCACCAGCGCCGTTGCCAGGTAGGTCAGTGCGCAGATCAGCAGCAACACCAGGGGCGCGCCCACGAGTGTCGCGATCCGGCCGCCGGCGGCGCGAGCGACGGCGGCGACGGTCAGCGCCACCAGCCCGATAAGCGCTGTCGCTGAGGCGATTTCGAGCACCGTGAGAGCGATCAGGGCCGCCAGGCGGCCGCGCACCCGTTGCCAGGCCTGCGCCGCGGTGATCGAAGAACCCAGCACCGACCGCGCGACGATGGTGGTCAGCATCCCGGAGAGCAGGGTGGCGGCCAGGATGGTCGCCAGGACACCGATCGCGATCCCTGCCACTGACTGCACCGTGCTGTCACTCGACGCCGCCGCCAGCATCCCGAGGAATCCGAGAACCGTCGTGGTCAACACGACCGCGGTCGTCAATCCCAGGGTGGGTCCGGGGTTGGCCCGGACATAACCGACCGAGCCGTTGAAGATGTCGACCAGCGATAACGGACGAAGCGGGATGACCCCGGGCTTCCCTGGGGCGGCCGCCGGATGGCCGGCCGGCGCCGACGTCCGAGGCGGCGCGGAAGGATGGGGTTTCGGCGGCAGCGGACTCGGAGCGTGCCAGCCCTGCGCGGAGCGAAACGGTCCGGGGGTCGGCGCGTTCACCGTCCGGGCCGCCGGAGGCCGTTGCTCATCAGCCCATCCTGTCGGCCGAGGGGGCAATTCTCAAACCGTTTCCCGCGTTCGTTCGCCGCCCGCGTAACGTTATGCGGCATGGCGGAACTGAAGGAACAACTCCGAGCCGACCTGACCGCGGCGATGAAGAGCCAGGACAAATTGCGCACCGCGACGCTGCGCATGATGCTGGCCGCGATCCAGGCCGAGGAGGTCTCCGGTAAGCAGGCTCGGGAGCTCACCGACGACGACATTCTGAAGGTGTTGGCCCGCGAGTCGCGGAAGCGCAGTGAGGCTGCCGAGATCTACACCCAGAACGGGCGGGGGAACTCGCGGCAGAGGAGCACGCAGAAGGCCGGATCATCGATGAATACCTGCCGACACCGCTGACCGATGCCGAGGTGGCCGACGTGGTCGACACGGCGATCGCACAGGTTGCCGAGGAGATCGGCGAACGCCCGTCAGTGCGGCAGATGGGTCTGGTGATGAAGGCGGCGACTGCGATCGCGGCGGGCAAGGCCGACGGGTCGCGGCTTTCGGCGGCGGTCAAAGACCGGCTCTGAATCCGGGCTGCGGCCGAACCCGGCCGGGCGGCCCCGACTTTTCCGGATCGCGCGGACGCTGAACCCTCGGCCGCACAACGACCCCGGCGGCATCGGGCCCACGCGGTAGCGTAGCGGCCAGGACGCTATGAGGAACGGGGCAAGCATGGATGCGGACGCGATCGTCGTCGGGGCGGGGTTGGCCGGCCTGGTCGCCACCCATGAACTGACCAGTCGCGGAAAGAAAGTCGCGCTCGTCGACCAGGAGAACGCCGCAAACCTCGGCGGTCAGGCGTTCTGGTCGTTCGGCGGACTGTTCTTGGTGGACAGTCCCGAACAACGCCGGATGGGGGTCAAGGACTCCTTCGAGTTGGCCTGGAACGACTGGCGGGGCAGCGCGGCATTCGACCGACTCGACGACGAGGATTCCTGGGGCGTGCAATGGGCCCGTGCCTATGTCGAGTTCGCCGCCGGCGAGAAGCGATCCTGGCTCAACGGCCACGGAATCACCTTCCTGCCGACGGTCGGCTGGGCCGAACGGGGCGATCTGCGGGCCGACGGCCACGGCAACTCGGTGCCGCGTTTCCACGTCGCCTGGGGCACCGGTACCGGGGTCGTCGAACCGTTCGCGCAATCAGCGCTGGCCGCCGCCGCGCGTGGACTGGTGACCTTTCATCACCGCCACCGGGTCGACGAACTGGTCTTCACCGCCGGTGCGGTGACCGGTGTGCGCGGTGCCGTGCTGGCGCCCGACGACGCCCCGCGCGGCGCCCCCTCCAACCGGGAGCGGGCCGGCGACTTCGAGTTGAACGCCGACGCCGTCATCATCACCGCCGGCGGCATTGGCGGCAACCACGACATCGTCCGTCGCAACTGGCCGGCCCGGATGGGCACCCCGCCGACGTCGATGATCACCGGCGTGCCCGAATACGTCGATGGGCGGATGCTCGACATCGCCGCCGACAGCGGTGTCCGGTTGGTCAACCGGGACCGCATGTGGCACTACACCGAAGGTGTGCAGAACTGGGATCCGATCTGGCCCGATCACGCGATCCGGATTCTGCCCGGCCCATCGTCGATGTGGTTCGACGCGTTGGGCCGCCGACTGCCGGCCCCGTATCTGCCCGGCTACGACACCCTGGGCACACTGCGTTATCTGCGCACCACCCCGGAGATCGCCGGATACGACCACAGTTGGTTCATCCTGACCCAGAAGATCATCGAGAAGGAGTTCGCGCTGTCGGGGTCCGAGCAGAATCCCGACATCACCAATCGCGACAAGGCGGGCATGCTCAAGGAACGGCTCCTGTCCAAGGGCGCGCCCGCCCCGGTCGAGGCCTTCAAGAGCCGCGGGGCGGACTTCGTGGTGGCCGAAACCCTCGAGGAGCTGGTCGCGATGATGAACAAGCTGACCGACGAGCCGCTGCTCGATCCCGCCCGGATCCGCGCCCAGATCGAGTCGCGGGATGCGCAGATGGCCAACCCGTTCGCCAAAGATGCTCAGGTACAAGGAATCCGGAATTCCCGGCGCTATCTGGGCGACCGCATCGCGCGCACTGCGACACCGCACCGGATCCTCGACCCGGAGGCCGGTCCGCTGATCGGCGTGAAACTGCACATCCTGACGCGAAAGACCCTGGGCGGCATTCAGACTGATCTGTCCTCGCGCGCGCTGGGGGTCGATGGTGAGCCGATCCCCGGGTTGTATGCGGCCGGTGAGGTGGCGGGCTTCGGCGGCGGCGGGGTGCATGGTTACAACGCCCTGGAGGGCACCTTCCTGGGCGGTTGTCTGTTCTCCGGCCGGGCCGCCGGCCGGCATGCCGCGACAGCGGTCTGAGCAAGGAGGCCCGAGTGAGCGCAACGCCAAGCAGGACGCCCATCAAAATCCTGGTGGCACTGACGTATCTGGCGATGGTCGGGGTGAACTTCCTGGCGAATTCCCTTCCCCTCAACGGCAGGCGCACCGGAGACGTGTCCAACGCCTACCCCAGCCTGTTCACTCCGGCCGGTTACACCTTCGCCATCTGGGGCGTGATCTACCTTCTGCTGGGGGCGCATGTGCTCTACCAGTTGTTCGGTGACCGCGACGGGAATCCCGCACTGCTCAACCGGGTGGGCGCGCTGTTCTCGATCTCCTCGCTGGCCAACACCGCCTGGGTGTTCGCCTGGCACTACGACCGGATCGCCCTGTCGGCTGTGCTCATTGTGGTGATTCTGGTGTGCCTGGCGTTGATCGTCACCATGCTGCGACGCGCGAATCTGACCGGGCGCCAACGGTGGTTGGTCGGTGTGCCGTTCAGCGTCTACTTCGGTTGGACGACGGTGGCGACGGTGGCGAATATGACGGTGCTGCTCGTCAGCCGCAAGTGGGACGGTTTCGGACTGTCGGCTGCCACCTGGGCGGTCATCATCGTGCTCGTCGCGATGGTGATCGGAACCGTGACCATGCTGCGCAACCGCGACGTGGCATACGGTCTGGTGCTCATCTGGGCCTTCGTCGGCATCCTGGTCCGCCAGATCTCCGCCGACGGCCTCGCCGGCGCAATACCCGGCGATCATCGCGGCAGTGGTGGTGTCCCTGGTGATCTACCTCGTCGGCGAGGTCTGGATTCTGCGGCAGCGCAGGGTCGCCACGGCGGGGTGACAGGCCGTCACACCGAAAGGCTCCGACCGGTAGGTACTGGTCGGAGCCTGTCTCACACAGTCGGGGTGGCGGGATTCGAACCCACGACCTCTTCGTCCCGAACGAAGCGCGCTACCAAGCTGCGCCACACCCCGCGTGAAGCGTCGACAGCCTATCGCACCGGCAGGTGCGGAGGCCAAACGCCGTCAGGGCGCGGTGGCCGCAGCCGGCCACGAACCGTCGCGTTCGAACGCGGCCAGATCGTCGGCGTACGCACCGGGGTCCAGGCCGTTCTCCGTCAGCCAGGCCTCATCGAAGTAGGTGTCGGCGTACCGCTCGCCGCCGTCGCAGATCAGCGTCACCACCGAACCGCTGGCACCGGTCGCCACCATCTCGGCGAGCAATCCGAATGCACCCCATACATTGGTTCCGGTCGAGGGGCCGACCCGTCGGCCCAGCACCCGGGAGACGTGATGCGCGGCCGCCACCGAGGCGGCGTCGGGGACGCGGTCCATCCGGTCGATCACGGCTGGCCAGAAAAGACGGCTCCACCCACGGGCGGCCGATCCCTTCGATGCGCGACGACGCGCCGGTCGTGATACCGCATCGGCCCTCGCTGTAGGCGGGGAAGAAGGCGGAGTTCTCCGGGTCCACGACGCACAGCCGGGTGGGATGGCCCCGGTAGCGCAGGAAGCGGCCGATGGTCGCGCTGGTGCCACCGGTGCCGGCGCCGACCACGATCCAGGACGGAATCGGGTGGCGCTCAGCCTCCATCTGCCCGAATATCGACTCGGCGATGTTGTTGTTGCCCCGCCAATCGGTTGCCCGTTCGGCGTTGGTGAACTGGTCGATGAAGTGTCCGCCGGTCTCGTCGGCGATGCGATGGGCCTCGGCATTCACCTCGGCCGCATTCTCGACGAAGTGGCAACGGCCGCCGCGTTTTTCGATCAGGGCGACTTTCGTCCGGCTGGTCGATACGGGCATCACCGCGATGAAGGGCAGCCCCAGCAGGTCGGCGAAGTACGCCTCAGACACCGCCGTCGACCCGGACGAGGCCTCCACCACGGTCGTGCCCTCGGTGATCCAGCCGTTGCACAGACCGTAGAGGAACAGTGAGCGGGCCAACCGGTGCTTGAGGCTTCCGGTGATGTGGGTCGACTCGTCCTTGAGGTAGAGCGCGACATCGGATCGCTCGCACCACGTCGCGGGCAACGGATAGCGCAGTAGGTGGGTGTCGGCGCTGCGGTGCGCGTCAGCCTCGATCAGGCGGATGGCCTCGTCGGCCCACTTCCTTGACACACCGCGCGTACTCGACGTCACGCGGCTAGTGAACCGAAGCCGTCGGGCTGGAACGAAGCACCGTACGGGTGTGGTCGCGGCCGCCGGTCGGTGACGCCACCAGGGTGAGCAGAGTGGCCTCGGGCCGGCAGAAGAACCGCAGCGGTGCGAACGGCGAGGTGCCGATTCCGGCTGATACGTGCAGGGCCGTGTCCGCCCCCCAGTTCGAGGCGCCCTTCGCGCGTGATCGGTCCAGATCGCAGTTGGTGACCAGAGCGCCGTAGAACGGCAGGCACAACTGACCGCCGTGGGTATGGCCGGCCATGATCAGCTGGTAGCCGTCGGCGGCGAACCGGTCCAGCACCCTGGTGTAGGGGGCGTGGGTGACGCCGAGGCTGAGGTTGGCCACCGGGCTGGGCGGCCCGGCAATGGTGTCGTAGCGGTCCCGGCCTAGGTGGGCGTCGTCCACCCCGGCGGCGGCGATGGTCAATCCGGCGACGTCCAACTCGCGCCGGGTATGGGTCAAATCCAGCCACCCGCGCTCGGTGAAGGCTGCGCGCAGGTCCTGCCAGGGCAGGGGATTGCCGTGTGAGCGGTGATCGCGATCGGTCAGATACTTCGCCGGGTTCTTCAACTTGGGCGCGAAATAGTCATTGCTGCCGAACACGAACACCCCGGGCACCGACAGCAGATCGCCCAGCGACTGTACGACGGACGGAACAGCCCGGGGATGGGAGAGATTGTCGCCGGTGTTGACCACCAGATCCGGCTCCCAGCGCGCGAGTTCACGCAACCAGGCCTGCTTGTGCCGCTGCGTCGGGCGCATGTGGATATCGCTGAGATGCAGAACTCGCAGCGGAGTGGAACCCGGTGTCAGCACCGGCATGGTGACTTCACGGACAACGAAGGCGTTGGGCTCGATCACCGCGGCATAGCCGACCGCGAGTGCGGCGGTGCCGGCCGCGGCGGTCAACGAGTTTCTCAAGGCGTTGGCGGCCATACCGGCAGACTACTGCCAGTCGGCGCGTCGGTGGAAAGCGATTTCGCCGGCCGGTCAGCGAGGCGCGAGCAGGGGCGACGCGTGATCGTGTTGTGACGACCGACGCGGTATTTTCGTCGCCGGCAGTGTCGACGCCGGAGGCCTGGAATGGGAAAAGGGGTCGGATAGACTGCGACCCTTACATCAAACCGCGACAGAGAGCCGGGAAGATAATGTTGTCAACACGTGTAGCGCGGCAGATCGCACTGGTCGTCGGTGCGGCCGCCCTCGTCGGTTCCGGCGCCATGACGGCCTGTTCCAGCAAAGAGAAGCCCGCGGAGACCAAGCCGTCTTCGTCAACCAGTGCGCCCAGCCTTTCGCCCACGGAGAAGGCCAACGTCGGCTCGTTCGCTCCGTCGGTCACCGCGCCTGCGGCGCCTACCGCGGTGCCGGGCAACCGCTGACGGGCTGCCGGCGGCTCACTTCGGCGGGTCTCCCCGCCAATTGAAGCTGTCGACGTATTTGCCCATGACCTGGGCGATCTGTAGGTTCGCCGGGGACGGCGGTCCGGGGCCGAACTCGGGGGTGAACTGTCGGAATGGGCCCTCCGCCGCGGCGATCAGTGCCAGATCGTTCTTGACCGCCGCGATGACGATGACCCGCAGGGGGTCGGCGCCCGGCCGCGGGAAGTCGGCGACGATGCCATACCCGTTCTGGTACCCCAGGTTGGCATTGGGAAGTTCGTAGGCCACCACGGAGTCGGGGAAGGCATCGGAAAGGACCTGCTCGACGACTTCCGTCGCGTCGCGCCCCCCCGCGGGTTCGCCGAACAGGCGCAGGGTTCCCCCGTCCCCGACTGTCCACCGCGCGGTCACGCCACTGGCATCGGTGGTGACGTCGAAGGTCGCCCCCGGTGCGGGATAGGACACCGAGAACTCTCCGCCGGGCGCGGTGAACACCGGATTGGTCGATACTGGAAGGGCGGTCGGGGGCCGGCCGCAGTCCGGGGGACAGGAGTAGAGCGGCACGTTGGCCACTCGGGTGTCGATGACATGCAGGACCAGCAGTGCGGCCAGCAGGCCGACCACCCACAGGCCCAAGGTGATGATGTATTTCCGGTTGCCGACCCGGCGCGGGAAGGTTTTCATGCGCCGGTGGACCTGGCCAGCAGGATCGCTCTCGCCAGGTTCGCGACATTCGGGGTGCCCAGCCCGGTCACGGTGTCATATCCCAACCGACCGCTCGGGGTGACCGCGTTGCCGCCGTAACGCACGTCATGGAAACTCGGCAAGGCCGAACTGCTGGCCACCTTGTAGAGCAACGGATTCAGGTCGCCCAGCGGCGGTACCCCGAGCGACGCGAACTTCTGATTGATGATCGCGGCCAGGCCGGCCCAGATCGGCGCGGACTGGGAAGTCCCGCCACCGACCAGGATCTGCTGATTCGACACGAACTTCACCCCGGTGAACGGATCACCCACCGCGGAGATGTCGGGTACCAGCCGGCTGCCCTCCGGGCCGGCGCCGGGGTCGACGTTCTGCCAGTCCGGCCGGCCGAACAACTGGGAAGCGCCCCCGCCCGAACCCTGGGTCAGCGGGACGTCGTACCAGGCCTGCTCGGCCACCCATTCGCCCTCCGCGTCGGTCGACAGCCTGGTGCCGCCGACGGCCGTCATCTCCGGCAGCGTGGACACCGCATCGAGTCCGACATCGTCGGGGCTTGGCGGGTCAGACCATGACTTGCCGCCCTTGCACTCCAGGCCGGCGATGTCCCCGGAGGCGTCGAATGCCGTCGTCCCGTTGCGCACCGCGGCCGCCAGCGCACTGCGCACCGGCGCCAGGTCGGCGGCGGTGAAGAGCCGGTCGCAGCCCCAGCCGATGGAGAAACTCCAGATCGCCCCGGGGTATTGCCGGTCCACCGCGCCCATCAACTCGCCGATTTTCTCGAAGCCCCCGTCCCCTTCGACGGTCGGGCGGGAATTGACGAGGACCAGTTTCGCGTCGGGAGCCACGGCGTGGATCACCTGGAGGTCCATGGTGGACTCGACGCCGCGATGCTCGGGCATGCCGCCGACGACTTCCGGCGTGAACCGGGGCACGTCGAACACGTTGCTGAACATGTCCAGGTCCTGCTGGTCGAAACCGTCGAAGCCGAATACCACGACGGTGATGCCCTTACCGGTGAAGCCGTCGGCGACCAGCGGCGCCGCGTTGTATGCCCGCAACAGCTGGTGCGGCAGCAGGCCGCCGTCGGGTACGTCAAGTGGCGGGGTGGGGGGAACGACCGTCCGGTGCGGCAGATACCCGAGGATACGGCCGAGGCCGGTAACCTCATCGCGAACTTCGGAGGGGATACCCGGCTGCTGAGGTGAGGCGTAGAAGACGCGGCCGGCGTCGGGTCCGCCGCGGATTCGATAGTCGCGCAACGCCACCCCGAACGCCGTACCGACCGATTGCGGGCTGCCCTCGACGACGGCCCAGTTATCGCCGGGCCGCCAACGCACCGACAGACCCACCGCATGGGCCCACCGGTCGAGCCGGACCGGTGCCGACGGTTCGCGCAGCATGGCGGTGAGTTTCACCCGGCTGGATCGGGCGGGGCCGAGATCCGCCGCCGCAGCCAGCATCCGGGCGTACGGCCCGTCGATGGCATTGCGCAGGGCCGGGGTCGTTTGATCCGCCGCGAGCACCACGAGGGCGGCGGCGCTCAGGACCGCCACGGCGCCTTGTGCGAACCGGTGCGTCATGTTGCTCAATGTAAGGGATCAGCCGACGGCGGGGTCCAGGCGAAGACGTCGCGCGGACCGCGAGGAGGCTCGTGCGGCGGCCCCGCACTGCGAACAGAACGGCATGTCCGGGACGATGCCGCGGCAGTGGATGCACCGAACACGCCGGGTGGTGGAGTCATCGGGCAGTTCGTGCAGAACAGCGACCTGCATCGCGAATCGCAGCGTCAACAGGGCGAGAATGGTGATCGTCAGACTGATCGTCGATTCCAGCCAGCGGGGATTGTTGACGGCGTCCATGGTGTATAGAGCGGTGTAGTAGCAGGCGCCCAGCACGGCGCAGATCGCCAGCATCGCGCGCAGTCGTGGTGGCTGTCCGGCGCGTCGGGCGGGCCGGAACCACAGCAGCAGGCCCATCATGCCGCCGGCCGCGGCCGCGGTCAGCGGATCGAAGATGCCGTAGAGCGCGGCCTGCGACAGCAGCCGACCCGAATCGTAATTGTCCAGCAGACCCGCGGTGAACTGAGTCGCCAGCCAGGTGACGCTACTCCCGGTCGTGTAGGCCAACGCCCCGAACGCACCGATGACGAACCCATCCAGCGATTCGACCGACGGGAGGCGCAACAATCGCACCAGCACCGCCGGAACCAACATCAGGACACTGTCAGAGGCGTTCACCGCCAGTCCCATGTTGACCACATTCATCAACTGAAACCCGGCGGAAACCGGGATGTCATAGGAGTCGGCGAGCCGACTACCGGTCCACACCCACCACGTCACCGCGAGTGCGACCCCGATCACCGGTGCCAGCAGCATGGCGCGCGCCGGTATGTCCCGGAAGATGTCGGAGCGCCACAGGTAGAGCAAGAAAAGAAGCGGTATGCCCAGACAAACGAGCACGACGAGAACTGCAAGCAGCTTGAGCATCGAAGTGGCGACCAGCGCGGCCAGCGCGATGAATATTCCGTGCCGGAACGGGATGCGATCGGCGTCGGCAAGGTGCGGACAGAGGGTGCTGGTGATATCGGGAAGGTTGATCGGCTGGGTTGGTGCCGCGACGAACACGTCCGGCCGGACGAGCCGCTGCCGCCGGGTGACTGCGGTACGCAGGTCAGCGCCGCAGCTGCCGCAGAACGCCCCCGCCGGAACCCGGGAATGGCAGGCGTCGCATTCGCGGGTCGGCTCGTCGTCACCAACTGTCACCGATATCTGCTTTCTGAAGCCCTGCCATTCCGGGGGTTCGTCCGTATTGGCACGGGGCCCGTGTTGGCTGAGATTACCCGCCGTGGGTGTCACCAAACCCATTTGGCACAGGATTCGCATCTGTCCCAACCGTCACACTTCCTGTTAGTACTCTCCGCGGGATTCCCGCAGGCCGCAGTCGGGAAGGGATGGCAGTCGCGCGACGACCGCAGCACGACTCGTCACGGGGGAGGCGGGGGAGCCTCCGGCGGCGGGGCCGGCGCGGCCGGCGGGGCCGGCGGTGCCGGCGCGGCGGGCGGCGGCAGTCCCGGCGGCAGTGGGGGAGCGAGGACGGGAACCGTGATGGGAGGCAGTCCGGGAATCTCGACGACGGTCGAACCGACGCCCGGCGGGGCCCCCGGCGGCGGCGCCCCCGGCGGCGGGGGGGTATCCGGTTTGGGCGAGGGGGGCGGCGGCGGTGGTGGTGGCACGCCGTTGCTCACCACCAGCGTGACGATGATGCCCGGAACCGTCTGGCCGCTCGGCGAGGTGCCGAGCACGGTGCCGGCCGAGGCGGCGCTGTTCTGCATGCTGACCTTGTCGGCAACCTGGAAACCGGAGTTGCGCAACTCTTCTCGGGCGCTGTCCTGGCTCAGTCCGCTGACGTTCGGTATCCGTGATCCGGGCGCGCCGTCCACATACCGTGGATCGGTCGGCGGCAGTGACACCTCGCCGAACTTCTCGGCGATCGGGGTCATCGTGGTGAACCAGGTCTCGGCGGGCTCGTTGCCGCCGAAGAGATCACCGTCGCCGCACCGGCGGAGGGGGAACGAGCACAGGTCGATGGGATTCGACGAGTCGTCGTAGATGTAGTTCACCGCCGCGTAGCGGTTGGTGTAGCCGAGGAACCCGGCCGAACGGTGGGCTTCGGTGGTTCCGGTCTTGGCCGACATCGGCAGGCTCCACCCCGCCGCGTTGGCCGCCGGCGCACCGGTGCCGTTGATGGTGTCGCGGGCCAGGGCGTTGGAGAGTGTGTCGGCCAGACCCTCCGGCACGACCTGCTCGCATGCCTCGGCGTTGATGGCGACCTCGTCGCCGTCGCGGTCGTAGACCTTGTCGACCGGGTTGGGTGGGCACCACATTCCGTCGGATGCCAGGGTGGCGGCAACGTTGGCCAACTCCAGGGGGTTCACCTCGAACGGGCCCAGGGTGAACGTCCCGAGATTCTGGCGTTTGATGAAATCGGCCAGACTCTCGTTGTTGTCGGGGTCATAACCCCGGGCGGTTCCCGGTTCGGTGTAGGAACGCAGCCCCAACCGGACGGCCATGTCCACGGTGCGGTCCACGCCAACCTGGGAGATGAGCTTCGCGAACGCCGTGTTGGGCGACTTCGCCAGGGCCTCGGTGACCCCCATGGTGAGGTAGCGGGGGTCTCGGTAGTTCTCCACGCACCAGGTTTCCCTCGGGCAGCCCTTGGCGCCGCCTTCTCCGAGCCCCTTGGCTTCGAAACGGCCGGGGACGTCCAGCGTGGCGTTGATGCCCAGCCCCAGATCCAGCGCCGCTGCGGTGGTGAAGATCTTGAAGATGGATCCGGCCCCATCGCCGACGAGCGAGAAAGGCTGGGGCTGAACGGTTTGCCCGGTATCGCCGTCCAGGCCGTAGGTCCGGTTGCTCACCATCGCGATCACCGGATGGCTGGTCTTGCCGGGCAGCACGATGTTCATCACGCTGGCGATTCCCTCGATGTCCGGCGCGGCGAACGAGTCCACCGCCTTCTTGGCCTCGGCCTGCACATCGGGATCCAGCGTCGTCTTGATCAGGTAACCGCCGCGTGCCACCTGCTCCTTGCTCAATCCGGCTCGGGCCAGGTACTCCTGGACGTAGTCGCAGAAGAAGGCCCGGTTTCCGGCGGCGATGCAACCGCGGGGAAGTTCGTTCGGGCGCGCCAAAATCCCCAGCCGCTGTTGTTTGGCGGCCCGCAACTCGTCGATCTTGTCGGGCAGCTGCTCGATCATGGTGTCCAGCACCAGGTTCCGCCTGACCAGGGCCCCGTCGGGATTGGTGTAGGGATTCAGGGTGCTGGTGGACTGGACCAGGCCCGCGAGCAGAGCTGACTGTGCCCAGTTCAGTTCGGAGGCGTCGATGCCGAAATAGGTTTGCGCGGCGTCCTGGATGCCGAACGCCCCGTTACCGAATGACACCAGATTGAGGTAGCGGGTGAGGATCTCCGGTTTGCTCAGCGTCTTGTCGAGGCTCAGCGCCATGCGGATCTCACGTAGTTTGCGGGCGGGTGTGGGGGCCACCGCGGCACGCTTCTCCGCGTCGTTCTGGGCGACCACCAGCAACTGATAGTTCTTGACGTACTGCTGTTCGATGGTCGATCCGCCGCGGGTGTCGAAGTCCCCGGAGGCGTAGCCGGCCAGGCCGGTCAGGGTGCCCTTCCAGTCCACGCCGTTGTGCTCGGCGAATCGCTTGTCCTCGATGGAGACGATGGCCAGCTTCATGGTGTCGGCGATCTTGTCGCTGGGCACCTCGAAGCGGCGCTGGGCGTACAGCCACGCGATGGTGTTGCCCTTGGCGTCGACCATCGTCGTGACCGCCGGGATGTCGCCCTCGAGCACCTGGGCCGATCCGTTGGCCACGATGTCGGAGGCGCGGTTGGACATCAGCCCAAGTCCCCCCACCACGGGGAAAAGCAGGGCCGCCACGAGCACGCTGGACAACAGACAGGACCATGCCAGCTTGATGATCGTGGGAACGGCCGGTCCGCGTTCCGACATGGGCTACAGCCTACTGAGGGCCGTTCAGTGCCCGGCGCCGCGTCGGGCGCGGTTTTTCCGACCGGGAATTGTGACGAACATGTTCCAAAAGCCCAGTTCATGATCCGATTGCACGTTCGTGCCAAAAAACCTGATATCGGACTGTTGCGCAAACGCGACCTGAGCACTTATTTTAGTCCCACAGTGCGACGTAGATAACACTCGAATCGCAATGTGGCGTAGATCGCACCGCGGCTACATCGGAGGGATTCGCCGCTAGAGAGGCGGCTCAGACGAAGGGATCGCCTGTGTCGGGAACTCGGCCCGTTGCCCGCAGGACAACCACAGTGTCGGTGCACGGTTCGCTTCAAGGGGTCAACGGGGAAGCCCGCATCGCCTGGGTCTCGCAAGCGTTATGCAGATCCACCGATCCCGACCAGTTGTTCGTTCGCGGCGCGGCGCAACGCAAGGCTGCGGTGATCTGCCGGCACTGCCCGGTGATCACCGAGTGCGGGGCCGACGCTCTCGACAACCGGGTGGAGTTCGGAGTGTGGGGCGGAATGACCGAACGCCAGCGCCGCGCCCTGCTCAAGCAGCATCCCGAGGTGTCCTCCTGGGCGGAGTTCTTCGCCGTCCAGCGCAAGCACCGCAGCGTCTGCTGACGTCGCGTTCTACGTCTCGCCGGTGATCTGATCGGCGATCGCCTGTAGGGCGGTCATATCGGAGACATCGAACGGCAACGACGGCACCCCGACGACCCGGACATGCGGATTGGCGCCGGTGAACCTCGACAGCAGCCGGATCTCCCGCTTCGCCGTCTGCCCGCGATCGGCATGGATGCGCAGCACTGCAGCGGCCAATGCGTCGGCGCTGTCTGCTCCCGCGCTCTCCAAATCCACGGCCCCGTCGATCGCGCGCTCCACCGTCAGCGGGCACAGCATGGGATGGGTGCGGTTGAGGATCAGCCCGGCCAGCGGCATTCCCTCCTCGGAGAGTCGGTCGACGAAGAAGGTCGCCTCCCGCAGCGCATCGGGTTCGGCCGCGGACACCACCACGAACTGGGTGCCCCGTCGCTTCAGCAATTCGTAGGTGCGGTCGGCCTTCTCGCGGAATCCGCCGAACGTGGAGTCCAGCGACTGCACGAAGTTCGCGGCATCGGAGAGCATCTGGGAGCCGACGATGGTCGACACCGCCTTCATCGCCAGGCCCATCGCGCCGGTCACCAACTTGCCGAAGCCACGGCCCGGTCCCAGGAACAACTTCCACATCCGGCTGTCCATGAAACTGCCCAGCCGCTTGGGCGCATCGAGGAAGTCCAGTGCGTTGCGTGAGGGCGGGGTGTCGACCACCACCAGATCCCAGCGGTCCTGCGCAAGCAACTGGCCGAGCTTCTCCATGGCCATGTACTCCTGCGTACCGGCCAGTGACGTGGCAACCGTCTGGTAGAACTTGTTGTCCAGAATCGCCTCTGCGCGTTCGGAATCGGAATACTCGAGCACCATCTCGTCGAAGGTGCGACGCATGTCAAGCATCATGGCGTGCAGTTCCCCGGCGACCTCGGGTCCCAGCGGAACCTGCTGCGGCGTATTGCCGAGTTCCTTGATTCCGAGGGCCTGCGCGAGGCGCTTGGCGGGGTCGATCGTCAGCACCACCACGTTGCGGCCGTACTCGGCGGCGCGCAGTGCCATGGCCGCGGCGGTGGTCGTCTTGCCCACGCCGCCGGCGCCGCAGCACACCACCACCCGGTTCGACTTGTCGGACAGGATGGACTTCATGTCCAGCGTCGGAGGTGCCCCGCTCATCGTTGGCCTTCCCTGGTCATCGTCACTGCCCTCATTTACCGCACCCCTTGCTGGGCAAGGGCTTCCGCGAGTTCGTACAGGCTGCCCAGGTCTACGCCGTCGGCGATCGTCGGCAGATCCAACCGGGGAACGTGCAGGTTCTCGAGTTCGGTCGCGCTCTCCGATCGGGCCCGGATCCGGCTGGCATGCTCGATCGTCTCGGTCAGCAGTCCGGCGAATTCGGTGTCCGCCAGAGCGATTCCCACCCGCGACAGCCCCGATCGCACGGAGTCGGCGTCGATCACCCCGTCGGCGGCCGGGCCCAGCGCGTCCTCGGGCAGGAAGGCGGGGATGTTGCGGTTGACGATGACGCTGCCGACCGGCAGGTCGAGGGCTTCCAGTTCCTCGATCGCCTCGATGGTCTCCTGGATCGGTAAGGCCTCCAGCAGGGTCACCAGGTGTATGGCGGTCTGCTCCGAGTGCAGCAGCTTCACCACACCCTCGGCCTGGGAGTGCACCGGACCGCCCTTCGCGATATCGGAGAGGGCTTTGGTGACGTCCAGGAACCGGGTGATGCGCCCGGTGGGCGGGGAGTCGACCACAATCGCGTCGTAGGCGGGAGTTTTGTCGGCGTTCAAGCGGACAGCGGCCTCTTTGATCTTTCCCGTCAGCAGCACGTCGCGCAGGCCGGGGGCGATCGTGGTGGCGAACTCGATGGCCCCGACCCGGCGCATCGCGCGTCCGGCGAGGCCGAGGTTGTAGAACATGTCGAGGTATTCCAGGAAGGCGGCCTCGAGGTCGACTGCCAGGGCATTGACATGTCCACCGGCATCGGCCGTGGCGACCTTCACTTCCGCGTACGGCAGCGGCGGGACGTCGAAGAGTTGCGCAATACCTTGGCGCCCTTCGACTTCCACCAGAAGGACGCGGCGACCGCCCGCGGCCAGTGTCAGCGCCAGCGCGGCTGCCACGGTGGTCTTGCCGGTGCCGCCTTTTCCGGTGACGAAATGCAGGCGGGCCCTGGTCAGCCGATCGGGCCAGCCGATGTCGCTGCCGTCACTCGTTGTGGTCGTCACCTCTGCATGCTATCCAAGCGGGGGCACCCGCTCCGGAGAGTTGACAAGCGGGCCCCGCGTGCGGACTAGGCTGCGGCTATGAGCCAACCAACCACGTGGGAGTACGCAACCGTGCCGTTGCTGACCCATGCCACCAAACAGATCCTCGACCAGTGGGGCGCCGACGGCTGGGAACTGGTCTCGGTGCTGCAGGGCCCGACCGGTGAGCAGCACGTCGCCTACCTCAAGAGGCCCAAGTGAGCGCCCGGGAACGACTCGGTCAACTCGGTATCGCGATACCCGACGGTTGCTGCGCCGCTGGCCGCCTATGTTCCCGCGGTCCGCACCGGGAACCTGGTGTACACCTCAGGCCAGCTTCCACTGGAAGGCGGCGAGCCCACCCACTTCGGCAAGGTCGGTGCCGAGGTGACACCGGAGGACGCCAAGGCCGCGGCCCGCGTGTGTGCGCTCAACGCCCTGGCCGCCGTCGACGCCCTGGTCGGGCTCGACGCGGTGGTTCGCGTCGTCAAGGTCGTCGGGTTCGTGGCCTCCGCCCCGGGTTTCACCGGGCAGCCCGGCGTGGTCAACGGTGCCTCGGAGTTCCTCGGCGAGGTGTTCGGCGACGCCGGTGCCCATGCCCGGTCGGCGGTGGGGGTGGCGTCGCTGCCACTGGACGTGCCGGTGGAGGTCGAACTCATCGTCGAGGTGGCGTGAGGGTGACGGGAGTGAGGTGACCCATCCGGCGTACGGCGTGCTTCGGCCGGTCACCGGGACGGCTTCGGTGCTGCTCTGCGACAACCCCGGCCCGCTGACCCTGGACGGAACGAACACCTGGGTGCTGCGCTCGCCGGGGAGCGACGAGATGGTGGTCGTCGATCCCGGCCCGGACGATGCGGAGCACATCGGACGGCTTGCCGGCCTGGGCCGGATTCCGCTGGTTCTGATCAGCCACCGGCACGGGGATCACACCGAGGGCATCGACGCCCTGGTTGATGCCACCGGCGCGGTGGTGCGCTCGGTCGGGAGCGGATTTCTCCGCGGACTTGGCGGCTACCTGGTTGACGGCGAGATCATCGAGGCAGCCGGTGTCCGGATCCGGGTGCTGGCCACTCCCGGGCATACCGCCGACTCGGTCAGCTTCGTGCTCGACGACGCGGTCCTGACCGCGGACACGGTTCTTGGCCGGGGCACCACCGTCATCGACGACGAGGACGGCAGCCTGGCCGACTACCTGGACTCGCTGAACCGGTTGCACGCCCTCGGCCACCGGACCGTGCTGCCCGGACACGGTCCCGAACTCGGCGATCTGGCCGCGGTGACCGAGATGTATCTTGCCCACCGGCAGGACCGGCTTGAGCAGGTTCGGCAGGCACTGCGCATGCTCGGCGACGACGCGACCTCCCGTCAGGTCGTCGAGCATGTGTATCGCGACGTCGACGAGACACTCTGGAACGCCGCGGAGTCCTCGGTACGAGCCCAGTTGGCCTACCTGCGCCGAGATTGACCTCAGGCACGCAAGACGGGGGCGCGGCCGTGCGTCATGTCAATCTCGGGTTCGGCCTGGGGCTTATCGCGCCCGCCGCGCCAGCCGCTCGGAGTCGCAGATCAGCACGCTCTTGCCCTCCAGCCGGATCCACCCGCGGTGGGCGAAGTCGGCCAGAGCCTTGTTGACGGTTTCGCGCGAGGCCCCGACGAGCTGGGCGATCTCCTCCTGGGTCAGGTCGTGGGTGACGCGCATGGCGCCGCCCTCCTGCGTGCCGAAGCGCTGCGCGAGTTGCAGCAGCTGCTTGGCGACCCGGCCGGGAACGTCGGTGAAGATCAGGTCCGCGAGGTTGTTGTTGGTGCGCCGCAGCCGGCGTGCCAGCACCCGCAGCAGTTGTTCGGCGATCTCGGGCCGGTCGGAGATCCACGCCTTGAGCGCGTCGCGGTCCATGGAGACCGCACGCACCTCGGTGATGGTGGTGGCGCTCGACGTCCGCGGGCCCGGGTCGAAGATCGACAGCTCGCCGAACATGTCCGAGGGGCCCATGATCGTCAGCAGGTTCTCCCGGCCGTCGGGGGAGCGGCGGCCGATCTTCACCTTGCCGGTGAGAATGATGTAGAGCCGATCCCCGGGCTCGCCTTCGGCGAATACCGTATGCCCGCGCGGAAAGTCCACCGGTTGAAGCTGTTTGGTCAGTGCGGAAACAGCGGTGGGATCGACTCCCTGGAAGATTCCGGCCCTCGCCAGGATCTCGTCCACGTTGCTCCCCTCATCGATCGCAGAACGGCGCACACCATCTCCGGCCGTTCCAGTTTATTAGGCGGTCTCGACGACGAGCCAACGCTACACAGGATTGGCGTATCCGGTTGGCTGAAAGTGCGGATTGGGCGAGGCGTGAGCGCTGAGCCGGGTCGGCAGTCCGGGTTCGTCGACGAGCACGGGGTGCTGCGGTTGGATCCGCGGCGCGCTGCCGGAGAGACTCTTCAGCGGCAGCGGCCCGGTGCAGTCCCGGGCCGCCTCCCGCGCAGCCCGGGCCAGTTGTTCGAGCCGCGCGACGAACTCGGTGGCCGTCGGCAGGTCGCCCTGCAGCACGCTTTCCAGCCGCTGCAACCCGACCGCGCTGACCATCAGAAGTCCGGGGAAACACACCGCGACCAACCAGGACATAGCCGGGAAGTAAACCGGCGTGAGGTCTCATCGGGATCACGAAATGCCACCGGTCTGTCGGCGGTCAGTACCCTGGCAAAAGTGACGGCGGGCGCGGCTGGCTCCGGAGTGGCCAGATCTTCCAAGTGGGACAACGAAACCCGACTCGGACTCGTCCGGCGGGCACGCCGGATGAATCGGACGTTGGCGATCGCCTTCCCGCATGTCTACTGCGAACTGGACTTCACCAACCCGCTGGAACTCGCCGTCGCGACCATCCTGTCCGCGCAGAGCACCGACAAGCGGGTCAACCTCACCACCCCCGCGCTGTTCGCCAAGTACCGCACCGCCCGGGACTATGCGCAGGCCAACCGGACCGAACTGGAGGAGTTGATCCGGGCCACCGGCTTCTACCGCAACAAGGCCAATTCGTTGATTCGGCTGGGGCAGGAACTCGTCGAGCGGTTCGGCGGAGAGGTGCCGCGGACCATGGCGGAGTTGGTGACCCTGCCCGGTGTGGGGCGTAAGACGGCCAACGTGATCCTGGGCAACGCCTTCGGTGTGCCCGGCATCACCGTGGACACCCATTTCGGCCGGCTGGTCCGACGGTGGAAGTGGACCGCGGAGACCGATCCGGTCAAGGTCGAGTTCGCGGTGGGTGAGCTCATCGAGCGCAGCGAGTGGACGCTACTGAGCCATCGGGTGATCTTCCACGGCCGTCGGGTGTGCCATGCCCGCAAGCCTGCGTGTGGGGTCTGCGTACTGGCCAAGGACTGTCCGTCCTACGGCACCGGGCCGACCGATCCGCTGGTCGCTGCCGACCTGGTCCGCGGGCCGGAGACCGACCATCTACTCGGCCTGGCCGGACTCTAGGTCGATGCGCACCTCGACCCGCTGGACGCTGCTTGTCCTCGCCGTCATCGGGGCGCTGGTGCTCGGATTCGCTCTGGAACTCTCCGGCAACACCGACCGGTCCGGGGACCTCCCCGCGCCGGCCGCGCGCACCCACCGCGAGGCCGACACACCCGAGGCTCTCGCGGGGCCACGGCAACGCGCCGACCTGGCTCCGTGCCCGGCGGACGGTCCCGGGGCGGGTCCGGAGCCGTTGCGTGGCGTGGTGGTGGAGTGCGCCGCCGACGGATCGCAAGTCGACGTCGCCCGTGCCCTGGCTGACCGCACGGTGGTGCTGAACCTGTGGGCGTACTGGTGCGGTCCGTGCGCCGACGAACTGCCGGCCATGCAGGCCTATCAGCGCCGGGCCGGGGACTCGGTCAGTGTGGTCACCGTGCATCAGGACGAGAACGAGGCCGCGGCGCTGGCGCGGATGGCCGAGTTGGGCGTGCATCTGCCGGTGCTGCAGGACGGCCGGCGCAGCATCGCCGCGGCGCTGCGGCTGCCCAACGTGATGCCTGCGACGGTGATTCTGCGGAGGGACGGTAGCGTGGCGGCAGTGCTGCCACAGCCTTTCAACAGCGCCGACGAGATCGGCGCGGCGGTGGACTCGGCGCTGCGATGACGGTCGACGATGACGGCGCGGCCCCGATGAGCGCCACCGATCTCCTCCTGCCCCATGTGCGCCCGCCGTGGTTGGGGCCATTGGTCGACAACGTCGATCGCGTGCCCGATGCTTACCGCCGCCGGGTGCCGCCCGAACTCGTGACCGCACTGGCACTGGCCAGGGACGCCGCTGCCACGTCCCGCGACGCCGCGGTGCTGGTGTTGTTCTCCGGCCCGCATGCCGAGCACCCGCCGGGCCGGGTGCCCGAGGACGCCGACCTGCTGCTGACCGTGCGCGCGGGAACTCTCCGCCACCACGCCGGCCAGGCCGCCTTCCCCGGGGGAGCCGCCGATCCGGGCGACGCCGGACCGGTGCACACCGCGTTGCGTGAGGCGCGGGAGGAGACCGGTCTCGATCCCGGGCGGCTACAGCCACTGGCCACGATGGAGCGGATGTTCATTCCCCCGTCGGGTTTCCACGTCGTTCCGGTGCTGGCGTATTCGCCCGATCCCGGGCCGGTCAAGGTCGTCGACGAATCCGAGACTGCCGTCGTTGCGAGGGTTCCGCTGAGGGCCTTCATCAATCCGCGGAACCGCCTGATGGTCTACCGAACCGGTGGCGGGCAGCGTTATGCAGGGCCTGCGTTCCTGCTCAATGAGATGTTGGTGTGGGGTTTCACCGGTCACGTAATCTCGGCGATGCTCGATGTCGCCGGCTGGGCTCAACCGTGGGATACCGAGGACATACGAGAGTTGGACGAAGCGATGGCACTCGTCGGCGACGACAGTGAGGGACGGCCGTGACCGGTTCGCAATGGCTGGACATCGCCGTTATCGGCGTGGCGCTGATAGCGGCGATCTCCGGGTGGCGCTCGGGTGCGCTCGGCTCACTCATGTCGTTCGTCGGGGTGGTGCTCGGCGCCATCGCCGGGGTGATGCTCGCGCCGCACATCGTCACCCACGTGCATTCCTCGCGGGGCAAGCTGTTCACCGCACTGTTCCTGATCCTGGCGCTGGTGGTGATCGGTGAGATCGCGGGCGTGGTGCTCGGCCGCGCCGTCCGCGGATCCATCCGCAGCGGTCCGGTCCGGGTGATCGACTCGTTCATCGGCGTGGCCCTGCAACTGGTCGTCGTCCTCGTCGCCGCATGGCTGCTGGGCAGCCCGCTCACCTCGTCCAATCAGCAGAATCTCGCTGCCGCGGCGCGTGACTCGAAGGTGATCACCGAGGTCGACAAGTACGCCCCGGATTGGCTGCGCTCGGTCCCCAAGCGGATGTCGGCGCTGTTGAGCACATCCGGTCTGCCGGAGGTCCTCGAACCGATCCGCACCCCGATTCAGGCGGTCGACCCGCCGGATCCGTCATTGGCCGACGGTCTGGTGGTGTCCAAGTCGCGGCCCAGTGTCGTCAAGATCCGCGGCGTGGCCACGGGATGCCAAAAGGTTTTGGAGGGAACCGGTTTCGTCATCGCGCCGAATCGGGTGATGTCCAACGCACACGTCGTGGCGGGCTCGGACAGTGTGACGGTGGAGGCCGAGGGCAAGCAGTACGACGCGACGGTGGTGTCCTACGACCCCAACGCCGACATCTCCATCCTCGACGTCCGCGACCTTCCGCAGCAGCCACTTGTCTTCGCCGACGAACCGGCCAAGACCGGCACGGACGCCGTGGTGCTGGGCTACCCCGGGGGCGGCGATTTCGTGGCGACTCCCGCGCGGGTGCGGGAGATCATCGAACTGAACGGCCCGGACATCTACAAGACGACGACGGTCAACCGCGAGGTTTATACGATCAGGGGCCTTGTGCGACAGGGCAATTCGGGCGGCCCGATGATCAACCGGGCCGGGCAGGTGATCGGAGTGGTTTTCGGCGCGGCCGTCGACGACGACGACACCGGCTTCGTGATGACCACTGACGAAGTGGCGCGTCAGCTGGCCAAGATCGGCAACACCGCGGCGGTGCCCACCGGCGCCTGCGTGGGTGGATAGCGAGGGCCCGCGTCGTCATCGGGCTGGGTTTGATGGCCCGATTCCTCCCAGGAACCACTGGAGTTCCTCGTTGGTCTGCGCGGGCGCTTCCTCATGGGCGTAGTGACCCGCCCCCGCGATGGTGGAGAACCGGCCTCGCGAGGCGTAACGGCGGCTGCGGTCGACGGAGTCGGCCAGCACGTAGGGGTCGGCATCCCCGCGCAGGTGCAACAGCGGAACGTCGATCTGCCGGTCCATCAGCTTCATGAACCTCCGGCCCTCGTTGCGAAGCTGGCTGCGAACGGCCCAGCGCTGATACTCCAGCGCGGAATGGGCCGCAGACGGGATCTGGATGGCCTCGCGGAAGTGGGTGATCGCCTCCGAGAAGTCTTCAGAGGCAACCCAATTGGCCGACGCCCGGCTCCGGACCAGAGTGTCGACCTCCGCGGCGTCATGCCGGGTGAGCAGGTGCTCGGGCCAGCGCGGGACCTGGTACCGCATCAGGCTGGGCAGCAGGGCGCGGCGCTGTTCGGCGCAAACGAGAACCGACCGCTTGAGGGCGGCCGGGTGCGGCGAACTGATCAGGGCGATGGCCTGCACCACCCTGGAGTGCAGGACGGCGGTGGCCCAGCACACCAGTCCGCCGTCGGCGTGGCCGACCAGTGTCGCGGATGTGTGGCCGAGCGCCCGCACCAATCCGGCGGTGTCCCCGGCCAGCGTCCAGCCGTCGTATCCGCGCGGCGGTTTGTCGCTGCCGCCGTAACCCCGAAGGTCGACCGCGACCACCCGGGCGCCGGACAGGCCGCGCAACTGGTGGCGCCAGGACCACCAGAACGAGGCGAAACCGTGCAGGAGGATGACCAGCGGCCGGGCCGTCGGCGTGGTGTCGCCATCGTCGGTGGGCAGCGCTTCGACGCATTGGAACCGGATTCCGTTGGCGTGGACGTCGTGGTGGCGCCACGGTCCCGCGATGCGGGTGACCGACGGATCCGGCTGTGCCATCACCAGCCTGAGGGGTCGCCGGGCGTGGGGTCGTCGCCCGGCGAATCCTCGGGCGAGGTGTCGGCGTCGGTCGTGACGGGCAGGCCGGTGTCGGCGTATACCGCCGTCGTCGGATCGTGGCTGGCCGGGTAGCGGGTCTGCTCAGACTGCCCGGTGTACTCGGTGTATTCCGTGTATTCGGCGTACCCGGTCTCTTCCGGGGGGGTCTGCCGCGTCGCCGTCGCGGCAGCCGTCGCCGCGGTGACCGCTGTTGCGGCCGTGGCCGGGCGCACCGGCGCAGCGGGAGCCCGGGTGGGGGCGGGAGTCCGGGCCGGCGGGCCACTCGGGGCCGTCGCGGGGGCCGCGGACGGACTGGCGGTGAACTTGGCCAGGCCCGGGGTGAGCGCCGCCGTCGTCTCCTTGACCGACTCGATGGTCTGCTGGGGCCCGCGGATCCGGCGCACCTTCCGATAGCCCAGGAATGCGAATACGGCGGTGACCACAAGCATGAGGATGAACACGATGAGGAACGCCGCCCAGCGCCACAACCAGGTGTCGAGCAGTTCGGCGAGGAAGAAGAACATGAAGAAGGTCGAATACAGCAGCACGACCAGCGCCAGGACGAAGAAGACGCTGCCGGTGAGGCCCTTCTTCACATCCCGGGTGATCTCGGCCTTGGCGAGCTCGACCTCGGCGCGCACCAGTGTCGACACCTGCGCGGTGGCGTCTCGCACCAAGTCGCCGATCGACGGGTTGTCCGGCAGTGCGTGCGGGTCCACCAGGGGGATGGAGGTCGCGGTGGCGGGCACCCCGTTCTTGCGATCCCGATTGCTCACGGCAGTCCTCCCTGCTCGGTGTGGTCGCGGTTCATGTTGCCATGCCGGACCGGCCCCCGGGGTGCCCGTCGAGTTGTTACGCGAGCTACGTGTGTGACGCAGTTAGACTCGGTAGTCGGGTGGGATGTCGATGGAGGTACCAGTGATCACCGCACTACGGGTGCGGCGTACGGCGGGGCCTGCGGCACTCGTCGTCGCGGCCGCCGTCGCCGCACTGCTGCCGACAGCCCCCGTCGCCGGCGCCGAGGACAAGGTCCCGATGGGCGGTGGGGCCGGCATCGTCATCGACGGCGACACCTTCTGCACCCTGACCACCATCGGCAATGACAGGACCGGGGCGTTGATCGGGTTCACCTCCGCGCACTGCGGCGGACCCGGAGCCCAGGTGGCCTCCGAGGCCGCCCAGGATCGAGGGGTCATCGGGACCATGGTGGCCGGCAACGACGGCCTGGACTACGCCGTCATCCGGTTCGACCCCGCCAAGGTGGCTCCGGTGTCGAACTGGAACGGCTTCGCCATCGACGGTCTCGGCCCCGACCCGGTGTTCGGTCAGGTGGCCTGCAAGCTGGGCCGGACCACGGGGTACTCGTGTGGAGTCACGTGGGGTCCCGGTGAGAGCCCGGGGACCATCGTCAATCAGGTGTGCGGCCGACCCGGTGACTCCGGTGCGCCGGTCACCGTGAACAACAAACTCGTCGGCATGATCCACGGAGCATTCACCGACGGTCTGCCCACCTGCGTGGTGAAATACATCCCCCTGCACACACCGGCGGTCACCGATCTCGATGAACGCGGTGCTCGCCGACGTCACGAGCAAGGACCGCCCCGGGTCCGGTTTCGTTCCGACGACCGGTGCGCCACCCGGACCGGCTTGAGTCCGGATCGGCTAATTCGCCTTACTGGCGCGAATCGCCTCGAACACCGTCGGGTCGAGAAGCGTTGAGGTGTCGCCGAGTTCGCGGCCCTCGGCGACATCGCGCAACAGTCGCCGCATGATCTTGCCACTGCGGGTCTTGGGCAGTTCCGGCACGACGTGGATTTCGCGCGGTTTGGCTATCGGTGAAATCTCCCGGGCGACCTCAGCGCGCAACTCGTTGACCATGTCGCTCGTCGACATGGCGGCGTGGTGCTCCTTGAGGATGACGAACGCGCAGATCGCCTGACCGGTCTGTTCGTCCGACGCCCCGACGACGGCCGCCTCGGCCACCCCGGCGTGACCCACCAGAGCCGACTCCACCTCGGCGGTCGATATGCGGTGCCCGGACACGTTCATGACGTCGTCGATGCGGCCGAGCACCCAGACCTCGCCGTCGGTGCCATAGCGTGCGCCGTCGCCGGCGAAGTACCAGCCCTGATCGGCGAACCGCGACCAGTACGTCTCGACGAAGCGTTCGTGATCGCCCCAGATCCCGCGAAGCATCGACGGCCAAGGCTTGTCCAGGACGAGATAGCCGGTGACCGGTTCGCCGTGCTCGGTCGCCGGCGGCAATTCGTTGCCGTGGTCGTCGACGATCTTCGCAGAGATGCCGGGCAGTGGACGCATGGCCGAACCGGGCTTGCAGGTGGTAACCCCCGGCAGCGGTGAGATCATCGCCGCGCCCGTTTCGGTCTGCCACCAGGTGTCCACGATCGGAGCCTCGTCGCCGCCGAAGACCAACCGGTACCAGCGCCAGGCCTCCGGGTTGATCGGCTCGCCCACCGACCCCAGCAGTCGCAGGCTGGACAGATCGTGCTCGAACGCCAGTTCACGGCCCCACTTCATGAAGGTGCGGATCAGTGTGGGCGCGGTGTAATAGATTGTGACGCCGTACTTTTCGATGACCTGGAAATGCCGGTGCTCGTCAGGGGAGGCCGGGGTTCCCTCGTACACCACCTGGGTCGCGCCGTTGGACAGCGGGCCGTAGACGATGTAGCTGTGGCCGGTAACCCAGCCGATATCGGCGGTGCACCAATAGACGTCCTTTTCCGGCTTGATGTCGAAGACGTAGTTGTGCGTGTAGGACGCCTGGGTCAGATATCCGCCGGAGGTGTGCATGATGCCCTTGGGCTTGCCGGTGGTGCCCGAGGTGTAGAGCAGGAACAGCGGCTGTTCGGAATCAAAGGCCTCCGGGGTGTGCTCGGGCGAGGCCGCATCGACCGTCTCGTTCCACCACAGGTCGCGGCCGTCGGTCCACTCGATGTCGATCCCGGTGCGGCACACAACGAGAACGTGCTCCACACAGGACTGCCCGGCGACCGCCTCGTCGACCGCGGCTTTCAGGGACACCGCGCTGCCGCGGCGGTACTGGCCGTCGGTGGTGATCACCAGCTTGGCCTGGGCGTCGTCGATCCTGGCCCGCAATGCCGACGCCGAGAACCCGCCGAACACCACCGAGTGCATGATGCCCAGACGTGCGCAGGCCAGCATGGCCACGATGGCCTCCGGCACCATCGGCATGTAGATCGCCACCCGGTCGCCGGCAACCAGGCCCAGGTCGGTCAGGGCATTGGCGGCCTTGCAGACCTCGTCCTTGAGTTGGGCGTAGGTGATGGTGCGTTCGTCACCGAGCGGCTCACCCTCCCAGTGGATCGCGACCCGGTCGCCGTTGCCCGCTTCGACGTGCCGATCGACACAGTTGTAGGAGACGTTGAGTTTGCCGCCGACGAACCACTTCGCGACCGGCGCTTGTGACCAGTCGAGCACCTCGGTGAAGGGGGTGTCCCAACTCAGCCGCTCGGCCTGTTCCGCCCAGAACGCCAGCCGGTCGGCATCGGCCTGTTCGTAGAGTTCAGCGGTGGCGTTCGCGGCCCCGGCGAATTCCTCCGATGGCGGGTACAGGGTGGGAACTTCGGTGTGCGCCTCGGTCATGCATGTGAGCGTAGTCACGATTTGCGCGTGTTGTTGTGGTAGCTCACGCTGATCGCCGGACGGCGGTTGCGGCGCGGCGAACGGCCACTGCAGGTCCGGCCAACGGTCCGACCGCCGCTCGGCGGCCCGGCGGTACTAGCGTGAGCCGACGTGACGTCCGGACAGCGCGACCTGCTGGCGCCCCTGCTGGATCTGCCCGGCGTGGCCGATTCGGCGGAGGCGGCGCGAACGGCCCTGGGCAAGGCCCATCGTCATCGGGTGAATCTGCGGAACTGGCCCGTCACGGCCGCCGAGTCCGCGGTCCGGGGCGCACGGTCGTCCTCGGCACTCGACGGCGGTGGCGTCGAGCTCCACGCTGCGTCCGGATCGGAGGATCCGATCCTGGCCGGCGCGTTGCGTGTCGGGCAGGCCCTCGAAGGCGGCACCACCAATCTCGTGGGCTCCTGGCAACGCGCTCCCCTGCAGGCCCTGGCGCGGTTGCACGCGCTGGCAGCCGCCGATCTGGTGGAGGATGCCCGCCTGGGCAGACCCCGCCAGAGCCCGGAGGTTGTCGCCCGGCTGGACCTGGTGACCCGGCTGGCGACCGGCGGAAGTTCGGCGCCCGCACCTGTCCTTGCGGCCGTTGCCCACGGTGAAGTGCTGACCCTGGCGCCGTTCGGCAGCGCAGATGGCGTTGTGGCACGGGCGGTTTCGCGTCTGGTCACCGTCGCTTCCGGCCTGGATCCGCATGGGTTGGGTGTTCCCGAGGTGTTCTGGCTACGCCGTGCCGATGAGTACCGGGCGGCCGCTGCCGGGTTCGCCACCGGTCAGCCCGACGGCGTCGGCGAGTGGCTGCGGATGTGCTGTCGGGCGCTGGAAGACGGTGCGCGCGAGGCAATGTCGATCGCCGAGGCGGCGGGGGACAAACCGCGAAGTGGTTAGAACCGCGGCCTCATAACGCGAAGCGGGCGGCGCTCCGAAACGTGTTCGGCTCGCCGCCCGCTAGCACGGTTTCCGAGTTACCAAGCGTGCTAGGTGGGTTGCGTGGGTGGCCTCGGCGACTTTTGCAGTTCGGTTCGCGGTCAACGCTTCGGATGGAGCCGGTTGGTCCGCTCGCTTATGCAATTGCGCAGGCCCGCAACACTTCTGCCATCATCGCGGCTTGCTTCGCGTGGGTGCTCGTAACCGTGCTGGACAGTCTGGCTCGGGAGGTAGAGCCTTCTCTTCCGGCGCTACCTTGGCCTCCCCAAACTTCCGTGCCTCCTTTGTACTACGTGATGGCCATCACAGCAAGAGGAAAATGCGGACGAGTTGGTTTCGGCTCAAAATCGTAAGCGGCGCAACACCGCTGAGGTCGCCGCGTAGGACAGCGCGCCGGCCGCAAGAGCGCTGACGACCAGTACCGCGGTGGTCGCGACGGCCGCCCTCGACGGTGCTGGAATGCGTTCCCGCAGGGGTACCGGCCGGGAGAACGTCAACACCGGCCAGCCGCGTGCCGTGGCTTCCCGTCGCAGCGGCCGGTCCGGATTGACCGCCGTGGGATGGCCGACCTCCAGAAGCATCGGAAGATCGGTGATGGAGTCGGAGTAGGCGTAGCAGTGTTCGAGGGGATATCCCTCCAGGGCCGCGAGTTCCCGCACCGCGGCGGCCTTGGCCTCCCCGGAGCAGTAGAACTCGACGGCCCCGGTGTACTTACCGTCCTTGACGACCATCCGCGTCCCCATGGCATGCGTCGCCCCGAGTGCCCGGGCGATCGGGGCCACAATCTCCTCCCCGGAGGCCGACACCACCACCACGTCGCGCCCGCACAGTCGGTGGTCGGTGATGAGTTCGGCCGCCTCGGAGAACACCAGTGGGTCGACGACGTCGTGCAATGTCTCGCCGACGATCCCGTCGACCTGATCGACATCCCACCCGGCGCACATGCTGGTGAGGTATGAGCGCATCCGGTCCATCTGGTCCTGATCGGCGCCGGACATCAGCAGCAGAAACTGTGCGTAGCTTGACTTGAGCACCGCGCGCCGAGTGAGCAGGCCCTGGTCGAGGAAGGGCTTGTTGAACGCCGATGCGCCGGACTTGGCGATGACGGTCCTGTCGAGATCGAAGAACGCCGCCGTCGTCGGCGTGTGTCCGGCAGGCGGCGACGGCACGTCGCGGGTGCTCACCCGGCCAGGATAGGTCCGGCAGGCCATCACCTGTATCGCCAGAGAAATTGACAGTCCGCGTCACCTGTCCGTGCCTGCATATTCACAGAAAGAAAGGTGATTTTCACAGGTGTGTAACGCTTGCGCCCGGCCCGTCGGTCGTGTGTATCATTGCGATGACTCGGCCCATGGCTGAGCGTGTATCAGCCCGACCCCCCGGGGCTGATACACGACGACCCTCGCCTCCTCCCCCCCTGGCGAGGGTCGTCTTTTTTGCTGAGACCTTTTCGGTCACATGAGCGCCCTCGGATTCAGGTTCTCCACACCTCGATGTTCATCCACACCCTGCAACGGGATGACTGGCGTCCCGGCACCGGCGGCAGGACCGTGACGGCGTGACCTCTGCAACGCCCGTCGTGTTGATGGTGGTCGGCGATTCGGAGCTGGCCGCTGCTACCGACCGCATCGTCGCCGCCGTCGGTGCCCGCACGGTCGGCGCCCGCAACCCCGGCCGACGAGCCTGGCTCTCGGCGGCGGCGATCGTGGTCGACGAATCCGGCGCCGTGCGGTGCGCGCGGGCCGGTCTGCCGCGCCGTGACGCAGTGCTGCTCGTTGTCACCGAAGACCCCTCGGCGACATCCTGGGCGGCGGCCGTCGGCATCGGCGCCCAGCACGTCTGCGCGCTGCCGGCTCAGGAGGTGGAACTGGTGAGCCATCTCGCCGCGGCCGCCGAGTCCGGGCCGATGGTGGGCCGTGGCGGCCCGGTGCTCACCGTGGCGTCGGGCCGTGGGGGTGCAGGGGCGTCGGTGTTCGCGGCCGCCCTGGCTTCCTGTGCCGACAACGCACTGATCCTCGACCTCGATCCATGTGGCGGAGGTATCGATCTCCTGCTGGGCGGGGAAGCTTTGCCCGGGCTGCGGTGGCCCGAACTGCAGGTGCACAGCGGCCGATTGAGCTGGATGGCGCTGCGTGAGGTGCTTCCCCGTCGAGGCGGTGTGAGCATTCTGTCGGGCACTCGCAGTTTCCATCAGATTGACGCCGGTGCGGTAGCGGCGGTCGTGGACGCCGGCCGACGCGGGGGTGCCACCGTGGTCTGCGACATCCCGCGTCTGCTCACCCCGGCGGCCAACCGCGCCCTGCAATTTGCTGATCTCGCCGTCGTCGTCACCCGTTGTGACGTCAGGGCGATCGCAGCCACCACGGCAATGCTCGGCACCTTGCGGAACGTCAACCCCGCCGTGGGACTGGTGGTGCGCGGCCCGTCGCCGGGGGGGCTGCGGGCCAAGGACGTCGCCGAGGCTGCCGCGGCGCCACTGCTGGCCGCGATGCGGCCCGAATCCATGCTGGCCCAGCGGCTGGAGCGGGGCGGCCTGCGGCCTCGGGGCCGTTCACCGCTCACCCGAGCGGCCCGGACCGTCCTGCAGGCCGTGCATCAGAACATGAGGCGGCCGGTATGAGCGATTCGCTGATCGACCGTGTTCGGGAACGCCTGGCCGCCGAGTCGGCCCCGCTGCGTCCGAACGTCGTCGCGGCCGCCATCCGGGCCGAATCCGGCGGGGTGCTGGGGGACACCGAGGTGCTCAACACCCTTCGTGTCCTGGAGACAGAGTTGACCGGAGCCGGTGTTCTCGAGCCGCTTCTCCGCGCCGAGGGGACGACCGACGTCCTGGTGACCTCCCCCGAGGAGGTGTGGGTCGATGACGGAAACGGTCTGCGGCGCAGCAGTATTCGATTCGCCGACGAAGCTGCGGTGCGGCGGCTGGCCCAACGACTCGCGGCCGCGGCGGGACGCCGACTCGATGATGCCCAGCCCTGGGTGGACGGCCAGTTGACCGCGGTCGGCGGCGGCCGGTTCACTGTCCGCCTGCATGCTGTTCTGCCGCCGGTGGCCGCGGACGGAACCTGCCTTTCGTTGCGGGTGCTGCGTCCCGCGGTCCAGGATCTCGCGGCATTGACTGCCGCCGGCGCGATCGACCCTGTGGCGCGTGAACTCATCGACGGGATCATCGAGGCGCGCCTCGCCTTCCTGGTTTCGGGAGGCACCGGCGCAGGCAAGACCACGTTGCTCTCGGCGGCCCTGGCAGCAGTGCCCGAGCACGAGCGGATCGTCTGCGTCGAGGATGCGCCGGAGTTGGCGCCTCGTCATCCACACCTGGTCCGTCTGGTCGCACGCAACGCCAATGTGGAAGGCAGCGGCGAGATCACGCTGCGCCAGTTAGTGCGCCAGGCGCTGCGGATGCGGCCGGATCGCATCGTTGTCGGTGAGGTGCGCGGTGCCGAAGTGGTCGACCTGCTGGCCGCGCTCAACACCGGCCACGACGGCGGCGCGGGAACGGTCCACGCCAACAGCCCGGCAGAGGTGCCGGCGCGGCTCGAGGCGCTCGCCTCAGTCGGTGGCCTCGACCGTGGCGCGCTGCACAGTCAACTCTCGGCCGCCGTTCAGGTGGTCGTGCATGTCAGCCGTGGGCCGGGTGGCCGGTACGTCGAGGAGATCGCGCTCCTGGGCCGCGGCGACGACGGATGCTGCCATGCCACATCGGTCTGGTGTGCCGACCGGGGAATGGCAGAGGGCGCCAACGCCTTTCGGGGTCTGATCGCGCGCCGGCGGTCGTTATGACAACCCTCGGGATAGCGGCCCTGCTGCTGGCCGGCGCGGTGCTGATGACCCCGGGTCCGGCACGGCATCGGTTGCGCGGACCGTCGGTTGACCGTGGCGGCTCGCGGCGACTGGCAGCGATCCTCGCGGTGCCGGTCGTTGCCGCAACGGCGGTCTGGGCACCCCCGGCACTACTGCCCGTCGGGCTGATCGGTGGAACGGTGTTCATCGGGTGGCGGCGACGACGTCGGGCGGAGCACCGCCGGCGTGCGGAGGGCAGGGCGATGGCGTCGGCTCTGGAGGTGCTCATCGGTGAGATGCGCGCGGGTTCTCACCCGGTTCGGGCCTTCACCGTCGCCGCTGCGGAATCCCCGGGCCCGGTCGGCGTCGCGTTGCAACGCGTAGCGGCACGCACGCACCTGGGTGCCGATGTCGCCGCGGGACTGCTCGCCGCGGAGGAGGACTCGGCCGTCCCCGCCTACTGGAGGCGGCTTGCGGTGTTCTGGGAACTCGCCAACCAGCGCGGTCTGCCGATGTCGGTGCTGATGCAGGCTGCACACCGGGACATCGTCGAGCGTCAACGGTTCACCGACCGGATTCGCGCGGCGCTGGCCGGTGCGCGGGCCACCGCCGCCATCCTGGCGGCTCTCCCCGTGCTCGGGGTGCTCCTCGGTCAGCTGATCGGAGCCCATCCGGTGAGCTTCCTTCTCGGCGGGGGGCTGGGCGGAGTGCTGCTCGTCGGCGGCGTGGGCCTCATCGCGGCCGGGCTGGTATGGGCCGACCGGATCATCGAACGGGTTGTGGCATGACCGTCGCCGCGATACTCCTGGCCGTCGCGGCGCTGCTCGGCGGACCCCGGCCGGCACTGCTCCGGCGGGTTACACCGGCCCGGCCGGGGCCCATGACCGCGGTACCCGATGACGCGGCCACCGATCCTTTCGCCGCTGCATCGGCCCTCGACGTCTTCGCAGCGTGCCTATCGGCGGGGATGGCCGTCCCCGCGGCGGCGGCCGCTACTGCTGACCTCGCACCCCCGGCGCTGGGCGCCGTTCTGCGCCGGGCTGCCGACCTCCTGCTGCTGGGAGCAGACCCGGACACCGCCTGGCAGACACCTGATGTCGATGCGGATGACGGCAGCGCGGCGCTGGCCAGGTTGGCCCGGCGATCGGCGTCGTCGGGAAGTGCGCTGGCGCGCGCCGTCGCAGATCTCGCCGAGCAGTCCCGCCAGGACGCCACCCACGCCGCGACGGCGGCCGCCGAGCGGGCCGGGGTCCTGATCGCCGGACCTCTGGGCCTGTGTTTCCTGCCCGCCTTCGTATGCCTTGGCGTCGTGCCCGTCGTGGCGGGCCTAGCCGGCGAGATCTTCGGATCAGGGCTGATGTGAACACCCATGCAGCGCTACGGCGCCGAATCGACGGAACATCAGCAGAACAAGTGTCACCAACGGAAGGGAACAGCATTGATAACCAACCTGATCAGCGAGATCCGGGCCCGGATGATCGCACTTGCCGTGGACGACGCCGGCATGTCGACGGTCGAGTACGCGATCGGGACCATTGCCGCAGCGGCTTTCGGGGCCATCCTCTACAGCGTGGTCACCGGCGACTCGATCGTCGGCGCGCTGACCAACATCATCAACCGCGCGCTCACCACTCGGGTCTAGGCGGTGACGGCTGGATTCAGCACGGTGGAGGCCGCGCTGGGGATCGCCAGCCTGGTGGCTGTGTTGGTGCTGTGCGTCGCGGGCGTCACGGCCGTGGCCGTGCAGGTGCGCTGCATCGACGCGGCGCGGGAAACCGCACGGTTGGCGGCGCGCGGTGATGGTGCTGCCGTTGCGCGTGCCGGGGCCATCGCCCCGGCGGGCGCCGCGGTGGAGGTTCGCCGCGACGGGGGCTATATCGTCGCGCGGGTCAGCGGCCGCTCGCCGGTGTTGCCCGGGATCGTCATCGTCGGGGAAGCCGTCTCGGCGGTGGAGCCGGGTCAGGGATGATCGCGGAGCGGCCACGGTTCTGGCCGCGTTCCTGGTCGCGGTGCAGATCGCCGTCATGGTCGGTGGCGTGAAGATCGGATCGGTCGTGGTAGCCCGCCACCGCGCGCAATCGGTCGCCGACCTGGCAGCCCTTGCGGCGGCGCAACGGCTTCCGGCCGGCCCGGCAGGTGCCTGTCGGGAGGCGGCAGCCCTGGCCGGGGTCATGGGCGGCACGGTGCTGAGATGCACAGCCGAGCAACTCGACGTCACGGTGGAGGCCAGCGTTCCAGTCGGCGGGTGGGCCGGTGCACACGCAAGCGCTACGGCCCGGGCCGGGCCCGCGCTAAACCTGGGGCTGACCAGCCGCGTCCAACCCCACGTCGGCGAGTTCGTTCTCGGTCGGCAGCCGTAGGGTCACCAGGCCGCCGGTCACACCGCCGTCGAGTTCGACTTTGCTGATGGTCACATGAAGGGGTACCCAGCCACCGTCCTTGCCGGGTAGACGCAGCACCCCACTGGTCGTGCCTTGCTTGAGTTCGGCGGCCATCCGATCGGCCAAGTATTCGCGGTCCTCCGGATGCATCTCGACCCGGCCACGCCAGTCGAAATAGGGGCAGGGTTCATCGATCCACTTGAGTAACGTCCAGTTGCCCAAATCGACGATCACCCGGTACACCCCTGGCTGTGAGAGCCCATTGAGAATCCTGTCCGCCAGGTCCTCGGTCGCCAGAGGCGAATCGCTCACCGCCTCGAGCAGGTTCATCGCGCGACCGATCAGATGCTCACTGCCGTCTTCGGTGGGCTCCATGAGGGTGCGCGCGCACCAGCCCACCCGGCGGAAACCGCCAAGCTTGTCCTGGAAATCCCAAGTGGCGCAGTAGGTCCGGTCAGGTGCGGCGTCGATGACCCATGACAGCGCTTTCGACTCGTCCCGGTTGAGACTGCGGCTGGGTATGTCTTCGACGAATGCCCTCCCGGTCAGCGACTCCTGCGCTGGATCCATGCCGGCGTTGACGAAGTACTCGGTGGTGGCCGACCCCTCGCCGGTGGTGAGATCCCATCTCAGCGGGCCGGGGATCGGCCGCTGCGGCGGTTCGTCATCGGTCGGCCCGCACCAGACGTGCACCGCATGGATGCGGCCGTCGGTCATCTGCACCGGCTCGGTGCGGATCACCCGCTTGGTTTTCGGCGTGATGCTGGCCAGCCCGGTGCCGGATGTGACCGTTTCGGCGATTGCCGTCCGGATCGCGGCAAGGTTGGGATTGCGGCGCAGGAACACCGCCAACGGCACGAAGTTCTTCATGTGCCGACCCTGTGCGACGACCACGGGTTGGTCGCCGAGGGTTTCCACCAGCAGCCATTCCTGGGTCACGGACCCAAGTTTAGGGGGGTCACGCGTCGTGGGAGTACCGGGGACACTTCGGCATTTGCTGGCGGCCGCTCGGGGAACCAACGAATCTTCCGCGGTTTCGGGAGCTCGCGTTGCGCAATTTGACGTTGAAAGCGTATTTTCAATGTCGTCCGTTCCCGGGCCTGCCGAGCGATTCGAGTTATCCGAACGTGCGGCGCGCTGCTACCAGCGCCTTTGCTGTTGGTGAGCGCTTCACCGTACGGGCACGGCTTCGCGGCTTTGTGCTGTTTGCCGGCGCCCGACCGCGGCCGTCGACCGTTTCGAGGGGTCGGTCGGCTGCCGCGGTTCAGCGCTCTGCTCCGGCGATGCCGGCCAAGACCACCTGCAACACCCGGACGGCACCGGCCTTGTCCAACGGATCGTTGCCGTTGCCGCACTTCGGCGACTGCACGCAGGACGGGCAGCCCTGCGGGCACTCACAAGCCCGAATCGCGTCCAGGGTGGCGCGCAGCCAGGTCGAGGCCAGCCGGTACCCGCGTTCGGCGAAGCCCGCGCCGCCCGGGTGGCCGTCATAGACGAACACGGTCGGCAGCCCGGCTTCGCCGATTGCCGTGGACAACCCGCCGATATCGCCACGATCGCAACTCGCCACCAGCGGCAGAAGACCGATGGCGGCGTGTTCGGCGGCGTGCAGTGACCCGGGTATGCGGCAGAGCTCGATTCCGTTGGCCACCAACTCTTCCGGGGCGATCGTGTACATCACCGCCGTCGTCGGCAGCACCCGCTCGGGCATCTCCAATTCGATGAAGTCGATGACCTCGCCCGAGGTGGCCCGGCGCAGGTAGCCGATCACCCGGCGGGTGACCGATACCGGGACCAGGCCCAGGGTCACCGCGTCGTATTCGACCCGTTCCCCGGTGCCGGTGACGGTGATGTCGGTCAGTTCGCGGGCGAACGTCGAGTATCCCGGGTCCTCGGCGTGCACGAACGCCACCCGGTCGTCGAGATCCAGCGAGTCGACGAGGTAGGTGTCGCCCTGGTGCAGGTACACCGCCCCGGGGTGAACGGTTGCCGGGGCCTGCCCCACGTCGGTGCTGCCCAACAGCCGGCCGGTGCCTGACTCGACGATCGCGACCTGCCCGCCGGAACTCCCGCGGATGTCGACCTGGGGGTGCGGGTCGGAGCCCGCGGCCGGGAAGTACCGATCCCCCCGCCGACGCAACAGGCCGTCCGCGACCAGTGCCGCGACCACCGGGTCAGCCCGCCAGGCGTTGACCTCATCATCGGTGAGTGGCAATTCCGTTGCCGCGCAGAGCAGTTGAGGTCCCATCACGTAGGGATTGGCGGGGTCGATGACCACCCGCTCCACCGGCTTGCCCAGCAGGGCGTCCGGGTGGTGGACCAGGTAGGTGTCCAGCGGGTCGTCGCGGGCCACCAGCATTACCAGTGCGCCCTGGCCGCGTCGGCCGCAGCGCCCGGCCTGCTGCCAGAACGACGCGACCGTCCCCGGAAACCCGGCCAGGACCACGGCATCCAGCCCGGAGATGTCGATGCCCAACTCCAGGGCATTGGTGGCGGCCAGCCCCCGCAACTCGCCGTCGGCCAGCGCCCGCTCAAGGGCCCGCCGGTCCTCGGCCAGGTATCCGGCCCGATAGGAGGCCACCGAGTCCTGCAGCGCCGGGGCGATCTCGGCCAGCCTCGACCGGGCACCCAGAGCCGTCAACTCGGCGCTGCGGCGCGACCGCACGAACGTCAGCGTCCGCGCGCCCTCGGCGACCAGGGCGGCCATCATCCGGGCGGCGTCGCCGGCGGCCGAGCGGCGGACCGGTGCTCCGTTCTCCCCCTGGACGTCGTGGCGCAGTTCGGGCTCCCACAGTGCGATGGTGCGGGGTCCGTGCGGCGATCCGTCGGCGGTGACCTCCGCGACCGGCCGGCCGATGAGTTCGGCGGCTGTCTGCCCCGGCGCGGCGGTGGTCGCGCTCGCGAAGATCACGGTCGGGCCGGGGATCCCGGTGTTGGCGTAGCGCTCGCACAGTCTCAGCAGTCGGCGCAGCACCATGGCGACGTTCGAGCCGAAAATCCCTCGGTAGTAATGACATTCGTCGACGACGACGTAACGAAGCCCGCGCAGGAACATCGCCCAGCGGGCATGGTTGCGCAGCAACGACAGGTGCACCATGTCCGGATTGGAGAACAGCCACCTGGAGCGTTCTCGAGCGAACCGGCGAACCTCTGGTGCGGTGTCGCCGTCATACGCCGTGGGTGCGGCATCGTGGAGGAGCGGTGTCGCGGCCGTCAGCGAATAAGCGGTCCGCAGTTGGTCGTGGCCGAGTGCCTTGGTCGGTGACAGGTACAGGGCCGTCGCGCGGGGGTCACGGGCCAGGGCATCCATGATCGGAAGCTGGAAGGCCAGCGACTTGCCCGACGCGGTACCGGTACTGACGACGACGTCGCGGCCGCCGTGCGCCAGGTCGGCGGCCTGCACCTGATGCGACCACGGCACGGTGATGCCATGTCCGCCCAGTGCCGCAAGCACCTCGGGATGAAGCCACGCCGGCCACTGCACCACCTGGGCCCGGCGAGCGGGGATTTCGGCGACGTGGAGCAACGAGGCCGGGTGCTCCTCGGCGGCGCCGCCGCACACGGCGGCGAGCAGTTCGCTGCCGAAACTCACCACGTCTGCACGTCCCATCCGCCCCGATGTCACGGGGAATTCTCGGTCAGACTGTCCTAACAGGGCCGGACGTGGTTGGATAGAGGTGGTCGCAGCTTCTGTGTTCGTGTCTCCACTATCGCAGGATCTTTGTTGCGGTCGCGTTCCTGCGAGGGTCTGTAGGTCGGCTCAGTTCCGACGAAGCCACGAAGGGTATGGCGGTCGGAACCGGCCCGGCCTACCGGAAGATCGGTAGGCCGCACCCGGAAGAAGTAAGGAAAGTACGAAAAATGCCACAGGGAACTGTGAAGTGGTTCAACGCGGAGAAGGGCTTCGGCTTTATCGCCCCGGAGGACGGCTCCGCCGATGTGTTCGTCCACTACACGGAAATTCAGGGGAACGGTTTCCGCACCCTTGAGGAGAATCAGCGGGTCGAGTTCGAGGTAGGCCAGAGCCCCAAGGGGCCGCAGGCAACCGGCGTCCGCGCCGTCTGACCGACAACTCTGCACAGAGCACCCCCGCCGGCCCGGCTAACGGGCAGTGCGGGGGTGCTCGCTTTGTGCGCCCAGTCTTCCCGTACGGCTTGGCGGCGCGGTGTCGTTGACCTCCTGCCTTACTGTCGAACCGTGAGCCAGCTGTCGTTCTTCTCCGCTGAGTCGGTGCCGCCCGCGGTCGCCGACCTCACCGGAGCGCTCGCGGCGACCGGCCAACTGGTCAGCGTGGGTGACGGGGCGCGGCTGTCGGTGGTCGTGGACGCTGTCTGGCGGGCGGCCGCACTGGCCGACATGATGGTCGCCGCCGGTGTGCAGGCCGAGATCACCCGCACCGAGGAAGGCACACCGCTGGTGCGCACCGCCGTCGACGCCCGTCTGCTCCCGCTGGCCGCCCAGTGGACCCGCGGAGCGGTCAAGACCGTCCCGCCGCTTGGCTGCCGGGCCCCCGGGAGCTGAGGGCCTGGACACTGGCAGCCGGGTCGCCCGACGCCGACCGCTACCTGCTGGGCCTGGACCCGCATGCGCCGGACACTCATTCCCCGCTGGCGTCGGCGTTGATGCGGGTGGGAATCGCACCGACTTTGATCGGTACCCGCGGTGCCCGTCCGGCCTTGCGGATCAGCGGCCGCAGACGGCTATCTCGGCTGGTGGAGACGGTGGGGGACCCCCCGGAAGGGGTGGAGGCGATCGCGGCCTGGCCGCGGGTCTGAGACCGTCGGTGTGGCGGTCCGGTTTGCGTAGGCCGGTACGAGAGTGCGAAATTGTGTTCAAGGCCAGGGGGGAATCTGGGGTGGTAATCCACCTCCGCCAGATGTCTCGGGAATCGGGGCAACGTATGAAGTGGAGCGTAAGCACAGGTGGCTGACGACGACCGGCCCGCCTCACGGGGGACCGGCAACAACGGCAACATTCGGCGGCTCGTCATTGTCGAGTCGCCCACCAAAGCACGCAAAATTGCCGGCTACCTGGGACGCAACTATGTCGTCGAGTCCTCCCGCGGTCACATCCGCGACCTGCCCAAAGGCGCCGCCGACGTGCCGGCCAAGTACAAATCCGAGAAGTGGGCGCGCACCGGGGTCGACGTCGACAACGACTTCGAACCGCTCTATGTGATCAGCCCGGACAAGAAGGCGGTCGTCTCTGAGCTCAAGAGCCTGCTCAAGGGCGTCGACGAGCTCTACCTCGCCACCGACGGCGACCGCGAGGGTGAGGCCATCGCCTGGCACCTGCTGGAAACGCTGAAGCCCCGCATCCCGGTTCGCCGGATGGTCTTCCACGAGATCACCGAGCCCGCCATCCGGGAGGCCGCCGAGAATCCCCGGGATCTGGACACCGACCTGGTCGACGCCCAGGAAACCCGGCGCATTCTCGACCGGCTCTACGGCTACGAAGTCAGTCCGGTGCTGTGGAAGAAGATCGGTCCGAGGCTGTCCGCCGGACGGGTGCAGTCGGTCGCGACCCGCATCATCGTGCAGCGCGAACGTGAGCGCATGGCCTTCCGCAGCGCCACCTACTGGGACATCCTGGCCGAGTTGGACGCGAGCGTGTCCGACCCCAACGCCACCCCGCCGCGGTTCAACGCCCGGCTGGTGGCGGTCGACGGCAAGCGAGTGGCCACCGGCCGTGACTTCGACTCCCTGGGGGCGGTCCGCAAGCCCGACGAGGTGCTGGTCCTCGACGAGGCGGCGGCCGGCGCCCTGGCGAACGGCCTGCAGGGCTCGTCGCTGGCCGTCGCATCGGTCGAGGAGAAGCCTTACACCCGTCGGCCCTACCCGCCGTTCATGACCTCGACGCTGCAGCAGGAGGCGGGCCGCAAGCTGCGATTCAGCGCAGAGCGCACGATGAGCGTCGCGCAGAAGCTGTACGAGAACGGCTACATCACCTACATGCGAACCGACTCGACGACGCTGTCGCAGTCGGCGATCAATGCCGCGCGCAACCAGGCCCGGCAGCTGTACGGCGACGAGTACGTTCACCCGTCACCGCGCCAGTACACCCGCAAGGTCAAGAACGCCCAGGAGGCCCACGAGGCCATCCGGCCCGCCGGTGACACCTTCGCCACGCCGGGGGCACTGCACGCCGAACTCGATTCCGACGGCTTCCGGCTCTACGAGCTGATCTGGCAGCGCACGGTCGCCTCGCAGATGGCCGACGCCCGCGGTACCACGCTGAGCCTGCGGATCGCGGGCACGACGACAAACGGCCGGGAGGCGACGTTCGCGGCCAGCGGTCGCACCATCACCTTCCCGGGCTTCCTGAAGGCCTACGTGGAGACCGTCGACGAACTCGCCGGCGGTGAGGCCGATGACGCCGAGAGCCGCCTGCCGCAACTGAGGCAGGGACAGCGGGTGGACGCGCTGCGCCTGACCGCCGACGGACACTCGACCAACCCGCCGGCCCGCTACACCGAGGCCTCGCTGATCAAGGCGCTCGAGGATCTCGGAATCGGCCGTCCCTCAACGTATTCCTCGATCATCAAGACCATTCAGGACCGCGGCTACGTCTACAAGAAGGGCAGCGCGCTGGTCCCGTCGTGGGTGGCGTTCGCCGTGACCGGTCTGCTCGAACAGCACTTCGGCCGACTGGTGGACTACGACTTCACCGCCGCACTCGAGGACGAACTCGACGAGATCGCCGCCGGCCACGAGCAGCGAACCAACTGGCTGCACAATTTCTACTTCGGCGGTGAGCACGGAGTTCCGCATTCGATCGCCCGGGCCGGCGGCCTGAAGAAGCTGGTCGGGGTGAACCTTGAGGAGATCGATGCCCGCGGCATCAACTCCATCCATCTGTTCGACGACGCCGAGGGACGCGCCGTCTACGTTCGCCTCGGCAAGAACGGTGCTTACCTCGAGCGCACGATCACCGGAGAGGACGGCGAGCCGACGCCGCAGCGGGCCAATCTCAGTGACGAGATCGCGCCCGACGAACTCACCCTGGAGTTGGCCGAAACCCTTTTCGCCACACCGCAAGAAGGCCGGGTGCTCGGTGTCGACCCGGAGACCGGGCACGAAATCGTCGCTCGCGACGGGCGCTACGGCCCGTACGTGACCGAGATGCTGCCCCCGCCACCCGACGACGACTCCGGTGCCGCCGCCAAGAAGGGCAAGAAGCCCACCGGGCCCAAACCCCGAACCGGCTCGCTGTTCCGCTCGATGGATCTGCAGACCGTGACCCTTGAGGATGCGCTCAAGCTGCTGTCGCTGCCGCGTGTGGTCGGTATCGACCCGGAAAACGGTGAGGAGATCACCGCGCAGAACGGCCGCTACGGTCCATATCTCAAGCGCGGCAACGATTCCCGGTCGCTGGCGTCCGAGGATCAGATCTTCGGCATCACCCTCGACGAGGCGCTGAAGATCTACGCCGAACCCAAGCGGCGCGGCCGCACCGGCGCTGCGGCGCCGCCACTGCGCGAACTGGGCAACGATGCCGCGACAGGCAAGCCGATGGTGATCAAGGACGGCCGGTTCGGGCCCTATGTCACCGACGGTGAGACCAATGCGAGCCTGCGCAAGGGCGACGACGTGCTGACCATCACCGACGAGCGCGCATCCGAACTGCTTGCCGACCGCCGTGCCCGCGGTCCGGTCACACGCGCCAAGAAGGCCACCGCCAAGAAGGCCACCGCCAAGAAGGCCACCGCCAAGAAGGCGACCGCCAAGAAGGCCACCGCCCGCAAGGCGTCGGCGAAGAAGGCCTGACCGCGTTCTAAACCGCGAAGTCGTCGGATAGGGCGGCGGAGTCGGCCGGCAGCACCGGATTGATCGGCCGCGCCAGCTGGGTGGGCGCGACCCGGCCGCGCAGTTCCACGATTTCGCCGACCTTCCAACACAGGGCCTCGGCGTCCAATGCGCCGCTGACGGCGATCGCCGAAGCGAGCACGTGGCCCGGCTCGGTCTTGGCCAGTTCGGTCAGCCGGGCGGCCTCATTGACCGGGTCGCCGATCACGGTGTATTCGAAGCGGGCCAGCGCGCCGATGTGACCGGCGATCGCGCGGCCGGCCGAAACGCCGATGCCGAACTCGGTCTGGTCGAGAACGGTGACCAGTTCGTCGTGCAGTTCGCGGGCCGAGGCCAGTGCCGCGCCGGAGGCGTCGGGGTGCTCGATGGGCGCGCCGAAGATGCACAGCGCCGCATCGCCCTGGAACTTGTTGACGAATCCGCCGTGCTTGAGAACGGTGTCGACGACCACGCGGAAGAACTCGTTGAGTAGGCCGACGACCTCGGCGGGAGGGCGGGTCGCGGCGAGCTGGGTGGAACCCACCAGGTCGATGAACAACACCGCGACGTCACGTTCCTCGCCGCCGAGTTCGGTCCCCCGCTCCAGCGCCCGGCGGGCGACGTCCTCACCGACGTAGCGGCCGAACAGGTCCCGCATCCGCTGGCGCTCGCTGAGTTCACGGACCATGTCGTTGAACCCCGACTGCAGCAGGCCGAGCTCGGTGGCGTCGTAAATCTGCATGTGCGCGTTGTAGTTTCCGCGCTGCACTTCGCCCAGAGCCCAACGCAACTGGCGGAGCGGGTCGGAGATCGCCATCGCCGAGAGCACAAGGCCGGCCAGGCCGATCACCAATGCTCCGATAGCCATCAGCAGGATCGGCGTGAACAGGCTGTCCGGCGGGGAATCCGGCAGGGCGAACTTGCGGGCGGAGATCGACAGGATGATCATCAGCAATGGCACGCCGGTGGAGAGCACCCAGGCGAGCACCAGGCGCAGCACGACGCCGGGCCGGCGGAAGTTCTCCGGCACGCCCTCGCGCAGCGCCGCCACGGCCACTGGGCGCAGTACCCGCTCGGACTGCAGATACCCGATGATGGCGGTGGCGGTGGCGCCCCCGAGGGTCGCCATGGCGAGTGCGGGTGCGACGTGACTGGCGACCGGCCAACTGGCCCCGATGAACACCACCGCGCCGACCAGCCAGAGAGCCATGCTGATCGTGGATCGGTACGTGGGCATCTTCAGCGCCCGCAACCGGGCCTGCTCGGTGAGTGCCGGATCGTCGTCGGTGAGCATTGCGTCGCGGCGCTGCCAGCGGAACACCGGGAGGAGCAGCATGAAGCTGATCGCCGTGCCAACCATGAAGGCGACGACGACGTAGGCGAGGAACACCGCCAGATTTCCGGTCGGCAGATCCTGCAATTTGAGTCGGTCGGCCGGGGGCAGACCGAATCGCAGGAAACCCAGCACGAGAAGCGCGCCGATGATGTCGGCCTGCAGAATCCCCAGTGAGAAGACCGGCCACGGTGTGCGCGCGACCCAGCGGACGAATTCGCTAATCCGTCCGCGCGGGGCCGGCGGGGTGCTCACCCGCCTACCGTAACGGTCCGGGCTGACCGATCCCTAGGCGCTTGCAGCCCCGGTCGACCCGCTGTGTCCCCGTCCGGCACTAGTCTTGGCGAGCGATGTCAGGGGTATTCACGCGGCTGGTCGGCCAAAGCTCGGTGGAGGCGGAGTTGGTGGCTGCCGCCACGTCGGCCCGGGGTGATTGCGCTCACGGTGCGGCCGAGACCGGGTCGATGACCCACGCTTGGCTGATTACCGGTCCTCCCGGTTCCGGTCGTTCGGTGGCCGCCCTGTGCTTCGCCGCGGCCCTGCAGTGCACGGCCGACGGTATCCCCGGGTGCGGCCGGTGCCGAGCCTGCACCACCACGATGGCCGGCACCCATGCCGACGTCCGGCGGATCGTGCCGGAGGGCCTCTCGATCGGTGTCGACGACATGCGCGCCATCGTGGCCACCGCCTCACGGCGCCCGAGCACCGGTCGGTGGCAGATCGTGGTCATCGAGGACGCCGACCGGCTCACCGAGGGCGCAGCCAACGCCTTGTTGAAGGTGGTCGAGGAACCCCCGACGGCGACGGTATTCCTGCTCTGTGCACCCTCGGTGGACCCGGAGGACATCGCCATCACGTTGCGGTCCCGCTGCCGGCACGTGGCATTGGCGACCCCGTCGGCTGAGGCGATCGCCCGCGTCCTGGTGGACAGCGACGGACTGGGGGAGGACGAGGCCACTTGGGCGGCTGCCGTCAGCGGTGGCCATGTCGGCCGGGCCAGGCGGCTGGCCACCGACCCGGAGGCGCGGGCGCGTCGTGCCCGGGCACTCGGACTGGCCCGCGACGCCGCAACCCCGTCGCGGGCCTATGCGGCCGTCGAGGAACTGGTGGCGGCGGCCGAGGAGGAGGCGCGGGCGCTGACGGTCGGCCGCAATGAGACCGAGACCGAGGAACTGCGGATCGCCCTCGGTGCCGGCGGTACCGGCAAAGGAACCGCCGGCGCGTTGCGAGGAGCGACCGGAGCGCTCAAAGACCTTGAGAAACGGCAGAAGTCGCGGGCTACCCGCGCCTCCCGGGACGCGCTGGACCGTGCGCTGATCGACCTCGCCGCCTACTTCCGCGACGCCCTGATGGTGGCCAGCGGCGCGTGCGGGGTGACGGCCAGCCATCCCGATATGGCCGATCGGGTCGCTGCCCTGGCCGCGCATGCTTCCCAGGAACGTCTGCTGCGTTGCATCGAGGCGGTGCTGGAGTGCCGGGAGGCGTTGGCGATGAACGTCAAGCCCAAGTTCGCGGTCGACGCGATGGTAGCCACCGTGGGTCAGGCGCTTCGGTCCGGGGAGTAGACTCACCGTTCGGCCCGGCCGAGAGGCTCTTCGCGAAAGCGCTCATCGCCGGCCACGCCGCCTTAGCTCAGTCGGTAGAGCGATTCACTCGTAATGAATAGGTCGGGGGTTCGATTCCCCCAGGCGGCTCCACTTTGTCCACGCACGTCAGCCCGGCTCTGATGGCTGGCGGTCCCGGTCAGACCGACCATCCCTCCTCGATTGTGGGCTCGCTTTGGGCACATCGCCCGATGCTGTCGGCGAAACCCCAAGGAGTCACCACGTCCAGTGGCGAGGCCCATCGGAACTCGCCCTTTGCTGTGCTGAAGTCATCAGCGCCCGTTTGCGCAGCCATCGCCGCACCGTGGCCAGCTCACCCGCCCGACCGAATCGCCCCTTATGTCGTCGGCCCAGCGACGGCCACACGGTTCAGTCAGTTGACGAATGAATCGAGTGCTGGATGAATCCATCAACCGAGGCGCCATTGGCCCAAAATAGCGACTGCCCCTCCCGGCTCCCATTCCGCTCCACTTTGCCAAAACGTCACAGTGAGGACTTAGCCCAACCGGCCGGGAGGAGGTTCCGGCTGGTCTGTCACCGCCTTAGCCAAAATCAGGATGATCGGGGAACCCCGAGTCTTGCCTCTCGGAGCTTCTGCGTTTTGCCCAGCGGGCAGCGCTGTCGGCGAAGTGGGGAGTTTCTTCCTGGGTATGCGCCTCAGTCCAGTAGGTCAGCCGGATCAGATAGCCGGCCAGGCGTAGCAGTGGATTCAACCGTGCCCCCACCGTGCATGTGAACGTCGAGCGATTCGCGTCGAACGACTCGACCCGCATGTCCCAGGTGACTTGGATGTGCAGAGGCACAAACCTGAGGTAGCGGGCCTTGGTTCGCGGGCTGACGAGGAAGACGTGGCGCGGCTCCATTATCTCGGGACGATAGAGCTGAGTCATCATGAAGCCGGCGACTGTTTCGTCATTGCGGAAGACGTACCCCCCGTCGGTATCCTGATACACGAGCATTTGCTTGTGAGCACGCGACGCCGGTGTGCTGGCCAGATATTCGTCGTTGGAGAGGCCGGGTATCCAGCCTGCGAGATCAAATTGCTCAACAGGTAAATCGACGACTACAGAACAGGATGCGGTGAGACTGTCCGGCATGGCCATGGGCAACTCCTTCTAGGTTCTTCAACGTCTGGTGGAATCGGCGATCAAATTTGGTTGTGCCCGTGGTCAATCCAGTCAATCACCATGCTGGCGAACTGATCGCGCTGATCCTGATATGACAAGTGCCCGCAATTCTCGAAAACCGTGAGTCGGCTGCGCTTCAGCCGGCTCGCGGCACGCCGTCCCGTTTCCGGCAGCAGGAACTGATCGAGATCACCCCAGAACAGCTGCACGGGTAAGTCCAATTCATCGAGATGGGGATCGATCGTCGCCAGATTTTCCGGATAGGCACGAAACCACTCGGTCACCGGCCCGAGTCGCCCGGCGTAGGAGGCGACATAGTCAGCGACCTCGGCGTCGCTGGGCGTGTAGTTGACATAGCCGAGCCGGATTGCGCCCTCCACAAAGGGCGCGGCACCGGCGATACGAAAGACCATCCGCCAAAATGCCGAATCCACTGCCTTGTCAATGATGCTGCCGTTGGCGGTCGGCAGCACACAAGGACCGTCTCCCACGATCAGACTCGTCGCTCGGTGCTCGCGGTGGATGGCATAGTGCAGCGCCACCGGCATGCCGACATCGGGCCCGACGATATGCAGATCGTGAAGATCCATCGCCCGAACGAATGCATCGAGGATGCGGCTTTGCACCTCGAATGACATCACCTCATCGCCGCCCTCGCTGCGGCCGAAGCCGGGAAGGTCCAGCGCGACCAGACGGAAGCGCTCGGCCAACGTCGGCCAGATCTGATCGAAACACAGGATGCTCTGGGGGAGTGGGCTGAGCATCAGTACCGTCGGCCCCTCGGCCGGACCGCCCCGCGCGTAGCGGAGCTTCTTGCCTTCGATCGTCACGTACTCCGGACGCATCACGAACGGGCCGGGGCGCGCCGCAATACGTTCGGTTGAGGCGCGGCGCGCTGCCTTCACCGTGGGATACTCCGGCGTGACGGCGAGCAGCACGCTCGCATTGATGCCAGCGACAAGGCCGATCGGGTTCTCCGCGTCATCCATCGCGTATCTCTTTTCCTGAGTTGCTCTGCACGGCGGCTTTCGCCTGCCTGTGACTAATAGTGCCTGCATATCCAGCTGTAGCTACTTCGACCTGAAAAAGTCAGGCGTGGCTGCCGGCTTTGATGGTTCTGAGCTGGAGCACGAACCTCGAACCCTTGGTGAGAAGGATTCGAGGTCATTGTGTTTCGTACTGTAGGCGATCAGGTGTCGCTGGGGAGGCGGTCCTTCCGCCGGAGTTGTTGACGTTGCCCGAAGAGTTGGCGCGGGTCGACGCGATGTTGGACGACGCGGTGTTCTTCACTCCGTTCGTTCCGTTCTTCGATCCGCGGATCGGGCGTCCGTCCACTCCGATGGAGACCTACCTGCGGTTGATGTTCTTGAAGTTCCGTTACCGGCTGGGGTACGAGTCGCTGTGCCGGGAGGTGTCCGATTCGATTACCTGGCGGCGGTTCTGCAGGATTCCCCTGGACGGGTCGGTGCCGCATCCAACGACGTTGATGAAACTCACCACCCGGTGCGGCAGTGCGGCAGTCGAGGGACTCAACGAAGCGCTTTTGGCCAGGCGGCCGAGGCGAAGGTATTGCGCACCAATAGGGTTCGCGCCGACACGACGGTCGTTCCGGCGAACGTGGCCTATCCCACCGACTCGGGGCTGCTGGCCAAGGCGATCCGCAGGATCGCCACCACCAGCAAGCGGACCCAGGCTGCCGGCGGTGCGGTGCGCACCCAGGTGCGGGATCGTTCCCGCGCCGCGGGAAAGCGTGCGCACGCGGTCGCGGCGAAGCTGCGCTCGCGCAGCGCACTGGGCCGGGACGAGGCCACCGCCGCGGTGCTCAAGAGCACCGGTGAGCTGGCCGGATTGGCCCAGACCGCGGTACGTGATGCGCAGCGGTTGCTGGTCAACGCCAAGCGGGCGGTGCGCCGGGCCGAAGTCGAAGCCGCCGCGCTGCGTGCCGGGGTGAGCGCGACGCGGCGGCGGGCCGGCGGCGGGCCGACTCGTGCCGCGGTCAACGACCTGCACAAACTGCTGGCCGCGACGCACCAGATCGTCACGCAGACACGCCAACGGGTGTCCGGACAGACCCCTGCCGGGGCCAGCCGGCGGGTCAGTCTGCACGACGGCGACGCCCGCCCGATCGCCAAGGGTCGGCTCGGGCGACCGGTCGAGTTCGGATACAAGGCCCAAGTCACCGACAACGATGACGGTGTCGTGCTCGATCACACCGTCGACATGGGCAACCCGCCTGATGCCCCGCAGTTGGCGCCGGCGGTCACGCGGGTCACCACACGCACCGGGCGTGCCCCACCACCGTCACCGCGACCGCGGCTACGGCGAGAACGCGTCGAGGACGCCCTGCATGACCTCGGTGTACGCACGGTCGTGATCCCCCGCAAGGGCAAGCCCTCCCAAGCCCGCCGAGCCGTCGAGCACCGACCAGCATTTCGACGAACCATCAAGTGGCGCACCGGCTGTGAAGGCCGAATCAGCACCCTCAAACGCGGCTACGGCTGGGACCGAACCCGCATCGACAACACCGAGGGAGCCCGGATCTGGGCCGGGCACGGCATCCTGGCCCACAACCTGATCAAGATCAGCAACCTCGCCGCGTAATCGACACCGCCCGAAGCCACATTCATCCATCAGACTCGGGTGAAACCGCCAAGCAGCACATCACGCGCCAGGGTTTTTCAGGTCATCTTCAGGCAGCGGGTTGATCGGGGTTAGCTTGGTCCCTTCGGGCAGCACACCCTTCTGAATCATTCGGGGCAGTACCCACTCCCGATAGGCCTCGTAGCCGTCGTCGAATTTACCTCTGTATTTGTCGATGTATTCCTGAGGGGCCTGATGCGGTGCGTGGGTGGCACCCGGGCAGAACCACATGTACCAGGGCTTGGACGGGTTGGCCGACTTCTGATCTCGCAGCATCCGGATCGCCTGATCTGACAGGTCTTTGGACAAGTGGTAGCCCTCTTCGGGACTGTACGGCTGCTCGATGAACCGATTGTCCTCGACCAGGTCGGGATACCACTGGCTGGTCTCGCCGCCGATGAATCCGTAGAACCGGTCGAAGCCCTTCTGCAGCGGCCACTCCGACTTGCTGCCCCCGCTGGAAAGATCTTCGTCAGGCACATTGTGATTCTTGCCCAGCCAGAAAGTGCTGTAGCCGTTGTACTGCAGCACCTGGCCGATGGTGGCGCACTGCGCGGGCAGCCGTGCTGCCGTGCCCGGAAAGCCGTTGGAAAGATCGACGATGGACCCCGACCGATTCACGTGTTGGTTGCGTCCGGTGAGCAAGCAGGAGCGGGTGGGAGAGCACATCGCCGCGGTGTGCCACTGCGAATACATCAGCCCGTTGTCGGCCAGCCGCTGCATGACGGGCATGTCGATGCGACCGCCGTAGGGCGACCAGGCGGCCAGCCCCACATCGTCAAATAGGACGACCAGGATATTGGTGTTGACCGTCGCTGGGAACGACGACCACGGGGTGGGGCTGTCGTCGTTGAGTGTTCCGATGGGGTCGGTGGTGTGCGTGCCGGGTTGATCTTGGTGGTCGGCGCCGTCAGTGTGTCGAGGAACTGATGGGTGCACGGCACCCCGCTGAAGTCTTGGCGGGCCTTGGCGGGGTGCCGCGCTGTAGTGCTCGGAGGCACTGATGGTCACCGTAGAGGTCGATCCTGTTCGCGTCGAGTCCCGGTTGGCGGGCGGGGAGTTGTCGTGTCCGTCGTGTCCGGATGGGGTGCTGGCCGGGTGGGGTTTCGCGCGGTCGCGTCGGGTGGTCGGGCTGGTTGATCCGGTCCGGCCTCGCCGGTCGCGGTGTCGGGGGTGTGCGGTGACGCATGTGTTGTTGCCGGTGTCGTTGTTGCTGCGCAGGGCGTATGCCGCGGAGGTGATCTGCGCGGCGCTGAAGGCCAAGGCCGCCGGTGGCGGGTACCGGCGGATCGCCGCTGCGGTGGGTATCCCGGCGTGCACGGTCCGGCGCTGGTTACGGGTGATGGGCCGTCGGGCCGCGGCGGTACGGGGGTGGTTCATCGGGGTCGCGGTCGCTGCGGGGGTGGATGTGTCGATACCGCCGAAGACCAGAACAGCGGTGGGAGATGTGCTGGCCGCGGTGGGAGCGGCCAGGTCGGCGATCGTGTCCCGGTTCGGCTCCGGGGTGGTCGGCGGCGCGGTGACGGCGGTGTCGGTGGCGGTGGCGTGCAGCGGTGCCCGGCTGCTGGCGCCGGGCTGGCCGCCGGTGTCGGGGTGGGTGGTCTCAACACCAGTTGCCCTCTGATGCCCGGCGGGGTGGATGGGTCATCGTCGCGGGGATGACCGCCCTGACAACGGGTTTGGGCGGCATCACCAGCGGTGAAGGAGTCAGTGCGTTGTCGATCGAGGACGAGAAGCGTCGGGCGCGGGCCCAAGCGGTGGGGTTGTTCCGCTACCAGTTGATCTGCCCGGCGCTGGATGCCGGGTTGTCGACCAAGGCACGGGGCCGGCTGGTCCGCGCAGATCGCTGCCCGGGAACACACCGACCCGTTCGGCACGCCGGTGCGTTACTCGCGGGACACCCTGGACCGCTGGATCCGCCGTTACCGGGCCGGCGGGTTCGCCGAGCTGGTCCCCACCGCGCCGGACGTGTGTTCCGCGCACCGATACCGCGGTATTGGAGATGGCGGCGGCGCTCAAGCGGGAGAACCCGGCCCGCACCGCCGCGCAGGTGGCGCGGATCCTGCGGGCGGCGACCGGGTGGGCGCCCTCGGAATCGACCCTGCTGCGGCTGTTCCGCCGGCTGCGAGCTGATCGGCCCGGCGGCCGGGGACACCGGCGAGGTGTTCGGCCGGTTCGAGGCCGAAAACCCCAACGACCGCTGGACCGGGGACGCTCTGCACGGCCCGCGGATCGGCGGGCCGCAAAACCTATCTGTTCGCCTTCCTCGATGATCATTCCCGGCTGATCTGCGGCTACCGGTTCGGGTTCGCCGAGGACGCCGTCCGGCTGGGGGCCGCCCTGCAACCCGCGCTGGCCGCCCGCGGGGTCCCGGCCAGCGTGTACGTAGACAACGGATCGGCCTTCGTCGATTCCTGGCTGTTGCGGGCGTGCGCGAAACTCGGGATACGGCTGGTCCATTCCACCCCGCACCGCCCGCAAGGCCGGGGCAAGATCGAGCGGTTCTTCCGTACCGTGCGCGAGCAGTTCGGCGTCGAACTCACCGACACCACCGGCGAAGAGCTCGCCGACGCCGGAGTCGATCACCGCAGCGCCCTGCTGGAGCTCAACCGGCTGTTCACCGCGTGGGTCGAAACCGAGTACCACCGCCGCATCCACACCGAGACCGGCCAGTCCCCGTGGGAGCGCTGGGAGGCCGGCTGGAGCAGGCTGGGGCGGACCGCGGCGATGCCGACCGCGGCCGATCTGACCGAGGCGTTCCTGTGGTCGGAGTACCGCACCGTCACCAAAACCGCGACGGTGTCGTTGCACGGCAACACCTTCGAAGTCGACACCGCCCTGATCGGGCGGCGGGTGGAGTTGGTGTTCTCCCCGTTCGACCTGGAAACCATCGACGTCCGCTACCGGGAGGTCTCCCACGGCCGGGCGGTGCCGCACATCATCACCCGCCACACCCACCCCAAAGCCCGACCCGAAACCCCCGAACCACCCCCACCGGCGACCGGGATCGACTACCTGGCGCTGACCGCCGCGACCCATCACGAACAGATCCGCGCCGATCGACGCATCGGCTACAACGCCCTGTTCACCACCAGCCCCGCCGAGACGGCGACAGCAGCATCGCAACGGCAACGGCAATCCCCGGCCAGCGGCAGCATCGAGCCCGACGCTCAGCATCGATGACCTCAACGACCAGGACGGGGTGTCGGCGTGAGTATTGAACGGCTGCAACAGTATTACGGTTTCACCAGGATGCCCTTCGGACGTGCTCTGGCCCCGGCGATGCTGCACCGCCACCCCGGCCACAGCGAAGCCGTCGCCCGGATCAGCTGGTGTGTGGATCAGCACGCCATCGGGGTCATCACCGGGGAAGTCGGCGCCGGCAAAACCGTCGCGATCCGCGCCGCGACCGCCGCCCTGGATCCGGCCCGCCACGTCATCATCTACCTGCCCAACCCCTCAGTCGGGGTCCGCGGCATGCTGCACCACATCGTCACCGCTCTCGGGTCGGGTGCCCAGCTTCTACACCGCGACCCTGGCACCCCAAGCCGCCGACGCCCTGGCCGCCGAACACGCCGAACGCGGCCGCACCCCGGTCGTGGTCATCGACGAAGCCCACCTGCTCGACAACGCCCAAATGGAAGCCATCCGCATGCTCACCAACCACGACATGGACTCCGGATCCCCCTTCGCCGCCCTACTCGTCGGCCAACCCACCCTGCGCCACCGCCTCCGCCTGGGTGTCCTGGCGGCACTGGATCAGCGCATCGCCATGCGCTACGCCATCGCCGGCATGGACCCGCCCGACACCGCCGACTACATCGGCCACCACGCCAAGATCGCCGGGCGCACCGACACCCTTGTTCTCCGACGACGCGATCACCCTGATCCACAACGCCGCCCGCGGCTACCCCCGAGCGGTCAACAACCTCGCCGTGCACGCGCTGACCGCCGCGTTCGCGGCGAAAGCCGCGATCGTCGACGAGAAAGCCGCCCGCATCGCCGTCACCGAAACCGGCCACGACTGAATCACTCACCATGCGACGTCACCGCGCCGAGGACGCCGCCACCATAAAGACGAAGGCCCTGCCCGCTACGCGGACAGGGCCTTCGCTACATCAACACCATCGGAATCCACCACGACGGCATCAACTGAATCCACAGCGACGGTCAACAGATATTGGCGCACCGTCCGGTGCCTTCTTTAACTCGAAGGGCTTCCAGTCTGGCGTGGAGTCGCGTACATCCAGCTCGATCTTGCCGTCGAAGCCCTCGTTGATACCGGTTCCGTAGCCCGGTGGGCCATCGCCCCCGGCCTGATTGGCGCCCTTCGAATCGCAACCGGCGGCCAGTGCCCCCGCCGCGGCGCTCCCACACCCGCCGCCAGACCGCCCAGGACCTCGCGTCGGCTGAGCTTGCCTCCGCCGGGCTGCCCATCCGGCGTTACGCCCCCAGCGGCCCCTTTATCCGTCATTCAACAAGACCTCTTCTGGCTGTCGTTCTTGGCAGGGAACGTCATTCGAGTTCCTGCGGGCTGCCCTCTGTCGGAGGCTGGTAGTGCTGGATCGTCATGTTGACTATGCGTCGCCGCCTGGACGCCGCGCCACCGGAGTATTTTCCAGCACAGGAGCTTCCCGATTTTGTGTCTCCTGCGACACTGGATCAGCAGGTGTCTCGGGCAAAGATAAAGGCGATCGAGTCCAGTCCTGCGCTTGCAGTGACGGTGGCGTCCTCCAGACCGACACAGCCCTGAAGACGTCGCAAATACAGGAGAACCTAGATGATGAGGCAACTAGTCGGCTCTGCCGCGATGGCTGGCGCCCTGCTGAGCGCCGCCGCGTTCCCCGCCGGCGCGGATCCGGACCCTACTCCGACCCCCTACTGCGCAGGCACCAGTTCTGGCGACCAGAGCGCCGGCGGGGCCACCTGCAACGACGAGTTGACTGATCTCCCCGCGGCCGAGGGGCCGGACGATGACAACGGAGCTGATGATGGTAACGGCCCCGGCGGTGGCAACGGCCCTGGCGGTGGCAACGGGCCCGGCGGTGGCAACGGCCCTGGCGGCAACGGCGGACCTGGCGGCGGCGGAGGACCTGGCGGCGGCGGCGGACCTGGCGGCGGCGGCGGACCTGGCGGCGGCGGCGACCCGGCGGCGGGCAGGGATAACAGTCGGGCGGGGCGTTGATGGCTACGGCGCGTGTATGCCTTTGCACGTCGGAATGCCGGTGAACGATTTGGTCCCGTCGGCAGCGGCCGCAACGCCGAGGACGCTGATGATCTCCAGCGCCACTTCCAGATGACCACGTCGTTGTTGGATCGGATGACCCATCCGTTTCTCCGCCTGCCGGATGCGGTACCGAACTCCGTTGGGGTGCAGCGTCAGTTGCTGGGCGGTCTTCACCGCATCGCAACCGCTGGCCAGGTAGGCGCGTAGGGTCTCACGCAGCCGGCGCGTAGTCTCATCTTCGTCGGCCAAGCTCCCCAGTTCCCTGGCTACGAATGCGGATCTGGCCTCCGCGTCAAGAGTTCCCGAGACAAGGCAGGCAATCCCGACATCCTCAAATCGGGTGGTGGCCGGGTCCTTGCCGGCTACGGAAAATGCCGCCTTTGCTTCGGAATGGCTGATCCGAAAGCCTCTCGGACCTGAGTGGCAATTGCCCACAGTCACCCGCACGAATCGTGGAATTCCGGTTGGGGCCCCGTCGGCAGGCGGTTCGGCGTTGCGGGGTGCCGCCGTCCAGCCCCATGCGGAGCGTGCCCCGCTGGGGACAATCAACGCTTCTCCCCCGCCAAGCCAGCTGCTGAGCGCGCGGGCCGCGCACTCGATCTTCCTGGGGGTCTCCGAATCGGGCACCGTCGCGTCGACGTGGAGAGTGAACGCAATGTGGTGTCCGCTCAGTGGATATGCCAGCTCCGCGCTAACCGCGTCGATGTCGCCATGATCACCGGTGAGGATGGACCGTACGATCGCGGCTCGACGAGCGGCCGGGCTGCGCTGCCAATGCTCCCGTTCCTCGGTGAACAGCGAGATCAACGACTCTACGGTCGTGTCCATCCATTGCGCGGCATGCGACCAGAATTTCACCAGAACCGCGGATCGCAGCGACGGATCCGAGACCTGCCTATCCAGAACCTCATTGATGAAATCCCATGTCGCGCGTTGCGCGATACGGTACGACGACAATAGGACCGGGAGTTCGAAACCGCGCCGGGCTAGAGTTCGCGCCCAGTCCCGAACCTCCGGCGACGATTGAACCTCGATTTCCTCACGGCTCACCACCGCGAGGAAGCCCCTCCAGTTCCCTCGAACGCTGGCATGTAGTCCCGGACGCAGTGTCGGGTCCAGGAATTGGGGCAGCGCATCGACGATTCGGTCTGCAACTACCGACACTAGGTAGTCAAGACTCTGATCATTATCAGAAGCACGAGCGAAATCTTCCAGCCACTGATTGGCGGGCCCTGCCACGCCTTCGTTCACCATCAGCACCCGATCCTAATGCTCTGCGTGGCGAAGTATATGTCCGCAACAGTCACCTTGGTGGTGCGCTGAGCAGCTGGCGCCAGGCCAGTGCGCATCCAGACCTTCCGTTTCTCGTTGCGGTCCGCATTTGCAGCGGTAGCGCTACTTGGAATGAGTTGTTGCCGCTGGTCGAAGCGAGGCTCTGGCCGAACGACCGATATCGCTGGCTGTCGGGCATGCCCGCGCACGAGCCCGAGCAAGCCCGACTGTCGACATCACCCATGTCGGGCACTTCCAGCTTGTTTCCCGTTTCTAATCCGAACGCGACTGTGGCGGTGCCGGCTTCGATGCTGACGCCGATCGAGCCGTAAGGCGAATCGACGACGAGGCAAGGCATCTCGATGAACGCCGCACCGGCGTCCCATTTGAGCTGTGAATCACGCTGGGCACGATTGAGCCGATCCGTGAGAACTTTCCTTACTGATTCAAGCGCGCCTTCGGCGCGGTTCAGTGCCTCGCGCACTGCCGCGGATCTGCCATCAGGTTTCGGGCGGTAATACCCTCCGTCTGTGAATTCACGCCGCGGCGGCCGCGACGGCGACGGCGACCCTCTGGGCCGCCGACTCTGTCGCTTGGGGCGGCCGCCGCGGTGTGCAATTCACAGCCTCCGGGCCCTTACCGCCTTCACCCGTGATCAGATCATCGGCCGCGACCGCGGCGATCCGCCGCTTGATGGCGGGCAGGAAGCAGCGCGGAGCATGGGCACATTTTGGGCACAAGCCACACGAAGCGCCCGGATCAGTTGGACCGAGTTCGTACGGTTCGCGATGGTTCATTCCTGCCGACCCGGGTCCGGAAACCACGCGTAATGAAAATGAATAGGTCAGGGGTTTGATTCCCCCAGGCGGCTCCACTTTGTCCACGCACGTCAGCACGGTTATGGCTGGCGGCCCCGGCTCCGGCGGAGGACCGCCTCCCACAATCAGGTCGGCACGTCGGTCCGCTGGGGCGGTGGCGACCTCGGCTCACGCGGGGCCCTCCTCGATGGCTGATGCATGGGTATCGAGGGTTGACCCGACGGAATACCAGGTTTCCGAGTGGGTTTGACGCCGACAAGGATTAGGCAGTCCGGCGTGACGAGCCGCGTTCGGTCGGCCACGTGCACCTCAATACACCCTTCGGCTTGTGGTTTACCTACAGCACGCCCGATGCGAACAAGGACCACGTCGTCGAGACCAATATCTCCATTGGCCCGATGTACGCCAACATCAACTCGACGGTGCAGGCCTTCGAGTCGCGGAACTGTCAATCTGGACCCGGGTCAGTTGAGGGGTCCGCCACAAAAGCGCGGCAGAAATCGCGGCGCTAGATGTGGCCGGGTCACGTCCGGGGGTCGGGCCAAGGACCGGTCCGGTGCTCATCGCCGGAGCCCGCGCCGCCCAGGATGTCGGCACCTCGCCGATAGCCGCGCATTGACCGGATCACCACAGTCGAGAACGCCACACCTGACCAGACCGCCGCGGGCAGAGCCGAACCGATCGAGGTTCTGGTGACGCGCAACCACCCCCGCACTGGCCGCCGGAACGCGGATGTCCACCGGTTGGTGTACAGCGACATTCATCCCCTCAACAGCCCGGTCGGCGGATAGGCCGATCCCGGCGGGCACGGCATTGTGGAACTCATCAAGCCGGCCGAAACCCCAAGCGGCCCCAGAGCTCAGGAGGACGATCATGAAGAAGGCAACAGTTTTCATCGGAGCAGCGTTGACCGCCGCGTCGTTGGCCCTGGCAGGGCCCGCCTGTGCGAGCCCGGGACCGGCGGCCGGAACCGTCCAGGCCGCTGCCACCGCCGCCGCCGCACCCGGCCAGCTCGGGTCCAGCGCGCCCAAGAGCACGATGTCCGTGCAAGACGCCAGCAACAAAAACAGCGGAGCCCGCATCGGCGCCAGCGCAGCTGCCGGCTCCTACACCAGAGCCGCAATCGACGGAACCACCCGGGCATCCGCCGCCTTCAGGCCCGCAACGTGATCCGTGCCGGACCGTCCGGCACCACCATCGCGCGGACTACCCTGCCGCCGCCAAACTGCCGCTCCTCTAGGTCAGACTCGTTAACCTGGCGTCAAGAACGGCGAAGCGTGCGGAGATGAGATCACCGAAAAGCCTGAACCCCGGTCCTGGCAGGGCTGGTCGTGGTGTGGTGAGGTCCCACACCGAACGTCATGGCGTTCCATGACTCCGTAGCCGTCGCGAAGAGTGATTCCGTCGATCGAACAGGTGAACGTGCCGAAGGACTGGCGGCAGTTAACTAACCCGCGTTTTCAGCAGGCGCGCCGTTCGTCATCAGGTGCGCCAGCGGCTTTCGGGTGGGCTGTCGTGATACCGCCATGGTGGAATCGTTCAGGCTCTTCAGCACTTTTAGATGAGGTTTTTCCCTATCACATCGTCGATCCGCTGACCGCATTCACGCAGCAATGCCCCTCGCCCACCCGTCAACCGACTCATCACGTAACTGTTTGCCAGCGGCCCCGCTCGCGGGTCAAGCTCGTCGACTGGCCGAGATGGTGCGCGTCGGCCGCGGTTAGCGACTGCTCAAGGCTGCTGCACCCCGTCGTCGGCCATCGTCTGAGCGCCGCACGTGATCGCCGAGGCGGCTGGGGTTGCGGGCACCGTGTCCGACCGGCCTGGTGCGGCGTTGCTCTCGATGATGGTGATCTCGGTGCGGCGCATGGTTGCTCCATCGGGGCCGGGAAGAGCCTGCAGCGCCACCAGATGCCTGCCGTCGCCCAGGTCTTCGCACCCGACGCCGGTACCGCTGCCCCGCAGGTTCTGCAGGTCGAACACGAACGGATTGCCCTGACCGTCGAACACCGGGTTGATCCGACAGCCCTCGAGTAGATATAGGTGCGCGGCACGGCCGTCGCTGACGATGAGTTGCTTCTGCCCGTCGCCCTGGGCGTCGACCACGAGTGCCTGCATCGGCATCGGCGACGCGCTGGGGACCCGCAGACTCCCCGTTCCCCCTGGGGTCGTCACTCCGACGAGCCCGTTGGGGCTGACCCAGACGACGCCGCCGTCGAAGGCACGGGTGGCCGCTCCCTGCGGCGGCCCACCCTCGTTGCACATCGGATCTGCTTGTGCCGGAGCAACTTTCATCACCCAGCTGGTCGCGACGAGGGCCGCGCTGACCGCGACCAGCCTCCTCACTGTGACCCCGGCGGCGCGAGGAACCACTTGTCCGGGGTTGGTTCGGCGCGTAGGCCATCGGGATGAGCTGACCCATCGCCGGCCACTGCGAGGGGTCCCCCGACATCTGCTGCTACACCACATGCTCGTTGACGTGACCATCTGTCCCCGCGGCCCCCGCCGCGCCATCAGCCGGGGCCCGGCCACGAAGGCCAGCGCGCCGAGGATCAGCAGCAGCGCCGCGAATTCCATCATCGCGCCATGGTAGGACGCCGTGATAGGCCGCAACGGCGGGACGCCGCGATAGGACGCCAGGTCATCGTCATCGTCATACGTCTACGGAACTGGGGTGGCACGAGGCCGGGAAACACGAGGCCGGGAAACATGTCGGTGAACAGTTCCGGATTCACTGCTGAACGGGCCCGGTATCGTTGGGGAAACCACCAGCGGGTGGTAGCCGACCAAGCCCCGTTTCTAGTAGCCCCTGGGCTTTTTCGGGATCTTGTATCCCCTGGGCGGGGTCGCTTTCGTGACAACCGGCGAGCAGCCGACGAGGACCTTGCTCGTGCACGGGGGAAGGGTCGGAGCGCTCGGTGCGGCACTGGCCGGAGGCGGGTCGCCAAGGCTCACAGCTGCCAGCCCGATCAGCGCAGCACCGACGGCAAGTTTGTGGACCGCAGCCATCTTGTCTCCCTTCCCCGCCTTATCGACGGTAAGGGCGGTAACTGGCATTTCCCATGTCTGTCAGCTGGGAGTTCGCTGCCAACTGTCCAGAGCCCCCAGACGGTTCCCGGGTAGCCGGGAGTCCACATCGCGGGCGGATACGCGTCTCTGCTTGATGACGCTGAACGAGATGATCGTCTCGACCAACTGCACGACGGCGTGACGCCGGCGGGTGGGCGCGGTCGCAACGGTCCACACTCGGGGGCCCAATGCCCGATGGACTCGCTCCAGCTTCAGCGCGGGCACCGGGGCGGTGAAGACATCGGTACGCGCTGGACTGCCGGCTTCGGCACGGGTGATGATCTGAACCCGAATCGGTTTGCCGTCGGTCCGACGCACCTCAACCGTGGACGAGGTTTTCCGAACCTCGATCGTCGTGGTGGGCAGGCGGAGTTCGGTTCCCACCTGTATCGAATCGTTGAGCTGCGGAACCCTGAGATAGACCGTTCCGGTTGACAATTCGTCGACGGCATCGGCGATGCGCGTCGGCAGACTGATCGCGTTCAGTGTTCGTGTACGTGGTCGTCGTGCTGGAAGTGCCGGTGACCGTCGTGGATGTGATCGACGTGGCCGCCGTGCGCGATCTTCTCGCAGTCGTCGTCCTCGGTGTGCGGGGTCTCGTGGCCGACGTGGATTCTCGCCTCCGGATGATGCTCTCCGTGGTGAATGTGGTCGATGTGGTCGTCATGCACGACGGTCTCGTGCCCATCACCCGGCAGGTGTTCGTGATCGCTGGGTTCGTTGTGCTCTGCAGGTGCCACTGTCACTCCCTTGCTGAGGTCCCTGTGCATGGCCGGTCGCGTTCTTGAGGGTCCGTTGGCCCCGACCCGCGTCCCGAACCATCCTAACAATAATGACAATCATTTCCACTAAGGGTGGCGTGTCTGCGCGGGATGCAATCCGGGCAGCTTGGGAACGTTGTCGGGGGTGGATGGAGCGGCACGCCGCCGGAAAATGTCGGACCCGGCTGGAAAAATCGAAGCCATGTTCGAGACCACGCCGCCCCAGCCCGCGCCTGACAGCTTCGACCCCGACATGCTCATCGACGATCTGACCGATCCGATCGGCGGCGTCGTCGCCGTCGAAGTGTCGCGCCGGTTCGTCCGACTGTGCCTGAGTTGGTCCGAGCCGATGGTCGCCGACCTGGCCGGACAGGAGACCATGCTGCGCCAGCCCGGCGGCGCCGACCTGGCCGAGCGGCTGCTTGCCCAGCGTCTCTATCAGCGCATCGACCCGCAGGTGTTTCGGCTGCTGCGGGTGTCCGTGCCGCTCACGCACGCCGAGTTCACTCTGTCCCGGATGGAGGAGATGCTTCGTGCGAAATTCGGCGAGGTTGTCCGGACGATGGTGAGCTATCTACTCAGCCACGATCGCGACACCGCGATCCAGATGGGGGCGGTGGCGACTACCATGGCCGGCCGCGAGGTCCGCGCCGCGGTGGCCGCGATCGTCGCCGACACCCACCTGGCCGACGATGACCACTAACCCGCCGGCGCCAGGTATCCCACCGGCCCTGACGCCACACACACGGTCAGGGCGGCGGTGGCCGCCTGAACGCTGATCGCATCGCCGGCGCCGGGAAGCCGGACATAGACACGGTTGAGGCCGGGCTTGAGAGCCACCCTGGTCTGCGGTCCGACCGGTAGTGACATCAGCACGCTGCCTTCGGTGTTGGCCAGGTAGTTGATCTCTGCGGTCCAGTCGGCCGGCAGCAACGGCCCGTCCAATGGCATGCGGGCCGGCGAGTCCGGGGTGACGAAATACCCGCACTGGGCTCGTGGCCCCGCGACGGTTCTGCGGACCCACGTCACCTCGGCGTCGACGACCTCGCCCGCGCTGTTGAGCATCCGGAGTCGGTCGGTGGACCCGGCGAACTCCGGGCGGTCACGCACCAACGCGAACATATGGCTCGCCAGGTTCTCCGGGCCGACGACCCGTTGCAGTATCAGCGGGTCCACCTCCTGGTCGAGCATGGGCGCTGCCGACACGGCCCGCGCCTCGGCCAGACCCGCGACGGCGTTGTGCAGATAGGACTTGGTCGGGTTGTCCTGCCAACTGGTGAGGAAGGTCCTCGTCGACACCAGGCTGCTGGCGAGGAAGGCCACGGCAAGACCCGACACCACCGCGGTTCGACGCGGTGATGCGTTCAGCCAGCGCGACCCCGCCCGGTTGGGAGCGCAGAATCCAACGGCGGCAAGCAAGGCCAGGACCCACACCAGGTCCGCCAGGTACCGCAACGTCTGGGCGAGTTCGAGGGCGGTGAATGCCGACGATCGCATCAGATAAATCGGCACCTGGCAGGCCGCCGCGTAGCCGAGTGCCGTCAGCCACACCGTCCCGATGCGGCGCTTGCGCAGGACCGACACCACCACCGCCACGAACAGAGCCGCCCAGCCCGCCACCATCGCGGCCACCGGAGGCACCGCCCACGGTGAGGCGGGCGCCCAGCGCTGCCACTGCCACGGGCCGCCGGCCAATCCCGGGACGATCCCGTGAGTCACCGCGCGCCGCAACAGATCCCACGTCATCGACAGGTCGCCGCTCCACCGTTTCTGATCGACGACCACCAGATAGACCACGGCCCATGCAGCCGTCAGCGCCAATGCGGGAACCCACAGGCTCCGCCCCCGCCGCCACACCCACCCCAGTGCGCCTGGCTGACCGGACACCCAGCACAACAGCACCGCGATCGTGAACGCCACGAACGGGATCACCGCGGATTTCTCGAAGAACAACAGTCCCGCGAGGTAAGCCACCATCGCGGTCACCGCGTAACGGCGATCCCCGGTGCGAACCAGCAGCACCGCGTCCCCGCACACCCATGCCAGCGCGGCCAGCATCGGCAGATAGTTCAGTCCGGCGGCCCACCACGCGAACGACGGCACCGTCAGCGGGGTGAACAAGGCAAAGCACAACGGCAGCAGCAGAACGGGGCGCCAGCCGAGGATGACGTACAACGCCCGCAGTAGCGCCAGCGCCGCGAGCAGTTGGAGCACCAGCAGGCTCACCGCCGGCCAGACCCACACCAGCGGCGCCATCCGGGTGATCGCCCCGCCGATCAGGAAGGCCGCCGGCATCACATGCCCGTCGTGGTCGGTGAACAGGTACGCCGACGACAACAGCGGCCGGGTTCCGGCGCGGCCGATGATGATCAGGTCATCCCAGTAGAAATAGCCGCCGAATGCCAGCACCGCCCGCACCGCGAGCTGCAGGCCGATCAGTCCGACTGCCGCCAAGGCGACCGGCGGAACACGACGTGGGGCAGCGGACATCGCCACGACTGTACGGGGGCGGAATTCCTGGACCGGGGAAACGGCCTCAGTGATCGGGCACCTGCGCGCCCTGCAGAGCGACGGTGCGGGCCAACTGCGCATAGCGCAGTTCGAGCTCCTTGAACCGCAGGTAGGTGCTCAGCGTGGTGAACACGAAAGCGATCGTCAGTGCGTAGGTCAGCAAATCCGCTCCGCGGTCCACGCCCAGCCAGTTGGCCAGGACCGTGGTGTCGTCGGGCCGCAGAATCGCGTAGATCGCCGCGATGACGAACAGCAGATAGCCGAGCTTCACCCATGCCTTGGCTTTGGCGTTGGTGCGCGAACGCATCAGGTACACCAGCAGCGCCACCACCGCGGAGATCAGCAGAACCTGGATCCAGTTCACCGGCGCATCCTTCCTCGAAGGAAACCGTCGAAGACGATGTTCACTCCGTTGAGCAGAGGCTGCCCCTTGGACAACGAGTACTCGGTGTAGAGAATCTCGACAGGTTGTTCTTTTACCCGCCAGTGGTTTTCGTCGGCAAGCTTGATGAACTCACCGGCGTGACTCATTCCGCTCATGGTCAGATTGAGGCGGTCGGCCACCGTCCGGTTGAACACCCGCAGGCCGTTGTGAGCGTCGGTGAGGCCCAACCGTCTGCTGCGCGGATTCAGCATCGCCGCAGCACGCAGGATGAACCGCTTCCCCGGCGGGGTTCGCGCGATCGGCGAGCCGGTGAACCGGCTGCCGACGACGATGTCGGCCTCGCCGCGGGAGATCCGCTCGAGCATCGCCAGCAGGTCCTTCACCCGGTGCTGACCATCGGCGTCGAAGGTCGCGAACATCCGCGCGCCGGGTCGGCGACGGGCGTACTCCACCCCGGTCTGGATTGCTGCACCCTGGCCAAGATTCACCGGGTGGGGCACCACGTGGGCGCCGGCCCGCAGGGCGGCGCCGGCGGTGTCGTCGCGGCTGCCGTCATCGACCACCACCACGTGGTCGAACGCCGACCGCAGGCCGGTGACGACATCGCCGATGACCTGCGCCTCGTTGAATGCTGGAACGATGATCCAGACGCCGGAAGTGTCGATGGCCACAACGTACACGCCGTTCAACGGCGTGTCGGGTAGGCGAGTCAACGCCTCTGGGCCAGCGCGGCCATGTGCACGGCGATACCGACGAGCGGCCCGCACAGCAATGCCACCACGGTCCGGGTCTCCAGGCTGAGGGGGAGGCACAGCAGCAGCGCCGCGGCCGCCGTGGCGCCAACCCAGCCGATCGCATAGGCCCGGTGCAGAGCCGCGGCCACCGTGGCCGCTCCGGTGAGGGTCAGCAGAGCGATCGAGACCGCCGCCGCGGTCAGCCAGGCGAGCAGTGCGCCGGTGGTTCGGTACTCCGGGCCGAACGCGACCCGGAGCAACCAGGGCCCGATGAGGTAGGCGGCGACCACACCTACGGCGCCCAGTGCGGCGACCACCGCCGCGGGCGCGACCAGGGCACGCAGTCGGGCCCTGCGATGGTCGACGAAGTAGGCAATCAGGTTGCCCTGCATCGCGGTCATCGGAACCAGCAGCGGCGCCCTGGTCAACGTGACGGCGAGGATGACCACACCTCCGGCGGCGCCGAGTTCACCGGAGGTGGCCTTGAGCAGAACCGGGAAGCCCATCACCAGAATCGCGCTGGCGCCGGCCGCGGCGATGGAATGTGCGGCACCGCGCAGGAAGTCCGGCACCGTACCGGGAGTATGCAATCGCGCCACCGACCGTGCGGTCGCCGAACCGGCCAGCACCAACAGCCACGCCACCGCGCCGCCGACGGTCGCCCACAAGAACCCGACCAGGCCCCAGCCGAGCAGGAAGGCGGCGGCGGCCACCGCCACCCGGATGACGGCGTCGATCACCATCAACGAGCCATAGTGTGACCACCGGCCGTCACCGGCCAGCATGCCCAAAAGTGTTGCGTGCAAACAGAATCCAGCCAGTCCCAGCGAGAGCAGGGCCACCGACGCACCGCGCTGATCGGCGAACACATGCGGCGCCCACAGTGCAGAGGTGCCTGCGATCGTGATGGCCGCAAACACGCCAACACCGGCGGCGACCCATATCGGCCGGGTGTGCGGGCCCGGATCCCGGGGGTGGTCGACGGCGCTGGACCGCACGGCCCGCACCTCTCGGGTGGACTCCTGCAGGAGGCCGTTGGCCGCCCCGGTGACCAGACCGAAGGCTCCCCAGAAGACCCCGAAGACCGAGAAGCCGGCCGGCTCGAGTCGGCGGGCTGCCAGGTAGAGCACGGCGTAGCCGCAGACCGCTGTGATTGCCGTGGCCAATCCGACCCGCGCGACGCTGCCCCGAGCCACCGGCCCGGCCGTGGCGCTCACCGTCTCGAATGCGGGGCCGGCGTCGGTCACAGCGGGGGAAGCCGTGGCGAGTACAGCCACGTCTCCCACAGGGGTCGCAGCGAAACGTCGGCGTAGTTTGCGGCCAGGCCGGTGAAGTCGTCGGTGACGACCGTGCCGTGCCGATGCCGGGTGGTCCAGTCCCGCAGCAACCCGAAGAACTTGTCGTCTCCGATGATGCCGCGCAGCGCGTGCAGGGCCAGCGCTCCACGTTTGTAGACCCGGTCGTCGAACATGTCGCGCGGCCCCGGATCGCACAGCAACAGGTCCTGCGGCGCGGCGGACAGGCGCTGGTGATGCTGGCGGGCCAACTCGGCCGCCTTCGGTCCGCCCGAGTGCTCGGACCACAGCCACTCCGCGTAGCAGGCGAAACCCTCGTGCAGCCAGATGTCGCGCCACCGGCGGGCGGTGACACTGTTGCCGAACCACTGGTGGGCCAATTCGTGGGCGATCAACCGCTCAGATCCGCGGCGGCCGTCACAGTGGTTGGCCCCGAAGATCGAAACCCCCTGGGCCTCAAGGGGGATTTCCAGCGCGTCATCGGTGACCACCACGGTGTATCCCGCCGACAGCGGGTAGGGGCCGAACAGCTTGATGAAGAGCTTCATCATCGCCGGCTGACGGGCGAAATCGTGGTCGAAGTTCGAGCGCAGTCGATCCGGAATCACCGCCTGCATGGCGACCGGCGCTTTGAGCAGCCGGTGCATCTGATAGGCGCCGATCTGAATGGTCGCCAGATAGGTGGACGTCGGGTCGGGCATCTCGTAGGTCCACACCGTCTGGGCGGCCCGGGCGCGCCGCGACACCAGTTCCCCGGGGGCGACGGCGTAGTAGGGACTGTCGGTGCTGATCTGAATCCGGTAGCTGGCCTTCGAACTCGGGTGGTCATCGCACGGGAACCAGGACGGCGAACCGTTGGGCTGCCCGGCAACCAGGGCTCCGTTGGACAGTTCCTCGAATCCGACCTCGCCCCAGACGGTCCGGATCGGACGGGGCGAGCCTCCGTACCGAACCACGATCGACATGGCCGAACCGACAGGGAGTGCGGCACCGAGCCGGATGCGCAATTTCCCGGCGGACGAGGCGAAGTGAGCGGGTCGGCGCCCATTCACGCTCACCTTGGCCACACTGAGATTGTCGGCGAGGTCAAGGCTGAAGCTTTGCAGGGATGCCAGGGTGACGGCCGTGATGGTGGCGGTCCCGCTGAGCCGGTTGCTGGCGACCCGGTACTCCAGATCCAGCTCATAGCGCGACACCCGGTAACCGAAGTTGCCGTTGCCGGGCAGGTAAGGGTCGATCACCGGCGTTCCGCCGGCGCGTTTCTTGGCCGGATGCTTCACGCGGCCCTGCCCTCGGCCAACTGCTGTGCCCGTGCCCGTTTGCGGGAAAGCTGCCACGGCGCAATGGGATTGCCCTGCCAGCGGGTCGAGGGTGGAACCTCGTCTCCGCGCATCACCAGCGACGCGGGCCCGATCGTCGCACCGGCGCCGATCCGGCATGCGGGCAGTGCCACGCAGTGCGGGCCCAGGGTCGCCCCGTCCTCGAGAACCACGCTGTCCATCCGCATGATCCGGTCGTGGAACAGGTGGGTCTGCACCACACAGCCGCGGTTGACGGTGCTGCCGTCACCGAGTGACACCAGGTCGGCCTCCGGGAGCCAATAGGTTTCGCACCACACGCCGCGGCCGATGCGCGCGCCGAGGGCTCTGAGCCACAGGTTCATCACCGGAGTGCCACTGGCGGCGCGGGCGAACCACGGTGCGGCCACCGTCTCGACGAAAGTGTCGGCGACTTCGTTACGCCAGACGAACGATGACCACAGCGGCTGTTCGCCAGCCCGGATTCTGCCCACCACAAGCCATTTGGCAGCTACGGCGGTACCGCCGGCCACCGCACCGGCGGCCAGCAGCACGACTCCGCCCGCCAGAGCCGCCCACCCGTAGCCTGCCCTCACGGCGATGGCCTGCAGGGCCGCCAGGACCGCCACCCCGATGGCGAAGGTCACCATCAGCGGCACCAGACGGCAGGTCTCCACGATCCCGCGCATGATCCTCAACCGCCGCGGCGGGGCGAAGGTCAGCGCGACATCGGCGCTGTCGGCCTGCCTCCGCAACCTGATCGGTGGACTGCCCAGCCACGACGAGCCGCTCTTGGCCTTGGGCGGGGTGGCCGAGAGCACGGCCACCAGGCCGTCATCGGGCACGCGACGGCCCGGTTGGGCGATCCCGGAGTTCCCCAGGAAGGCCCGCTTACCCACTGTCGCAGTGGCGACGTGAATCCATCCCCCGCCGAGTTCGTAGGACGCGACCATGGTGTCGTCGGCCAGGAACGCCCCGTCCTCCACCACGGTGAACTTCGGGGTCAGCAGCGCCGTCGAGATCTCGGTGTTGCGGCCGATCTTCGCGCCCAGGATGCGGAACCACAGCGGTGTCAGCATCCCGGCGTAGAGCGGGAAAAGGTAGTTGCGGGCTGCGTCCATCAGTCGTTCGGTAGCCCACAACTGCCAGCCGACACGGCTGCGAACGGGATGGTAGCCCTCCCGCAGACCGATCGCGAGCATGCGCACGCCCAGCACGGTCAGGATGGCGTAAACCGCCACGGCCACCAGGGTGGCCACCGGAATCCACGGCGCCGCGGTCCGGATCGCGTCGCCGAGCGTGGCGGTGTCCCGTACCGCCCGGGCCAGCACCGCCAGTCCGGCGCCCAGCGCCGCCAGTGGCAGCGCCCCCAGCAGCAGCGAGGACCCTCCGTAGATCGCCACCCAGTGCGCGGCCCGCGGCGGCCGGTGATCGGGCCACGGATGGCGGGCCTTGCCCGACTTCACCGCCGGCGAGCCCTTCCAGTACTGGCCGTTCTTGACCTTGCCCACAACTGCCGAACCGGCGGCGACGTCGGCATCCTTGCCGACCACCGCGCCCGGCAGCAGTGTGGTGCGGGAGCCGATGGTGGCGTCGTTGCCGACTCTGATCTCGCCGACGTGGAACAGATCGCCGTCGATCCAGTGACCGGTCAGGTCGACCTCGGGCTCCACCGAACTGCGGTGGCCGAGGGTCAGCATGCCGGTGACCGGCGGGGCGGAGTGCAGATCGACCCCCTTGCCCACCGAATTACCCAGTGCCCGTGCGTAATAGACCAGCCACGGTGCACCGGCCTGGTTCTCGGCCCCGCTGGCTTCGGCGAGTCGTTCGGCCAGCCAGACGCGCAGGTGCTGTGAGCCGCCCCGGCGGTAGGTGCCCGGTTTGAGCCCGCTGAGCAGCACGCGTGCGCCCACCACCGCGATGCCCATCCGGCCGGGCGGGGTGATGAACACGACGAACGCGATCAGGATGACCCACCAGTTGACCTCGACCAGCCACGGCAACGGGTGCCGGGCCGCAGCGATGTTGTTGATCAGGGCCAGCCAGGTCAGCCACTGCAGCGCGGTCAGCGTGGCCAACGGCAGCGTCAGCGCCACCTGCAGCGCCCGCGCCGCGCCCGGGACGGGCGCGACCACCCGCGGGATGACCGGCGCCGGTGCGGGGTCGTCAGCCGCCATCTCGTCGATGAAGCCGGCCAGCGAGCCGAGCCGGGGGTGATCGTAGAGATGAGCGACGGTCATACCGCGGAAAGTGATCGCGCAGCAACACCACTAGTTGGGCGGCGGACAACGAACCGCCGCCGAGGGCGAAGAAGTCGGCTTCGGGCCCGTCGACGACGGTGCCCAGGACGTCCTGCCACAGCCCGGCCAGCCAGCCCATGGTGCCACCCAGCTGCGAGCCGACGTCGGGAACATCCCCCGGCGGCGGCCACGGCAGCGCGTCGCGATCGACCTTTCCCGAGGTGCGGGTGGGTAGCTCGTCGACGAGCACCAGGCGGGGCACCAGTGCGGCCGGAAGCGAGTCGGCCAGGTGCGCGCGGGCCTCGGCCAGGTCGAAATTCGGGTCCGCCGAAGCGATGTAGCCCACCAGAACCGGTGTGCCGCTGCCCGTTTTGCGCACTGCCGCCGCACCGCCGCTGACACCCGGGAGGTGAACCAGGGCCGAGTCGACCTCGCCGAGTTCGATGCGCCGGCCGCCGACCTTCACCTGATCGTCGGCACGGCCCTGGAAGTACAGGCCGTCGGCTTCCAGTCGCACCAGATCACCGCTGCGGTAGGCCCGTTCCCAGCCGAGCGACTCCAGTGGCGCGTATTTCTCGGCATCTTTCTCCGGGTCGAGGTAGCGGGCCAGGCCCACGCCGCCGATCACCAGTTCGCCGACCTCGCCGAGGCTCACCGGGGTACCCGAGGTGTCCACCACCGCCAGATCCCAGCCGGGAAGCGGCAGCCCGATGCTGACCGGCGCCCCTCCGGTGAGCCGGGAGCCGCACGCGACCACGGTGGCTTCGGTCGGCCCGTAGGTGTTCCACACCTCGCGGCCCTCCACGGCGAGGCGTTCGGCCAGTTCCGGTGGGCAGGCTTCACCGCCGAAGATCAACAGCCGCACCGCTTCGAGTGCTTCGGCAGGCCACAGCGCTGCCAATGTCGGAACCGTCGACACCACGGTGATGTCACGGGAGACCAGCCAGGGCCCCAGGTCCATGCCGCTGCGCACCAGCGACCGCGGCGCCGGCACCAGGCAGGCGCCGTGGCGCCAGGCCAGCCACATCTCCTCGCACGATGCGTCGAATGCCACCGAAAGTCCGGCGAGCACCCGGTCGTCCGGCCCGATGGGGTTGTCCTGCAGGAACATCCGCGCCTCGGCGTCGACGAGCGCGGCGGCGTTGCGGTGGGTGACCGCCACCCCTTTGGGGGTGCCGGTGGAGCCGGACGTGAAGATGATCCACGCGTCGTCGATGACCTGCGGTGCGCTCGCCTGCCAGCCACGCGAGGATCCCGTCCCGCGGGTCAGCCCGTCTTCGGTGATGACGCCGACCACATCCGCTTCGCCGAACACCAACTGTGCCCGCTCATCGGGGTCGTCGGCGTCGACTGGGACGTAGGCCGCGCCGGCCGCCAGCACCGTCAGTATCGACAGATACAGCGAGTAGCTGCCCGACGGCATCCGGATGCCGATCCGGTCTCCCCGGCCGATCCCGCGTTCGGCCAGCCAGCCGACACCCGCCTCGATGTCGGCGATCACCTCGCTGTAGCTGAGTTGCACCTCGCCGTCGTCGATAGCCGCGGCGTCCGGATACCGCGCCGCGGTGTCATAGAGGATGTCGACCAGAGTGCGTGGCGACGGCGCCTGCTCTGACAGCAGGTACTGGGCGGGAATTACGGGCATCGTCACGAATCCTAGAGTCAGCCGGGTGTTTTCGGGGGCGGCCCGGCGTCGCAGGCCCGGGGCGGGCGACCAACATCCACACGACCTGCCCCCGCGCGCGACGAATATCCGTGCGGCGTGCCACACTGGCGGGGCAGAGGGGAGTATTCCTTCGCCGCGGTGTCGTCACCACGTCGGCCGTCCATCGGCCGTCCGGTTCCGCGGGCCGCATCGCCGGCGGAAGAGACCTCGGGCGTGTTCAGCGAACCCGGAGGTCTGACGCGTGAACGTTTCGGCACTCGAGTGGGGGATCACCCTCGCTGTGACGCTTGCCGTCCTCCTCGTCGACGTCCTGGTCTTCGCCCGTCGTCCGCATGAACCGAGCAAGCGCGAATGCGTGGTGGCTCTGAGCTGCTACATCGGGCTGGCAATGCTGTTCGGGTTGCTGGTGTGGCACATGCACGGCAGCCGGTATGGCCTGGAGTTCTATGCGGGCTGGCTCACCGAGTACAGCCTGTCCATCGACAATCTGTTCATCTTCATCATCATCATGGCCAGCTTCAAGGTGCCGGCCATCTATCAGCAGCAGGCGCTGCTGATCGGGATCGTGCTGGCGCTGGTGTTCCGTGGGATTTTCATCGCGCTGGGAGCCGTTGCGATCAACCAGTTCTCGTGGATCTTCTACTTCTTCGGCGCATTCCTGGTCTTCACTGCCATCAAGCTCGCCCGCGACACCGACCACAGCGACGACGCCGACAACGCGGTGGTGCGCTTCGCCAAGAACTACCTGAACACCACCGACAGCTGGCACGGTCTGAAGCTTTACGTCAAACGCGGACGCAAGCGCGTGATGACGCCGATGTTCCTGGTCATCGTCGCGCTGGCCACCACCGACCTGTTGTTCGCCTTCGATTCGATCCCCGCGATCTACGGGCTGACCAGCGAGCCGTACCTGGTCTTCACCGCCAATGTGTTCGCCCTGATGGGCCTGCGGCAGCTCTACTTCCTGCTGGGGGATCTGCTCAACCGGCTGGTCTACCTGTCCCAGGGTCTGGCGTTCATCCTGTTCTTCATCGGCGTCAAGCTGCTGCTACACGCCCTGCACGAGAACGAGGTGCCGTTCATCAACGGCGGCCAACCGCTGCCCGTCGTGGAGATCCCGACGTTGCTGAGCCTGGCGGTGATCATCGTGACCCTGTTCGTCACCATGGTGGCCAGCCTGATCAAGGTGCGGTCCCGCGGAGCCGATTGAGGGGCCGTCAGGCCCAGTTGTTGTAGCCGCCCTCGGGACCGAGCATGCGGTCGAGTCGGCTGCGGTTGAGCTTGGCGATCTCGTTGCGGAGAACCTTGCGCTCGGTGTCGAGGTCGTTGTGCATCCGATCGGCGATCGCGGCAATCACTGAGGAGACCGGACAGTCGGGGGCGACGTACATGACGAATTGAAACCCGAACCTATCCGCGTAGTCCGCGGCGGAGCTGTCCAACAACTGCATCACCCCGGGCCGTTCATCCCAGAGCGCGCACTGCTCGGCATGTGAGTGGATGCTCCCCGGCCGGCTGCCGACCTTCGGATAGGCCTGCAGGATCTCGTCGATGGAGGATTCGGACAGCGAGAACAACAATGCGTCGGCCTTCCGAAACAACGCCCTGTGGTTGGGGTAGGGCCTTCCCCTGGCCAGTTCGCCGGCCATCGGCACGCTGTTGCAGCATTCGTACAGCGCGTGCACGGCCTTGCGCATCGGTAACTCGTTGAAGGCCGCAAGCCCCAGGCCCTGGTGCATCAACACACCATTGATCATGGGAAACCCACAGTACGTCTGGGTTACCGCGCGTTACGGCCAGGAAAACTCTCCGCGGCGCCTAGATCAGTGCCCTTCGGCGGTGAAACGCTGCAGGGAACGCTCCACCTCGGCCTCGGCCTCGGCGCGCCCGACCCAATCGGCGGCTTTGACGAACTTGCCCGGCTCGAGGTCCTTGTAGTGCATGAAGAAGTGCTTGATGGATTCCAACTCGTGCTTCGAGACGTCGTCGAGGTCGTTGATGTCGTCCCAGCGCACGTCGCCCGCCGGCACGCAGAGCACCTTGTCGTCACCGCCGGCGTCGTCGACCATCTTGAACATCGCCACCGGCCGGGCCTCCACGATCACGCCGGGATGAACCGACTCCGGCAGCAGCACGAGTGCGTCGAGTGGGTCGCCGTCCTCACCCAGGGTGTCCTCGATGAAGCCGTAGTCGGCCGGATAGCCCATCGGGGTGTAGAGATGACGGTCAAGGCGCAGCCGGCCGGTCTTGTGATCGACCTCGTACTTGTTCCGCTGGCCCTTGGGGATTTCGATTGTGACGTCGAACTGCACCGCTCAACTCCCTTTCGCTGTCCACCTCGCCCCGTCGGGGTCGGAGAATCACCCTAGCGAGGGATTCGCCTCAGCACCGCATCGTTGGGCACAATGAGACGCGAAACGTAGGAGAGTCATGCTTCGCAAACCCCGGCACATGGGCCACGTGGTCCTCGCTGGTGCGGTGATCGCACTGGTCGCCGTCGTCGTGGCCGCTGCCGCTCTCCTGAGTTCGGGCGGCAGGAGCAACGCGTCGGTCCCGCCGCCACGCCCACCAGCCACATCGAAGCCCGCGCTGGTCCCGGTGGCCGATTCCGCCGGGGTGCCGACCACCGCCGGGCTGACTGCCGCGCTGGCCGCCGCCGTGGCGAACCCCAACCTGGGGATCCTCAGCGGCCGCATCACCGACGCCAAGACCGGTGCCCAGATCTGGGAGCAACGCGCGGATTTCCCGATGCAGCCGGCATCGGTGAACAAGATCCTGACCACCGCGGCCGCGCTGCTCACCCTGGATCGCAACGCGCGGGTCACCACGACGGTTCAGGCCGCCGACCAGAACCGGATGCCGGGGGTCGTCGTCCTCATCGGGGGCGGGGATCCCACGCTGTCGGCCGCGCCGCCCGGGGAGGAGACCTGGTACCCGGGAGCGGCCCGGATCTCCGATCTCGCCGACCAGGTCCGCAAGAGCGGGATCAAGCCGACCGCTGTGCAGGTCGATGTCTCGCTGTTCTCCGGTCCGGACATGGCTCCGGGCTGGGATCCCGCCGATATCGCCGGCGGTGACATCGCCCCGATCCAGGCGGTGATGCTCGACGCCGGGCGCATCCAGCCGACCACGATCGAGTCGCGCCGCTCACCCACGCCGGCTCTCGATGCCGGCCGTGCGCTGGCCTTCGCGCTCGGAGTCGACCCGGCCAAGGTGACCTTCGCCCCCGGGCCCGCCGAAGGCCGGCAGTTGGCGTCGGTCCAGTCCGCCCCGCTGATGACGCGGCTGACCCAGATGATGAACGCCTCCGACAACGTGATGGCCGAAACCATCGGTCGCGAGGTCGCTCGGGCGACCGGCCGCCCCGCCAGTTTCGCCGGATCCGTCGACGCGGTGGTCAGCAAACTGGCCGCGGCGAATATCGACATGACCGGAGCTTCGCTGGTGGACACCAGCGGATTGTCGGTGGCCGACCTGTTGACCGCCAAGACCCTCGACGAGGTGGTCAATGCGGCAGCCGGCCCGGACCAGCCCACCCTGCGCCCGATGCTGGACATGCTTCCCGTCGCCGCCGGCAGCGGCACCCTGTCGAACCGGTTCTATGACCCCGACGCGAAGAAGTCCGCGGCGGGCTGGCTGCGCGCGAAGACCGGATCGCTGACCAAGACCAACTCCCTGGCCGGCATCGTCACGGACCGGAACGGTCGGGTGCTGACATTCGCGTTCATCTCCAACAACGCCGGAAACGAGGGTCGGACCGCCATCGACGCGCTCGCGGCGACGTTGCGCACCTGTGGCTGCGGATCTTGATCCGGCGCGTCGAGCCGCTCCGCGCGTGAGCGGCCCCCCCGAACTGACCGTCGGCCGCGCTGTCGACTGGAAGTTCGCGGGAGCCGTCGGCGCGCAACTGGTCCGTCCGGCCCCGCCCGCCAGCGACTACACCCGCCGCCAGGCCATCGATGATCTTGCCGCGGCCGCCGTGGCCGCCGAGGCGCCCGTCCGCGAAATCACCGGACTTGGCAGCGATGCGCCGGCGCCACCGGCCCGCATCGTGGACCGCAAACAGTGGATCCGCGCCGCCTCGGACTCCATGCGGGTGATGACGGGCGGCACGGAGAGCCCCGGCAACGTCGTCACGGGGCGGATCGCCGGAGCCCAAACCGGGGCGGTCCTGGCGTTCATCTCCTCAGGGATTCTCGGCCAGTACGACCCGTTCGCCGGCGGCCAGGCGGGCCGACCCGGAGACCTGTTGCTGGTTTATCCGAATGTCATCACGGTGGAGCGCCAGCTTCGCTTGAATCCCAAGGACTTTCGGCTGTGGGTCTGCCTGCATGAAGTCACCCACCGGGTGCAGTTCACCGCCAATCCCTGGCTGGCACAGCACATGTCCGATGCGCTCGGTGTGCTCACGGCCGAGCGCGGTGAGGACGTCGGGCAGGTGGTCGGCCGACTCGCGGAGTTCGTCAAAGAGCGCCGCCGGGCCGGTGGCGTTGACGCCCACAACGCCGGGGTGCTCGGTGTCCTGCGCGCCGTCCAGTCCGAACCGCAACGTGCGGCACTCGACCGGTTGCTGGTGCTTGGAACCCTGCTGGAGGGCCACGCCGACTACGTGATGGACGCCGTCGGCCCGGCGGTCGTCCCGTCGGTGCAGCTGATCCGCCGCCGCTTCAACGATCGCCGCCAACGCAAGCACCCGCCGTTGCAGCGACTCGTTCGCGCCCTGCTCGGGGTGGACGCCAAGCTCAGTCAGTACACCCGGGGCCGGGCATTCGTCGACCACGTCGTCGACCGGGTCGGGATGGCGCGTTTCAACGCGGTGTGGGCGGGGCCGGAGACGCTGCCGCTGCCCGACGAGATCGAGAATCCGCAGCGGTGGATCGACCGGGTGCTCTAGCGCGGCTGCGCGCGACGGTGGCGGAGCTCGCGGCGTCCGCGCTCACCGACACGCAGTCGTGGTGCGTCGCGCTGTCCGGCGGGCCCGACTCGCTGGCGTTGACCGCCGCGGCGACGGCCACACTTCCCACGACCGCGCTGATCGTCGACCATGGGCTGCAGCCCGGTTCCGCGGCCGTCGCGCAGACCGCCCGGGAGCAGGCCCTCGAAATGGGTTGCATGGCGGCCCAAGTTCTTACGGTTGACGTGGGGGTCGAGGGCGGTCCTGAGGCCGCCGCCCGCGCCGCCCGCTACAGCGCGCTCGACGCCGCCCGGGGCGATGCTCCGGTGCTGCTGGCGCCACACCCTTGACGATCAGGCCGAGACCGTGTTGCTGGGGCTGGGCCGGGGGTCGGGTCCACGCTCGATCGCCGGGATGAGGTCGTGCGACCCGCCCTGGTACCGCCCGCTTCTCGGCACCCGGCGCAGCCTCACCCACGCCGTCTGCATGGAACTGGGCCTGCCGGCCTGGGATGACCCGCACAACCACGACCGCCGGTTCACCCGTGCACGACTGCGGCACGAGGTTCTGCCCTTGCTGGAGGACGTCCTCGGCGGGGGCGTGGCCGAAGCGCTGGCCCGTACCGCCGTGGCATTGCGGGAGGACACCGATGCGCTGGACTCCCTGGCCCGCGAGGATCTGGCATCGGCGGGCACCGAGGGCGCCCTGACGATCGCGGCGATCGGTCGACCTGCCCACCGCGTTGCGGCGACGGGTGATCCGGGAATGGCTGCTGGCGGGCGGTGCGACCGGGCTGACCGACGTTCAACTCCGCGGAGTCGACACCCTGATCACCGCCTGGCGCGGACAGGGCGGGGTGGCTGTGGGCAGCGCTCGGGCCCATACGCGGCTGTTCGCCGAGCGGCACGGCGGCACGCTGGCGTTGCGCTTCGAACCGGTTTGATTGTCCTGGCGGTGGCGGCATGGCACGCTGTGGTTCGTGTCGGCGCATGAGCTGTACCCCGATGACATCAAGTCGGTGCTGGTCTCCGAAGAACAGATCCAGGCTCGGACCGCCGAACTGGCGAAAGATGTGGGCCGCGACTATGCCGGCACCCTCAACGGTCAGGATCTGCTGCTGGTGACCGTCCTCAAGGGGGCGGTCATGTTCGTCACTGACCTTGCGCGCGCCATCCCGCTACCCACCCAGTTGGAGTTCATGGCGGTGAGCTCGTACGGGTCGTCGACGTCGTCCTCGGGCGTCGTGCGCATCCTCAAGGATCTCGACCGCGACATCGCAAACCGCGACGTCCTGATCGTGGAAGACATCGTCGACTCCGGTCTCACCCTGTCCTGGCTGCTGCGTAACCTGGCCACCCGGGGACCGAAATCGCTTCGGGTGTGCACGTTGTTGCGAAAGCCCGACGCGGTCCGCGCCGACGTGGACATCGCCTATATCGGTTTCGACATCCCCAACGAGTTCGTCGTGGGCTACGGGCTCGACTATGCCGAGCGCTACCGGGATCTGCCTTACATCGGAACGCTGCAACCGAAGGTCTACCAGCACTGAGTCAGGTCAGTTCCCACACCGCGGTCACCGAGAAGCTGACGGTCTGCTCGCCCGGCTGCAGTGGGACGGCAGCAGCCATGGCACCCTGCGGGATCGGCGCCGGAGACGGTGGCGTGCCGCCCGAGGCCTCGGAGATCGAGATGACCTTGCCCAGGGACAACCCGGCCAGGTCGGCGTACTGTTTCGCCCTGCTCCTGGCGTCCTCGAACGCCCGGGCCCGAGCATCGGTGACCAGCGCGGAATCGTCCTCGATGGAGAAGGTGACGGCATTGATCCGGGCGGCGTTGCCGCCGGTGTCGACGACGGTGGTCAGGGCGCGGGAAGCGTTGTCGATCTGGCGGATCTTGACGCTGAGGGTGTTGGCGGCCCGGTAGCCGGTGACCACAGAGTTCTCGCCGTACTGGGGCGCCAGATCGACCGCCGTGGTGCGGATATCCGCGGCGTCGATGCCGTCCGCGGTGAGAGCGTCGATCACGGCCTGCTGGCGCTCGTTGGTCTGGTTCATCGCCGCCGTGACATCCGGCGCCACCACCTCGATGCCCACGTCGGCGGTCACCGTGTCGGGCGCGCCCTGCACCTCCCCGGATCCGACGACGGTCACCTGACGGGCATTGGCCTGCACGGGCGGCGCGGAATCACATCCTGAAAGGATGGCCGCCACGGTGAAAAACGTTGCCGCCCAAACTATTCGACGCATCATGTCCACCTCACCTCGGAGAGGAAGCCCACCAGCTCCGCATTGATCTCATCGGGCCGCTCCTGCTGAATCCAGTGTCCGGCGCCGTCCAGCATGACCTGCCGGTAGGGGCCCTTCACCACTTCTGCGGCCCGATCGGTCCGGGTGAAGGCCAACACCGGGTCGTCCGTGCCGCCGACGAACAACCCCGGGACGTCGATGGTGTCGGCGGCGGGAGAAGCCGTGATGTGCCAGTTGCGGTCGAAGTTGCGATACCAGTTCAGCGCACCGGTGAATCCGGTGCGGCTGAACTCCTCGACGTAGAAGTCGAGTTCGGCTTCGCTCAGCCAGTCGGGCAGCTGCGACGGTTCGGCCAATCGGTCGATGAACCCTTGCGGTCCCGGCGACAGCATGCGCAGTGCGGCGGCCTCGTCGGCCGGTGCCTGCATGCCGGCCAGCGTTCGCAACATGGCCCGGCGCGGGTCGGCCGCCATCTCGTCGTCGGCCGCCCCGGGCTCCTGGAAGTACAGGATGTAGAAGAAGTTGTCCCCGAAGATGCGGCGGAACGCCTGTGTCGGCGGGGTCCGCGGCCGCGGCACCGGCGGGAAACTCAGCCCGGCTACCGCCGCCACGCGGTCCGGATGCAGTAGTGGCGTGCTCCAGGTGACCATCGCGCCCAAGTCGTGGCCGACCAGCGCGGCCCGTTCGGCGCCGACGGCATCGATCAGGCCGACCAGATCCCCGGTCAGCGCGGCGATGTCATAGGACTCGACCTGTTCGGGACGGGAGGATCCGCCGTAGCCCCGTTGGTCGGGAGCCAGCACGCGGTAGCCCTGCGCTGCCAGGGCGGGAATCTGGTGCCGCCACGAAAACGCCAGTTCAGGGAAGCCGTGGGCGAGAATCACCAAGGGGCCGTCCGCCGGGCCGGCGTCGTACACCCGCAGCCGCACCCCGTTGACGTCGATGAACCGCTCGGTCGCTGTGACCATGATGCCCAGCCAAGCACAGCCGGTCGGCGTCGGCGGTGTTGCCGAACGAAACGGTGACGGAAACCCATCGGGCACCGTCCGACGTTGGGGTAGCGGTAGCCTGAAAGACTTCAGGGCAGCGCATATCCGCATATTGGAAGGACGGGCCCCACCGGGCCGACATTGATGAACCGGAAAAACGTTATCCGCACGCTGACGGTGATTGCCTCCGTGCTGCTGCTGGGCTGGGTGTTCTTCTACTTCAACGACGACACCCGCGGCTTCAAGCCGGTCGACACCTCGGTCGCGGTTGCCCAGATCAACACCGACAACGTCAAAGAAGCCCAGATCGACGACCGCGAGCAGCAGCTCCGGCTGGAACTCAAGAGCGGCAACGGCGAGACCGGCGATTCCACCAAGGTGATCGCGAAGTACCCCACCGGTTACGCGGTGCCGCTGTTCGACTCGCTCACCGCCAAGGGCGTCAAGACCAACACGACCGTCAATCAGCCGAGCGTGCTGGGCTCGCTGCTGATCTACATGCTTCCGCTGCTGCTGCTGGTCGCGTTGTTCGTGCTGTTCTCCCGGATGCAGACCGGCGGGCGGATGGGCTTCGGATTCGGCAAGTCGAAGGCCAAGCTGCTGTCCAAGGACATGCCGCAGACCACCTTCGCCGATGTGGCCGGCGCCGATGAGGCGGTCGAGGAACTGTACGAGATCAAGGACTTCCTGCAGAATCCCGGCCGCTACCAGGCCCTCGGCGCCAAGATCCCCAAGGGTGTGCTGCTCTACGGCCCGCCCGGCACCGGCAAGACGCTGTTGGCCCGCGCCGTCGCCGGTGAGGCCGGGGTGCCGTTCTTCACGATCTCCGGCTCGGACTTCGTCGAGATGTTCGTCGGCGTCGGCGCCTCCCGCGTTCGGGACCTCTTCGAGCAGGCCAAGCAGAACTCCCCGTGCATCATCTTCGTCGACGAGATCGACGCCGTCGGCCGGCAGCGCGGCGCCGGCCTGGGCGGCGGTCACGACGAGCGCGAACAGACCCTCAACCAGTTGCTGGTCGAGATGGACGGGTTCGGCGAGCGTCAGGGCGTCATCCTCATCGCCGCCACCAACCGGCCCGACATCCTCGATCCCGCACTGCTGCGTCCCGGCCGGTTCGATCGGCAGATTCCGGTGTCCAGCCCCGATCTGGCCGGCCGCAAGGCCGTCCTGCGGGTGCACGCCCAGGGCAAGCCGCTGTCCCCGGACGCCGACCTCGACGGCCTGGCCAAGCGCACCGTCGGAATGTCGGGTGCCGACCTGGCCAACGTCATCAACGAGGCCGCCCTGCTGACGGCCCGGGAGAACGGCACGATCATCACCGGCGCGGCGCTCGAAGAGGCGGTCGACCGGGTCATCGGCGGCCCCCGGCGCAAGGGCCGGATCATCAGCGAGACCGAGAAGAAGATCACCGCCTATCACGAGGGCGGTCACACCCTGGCGGCGTGGGCGATGCCGGACATCGAGCCCATCTACAAGGTCACCATCCTGGCCCGCGGCCGCACCGGCGGCCACGCGGTGTCGGTGCCCGAGGACGACAAGGGTCTGATGACCCGCTCGGAGATGATCGCCCGCCTGGTGTTCGCGATGGGTGGCCGCGCCGCCGAGGAACTGGTGTTCCGCGAGCCGACCACCGGCGCGGTGTCCGATATCGAGCAGGCCACCAAGATCGCGCGGGCGATGGTGACCGAGTACGGCATGAGTTCCAAGCTGGGCGCCGTCCGCTACGGCACCGAACACGGCGACCCGTTCCTCGGTCGCACGATGGGCACGCAGGCCGACTACAGCCACGAGGTGGCCCGCGACATCGACGACGAGGTACGCAAGCTGATCGAGGCCGCGCACACCGAGGCGTGGACGATCCTCACCGAGTACCGCGACGTTCTCGACATTCTCGCCGGGGAACTGCTGGAGAAGGAAACGCTGCACCGCGCCGAACTCGAAGCCATCTTCGGCGACGTGCAGAAACGCCCGCGCCTGACGGTCTTCGACGACTTCGGCGGACGCATTCCCTCCGACAAGCCGCCGATCAAGACCCCGGGCGAACTGGCCATCGAGCGCGGCGAGCCGTGGCCTCAGCCGATCCCGGAGCCCGCGTTCAAGAAGGCGATCGCCCAGGCCAGCGCCGCTCATCAGCCCCAGGGAGCGAACGGCAACGGCAGCCACCAGGGGGCCCACGCCCAACACCAGGGTCGCCATCAGGCTCCCGACGGACCCGCCCAGCCGGACTATGGCGCCCCGGCCGGTTGGCGCGCCCCCGGCTGGCCGCCGCCCCCGCATCAGCAGGGCTACTGGTATCCGCCGCAGCAGGGCTGGCACCCCCAGCCCGGGCAACCCCAGGCCGGGCATCCCCAGCCCGGGCAGCAGCCGCATCCGTCCCATCAGCCCTATGCCGCTCCCGCGGCGCCCGCTCCACAGCAGGCTGTCGGTGACGAGGGCGAACGCAACGACCGTTGATTGACGACGAGGGAGTAGCCATGCCGCACCGCGACTCGATCACGCTGGACATCCCCGTCTTCGACCAGCCTCGCGCCGAGGCGGCCGTCCGGGAACTGCTGCTTGCGGTGGGTGAGGATCCCGAGCGTCAAGGGCTCAAGGAGACCCCGGCCCGGGTGGCCCGTGCGTTTCGGGAGATCTTCGCGGGTCTGTACACCGACCCGGACGCCGTGCTGGAGACGACGTTCGACGAACAGCACGACGAATTGGTCCTGGTGAAATCCATCCCGATGTATTCCACCTGTGAACACCACCTGGTGTCCTTTCACGGCGTGGCCCACGTGGGGTACATCCCCGGTGTCGACGGCCGGGTCACCGGATTGTCGAAGCTGGCGCGGGTCGTCGATCTGTACGCCAAGCGACCCCAGGTGCAGGAACGGCTGACCGGCCAGATCGCCGACGCGGTGATGCGCAAACTCAACCCGCGCGGCGTCATTGTCGTCGTGGAGGCCGAGCACCTGTGCATGGCGATGCGCGGTGTCCGCAAGCCCGGTGCGACAACCACCACCTCAGCCGTGCGCGGAGTGTTCAAGACCAGCGACGCATCTCGAGCCGAGGCGCTGGAACTCATCCTCCGCAAGTGAGCGAGATCCGCTCCTCGCCTCATGTCACGGTGATGGGCGTCGTCAACGTCACCGACGATTCCTTCTCTGACGGCGGTCGGTATGCCGACCCTGTTCGCGCTGTGGAGCACGGTCTCCGACTGGTGGCCGACGGCGCCGACATCATCGACGTCGGGGGCGAGTCCACCCGGCCCGGCGCTATCCGCGTCGATCCGGCCGTGGAGAGCGCCCGGGTGGTTCCCGTCATCAAAGAACTTGCCGCACAAGGGCTCAGGGTCAGCATCGACACCATGCACGCAACAGTCGCGCAGGCCGCGCTGGACAATGGCGCCGTCATCGTCAACGACGTCAGCGGCGGTCGCGCCGACCCCGACATGGCGCGCGTGGTGGCCCGCGCCGGAGTCCCGTGGGTGCTCATGCACTGGCGATCGGTTCACGCCGACGATCCGCACGACATCCCCGCATACCGCGATGTGGTCGCCGAGGTCCGCGACGAATTGACCGCCGCCGTCGATGCCGCGGTGACCGCCGGCGTGGACCCGGGCAATGTGATCATCGACCCGGGCCTCGGGTTCGCCAAGGCGGCCCACCACAATTGGGCGCTGCTGCACGCGCTGCCGGATTTCGTCGCCGGCGGTCTCCCCGTCCTGGTGGGCGCATCCCGTAAACGATTCCTCGGCGAACTCCTCGCGGGGCCCGATGGCGCACTTCGGCCGCCGGACGGCCGGGAGACCGCCACCGCGGTCGTCTCCGCACTGGCCGCGATGAACGGGGCATGGGGAGTCCGTGTCCACGACGTACGTGCCACGGTCGACGCGCTGAATGTGGTGGCGGCCTGGCAGTAACCCGCCGGGAGGCAAGGATGGCTGACCGCATCGAACTGCGCGGTCTGACCGTCCGCGGCAACCATGGAGTCTTCGACCATGAACGTCGCGACGGCCAGGACTTCGTCATCGACATCACCGTCTGGATCGACCTGGCCGACGCGGCCGCCAGCGACGACCTCGACGACACCTTCGACTACGGCGTGCTGGCCCAACGCGCCGCCGATATCGTCGCCGGCCCGCCGCGCAACCTCATCGAAACGGTCGCTGCCGAGATCGCCGAGGACGTGATGGCCGACACCCGGGTTCACGCGGTCGAAGTGGTCGTGCACAAGCCGCAGGCACCGATCCCACTGGCGTTCAGCGACGTGGCCGTCGTCGCGCGACGGTCCCGCCGGGGCGGGCGCGGACAGATCGTTCCGGCGGGAGGTGCGATATGACCCGCGTCGTGCTGTCGATCGGATCAAACCTCGGCGACCGACTGGCCCGGTTGCAGTCCGTCGTCGACAGCCTCGGCGACGCGGTCCGTGCGGTGTCGGCCGTCTACGAGACCGATGCGTGGGGTGGAGTCGAGCAGGGACCGTTTCTCAACGCGGTGGTGATCGCCGAGGATCCAGCCCTGGACGGGCTCGGATGGCTGCGCAGGGCGCAGGCGATCGAGTCGGCGAACGATCGTGTGCGCGAGCAGAAGTGGGGACCACGCACCCTCGACGTCGACCTGGTCTGCGCGGCGGGCCCCGGCGGCGAGGTGGTGTGCAGCGACGCCGACCTCACCCTGCCGCACCCGTTCGCCCGCGAACGGGCCTTCGTGCTGATGCCCTGGCTCGACGTCGACCCGGCCGCCGACATCACCGTCGACGGCCGGCGCAGGCCGGTGCGCGAGCTGCTCGATGAGTTGGATCAGGCCGAACGCGACGGTGTCCGGCCCACCGCGCTCACCCTCAGCACGGGGAGCGGCTGATGGGGCCGACACGGCGGCGCGACCTGGCGTTCGCCACCGTGGTCGCCGCAATCGCGGGCTATCTGGCGATCCACCAGCTCTACCGCTACTTCCCGGCGATCACCCTGTGGACCGGGCTGTCCCTGCTGGCCGTCGCTGCCGCCGAGACGTGGTGGGCGGCCTCGGTCCGGGGCCGCATCCGCGATGGCCGGATCGGGGTCGGCGTCGGCCGGCTGCATCCGCTCGCGGTGGCCCGCACCGTGGCGGTCGCCAAAGCCTCGGCGTGGGTGGGCGCGGTGATGCTGGGTTGGTGGCTGGCCGTGCTGGCCTACCTGCTGCCGCGGCGCGCGGAATTGCGGGTGGCCGCCGCCGACACCCCGGGCGCGCTGGTCGCGGCCGTGAGTGCGTTTGCCCTCGTCGCCGCCGCGTTGTGGTTGCAGCACTGCTGCAAGTCTCCGGGTGAGCCCAACGGCGAGGATGCGCTGACCGAATAGGCCCGCGGTAGCACGGAAGCGGGGCCCGATCAGCGCAGCTTGTCGTCGCTGGCAACCACTTTCAACGCGGTACAGTGCAGCCCATGACCGATGTGTCCCGCGGCGCCAGAACGCGGCGCAGCGGCCGCGGACCGGGCTGGCTGCTGCTGACCTCGCTCCTGGTGCTGGCCATCCTGGCCAGTTCCACCCTGGTGTTCACCAACCGGGTCGAGTTGCTGAGACTGGCCGTGGTTCTGTCGCTGTGGGCTGCGGTGGTGGCCGCGTTCGTCACGGTGATCTATCGCCGCCAGAGCGAACTCGCTCAGGCCCGGGCCCGCGACATGAAGTTCGTCTACGACCTGCAACTCGATCGTGAGATCTCGGCCCGGCGTGAATACGAGTTGTCAGTCGAATCTCACCTGCGCCGCACCCTGTCCCGGGAGATCCGCGCCGAGGCGGCCGATGAGATGGCGGGGCTTCGCTCCGAACTGGCCGCGTTGCGCTCGCAGTTGGAAGTGATGCTGGGCACCGACCTGGGCCACCGCCCGGCCCTGGAAAGCGATCGCATCGCCGTGCCGATGCCCGCGGCACCCGGTCGTGTGCAGAGTAGCCGGGTGACGGTGGTGGCCGAAGAGGTGGTGACCGTCGCCCCGGCGATCGAGAACCCCATCATCGACGTTCCCGAGGAACCCCTCGTCGACACCGCACCGGACACCGTTGCCGTGGCCCCGGCCCCCGAATCGCCCCGGTACCGGGGCAACCACCGGCAGACGGCCGACGCTGTGGGATATCCGCGGCCCGGCCAGGCCGAGCCCCCCGTGGTGACGGCGGCGCAGCCCTCCGCGGCAGCGCCGCCTCAGCAGCCGGAGGCGCCGTGGCGCCCCCCCGAGGTTCGGATCGGCCGGCATTCGACAGATGGCGGCCAGCGTCCCGAGCCCGGCGTGCCGCCGGCCCCGGTGCCGCCGGCCCCGGTGCCGCCGGATGACGCGGCCCCGGAGCCCCCGCGGGGTCGGCACTGGGTGCCGCCCGAGGGCCAGCCGGTGCACCCCGGGCGGCATCGTGGGTCCGAGGACGCCGAAGGCGAGCCGGTGGCCGACGAGCCGCAGGGCCAGCATGCCGACGGCCAGTCGTTCGCCGAGATGATGGCCCGCATTCAGGTCAACCCGTCACCGGCCGGCGGCGGTCGCCGCCGCCGAGCGGACTGACTCGGACTAGAATCGACCCGACCGTCCGGTACCCGCATCGGCAGGACCGGAACGTACTCACGTCAGCGAGGTCGTCGTCAGATGGGGACCCCCAACGGCTTACGGCCGGCCCGGCTCAAAGTGGGAATCATTTCCGCCGGTCGGGTGGGCACCGCACTGGGCGTGGCTCTGGAACGTGCCGAGCATGTCGTCGTGGCATGCAGTGCCATTTCCGCCGTGTCCCGCCGGCTTGCCGAACGCCGACTGCCGGAAACCCCCATCCTGCCGGTTCCCGATGTCGCCGACCGGGCCGAACTGCTGCTGCTGACCGTGCCGGACTCGGAACTGCCCGGTCTGGTCCGCGGCCTGGCCGCCACCGGCGCGGTGCGGCGCGGAACCATCGTCGTGCACACATCCGGCGCCAACGGCGTCGGACTGCTCGCCCCGCTGACCGAGCAGGGCTGCGTGCCGTTGGCCATCCATCCGGCCATGACCTTCACCGGCGCCGACGGGGACATCGTCCGTCTTTCCGAAACCTGTTTCGGGATCACCGCAGCCGACGACATCGGCTATGCCATCGGCCAGTCGCTGGTTCTCGAGATCGGCGGAGAGCCGTTCGGGGTCCGCGAGGACGCCCGAACGCTCTACCACGCTGCCCTGGCGCATGGCAGCAACCACATCGTCACCCTCGTCGCCGATGCGCTCACCGCGCTTCGCGCCGCGCTGGAGGGACAGCAACTACTCGGTCAGGAGATGGTCGGTGACGCTCCCGGCGGACTTGCCGAGAGGATCCTCGGACCACTGGCCAGAGCCGCGCTGGATAACACGCTGCAGCGCGGGCAGGCCGCCCTGACCGGCCCGGTGGCACGCGGGGACGCACCGGCAGTGGCCGCCCACCTCGAAGTGCTCAACGACGTCGATCCGCTACTGGCGCAGGCGTATTGCGCCGACTCGCTGCGAACCGCGCAACGAGCGCACGCCCCCGAGGAGGTTCTTGAGGTGTTGGCCGAATGGTCACGACCGGCGGGACCGCACCGGTGAGCACCAAGGCACCCCAGTTCAGCGCCGGGCAGTTGAACGTCTACCCCACACCGCATGCGGTGGCCGACATCAGCCGCGCACTGCGCCATACCGGCCGGCGGGTGATGCTGGTCCCGACCATGGGTGCGCTGCACGAGGGCCACCTCGCCCTGGTGCGGGCGGCCAAGCGGGTTCCCGGGGCGGTCATCGTGGTGTCGATCTTCGTCAACCCCCTGCAGTTCGGCGCGGGCGAGGATCTCGACGCCTACCCCCGAACCCTCGACTCCGATCTGGACATGCTGACCGAAGAAGGTGTCGAGGTGGTGTTCACCCCGACTCCGTCCAGCATGTACCCCGATGGCCGGCGCACCACCGTTCATCCGGGTCCACTGGGCGCTGAACTCGAAGGCGGCTCGCGGCCAACGCATTTCGCCGGAATGCTCACCGTCGTCCTCAAGTTGCTACAGATCGTTCGGCCGGATCGCGCGTTCTTCGGAGAGAAGGATTATCAGCAACTCGTACTGGTGCGGCAGATGGTGGACGATCTCAACATCGACGTGCGCATCGTGGGAGTCCCCACCGTGCGGGAAGCCGACGGCCTGGCGATGTCATCGCGGAACCGGTACCTGAGTCCCGAGGAGCGCGAACAGGCCAGCGCATTGTCATCGGCTCTGCTCGCGGGGAAGTACGCGGCCGGTGGTGGGCCCGCGGCCGTCCTCGATGCCGCCCGCGCCGTGCTCGACGAGGTTCCTGCCATCGGCACCGACTATCTGGAACTGCGCGGACCGTGGCTGGAACCCGCCCCGGTGGTCGGCCCTGCCCGGTTGCTGATCGCCGCCCGCCTGGGTAGCACGCGCCTGCTGGACAACATCGCGATCGAATTGCCCGACGGCGTCCCGGCTGCCCTGCACGATGATGGCGAGGCTCACGAACTGGCCTGGCGGAACTGATGTTTCCGACAGACAGGTGCAGGTGACCCGCCGTGCTGTTAGCCATCGACGTCCGCAACACGCACACCGTCGTGGGCCTGATCACCGGATCCGGCGACCACGCGAAAGTGCTGCAGCAGTGGCGTATTCGCACTGAACCGGAGATCACCTCCGACGAACTGGCGCTCACCATCGAAGGTCTCATCGGCGACGATTCGGAGCGACTCACCGGGGTGACCGGACTGAGCACCGTTCCGTCGGTGCTGCACGAGATCCGCGGGATGCTCGGCCAGTACTGGCCCGCGATACCCAATGTCCTCATCGAACCCGGTGTGCGTACCGGGATTCCGTTGCTCGTCGACAACCCCAAAGAGGTCGGCGCCGACCGGATCGTGAACTGCCTGGCGGCCTACGCGAAGTTCAACGCTGCGGCGATCGTCGTCGATTTCGGTTCCTCGATCTGTGTGGACGTGGTCTCGGCCAAGGGCGAATTCCTCGGCGGCGCAATCGCTCCGGGCCTGCAACTGTCCTCGGATGCGGCCGCCGCGCGTTCGGCCGCGCTCCGCCGCGTCGAACTGACCAGGCCGCGGTCGGTGGTCGGCAAGAACACCGTCGAGTGCATGCAGTCCGGTGCCGTCTTCGGCTTCGCCGGTCTGGTCGACGGTCTGGTCTCCCGGATCCGTCGGGACGTCGAGGGATTCGCCGGAAGCGATGTTTCGGTGGTGGCCACCGGACACACGGCGCCGCTGATGCTGCCCGAACTGACCACCGTCGACCACTACGACAAGCACCTGACCCTCGACGGTCTGCGCATGGTCTACGAACGCAACCAGGAGGGGCAGCGCGGGCGGCCGAAGCCCGCCCGCTGAACCACCGGTGGCAAAAGGCCATTTAAGCTGGCACGCCGTGAGCGATGCTGACGCGCCGGCTGCCGGTGGCCCGCACGATCGGGCATCCGACCCCGAGGATGTTCCCGAGCAGTTCCGGATCCGGCAGGGCAAGCGGCAGCGCCTGCTCGACGAGGGACGCGAGCCCTACCCGGTCGCGGTCCCGCGTACCCATTCGCTTGCCGAGATTCGCGCCCGATACCCGGATCTGCCGGCCGACACCGGCACCGGGGACGTCGTCGGCGTCACGGGCCGGGTGGTGTTCGCCCGCAACTCCGGCAAGCTCTGCTTCGCCACGCTTCAGGAGGGCGACGGGACCCAACTGCAGGCCATGGTGAGCCTGGCCGGCGTCGGTGAGGAGGCGTTGGAGGCCTGGAAGGCCGACGTCGACCTCGGTGACATCGTCTTCGTCCACGGCGAGGTGATCAGCTCCCGGCGCGGTGAGTTGTCGGTGCTCGCCGACTCCTGGCAGATGGCCGCCAAGGCGCTGCGGCCGCTGCCCGTCGCGCATAAGGAGATGAGCGAGGAATCCCGGGTCCGCCAGCGTTACGTCGACCTGATCGTGCGTCCACAGGCCCGCGCGGTGGCACGGCAGCGCATCGCCGTCGTCCGGGCGGTTCGCCACGCACTCGAGCGCCGCGGCTTCCTGGAGGTCGAGACGCCGATGCTGCAGACCCTCGCCGGAGGTGCCGCTGCACGGCCGTTCGTCACGCATTCGAACGCCCTGGACACCGACTTGTATCTGCGTATCGCCCCGGAACTGTTCTTGAAGCGGTGCGTGGTCGGCGGCCTGGAGAAGGTTTTCGAACTGAACCGAAATTTCCGCAACGAGGGCGCCGATTCCACTCATTCGCCTGAATTCGCGATGCTCGAGACCTATCAGGCCTGGGGCACCTATGACGATTCGGCGCTGATGACGCGCGAGCTTATTCAGGAGGTCGCCGACGAGGCGATCGGTTCCCGTCAGATCGAACTGCCCGACGGCAGTGTCTATGACTTGGATGGGACATGGCAGTCGCTGCAGATGTATCCGTCTTTGTCCGAAGCGCTCGGTGAGGAAATCACCCCCGCGACATCGGTGGAATATCTGCTGGCCATTGCTGAGCGACTCGACGTGGAGATTCCCCGGGACCGCGGTTACGGCCACGGGAAACTCGTCGAAGAACTCTGGGAACACACCGTCGGCGATACTTTGTGGGCGCCCACTTTCGTACGGGACTTTCCCGTCGAGACCACGCCGCTGACGCGAGAGCACCGCAGTATCGCCGGCGTCACCGAGAAATGGGACCTTTACGTCCGTGGCGTCGAGCTGGCCACCGGTTACTCCGAACTCGTCGACCCGGTAATTCAGCGGGAGAGATTCGAGGCTCAGGCGCGTGCGGCGGCCGCCGGCGATGACGAGGCGATGGCGCTCGACGAGGATTTCCTCGCTGCCATGGAGTATGCAATGCCACCGACGACGGGCACCGGAATGGGCATTGACCGTTTGTTGATGGTGCTGACCGGTTTGTCAATTCGGGAGACGGTGTTGTTCCCGATTGTGCGCCGACACGGTAACTGAGCCACCACCTCAGTGGAATTAATTGTTGTAATTTCGTGCGCAGTTGTGGCACATTATTGGAAGGCGAAAACCGCCGCCGATTCTCACGCGCAAGAAGGACCACGGAAATCATGGCCAAAAAAGTCACCGTCACCCTCGTCGATGATTTCGACGGCGAGGGTCCTGCGGACGAAACTGTCGAATTCTCCATCGACGGCGTGAGCTACGAAATTGATCTTTCGTCCAAGAACGCGAAGAGAATCCGCGAGGAATTCAAGCAGTGGATGGACGCCGGCCGGCGCGTCGGCGGACGCCGTCGCGGGCGGCCCGGCGCACCCGGTCGCGGGGGGCGCGCCTCCATCGACCGTGAGCAGAGTGCGGCCATCCGGGAATGGGCGCGTCGCAACGGCCACAAGGTGTCGACGAGGGGCCGCATCCCGGCCGACATCATCGAGGCCTTCCACGCCGCCACCTAGGGCGGACCTGCCCGTCGAGCCGGCTGTCACCGTCTCGTCACTCGCGTTTCGCTCGCGGCGAAGGCAACCCTGGCGATACTGGGAAACGAATCGGCGCTCTGTGGCGTTGCACAGCTGTGTCCGCGCGTGAAGGCGGGTACCGCTGGCAGGGGAGAACACCTCCCCGGCGCCGCCCCACTAGAGTGGACATTCAGGTGCACGGTGCCTACCGATGCACCCAGGTGACGGAGAGCAGGTAACCACCGAATGTTCGAGAGATTTACCGACCGCGCCCGCAGGGTTGTCGTCCTGGCTCAAGAAGAAGCCCGGATGCTCAACCACAACTACATCGGCACCGAGCACATCCTGCTCGGACTCATCCACGAGGGCGAAGGCGTCGCGGCCAAGTCGCTGGAGTCCCTCGGCATCTCCCTGGAGGGCGTGCGCTCCCAGGTCGAGGAGATCATCGGCCAGGGCCAGCAGGCGCCGTCCGGACACATCCCGTTCACGCCGCGCGCCAAGAAGGTGCTGGAACTGTCCCTGCGTGAGGCCCTGCAACTGGGTCACAACTACATCGGGACCGAGCACATCCTGCTCGGTCTCATCCGCGAGGGCGAGGGCGTGGCCGCGCAGGTGCTGGTGAAGCTCGGCGCCGAACTGACCCGGGTTCGCCAGCAGGTCATCCAGCTGCTGTCCGGCTACCAGGGCAAGGAAACCGCGGAAGCCGGTACCGGTGGCCGTGGCGGCGAGTCCGGCAACCCGTCCACCTCGCTGGTCCTCGACCAGTTCGGCCGTAACCTGACCGCTGCCGCCATGGAGGGCAAGCTCGACCCGGTCATCGGCCGCGAGAAGGAAATCGAGCGGGTCATGCAGGTGCTGAGTCGGCGCACCAAGAACAATCCGGTGCTGATCGGCGAGCCCGGTGTCGGCAAGACCGCCGTCGTCGAAGGTCTGGCCCAGGCGATCGTCAACGGCGAGGTTCCCGAGACGCTGAAGGACAAGCAGCTCTACACCCTCGACCTCGGGTCGCTGGTGGCCGGCAGCCGCTACCGCGGTGATTTCGAGGAACGCCTGAAGAAGGTGCTCAAGGAGATCAACACCCGCGGCGACATCATCCTGTTCATCGACGAGTTGCACACCCTCGTCGGCGCCGGTGCGGCCGAGGGCGCGATCGACGCCGCGTCGATCCTCAAGCCCAAGCTGGCCCGCGGTGAGCTGCAGACCATCGGCGCGACCACCCTCGACGAGTACCGCAAGTACATCGAGAAGGACGCCGCCCTGGAACGCCGCTTCCAGCCGGTGCAGGTCGGCGAGCCGTCCGTGGCGCACACCATCGAGATCCTCAAGGGTCTGCGGGACCGCTACGAGGCGCACCACCGGGTGTCGATCACCGATGCCGCCGTGGTGGCCGCGGCCACGCTGGCCGACCGCTACATCAACGACCGTTTCCTGCCGGACAAGGCGATCGACCTCATCGACGAGGCCGGTGCCCGGATGCGCATCCGCCGGATGACCGCTCCGCCGGACCTGCGCGAGTTCGACGAGAAGATCGCCGACGCCCGCCGGGAGAAGGAGTCCGCGATCGACGCCCAGGACTTCGAGAAGGCCGCTTCCCTGCGCGACAAGGAGAAGCAGCTGGTCGCCCAGCGCGCCGAGCGGGAGAAGCAATGGCGCTCCGGGGATATGGACGTCGTGGCCGAGGTCGACGACGAGCAGATCGCCGAGGTGCTCGGCAACTGGACCGGTATCCCGGTGTTCAAGCTCACCGAGGAGGAGACCACTCGGCTGTTGCGCATGGAGGACGAGCTGCACAAGCGGATCATCGGCCAGGAGGACGCGGTCCGCGCTGTCTCGAAGGCGATCCGCCGCACCCGTGCCGGTCTGAAGGACCCCAAGCGCCCGTCGGGTTCGTTCATCTTCGCCGGCCCCTCCGGTGTCGGTAAGACCGAGCTGTCCAAGGCGCTGGCGGAGTTCCTGTTCGGTGACGACGACGCGCTCATCCAGATCGACATGGGCGAGTTTCACGACCGCTTCACCGCCTCGCGGCTGTTCGGCGCCCCGCCCGGGTACGTCGGCTACGAGGAGGGCGGCCAGCTCACCGAAAAGGTGCGGCGCAAGCCGTTCTCGGTGGTGCTGTTCGACGAGATCGAAAAGGCGCACCAGGAGATCTACAACACCCTGTTGCAGGTGCTCGAGGACGGCCGCCTCACCGATGGTCAGGGCCGCACGGTCGACTTCAAGAACACCGTGCTGATCTTCACCTCGAACCTGGGCACGTCCGACATCTCCAAGGCCGTCGGGCTGGGTTTCACCCAGGGCGGCGGGGACAACAACTACGAGCGGATGAAGCAGAAGGTCAACGACGAGCTCAAGAAGCACTTCCGTCCGGAGTTCCTCAACCGCATCGACGACATCATCGTCTTCCACCAGCTCACGAAGGACGAGATCATCCTGATGGTCGACCTGATGGTGAACCGGGTGTCCAAGCAGCTCAAAGGCAAGGACATGGAGATGGAGCTCACCGACAAGGCCAAGTCGCTGCTGGCCAAGCGTGGCTTCGATCCCGTCCTGGGTGCCCGGCCGCTGCGCCGGACCATCCAGCGGGAGATCGAGGACGCACTGTCGGAGAAGATCCTCTTCGAGGAGGTCGGTCCGGGTCAGCTGGTCACCGTCGACGTCGAGAACTGGGACGGCGAAGGTGCCGGGGAGGATGCGAAGTTCACCTTCAGCGGTGGACCCAAGCGCGTCGAGGTCGCCGAGCCGGACCTGGCGGCCACCATCATCGCCGAGTAGGCATCAGCAGTACGGTCCGCGACGGCCGGTCACCTTGGGTGGCCGGCCGTCGCGGCATTGAGGGCATGACGAAGAACGCACCGACGTGCATGCCACCCCGGTCAGCAGGGCCGAAAATCACACGGCACAGCAATTGGGTCACGGCGCCGGCTGAGCAGTGATCAGCGGTAACGCGGCAGCATCCCGAAGACCTGTTTGATGATCGTCATCACCCAACCGCCGGCGTTGGGGCTGTGGAAGCGCGGCCAATTCAGTTGGAAGCTGACCACCCAGGCCTGTCCGGTGCGGTCAACGGCATACCAGCTGAAGGTCAGGTCTCCCGGCAGATTTCCGGCCTTCGCGCCGATGTAGGGCCACTGCGTGCGGTCCAGGTCGATGCCGGCCACCTCCGACATGATGTCGCGCACCGGGGCGGCCGGGCCCACGGCGTTGTGCTGAAGCCGCGCGTGCACACGGCAGATGTCCTCGGCGTTGCCGTACCACTCCGCGCCGTAGGCCGACCCCGGCGCGTGGGTCCGTTCCGGATCCGGTTCGTATGGGCGGGAATTGGCCTGTTGCAGCAGGGCGCCGCGATCGGCCGGGCGGGCCGCCTTCCACTGTGCGCGCACATCGGGGTTGCCCCAGCCGATTGCGAAGATCTCCCGCATCGTGGGGAACGGCGTCATGCTTGCGGGGTCATGGTGGCCGGCGTCGACCAGTGCCTGTTCGACCGCCTTGGTGCCGACCCGTTCGATGAGCAGATCAGTGGCCATATTGTCGCTGGTGGCAATCATCTTGCCGGCCGCCTGACGCACCGTGATCCGGGAGCCCGGCGGCAATGCGTCGAAACCGGAGGACCCCAGTTTCTTGGCCTCGCTGGTGATCGTCACCGTGTCGTCCCAGCGCACACGGCCCGCCAGCACGGCCTCTTCGACGGCAAACAGCACGTAGGTCTTGAAAATCGAAGCGAGAGGGAGGGATTCGGCCGTATTGGTACCTGCGACCTTCTCGCAGTCGCCGTCATCGACCTTGGAGACCTGCCACGAGTAGCGGGCGCCGGTACGACTCAACGCGGCATCGACGTCCGCCCAGGAGTTGATCGCCGGCTTCTGGGTGTCGACCGTCAGCCGGCTGACCATGGTCCCGTCGTCGGTGCGCAAGTCGATGTCCTGCTTGGCTCCGAACGAACTGATCAAATGCAGGCGTGCCGAGCCGGCGCCGATATCGATCCCGGTGAGCGTGTAGGGGCGATCCCACCACAGTGAGTCCAGGCTGGCCGTGACCTGATCGACCATATCGGGGGCGGCGAGGGTCTTGACGCTGTGGGTGCCGATTGGCCAGTCGGAATTGAGCATGTCCATCACCTGCTGGGCGCGCACGCCCTGCGGAGTGTTGCGTTCGATCCGCACGCCGGCGTTGGCGGCAGGAGCCGGTGGTGGTGCGCAACCGGTCGCCACGCAGGCGACGGTGATGACGCTGGCGAGGGCCAGGGCGCGCCGGCGCGCGCTACGGAGTTTTGTCGGACCCTGCAACGTCCAGCACAACCTCGAACTCGAGCAGCTGAGCGCCGGTGGAAACCGGATTGGCGCGTTCGCCGGCGTGGGCTGCGATCGCCGGCCCGGACGCCCAGGCCTGGAAGGCGTCTTCGGACTCCCACCGGGTGACAACGAAGTAGCGGTCCTCGCCTTTGACCGGGCGGAGCAACTGGAATCCGAGAAATCCGGGCTGATTGTCGACGGCGTGCGCCCGGTGGGCGAACCGCTTCTCAAGCTCCGGACCGGCGCCGGGGGGCACCTCGATGGCATTGATCTTGACCACGGACATGGCGCCAAGGCTACCGCTCCGCCGGCGGCGTCCGATACCGCGCAAGATAAGAGCGTGAGTTCTCCACCGTTGATTCACCGGGGCGGTTCCGGACGCCCGATCGTTTTGGTGCACGGTCTGATGGGACGGGGCAGCACGTGGTCGCGCCAGGTGTCGTGGCTGACCCGATACGGCTCGGTGTACACCTACGACGCACCGTGGCACCGCGGCCGTGATGTCGACGATTCCGAGCCGATCAGCACTGAGCGGTTCGTCGAGCAACTGGGTGGGGCCGTCGAGCCACTCGGCCGACCCGCCGTTCTGATCGGCCATTCGATGGGCGGCTTGCACTCCTGGTGCCTGGCGGCGGAGCGCCCCGATATGGTCGGCGCGCTTGTCGTGGAGGACATGGCCCCCGACTTCGTCGGCGGCACCACCGGAGCCTGGGAGCCGTGGCTGCATGCACTGCCGCAGGAATTCCGCTCCGCCGAAGCGGTTTTCGCGGAGTTCGGAGACGTCGCCGGGCGGTACTTCCTGGAGGCCTTCGATCGGACACCGACCGGTTGGCGCCTGCACGGCAAACCGGCGAAGTGGATCGACATCGCGGCACAGTGGGGTCTGCGGGACTTCTGGGCGCAGTGGCATGCCGTTCGGGTGCCGGTGCTGCTGATCGAGGCGGGAGACACGGTGACGCCGCCGGGTCAGATGCAGCGGATGGCGCAGACCGCCGGTGCGCGGGCCCACTACGTCCGAGTCGAGGGGGTCGGACACCTGATCCACGACGCCGCCCCGGAGGCCTACCGGGCTGCGGTGGAGGACTTCCTCGGGGGTCTCAGCGACTGACAGGCCCACGCCCGCCTACCGGTTGGCATCGTCGCCTTCGGGTGGTGTTGCTCGGCTCCTCCTCCGGCCCGGGGGGCCGGCATCGTCGCCTTCGCCCGCCAGGGCGAATCGGCCGTCGGCGGTCTGCTCCACCAACCCGTCGACCAGCAGTGAATCCAGGGCGCGATCGCGTTGCGGCGGGTCGGTCAACCACACGACGTCGAGTCGCGCCCGCTCGACCGGCGTTGAACTGGCCCGCAATACGTCGAGCAGCTTCCCTCGGACCTGCCGGTCGGTACCGGCGTACCGCTGTACCGGCCGGGCCGGTCCGTCACCGGCCGGGAACCCCGCGGCCCGCCATTCGCAAATCGGCAGCGGGCAGATGCCGCATTTCGGTGCTCGTGCCGTGCACACCGTCGCACCCAACTCCATCAGGGCTGCGGAGAACACCGGCGCGGTCGGATCGTCCGGCAGCAGGGCGTGGACATCGGCGTGATCGCGCACCGCCGACGGGCTCGCGGCGTCGGCCCGTCCGTGCACGGCCCGGGCGACCACCCGACGGACGTTGGTGTCCACAACCGGCACCCGTTTCCCGTAGGCGAAGCAGGCAACCGCGCGCGCCGTGTAGGCGCCGATGCCCGGAAGGCTCAGCAGAGTATCGACGTCATCGGGGACTACGTCGCCGTGTTCGGCGGCGATCACCGCGGCGCATTCGTGCAGGCGTTTGGCGCGGCGCGGGTAGCCCAGCTTGCCCCACGCCCGCAGAACGTCCGCGGCGCCGGCCGCCGCGGTCGCCGAGGGGGTCGGCCACCGCTGCACCCAGTCCACCCAGATCGGGGCAACCCGCGCCACCGGCGTCTGCTGCAGCATGAACTCGCTGACCAGGATCTGCCAGGCGGTGACCCCCGGAGCCCGCCACGGCAGGTCACGTCGGGCACGGCCGTACCAGTCCAGGAGTTCGGCGGCGGGGATGCTCACCGTCGGCCGCTCGCTGCCGCAGTGCACAATACGGGCCATGGCGAACACCACTCCTGCCCAAGCATGGAAGGCACTCAAGGAGGGTAACGAGCGGTTCGTCGCCGGATCCCCGGAGCACCCCAGCCAGAGCATCGAGCATCGAGCGAGTCTTGCTGTCGCTCAACGGCCGACAGCCGTGGTCTTCGGGTGCGCCGACAGCCGCGTCGCCGCCGAGATCATCTTCGATCAGGGTCTCGGTGACATGTTCGTCGTCCGTACCGCCGGCCACGTCATCGACTCGGCCGTGCTGGGCTCCATCGAGTATGCGGTCACCGTGCTCGACGTCCCACTGATCGTCGTGCTCGGGCATGACAGCTGCGGGGCGGTCAAGGCCACTCTCCAGGCGCTCGACGAGGGCAAGGTCCCCGGCGGGTTCGTTCGCGACGTGGTCGAACGCGTCACTCCGTCGATCATGCTCGGGCGGCGGGAGGGCCTGACCCGGGTGGACGAATTCGAGGCCCGGCACGTGGTGGAGACCGGCGCCCAGTTGCTGGCCCGGTCCAGCGCAATCGCCGAACGGATCCACGACGGCGAACTCGCCATCGTCGGGGTCACCTACCACCTGGCCGACGGTCGGACGGTGTTACGAGAGCACCTCGGCGACATCGGCGAGTAGACAGACCGCGCAGCGAACAAGGCGACACGCCGAGCGGGGTCGGACGGCTTATGGTGACCTGCCCTTACCGTGGGAAACGTGCTGGATCTCGAACCGCATGGCCCACTGCCCCCCCAGGTCTACTGGCGGCGCCGTGGTTTGGCTCTCGGTATCGCGCTTCTTGCCATCGCTCTGATCGCCGGGGTCGCTTTCGCGATCTTCGGCGGTTCGGGCTCGGCGAAGAACACCGCCAAGACCGAAACCACGCAGATTCCGCAGCCGGAGAACAAGACGCCTGTCGTCGTTCCGCCCGCCGAGTCGGGCCCGGAGCCCACGCCCACCCCCACCTCGGCGGTCGAACCGCCTCCGGTGCTGCAGGCCGGCGACGACTGCCCCGATTCCAACCTGGCGATCAAGGGCGTTGCCAACGCCCCGCAGTACGTCATCGGCGACCAGCCGAAGTTCACCATGGTCGTCACCAACATCGGTTTGGTCGCCTGCAAGCGCGATGTCGGCGCCGCTGTGCTCGCCGCGTACGTCTACTCCCTGGACAACAATCGGCTCTGGTCGAACCTTGACTGCGCGCCGTCCAACGAGACCCTGGTCAAGACGTTCAATCCCGGCGAGCAGGTAACCACCGAGGTGACCTGGACCGGCATGGGCTCTGCGCCGCAGTGCCCGCTGCCCCGTGAGCCGATCGGCCCCGGCACCTACAACCTGGTGGTGCAACTGGGGAATCTGCGTTCTGCCGCAGTGCCTTTCACTCTCGCCGACGCCCCGCCGCCGGCGCCCGCCGAACCGGCGCCGCCGGCCGGTGATCCGGCACCCGTGCCGGCGGAGCCCGCCATCGGCCCGGAACCGGCTCCCGCCGGCTGAGGAGTCACCGCACCGCTCCGGTGACGGTCACGACCCCTGCATGAGCACTGGGGCCGACGCCGGCGTCAGCCTGCATCGGGAACGGGAGACGGCCCTGCGCTGATTGTCAGGACCGCTCGCAGGGCATCGTTGATGGTGGCCGATTCGAGCGTCCGCAGCCCACGTGGCGCGGGTCCGCACCCCGCGGGCACCACCGCTACGGAGAATCCCAGGCGGGCGGCCTCGGCCAGTCGGCGATCCATTCCGGTCACCCGCCGTAGATCGCCGGCCAGGCCGACTTCGCCGAAGACCACCAAGGTCGGCGGCAGAGGGCGTCCCACGACGGCCGACGCCATCGCAGCTGCGACGGCGAGGTCGGAGGACGGATCGGTCAATCGCATTCCTCCCACCGTCGACAGATAGATGTCGAGCATGCCGATCGGGACCGACGCGCGCTTCTGCAGTACGGCGCTGATCATCGACACACGGGACTGGTCCATCCCGCTGACCACGATCCGGCGTGGCGCCTTCTCATAGGTGGGTGAGGTCAGCAGCGCCTGGATTTCTCCGATCAGTGGACGCTTGCCGTCGAGGGTGACGGTGACCGCGGTGCCCGGCACCGGCGCGGCACGCTGGTCCAGGAACAACCCGGAAGGATCGGCAACGCACTCGATTCCGTTGTCCTGCAACAGGAAGCAGCCGACTTCATCGGCTGCGCCGAACCGGTTCTTGACGCCACGGACCATCCGCAGTGCGGTGTTGCGGTCGCCTTCGAAGTGCAGCACGACGTCGACCAGATGTTCCAGCGACCGCGGCCCGGCGATCGCGCCCTCCTTGGTGACGTGACCGACGAGCACCATCGCCACACCAGTGGTCTTCGCCGCGGCGGTCAACGCCGCCGTGACGGCGCGCACCTGGGTGACACCGCCGATCACGCCGTCGGTGTCGCCGGCGACCATGGTCTGGACGGAGTCGACGATCACCAGGCTCGGGTTGACCGCGTCGATATGGCCGAGCACCGTCTGGACATCGGATTCGGCGGCGAGATAGACCTCGTCATGACTGCATCCGGTTCGTTCGGCACGCATCCGGATCTGCCCGGCCGACTCCTCGCCCGAGATGTACAACGCCCGGCGGCCGTTGTTCGCCCACCGATGGGCGACCTCGAGCAGCAGGGTGGACTTCCCGACACCAGGGTCTCCGGCGAGCAGGGTCACCGAACCGGGCACCACGCCGCCGCCGAGCACCCGGTCGAGCTCACTCACCCCGGTGGGGAAGTGCCGGGTGCGGTCCGGGTCTATCGCGGTGATCGGTACCGCGGGCGCCGACGGGGGGACGCCGCGCGCAGACTGCCCGCCGGCCGAGGTGGGTGCTGCGGCCTCGTCGACGGTGCCCCAGGTGCCGCACTCGGGGCAGCGGCCGAACCACTTGGGCATGACGTGGCGGCATTCCGAACAGCGGTACTGCGAACGGGGCTTGGCCACGTCGAGCACGCTAGCCGTTGGGTGCGACATCCGGCGCGCACGCGCACCGGAGTCGCCGTCGGACCGTTAGCCCGTGATCTCGCCGGCCGAGATCGGCACGGCCACAGTGGTCGCGCCGGCCTTCTCGAACGTGAACGTGAACGGGTAGCTGAGCCCGTTGGTGATCGGCTTGGTCAGCGTGACGTTCGCGCCCGACGGCGCGGCACTGCCCATCGCCTCGGCCTGCCCCGCGGGGCCGACGACCAGGGCACCGCCGGCGGGGATGGCCGCGTCGCCACTCAGCGTCACCGTGCCGTAATCGGAGGTGATGCCGACCAACTTGTCGTTGACGTCGATGGAGTCGTTCGCAGCGACGAAGACCAGTGGCACAACCGCGCCGGGCTGCAGGAAGTCGCTGGTCTGGGTCGCCATCAGGTGGACATTCCGCAGGGCGATGTTCTTGACGTTGGCGGCCATGCCGTTGACGGCGGACTCCTGGTCGGCGGCCTGAGAAATCTGCCCGGATCCGCAGCCGGTGAGGATCAGGCCGCAGGCGGCCAGGCCTGCGGACGCGGCCACGAGGCGGTTCGTCAAGCGGTTCACAGTGGCCTCCTGCTCGGGAGTGCGTCGGCACAATTGAGCCGCCGCGGTTTCGACTATGCAGAGTAGTAGGTTGCGCGGCCGGGCGGTAGAGAAGGGCCGTCAACTGCTTCGAGCGTCGCGGCGGCGGGCGCCGGTGCCTTCGCCATGCAGATATTTCTGCGGCTGTCAACCCCCGGGTTCAGCCGTGGTGCCCCTGACCTGCACCGTTGATCCGCGCCCTCATTGGCCCCGTGCTAACATTGACGAGTGAAAGGGGCTCTAATCTGATGATTTTTAAGGTCGGAGACACCGTTGTCTATCCACACCACGGTGCTGCATTGATCGAAGCGATCGAAACCCGCACGATCAAGGGTGAACCGAAAGAGTATCTCGTTCTCAAGGTCGCCCAGGGGGATCTGACCGTTCGAGTTCCTGCGGACAACGCCGAGTACGTGGGCGTCCGGGATGTGGTCGGCCAGGAGGGTCTGGACAAGGTCTTCCAGGTTCTGCGTGCCCCGCACACCGAGGAACCCACGAACTGGTCGCGTCGCTACAAGGCCAATCTCGAGAAGCTCGCCTCCGGTGACGTCAACAAGGTCGCCGAGGTCGTCCGAGACTTGTGGCGTCGTGACCAGGAGCGCGGCCTGTCGGCCGGCGAGAAGCGGATGCTGGCCAAGGCTCGGCAGATTCTGGTCGGCGAACTTGCCCTGGCGGAGAACACCGACGACGCCAAGGCCTCGACCATCCTCGACGAGGTTCTGGCCGCCGCCTCCTGACAATCGTCCAGGCACACAGTGTCCGAAACGGTTGCGATCGTCTCGGCCGCCGGCTCCGGTGAGCGGCTGGGGGCAGGGATCCCGAAGGCGTACGTGGAACTCTGCGGGCGGACCATGCTGGAGCGCGCGGTCGACGGGCTGCTCGGCTCCGGCGTCATCGACCGCATCGTGGTGGCCGTTCCGGCCGATCGCGTCGCCCAGACCACGACACTGCTCGGTGAACGCGCCGCCGTCGTCGCCGGTGGGGATGAGCGCCACGATTCCGTGCGTCTGGCGCTTGAGCACGTCGGCGACACCGACTTCGTCCTGGTCCACGACGCCGCCCGGCCCCTGACGCCCGCCGATCAGATTCGCCGTGTGGTGGCTGCCCTGGCCGATGGACTGCGCGCCGTGATTCCCGTTCTGCCCGTTGTGGACACCATCAAGGCCGTCGACGCCAACGGGGTCGTGCTGGGGACCCCGGAGCGTTCCGGATTGCGGGCGGTGCAGACCCCCCAGGGATTCGCCGCCGATCTGTTGCGCAGGGCCTATCAGCGCGCCGGATCCATCGCCGTCACAGACGACGCATCCCTGGTGGAGAGCCTCGGCACCCCGGTCCATACCGTCGCCGGCGATCCGCTGGCCTTCAAAGTGACCACCCCGCTGGATCTTCGGCTGGCGCGCGCGGTGCTGGACTCGTGAGACTGCCGCGGGTCGGGCTGGGCACCGATGTGCACCCCATCGACGCCGGCCGGCCCTGTTGGCTACTGGGCCTGTTGTTCGATGGCGCCGACGGCTGCTCCGGACATTCCGACGGCGATGTCGCCGTTCACGCCCTCTGCGACGCGCTGTTGTCCGCCGCGGGGCTCGGCGACCTCGGGACGGTCTTCGGCGTCGACCAGCCGCAGTGGCGGGGTGTGACCGGTGCGCAGATGCTCGGCCACGTCCGGGATCTGCTGGCCGGAAATGGATTCACCGTCGGCAACGCGGCGGTTCAGGTCATCACCAACCGCCCCAAGATCGGGCCGCGCCGCGAGGAGGCCCAGCGCGTGCTCTCCGAGCTGCTGGGAGCACCGGTCTCGGTATCGGCCACCACCACCGACGGCCTCGGGCTGACCGGCCGGGGCGAAGGGATGGCTGCGGTCGCGACGGCTCTGGTCATCGAGGCTTCCCGGTAAGCTGCCACGTCGTGACCACTTCCGGCCTGCGTCTGCACGACACCTATTCCGGTGCCGTGCGCGAGTTCGCGCCGCTGCGGCCGGGGCATGCGTCGATCTATCTCTGCGGGGCCACCGTTCAGGGGCTCCCCCATATCGGGCACGTCCGCAGCGGGGTGGCCTTCGACGTGCTTCGACGCTGGCTGATGGCCAAGGGCTACGACGTCGCGTTCATCCGCAATGTCACCGACATCGACGACAAGATCCTGACGAAGGCGGCCGAGGCCGGGCGGCCGTGGTGGGAATGGGCAGCCACCCACGAGCGGGCATTCACCGCCGCCTACGACGCGCTGGGCGTGCTGCCGCCGTCGGCTGAACCGCGGGCCACCGGGCACATCACCCAGATCGTCGAACTCATCGAGCGGCTCATCGATCGGGGCCACGCCTATACCGGGGCCGGGGACGTCTACTTCAACGTGCTGAGCCTGCCCGAATACGGCAAGCTCTCGGGGCACCGGATCGACGACGTCCATCAGGGCGAGGGAGTCGCCGCCGGCAAGCGCGACCCGCGCGATTTCACGCTCTGGAAGGGCGCCAAGCCGGGGGAGCCGTCGTGGCCCACACCGTGGGGCCGCGGCCGGCCGGGCTGGCACTCCGAGTGCGTCGCCATGGCGCACGAGTACCTCGGTCCGGAGTTCGACATCCATTGCGGTGGAATGGATCTGGTTTTCCCGCACCATGAGAACGAGATAGCGCAGGCCCGCGCCGCAGGTGATGGTTTCGCCAGGTTCTGGTTGCACAACGGCTGGGTGACCATGGGCGGCGAGAAGATGAGCAAGTCGCTGGGCAATGTGCTGGCGATTCCGGCTGTGCTGCAACGGGTTCGGCCCGCGGAACTGCGCTACTACCTGGGTAGCGCGCACTACCGTTCCATGCTGGAGTTCACCGAGACGGCACTGCAGGACGCCGCCAGGGCCTACTCCGGGATCGAGGAGTTCCTGCACCGGGTCCGGACCCGGGTGGGTTCGGTGCCATCGACCACCTGGACCGAGAAGTTCGCCGCTGCTCTCGATGACGACCTCGCGGTGCCGGCCGCGCTGGCCGAGGTGCATGCCACTCGCGCCGACGGCAACCGGGCACTGGAGGCGGGCGACCATGACACGGCACTGGCTAAGGCCGGTGAAATCCGCGCCATGACAGGCATTCTGGGCTGCGATCCGCTGGATGAGCGTTGGGAGACACGTGACGAGACGGCCGCCGCACTGACTGCCGTCGACGTGCTCGTCGGCGCGGAACTCGGGCGGCGTGACGAAGCCCGGCGGACTCGTGACTGGGCCGCCGCCGACGATATCCGCGACAGGCTCAAAGCTGCCGGGATCGAAGTGACCGACACCGCCGACGGACCGCAGTGGGCTCTGCTTGGGCGATCCGGCGGGCAGGAGCGCAGCGACGCGGGGAATCGGATCCGGCGGGCAGGAGCGCAGCGACGCGGGGATCAAGGGAGCCCACTGATGGCCGGTAATTCGCGGCGGCGCGGCGCGATCCGCAAGGAGGGCACCAAGAAGGGCCCGACCGTCGGCTCCGGCGGCGTGCGCCGGCGCGGACTGGAGGGCCGCGGCGCCACCCCGCCCGCCCACATGCGGCCTGGGCACCCCGCGGCCCGAAAGGCCGCGGCCAAGGCCCGCAAGGCAGCAGGCAGGCCTGCGGGCAAGCCGACGGACGAGACCGAAACCGTCCTCGGGCGCAACCCGGTCCTGGAGTGCCTGCGGGCCAATGCTCCCGCGTCGGCGTTGTATGTCGCCCTCGGTGCCGAAGCCGACGAGCGGCTGACCGAGTCGGTGACACTGGCCGCCGACCGCGGCATCCCGATCCTCGAGGTTCCGCGCACCGACCTCGACCGGCTCAGTGCCAACGGACTTCATCAGGGCATTGCGCTTCAGGTTCCGCCGTACGCCTACGCACACCCCGATGACCTGCTCGCGCTGGCCACCAATGACATCCAACCGGCCCTGCTGGTGGCGCTGGACAACATCTCCGATCCGCGCAACCTGGGGGCCATCGTGCGTTCAGTGGCCGCCTTCGGCGCCCACGGCGTTCTCATCCCGCAGCGCCGCTCGGCCTCGGTGACCGCGGTGGCCTGGCGCACGAGCGCCGGCGCGGCGGCCCGGGTGCCGGTGGCGCGGGCCACCAACCTCAATCGCACTCTCAAGGAGTGGGCCGACGCCGGTCTTCAGATCGTGGGCCTTGACGCCGACGGCGACATCACCCTCGACGAGTTCGACGCATCCGGCCCGGTGGTGGTGGTCGTCGGCTCCGAGGGCAAGGGCTTGTCACGGTTGGTCCGGCAGAACTGCGACGCGGTGGTGTCGATCCCGATGGCCGGCGCGACCGAATCCCTCAACGCCGCCGTGGCCGCGGGTGTGGTGCTGGCCGAGGTTGCACGCCAGCGCCGGCGCTGACACGCCGAGTGTGCGGCCACTGCGAAAATCGCGCCGCTTTTTCGCAGTGGGCTCACGTTCGGTGAACGGAATTCACGCCCACGGGTCGGCGCGCTGCCATAGCGTCGGCAGATGCACTGACACATCGTCCCTTTCGGCAAGGGCGGTGATACACCCGCATCGTGACGTCGAGGTCGTCGCCGACATAGGGCAGTGCCCGCATCGGCTTGGTCAGCGGGCGGAAGAAATCGTCCCAATGAATCAGCACCACCCGCCGCGCGCCAACCGCCCGCACCGTTTCGTTCCAGTACTGGCGGATATAACGCTCCGGTTGGATTCCGAGCTGACCCACGCCCAGATACGCCACCTCGGCCCGGCGTCCGGCGAGAGCCCCCGCGACGAATCCCGCGCTGCCCTGGATCAGCACCCGCCGCCCACTCGGGCGGTGGTGCACCAGCGTCGACCACGTCTCGCCGCAGCGGTATGCCGAGGCCTTCACCGGCGGCACCGGCGGGCTGGCGATCATCCCCGGGAATCGGTCAGGCGGGCAGTGCCGGGACTCGACGAGCGTCACCCCGAAGCGCCCGAGGTCCATCTCCACCCCAGGTGTCGCGATGACGATGCGATCCTCTGAAAGACCCTCGCCCCGTGCGACATTGGCCGCAGACCGGCCGCCGACAATACGGGCGCCGGTGCGCTGCGCGACCGCCGCGCTGTCCATGGCGTGGTCGTAGTGGGTATGCACGGGAAGTACCGCTTCCAGCCGTTCGATCCCCGCCCGGGCCAGTGCTGCGTCGATCCGCGACGGTGACGGTCGCAGCTTGCGCGCCCCCACCTCGATCAGACTCGGGCGGGAGAAGAATCCGTCGGTCAGCAGAGCCGTGGTGCCGTCATCGACCAGCAGCGTTGACACGCCCATCCACGTGAGGGTCAGGGGCGACTCCGATGTCGAGTCCGGGATGTCGAAGTGGTTGCGGTACTTGGCGATATCTGGACGGCCGGGTTTGATTCGCATCAGGTGAAGGCCGCCAATTCAACCCCGGCGGCCTGCAGACGATCACGCACGGCCGTGGCGATCCCTACCGCACCCGGGGAATCGCCGTGGACGCAGACCGACTGCATCGCGACGCGCACGGCGCTGCCGTCGACGGCGATGACGGTTCCGGTCTCCACCATGTCGAGCACCCGCCGTGCGATGGCGGCCGGGTCGTGCAGGACGGCGCCGACCTCCGAGCGCGGGACGAGTTGACCATCGGGCCGGTAGCCGCGGTCGGCGAAGGCCTCGGCGACCGTGCGCAGGCCCAGTCGGTCGGCCTCCTCGAAGAACACCGATCCGGCCAGTCCCAGCACCGGCAGACCGGGATCGACGGCATTCACGGCCTCTGCCACGGCGCGTGCCTGCCGACGGTCGACGGTGATGGTGTTGTACAGGGCCCCGTGGGGCTTGACGTATCCCAGGGTCGATCCGGCGGCGCGGGCCAGTGCCTGCATGGCCCCGATCTGGTAGATCACGTCAGCGGTCAGTTCGGCCGGCGCCACCTCGATCCTCCGACGGCCGAAGCCGGCGAGGTCGAAGTAGCCGACTTGTGCGCCGATCCGCACACCGCGCTTCTCGGCGGCCAGGCAGGCTCGCGCCAGCCCGACCGGGTTTCCGGCGTGGAAACCGCAGGCCAGATTGGCGCTGGTGACGATATCGAGCATTGCGTCGTCGTCGCCGAGTTCCCAAACCCCGAAACCCTCCGCCAGGTCGGCATTGAGATCGATGGAGACCACGTCTCCACACTAGGCCCACCTGGCCGTCGGGCCGGTGACCTCAGGATGCCGCGGGGTCGTGGTGGCGACGGCTGATTCCCCAACACACCAGGTAGATGACGAACGAGATGGTGGTGACGAACACCGACACGGGCACGCCGGGCGCCAGTGACAGGACCAGGCCGCCCACCGCGGCGATCTCGGCGAAGGCCACCGAGGCACCGATGGTCGCCGCCGGCGAACTGAACACGCGAGCCGCCGCGGCCGCCGGGGTGATGAGTAGCGACATCACCAGCAGGGCCCCGACGATCTGGACTCCCTGGGCGGCGACCACACCGACGAGTGCGGCGAACACGATGCCCAGCGCCCGCACCGGTACCCCCCTCGCCGCGGCGACCTCAGGGTCGGCGGTGGCGAACAACAGCGGGCGGTAGGTGATCGCCAGCACCGCGATCACCATCACCGTCACCACCGACAGCAGGGCGAGTCCGGAGTACCCCACCCCGACGATCTGTCCGGTCAGCAGGGCGAAGGCCGTGCCGGAACGTCCGGGGTAGAGGTGGATGAACAGCACGGCCAGGCCGAGACCGAACGCCATCACGACGCCGATTGCCGAGTCGCGCTCTCGTGCCCGCTGGCCCAGGATTCCGAAAAGTATTGCCGCAAGAGCACTTCCGACCAGCGCGCCCAGGCCGACGTTGAACCCGGCGAGCAGCGCGAACGCAGCACCTGTCAACGACAGCTCACTGGACCCGTGCACGGCGAAGGACATCTGCCGCATGACGATGAAGGGGCCGACCAGGCCGGCCACCAGGGCCAGCAGTGCTGCGGCGATCAGCGCCTGCTGAACGAAGTCGCGGCGCAGCAGATCCGCCGTGATCTCGATCGAGAACATGTTGTCCAGCACATGGGCGAGTCGGTCATTCATGGGTGTGTCCGTGGGTATGCCCGGAATGGTCGAGGTGCTCGCCGACGACCACGTAGCGGTCACCGACCTGGACCACTTGGATATCGGCCTGGTACAGCTCGGACAGTGTCTGAGTGGTCATCACCTCGGCGACCGTTCCGATCCGGAATCGGCCGTTCACCAGATACAGGATCCGGTCCACGTAGGGCAGCACCGGGTTGACCTCGTGGGTCACGAACATCACCGCGGTGCCTGCTCGCCGGCGCCGGTCGATCAGCGTGGCCACCAGTCGGGCATTGGCCGGGTCGAGGTTCAGCAGGGGTTCATCGCAGAGCAGCAGGACCGGGTCGCTGGCAAGGGCTTGCGCGATCCGCACCCGCTGCAACTCGCCGCCGGACATCACCCCGACCGGGACGCGGGCGAGTGCGAGCGCCTGCACCTGAGCCAGCGCCTCGTCGACCGCCTCCCGCTCGGCCGTGCGGTCGCGCGGGCGGAGCGGGACCACTCCCCAGCGGTGGCCGTCGACGCCGAGTCTGACCAGGTCGCGGCCGCGCAGGCTCAGCCCGCGGTCGACGGAGCGGTGCTGGGGCACGTAGCCGATCAGGCTGCTGCCCTGCTGCACCGGGTGGCCCTGGATCAGAGCGGTTCCCGCGCTGAGCGGAAGCTGGCCGAGCAGGACCTTGAACAACGACGTCTTGCCCGTACCGTTCGGGCCGAGGATGGCGATGAACTCGCCCGCCGAAACCGTCAGGTCCAGGTGGTCCCAGAGCACCCGCTCCCCGAACGCCAGACGGGCACCCCGCAGTGCGACGACCTCAGCAGACACGGTCACCGATTATGGGTTCTTACTCAGCGCCGCAGCGAGTCGGTCGGCGGTGTCCGACTGCCAGGTGAGGTAGTCGCTGCCGGCCGGGAGGGTTTCGGTGACCTGGACGACCGGCACTCCGGCGTCGTCGGCCGCCGCGCGCACCTTCCGGGTCACCTCGGTGGCGGTCTGCTCGTTGTAGAGCAGGGCGGCCACCTCGCGTTTCGTGATCAGGTCGAGCATCGCGGCGACGTCGACCGGCGCGGGGTCGGTGTCCTGTCCGATCGCGGTCGTAAATCCCCGCGGCGTCTTGTCGGTCAGCTTCGCGGCCTGCAACAGGTAGTGCGCGACGGGCTCGGTGGCCACCACCGCACTTCCCGGATGGGCCGCGCCGATTTCGCGCTCGCGCTCAAGAATGACGTCGGCTTTCCGTCCGAATTCCTCGGCGCGAGAACGATAGTCCGCAGACGCATCCGGGCGGTCCGCGCTGAGTAGCTCGGCTGTCCGATTGGCCACCGCCTTGGCGGTGTTGAGTTCGTAGAAGACATGTTCGTTGGCCGGCTGTCGCTCGCCCACGGCCGCGGCGTCCAGCAGGGAGTAGGCGGACACCGCGGGGATTCCGGAGTGGTTCTCCAGCACGGTGTCGACCCACTGGTCATAACCACCGCCGTTGTAGACCACCACCGACGCATCGGTGATCGCGGCGGCGTCGGCAGGGCTGGCCTCGAAGGAGTGCGGATCGGCGGCGCCACTGGTGATGAGGGAGATGACCTTTGCGTCGTCCCCGGCGACCGCCTGCGCGACACTGCCCCACACGTCGGTTGAGGCGACCACCGTCGGAACGCCGCCGTTGCCGCTGTCTGTGGACGTGGTGCACCCGGCGAGGGCGAACGCGACGACCGCGACCGTCATCCCGACGACGGCGTGCGTCCTGGAGCGCTGGGCCCTGCCCATGAATGAGCCTTCCGGCGAAATGAAAACGGTTTCCAATAATTTTAGGGGATGGCTCCCCGCCGGTTCGCCGAACGGTGCCCGGCGAGCGACTATTGGGACTCGTCGTCGCCGATCAGCAGCCGGACGGCGAGGTCGAGGCGCTTGCTCACGTCATTGGCCGAGGCCCGGCGGGTCAGCCATGCCAGCAGGTTGGACAGCCATACGTCGGAGATCACCCTGGCGATGTGGTACTGGTCCTCGGTGGGTTCGCCGTCGCTCATCGCCCGGGCGAACATGCTGTCGATGATCTTCTCGACGTGGTCGACCTCGCCGGCCGCCGAGGCGTCGGCGAACACGTAAGCCCGGGTCATCGCCTCGGTGAGCAATGGGTTGCGCTGCATCGCCCGGTTGAGCTTGCTCACCATGAAATTCAGCCGCTGGTAAGGGGTTCCGCCGGAGACCGTCGACCGGTCGGTCTTGGCGTCGATGCGTTCGAACTCCCGCCCCAGTGCGGACACCAGCAGATGCACCTTCGACGGAAAATAGCGGTACAGGGTTCCCACCGCGACGTCGGCACGGTCGGCGACCGCACGCATCTGGACGGCTTCATACCCGCCCTTGGAGGCGATCGCCAGGGTCGCGTCGAGAATGCGCTTGCGCCGCTCCCGTTGGGCCTCCGAGCCCAGTTCGGACTCGGCGAGCACCGAGACCGGCATCACCTCGCGGGGCTGGGACCCCGCGCCGGCGGCCGACTTCTGCCCTGGAGATGACACTGTTGTGAACTCCTTCGTGGCGGTTGCGCCCTGGTCGACTTGACGGCTCATCGCTGGCACTATTAGAACACGTTCTAGTGGGCTCGGACCTGATCAAGCCCATTTCCGCTGACCCTAGGAGCGCAGGTGGCCGCCCCCATCACAGACGAACAGTTCGCCGTCCGGGATTTGGTCCGCCGATGGTCGGCCGGCGCGGGTGCCACCGCCGCGATCCGCGATATCGAGCACGGCCGCCCGGAGGCCTGGCGGCAGGTCTATGACGGCGTTGTCGAGTTGGGACTGTTCGGGGTGGCGGTTCCGGAGCGGGCCGGGGGGGCGGGCGGGTCCGTCGAGGATCTGTGCGTCATGGTCGAGGAAGCCGCCCGAGCATTGGTGCCCGGCCCCGTCGCCAGTACTGCGCTTGCCACGCTGGTGATCTCGGATGACGCTGTGCTGCAGAAGCTTTCGACCGGAGGTGTCACGGCGGGCATCGCCCTGCAGGCCGATCTGCGCGACGATGCGGGGAGCGTTTCCGGCTCGGCCGACTATGTGTTGGGTGCCGTGGAGTCCGGGCTGCTTCTGTTGCCGGTGGGCGATTCGGTCGTGCTGGTAGATGCGTCCGGTCCGGGCGTCACCGTCGAACCCCTGGCGGCCACGGACTTCTCCCGACCCCTGGCGAGGGTGACGGTGACCGCTGCGTCGGCCACTCGCCTGGCGGTCTCGCGGCGGCGGTTCGAGGACCTGGCCGCGACGGTGCTGGCGGCCGAGGCGTCCGGAGTCGCCGGGTGGGCGTTGGACACCGCCGCCGAGTACGCCAAGGTGCGTGAGCAGTTCGGTAAGCCGATCGGCAGTTTCCAGGCGGTCAAACACATCTGCGCCGAGATGCTGTTGCGGGCGCAGCAGATCGCCGTCGCCGCGGGGGACGCCGCGGTGGCCGCGACGGGCGGGGACGATGACCAGTTGTCGATCGCCGCGGCCGTCGCCGCGGCCGCGGGCATCGATGCCGCCACCTCCAACGCGAAGGACGGCATCCAGGTGCTCGGTGGAATCGGAATCACCTGGGAACACGATGCTCACCTGTATCTGCGCCGCGCCTACGGCATCGGTCAGTTCCTCGGCGGCCGGGCGACGTGGTCGCGCCGGGTGGCGGAACTGACCGTTGCCGGCGTGCGCCGGGACCTGCATATCGACCTGGAGTCGGTGGCGCACCTGCGCCCTGAGATCGGCGCCGCCGTTGCCGAGGTGGCCGCGCTGCCGGTGCAGAAGCGTCAGGTCGCGCTGGCGGATTCGGGTCTGCTGGCGCCGCACTGGCCGAAGCCATACGGGCGCGACGCGTCCCCGGCCGAGCAACTGCTGATCGATCAGGAACTGACCGCCGCCGGGGTGCAACGTCCCGATCTGGTCATCGGATGGTGGGCGGTACCCACCATCCTGCAGGCCGGCACTGCCGACCAGATCGAGCACTTCGTCCCGGCGACCCTGCGGGGCGAGCTGATCTGGTGCCAGCTGTTCAGCGAGCCGGGGGCGGGTTCGGACCTGGCCGCGCTGCGCACCAAAGCCGAACGCGCCGAGGGGGGTTGGACCCTCAACGGGCAGAAGGTGTGGACCTCCGCGGCGCACAAGGCGGACTGGGGGGTGTGCCTGGCCCGCACCGACCCGGATGCGCCCAAGCACAAGGGAATCACCTACTTCCTGGTCGACATGCGTTCGCCGGGCATCATGATCCGGCCGCTGCGCGAGATCACCGGCGACGAGATGTTCAACGAGGTGTTCTTCGACGACGTGTTCGTGCCCGACGACATGGTGGTGGGTGCGGTCAACGACGGCTGGCGGCTGGCCCGCACGACCCTGGCCAACGAGCGGGTCGCGATGGCACACGGCACGGCGCTGGGCAATCCGATGGAGCAGATGCTGCGCAGCATGGCCGGTCAGGAGGTGGACCCGGCGCTCGCCGACCGTCTGGGTGCGCTGCTGCTCGCCGCCCAGGTGGGCTCGCTGCTGGACCATCGCATCGCCCAACTTGGCGGTGAGCGGTCAGGACACCAGTGCGGAAGCCAGTGCCCGCAAGCTGATCGGGGTGCGCTACCGGCAGGCGCTCGAGGAATTCCGCATGGACATGTCACCCGGGGCGGGTATCGCCTACAACGACGCGGTGCAGAGCTTCCTGAACACCCGGTGCCTGTCGATCGCCGGCGGCACCGAGCAGATCCTGCTCACCATGGCCGGCGAGAGACTGCTGGGTCTGCCGCGTTGACCCGTCGCCTCCACCCGTCGCCGGGACCTCCCGACCCATCGCCGGGACCCATCCCCTCGGACGTGAAGATAGCTTCACAACCGACGCCGGGCGTGCAGATATCTTCACGCCGAATGCGGGGGCTTCCCCGGTCAGTCGTAGGTGACCTCGACCTCATCGGTGACGGGGTGGGACTGACAGGCCAGGATCAGGCCGTCGGCGAGGTCGTCGGGCTCGAGGACATCGTTGGTCTCCATCTCGACCTCACCACTGACCACCGTCGTCGCGCAGGCGCCGCAGTGTCCCTCGCGGCAGGAATACGGTGCTTCGATGCCCTTCTCCAGGAGGACGTCGAGCAGTTTCTCGCCGCGCGGCCAGGACACGGTGTGGGTCTGTCCGTCCAGGTGCACCACAGCGGTGGCCGGACTGTCAGAGGTCGTCACGGGACGCTCAATCCTTCCAATAACTAGAACACGTTACAGAAATGACAATACGATGAACTACCAGCTACGAGCTCGGCCTGCTCGACACAAATCGTAACGTGTTCTAGTCTGAGGTTCGGTACCGCACTCCCGGGAGGCATGCAGTGACGTCCATTCAGCAGCGTGACGCGCAGACCGTTCTTTCCGCCATCGACGAGTTGCTGCCGCGGTTGCGCGAGCGGGCTCCCGAGGCCGAGCAACTGCGTCGCCTGCCCGATGCCAACGTCGCCGATCTCGACGCCGCCGGGTTCTTCAAGTTGCTGCAACCCGAGCAGTGGGGCGGCCTGCAGTGCGACCCCACGCTGTTCTTCGAGGCCGTCCGCCGGATCGCCAGCGCCTGCGGATCCACCGGCTGGGCCGGTGGGATTCTCGGCGTGCACAACTGGCACCTGGCCCAGTTCGACCAGCAGGCCCAGGAGGATGTCTGGGCCGACGACCCGACCGTGCGGGTGTCCTCGTCGTACGCGCCGATGGGCGCGGGCATGGTGGTCGACGGCGGCTACCTGGTCAACGGCACCTGGCTGTGGTCCTCCGGCTGTGACCACGCCACCTGGACCTTCGTCGGCGGCCCGGTGATCAAGGACGGCCGCCCGGTGGATTTCGGCAGCTTCCTGATGCCGTTGGGCGATTACCAGATCCGCGACGACTGGAATGTGGTCGGGCTGAAGGCCACCGGCAGCAACACCCTGATCGTCAAGGACGTCTTCGTGCCTCGGCACCGGTTCTTGTCCTACGGGGCGATGAACGACGGCTCCGCGGGCGGGCTGAAGACCAACACCGCGCCGGTGTATCGGATGCCTTGGGGCACAATGCATCCGACGACCATCTCGACTCCGATCGTCGGTATGGCATACGGCGCCTATGACGCCCACGTCGAGCATCAGGGTAAGCGGGTGCGCGCCGCGTTCGCCGGCGAGAAGGCCAAGGACGACCCGTTCGCCAAGGTGCGCATCGCCGAGGCGGCCAGTGACATCGATGCGGCCTGGCGTCAGCTCAAGGGCAACCTCGCCGAGGAGTATGCGTTGCTCTGCGAGGGCAGGGAGGTTCCGATGGAGCTTCGGGCCCGCGCCCGGCGCGACCAGGTGCGGGCAACCGGCCGGGCCATCGCCTCCATCGACCGGCTCTTCGAGGCCGCCGGCGCTACTGCGCTCAATAACGACCAAGCGCTGCAGCGGTTCTGGCGCGACGCACATGCCGGACGCGTGCACGCCGCCAACGACGCCGAACGCGCCTACGTGATGTTCGGAAATCAGGAGTTCGGGCTCCCGCTCGGCGACACGATGGTCTGAGGGCAGACCGGCCGAATGACGTCATTCATCCGCGAGGCGGAATCTCAGCAGGACATCACCTTCGAGTCCACATCCCGCTACGCCGAGGTCGTTTCGAGTGGCCGGGACATGCGACTGCACTACCACGAGGCCGGCGAGGGCAACGACCAGACCGTGGTGCTGCTGCACGGCGGCGGTCCGGGTGCGTCGAGTTGGTCGAACTTCGGCCGCAATATCGCCGTTCTTGCCCGGCGATTCCACGTCATCGCCGTGGATCAGCCCGGCTACGGACACTCCGACAAGCACACCGAACACGAGCAGTACAACCGCTACAGCGCCAACGCCGTGCTGCGCGCTGTTCGACCATCTCGGTGTCGAACGTGCTGCCCTGGTGGGCAATTCGCTCGGCGGCGGAACGGCAGTGCGCTTCGCACTGGACAACCCCGACCGCGCCGGGCGGCTGGTGCTGATGGGGCCGGGCGGCCTGAGCGTCAACCTGTTCGCACCCGACCCCACCGAGGGAGTCAAGCTGCTGGGCCGGTTCACCGCGGATCCGACGCGGGAGAACATGGAACGGTTCCTGCGGATCATGGTCTACGACCAGAAGCTGATCACTCCCGAACTCGTCGACGAGCGATTCGCGATCGCCAGTCAGCCCGAATCGCTGGCGGCGGCACGGGCGATGGGCAAGTCGTTCGCCGGACCGGACTTCGAACTCGGCATGATGTGGCGCGACGTCTACAAACTGCGCCAGCGGGTACTGCTGATCTGGGGCCGCGAGGACCGGGTCAACCCGATCGACGGCGCACTCGTCGCGCTCAAGCAGATTCCGCGGGTTCAACTGCATGTGTTCGGGCAGTGCGGTCATTGGGCCCAGGTGGAGAAGTTCGACGAGTTCAACAAGCTGACCATCGACTTCCTCGGAGGAGACGCATGAGCAGTCCCATCCGCTCACTGGGCTATCTGCGCATCGAGTCCACCGATGTTCGCGGCTTGGCGCGAATACGGACTGAAGGTGCTGGGCATGGTGGAGGGCAGGGGCGCGACCGACGGTGCCCTGTATCTGCGCATGGACGACTTCCCGGCGCGGCTGGTGATCGTCCCCGGCGAACACGACCGGCTCTCGTCGGCCGGCTGGGAATGTGCCAACGCCGAAGGGCTGCAACAGATCCGCAACGCGCTGGACATCGAGGGCGTGCCGTACAAGGAGGCCACCGCCGCCGAGTTGGCCGATCGGCGCGTCGACGAGATGATCACCTTCGCCGACCCGTCCGGCAACCATCTCGAGGTGTTCCACGGCGCCGCTCTCGAGCACCGCCGCGTTGTCAGTCCGTACGGCCACCGGTTCGTCACCGGCGAGCAGGGACTGGGCCATGTGGTGCTGTCCACCCGCGACGACGCCGAGGCACTGCACTTCTATCGCGACGTACTGGGGTTCACGCTGCGCGACTCGATGCGGTTGCCTCCGCAGCTGGTCGGCCGTCCCGCCGACGGGCCGCCGGCCTGGTTGCGGTTCTTCGGCTGCAACCCCCGCCACCACAGCCTGGCGTTCTTGCCGATGCCCACGCCGAGTGGGATCGTGCACCTGATGGTCGAGGTGGAGGACAGCGACGACGTCGGACTGTGCCTGGACCGCGCGCTGCGGCGCAAGGTCCCGATGTCGGCCACGCTGGGACGGCATGTCAACGACAAGATGCTGTCCTTCTACATGAAGACGCCCAGCGGATTCGATGTCGAATTCGGTTGCGAGGGAATGCAGGTCGATGACGACGACTGGATCGCCCGGGAGAGCACCGCGGTGAGTCTGTGGGGGCACGACTTCAGCATCGGCTCGCACGTCACCACGTAGATGTCGGCGCAACCGATCGACCCCCGGGCGTTCCGCCAGGTGCTCGGCCAGTTCTGCACCGGCATCACGATCATCACCACCATGCATGACGGGGAGCCCAACGGCTTCGCCTGTCAGTCGTTCGCGGCGCTATCCCTCGACCCGCCACTGGTGCTGTTCTGCCCCACCAAGGTGTCCCGGTCCTGGAAGGCCATCGAGGCCAGCGGCCGGTTCTGCGTCAACGTGCTGACCGAGAAGCAGCGCGACACCTGCGCGCGATTCGGATCCAAGGAGCCCGACAAGTTCGCCGGGGTGGACTGGCACCTGTCGGGGCTGGGGTCCCCGGTGCTCGAAGGTTCGCTGGCCCACATCGACTGCACGGTGCATTCGGTGCACGACGGCGGAGACCATTTCGTTGTGTTCGGCGCGGTGCAGTCGCTGTCGGAGGTTCCGGCGGTCAAGCCGCGGCCGCTGCTGTTCTACCGCGGCGAGTACACCGGGATCGAACCGGACAAGACCACGCCGGCGCAATGGCGCGACGACCTCGAGGCGTTCCTCACCACCACCACGCCGGACACCTGGCTATAGCTGTTCGTCGATGAATTCGACGATCGCTGCGGCCACCTCGGCGTGCGTGGTGTCGTTGAGGACGTCATGCCGGGTGCCGGCGAACTGCCGATACCGCAGTGCCGGAATCTGTTCGGCGTAGGCCGCTACGGCACCGGGGGAGGCGATCGGGTCGATGTCGCCATGCACAGCCAGCGTGGGAACTGCCAGCCGGGGCAACTCGGCGCCGAACCTGTCCCAGCCCCGGTCGAGTTCGCGGGTCAGGTTGCGGCTGTCGGCGTTGGTGAACGCCAGTGGATCGTTCTCGATCAGGTCCACATAGAAAGGGTCGGTGGACAATCCCGCAGTGTCGAGGTTCATCACGGTATTGAGGTCGACCAGCTCCGCTATCGGGACCAGCGGCGCCCCGGAGACCACACCGGCGCGATATCGATCGGGATTCTCCAGCAGGCGGAACAACGTCACCACCGCACCGTATGAATGTCCCTGGGCCACAAGCGGAATACCTGGGCACTCCTGCTCGGCCAGCTTGGTGAGCTCATCGGCCAGCGCGGAACTGTCCTCGAGTGTGCCGAACTGTCCACGTTCACCGGGCGACTGTCCGTGGCCGAACTGATCGACGGCCCACAAGGCGATACCCGCGGCGTTCAATGCTGTGCCGTACCGGTCGTAAAGGCCGCTGTGCTCCCCGAAATCGTGCAGGAATATCACCGCCGCTCGTGGCTCATCCACCGCCCAGTGCTGGTAGTAGATCCTGCCACGGTCATGGTCGAGGAACGGCATAGGCCCACCCTATGTCGGAGTCGAAAGAAGGCGCCGGCAAACGCGTGTGCCGCGGGCATCGCCGCGGCCGCCTCGCCCGCTGCCCGACGGCGTCGGATGGAGAGACTCCACCTGCCCCGACGGCAACCGAGCAGGTGCCCCGGGATCGGCAGCCTGAGCCGCGGCGCCGACCCTCAGCGGCTCAACCAGGGACCCAGCCGGCGCAGCGCCTCGTCGATGTCGGCGGACGGCCCCGCGAACGACAGCCTGACGAACGAGTTGCCCCGCACCGTGTCGAAGTCGATCCCGGGGGCGATCGCCAGTCCGGTGTCCGCCAGCAGTGTCTCGCAGAATCGCAGCGAGTCGCCAGTGAAGTCGGAGACGTCGGCGTAGACGTAGAACGCCCCGTCGGCCGGTGCGAGCCGAGTGAGGCCGAGCTGACGCAGGCCGGCGGTCAGCGTCTCCCGGTTGGCCGCGTAGTGGTGCAGGTGACCGTCGGCCTCGGCGATCGCCTCCGGCGTGAAGGCGGCGACCGCGGCATGTTGCGGCAGCACCGGCGGGCAGATGGTGAAGTTCCCGGTCAGGCGGTCGACCGCCCGGCGCAGTTCGGTGGGCACCAGCAGCCAGCCCAGTCGCCAGCCGGTCATGGCGTAGTACTTCGAAAAGCTGTTCACCACAACGGCATTGCGGGAGGTCTGCCAGGCGCATGAGGTTTCCGGGGCGCCCGGATACACCAGCCCGTGGTACACCTCGTCGCTGACCAGTCGGACACCGTGGGCGTCGCACCACCGGGCGATGGCGGCCAGTTCCGACGGCGGGATGACGGTGCCGGTCGGGTTGGCCGGGCTGGCGATGATGACACCCTGCACCGGCGGGTCGAGTTCGGCGAGCATCCCGACGGTGGGCTGGAACCGGGTCCGTTCGTCGCACTCGATCTCGACGACCTCGCAGCCCAGCGCCGAGAGGATGTTGCGGTAGCAGGGGTAGCCGGGGCTGGCGATGGCCACCCGGTCGCCGGCGTCGAAGCAGGCCAGGAAGGTGAGCAGGAAACCACCGGAGGACCCGGTGGTGAGCACGACGTCGTCGACAGTGACGTCGAGGCCGAACTTATCGCCGTAGGAGTTGGCGATGGCGAGGCGCAGTTCCGGAATACCAAGGGCCACGGTGTATCCCAACGGCCCAGACCGCAGCGCACGCTCGGCCGCGGCGAGCACCGGTGCGGGTGCACCCACGCTCGGCTGGCCTGCCGACAGGTTCACCAGGTCACCGTGGGTCCGTTGGCGCTCGGCGGCAGCCAGCCACACGTCCATCACGTAGAACGGCGGGATTCCGGCCCGGCGTGCGACGTTACCGCTCATTGGCTCCAGGCTAGAGGACTTCGGATTCGAGCCGCCGCACATGCTCTCGCGGGGCTCCGAACAGTTGGGCGCTGCTGTGCGCCCGCTTGAAGTACAGCTGCATATCGTGTTCCCAGGTGATGGCGATCCCGCCGTGCAACTGGATGGACTCACCGGCGACCGTGGTGAACGCCTCACCGGCCGCAAGCGCGGCCCGGGCGGCCGTCACCGGATTCAGGGCGGCGACGGCCTCGCCGACCACCGCCCGCGCGGACTGGACGGCGACGTACAGATCGGCCATCCGGTGCTTGAGGGCCTGGAAGCTGCCGATGGGCCGACCGAACTGCACCCGCTGCTTGGTGTATTCGACCGTCAACTCCAGGCATCGCGCCGCTGCACCGACCTGTTCGGCCGCCAGCAGGACGGCGGCGATATCGGCCAGGCCCGGGTCGGGTCCGATCACCGTGGTGCCGCCCGGGGTGAGCCGGGCGAGCCTGCGGGTCGGGTCCAACGGCGTGCGGGCCTCGGCGGTCACCTCCGTCCAGCGGAGCACCCGGCCGTCGACCACCTCGAGCACCACGTCGGCGACGTCACCGCTGACCACGTAGTCACGGTCGAAGGCGACCGTCCCGATCAATTGTCCGGAGGCGAGTTGCTCGAGGGTGTCGGCGTCGGGTGGATCGGCCGCCAGCAGTGCCAGTTCCGCGAGCGTCGTCGCGAACAGCGGGGTGGGCACCAGGCCACGGCCCAGTTCCTCCAGAACCGCTGCGGCGTCCGCCAATTCGCCGCCGGCCCCGCCGAGATCCTCGGGAACCACCAGTGCGGCCGCCCCCACCTGCTCGCACAACATGGTCCACAGCGCCTCGTCATAACCCCGTTCGGAGTCGATGGCGCGGCGTACCGCCTCGGGTCCGGCGTGCTTGTCGACAAGTGCGGCGACGGTCTGCCGAAGCATCTGCCGTTCTTCGGTCGTGATCCCTGCGTCCATTGTCACAGCGCCTCCAGTACCCGCCGCCGGTGGAAAGTGGGCGACCCCCATGCCGAATGCAGCGCCTGCGCCCGCAGCAGCCAGTGCGACAGGTCATGCTCGGTGGTATAGCCGATCGCGCCGTGGGTCTGCAGGGCGGTTCGCGCCGCGAGCAGGGCGGCGTCGGAGGCGGCGGCCTTGGCGGCACTGACGTCGCGGGCGGCGTGCGCGGCGTCATCGGCCAGTGACAATGCGGCACCGAACACCAGCGGGCGGGCCAACTCGAGGGCAATGTGAACGTCGGCGAGTTTGTGTTTGATGGCCTGGTAACTGCCGATCGCCCGACCGAACTGGGTGCGCTGCCTGGCGTAGTCCACCGACATGTCCAGCATCGCCTGACCGGCCCCGAGGAGTTGGGCGGCGGTGCCCAGCACACCGAACTCGTAGGCCCTTGCCGCATCCGCCGGTCGAGCCTGCCCGTGCGGGGTGAGGTCGAACAGGTGGCGCGCCGGGTCGACCGACTCATGGCGCGTCCCGGCGGTGGCATCGGCGACCCCGGCGTCGGTCGCGATCAGCACCAGGTCGGCGGCGTCGGCATCCACCGCGCGAGACACCCCGGGCGGCATCGCCACGGTGGCGATGGACTCACCGGACGCGAGGCTGATGGACCGGTCATCGTCGGCCAGCAGAATCGGAGCCACCGCAACCGATTCCGTGACCGGGCCGGGAACACACCACCGGCCCAGGCGTTCGAGGGCGACGACGAGATCCACCGGGTGCGCGCCGATTCCGTCGAACTTCTCCGGGACCGCCAATGCGGTGACACCAAGATCGGCGATTCGCGCCCACACCCCACGTCCTGGGGCGGTGTTGCCGGCGGCCCAGGCGCGGACCGCGGACGGAACGTCGGCGGAGCCCAGGGCGGCGTCGATGCTTGCGGCGAAATCCCGTTGCTCGTTGTCCAGCGCGAACTTCATCAGGCCTTGGCTCCGTCCTTGGGCAGGCCGAGGAGTCGTTCGGCGATGATGTTGCGCTGAACCTCGTTGGTACCCGCGTAGATTGGGCCGCCCAGCGCGAAGAGCAGTCCGTCGGTCCAGGTGTCGACGAGTTCGGCATCCGGTCCGCGCAGGTCCAGGGCAGTCTGGTGCAGTGCGACGTCGAGGTCGGACCAGAAGACCTTGGTGACCGACGATTCCGCACCCAGTTCGCCGCCGTCGGCGATCCGGGTGACCGTTCCGAAGGTGTGCAATCGGTAGGCCTGCGCCTTGATCCAGGCGTCGGCCACCCGGTCGGCGAACGCCGGGTCGGCGCCGCGCTCCCGCCACTCGCGGACCAGACGCTCCGCGGGTGCGACGAACCGTGCCGGGCTGCGCAGCGACATCCCGCGTTCGTTGCTGGCGGTGCTCATCGCCGCGCGCCAGCCCTCGTGGACCTCGCCGATGACGTCGGCGTCCGGCACGAACACATCGTCGAGAAAAATCTCCCCGAAACCCGTTGCACCGCCGAGCTGTTCGATCGGGCGCACCGTCACACCGTCGGCCTTGAGGTCGAACATCAGATAGGTCAGTCCGCGGTGGCGCTGCGAGTTCGGATCGGAGCGGAACAATCCGAAGGCCCGATCGCCGAACGGCGCGCGACTGCTCCAGATCTTCTGGCCGTTGAGCAGCCAACCGCCGTCGGTCGGTGTTGCGGTGGACCGTAGCGAGGCCAGGTCGCTGCCCGATTCGGGCTCCGACCAGGCCTGAGCCCAGATCTCCTCTCCGCTGGCCATCTTCGGCAGGATCCGCAACCGCTGTTCCTCGGTGCCGTGGCCGAACAGCGTCGGTGCCAGCATCGAGGTGCCGTTGGCGCTCGCTCTGCCCGGCGCTCCGGCCCGGAAGTACTCCTCCTCGAAAACCACCCACTGCAGCAGGGTCGCGTCGCGGCCACCGTAACGCTGCGGCCAGGTGATCACCGAGAAGCCGGCGTCGAAGAGCACCCGGTCCCAGCGGCGGTGTTGCGCGAAGCCGTCGGCGGTGTCATAGGACTTCGTCGGGAAGGCCGCGGTGTTGGCGGCCAGGAAGGTGCGTACCTCGTCGCGGAAGTCGCAGGTCGTCTGGTCGTAATCGAGATCCATCAGACCATCTCTCGCAGTGTCGGCTTGACCACTTTGCCGCCGGCGTTGCGCGGCAACTGCTCGAGGAAGACCACCGAGCGTGGAACCTTGAAGTTGGCCAGATGCTTTCGGGCGTGGGCGATGACATCGTCCTCGCTCAACTGCTCTTCCGTCCGGCGCACGACGAACGCACAGCCGACCTCGCCGAGTCGGTCGTCGGGCACGCCGATCACCGCGGCATCCGCCACACCGTGGCACCGGGCGAGCACCTGCTCGACCTCGGCGGGATAGACGTTGAATCCGCCGCAGATGTACATGTCCTTCAGTCGATCGGTGATGCGCAGGTTTCCGGCCGCGTCGAGGGTGCCCACGTCGCCGGTGTGCAGCCAGCCCTCGGTGTCGACGGTCTCGGCCGTGGCTTTCGGGTCGTCGAGGTAACCGAGCATCACGTTCGGGCCGCGCAGCAGAACCTCGCCGGCACCGCTGTGGTCGGGAGTGCCGATGCGCAACTCGAAGTCGGCGATCGGGCGTCCGCAGGTCGTGGCCACGGTGACCGGATCGTCGTCGGGCCGGCACATCGTGCCGAATCCGCTTGCCTCGGTCAGGCCGTAGGCCGTCAGCACGATGTCGAAGTCGAGTTCGCTCTGCATCCGCTCGATCAGCACCACCGGAACAATGGCCGCCCCGGTGACGGCGAAACGCAGCGAGCTCAGGTCAAACTCCTTGCGGGACGGGTGATCCAGCAAAGCCTGATAGATGGTTGGCGGACCGGGCAACACCGTGATCCGCTGCTCCTGCACCGTCCGCATGGCCTCGGCGGCGTCGAAGGTCAGCTGCGGAACGAGTGTTGCCCCGGTCTGCAGACAGGCCAGGATGCCGGCCTTGTAGCCGAAGTTGTGGAAGAACGGATTGATGCAGAGATACCGGTCGGCGCTGGTGACTTGGCCGCACTGCGCCCAGGAGGCGGAGGCGGACAGCGACTGCCGGTGGGCGCACAGCACCCCCTTGCTTCGGCCGGTGGTGCCGGAGGTGAACAGGATGTCGGAGACGTCGTCGGGCCGGACGGCCGCGGCCCGGGCGTCGATCTCGGACATCGGTGGCTGTGGTCCGGCGAGGAAGTCATCCCAACTGCCGTCGGAATCCTCGACGGGGATCCGGACGATGTGTCGCAGGGCCGGCACGGCCGCCCGGTTGAGGTCGGTCACCCGGTCAGCACCCAGGAACCGGCCCATCGCGATGAGCAGGGGTGCACGCGTCCGGTCGACGATGTCGGCCGCCTCCTCGGCGGTGTAGCGGGTATTGATCGGCACCACGACCGCGCCCGCGTAGTGGATCGCCAGGCAGGACACCACCCAGTGCCAAGTGTTCGGCGACCACAGGGCCACCCGGTCCCCGGCGCGCACGCCGAGACCGGCGATGGCCGCCGCGGCGTGCCGGACCTCCTCGCGCAGTTCGGCGAACGTGAGGCTGCGCTCGGTGGTTGCCACGGCCTGGTGGTCGGCGAAGTCGCAGGCCATCCGGTCGAGCACCGCCGGCGTGGTGAGCAGGCCCGTCATCGCGATGCTCCTTGGGTCGTCAATGCCTGGTTCGTCCGCCCGGGCCACCAAAGCAAGTGCTTGGTAGGTTAGTCTACAAGGGTGACTGTCGAGGAGTTCCGGGCGGAGGTCCGTGCCTGGCTCGCCGACAATCTGGTCGGCGACTATGCGGCGCTCAAGGGTCTGGGCGGACCGGGCCGCGAGCATGAGGCGTTCGAGCAGCGGCTGGCCTGGAACCGTCATCTGGCCGCCGCCGGACTGACCTGCCTGGGCTGGCCGGTGGAGCACGGCGGCCGGGGTCTGTCGGTGGCGCACCGGGTGGCGTTTTACGAGGAGTACGCCAAGGCCGACGCCCCGGACAAGGTCAACCATCTCGGTGAGGAGTTGGTCGGGCCGACGCTCATCGCCTACGGCACCGAGGCGCAGAAGCAGCGGTTCCTTCCGGCCATCAGGGACGTGACCGAACTGTGGTGCCAGGGCTATTCGGAGCCGGGGGCCGGCAGCGACCTGGCCAATGTGTCGACGTCGGCGGTGCTCGACGGTGACCACTGGGTGATCAACGGGCAGAAGGTCTGGACGTCACTGGCGCACTGGGCCCAGTGGTGTTTCGTGCTCGCGCGGTCCGAGAAGGGGTCCAAGCGCCACAGCGGTCTGGCGTATCTCCTTGTGCCCCTCGACCAGCCGGGTGTCGAGATCCGTCCGATCGTGCAACTCACCGGGGATTCCGAATTCAACGAGGTGTTCTTCACCGACGCCCGCACCGACGCCGGCCTGGTGGTCGGGGAGCCCGGGGACGGCTGGCGGGTCGCGATGGCCACGCTGCAGTTCGAACGCGGCGTCTCCACACTGGGTCAGCAGATCCGTTACGCACGTGAGCTTTCCGGACTGGTGGACCTGGCCAAGAAGACCGGAGCCGCCGACGATCCGCTGATCCGCGAGCGGCTCACCCGGGCCTGGGCCGGCTTACAGACGATGCGCTCCTTCGCGATGGCCACCATGGACGAGCGAGCAGGCCGGCCAGGTCGACGGAATAGATTCAGTGTCGAAGCTGTTGTGGGCCAACTGGCATCGCGACCTCGGCGAACTGGCATTCGACATCAGGGCAAGGCCGGCCTGCGTCCTGGACGAGGGCGAGTTCGACGAGTGGCAGCGGCTGTTCCTGTTCTCCCGGGCCGACACCATCTACGGCGGCTCCAACGAGGTGCAGCGCAACATCATCGCCGAGCGCGTGCTCGGCCTGCCGCGAGAGGCGCGGGGCTGATGAATCCACTGTCCACACCGCCCGCGGAGATCGGCGGTCACGGCCTGCTCGACGGCAAGGTCGTCGTCGTCACCGCAGCGGCCGGCACCGGCATCGGCTCGGCCACCGCACGTCGCGCCCTGCTCGAAGGTGCGGACGTGATGATCTCCGATCACCACGAACGGCGCCTGCGACGAGACCCGGGACGCGCTGTCGGAGTTGGGCCGCGGCCGGGTGGAGAGCGTGGTGTGCGACGTGACATCCTCGGCTCAGGTCGACGCGCTGATCGACTCCACCACAGCGCGTTTCGGCCGGTTCGACGTGCTCGTCAACAACGCCGGCCTGGGCGGGCAGACGCCGGTGATCGACATGACCGACGAGGAATGGGACCGCGTGCTCAACGTCACCCTCACCTCGGTGATGCGGGCGACCCGGGCGGCGCTCGCCTACTTCCGCGATGCCGGGCACGGCGGGGCGATCGTCAACAACGCCAGCGTCCTGGGCTGGCGGGCTCAGCACTCCCAGTCCCACTACGCAGCCGCCAAGGCCGGCGTGATGGCGCTGACCCGTTGCAGCGCAATCGAAGCCGTCGAGTACGGCGTGCGCATCAACGCGGTGTCGCCGAGCATCGCCCGGCACAAGTTCCTGGAGAAGACCAGTTCGGCAGACCTGCTCGACCGGCTCTCGGAGCGGCGAGGCCTTCGGCCGCGCCGCCGAGCCGTGGGAGGTCGCCGCCACCATCGCCTTCCTTGCCAGCGACTACTCCAGTTACCTGACCGGCGAGGTCATTTCGGTGTCGAGCCAGCATCCATGACACCAACCGGCCACCCGCCGCGACGAACTGCTCGGCCTCGCCGCCACGATGTTCGCCGAGCGCGGGCTGCGAGCCACCACGGTCCGCGACATCGCCGACGCCGCGGGCATCCTCTCCGGCAGCCTCTATCACCACTTCTCCTCCAAGGAGGACATGGTCGACGAGGTACTGCGCAGCTTCCTCGACTGGCTGTTCGACCGCTACCAGGAGATCATCGACACCGAACCCAACCCGATGGAACGGCTCAAGGGCCTGTTCATGGCCTCCTTCGACGCGATCGAGCATCATCACGCCGAGGTCGTCATCTATCAGGACGAGGCCGAACGGCTGTCCAGCCAGCCTCGGTTCTCCTATGTGAGCGAACTCAATCAGCGCCAGCGCAAGATGTGGGTCGACGTCCTGCATGAGGGTATAGCGCAGGGCTGCTTCCGGCCGGATATCGACGTCGACCTCGTCTACCGGTTCATCCGCGACACGACCTGGGTGTCCGTTCGCTGGTACACCCCGGGCGGCCCGTTGACCGCGGAGCAGGTCGGCCGCCAATACCTGTCCATCGTTCTCGGCGGCATCGCCGCCGGCACCGACAAGGAGCACCAAAATGCCTGAGGCATACGTCGTCGACGCGGTTCGCACGCCCGTCGGCAAGCGCAACGGCTCGCTGGCCGGTATCCATCCGATCGACCTCGGGGTCTACGCATTCCGCGGCATCTTCGACCGCAACGACGTCGACCCGGCCGCCGTCGACGACGCCATCGTCGGGTGCGTTGACGCCGTCGGCGGCCAGGCCGGCAATATCGGCCGACTCACCTGGCTGGCCGCCGGCTATCCCGAAGAGGTCCCGGGTGTGACCGTCGACCGGCAGTGCGGTTCCAGCCAGCAGGCCATTTCCTTTGGCGCCCAGGCCATCATGGCGGGCACCGCCGATCTGATCCTGGCCGGCGGCATGCAGAACATGAGCCAGATCCCGATCTCGGCGGCGATGATCGTCGGCGAGCAGTTCGGCTTCACCACGCCGACGGCGGAGTCCAAGGGTTGGCTGCAGCGCTACGGCGACCAGGAGATCTCCCAGTTCCGGGGCGCGGAGATGATCGCCGAACAATGGGACATCTCCCGCGAGGACATGGAGCGCTGGGCGCTGGGCAGCCACCAGCGTGCCTTCGCCGCGATTCGCGGCGGTCGATTCGACAACGAGATCATCCCGGTCGAGGGTTTTGCGATCGACGAAACACCCAGGGAGACAACGCTGGAAAAGATGGCCGGCCTGCCGACGTTGAGCGAGGGCGGCCGGATGACGGCGGCGGTGGCGAGCCAGATCTGCGATGGTGCCAGTGCGGTGCTGCTGGCCTCGGAGCAGGCGGTCAAAGACCACCGACTGAAGCCCCGCGCCCGAATCCACCACATCAGTTGCCGCGGGGCGGACCCGGTGCTGATGCTGACCGGCCCCATCCCCGCGACCCGCTACGCGCTGGACAAGACCGGACTGTCGATCGACGACATCGACATCGTCGAGATCAACGAGGCGTTCGCGCCCGTGGTGCTGGCCTGGCTCAAGGAGACCGGCGCGGACCCGGACCGGGTCAATCCCAACGGCGGTGGCATCGCTCTCGGGCACCCACTGGGGGCGACCGGGGCCAAACTGTTCGCGACGATGCTCAACGAACTCGAGCGCACCGGTGGCCGCTACGGCCTGCAGACCATGTGTGAGGGTGGCGGCACCGCCAACGTCACCATCATCGAACGGCTGTAGGGGCGGCGGGTGCTGCCGATCACGCAGATCTCGTCGCGCGAGGTCTATCGCAACGACTGGATCGTCGTCCGCGAGGATCGGATACGCCGGCCGGACGGATCGGCCGGTATCTACGGGGTGGTCGACAAGCCGTCGTACGCCCTGATCATCGCCGTCGACGGGGATCGCGTGCGGCTGGTCGAACAGTTTCGCTACCCGCTGGGTCAGCGGCGCTGGGAGTTCCCGCAGGGGGCGGCTCCCGGACTGGCGGATATGGAGCCCATGGCGTTGGCGGCGCGCGAACTGCGGGAGGAGACCGGACTGACCGCCGGCGAGATGAGGCTGCTCGGTCGGCTGGATGTGGCGCCGGGGATGAGCAGTCAGCGCGGTTTCGTGTTCCTGGCCACCGATGTCGCGCGAGGGGGATCATGACCGGGAGCACGAGGAGCAGGACATGCGCAGCGCCTGGTTCACCCGGGTTCAGGTGGAGGCGATGATGCTGGCCGGAGAGATCACCGACGCGCAGTCCATCGCCGCGTACGCGCAGCTGTTGCTCGTCGAGAAATCCCTGCCGCACTAGGGGTTCGGGGCGATTTCCGCCCTCAGGAAGTGTCCGATGTTCACCCGCTCGAACGTCCGTCGCCGGTCCCGGGGCAGCAGGGGCAGGGCCTGCGTCGAGGAGATGAGTTCCGGTGATGTCACGCGGTAGGTCTGGCCTTTGCTCACGATGGTGGCCTCGCCGGCGCCCAGGACGTTGCGCACCCAGTCGACCTGGGTCCCGTAGGGAAGCGGAATGAGAAGGTCGTCGCCGACGCGATCAGCGACGATCGGCGTCGAGTAGCGCTGTCCGGAACGGCGCCCCGTGTGCTCGATCACCGAGGCGTACCAGAAGCGTTTGCCGGCCAGTCGCATCATCAACGGATTGAGCAGATACTTGTTCGACGTCCTGATGGCCGTCCGAAACGGCGCCGGCCAGCTTTCCGGTGCAATCCCCATAATCCGACCCTACGCCGTGGCGGGGAGCGCTTCAGTCGATCAGGGCCCCAGCGGCTTGCAGGTGTGCAATGGCATCGCTGACGATGCCCTCGATGAGCTCGGCGCACGACGGCAGATCCTCGATGATCCCGGTCACCTGACCCGAGGCCAGCACCCCGGCGTTGGTGTTGCCGTCGACGAGTCCGGCTTTGAGCAGCATCGGGGTGTTGGCCGCCATCAGCACCTGCGACCAGGTCATGTCCTTGCCGTGCCGCATCGCCAGGCCGTCGCGGACCATCGATGTCCAGCGCATCCCGGACATCTTCTTGAATTTCGCGGCGTTGACCACGGCCGCGGTGAATCCCCTGACCCGGGAGCCGCTTTCGAGGTTCTCGACCAGCCCGGTGCGCAGCACACGGTGCGGCATGCCGTCCACCCGTGTCGAGACCACCGTCCCATCCAGGCCGGCCTGCAGGTAGCGCTGTTTGACCGAGTCGGGGACCGTCGAGTCCGAGGTGAGCAGGAAGCGCGTGCCCATGGCGACGCCCGCCGCGCCGTAGGACAGCGCGGCCGCCAACCCGCGGCCGTCGAAGAAGCCACCGGCGGCGACCACCGGGATGTCGGTGCCGGCCAGGGCGTCGAGCACCGACGGCAGCAGCAGTGTGGTGGCCACCGGTCCGGTGTGCCCGCCGCCCTCGCCGCCCTGCACGATCACCGCGTCGGCACCCCACCCGGCGACCTTGCGGGCGTGTTTGGCTGCTCCCACCGACGGGATCACCACGGCGCCCGCCTCTTTGAGGCGAGCGATGAGTTCGGGCTTGGGCGCCAATGCGAACGACGCGACTTTGACGCCCTCACGGATCATCAGGTCGACGCGGTCGCCGGCGTCGGCGGCATCGGCGCGCATATTGACGCCGAAGGGTCTATCGGTGGTGGCCTTCACCTTCGATATCGCGGTGGCAAGTTCGTCGATGGTCATCGTCGCCGAGGCCAGGATTCCCAGGCCGCCCGCATTCGCGGTCGCCGACACCAACCGCGCTCCCGCTACCCAGCCCATGCCGGTCTGGACCACCGGATGTTCGATGCCGACCATACGGGTCAGTGCGGTCCGGATCCTCATCCCTTCACCTCCTTGTCCCGGAATGCTCGCGGATCAATCCGGGCGATCAGGTCGAGTTCGTCCCCGGTGGGCAGGCGAGAGGATCCGGCGTCGTCGAGGCCGTGCACCTCGAAGGAGGTGTTGGCGCGGACGTCCTCGGGCTGAACTCCGGGGTGCAGTGAGACGGCTCGCATGGTGTGGCCCGGCCCGCCGAAGTCGAAGACACCGAGGTTGCTGACGACTCGGTACACGTTGACGAAACGGTAGGCGGGATTGTCGGGATCGATCTTGTCCCAACCGATTCCGGACACCACGTCGACGGCATCGCAGAACACCCGGGTGGAGTGGTTGCCGACCCAGTAGCTCGTCGCGTGGTTGATCGTGTTGCCGGGTGCTCCCCGCACGCCGAACATCTGCCGGGTCGGGTGTTGCAGCGGGCCGAACGCGGAGAGGTTCTGGTTCCCGTACCGGTCAATCTGGTTGGCGCCCATCACCACATGGCGCCGGCCCCAGGCCAGGGTCTCGAAGACCCGCCCGAACGGCATCCAGCCCTCGACCGCGCCGGTCGCGCCGATGGCCGGGGTCTCGGCCAGAAGTTGCGCTTCGCCGTCGGTCAGCAGAATGTCGGGGGAGAAGGTCAGCCGTGCCAGCCGCGCGCCGATGGACACCATGGTGGTCATCGGGCTGACCATGATCTCACCGGCGTCGCGGAACAACTCGGCGCAGGCGACGGCGCAGACCTCGGCTCTGCTCACCTGGATCACGATGTCGCCTCCTGCTCCGCGGCGAATCGGCGAACCGCCGCCTGATAGTCGGCTTCGCTGCCGGACAGGTAGGTGGCGACGAACTCCGACCAGGTGGATTCGTCGGCGGCTGCTTTGGCGTAGTGCTGTTGGAATCGTTCGTCGCGGCCGTAATCGGGTGCCGCCGTGGTGAAGTGCGCACCACCCGGTGCCTCGACCACCTGGTCGACCATCATCCGATTGACCAGAAGCGCCTGGGGTGGCACGCCGTTGACCAGTTCCGCGGTCGGCACGATTCGTTCCACCGACAGATACCGGCGGTCGGCGGCCATCAGGAACAGATCGTCGAAGTACGGATCGATGCCGGTGTACGCGGCGTTGCCGTGTCGGTCCCCGAGGTTCAGATGAACGAAGGCGGCATCCAGGCGAAGCGCCGGCATGGCGATGAGTTCCTCGGCCTTCCCGCCCGTCGGATAGGGGGAGCGGATCGTCGCCAACTCCCCGTCCCAGAAGTCCGGCACCGAACTGCCCAGTCCGGCGCGGGTCGGCAGGAACGGAAGCCGTTGCGCTGCAGCCTGTAACCCGCAGCGCAGCATTCCCTCGTCCATCTCGCGGGCGACGATGGCGCCGGTGGTGCGGGCCCGGGAGAACCACGGGTCGTAGAACGGTGGGGAGTCCAGCGACACGAAGCCGTAGTAGATCTTGGCGACCTTGTTCGCCGAGCACAGCAGGCCGATATCGGGTCCGCCGTAGGTGACCACGGTCAGATCGGTGACGCCGGTGCGCAACAGGGCCCGCACGAACGCCATCGGCTTGCGCCGGGATCCCCAGCCGCCGATGCCGATGGTCATACCGCTCTCGACGGCCGACACGGCGGCGTCGAGGGTCGTCCGCTTATCCTTCATGGGTCTTGGACTTGGCCGTCCCGGCGAAATCGTCGCGGAGTTCGTCGGAAACCCCGGACAGGTTCAATTCGAAGGTGAACCCCTGCTCCATGCGATAGCTGGAGTTCACCGGTTGCAGGTCAATAAGATTCAGCGCCTCCTTAGCCGCTCGGATGACGCGGGTGTCCTTGGCGGCGATATCGCGGGCCACCCGCAGCGCGGCCTCGTCGAGGTCGGCTCGGGGCACCACCTCGTGCACCGAACCGAAGTGGTGCAGCGTGGCCGCATCGACGGTCGCGGCGGTGAAGAAGAGTCGACGCATCATGTGCTGTGGGACCAACCGGGACAGGTGTGTGGCCGCGCCGAGCGCTCCGCGCTCCACTTCGGGCAGGCCGAACGTCGCGTCGTCGGACGCGACGATCACGTCGGCGTTGCCCACCAGGCCGATTCCTCCGCCGACGCAGAAGCCGTTGACCGCCGCGACCACCGGGACTGCGCATTCGTAGACGGCTTTGAACGCGGCGAAGCAGCCGCGGTTGGCGTCGATCAGCGCGGTGAAGCCGGAGGTGCGCTGCATCTCCTTGATGTCCACGCCGGCGTTGAAGCCGCGGCCCTCGGCCCGCAGGATCACCACGTGGGTGGCCATATCCCGGCCGGCCGCGGTGATGGCGTCGGCCAGTTCGAACCAGCCCCGTGACGGGATGGCGTTGACCGGGGGATAGTCGACCGTCACCGCGACGATGCCGGGTTCGACGGTGGACGACGTGATCGTCATGGCACTCCTAAGCAAGCACTTGCTTGGTAGGCTAGCACGGTGGATCTGGATCTCAGCGGCCGTGTCGTGCTGGTGACCGGCGGCGTGCGTGGGGTCGGGGCCGGCATCAGCGAGGTGTTCGCGCGCCAGGGCGCTGTGGTCGTCACCTGCGCCCGGCGCCCGGTCGACGGTCTGCCCTTCGAGTTTCACCGCTGCGACGTCCGCGACCCGGATGCCGTCGCCGCGATGGTCGGCGCCATCGTGGAACTCCACGGCCGCCTCGACGTCGTCGTGAACAACGCCGGCGGTTCGCCGTACGCGTTGGCCGCCGAGGCCTCTCCGCGGTTCCATCAGAAGGTCATCGAACTGAATCTGCTCGGCATGCTCAACGTCTCACTGGCCGCTAATGCCGTGATGCAGCAACAGGAGTCGGGCGGGTCGATCGTCTCGATCTCCAGCGTGAGCGGTCGTCGGCCGTCGCCGGGCACCGCTTCCTACGCGGCCGCCAAGGCCGGCGTCGACAGCCTCACCGCGACACTGGCGGTCGAGTGGGCGCCGAAGGTCCGGGTCAACGCCGTGGTGGCCGGTATGGTGGCCACCGAGCAGGCCGAACTCTTCTACGGGGACAGTGACTCGCAGGCTGCGGTGGCCGCGACCGTTCCCCTCGGCCGTCTGGCACGACCCGATGAGATCGGCTGGGCGACAGCATTTCTGGCATCCGACGCCGCCTCTTACATCAGCGGTGCCACACTGCCCGTGCACGGTGGTGGCGAGCCGCCGCCATACCTGTCCGTATCCGGTGCCAACACGAAGGAGACTCGCTGATGGGGTTGCTCGACGGACGGGCGGTCATCGTGACCGGCGCCGGAGGCGGGATCGGCCGGGCTCATGCGTTGGCCTTCGCCGCCGAGGGCGCTCAGGTGGTGGTCAACGACATCGGAGTCGGGCTGGACGGTTCCCCGGCCGGCGGCGGCAGTGCCGCCCAGGCCGTCGTCGACGAGATCCGTTCGGCCGGAGGCGAAGCCGTCGCCAGTGGAGCCAACGTCGCCGACTGGGAGCAGGCCGCCGGGTTGATCCAGGCCGCTGTCGACGAGTTCGGCCGTCTCGACGTGCTGGTCAACAACGCCGGGATCGTTCGGGACCGGATGATCGCCAACACCAGCGAGGAGGAGTTCGACGCCGTCATCGCCGTGCACCTCAAGGGGCACTTCGCCACCATCCGGCATGCCGGGGCCTACTGGCGCGGACTGGTGAAGAACGGCACCGCGACCGCGGAAAGCCTCAACGCGCGGATCATCAACACCAGTTCCGGTGCCGGACTGCAGGGCAGCGTCGGGCAGGGCAACTACAGCGCCGCCAAGGCCGGCATCGCCGCGCTCACCCTGGTGGCCGCCGCCGAGATGGGCCGTTACGGCGTCACGGTGAATGCGATCGCGCCGTCCGCGCGGACCCGGATGACCGAGACGGTGTTCGCCGAGATGATGGCCAAGCCGGAGAACGGCTTCGATGCGATGGCGCCGGAGAACATCTCGCCGCTGGTGGTGTGGCTGGGCAGCGTGGAGTCCGCCGATGTCACCGGCCGGGTGTTCGAGGTCGAGGGCGGCATCATCCGCGCGGCCGAGGGCTGGCAGCACGGAGCCGAGGTGGACAAGGGTGCGCGCTGGGAACCCGGTGAACTCGGTCCGGTGGTGCGCAGCCTGCTGGCCGAGGGCCGCCCGCCGGTCCCGGTCTACGGCGCCTGATCGCGCCGGGCCCACCGAGTGGGGCGGCGCCCCACCGGCGCCGGGCCCGCAGGCCCCATCGACGTCTAGTTCCCCGAGTGTGAAGCTATCTTCACAGTCCCCGCCGCGTGTGAAGCTACCTTCACACTCGATCCCCGGCCGGCCCGCTGAGACCCCTACGGGGACGCTTCGTCACGGGTCGCAGATGACCACCGGGATCACCCGGTCGGTCCAGGACTGGTAGTCGTCGAAGCTGGTGTACATCGCGGCCATCTTCGGCCAGTAGCGTGCCCGCTCCTCCTCGGTCGCGTCGCGGGCCGTCAGGTGCAACACCTCGTCGCGGATCTGAACCGATACCTTCGGGTCCGCCTTGAGGTTGAGGTACCACAGCGGGTTGCTGGCCGATCCGCCTTTGGAGGCGATCAGCACGACGCGGTCGCCCTCGCGCCAGTAGAGCAGCGGGCTGACCCGCGGTTCGCCGGTCTTGCGGCCGGTGGTGGTCAGCAGCGCCACGGGCGCGCCCTGAAGGAACGTGCCGCCGAGTCGGCCGTCGGTCTTCCGGTAGATCCATGTCTGCGCCCGGGACATCCACTTGATGATGGTGTTGGTCTGCGGCGAATTCAGGCCGCGGGGGGCTGGTTTGGCCATGCGTGGGCTCCTCACGAGGGTCGGATGAAATCTAACCCGGATGTGGTGGATCAGGCCGTCGGAGGGGATGACGAACGTCTCGTCCACCCGTGCGGCGGCCTGCCGTCCACCGGCGGACAAGGTCGTCAGCACCAGGTAGCGGGCCCGCACCTCGTCACCGTCGACGGTGTATTCGGGTGCGGTGGTGGCTGCGATGATCCGGTATTGCGGACCGCGAGTCAGGCTGCGCCGCAGGTGTTTACCGGAGAACCCGGTCCTGATCCCCTGCTCCACCCGGATGCAGTCCGGGGCGAACGGCACCGCCTCACCCTCATGGCTGACCAGTGCGTCGATGTAGGCCTGGGCCGCGGCGATCCGTTCGGTCGGCGATACCAGCGTCAGATCCGCTCGATGATGGTGCCCGTCGACAGAGCCCCGCCGGCGCACATCGTGATCAGAGCCGTCGACTGGCCGGTGCGCTCCAGTTCGTGCAACGCCGTGGTGATCAGCCGGCTGCCGGTGCTGCCCACGGGATGGCCCAGCGCGATGGCGCCGCCGTTGACGTTGACCTTGTCCATGTCGGCGTTGTACACCTGCGCCCAGCTCAGCACCACCGACGCGAACGCTTCGTTGATCTCGACGAGGTCGATGTCGCCCATCGTCATACCGGCCTTCTCCAGCACCCGCGCCGTGGACTGCACCGGTCCGTCGAGGTGGTAGTAGGGCTCGGAACCGACCAGTGCCTGGGCGACGATGCGGGCCCGCGGCCTGAGGCCTTGCGCTCGTGCCACGGACTCATCCATCCACAACACGGCGGCCGCCCCGTCGGAGATCTGCGAGGAGGTGCCCGGCGGTGTGCAGTCCGCCCTCGAGCACCGGCTTGAGGGCGCTCAGACCCTCGGCGGTGGTGTCGCGCAGGCCCTGGTCGCGGGTCACCATGTGCCGTTCGGCGGTGGGCTGCTTGTCGTCGCCGATCACCGGAGCCTCGATGGGGGAGATCTCCCGGTCGAACCGGTGCTCGTCCCAGGCGCGCTTGGCCTTCTGCTGGGAGATCAGCCCGAGGTGGTCGAGGTCGGACCGGGTGAGGCCGCGCCGCTTGGCGATCCGTTCGGCGGCGGTGAACTGGTCGGGCATGTCGATGTCCCAGGACTCGGCGCGGATCTTGGAGCGGTCGGGTCCGGCGTTGGCGCCGAGGCCGACGCGGCTCATCGCCTCGATACCGCAGGCGATTCCGACGTCGATGGCCCCGGCGGCGATCAGGCCGGCGATCAGGTGGTTGGCCTGCTGGGCGCTGCCGCACTGGCAGTCGACCGTGGTCGCGCCGACGTGATCGGGCAGGCCGGCCGTCAGCCAGGCGACCCGGGTGACGTTGTTGGACTGCTCGCCGAACTGCGTCACGCAGCCGCCGATGGCCTGCTCGACCTGTCCCGGGTCGATTCCCGCCTTCTCGACGACGGCCTTCTGGACGGCTCCGAGCAATTCGGTGGCGTGCAGTCCGGAGAGCCAGCCGCTGCGCTTCCCGATCGGGCTGCGGGTGGCTTCGACGATGACAGGATTACCCATGCGGCCAGGCTAGAACACGTTTCAGTCCTCTGACAAGCGAGGATGCTGTGATGCCTTTTGTCTGTGGTGGAGCCGTGTTTTACTGGCACTAGAACACGTCATATTTTCTTGAGGAGCAGATTCATGCCGTCGCCCCACTTGCCTGCGGGATTCGACTTCCTGGACCCCGACCGCAACGTCGTGCGGCTGCCCGTCGACGAGTTGGCCGAGCTGCGCAAGATCGCCCCGGTCTGGTGGTGCGAGCAGAAGATCGGCAAGGGCGGCTTCAACGACGGTGGCTACTGGGTCGTCACCAAGCACAAGGACGTCAAGGAAGTCTCCCGCCGCAGCGACATCTACCACGCCGGGCCCAACACCGCCCTCCCGCAGTTCGCCGACGACATGGTCGCGCGAGGACATCGACATGCAGCGGGTCGTCCTGCTCAACATGGACGGCGAGCACCACGACCGGCTGCGCCGGATCATCTCCCGCGGCTTCACCCCGCGCGCCGTCGAGCGGCTGCGCGACGAACTGACCCAGCGTGCCGAGAACATCGTCAAGACCGCCGCGGCCGACGGCGCCGGGCGATTTCGTCGAGCAGGTGTCCTGCGAGTTGCCGCTGCAGGTGATCGCCGGGCTTCTCGGCGTTCCGCAGGAGGAGCGGGCGAAGCTCTTCCGCTGGACCAATGAGATGACCGGCAACGAGGATCCGGAGTTCGCCGATGTCGACGGCCGGGCCTCCTCGATGGAACTGCTCGCCTACGCGATGCAGATGGCCGCGATCAAGGCCGAGAACCCCGGCGAGGACATCGTCACCGCGCTGATCAACGCCGACATCGACGGCGAGAAGCTCACCGACGACGAGTTCGCGTTCTTCGTGCTGATGCTCGCGGTGGCGGGAAGCGAGACCACCCGCAACTCCATCACCCACGGCATGATCGCCTTCCTCGACAACCCCGATCAGTGGGAGCTGTACAAGCGGGAGCGCCCGAAGACCGCCGCTGACGAGATCGTCCGCTGGGCGACGCCGGTCACCGCATTCCAGCGCACCGCGATAATCGACACCGAGTTGGGGGGCGTTCCGATCAAGGAGGGTCAGCGGGTGGTGATGTTCTACCGTTCGGCCAACTTCGACGACGAGGTGTTCGAGGATCCGCACACCTTCGACATCCTTCGAGATCCCAATCCGCACGTCGGATTCGGCGGCACCGGAGTGCACTACTGCCTCGGCGCGAACCTTGCGCGGATGACGATCGACCTGATGTTCAATGCCATCGCCGACCACATGCCGGACCTGTCGTCGATCGGAACCCCCGAGCGGCTTCGGTCAGGGTGGCTCAACGGCATCAAACACTGGCAGGTCGACTACTCCGGTTCCACCCGGTCCTGACACCGGCGCATCTAGGAGGAGGAATTCGGGTGGACTTCACTCCCGGACCCTGAGCAACAGGCCGTCGCGGACGTCGTCAATTCCGTCCTTGACCGTGAGAACACTTGGCAGGCATTGGTTTCCGGTGGGGTCACGGCACTGGGTGTCCCCGATCGCCTCGGCGGTGACGGCGTCGGCATGCCGGAGATCGCGACCGCCCTGACCGGTATCGGCCGGCACGGGAACATCAGTCCCGCGATGGCGACCCTCGGGTTGGGTCTGGTGCCTTTGCTCGATTTGGCCAGCGAGGCCCAGCAGGACCGTTTCCTCGACGGTGTCGCCAGGGGTGCGGTGCTGACCGCCGCGCTCAACGAACAGGGCGCCGCGCTGCCGGACCGGCCCGCCACGTCCCTGTGCGACGGCCGTCTCAACGGCGTGAAACTGGCCGTGCCCTATGCCGAGTTGGCGGCCTGGATGCTGGTCAGCACCGACAGCGGAGTGGTCGTGGTCTCACCGAGGGCCGACGGGGTCCGGCTGACCGCCACTCCGACATCGTCCGGGAGTGCGGAGTACGTCGTCGAATTCTCCGACGTGGCAGTCGATTCCGACGCTGTCCTGGACGGCGCTACAGCGCAGCGGCTCAACCACCTGGTGATCGCCATGGCCGGGGCCTACGCCGCCGGTCTGGTCGCCGGCGCGCTGCGCCTGACGGCCGACTACGTGGCCCAGCGCCACCAGTTCGGCCGGCCGCTGTCGACATTCCAGACGGTCGCGGCTCAACTTGCCGAGGTCTACATCGCCTCGCGCACCCTGGACCTGATCTCGACGTCGGTGGTGTGGCGGCTGACCGAGGGTCTCGACGCCGACGATGACCTCGACGTGCTGGGCTACTGGCTGACCTCTCAGGCGCCGCCGATGATGCAGACCTGCCACCACCTGCACGGCGGTATGGGCATGGACGTCACCTATCCGATGCACCGGTACTACTCGTCGATCAAGGATCTCACCCGACTGCTGGGCGGCCCGGCCCATCGTCTGGATCTGGTTGGAGCGCAATGTACATCGAACTGACCCCCGAGCAGCGACAGCTACAGGCCGAGATGCGGCAGTACTTCGCGAACCTCATCTCCCCGGACGAGGCCAAGGAGATGGAGGTCGACCGGCACGGTAAGGCCTACCGCGCGGTGATCAAGCGGATGGGCTCCGACGGCAAACTCGGAGTCGGCTGGCCGAAGGAGTACGGCGGTCTCGGCTTCGGTCCGATCGAGCAGCAGATCTTCGTCAACGAGGCTGCCCGGGCCGATGTGCCACTGCCCGCGGTGACGTTGCAGACCGTCGGGCCGACGCTGATGGTGTACGGCAACGACGCCCAGAAGAAGAAATTCCTGCCCGCGATCCTGGCCGGCGACGTTCACTTCGCCATCGGCTATTCCGAACCCGAGGCGGGTACCGATCTGGCCTCGCTGCGGACCGCCGCGGTCCGCCATGGCGACGAGTACATCGTCAACGGGCAGAAGATCTGGACCACCGGCGGCCACGACGCCGACTACGTGTGGCTGGCCTGCCGCACGGATCCGGAAGCTCCCAAGCACAAAGGCATTTCGATTCTCATCGTCGACACCAGCGATCCCGGATATTCGTGGACGCCGATCATCCTGTCCGACGGCGCGCACCACACCAACGCCACTTACTACAACGACGTCCGGGTTCCGGCCGACATGCTCGTCGGGCGAGGAGAACGCCGGCTGGCGGCTGATCACCACCCAGCTCAATCACGAGCGCGTGATGCTCGGCCCGGCCGGCAAGATCGCCGGGATCTACGACCGGGTGCACGCCTGGGCCTCCAAGCCGGGTGGGAACGGGGTGACCCCGATCGATCACGATGACGTGAAACGGGCACTGGGAGAGATCCATTCGATCTGGCGGGTCAACGAACTGCTGAACTGGCAGGTTGCCGCATCGGGGGAGACCGTCGACATCGCCGATGCCGCCGCCACCAAGGTGTTCTCCACCGAGCGGATCCAGCGCATCGGCCGGCTTGCCGAGGAGATCGTCGGCACGTACGGCAACCCGGCCGAGGAGTCGACCGCGGAACTGCTGCGCTACCTCGACTCGCAGACCAAGCGCAATCTCGTCATCACCTTCGGAGGCGGGGTCAACGAGGTGATGCGCGAGCAGGTTGCGGCGGCGGGGCTGAACGTGCCGAGGGTTCCGCGGTGAGTGTTGACGCCATCCGGGAAGCCGCTGAGCAGATCAAGGCGTCCGGAAAGAGTAAGCCGCGCAAGGCCCGTCACCCGGTGAACCAGCCGATGGTCGACCACTGGCTCGACGCCATCGGTGACCGCAACCCGATCTACTCCGACGAGGCGGCGGCGAAGGCCGCGGGACATCCGGGTGTCGTCGCCCCGCCGGCGATGATCCAGGTATGGACGATGGTGGGCCTCGGCGGAGTACGCCCCGACGACGATCCCGCTCGGCAAGATCATCGGTCTGTTCGACGACGCCGGATACATCGGTGTGGTCGCGACGAACTGCGAGCAGACCTACCACCGTTACCTGCGGCCCGGCGAGGAGGTCAGCGTCACCGCGGAGCTGACCGATGTCATCGGCCCCAAGAACACCGCTCTGGGTGAGGGCTTCTTCATCACCCAGAAGATCACCTGGTCGGTCGGCGATGACGGTGAAGAGGAGCCGGTCGCCGACATGATCTGGCGGATCCTGAAATTCCGTCCCGCCGACGCCGCGCCCTCGACAGCTGCCGCCGTTCCCGCCGACCTCGACCCGGAGCTGATGATGCGACCGGCCGTCGTCCCGGGACACCCAGTTCTTCTGGGACGGCGTCAACGCCCACGAGCTGCGCATCCAGCAGCGGCCCGACGGACCCTGCAACACCCCCCGGTACCGGCGGTCTGGCAGGACAAGGACCTTCCCGTCGACTACGTGGTGGCCAGCGGCAAGGGCACCGTGTTCAGCTATCGTGGTCCACCACGCGCCACAGGTGCCCGGACGGACACTGCCCTTCGTGATCGCTCTGGTGGAACTCGAAGAGGGGGTGCGGATGCTCGGCGAACTTCGCAACGTCGATCCGTCGACGGTGGAGATCGGAATGCCCGTCCGCGCAACGTATCATCGACTTCCCCGCCGGCGAGAGCGGCCCGGCCTGGACGCTGTACGCGTGGGAGCCGGCCTCGTGAGCGCGACCACCGTCGGAACCAAAGCTGCCCGAGCTGTCGCTCTACGGAGACCCGACGTTCATCGTGTCGACGGCCATCGCCACCCGCGACTACCAGGACGTCCACCACGACCGGGACAAGGCGCAGGCGAAGGGTTCCAAGGACATCTTCGTCAACATCCTCACCGACACCGGCCTCGTGCAGCGCTACATCACCGACTGGGCCGGTCCGAACGCGATCATCAAGTCGATCGCGTCTGCGGCTCGGCGTGCCCGTGGTACGCCTACGACACCGTGACGTTCAAGGGTGAGGTCACCGCGCGTCGACGACGGACTGATCACCGTCAAAGTCGTTGGCAGCAACAGCCTCGGCGACCACGTCATCGCCACCGCCACCCTGACGATCGGAGGTACCTGATGCCCGGCGAGCTGTCCGGCAAGGCCGCGATCGCCGGCATCGGCGCCACCGACTTCTCCAAGGACTCCGGCCGCAGCGAGTTGCGGCTGGCCGCCGAGGCGGTCGCTCGACGCGCTCGACGACGCGGGGCTGACCCCCGCCGACGTCGACGGCATGGTGACCTTCACGATGGACTCCAACACCGAGGTCGCCGTCGCCCGGGCCACCGGCATCGGGGAGCTGAAGTTCTTCTCCAAGATCCACCACGGCGGCGGCGCGGCCTGCGCGACCGTCCAGCAGGCCGCCATCGCGGTCGCCACCGGTGTCGCGGATTGCGTTGTGGCATACCGGGCTTTCAACGAACGCTCCGGTATGCGGTTCGGACAGGTTCAGTTGCGACTGATCCAGGGCGCCGACTCCACCAGCGTCGACAACTCGTACTCCTACCCGCACGGACTGTCGACCCCGGCCGCGCAGGTGGCGATGATCGCCCGCCGGTACATGCATCTGTCCGGTGCGACCAGCCGGGACTTCGGGGCCATTTCGGTGGCCGACCGCCGGCACGCGGCCAACAACCCGAAGGCGTACTTCTACGGCAAGCCGATCACCATCGAGGAACATCAGGCCTCGCGCTGGATCGCCGAACCGCTGCGGCTGCTGGACTGCTGCCAGGAGACCGACGGCGGGGTGGCGATCGTGGTGGTGTCGGCCGAACGGGCCAAGGATCTCAAGCACCGGCCGGCGATCATCGAGGCGGCCGCGCAGGGCTCCAGCCCGGACCAGTACTCGATGGTCAGCTACTACCGCCCGGAGCTGGACGGCCTGCCCGAGATGGGTCTGGTCGGCCGTCAACTGTGGGCGCAGTCCGGGCTGACGCCGGCTGACATCCAGACCGCGATCCTCTACGACCACTTCACCCCGTTCACCCTGATTCAGTTGGAGGAGTTGGGATTCTGCGGCAAGGGCGAGGCCAAGGACTTCATCGCCGACGGTGCCATCGAGATCGGCGGGCGGCTGCCGATCAACACCCACGGCGGCCAGCTCGGCGAGGCCTACATCCACGGCATGAACGGCATCGCCGAGGGTGTGCGACAGCTGCGCGGCACGTCGGTCAACCAGGTCGACGGCGTCGAGCACGTGCTCGTCACCGCCGGCACCGGAGTGCCGACGTCGGGCCTGATCCTGGGGTAGCCGGCTCGGTTATCCACAGTCGGGCGTGAAGCTACCTTCACTCCACAGGCCGACCGTGAAGGTGGCTTCACAGCGGCGGGTCAGACCGCCACACACTGCCGGCATGTCTGGACCTTTCATCGGTAGTGAAGCTTTGGCGCGGGGGATGACCTGGGGTGAACTGCAGCGGGGGCACACGCCGGGTGTTCCGCGACGTGTACGTGCCAGCCGGGTCTGGGTCTCAGCGCCGAGGTGCGTGCGGAGTCGGCGTGGTTGTGGTCAGCCCGGCGCGGGGTCGTCGGCGGGTTCGGCGCGGCGGCGCTGCATGGCAGCAAGTGGATCGACCCGGGGCAGACCATCGATGTCTACCACCAGAACAGGCACCGGCTGGCTGGACTCTGCCCGCGCGCCGATCGGTTGGACGACGCCGACATCTGTGTCGTCCGGGGTGTCTCGGTCACCACGCCGGAACGGACCGCGCTGGACTTGGCATGCTGGTATCCGCTGACGAAAGCCGTTGCCGCCATTGATGCTCTTGCCCGGGCTTCCGAACTCACGATCGCTGACGTCGCGCTGCTCGCCGGCAGCGCCCGCGGCCGGCGCGGCGTTGCACGTGCCCGCCGGGCGATCGAACTGGCGACGCCGGCGCTCAGTCCCCGAAGGAGTCCTGGCTGCGCACGCTTCTGATCCAGGCCGGGCTGCCCGGCCTCGGACGCAGATCCCGGTCCATGACGAATGGGGCAAGGCCATCGCCTACCTGGACATGGGCTGGGAGGAGCTCAAGGTCGCTGTCGAGTACGACGGCGACCACCACCGGACGCACCGGTCGCAGTACTCCTATGACGTCCGTCGATCCGAGATGCTGGCCCGACGCGGGTGGATCGTGATTCGGGTGACCGCCGAGGACTCCCCCGAGGACATTCTGCGCCGTGTCCGGGACGCTCTCGCTCGTCGAGGGTGAAGGTAGCTTCACGCTCGGCCGCGTGCGTGACGATGGCTTCACACGCGGGGGCGCGGGCACGCGGGGGTGCGGGCGCGCTACGCCGGCGTCAACTCCACGTCCGAAAGCACGGTGGCGTTCTCTCGGGACGGCACGGTCACGACGCCGACGTAACGGTCACCGTCACGCCAGGCGCTGACCCGCATGGTCTCGCCGGGGAAGACGACGCCGGCGAAGCGTGCGCCGTAGGAGCCCGACGGCCGCCGCGTCCCCGTCGAGCAGCGTGTCGACGAGCGCCTTGCAGGTCATGCCGTAGGTGCACAGGCCGTGCAGGATCGGCCGGGGAAACCCTGCGGCAGCGGCGAATCCGGGATCGGAGTGCAGCGGGTTGCGGTCTCCGCACATCCGGTACAGCAGCGCCTGCTGGGGCAGCACCGGGATGTCGATCTCGACAGTCCGGCGCGCGGTCGGGGGCGTCCACCGACGTCGACGGCCCGCGCTCGCCGCCGAAGCCGCCCTCGCCGCGGGCGAAGATCGACCGCTTGGTGGTCCACAGCAGGTTGCCGTCGGGGTCGGTCACCGTCGTCTCGTTGAGGATCACCGCCGCCTTGCCCTTGTCCCAGATGTCGGTGATCCGCGTGACCGCGCCGCGCCGACCCGCTCGGCGGAAGCGGCGCCGGGCACCGTCACCGCCTCGCTGGCGTGCAGCACCCGGCTCAGTTCGATCTCGATACCGGGGAAGCTGACCTTGGGCGGCTCGGTCATGTGGAAGCTGGCCGCCACACTGCTGAACGTCGGCAGCACCTGCGGTGTGCCGTCGGTCAGGTAGCGCAACTCGCGAGGGTCCATCGGGTCGGCGCCCGCGCCCAGCGCCAGATGGTACAGCTGCACGTCGCTGCTGGTCCAGGAGAACTCCACCGGTTCCAGCTCCGCACCGAGTGCGACGTCGAGATCGATGGGCATGTCAGCGCTTTCCCCGACGATGCGGCGATGTCGAGTGCCGCCAGGTAGCCGAACGTCATCGCCGGGCCGATGGTGCCGCCCGGTCCGGGATAGGTGTGGCCCATCACCGGTGAGCTGACGTTGCCGGCCGCGTACAGGCCCTCGATCACCGATCCGTCGTCGCGCAGTGCCCGGCCGTGCACGTCGGTCCGGATGCCACCCTTGGTGCCCAGATCGCCGGGGACCATCTTGGCCGCGTAGTACGGCGGGTGGGAGATCTCGCCGAGGTTCGGGTTCGGCTTGTTGGTCGGGTCGCCGTAGTAGCGGTCATAGGCACTCTCGCCGCGGTGGAAGTCCTCGTCGACACCGGAGCGGGCGAATCCGTTGAACCGCTCCAGGGTTGACTGCAACTGCGACAGGGGCAGCCCGGTCTTCTCGGCGAGTCCGGCGATGGTGTCGGCCTTGACGATCACGCCGGACTCCATCCACTTCTTCGGGAATCCGCTGCCCCGGTTGCAGGCCCGCGAAGATGAAGCGGTCCCGGTACCGCTGATCGAAGACGAGCCAGGCCGGTACGTTCTCGCCGGGACCGGCACCTTGCCCGAACTCGCCGCCGTACATCCGATGGCACGCCTCGACATAGGGCATCGACTCGTTCATGAACCGTTTGCCCGCCATGTTGACGATCATCGATCCGGGCGAATTGCGTTCCGACAGCGCGAACCACGGTGCGCCCGCCAGGGGCACGGTCGGACCCCACCAGGCGTCCTCCATGAGTTCCAAAGCAGCGCCGAGTTTTTCGGCGGCGACGATTCCGTCGCCGGTGTTGGCCACCGCGCCGACGGTCCATTCGGTGCCGATCGGTTCGCGCTGGTACTTGCGCCGCATCGCCTCGTTGTGTTCGAATCCGCCGCAGCCCAGGATCACTCCGCGCCGAGCCTTGATCAGTCGCGGTTCGGCGCTCTCGCCGGCCGTGGTGTCCCGGACGAAGATGCCGCGCACAACGCCGTCCTCGACGTAGAGGTCGGTCAGTGCGGTGTTGAGCAGCACGGGCACTCCGGCCTGCCGCAGCCCGATTCGCAGTGGGCCGATCAGGGCGCGGCCCATTCCGACGAGGTTCTTGCCCCGTGCGCCCGCCCACATCGTTCGCGCGCCCACCTTGAGGCTGCGCAGCACGCCGCGGGGATGGCGCTTGAGTTGGTTGAGCCGCACGTAGTCCTGCTGCATCACCACGACGTTGAGCGGAATCTTGCCGTAGGCCGGTTCAAGCCCGGCCTCATCGGGCCCGAGTCTCTTGGCGTCGAACGGCAGCGGCTCGACCGACCGGCCCGCGGGGCGGCCCCCCGGCTCCTCCGGGTAGTAGTCCGAGTAGCCGGGCACCCAGCACATCTTCAGTGGCGTGTGCTTGAGCACGAACGAGAGCATCTCCGGGCCGCGCTCAAGGTAGGTGTCGATCTTCTCGGCCGGCACCGCGTCGCCGACGATGGTGTGCAGATAGGTACGGGCGGCCGCTGTGGTGTCGGTCTGCCCGGCGCGCTTGAGGATCTCGTTGTTGGGGATCCAGACCCCGCCGCCCGAGCGGGCGGTCGAGCCGCCGAAGTGCGCCGCCTTCTCCACGACGACGGCGGATAGCCCCTGATGGGCGGCGGTGAGGGCGGCGACCATACCGGCGGCGCCGCTTCCGACCACAACGACGTCGAACTCCTGGGCAGTCATACTAGAACACGTTATAGAATCGTCGGGTGCGGGCGCTACTGCGTCTGCCGGAGACGATGGGATCGGTGGGAATGCTGCGCAGCGAAACCCGTGCCGAACTCGCCGCCGAACTCGCCGAGGCCGAGCGAACCCGCGTGCCGCATGGGCCCGCTGACGGCGGCTCACCCCGACATCGATGTGGTGGACGCTTACGAGATCCAACTGATCAACATCCGCCGGCGCGTCGCGGCGGGTGCCACCGATCGTCGGCCACAAGGTCGGCCTGTCGTCGGAAGCCATGCAGACGATGATGGGTGTCGACGAACCGGACTACGGCCATCTGCTCGCCGAGATGGAGGTCTTCGAGGACATCCCGGTCCCGGCGGCGAGGTACCTCTATCCGCGGGTGGAGGTCGAGGTCGGCTTCATCCTGGCCGACGATCTGCCCGGTGCGGGTTGCACCGAGGACGACGTGCTGGCCGCCACCGCCGCGTTCGCGCCGGCGATCGAGTTGATCGACACCCGGATCAAGGACTGGAAGATCGCGCTGTGCGACACCATCGCCGACAACGCCTCCTCGGCCGGTTTCGTTCTGGGCCCGGAGCGGGTGTCACCCAAGGACATCGACATCACCGCGATCGACGCTGTGCTCACCCGCAACGGCGAGGTGGTGGCCGAGGGCCGCAGCGACGCCGTTCTCGGCAACCCGGTGACCGCGGTCGCCTGGCTGGCCCGCAAGGTCGACAGCTTCGGGGTGCGCCTGAAGGCCGGTGACATCGTGCTGCCGGGCTCCTGCACCCGCGCCATCGACGTCCGTCCGGGCGACGCCTTCGTCGCCGACTTCGCCGGCCTCGGTTCGGTCCGGCTCGCATTCGAATAGGGGAGAAGCCCAGTGGCCCAAAAGGAATCGGTCAGAAGAAGTCGGTCGCCATCGTCGGCTCGGGCAACATCAGCACCGACCTGCTGTACAAGCTGCTGCGCTCAGACTGGCTCGAGCCGCGCTGGATGATCGGCATCGACCCGGCGAGCGAAGGCCTGGCCCGTGCCCGCGCGCTCGGTCTGGAGACCAGCCACGAGGGCGTCGACTGGCTGCTGGCCCGCGGACGAACTGCCCGACATGGTGTTCGAGGCCACCTCCGCCTACGTCCACAAGGCCGCCGCCCCGCGCTACGCGGAGGCCGGCATCACCGCCATCGACCTGACCCCGGCGGCCGTCGGGCCCGGCGTCGTGCCCGCCGGCCAACCTCCGCGAGCACCTCGACGCGCCGAACGTCAACATGGTCACCTGCGGTGGGCAGGCCACCATCCCCATGGTCTACGCGGTCGTCGCGCGTGGTGGACGTCCCCTACGCCGAGATCGTCGCGTCGGTGGCCTCGGTCTCGGCCGGCCCGGGCACCCGCGCCAACATCGACGAGTTCACCAAGACCACCAGCAGCGGGCGTGGAGACCATCGGCGGCGCCGCGCGCGGCAAGGCGATCATCATCCTCAACCCGGCCGATCCGCCGATGATCATGCGCGACACCGTCTTCTGCGCGATTCCCCGAGGACGCCGACCACGACGCCATCACCGCGTCCATCCACGACGTGGTCGCCGAGGTGCAGACCTACGTGCCCGGCTACCGGCTGCTGCAACGAACCGCAGTTCGACGAGCCGTCGGTGGTCAACGGCGGCCGGCACGTCGTGACGACCTTCCTCGAGGTCGAGGGCGCGCGGCGACTACCTGCCGCCGTACGCGGGCAATCTCGACATCATGACCGCGCCGCGGCGACGAAGGTCGGCGAGGAGATGGCCAGGAAGCACGGCCGCGACCAGCACGTTGCCGGAGGCGCGCGATGAACGATCACATCTGGGACGTCCGGATCACCGACACCTCGCTGCGGGACGGGTCGCACCACAAGCGTCACCAGTTCACCAAGGAGGAGGTGCATGCCATCGTGCGCGGCCCTCGACGCCGCCGGGGTGCCGGTGATCGAGGTGACCCACGGCGACGGCCTGGGCGGATCCAGCTTCAACTACGGCTTCTCCAAGGTGCCCGAGCAGGAACTCATCAAGATCGCGGCCGAGACCGTCACGGACTCCAAGATCGCCTTCCTGATGCTGCCCGGTGTCGGCACCAAGGAGGACATCCGCGAGGCCCAGGCCAACGGCGGGTCGATCTGCCGCATCGCCACGCACTGCACCGAGGCCGACGTGTCCATCCAGCACTTCGGCCTGGCGCGCGAACTCGGTCTGGAGACCGTCGGTTTCCTGATGATGAGCCACACCCTGGCGCCGGAGAAACTCGCCGCCCAGGCCCGCATCATGGCCGATGCCGGGTGCCAGTGCGTGTACGTCGTCGACTCCGCCGGAGCGCTGGTCCTCGATCAGGTGGCCGACCGGGTATCGGCGCTGGTGGCCGAACTCGGCTCCGATGCCCAGGTCGGTTTCCACGGCCACGAGAATCTCGGCCTGGGAGTGGCCAACTCCGTGGAGGCGGTGCGCGCCGGGGCCAAGCAGATCGACGGCAGCGTCCGCCGCTTCGGCGCCGGCGCCGGCAACGCCCCGGTCGAGGCGCTGATCGGGGTGTTCGACAAGATCGGCGTCAAGACCGGCATCGACTTCTTCGACATCGCCGACGCGGCCGAGGACGTCGTTGCCCCGGCCATGCCGGCCGAGTGCCTGCTGGACCGCAACGCGCTCATCATGGGCTACTCCGGCGTCTACTCCAGCTTCCTCAAGCACGCCATCCGTCAGTCCGAGCGCTACGGCGTCCCGGCCCACCAACTTCTGCACCGCGCCGGGCAGCGCAAGCTGATCGGCGGCCAGGAGGACCAGTTGATCGACATCGCCCTGGAGATCAAGCGCGAGCAGGAGCAGGCTGCCGGTTAGCACTGTCGGCGCCGGGGTGCACGATGGTCCGATGATCCGCGCCCGCGCCCAGGCGCTCCTCGAGCAACTTGCCGGGGCGGGCGCCGTGCTCCGCGATGATCAATGGACAGCGATCGAGGCGCTGGTCGTGCGCGCCGACGGGCACTGGTCGTACAACGCACGGGGTGGGGTAAGTCGGCGGTGTACTTCATCGCCGCGAAACTGCTGCGCGAACAGGGCCGCGGCGCCACCGTGATCGTGTCCCCCTGCTGGCGCTGATGCGTAACCAGGTCGCCGCCGGCCGAACGCGCCGGGGTGCGGGCGGCCACCATCAACTCCGGCAATGTCACCGAGTGGAACGACATCCACCGCCGCGTCGCGGCCGGCGACCTCGACGTCCTGCTGGTCAGCCCGGAACGGCTTGAACAATCCGGAGTTTCGCGACACCGTGCTGCCGACCCTGGCCGCCGATGCCGGGCTGGTGGTGGTCGATGAAGCCCACTGCGTATCGGACTGGGGGCACGACTTCCGGCCCGACTATCGCCGCATCCGCACCCTGGTGGCCGAGTTGGGCGCCGACACGCCAGTCCTGGCGACGACGGCGACGGCCAACGACCGGGTTGTTCAGGATGTCGCGGCGCAACTTGACCTCGGCGGAGCCGACTCGGCGGGCCTGAGTGGCGGCGGGGACACTCTGGTGCTGCGCGGCGGTCTGGACCGCGAGTCCCTGCATCTGTCGGTCGTGCACATTTCCAGCGCGGCCGAACGCGTCGCCTGGATCGCCGCGCAACTGAATTCATTTGCGGGATCGGGCATCATCTACACGTTGACCGTCGCCGGAGCCCGCGATCTGGCCACGCTGCTCAAGGATCTGGGGCATGACGTCGCGGCCTACACCGGCGCGACGGACCCGGCCGAACGTGAGCAACTGGAATCCGACCTGCTCGCAAACCGGGTGAAGGCACTGGTCGCGACGTCGGCGCTGGGAATGGGATTCGACAAACCCGACCTCGGCTTCGTCATCCACCTCGGTGCGCCGCCGTCGCCGATCGCCTACTACCAACAGGTCGGCCGTGCGGGCCGCGCCACGGACACCGCGCAGGTGGTCCTGCTGCCGAGCCCGCAGGACCGGGATATCTGGAGCTACTTCGCGTCGGTCGCGTTCCCGTCAGAAACGCTGGTGCGCAGGGTGATCGACGCCCTCGACCCGGATCGGGCGCAGTCCACCGCGGCGCTGGAGCCGCTGGTCGATCTGGGCCGCTCCCGTCTGGAGATGGTGCTCAAAGTTCTCGACGTCGACGGGGCGGCACGCCGGGTCAAAGGAGGCTGGACGGGCACCGGGGAACCGTGGGTCTACGACGAGGAGCGCTACCGCCGACTCGACGAGGCCCGTCGCAGCGAGCAGCAGGCGATGCTGGACTACGAAACCACCGAGCAATGCCGAATGGCCTTTCTGCGAGCACAATTGGATGATCCCGAACTCGCCGACGGCACCGCCTGCGGCCGTTGCGACAACTGCTCCGGCACCCGTCTGGACCCCCGGGTGGAGCCCGCCGCGCTCGACATTGCCCAAGAGCGTCTGCAGCGACCGGGAATCGAACTGAGTCCCCGCCGGCAATGGCCGTCCGGGATGGCGACACTGGGCATCGACCTGAGCGGGCGCATCAGCGACGGACCGGCCGCCGGACGGACCATCGGCCGTCTCACCGACCTGGGCTGGGGAACCCGGCTTCGCGGAGTGCTCGACGCCCCGGACGGACCGGTTCCCCCGGACGTGCTCAAGGCCGCGGTGGCCGTGCTCGCGGCCTGGCCATGGGAAACCCGGCCGGTCGCCGTCATGGGCGTTGACTCGAACACCCACCCGATACTGATCGGTTCGGTGGTGGCCGGCCTCGCCGAGTTGGGGCGACTCGCCAACCTGGGCACGCTGCCGTACCGTCCCGGTCGCCGCCCGGTGACCGCGGCCAACTCCGCCTACCGGGTGTCGGCTCTCAACGATGCGTGGATCGTGCCGGACCTGGGGCGACTGGACGGCCCGGTGCTGCTGATCGACGACCTGACCGACACCGGATGGACCCTGACGATGGCGGCCAGGGCGCTCAGGCAGGCCGGTGTCGGGCAGGTATTGCCGTTCGCCCTGGCCAGCGTGAACTGACCGCCACAGGGCCGCGGGTCTCTGGTTGACTCGGTACTAGAACACGTTCTAGATTCAGGTCAGCTCACGGTCGGGAGGCCCATCCACGATGTATGCACAGCCCCTGGTCGACGCCATCGCCGAGGCCGAACGCCTGGTCCGGGACGCTCCCCACATCGAGAACGACGCCGACCTGTTCGAAGGGTTGCAGTATCTGGCCGGGGGCATCGCCGCCTGCACGCACATCGCGTTCGACTACGACCGCGACCATCCGTTCCTGCAGTCGGGCACCGGCCCGTTCACCAAGATGGGCCTGGACAATCCCGACACGCTCTACTTCGGCACCCGGGTCGCGGCGGGCCGTGAATACGTTGTCACCGGCAAGCGCGGCACCACCACCGACCTGAGCTTCCAACTGCTCGGTGGGGAATACACCGACCAGAACGTCCCGGACAGCGAAACCGCCTTCGACGATCGCAAACTCGACATCGCCGCGGACGGAACCTTCGAATGGCGCTTCACGCCGGCGACCAACGCCCAGTTGGTGATCCGCGAGGTGTACAACGACTGGTCGGCGCAGCGCGGCCACGTCGCGATCGCCCGCACCGACACCGCGGGCACCGCCCCGCCGCCGCTGACCACCGAACTGATCGAAAAGCGCTGGGCCACAGCGGGTAAGCAACTCGTCCAGCGTGTCAAGACCTGGCTGCAGTTCCCGCAGTGGTTCTACATGAACATTCCGGTCAACACCATGGTCGCGCCCCGGCTCACGCCGGGCGGCCTGGCCACCCAGTACTCATCGGCGGGCCACTTCGAACTCACACCGGAGCAGGCCCTGGTGATAACCCTGCCGGTCAGCGACGCCCCGTACCTGGGTTTCCAGTTGGGCAGCCTCTGGTACATCTCGCTGGACTACATCAACCACCAGACGTCGCTGAACGGTACTCAGGCACAGGCGGATCCGGACGGGAAGATCCGCATCGTCGTGTCCGAGGCCAGCCCGGGGGTCACCAACTGGGTGGAGACCACCGGCCACCGCAAGGGTTTCCTGCAGTTTCGGTGGCAACGGGTGTCGCGGCCACTGACCGAGGCCGACGGCCCGACGGTTGAACGTGTGCCGGTGGCCTCCGTGCCGGATCACCTCCCGTACTACGACAGCAACAGGATTTCCGACGCCGACTGGCGTGCCCGGATCGCGCTGCGGCAGAATCCAGATTCAGAACAGGATGGTGGGATAGCGGATGGCCGGCTTACTGGAGAACAAGGTCGTCGTGATCAGCGGGGTCGGTCCGGCCCTGGGGACCACCCTGGCCCGTCGGTGTGCGGAAGCGGGCGCCGACCTGGTGCTGGCGGCGCGCACCGTTGAACGACTCGAGGAGGTGGCCGAGCAGGTCACCGGGATGGGACGACGGGCCCTGGCGGTGGGCACCGATATCACCGACGACGCCCAGGTGGACCATCTCGTCTCCGAGGCCATGGCCGCTTACGGCAAGGTCGACGTGCTGATCAACAACGCCTTCCGGGTGCCGTCGATGAAGCCGTTGGCCGACACCACATTTCAGCACATCCGCGATGCGATCGAACTGACCGTCCTGGGCGCGCTGCGCCTGACGCAGGCCTTCACCCCCGCACTGGCCGAGGCCAAGGGGTCGGTGGTCAATGTGAACTCGATGGTGATCCGGCATTCCCAGCCCAAGTACGGCGCCTACAAGATGGCCAAGGCGGCCCTGCTGGCGATGTCCCAGTCGCTGGCCACCGAACTGGGTGGCCAGGGAATCCGCGTCAATTCCGTTGCGCCCGGATATATCTGGGGCGGCACCCTGAAGAGCTACTTCACCCATCAGGCCGGCAAGTACGGCACCACCGTGGAACAGATCTACGATGCGGCCGCGGCGGGGTCCGACCTCAAGCGGCTGCCCACCGAGGACGAGGTGGCGTCGGCAATCCTGTTCATGGCCAGTGACCTGTCCAGCGGGATCACCGGGGCGACCCTCGACGTCAACTGCGGGGAGTACAAAGCATGACCGGGGTCCGCTGATGGCGAACCCGCCCCGCACCGATGTCGGCACCGTCGAAGACCTCAAGGCATCGGCGGTCAAAGTAGTCGGACTCGACGACTTCGGCACCGATGAGGACAACTACGTCGAGGCGCTGTCGGTCCTCCTGGAGTCCTACCGGCGCGACGCCGATCTCACCGAACTCGGCTCGAAGATGTCCCGGTTCTTCCTGCGCAATGCACTGGTGGCCAGACTGCTCAGCGAGGTCTCCTGGAAGCAGTACCCCCAACACGCCGACGTCGAGATCGCCGCGCCGATCTTCGTCACCGGCCTGCCGCGTACCGGAACGACTGCGCTGCACCGGTTGCTGTGCGGAGACCCCCGGCACCAGGGGCTGGAACTGTGGCTCGCGGAGTTCCCCCAGCCCCGGCCGCCCCGCGAAACCTGGCCGCAGAACCCGGTCTTCGCCGCAACTCGACGCGCGGTTCAAGAAGGCCCACGACGGAGAACCCCGATTACACCGGCCTGCACTACATGACCGCCGACGAGGTGGAGGAGTGCTGGCAACTGCTGCGCCAGTCGGTGCATTCGGTGTCCTACGAGACCCTGGCCCACGTCCCCACCTACGCGCAGTGGCTGGCCGTTCAGGACTGGACCAAGCCCTACCAGCGGCACCGCAGGAACCTTCAGCTGATCGGGCTCAACGATCCCGAGAAGCGTTGGGTGCTCAAGAATCCCAGCCACCTGTTCGCCCTCGACGCGCTCTTCGCCACCTATCCCGACGCGCTGGTGATCCAGTGTCACCGGCCGGCCGAGACCATCATGGCGTCGATGTGCTCGCTGGCGCAGCACACCACCGAGGGCTGGTCGCAACACGCTTCGTCGGTGCGACCATCGGCGCCGATTCGCTGGAGACATGGTCGCGGGGACTGGAGCGGTTCAACGCGGTGCGCGCGACCAGGAACCCCGCGCAGTTCTGCGACGTCGACTACGTCGACCTGATCGGCGACCCGATCGGCACCGTCGCGAACATCTACGCGCACTTCGGCATCGAGACTGACCGACGAGGCGAGGGCCGCCATCGAGGCGCACCGACGAGGAGAGCAAGCAGGGACCGCGCGCCCCGAAGCACACCTACTCGCTGGCCGACTACGGACTGACCGAGGATCAGGTCAAGGAGCGCTTCAAAGGGCTGTGAGCCGTCACCACTAGCCGTCGCCCGGGGCCGGCGCGCTGGAGTATTCCTCCAAACACCCTTCTGCCACAGCGTGTTTGATGCTGTCGCCGAGCCGTGGACAGGCCGGAATCCGAGCGCTGTCGCCACCCTCGGCGCGGACCTCGGCGAAGTAGGCGCAACGCCGCGACGCGTCGGTGTTCCACTGCACCGCGGTGTACGGCGCCCCGAGCTTCTTGACCTTGACCGAGGCGTGGCAGAACCGGCAGTCGACATCGGCCAGCCCCGCGGTGAGGTAGCGCTCGCGATCGTGACGGGTGGCCTCGTGAACGGCGGCCGCCCGGATCGGGTCCGACGGCGAAATCAGGTGCCTTGGACCATGTCAGGACGTCGTCGTCATCGCGCGCGGCGGTGCTCGTCGTCGTGGGCCCCGTGCAGCTGCAGCATCGACCGGGCCAACTCGTCGACGTCCGGCAGCTGGTTCGCCGGTCACTTCCTGCCGGCCTTCTCGTCAGCCTCTTTCTCGGCCTGCCGGCGCAGATTCTCCTCGACCTCGACATGCCACTTCTCGTTGGCCTTGGTGGTGTCCACCTCGAGTTCGAAGCGATCGGTCATCTCCGGGGTGACGTCGGCGACGTCGACGTAGAACTGCTGATACCAGCGGCGCATCTGGTAGACGGCACCGTCCTCCTCGACCAGCAGCGGGTTGTCGATACGGGTCTTGTGTTTCCAGATCTCGACGTCCTGCAGGAAGCCCTTGCTGACTCCGGCGGTGAACGTCTTCGAAAGGCGTTGCGTCATAGCCTCATCGAGGCCCTTCGGCTTCTCGACGATGACACCCCACTGCAGCATGAAGGAGTCCTGAGTGACCGGGTAGTGGCAGTTGATCAGGATCGACTCGGCCTTGAAGTCGCCGTAGGTGTTGTGCAGCCAGTTGATCATGAACGACGGGCCGAAGTAGCTTGCCTCGGAGTCCAGATGGGACTCGCCGTAGGCGGTGCCCATCCCGCCGATGTCGGGCCGGCCGACGTTGTGCAGATACTGCGTGGCGATGTGGCCCTCGAAGACGTTCTTGAAGTACGTCGGCAGGCCGAAGTGGATGTAGTAGAAGTGCGCCATGTCGGTGACGTTGTCGACGATCTCGCGGCAGTTGGAACCCTCGATCAGCATCGAGTTCCAGTTCCAGTCGGTCCACTCCGCGACTGGCCTGCTCGGGGATGTCGGGGATCCGGACCTCGGGCTGGGGCGGGTTGCCCTCGTGGTCGTGCCACACGAACAGCAGACCGCCGCGCACATCGGTCTGCCAGGAACGGGTGCGGGCCAGCTTCGGGGTCCGCTTGGCGTAGGGCACCAGCTTGCAGCGGCCGTCGCCGCCCCACCGCCAGTCGTGGAACGGGCAGGCCACCTCGTCGCCCTTGATCGTGCCCTGGGACAGGTCGCCGCCCGAGGTGGCGGCAGTAGCCGTCGAGGACGTGCAGTTCGTTGCGCGAGTCGGCGAACACCACCAGCTTGCTGCCGAAGGCGTGGATGGGATGGGGCTGGCCGTCGAGGAACGTGCTGACCGGGCCCAGGCAATGCCAGCCCCGCGCATACCGGTCGGGCAGGGTCCCGGTGTCGATCTCGCGAACGTCGGTCATGTCGGCCCTCCGCTGTGTGTCTCTAACTAGAACACGTTACAGTTTTGCGCTCCCCTCCCGCAACAAGCGGCCTGCCCTGACGGTCCCGGTGGGGTATATGTGAGCGATGCCGATGTTCGAGTTCGAGGGCCGCGCCCCCAAAGTGGATCCCACCGCGTTCGTCGCCCCCACCGCGGTCCTGATCGGAGACGTCACCGTCGAGGCGGGTGCATCGGTGTGGTTCAACACCGTCCTGCGGGCGGACTACGCCCCGGTGGTGATCCGGGAGGGCGCCAACGTCCAGGACGGTTCGGTCCTGCACGCGCCGCCGGGAATCCCGGTCGACGTCGGCCCGGGTGCCACCATCGCGCATATGTGCACCATCCACGGCGTTCATGTCGGGATGGAGGCGCTGATCGCCAACCACTGCACGGTCCTCGACGGCGCGGTGATCGGCGCCCGCAGCCTCATCGCGGCGCACTCGCTGGTGGTCGGTGGCACCCAGATCCCCCCCGAGGTGCTGGTCACCGGTGCCCCCGCAAAGGTCAAGGGCCCCATTGCCGGAACCCGGGCCGAGGTGTGGGTACAGGCCAACCCGCAGGCTTACCGCGACCTCGCGCAGCGCTACCGCACCGGACTCGTCGAGATTCAGGCCGAGGATCGGGCCGGCTTGTCGGCACCGACCACCCACATCGAGTAATACTGCGAGCCACCGCCGTAGGCGTGGCCGAGTGCCTTGCGCGCGCCCGGCACCTGGTGCTCGCCGGCCTTGCCCATCACCTGGATCGCGGCCTCGGCGAAGCGGATCATCCCCGAGGCGCCGATCGGGTTGGACGACAGCACGCCGCCGGACGGGTTCACCGGGATGCGGCCACCGATGGCCGTCTCGCCGGCCTCGGTGAGTTTCCACCCCTCGCCCTCGGGTGCGAACCCCAGGTTCTCCAGCCACATCGGCTCGAACCAGGAGAACGGTACGTAGATCTCGGCGACGTCGATCTCGTCGATGGGACTGGTGATCCCGGCGGCCTTCCACAGCGCGGCCGCCGCGTCGCGGCCGGCCTGCGGGTTGACCTGGTCGCGGCCGGAGTAGGCGATGCGGTTCGGTGCGCAACGCGGTTGCGTGCACCCAGGCCACCGGGTGGCCGTCCGCCACCCGCTTGTCGGCGATCTTCTCGTCGCCGATCACGATCGCGGCGGCGCCGTCGGAGGACGGGCAGGTCTCGTCGAATCGGATCGGATCCCAGAGCATCTGGGACGACATCACCTTCTCCAGCGTGATATCGGGCTGGTGCAGATGCGCCAACGGGTTCTTCGCGCCGTTGAGCCGGTCCTTGACCGCCACCATCGCGCCGATGTGGGCCGGTGCGCCGGAGCGACGGATGTAGGCCCGAATGTGCGGCGCGAAGTACCCGCCGGCACCGGCGCCGACCGGCTTGGTGAAGGGCACCGGAATCGACAACGCCCACATGGCATTCGACTCGGACTGCTTCTCCCAGGCCACCGCGAGCACCCGCCGGTACCTGCCGGATTGCACCAGGCTGGCAGCCACCACCGCGGTCGATCCGCCCACCGACCCGGCGGTGTGCACCCGGATCAGCGGCTTGCCGGTCGCGCCCATGGCGTCGGCCATGAACAACTCGGGCATCATCACGCCCTCGAAGAAGTCCGGCGCCTTGCCGACGACGACGGCGTCGATGTCGTCGAAGGTCGAACCGCTGTCGGCCAGCGCCTTGTCGATGGCCTCGCGGACCAGGCCGTTCATCGACACGTCGGTGCGTTTGGCGACGTACTTGGTCTGCCCGGTGCCCAGCACCGCGGCGAGGTGTTTGCCGCCCATCAGGCGTCCCTCCCTTCCAGCACGGCGACCAGATTCTGTTGCAGCACAGGGCCACTGGTGGCGTGTGCGAGCACCCGCTGCGCCGAGCCGTCGAAGATGTGCCGGGCGGCGAACCCGATGCGCTCGAGTCCGGTGGAGAACATCGGGTTGGCGGCCAGCGCACCGCCCGACGGGATTGATCGTCGTGGCCGGGCCGAGTCCGATCGCCTCGGTCAGGATCAACTGCTGATGGGTGAACGGCGCGTAGATCTCGGCGACGTCGATCGCACCGGCATCGCCGCCGGTCGCCGCCCGCGGCCGAGGCGGCCGTCGACGGTGACGTCGTCAGATCCCGTGCCCCGATCACCGGCGTCTCGATCCGATGCTCGAAACCTGTTATCCAGGCTGGTCTTTCGCGCAGCTCGCGGGCCCGGTCGTCGGCGGCGAGACGACCACCGATGCGCCGTCGGTGATCGGTGCGATGTCGTGACGGCGCAACGGGTCGGCGAAGAACGGCCGTTCCAGCAATTCGTCGATGCTGGTCGCCGGCTTCACCGAGTCGGTGCGCGGCGCCGCGGCAAGAGCGTCCAGGGCCACCTGGGCCATCTGCTCCTGCGTCCACATGCCCGGCGTCCAGGCCGATCCGGGCCTGCAGGCCGGCCATCGACACCGCGTCCGGCATCAGCGGCGCGACGGTGTAGGGGTCGGTCTGCAGGGCCAGCACCCGGCGCAGCGTGCCCGCGCTGGACTTGCCGAAGCCGTACACCAGCGCGGTGTCGACCTGCCCGGTGAGCACCTTGATGTAGGCCTCGTAGAGTGCCCAGGCGGCGTCCATCTCGACGTGGCGACTCGTTGATCGGCGGCACCGCACCGATCGAGTCGATGGCGTTGAGATGAACGAAAATGCCCGTCCGGCAAGGTAATCCGATGATCCCGAGCACCAGAAACCGATGTCGGACTGGGTGATGCCGAGGTCGTCGTAGACCTCGGCGAAACACGGCATCAGCATCTCGACGCCGTTGGTGGTGCCGTCGGTGCGGCGGACGTGCGGGGCGTGGGCGAAGCCGACGACGGCTACTTCTCTGCTCATCTGCGTGTCCTCTTACAGGTGGTGCTTGTAGGTGTCGTAGTCGGCGTCCGGTTCGCCGCTCGGCCGGAAGTGATCGATGTTGTCGATGCCGAAGTCCCATTCCTCGCGGGGCTTCCACACCGCCTCCACCCGCATGCCCATGCGTACGTCGGCGGCATCGATCTCGGTGACCAGGTGCAGGAACGGGATATCGGCGCCGTCGAGCAGGACGTAGGCGGCCACGTAGGGCGGTTTGATCTCGCTGCCCGGCGAACGGGATGTTGATGATCGCGAACGTCGTCACCGTGCCGGTGTCCGGCAGTTCGACGAACTGGTCGAGTTCCTTGCCGGTCGCCGGGTCGGCCTCGCGCGGCGGGAAGTACACCTTGCCGTTGTCGCCGGACCGGGCGCCCGAGCAGAGTGCCGTTCTGCAGCGCGCGCAGGAAGATGCTCTCCGGGCGCGACGCGGTGTGCTGGACGGCCAGACTGCAGGGGGACACCACCATCGTCACCGGGTCGCGGTCGTCGATCGTCGTCGGCCACGGTTTCGGGCTCATCGCCGGGCAGAAAGTAGGCGATGTCGGTGATCGCCCCGACCGGCTCGTCGACCCAGTGCACGTGCACCCGGTCGCCGGTCGCGATGCCGTCGGCGGCTCCGCCGGTGTCCACGGCGTGCAGCAGTCGCGGTGTCGGCGCCGTCGAGCTTGATCAGCGCCCACGCGAACGGCCGGTCCAGCGGCTGGCCCTCCAACGGCTGCGCCTGCCAGGTCCACGACAGCACCGTGCCGACGCTGGCGACCGGAACGATCTCGGTCAGTGGTGCGTAGGTGACCGGGTCGTACTCGACGACGGGCACATGGACCCGGCCGTCGGAGCCGCGAACACCGACGACGCGCCTGCTGCGCAGCGCGGTGAAGAACTGCGCTCAGCGTCGGTCCGACCGAACGGGTGTAGTCGAAGGACAGTGTCAGCGGCGCCGAAAGTGGCGGTTCGTGGGAATCTATGAGGGCCCGTACAGCGGGGGAGGTGCTCTGGCTGACGCTCACAGCATCGAGTAGAACAGGTTCTAAGAATCGTGGCAAGGATCGGCAAGTGTCCCCCGGAGGGGACGGAAGGCGGCGTGGCATGAAGCTCGGTCTGCAACTCGGATACTGGAGCGCCCAGCCGCCGACCAACCACGCCGAGCTGGTGGCCGCCGCCGAGGAGGCGGGCTTCGACACGGTGTTCACCGCCGAGGCGTGGGGGTCGGACGCGTTCACCCCACTGGCGTGGTGGGGCCGCCAGACGACCCGGATGCGGCTGGGCACCTCGGTGGTGCAACTGTCGGCGCGCACGCCGACCGCCTGCGCGATGGCGTCGCTGACCCTGGACCACCTCTCCGGCGGCCGGCACATCCTCGGTCTCGGCGTCTCCGGCCCGCAGGTGGTCGAGGGCTGGTACGGGCAGCGGTTCCCCAAGCCGCTGGCGCGCACCCGCGAGTACATCGACATCGTCCGTCAGGTGTGGGCCCGCGAGGCGCCGGTCACCAGCGCCGGCCCGCACTACCCGCTGCCGCTGACCGGTGAGGGCACCACCGGGTTGGGCAAGTCGCTCAAGCCGATCGTGCATCCGCTGCGCGCCGACATCCCGATCATGCTCGGCGCCGAGGGGCCCAAGAACGTCGCGCTGGCCGCCGAGATCTGCGACGGCTGGCTGCCGATCTTCTACTCGCCGCGGCTGGCGGACATGTACAACGAGTGGCTCGACGAGGGCTTCGCCCGCCCCGGGCGCCCGGCGCAGCCGCGCGGACTTCGAGATCTGCGCCACCGCGCAGGTCGTCATCACCGACGACCGCGCCGCCACGTTCGAGATGATCAAGCCGTTCCTCGCGCTCTACATGGGCGGAATGGGCTCGGAGGACACCAACTTCCACGCCGAGGTCTACCGGCGGATGGGGTACGCAGAGGTGGTCGACGACGTCACCAAGCTGTTCCGCTCGGGTCGCAAGGAGGAGGCCGCCAAGGTCATCCCCGACGAACTCGTCGACGACGCGGCGATCGTCGGCGACATCGACTACGTCCGCAAGCAGATCGCGGTGTGGGAAGCGGCCGGAGTCACCATGATGGTGATCGGCGCGCGCAGCACCGATCAGATCAGCGAAGCGGCCGCGTTGCTGTGAGGTCAGCGCAGGACGTGCCCGTCGCCGAACGTCATCTCGCACGTGGCCGACGGAACCGGACACCATCGGCGCGCTTCGGCAGTCCCAGCGAGGCCAGTTCCTTGGCGTAGGGGTGCTCGCCCAGGCGCAGGCGTGCCCCGCCCGGCCGGAACCGCACGTGGGAGTTCGTCATCTCCCAGGGCACCTCCCGGGTGACGCCGTCGGAGCAGGTGTAGGTCTTGAGCACCTGCGTACGGCTGCGCAGCGAGGGGATCGGCAGTCCGCGGCTGAACTTCGATGCCGGCGATCAGCGTCGCCGCCCTCGCGGACCTCGAAGCTGAACGGGTTGCCGTCGTGAACGGTGAAGTCCGCCATGATCTTCGGGAATCCCCAGATGGTCGCGGCCGGCTTCCAGGGTGAAGGACTGATCGACGGGCAGGTGGTGGATGAACGCCGCCGCGTCGCCGAGCGCCTTCAGGCCGCTGGCGCGGTCGAACCGGGCGGGTTGACCATGACGCAGGTGCCGAACTCGTTGTAGCGGCCGAGGTCGCCGTCGAGGTAGCGGGCGAGCATCAGGGTGACGACCGCGCGGCCCGGCCGGAATTGGCAGACCTGCAGTCCGCTGTAGTCGATGAGCCGCTGCGCGGCGTCGGCGGGCACCGAGAACATTGCTGTGTGGACGTCGGCCTTGCGGATCCGCACCGGCATGGTGAGCACGGTGCCGGCGATGGTGTGCTGCGACCGCAGGCATGCGGCCACTGTAATCCGCGCCTCGAAGGGCAGGCGGAAGAGCGACGGAAGGACGGGCTGGATGACAAGCCCGATGTCGATCTGACCGACGGCAACTTCTACGCCGACGGCGGCGCGCGCGACGGCTACCGCTGGATGCGGGCCCATGAACCGGTGTTCCGGGACCGCAACGGACTGGCGGCGGCGGCGACCTACCAGGCGGTGCTCGACGCCGAACGCAATCCCGAGGTGTTCTCCAACACCGGCGGCATCCGGCCCGACCAGCCGGCGATGCCCTACATGATCGACATGGACGACCCGCACACCTGCTGCGCCGCAAGCTCGTCAACGCCGGGTTCACCCGCAAGCAGGTGATGGACAAGGCCGCCGGGATCGGGACGCTGTGCGACACGCTCATCGACGCGGTGTGCGAACGGGGCGAGTGCGACTTCGTCCGCGATATCGCCGCCCCGCTGCCGATGGCCGTCATCGGCGACATGCTCGGTGTGCTGCCGGCCGACCGCGGCGACGCTGCTGAAGTGGTCCGACGACCTGGTGTGCGGTCTCAGTGCGCAGCGCCGACGAGGCCGCGCTGCAGGCGGTGATGGACGCCTTCGCCGGGTACTCCGGCTTCGCCATGGAGACCACCGCCAAGCGCCGGGCCGAACCCACCGGCGACCTGTTCTCCATCCTGGTCAACGCCGAGGTCGACGGCCAGCGGATGAGTGACGACGAGATCGTCTTCGAGACGCTGCTGATCCTCATCGGCGGAGACGAGACCACCCGGCACACCCTGTCCGGCGGCACCGAGCAACTCCTGCGCCATCACGATCAGTGGGAGCGCCTGGTCGCCGATGACACGCTGGTACCGGGGGCGGTCGAGGAGATGCTGCGCTGGACGTCCCCGGTGAAGAACATGGCAAGAACGATCATGCGGGACAACGAGTTCCACGGCGACGCAGCTGCGCGAGGGCGAGAAGATGCTGCTGCTGTTCGAGTCGGCGAACTTCGACGAGTCGGTGTTCGGGGATCCGGAGAACTTCCGGATCGATCGAAATCCCAACAGTCACCTGGCCTTCGGCTTCGGCACCCACTTCTGCCTGGGCAATCAGCTGGCTCGCCTGGAGCTCACCACGATGACGCGACAAGATGCTCGCAGCGGCTGCCGGACCTGCGACTGGCCGACGATTCGGCACTGCCGCTGCGGCCGGCGAACTTCGTCAGTGGCCTGGAGCAGATGCCGGTGGTGTTCACCCCGTCGGCACCCGTGCTGGTCTGACCCAACCCGCCGAGGGTGGGCCCGATGGCCAAAACCCGCCGAAATGTGGCCATAGCCCCCACCTTCGGTGGACGACTACCGCATCTTGAACTGCGGCGCCCGCTTCTCCTTGAACGCCAACGGGCCCTCCTTGGCGTCCTCGCTCAGGAACACCTCGATACCGATCCTGGTGTCGATCTTGAAGGCCTCGTTCTCGTGCAGGCCCTCGGTCTCGCCGGATCGAACGCAGGATCGCCTGCACGGCCAGCGGACCGTTGTCCGCGATCACCTCCGCGATCTCGAGTGCCTTGTCGAGCGCCTGCCCGTCGGGCACCACATGACCGATCAGTCCGTATTCCAGGGCCTCGGCCGCGGTGATGTGCCGTCCGGTCAGCAGCAGATCGCAGGCGATGGTGTACGGAATCTGGCGCACCAGCCGCACCGCCGAGCCGCCCATCGGGTACAGGCTCCAGCGCGCCTCGGAGATGCCGAACTTCGCGCTCTCGGCCGGCGACCCGGATGTCGGTGCCCTGCAGGATCTCGGTGCCACCGGCGATCGCGGGTCCCTCGACCGCGGCGATCAGCGGCTTGGTCAGCCGCCGGCCCTTGAGCAGACCGTCGATGCGGGACGGGTCGTAGCTGCCGTCCTTGAACGAGTCGCCCGGCGGCTTGGCGGTCGCGGCCTTGAGGTCCATCCCCGCGCAGAAGTAGCCGCCGGCGCCGGTGAGGATGCACACCCGGATGTCGGGATCGCTGTCGACCCGGTCCCAGGCCTCCACCATGATCGACAGCATCTCGCCCGAGAGTGCGTTGCGGGCCTCCGGACGGTTCATCGTGACGATGAGGACATGTCCGCGCTGCTCGATGAGAGCGTCCGCCATGGCTGCCGCCTTCCGGTCCGTGCTTGAGAAAAATGTAACACGTTCTAATTTGGGCACTGTGGCCCTGAACATCGCTGACCTTGCCGAGCACGCCATCGATGCCGTACCCGACCGCGTCGCCCTCATCTGCGGCGACGAGCAGATCACCTACGCCGAGTTGGAGGAGAAGGCGAACCGCTTCGCCCACTACCTGATCGATCACGGTGTCGAAGAAGGACGACAAGGTCGGCCTCTACTGCCGCAACCGCATCGAGATCGTCATCGCGATGCTCGGCATCGTCAAGGCCGGGGCGATCCTGGTCAACGTCAACTACCGCTACGTCGAGGGCGAACTGCGCTACCTGTTCGACAACTCCGACATGGTGGCGCTGGTACACGAACGGCAGTACTCCGACCGGGTCGCCAACGTGCTGCCGGAGACGCCGAACGTCAAGACCGTGCTCGTCGTCGAGGACGGGACTGACAAGGACTACCGGCGCTACGGGGGCGTCGAATTCTACGAGGCGATCGCGCAGGGTTCGCCGGAGCGCGACTTCGGCGACCGCAGTCCCGACGACATCTACCTGCTCTACACCGGCGGCACCACCGGCTTTCCCAAAGGCGTGATGTGGCGCCACGAGGACATCTACCGGGTGCTGCTCGGCGGAACCGACTTCGCCACCGGGCAATTCGTCGAAGACGAGTACGACCACGCCAAGCAGGCGGCCGCTGCCCCGCCGATGATCCGCTTCCCGATCCCGCCGATGATCCACGGCGCCACCCAGTCGGCGACCTGGATGGCCCTGTTCGGCGGTCAAACCGTCGTGCTGGCACCGGAATTCGACGCCGAGCAGGTATGGGACGCCATCGAGAGGCATAAGGTCAACCTGCTGTTCTTCACCGGCGACGCGATGGGCCGCCCGCTGCTCGACGCTCTCGAGGGCACCGTCGAGGACCGCGACCTCTCCTCGCTGTTCCTGCTCGCCAGCACCGCCGCGCTGTTCTCCCCGAGCCTGAAGGAACGGTTCCTGGAGCTACTGCCCAATCGGGTGATCACCGACTCCATCGGCTCCTCGGAGACCGGCTTCGGCGGCACCAGCATGGTGGCCAAAGGGCAGACGCAGGCGGGCGGTCCGCGGGTCACCATCGACAAGAACACCGTCGTGCTCGACGACGACGGCAACGAGGTACAGCCAGGATCCGGGGTGCGCGGCATCCTCGCCAAGCGTGGCAACATCCCGGTCGGCTACTACAAGGACGAGAAGAAGACGGCCGAGACCTTCCGCACCATCGACGGTGTGCGCTACGCCATCCCGGGCGACTACGCCATGGTCGAGGAGGACGGCACCGTCACCATGCTCGGCCGCGGCTCGGTGTCGATCAACACCGGCGGGGAGAAGGTGTACCCCGAGGAGGTGGAGGCCGCACTCAAGGGTCACCCCGACGTGTTCGACGCCCTGGTGGTCGGGGTTCCCGACGAACGCTACGGCCAGCATGTCGCCGCGGTCGTCGGCGCCGCGTGCCGGAACCCACCCGACGTTATCGGCTCTGGATGCCTTCGTACGCAACCACATTGCCGGCTACAAGGTGCCGCGCAGCCTGTGGCTCGTCGACGAGGTGAAGCGATCACCGGCCGGCAAGCCGGACTACACCTGGGCCAAGAAGCAGACCGAACAGCGGCCTGCCGACGAGGTCCACACCAAGCACACCGGAGGCGATTGATGCGTACCGAGCTCTGCGACCGCTTCGACATCGACTACCCGATCTTCGTCTTCACCCCCTCGGAGAAGGTGGCCGCCGCGGTCACCCGGGCCGGTGGCATGGGCGTGCTCGGGTGTGTGCGGTTCAACAACTCCGAGGACCTCGAGTCGGTGCTGAACTGGATGGATTCCAACACCGACGGGAAGCCCTACGGGGTCGACGTGGTGATGCCCGCCAAGGTCCCCACCGAGGGCAGCACGGTCGACATCGGCAAGCTCATTCCGCAGGCACACCGAGACTTCGTCGCCGAGACGCTGGCCGACCTGGGCGTGCCACCGCTGCTGGAGGACGGCGGCGGCAACGGCGGAGTCCTCGGATGGCTGCACTCGGTCGCCCGCTCGCACGTCGACGTCGCTCTCGGGCACCGAATCAGCCTGATCGCCAACGCGCTCGGCTCCCCGCCGGCCGATGTGATCGACCAGGCGCACGCGGTCGGGGTTCCATTGGCCGCACTGGCCGGCACCGCCGCGCACGCCCGGCGGCATGTCGACAACGGCGTGGACATCGTCGTCGCACAGGGTTACGAGGCCGGCGGGCACACCGGCGAGATCGCGTCGATGGTGCTGGTGCCGGAGGTCGTCGATGCGGTGGGAACGACCCCGGTGCTGGCCGCAGGCGGCATCGGCACCGGCCGGCAGGTCGCTGCCGCCCTGGCACTGGGCGCATCCGGGGTGTGGATGGGTTCGGCCTTCCTGACCGCCGCCGAATACGACCTCGGTGTCCGCGACGGGGACGGACCGTCGGTGATCCAACAGGCGCTGCTGGCCGCGACGTCCAGTGACACCGTGCGCCGCCGGATCTACTCCGGCAAACCCGCCCGATTGCTCAAGAGTCGCTGGACCGACGCCTGGGACGCCGAGGGCGCGCCGGACCCGCTGCCGATGCCCTTGCAGAACGTTCTGGTGGCGCAGGCGCATCAGCGGATGAGCCAGTCCCACGACCCGACCGCGGTGGCCATGCCGGTCGGGCAGATCGTCGGCCGGATGAACGAGATCCGGCCCGCCGCCGACATCATCGCCGAGTTGGTGTCCGGCTTCGAAGCGGCGTCTCTGCGACTGGACGATATCCGCGGCTGAGCGCCGCTACAGTCGACCCGATGACGATCGACGCGTGGCTTCAACACCCGACGCGTCGCTTCCTGTCCCATGACATGTTCGCCTCGCTGCTGAGGTGGACCGGCGGACAGGTGCCGGATGAGGACCCGCCGATCGAGGCGACGATCGCTTCGATGGACGCCGCCGGTGTGGACATGGGGTTGTTGACCGCCTGGCGGGGGCCGCACGGCCAGGATCTGATCTCCAACGACCAGGTTGCCGAATGGGTCCGACGCTACCCCGGTCGATTCGCCGCAGTGGCCGCCGTGGACCTCAATCGCCCCATGGAAGCGGTCCGTGAACTACGGCGGCGGGTGGTTGACGAGGGCTTCGTCGGCCTGCGAATGCTGCCCTGGCTGTGGGAGGCCGCGCCCACCGATCGCCGGTACTACCCGCTGTACGCCGAATGCGTTGAACGTGCGGTCCCGTTCTGCACCCAGGTCGGCCATACCGGCCCTCTCATGCCCTCCGAGACCGGCCGGCCGATCCCCTACATCGATCAGGTGGCCATCGACTTCCCGGAACTGACGATCGTGTGCGGGCACATCGGCTATCCCTGGACCGAGGAGATGATCGCGGTCGCCCGCAAGCACGAGAACGTCTACATCGACACCTCCGCCTACACCACCCGCCGCCTGCCCGAGGAACTCGTCGCATTCATGCAGACCCGGACCGGAAGCCGAAAGGTGTTGTTCGGCAGCAATTTTCCCATGATCGGCCACACCCACGCCCTGGAGGGCCTCGATGGTCTGGGCCTCTCGGATGAAACCAGGGCCGCATATCTCCACGGCAACGCCGAGCGGGTGTTCACCAAGCTGAAAGGACGGACCGGGTGAACGGAGCCCAGGCACTGATCACGACAATCGTCGACAACGGCGTGGGATTGTGTTTCGCGAACCCGGGAACCTCGGAGATGCACTTCGTGGCCGCACTGGACACCGTGCCCGAGATGCGAGGCGTGCTAACCCTTTTCGAGGGCGTGGCCACCGGTGCCGCCGACGGATATGCCCGCATCTCGGGCGATCCCGCCGCGGTGCTGCTGCATCTGGGACCGGGTCTGGGCAACGCCCTGGCCAATCTGCACAACGCACGGCGCGCACGGGTGCCCATGGTGGTGGTCATCGGCGACCACGCGACCTATCACAAGAAATACGACGCACCATTGGAGTCGGATATCGACTCGGTGGCCGGCACCGTCTCCGGATTCGTGCACCGCAGCATGGACCCCGACCACGTGGCCGACGACGCCGCGGCGGCCATCGCGTTCGCGCGGGCCGAACAGCGAATCGCCACGCTAATCCTGCCGGCCGACGTGTCGTGGTCAGAGGGGGCTCGACCGGCTGGACTGGCTGCACCCCAGGATGTTTCGACGATCCCCGTCCCGGAAGGCGTCGAGGAATCGCTGAACTCCAGCGCACCGACGGTGATCCTCATCGGCGGTGACGCGACTCGCGAGCCCGGCCTGACTGCTGCCAGCCGGCTGGCGCAACGGTACGGCGCCCGGCTGTTCTGCGAGACCTTCCCGACCCGGCTGGAACGCGGCGCGGGCATCCCGGCAGTGGAACGCATCGCCTACTTCGGTGAGGCCGCCGCCGCCCAACTCGAGGGAACCCGGCACCTGATCCTGGCCGGGGCGGCCTCCCCGGTGACCTTCTTCGGCTACCCCGGCAAGCCCAGCGACCTGGTGCCCGAGGGCTGCACGGTCCACACCCTGGCCGGTCCCGTCGGCGCCGCGGCGGCCCTGGAACAACTCGCCGACCGGCTGGCACCCGACACCACTGCGCCGACAGCACCGGTGTCACGGCCGGCGCTGCCGTCCGGTCCGCTGACCGTGCAGACCTCAGCGGAGGTCATCGGCGCCCTGCTCCCGGACCGGGCGATCGTCGTCGACGAGTCCAACACGTCCGGCTTCCTGTTGCCGGCAGCGACCGCCGGGGCTCCTGCCCATGACTGGCTGACGCTGACCGGCGGCGCCATCGGGTTCGGCCTTCCGGTGGCCATCGGCGCCGCCCTGGCCGCGCCCGAGCGGCCGGTGCTCTGCCTGGACTCCGACGGGTCGGCGATGTACACCATCTCGGCACTGTGGACGCACGCCCGGGAACGGCTCGACATCACCACCGTCGTGTACGCCAACCACGCGTACGACATCCTGCGCATCGAGTTGCAGCGGGTAGGAGCGCAGGCTCAGGGTGAGGCGCCGGGCCCGAAGGCCGAATCACTGCTGGACCTGACCAGTCCCACCATCGATTTCGTCAAGCTGGCCGAGGGCATGGGTGTGCCGGCCCGTCGCGCCGGCACCGCAGAGGAACTCGCCGACGCCCTGCGGTGGGCGTTCGCCGAGCCGGGCCCGCATCTGATCGAGGCCGTCGATGCCCTCGATCGCGGGCTAGGGATGCCCGGGAATCTCGAACACCGGGTCGTCGCAATCGAGGGCCTCCGCCGAGAGCCGCCGCTTGATGATCTTGAACGTCTCAGTGCGTGGCAGGGACTCGGCGACGCGGACGAATGAGGGCCACTGCTTCGGGCCGAGATCGGGCTGTGCGGCGAGGAAGTCCCGAAATGCGCTGGGGTCGAACACAACACCGTCGGCAAGGATCACAGCGGCCATCACGCGGTCTCCCACGGACGGGTCGGGGATGCCGTATACCGCAACCTCGACCACACCCGGGTAATGCATGAGTATCCGTTCGATCGGAGCGGTGCCCAGGTTCTCACCGTCCACCCGCATCCAGTCACCGAGTCGACCGGCGAAGTAGACGAAGCCGTCATCGTCGCGGTAGGCGAGGTCGCCGCTGTGGTAGATCCCGGCGGTCATCCGTTCGGCGTCGGCGGCCGGATCGTTGTAGTAGCCGCGGAACTGGCCGGGGCCGCGCAGGTTGACAAGTTCGCCGATCACCCCGGGCGGGCAGGGCTGCTGTGTCTCGACATCGAGGATGCCGAGTTCCTCCGGCAGTGGGCCCAGTGATCCCTCCGGAGTGTCGGGTGTGCGCGCGATCCCGATTCCGCCCTCGGTGGAGCCGAATCCGTCGACCACCGTCACGCCGAACCGGTGGGCGAAGCGATCGATATCGCGGGGTGCCGCCTCGTTCCCGTACATGATCCGCAGTGCGTTGTCGGAATCGTCGGGGCGTTCCGGGGTTGCCAGGATGTAGGACATCGGTTTGCCGACGTAGTTGGCGTAGGTGGCGTTGAACCGTCGCGCATCGCCGATGAACGCCGAGGCGGAGAACTTGCGGCGCAGCACGATTGAGCCTCGCGCGGCCACCGCCGGTGCCCACCCCGCCATCACCGCGTTGGAGTGGAACAACGGCATGGACAGATAGAAGACGTCATCGCCGGTCAGGCCGAACCGTTGCGCCAGCATCACACCCGGGACCGCCACCTTTTCGTGGGTGCAGCGCACCGCCTTGGGATCGCCACTGGTGCCCGACGTGAAGATCAGCATGAACAGGTCGTCGGCCACGCTGTCGGCGAATCGGATTGGCGAGCCGCTGAAGGCTGCCAGTTCGGCGGCCCATGCCGCGGCGGTCACGTCCAGCACGGCTGTACCGTCGGGGACCACGTCGACTCCGTAGGTCTGCGGGTCGGTGTCGGTCAGCACGAGTTGACAGTCGGCGTGGGCGATGTCGCGGCGCAGCGCCGCACCCCGCCGGGTCGGGTTCAGCCCGACCGGCACGATTCCGGAGAGGCCCGCGGCGACCAGGAGCAGCGGAGAACAGCGGGGTATTGCCCAGCAGCACACCGACGTGCGGCGGTTTGTCCGGGTCCAGGCGGGATCGCAGTAGAGCCGCGAGCGCTGCGGCCTCCTCAACATGCCGCCGCCACGACACCAGCGGCCCGTCGACGGACCGGATCCCGCGGTCATCGACTTCGGCCAGCGGCGCCAGCAGCTGGGTGACGGTGGGCAGCAACGAATCAGGCCGGAGTGTCGGCCAGATCCCGGCCGATGACCCGCAACTGCGCGGTGGCGCCGCCGAGGGCGAATTCGGTCTGCTTGGCGGTGATGAAGTAGCGGTGGACCTGGTGGTCCACATCGATGCCGACGCCACCGTGGACGTGCACGGCGGTGTGGGCTATCCGGTGGCCGGCATCGGCGGCCCAGAACGCCGCGGTGGCCACTTCCACGTCGCACGGCTGGTCCTCGGACAGCCGCCACGAGGCCTGCTGCAACGTCAGTCGCAAACCCTGGAGGTCGATATAGCCGTCAGCCAGTCGCTGGGAGACCGCCTGGAAGCTTCCGATCGGCCGGTCGAACTGCTCGCGGGTCCGGGCGTACTCGGCGGTGAGTTCCAGAGCGCGCTCCAGCACGCCGAGTTGGTAGGCCGTCAGACCGACAGTTCGGTGGGTGGTCAGCCAGTCGAGCACCGCGGCACCCCCGACGACATGGTCGGCAGCCACGTCGACACCGGTCAGATCGAGTTGTCCGGAACTGGTGAGGCCGGTGGTCTGCAGCGCCGTCACCGCAACTCCGGCATCGGTGGCGGCGACGAGGAAAACCTCGACCCCGGAATCGGATTCGGCCGGCACCAGAAAAGCATCGGCCACCGGGCCGTAGGACACCTGGGTACGCGACCCGGTCAACCGGAAGCCGTCACCGGTTTTCGTCGCCTGCACCGGCGCTTCGCCGAGTTCACCGTCCAGTGCCACCGTCAGCACCTTCTCGCCGGCGACCGCCGGTGCGGCCCAGGCCTGCTGAAGTCCGGCCGACCCGAAGCGGGCCAGTGCCCCGGCACCGAGCACCACCGACTCCAGGTAGGGCACGGCCGCCAGTCGGCGGCCGAGGCCGGTCAGGATGGCGGTCTGTTCGAGCACCCCGTATCCACCGCCGCCGACCGACTCGGGTGCGGCCGTGGACAGGATGTCGGCGTCGATCAGCTTGCGCCACAACGCCGTATCGAATCGCTGGTCGAGTGTGTCCAATGCACGCTGATGCTCCGGTGTGCACACGGCGTCGACGAGCGTTGCAACGAGGCCGGAAAGATCCTGGGCTGCCTCGGTTCTGGTGAAGTCCATATCGTCTCCTGGTCAGCGGTTCCGGGGCAGGCCGAGCGCCACCATGCCGATGATGTCGCGCTGAACCTCGTTGGTGCCGCCGCCGAAGGTGAGGATCAGTGCGGCGCGATGCATACGCTCGACCCGGCCGCGCAGCAGCGCGCCGGGTGAGTCCTGACGCAGCGTTGCCGACGGCCCGAGGATCTCCATCAGCAGCCGGTATGCCTCGGTGGCCAGTTCGGTCCCGAACACCTTGGCCGCCGACGCATCCGCGGGCGAGGGCGAGGCGGCCTGCGCCGACGCCAGTTCCCAGTTGATCAGCTTCAGGTATTCGGCCTTGGCGTGGACCCGGGCGAGGTTGAGTTGGACCCATTCGGAGTCGATCAGCCGCTCCCCGCGGGCATCCTTGGTGTGCTGTGCCCACTCCCGAACCTGCGTGAGGGCGGTGAAGATCGGTTGGGCGGAGACCAGGGCGACGCGTTCGTGGTTGAGCTGATTGGTGACCAGTTTCCAGCCGCCGTTCTCCTCGCCGACGCGGTTGGTGACCGGTACCCGAACATCGGAGTAGTAGGTGGCGCTCGTTCCCGGTCCCGCCATGGTGTGCACCGGTGTCCAGGAGAAGCCCTCGGCCGACGTCGGCACGATCAGCACCGAAATCCCACGGTGTTTTTTGGCCTCGGTGTTGGTGCGCACCGCCAGCCAGACGTAGTCCGCGTACTGGATCAGGCTGGTCCACATCTTCTGGCCGTTGATCACGTAGTCGTCGCCGTCGCGGACCGCCGAGGTGCGCAGGTTCGCCAGGTCGGTGCCGGCCTCCGGTTCGGAGTAGCCGATCGCGAAGTGGATATCGCCCGCGGCGATCTTGGGAAGGAAAAACGCCTTCTGCTCATCGGTGCCGTAGGCCATGATCGTCGGCGCCACACTGTTGATGGTGAGAAACGGCACCGGCGCGCCGGCGATCGCCGCCTCGTCGGTGAAGATCAATTGGTCCATCGTCGAACGGGCCTGGCCGCCGTACTCCGTGGGCCAGCCCAGCGCCAGCCATCCGTCCCGTCCCATCTGTGTGACGGTCTCCCGGTAGACGTTGCCGACGCCGATCTCACCGCCGGCGGTGGAGGTCAGCGCCTCCTGGCGCTCCGGTGTCATGAGCCGGCCGAAGTACGCGCGCAGTTCGCGGCGCAACTCCTCCTGCTCGGGGGTGTAAGTGATTCGCATCCGCTGCGACCTCCGCTGTGTCCGGCGGCATGACCCGCCACCTCTCACGGTTGTAACACGTTCTAGTCTGAGGGTCCAGCGCCCTCAGGCGGTGGTGATGGTCGTATCGTGGTGCTCGGATAAAGGAACGTCCGGCCTAGGAGGTTGTCATGCGCGTCGTCGTCGACCGCGATCGCTGCGAAGGTAATGCCATCTGCGTGGGAATCGACCCGGAGCTGTTCCAACTCGATGACGAGGACTATGTGATGGTCACCGCCGATCCCATTCCGGCCGAGGCGGAGGAGCGCGCCGAGCAGGCGATCGCCGAGTGCCCCCGCGCCGCGCTGACCCGCAAAGACTAGAGGCATTCGTTGTCTGCGCCTGACTCCGGGCTGACCGATCTGTCCGGGCGGGTCGCCGTGGTGACCGGGGCGGCCGCCGGGTTGGGCCGTGCCGAGGCCATCGGCCTGGCCAGATCCGGGGCCACCGTCGTCGTCAACGATATGCCCCAGGCCATCGACGCCTCCGACGTTCTCGAGGAGATCGCCGCGGCGGGAACCAAAGCCGTCGCGGTCACCGGGGATGTGAGTCAGCGTGCCACCGCCGACGAGATCATCTCCGCCGCCGAGGCCCTGGGCGGACTGGACATCGTCGTCAACAACGCCGGTATCACCCGCGACCGGATGTTGTTCAACATGACCGACGAGGACTGGGACGCCGTCATCGCCGTTCATCTGCGCGGTCATTTCCTGCTGACCCGCAACGCCGCCACCTACTGGCGGAATAAGGCCAAGGACGCGGGCGGGTCGGTGTACGGCCGGATCATCAACACCTCATCAGAGGCGGCGCTGTCCGGCCCGGCGGGACAGGCCAACTACGGTGCGGCCAAAGCCGGTATCACCGCGCTGACGCTGACCGCCGCGAAAGCGCTGGGCCGCTACGGAGTTCGGGCGAACGCCATCTGCCCGCGTGCCCGCACCGCGATGACCGCCGACGTCTTCGGCGAGGTTCCGGAGCTGGCCGACGGGCAGATCGATCCGCTGTCGCCCGAGCACGTGGTCAGCCTGGTGCGTTTCCTGGCATCACCGGCCGCCGAGGACGTCAACGGTCAGGTCTTCATCGTGTACGGACCCACCGTGACCCTGGTCGCCGCACCCACCGCCGAGCACCGATTCCACGCCGACGGCGACGCCTGGGATCCGGCTGCGCTGAGCGCGGCGATGCACGACTACTTCGCCGACCGCGACCCGGAGAAGAGTTTCGGGGTTATCGGCCTGATGGGCGACTAGCCCGCCGATTTGGTGCCGGCCAGAGCGTCGAGAAAAGCGCGGGCCCACTTGTCGACATCGTGAGTCAGCACCTGCCGCCGCATCGCGCGCATCCGCCCCCGGCCCTCTTCGGGCGCCTGGGTGAGGGCGGCCTCGATCGCGTCCTTGACGTCTTCGAGATCGTGTGGGTTGACCAGATAAGCCCGACGCAATTCGGCTGCCGCCCCGGTGAATTCACTCAGTACCAGCGCGCCGCCCAGGTCGCTGCGACAGGCCACGTACTCCTTGGCCACCAGGTTCATCCCATCCCGCAGTGGGGTGACGAGCATGACGTCGGCGGCGACGAAGTAGGCGATCAACTCGTCGCGGGGCACCGGCCGGTGCAGGTAATGCACGACCGGATGGCCGACCTCGCCGTACTCGCCGTTGATGTGGCCGACCTGCTGTTCGACCTCGCCGCGAAGAATGCGGTAGCTGTCCACCCGTTCCCGGCTGGGGGTGGCCAACTGCACCAGAACGGTGTCGTCACCTTTGGCCCGGCCTTCGGCCAGCAACTCCGAGAAGGCTTTGAGCCGGACATCGATACCCTTGGTGTAATCGAGCCGATCAACACCGAGCAGAAGTCTTGCGCGGGTTGCCGAGTTCGGCGCGAATCTGCTTGGCGCGCCGACGAATATCGCGGTTGCGGCCCATCCGGTCCAATTCGTCGGAATCAATCGAGATGGGGAATGCGCCCACCCTGGTGGTCCGCCCACCCAGCGAGACCGCGCCGAGGCGTGACCGAACGCCCACCGATGCGCGTGTGGTGTCGGCGCCGGTGAGTCGACGGGACAGGATGAGGAAGTTCTGCGCACCCCCGGCGAGGTGGAATCCCACGAGGTCGGCTCCGAGCAGACCCTCGATGATCTCCGTCCGCCACGGCATCTGCATGAACAGCTCGACCGGCGGAAACGGGATATGCAAAAAGAAGCCGATGGTCAGGTCGGGCCGCAACTCGCGCAACATCTTGGGGACCAGTTGAAGTTGGTAGTCCTGTACCCACACCGTCGCCCCCGGGGCGGCGGCGTGTGCGGTGGCCTCGGCGAAGCGCCGGTTGACGTCGACGTAGCGATTCCACCACTCCCGGTGGTAGATCGGCTTGACGATCACATCGTGGTAGAGCGGCCACAGGGTGGCGTTGGAGAAACCCTCGTAGTACTCCGAGACATCCTCGGCGCTGAGGCGGACCGGGTAGAGATGCAGCCCCTCTGCGCTGATCGGCTCCTCGGGTCCGTCCACGATACCGGCCCAGCCGATCCACGCCCCGCACTGTTTGCGGAGCAGCGGCTCCAGGGCGGTGACCAGGCCGCCGGGGCTGCGCGTCCAGGTGATACTGCCGTCGGGCAGTCGCACCATGTCGATCGGCAGCCGGTTGGCGACCACCACGAAGTCGGAGTTCCCGGACCCCTGGGAAGGATCGGATCCGGTGTCTCCGCGGGCCATTTACGCCTCGAGCTTTGACGGCCCAATGCCGAGCATCGACAGGAAAATGCGGCACTCGTCGGCGTCGGTGGCGTAGGCGGCGACGACGCGACGAGCCTGTCGCGCCGTGCTGTCGGCCAGCGGCTCCACGTCGTCGATGTCCGCAGGACTAGATTTTGCAGGCATAGCTCAACTTTAGGTCAGGCCCGGCCGAGTTGCCGAGTCGGCGTTATGGGCTGTCGGAGAGGGTGGAGCGGGGCTGCACGGAGGGCAGCGCGTCGTCGGTCTGCTCTTCGCAGGCCATCGACGACCAGTAGCCGGTGCACGGGGTTCCGTTGATGTTGGGAACGAGGTCAGCCCCGATGCCGCTGGTGCTGCTCGAGGATTGGTCGTCGCTGATGCGCAGCGGAGCGTGGTCCTCCGGTCCGCCGCCGGCAGCGGTTCCAACCGGAGTCATCGACGGAACGCAGTTGCCGTCCCGCATGACTTCGCCGCCCTGACAGCCGGCGGTCCCCAGCTGGGGTGCTCCCACGTCCACCGGCGCGGGCGCAGGCATCGGGTCCGGTTCCGGGGGCGGTCCGGCGAGCGCCGCCGGGGCGATGCCCAGCATCACCCCGGCGGTCAGCACGCCTGCGGTCAGCGCGCGTCGGATATCAGGCACTGGTCCGAAGCCCTGATCAGGGGGTCACGCCGACTGGAACCGGCGGGAGAACGACATCGTCCTGCGGTGCCCTGGCTCTGCTCCAGGCCGATGCACTTGCCGGTGTTGTCGCCGGTGCACGGAACGCCGTCCACGGATCCCAACTGGCCGACAGCGCCGGACCCGTCACCCTGGGTAATCGCATCCGGCGCCAACACGGCGGTCTCCGGATTGAGCGGGTTCTCCGTCGGCGGTGTCACATCGCTGATGGGCTGGCAGGCCCCGCTGTCGGGGTCAAAGACCTCGGTGTCGGGGCAGGTGTCATCGGCAAGGGCGTGCGGGGCCGGGGCGGCCAGACTGATCATCAGCGGAGCCGCCACCGCGGCGACAGCGAGACTGCCGGCGGCGAGCAGTCGGTTCGTGAGGACGGTAAGGGTGGCCATGATGGTGCCTTCTGTTGATGGGCTGCCCCCGTCATCCGGGTGCAGTAGCAGTCACAAGGACTGTCGCGGCCCGTGACATGGGCGTTACATCCGATACTAGTGTGAAACCGGGCGCACAGCACCCGGCGCTTTTCCCCAAGGCCCGGCCGGGAACGACCGCGAGGACGATCGCCATGGACATCACTCTCGCCGACCGGACCTACCTGGTGACCGGGGGTGGCAGCGGAATCGGCAAGGGCGTCGCCGACGGCCTCGCTCGCTCCGGCGCCGACGTGCTGATCGTCGGCCGCAACGGCGAGCGTCTCGCGGCGGCTGCCGACGAGATCTCCGCCGATGCCGGCGGCACGGTCCGGTTCGAGGCGGCCGATGTCACCGACGAGGACCAGGTTGGCCGGGTGATCGAGGCCGCGACCTCCTGGAACGGCCGACTGCACGGGGTCGTGCACTGCGCGGGAGGTTCGCAGACCATCGGCCCGATCACCCAGATCGACTCCGATGCCTGGCGCCGCACTGTCGACCTCAACGTCAACGGAACCATGTACGTCCTCAAGCACTCCGCCCGCGAAATGGTCCGGGCCGGGGGAGGATCCTTCGTCGGCATCTCCTCCATCGCGGCCAGCAACGTACACCGCTGGTTCGGCGCCTACGGGGTGACCAAGTCCGCACTGGACCATCTGATGATGCTGGCCGCCGACGAACTCGGTCCGTCATGGGTGCGCGTCAACGGTATTCGGCCCGGTTTGATCCGCACCGACCTCGTCCAGGTGATCATCGACTCCCCCGAGGTCAGCGAGGACTACCGGCAGTGCACCCCACTGCCGCGGATCGGGGAGGTCACCGACGTCGCCAACCTCGCGATGTTCCTGTTGAGCGACGCCGCGAGTTGGATCACCGGCCAGATCATCAACGTCGACGGCGGACACGGTTTGCGTCGCGGCCCGGACATGTCGGCGATGCTGGCACCCGTCTTCGGTGCCGACGGCCTCCGCGGCGTGGTCTGAGCAAGCATGCGTCCCCAACCCGAGAAGCCGGGACCCGGGCAGGAATCCGTGTGGGACTATCCGCGCCCGCCGCGGCTCGAACATGTCGACGCGCCGATCACCATCGAACTCGGCGGAGAGGTGATCGCCAGCGCCGAGGGCGCCTGGCGGGTGTTGGAGACCAGCCATCCGCCCACCTATTACCTGCCCCGAACGGCGTTTCGCGCCGGGGTGCTCCGCGACGCCCCGGGTAGCTCCTGGTGTGAGTGGAAGGGTCGGGCGCGGTACTTCGACCTCGTCACTGCGGCCCGGGTGGCCCCCGGGGCGGCATGGACCTACCCGGATCCCACCCCGGGCTTCGAACCCATCGCCGACGCGGTCGCCGTGATGGCCGGACAGGTCGACCGCTGCACCGTCAACGGAGAGACGGTCATCCCCCAGCCCGGCGGCTTCTACGGCGGCTGGATCACCAGTTGGGTGGTCGGACCCTTCAAGGGCGGGCCCGGCTCGGCCGGCTGGTGAACCGGCTCCGACCGGGCGCCGACATCCGCGGCGGAGTCGGGCAATCCGCCCTGGGCCGGTGTGCCCGGAAACATGGCTGAAACACCTGCGCCGTTTTTCTGAAACACCGCGCCGACATTCTCATCGTCGACCGTCGGGGTAGTTCGCTTCGTGACGGTGAGTCGAAGGAGTCGTCACCGTGGACATTGACCCTGCCGCCACCGCGTGGTTGTTGACCAGCACCGCACTGGTGCTGCTGATGACGCCGGGCCTGGCGATCTTCTACGGCGGCATGGTGCGCGCCACGGGCGTGCTCAACATGATCATGATGAGCTTCATCTCAATCCCGCTTGTGACGGTGGCGTGGTTGCTGGCCGGCTACAGCCTGGCGTTCTCCGAGGGTTCGAGCGGAGGATTCATCGGCAGCCTCGCCCACCTCGGCATGCGGGGGATAGGCCCGGACACGGTGCACGGAGCGGTCCCCGAATTGCTCTATGCCACATTCCAGTTGAGCTTCGCCATCATCACCGCGGCATTGGTCAGCGGCGCGATCGCCGACCGCGCGAAGTTCTCGGCCTGGATGGTGTTCGTGCCGGTCTGGTCGATCGCGGTGTACTCCGTTGTCGCGCACTGGGTGTGGGCCCCCGACGGCTGGTTGTTCTCGATGGGCGTTCTCGACTACGCCGGCGGCCTGGTCGTCGAGATCGTTTCGGGCTCATCGGCACTGGCGCTGGCTCTGGTGCTCGGCCCGCGGATCGGATTCAAGGTCGATGCGATGCGACCGCACAACCTGCCGTTCGTGCTTCTCGGTGTGGGCCTGCTGTGGTTCGGCTGGTTCGGGTTCAACGCCGGTTCCGCCCTCGCTGCCGACGGCATGGCTTCGGCGGTGTTTCTCAACACCCTGGTCGCCGGCTGCCTGGGCATGCTCGGCTGGCTGTCGGTGGAGCAGATCCGGGACGGCAGGCCCACCACCTTCGGTGCGGCCTCCGGCGTGGTCGCCGGGCTGGTGGCCATCACCCCGTCCTGCGGCACCGTGAACACCTTCGGCGCCGCCCTCGTCGGCCTGACCGCGGGTGTGGTCTGCTCGTTCGCCATCGGGCTGAAGTTCAAACTCAACTATGACGACTCCCTCGACGTCGTCGGCGTGCACTTCGTCGGCGGGGTGGTGGGCGTCCTGCTGATCGGTGTGCTCGCCACCGCGGCCATGACCGGCGGTGCGCAGGGGCTGCTGTACGGCGGCGGCCTCGGCCAGTTGGGCAAACAGGCCCTGGCCATGGTGGTTGTCGCCGGGTACGCATTCGCGGTGTCCTACGGACTGGCCACGTTGATCGAACGGCTGATGGGATTCCGGCTCAGCGCGGAGGACGAGACCAGCGGCGTGGACTTCTCCCAGCACGCCGAGACGGCCTACGCCGAGGGCGTGCATGGGCACCAGCAGGTGCGCCGGCCGCTGTTCGGCGATCGCGAGGCCTTCCGCCGGCCCGAGGACCGTGGAGAAGGCTGAGCCGGGACCAACCTCTGCAGGCTCGAGATCCCACCCGGATTCTCCTCGGGAGTTCGTCCCGCATCGACACCGAGCGCCTCGGTAGCATTCCCCGCATGCCGCTGGCTAATGGCGATGTCTTCGCCGGCTTTCAGATCCTCCGGGCGCTGGGCTTCGGCGGCATGGGTGAGGTGTACCTGGTTTCCCATCCGCGCCTGCCGCGCCAGGAGGCGCTGAAGATCCTTCCCCCGCAGATGTCGGCGGACCCGGAGTTCCGGGCCCGGTTCAACCGCGAGGCCGAACTGGTCGCCGGCCTGTACAACCCGCATATCGTCGGCATCCACGACCGCGGGGACTACAACGGGCAACTCTGGATTTCGATGGATTACATCGACGGCCCGGACGCCGGACGTCTGCTGCGCGAGCACTACCCCCACGGCATGCCGCCGTGGGAGGTCGCCGACATCGTCTCGGACGTCGCCGACGCCCTTGACTACGCCCATGCCCGCGGGCTTCTGCATCGCGATGTCAAGCCCCCGAACATCCTGCTGACCAATCCCGAACGCGGCCGGCGGCGGATTGTGTTGGCCGACTTCGGGATTGCCCGCGATGTCGGCGAGACCCACGGCCTGACCGCCACCAATGTCACGGTCGGAACGGTCAACTACGCCTCCCCGGAGCAACTGATGGGTACGCGCCTCGACGGTCGCGCCGATCAGTACAGTCTTGCGGCGACCGCCTATCACCTGCTGAGCGGTGCGCCGATGTTCGATTCGTCCAATGCCGCCGTGGTCATCAGCCAGCACCTCAACGCTCCGCCGCCTCGGCTCGGCGATTTCCGCCCGGCACTCGCCCGGCTGGATCCTGTTCTGGCGAAGGCACTGTCGAAAAACCCCGACGACCGTTTCCGGACCTGCACCGAGTTCGCCGATGCGCTGCGTCAGGCCCTCGGCGGCCACGCCGGTCCGTTGCCGGCCGCGCCCGCTTCTGCGGTGCAGCGACCGGTGGCCGCTCCACCGATCCCGCCCGCGGCGATCCCGCGCGAACAACACACCGCTTACCTGCCCGGCGATTTCGAGTCGGGGGGCTTCGAGGAGTCGCCGCCGGAGGCCCTCGCGCCGTCGCGGTGGCCGTGGCTTCTGGCTGCCGGTGCGCTCGTCGTGATTCTGGGCGCGCTGATCTTCGCCGTCTGGCCCCGTCACGAGGAAGCCGCCCCCCCGTCGTCGGCTGCCACGTCGACATCGCGACCGCCCACGTCCTCGGCGTCGACCAGCACAAGCCCGGCCACCACCGTGACCACCTCGTCATCGTCGGCGCCCACTCCGGTCACGTTCGAGTCCATGAGGAACCTGGTGACCGGCTTCTATGCCCAACTGCCCGGCAACGCCCGCACGGCATGGAACGATCTGGACACCTACTACCAGCAGCGCAACGGCTTCGACGACTATCTGGGATTCTGGTCGACGATCGAGTCGGTGTCAGTGCTCTCGGTCACCCCGCGGGATGCCGACAGCGTCGTCGCGACGATTCGCTACGTGCTGAAAGACGGTCGCGTCGATACCGAGAACCGCTGGCTGAGCGTGGTTCCCGGCGCCGGCAAACTGCTGATACACGACTCCGAACGCATCGGCCCGGCGTAACACCGGCGCTCAGCGGACAAGATGTGGGCGGCAGAACGCGCACATCCCCGAACCCAGGCTGGGATAGCCGCAGTACGGGCAAGTGCCCACCAGGGCGGGGGGCGGCAGATTGTCGCGAACGCCGGACAGCCTGCCGTCGAGCATATTGAGACGCTGGGCCAGCACTCCGAGCCGCTCGGTCAGTCGTTTGCGCTCGGACTCCAGAGCTGTTCGCTCACAAAGGGTTTCGCCGAAACGCGCACCCGTACGCAGGCGATGCTGACGCCAGGCCAGGTCCGCCAACTGCCGGTCAAGTTCGTCCAGTCGGGATGCGAGGCCCCTGAGCAGGTGTGTCAGCTGCTCCCGGTCGGCTTCCAGAGACCCGAGTGCGCCCGCGACGCCGGGATAGTGCTGCCAGGAGGCCTGCGCGACGGCAGGTGAACCGGTCACAGCGACTCCCTTCGTCCAGTCGGGGTGCCGACGTCAAGTCGGTAAGCTAGCAGCCTCGGCAGCGATCCGCGAAATAATTGACATTTCCGTCGGCGAACGTCCGGAGCCCGTCCCCCCGGCTGTCGCGATCGGCAGCGTCAACGTCGTCACGGACGGGGCCGAACGGCATTCTCCGTAATCGGCGAGGTAGGGCGAATACCATTCGTGGGTGCCGTCCTTGATCCCGCCGCTGCCCAGGCCGCCGCTGGGAATGCCGGACCCGCTGCGACGAATCCGCGTTCCCAAGGACCTCGATGCGGTCACCGACCACGGCCCCGAGGAGTCACCCGAGTCCGGTGACGTCTCGGCCCGGCAGGTGGAGGCGATCTGGTCATCCGTGCGTGACTGGTATAGCAGCGGGGTTCACCCGGCGCTGCAGGTGTGCGTGCGGCGGCACGGCGCTGTGATCCTCAACCGCGCCATCGGGCATGCCCGCGGCAACGGGCCCAATGACGGCAAGGACGCCGAACGGGTACCCGTCAGCGTGCAGACGCCCTTCTGCGTCTATTCCGCCTCCAAAGCCATCACCGCGTTCGTCGTGCACAAACTGGCCGAGCGGGGACTGCTGGACCTCGACGACCCGGTCGCCGAGTACATCCCCGGGTACGAACGAAATCGCAAGCACCGGATCACCGTCGGTCAGGTGCTGGCCCACCGTGCCGGGGTGCCGAATCTGCCGGGCAGTGCACTGGATCTGGACAACCTGGGCGACCGCGAGTTCATGACCGACATCCTGGTCGACGCCGCGCCGTTCGCGAAGCCTGGCCGTTACCTTGCCTACCACGCGGTTTCGGGCGGCTTCATCCTCGGGGAAGTCGTCCACGCCGTCACCGGCAAGGACATTCGCGAGGTGCTGGCCGAGGAGTTCCTCGACCCGCTCGGGTTCCGCTGGACCAACTACGGGGTGGCCCCCGAGGATGTCGGCCGGGTCGCACTCAACTACATCACCGGCCCGCCCACCGCGCCACCGCTGTCCACCATGCTCAGCCGCGCACTGGGAGTGGGTCTGGACAGCTTGGTCCATCTGACCAATGACCAACGCTTCCTGACCGGGATCGTGCCGGCCGCCAACACGGTGACAACGGCTTTCGAACTGTCCCGCTTCTTCGAGATCATGCGGTGCGGAGGTGAGCTCGACGGCATCCGGGTGATCGAGACCGACACCATTCGCCGCGCGCTGATCGAGCGTTCGCATCTGGAAATCGACTTCTCCCTTGCGTTTCCGACCCGTTTCTCCGACGGACTCATGCTCGGCGCCCGGGTGGTCTGCCTGTACGGCCGGGACACCCGATACGCCTTCGGGCATCTCGGCTTCACCAACATCCTGGCCTGGGCCGACCCGCAGCGGGCCATCTCCGTCGCGGTCCTCAACAACGGCAAGCCCATCGTCTACCCGGAACTGCTGCCATCCTTTCTCGGGACGATGCAGCGCATCACCAGCGAGATGCCGAAGGTGCCCAGGTCGCAGATGCTGCTCTGAGTGTTCTCGGTTGTTTTGGGAGCCCCCTGTCGGGATTGAACCGACGACCTTTCGCTTACAAGGCGAGTGCTCTACCACTGAGCTAAGGAGGCCTGCGCGCGGCGAAACACGCGCCGGGCGACAGCCTATCGGGTCATTCCTCGTCGTCGCGGAACGGCCAGCGCCGCCGGCCGGGCAACGGAATCCGCTCGGCGATGTTGCTCAGCGGATTGACCACCAGGCTCAGCGCGACCACGGCTTCGCGCAGGGTCTCGATCGTGGGAGCCAGGGCCTCGAGGCCGGGTACCAACCTGTTGAGGGTGTCGGTCACCGAGGCCAGTTGCTCCAGCGGGCCGTCCCTGGCGGTCAGCCGGTCGATCAAACCGTCCTCGGACAGCAGCCGCTCGGCGATCCCGTCGTCGGAGAAGATCCGATCGACCAGGCCGTCCTCGGCGAGCAGTTGATCCACCATGCCACCGGGAGCCAGGGCGCGGTCCACCGCCCCGCCCTGCGTGGTGAGCCGCTCCAGCACGCCGTCGTCCGCGGTCAGCCGGTCGATGAGACCGCCGGGCCGCAGGAGCCGGTCGAGTGCTCCGTCCGGCGACAGCGCCCGGCCCAGGGGGGCGTCCTCGTCGATCAGTTGCGTCAGCCGGTTTGCGCGATCGATGGTGTCGTCGAGGCCGAACATATGGACGACGGAATCCTTGGCAGAGGGGACCGTGGCATCGCCCAGGCTCCGTTTGGCCAGATCGAGGGTCGCGGCGGCCACCTCGATTCCGGCATCGGCGGCCGCCAGCCCCACCCGCATCGGCGTGGTGGCGATGTCAGCCAGCGTCCTTGCCAGATTCATGGCTCAAGTGTAGGTGGGCAGACCCCGCCGACCAGCGCGTTCGCACTCACAGCGATCTCACAGCAGCTATCCAGCCTGCGTTCACTCGCAGCGGGGGAGATTGGAGGCATGTCCGCAGCGACCCCACAGCCGGTTTCCCGCCCGACGCCAGACACCGCCCCGGAAGGCAGGATCCTGGTGGTCGACGATGAAATCAACATCGTCGAACTGCTGGCGGTGAGTCTGCGGTTCCAGGGGTTCGAGGTGCATACCGCGACCCACGGGCCGACGGCGCTGGATCTGGCCCGTGATATCCGGCCCGACGCGGTGATCCTCGACGTGATGATGCCCGGGATGGACGGGTTCGGCGTGCTGCGTCGCCTGCGGGCCGACGGGATCGACGCGCCGGCGTTGTTCCTCTCCGCGCGAGACAGCCTGCAGGACAAGATCACCGGCCTGACACTGGGAGGCGACGACTACGTCACCAAACCCTTCAGCCTCGAGGAGGTGGTCGCACGCCTTCGGGTGATTCTGCGGCGTACCGGCAAGGGTGCCGATCAGGATGACGGGGGGCCGCGCAGACTCAAGATCGCCGATATCGAACTCGATGAGGACACCCACGAGGTGTGGAAGGCCGGCGAGCTTGTGTCGTTGTCGCCCACCGAGTTCACCCTGCTGCGCTACTTCGTCATCAATGCCGGAACCGTGCTCAGCAAGCCCAAGATCCTCGACCACGTGTGGCACTACGACTTCGGCGGCGACGTCAACGTCGTCGAGTCCTACGTGTCCTACCTCCGGCGCAAGATCGACACCGGAGAGAAACGGCTGCTGCACACACTGCGCGGTGTGGGCTACGTGCTGCGCGAGCCCCGATAACGACGCCGGACAATAGCGACATGGCGTTCCACCCGCTCCGCGCGGTTCCGCTGCGGGTCAGTCTGGTGGCGGCCACGTTGCTGCTCGTCGGATGCGGGCTGCTCGCCTCGGGTATTTCGGTGACGTCGATTCTGCGGCACAGCCTGATGAGCCGGGTCGACGAGCAGCTCATCGACGCCTCGACAGGCTGGGCGCAGGAGCCGCGGCAGGAGGTTGCCCCGGATCAGGGGCCCAACCCCGCCCAGCCGCCGTCGAACTTCTATGTCCAGGGCGTCGACGCCCGGGGCGGTGTGTGGATGGCCATCAACGATCGCAAGGCCCAGCCGGCACTACCCGCCGGCGACGACGTCGGACCCGTTCCGGTGACCCTCGGTTCGATCGGCGACTCCCCGGTGCGCTGGCGCGCGGTGTCGGTGCGCAGCCCCGGCGGTGAACTGATCACCGTGGCGGTGGACCTCTCCGATGTACAGGCCACCGTCCGGTCCCTGGTTGTGTTGCAGATGGGCATCGGATCGGCGGTTCTGCTGGTGCTCGGTGTGGCGGGCTACTGGGTGGTGAACCGCAGCCTGCAGCCCCTGGTGGAAGTGGAGAAGACCGCGGCGGCCATCGCCGGCGGCCGGCTGGAAAGCCGAGTGCCGCAAGGTGATCCGAACACCGAGGTGGGCCAGTTGTCACTCGCGCTGAACGGGATGCTGGCCCAGATCCAGCGGGCCGTCGCCGCGTCGGAGGCATCGGCGGAGGAAGCGCGGTTGTCCGAGGAGCGGATGCGCCGCTTCATCACCGACGCCAGCCACGAATTGCGGACACCGCTGACCACCATCCGGGGCTTCGCCGAGTTGTACCGTCAAGGTGCCGCCGGTGACGTCGAGACGTCCATGTCGCGTATCGAGAGCGAGTCCACCCGGATGGCCGGGCTGGTCGAGGACCTGTTGCTGCTGGCCCAACTCGATGCCCAGCGCCCGCTGGAGCAGCGTCGGGTGGACCTGTTGGCGCTGGCCGGCGACGCGGTGCACGATGCGCAATCCGTCGCTCCGTCGCGGTCGGTCGGCCTGGAGTTCATCGACGGCCCCGGCCCGCCGGAAGTGATCGGCGACGAGGCCCGGCTGCGGCAGGTGCTGGGCAATCTGGTGGCCAACGCCCTGCAGCACACACCGGCCGGTGCGCCGGTCACGGTGCGGGTCGGCGCCGCCGCCGACGACGCCGTTCTGGAGGTCGCCGACCAGGGTCCCGGGATGCAGCCGCAGGACGCCCAACGGGTTTTCGAGCGCTTCTACCGGGCTGACGCGTCCCGCACCCGGGCCAGTGGGGGCGCCGGACTCGGTCTGTCGATCGTCGACTCCCTGGTGCGCGCCCATGGCGGGCGGGTGACGGTGAACACCGCCCCGGGGCAGGGCTGTTGTTTCCGGGTCGTCCTGCCGCGGGCGGCGGAGGCCGACGTCGCGCCCGCGGTCAGTTCAGTTCGGCCAGTGCGGCTTTGATCTTCGCCTGAGCTTCGTCCAGGGAATCCGCGGACGGGTTGTGGTCGACGTGGGCGAAGCCGAAATCGCTCAGATCGCGGGCCGGGAAGACGTGCACGTGCAGGTGCGGTACTTCCAGTCCGGCGATGATCATCCCGGCCCGTTCGGTGCCGAATGCCGTGCACACGGCTTTGCCGATGCGCTGCGCGACGTCCATCACCGCGCCGAACAACGCCGGGTCGACGTCCTGCCAGTTGTCCACCTCGGCACGTGGTACCACCAGGGTGTGGCCCTGGGTCATCGGTTCGATGGTGAGGAACGCGACGACGTCGTCGTCGGAATAGACGAAACGACCCGGCAGGTCGCCGTTGATGATCATGGTGAAGACCGATGCCATGCCGCTCAGCTTAGGGCGTGGTGGTCAGCGGCATCGCGGCGATCTCGTCCAGCGTCCACGGCGGGGCGCCGTGGTGGTCCCGATAACCGAGCACGGTAGGAGACGGCCGTGCGAAACGGCCGACGAAACCGCCTGCGGCGATGAACATCTGGCCCGTCACCGATGTCGACAGGGTGCTGGCGAGGTAGGCGTAGAGGGGCGCGACGTACGCGGGTGGGGCGGTGTCCAGCGAGGCGGCGGCGCTGACCTCGTCGAGCAGGCCGCGGCGGCGCAGCGAGTCGATGTGCCGTTGGTAGTCGGGCCCGGAGGAAAGCCGTGTCCTGGCACCCGGGCACACGACGTTGGCACGGACGTTGTGTTCGGCCAGTTCGGCGGCCAGGGCCATGGTCAGCCCGTTCACCGCCGCCTTGCCCGCCGGGTACCCGGTGCCCCCATAGTCACCCAGGAAGGCCAACGAACTCGTGTTGACGATCGATCCGCCGCCGGCCGCCACCATCCGGGGGGCCGCGGCGTGGCATGTGGCGAAGACCGAACCGAGATGAACGTCGATCAGGTCGTCGAACTGCCGGCGACTGACGGTGAGGATGGAGGACCCCGGCGGTTCGGCGGTGCCCGCGCAATTGACCAACGCGGTGATGGCCCCGAATTCGTTCTCGCACAGGGCCATCAGGGCTTCGGCGGTCCGCTCGTCGGAGGCCGATCCGGACAGCCCGACAGCGCTGCCGCCGTCGGCGGTGATGGCGTCGATGGTGGCGTCCACCGCGTCGCCGTCACGTCCGTTCACCACGACACCGGCGCCCAGCTCGGCCAGCAGAGTTGCGACGGCGGCCCCGATCCCGCGCGAGCCGCCGACGACCACGACGCCGGCGCCGTCGAGAGGGGTGTCAGTCACGCTGACCGAACTGCATGCCCTCCAGGTTCCAGTAACCGCGCATGTTGGTGATCAGCCCGTCGTCGTTGACGCGGTAGCAGAACACCCCGCGCACGGCGCTGGTGAAGCCACCGGCAAACTCGCTGCGCAGCACCAGGATATGGGCGATTTCGGCGGGGGAGCTCGACGGGAAGGTCTCCTCGCACGTCACCCGCAGCCGGTTGGCGGCGATATTGGTGTCGTAGAAGGTCGCGACCGCGCTCTTGCCGCGGATACCCACACCGTCGGGATTGGTGACCGACGGGCCGATCGGATCCTCGATGACGACGTCGTCGGCCATCAACGCCAGCCAACCCTCGCGGTCGTGGGCCTGAACGCAGCGCCATGACGCCAGCGAGGCCGCCATGGCGGGCGTGAGCGCGTCGGTCTGCGTCACGGCCTACCGGTCTTCGTCGGTGTAGCGGATGACACCGCGGATGTTGCGGCCCTCCAGCATGTCCTTGTAGCCGTCGTTGATCTGCTCGAGGCGGTACTGGCGGGTCACCATGTCGTCGAGGTTGAGCTTGCCGGCCTTGTACATCGACAGCAGTTGCGGGATGTCGTAGTAGGGGTTGCCGCCGCCGAAGATGGTGCCCTGCAGGTTCTTCTGCATCAGGGTCATCATCGCCAGGTTCAGGGTGACATTGGTGTCGACCATGCTGCCGATCGCGGTCAGCACGCAGGTGCCCGATTTGGACGTGATCAACATGTAGCTCTCGACGTCGGCTCCATTCAGCTCGCCGACGGTGACGATGACCTTCTTGGCCATGAAGCCGCCGGTCACCTCGGCGATCCCCATCAGCGCGGCGTTGATGTCCTCGTAGACGTGGGTCGCCCCGAACTTCAGCGCCTGGTCGCGTTTCCATTCCACCGGGTCGATGACGAAGATGTTGCGCGCACCGGAGACGACTGCGCCCTGCAGGGCGGCCATGCCGACCCCGCCGACACCGACGATGGCGACGTCCTCACCGGGCTTGATCTGGGCGGTGTGGGTGGCCGATCCCCAACCGGTGGTCACACCGCAGCCGACCAGACAGGCAACCTCGAACGGGACCGACGGGTCGATCTTCACCACGGAGGACTCGTGCACCACCATGTACGGCGAGAAGGTGCCCAGCAACGTCATCGGGAACACCGGTTGACCGTCGGCAGTGTGGATCCGGTGGGTGCCGTCGGAAATCGCGACGCCGCCGAGCAGGCCGGCGCCGAGGTCACAGAGGTTGCGCAGGCCGGCCTGACAGGACGGGCATCTACCGCAGGACGGGATGAAGGACATGACGACGTGGTCGCCGACGGCCACGCCCTCGACGCCCTCGCCGACCTCGATGACGACGCCCGCACCCTCATGGCCGCCGAGAACGGGGAAACCCAACATCGGGATGCCCCCGGTCACCAGGTGGTGATCGGAATGGCACATTCCCGAGGCCTCCATCCGGACCTTGACCTCGTTCTTCGCCGGATCGCCGATCTCGATCTCCTCGATCGACCACGGCTGATTGAACTCACGGATGAGCGCGCCTTTTGTTTTCACTGCGAAACCCTTCGGTTGTGAACGATGTGGCCGATCTAGAACGTGTTCTCGATCACGTATGGCCATCCTAAGCCTGACGGGTGTCAAGTCACCAGATGGGTACCGGTGCCTGTCCCAGCGGGTAGTACCCCGGGAGTTTCTCTCCGGCCAGGCTGCGCTGGATGCGTTCCTGCATGCCCGACGACAGCTTGCCGGCCTTCATCAGCTCCAGATACAGCCTCTGGACGTGGCCGAAGTCGAAGAAGTCGCGTTGCCATTCGATGAGTCCGTCGTCGTTGAGCCGGAACCAACTGCCGCCGATGCCGTAGATCTCGCGCTGGTTCGACGTCGGCGCCTTCCCCGATCAGGCCACCTGCTTCCAGAAGCCGACGACCTCGCCGATCCTGTCGTCGATGAGCACCCGCTGATACGGGTACGTCCAGCCCTGCAGCCCGGCCATCTCCAGGCCGAGGGCGATCTCGCGGATCTGGGCTTTGCCGACGCACATGACGTCTTCCTTGGGGCCGATGTTCCAGCCGTAGGTCGCGTCGTCGGCGTAGAACTCGGCCAGCGGAGTCCAGTCGCCGTTGCGCTCGGCCTCGCGGTTGACCTCCAGCCACCGCTGGACGAAGTCCTCCAGCTGTTCACGCGGTAGGGCAGCCATCTAGTCCTCTTTCTCGATCAATGACAGTGCACGGGTGGGGCAACTCTCGACGGCGCGCTCGATCTCGGCCCGGGCCCGCTCGGGCGGTTCGGCGTCGAGGATCTCGACGGTGCCCCGCTTGGGAACCCGAAAGAAGTCCGGGGCCTCCAACTCGCACATGGCGTGGCCCTGGCACAGGTCGAGGTCGACCTCGACGCGGTAGCTGCCCATGACGGTTCTCCCTAGCCGTTGCGCTTGCGGTAGCGGACTTTGGCCGGGCGGGCCAGTTGAACCACCATCTTGGAGTGGTCGTTTCGGTAGGTCTCAGATGGCTGGGACATCTCGAACTCGTACTCGCGCAGCAACACCGAGAAGATCGCCTTGATCTGCATGGTGCCGAACGCCGCGCCGACGCAGCGGTGCCGGCCGGCCCCGAACGGTATCCAGGTCCACCGATGGATGACGTCCTCTTCACGGGGCTTGTCATAACGACTCGGGTCGAAGGACTCCGGATCGGGGAAATCCTCGGGGATCCGGTTGGAGATGGCCGGCGATGCAGCCACGAAATCGCCTTGGTGGATCGCGTGTCCCTGAACCTCGAACTCGCCCTGGGCGACCCGCATCAGGATGATCAGTGGCGGGTGCAGGCGCAGGGTCTCCTTGACCACGTTGTCCAACAGCGGAATCTGGCGCAGCGCATGGAAACTCACCTCCTGGCCGTCGGCGTAGAGGTCGTCGAGTTCGCTGATGACCTCGGCGTAGACCTCTGGGTTGCGCATCAGTTCGATCAGTGTCCACGCCGAGGTTCCGGCGCTGGTGTGGTGGCCGGCGAACATCAGCGAGATGAACATCCCGGTGATCTCGTCAGCCGAAAAGCGTGGGTTGCCCTCCTCATCGGTGATCGATACCAGCACGTCGAGCATGTCGCGCTTGCCCTTGTCGTCCGGCGGGTTGGCGATCCGGCCGTTCATGATCTCCTGCACCAGGGCGACCAGGCCGGCGCGTGCCTCATCACGGATCCGGAAGCTCTCGATAGGCAGGTACGGGTCGACGTAGCAGAGCGGATCGGTGCCGCGCTCGAGCAGGTGGTACAACTCCGCGAACCGGGAGTCGAGTTGCTCGCGGAACTTGCGTCCGATCAGACATGCCGTCGAGGTGTAGATCGTGAGTTCGGCGAAGAAGTCCAGCAGGTCGATTTCGCCTTCGTCGCCCCAGTTTTCGATCATCCGGCGCACTTCGCGCTCGATGGTTCTGGCGTGGCTTTTCATGTGGTCACCGCGTAGCGCGGAGTTGTGCAGCATTTCCTTGCGGCGTTCCGGGCTGGCGTCGAACACCACGCCCTGACCGAAGATCGGCGTCATGAAGGGGTAGGCCTCGGCCTGGTCGAGGTCCTCGTCGGCCGCACGGAAGAAGAACTCGTTCGCCTCGGCGCCGGTCAGCAGGATCACCTTCTTGCCGGCGAGTTGGAAGTAGCCGACGTCGCCGCACTCGTCCCGGGTGCGCCGCATCAACCCGATCGGGTCGGTGCGGAACTCCTCGAGGTGGCCGTGCTCCTGTTCGCCGCCCGAAACCCGTTGAGCTTCTTTGAGCGTCTGACTGCTCACGCGTCCTCCGGATATTTCAGTTGCTGACGTTCTCTCGGTGCGTCGGACAGCGGAGCCTCGGGTTGCAGTTCCATCGAGACGACGAATCCGCCACGTGGGGTCTCGGCGACGAAGGCCACGGCACGCGCGAGATCGCCGGCGCGCAGGAAGTAGGAGTGCCGGGCCTGACCCCATTTGGCCCAGTCCTCCAGTGCCGGGGCGATGGACTCCGGCGGCAGGCTCCAGCCCATGGATGTCTGGGTCGGACCGGGGTGGATGACCGATGCCCGCACGCCGGTGCCTTCGAGTTCCATCTGGAGGTTGGTGACCATCGCGACCAGTCCGGCCTTGGCGGCGCCGTAGGCACCCATGTGCGGGCGCTGGCGCAGTGCCACGTCCGAGCCGATGAAGATCACGTCGCCGCGTTGCCGTTTCACCATGCCGGGCAGCACGGCGGTGGCCAGTCGGTTGGCGCCGATGAGGTGGATCTGGATCTGGGCTTCGAAGTCGTCGGTGCCGGTTTCGTAGATGCGGCCGAAGAAGGTGTCACCGGCGCCGGCCACCAGTACCTCGATCTCACCCAGTTCTTGTTCGGCCCCCCGCACGAACTGCGTCACCGAGTCCGGGTCGGTGACGTCGAGTCTCATCGCGACGGCCTCGCCGCCGTCGGCACGGATCTGCGCGGCCAGTTCCTCGCACTTGTCGACCCGCCGTGCGCCGAGGGCCACCGGGAAACCCCGCGACGCCAGTTCTGCGGCGGTGGCGGCACCGATACCGGACGAGGCGCCGGCGACGAGCGTGGGCCGGCGGGTGGGATGCGGGTCGAATCGTGGCATCAGACCTTCTTCACGGTGACGGGCAGGTGGGCGAAACCCCTGACGCTGCTGGAGTGCACGCGAACGGCACCCGCTTCGTCGACCTCGTAGCCGCGGATGCGCTCGAACAGTTCGGTGAGCGCCACCCGGGCCTCCATCCGGGCCAGGTGGGCGCCAAGGCAGAAGTGCGCACCGCTGCCGAAACTCAAGAGTTTGGAACCGATGTCGCGGCCGATGCGGAACTCGTCGGGATCGTCGAACACCCGCTCGTCGCGATGCGCCGAGCCCGGCACCAGCAGCAGGGTGTCGCCCTCGTGCAATGTGGTGCCGTGGAACTCGATGTCGTCGACGACGAGCCGGGCCAGGATCTGACTGGAGGTGTCGTAGCGCAGGGTCTCTTCGACCCACAGCGGTATGCGGGAGTGGTCGGTGTACACGCCGGCCAGCTGATCCGGATTCCTACCACCCCAATACACCGCGTTGCCAAGCAGTTTCGTGGTGGTCTCGTTGCCGGCGACCACCATCAGGAACAAAAACGCCATGATCTCGTCGTCGCCGAGGCGGTCACCGCCGATCTCGGCTTGCAGTAGTGCCGACGTCAGGTCGTCGTGCGGCGTCGCCCGGCGCTGCTTGACCATGTCGGCGTAATAGACCAACAAGTCCATCGCCGCGACGAGGGCGGACTTGGGAACGTCGGTGACACCGTCCTCGCGGTGCATGACGGCATCGGCCAACCCGCGCAGATGCCGGCGGTCCGCGGTGGGCACGCCGATCAGTTCGGAGATCACGTCCATCGGCAGCTTGCCGGCGAATTCGGTGATGACGTCGAAGCTTTCGGACTCCAGAGCGGCGTCGAGGTGCTCCCTGGTCAACTCGAGCACCCGGGCTTCCAGTTCGCGGATGCGGCGCGGGGTGAAGCCCTTGGACACCAGAGTGCGCAGCCGCAGATGACCGGGATCGTCCATCGCCAGGAACGACATCGTCCGGTAGGCCTCGGGCGTGCGGGAGATCGGATCCAGCGACACGCCCAACTTGTTGGACAGTTCGACACTGTTGCGAAATCCCCGGTGCACGTCGGCGTGCCGGGTCAGCGCCCAGAAGTTCAGATCATCGTTGCGGTAGAGCGGCGCTTCGTCGCGCAGTCGCTTGTAGTAGGGGTAGGGATCCTCGTGGAAGTCGTAGTCGTACGGGTCCAGCACGAGGTCGACGGTGTGTGCGGTCACGGGCTGTCGCCACGGTTGACGATGAGCCCGACCAGGTAGCCCAGTCGATCGGCCAGTTGCCGGTAGGTGAACACCCCGCTGCCGGCCTGTACCAGGGCGCCGAAGTAGCTCATCTCCAGCGCGGAGACCGTTCGGCTGTCCGCACCGGGGCCGAGTGCGGACTTGATTCGCTGGTGGATCTCCGCGCCGATCTGTTCGCGCACCGGGTGCACGGCGGCGTCATTGCTGAGCAGGGCGGTGGTGCAGGCGGCCGCGACCTCGGGCTCGTCCGCGACGACGAGGGCCAGGCTGCGCAGTGCCTGCTGAACCCGGTTGAGTCGGGTGTCGTTGACATCGGTGAAGAACGGCACCTGGCGCACCAGGTCGAGGTAGACCTCGGCGACGAGGTGATTCTTCGACGAGAAGTAGGTGTAGGCGGTCGCGGGCGCCACCTGGGCGCGGGCCGCGACCCCGCGGACCGTCAGATCGGCGTAACAGGACTCCCGCAGCGTCTCCAGGGCAGCCAGCACCACCTTGCGTACGGTCTCCTCCTGGCGCGGGCGCCGCGTCGACTCCTGGCGCTCGGGTGCGGTCACCACGCCGTCACTGGACACATGTCCACCGTAGGGGCGGCGGTCGCCCCAGCGCAAGGGGAGGTGGTGAAGTACCAGCTCAACAGCATGGAACGCGATGGGTCCCTTGCACCTGCGATGCCGGTATGACTATCGTTCGACTGAACCGTCCCGGACAGGTGTCCACCATGCGAGGCAGGAGTCGCGGATGGCGATAGCAGCCGAACGCAACAGTGATCTCTTCATCGACGGGATGTTGGTGGCCGGCGGGGCCGGACGGTTCCCGACCGTCAACCCCGCTACCGAGGAGGTGCTGGGCACCGCCGCCAACGCCGACGCCGCGGATATGGATCGGGCCATCGAGGCGGCCCGCCGGGCCTTCGACAACACCGACTGGGCGACGGACACCGAGTTGCGCGTTCGCTGCATCCGGCAGCTGCGTGACGCGATGCGCGAGCACGTCGAGGAGCTGCGCGACATCACGATGGCGGAAGTGGGCGCGCCGCGCATGCTGACCGCCGCCGCGCAGTTGGAGGGCCCGGTGGCGGATCTGAGTTTCTCCGCCGACACCGCCGAGTCCTACCCCTGGCGGACCGATCTGGGCGTGGCCGCGCCGATGGGGATCAGGACCCAGCGCACCGTGGTGCGCGAGGCCGTCGGCGTCGTCGGAGCGATCACCCCGTGGAACTTTCCCCATCAGATCAACCTGGCCAAGATCGGTCCGGCACTGGCGGCCGGCAACACGGTCGTGCTCAAACCGGCACCCGACACACCCTGGTGTGCAGCGGTTCTCGGCGAACTCGCGGCCGAGCACACCGACCTCCCGCCCGGCGTGCTCAATATCGTCACATCCGACGACCACGCCGTCGGGGCGATGCTGACCAGTGATCCCCGGGTCGACATGGTGTCGTTCACCGGGTCGACCGCGACAGGCCGGGCGGTGATGGCCGCCGGTGCGCCGACGGTCAAGAAGGTATTCCTCGAACTCGGCGGCAAGTCGGCATTCCTGGTCCTCGACGACGCCGACCTCGCCGGGGCGTGCTCGATGGCCGCGTTCACCGCCTCGGTGCATGCCGGGCAGGGTTGCGCCATCACCACCAGGCTCGTGGTCCCGCGGGATCGCTACGACGACGCCGTCGCCGCCGCGGCCGCCACCATGTCGGGGATCAAGCCGGGAGATCCGACGAAACCCGGAACCATCTGTGGCCCGGTGATTTCCGAGCGTCAGCGCGATCGGGTGCAGTCCTATCTCGACCTGGCCCTTGCCGAAGGCGGGACGTTCGCCTGCGGCGGCGGCCGGCCGGCCGATCGCGACCGGGGCTTCTTCATCGAGCCCACGGTGATCGCCGGGCTGACCAACGACGCCCGGGTGGCCCGGGAAGAGATCTTCGGGCCGGTGCTGACGGTCATCGCCCACGACGGCGACGATGACGCCGTGCGCATCGCCAACGACTCGCCGTACGGCCTGTCCGGGACGGTGTTCAGCGGGGATCCGCAACGGGCGCAGGCGATCGCCGACCGACTGCGGGTGGGAACCGTCAACGTCAACGGTGGCGTCTGGTATTCGGCGGACGTGCCGTTCGGCGGATACAAGCAGTCCGGCGTCGGCCGGGAGATGGGCGTGGCGGGGTTCGAGGAGTATCTGGAACTCAAGGTCATCGCGACGGCGGTGTAATCCTTTCGCGGGGCGACACGGGCGATCAGTCAGGAGAGGCAATGGGACAGTTCGACGACAAGGTGGCCATCGTCACCGGTTCGGGCGGGGGTATCGGCCAGGCCTACGCCGAGGCACTCGCCCGCGAGGGCGCCGCGGTGGTGGTGGCCGACATCAACTCCGAGGGAGCCGAACGGGTTGCCCGCGGGATCGCCGCCGAGGGCGGGCGGGCGATCGCCGTGCCGGTGGACGTCTCCGATCCGGATTCCGCGGCGACGATGGCCGACCGGACGATTGCCGAGTTCGGCGGCATCGACTTCCTGGTCAACAACGCCGCCATT
>CAVQRL010000002.1:0-209861 GCA_963715145.1 uncultured Actinomycetota bacterium | reverse complement strand
GTGATTCTTGTCCGTTGATTGCCGTCGGCTCCGAAAGCGAGCTCGCATGAACAGATCGGAGATAGACGTGACCGGTGAGCAACTGCCCGCCATAGGAAATCCAACGCCGCCTTCGGCGTCCTTTGACGTTCCACCGGATCCCGGGCACTCGGCAGAGACCCGCCGGTCCCGCCACCGCCATCAGTGCCTGCGGGCTGGTACCCAGATCCGGACAACCACAACGGATTTCGGTACGGCGGGGTGCCGAGCATGCGCTACTTCGACGGAGTTCAATGGACCGAGAGCCGCGCCTCCATGCAACGGCGACAGGCACAACAACAGCCGCTCCCGCAGCCGGTCATCGTCAACCAACAATTCGCGCCACAGACCCCGCACGTGGTCGTCTACAACAACGGCACCAACCACGGCCTGCATTTGCTGTTGACGATCCTCACCTGCGGACTGTGGTTGCCGATCTGGATCATCATGGTGATCGTCAATGGTGGCCGATAGCGGCTTACAGCCGCCTGTTGATCGCTCCGTGGGCCCCGCTTGAGGGGCAGGAATCAGCGCCCTGTCAGCGTGCGGGTGGGTCGACACTGCCCGGCCCCGACTCCAAGGACGCGGCGGCTTCGTGACCTCAGTGCGCGATGACGTAGTAGCCCTGCGCCCGAAGTAACTCAGCGATCGACTGCTCCCGCTTGAGGGGATCGGCCTTGCTGCGCCGGGCCAACTGCCAGACGGCTTTGATGGTCTGCTCCGGCAGCGCCACCCCGAAGTACACGATCGCCGTGCCCGACAGCTCGGGATCGGGCGTGTGCGGGACGAATGCCTCCTCAGTGACCACGGAGTGAGCGTAAACACTCCTGAGCCCCGCGACAGCGAGCTACCTTCTCGACGGCGGCCACACAGGCAGTAATGCATTGTCGCGGGGTGGGCGCTGAGTCGGAACCGGAGGCCGGCGACCGTGCCGTCCATGTCGACGAGGGATGTGGACGATCCCGGCGGTCGGCTGTCGATTGACAAGATCTTTGTGGCGGTCTGCGAGGACATCGCAACCCTTCGACTTCAGGGATGGCACGCGATCACATCCGACCGGGACCGCCAATCATCGGCTACCGGCGCCGGGTAGTCATCGCGTTCCTCGTCCTCGCTGAGGTTGTCGTGATCGTCGGTATCTTCTACGGCGGCCGCGACTGCGAGGCCGTGCTGGCCGAACCGGAAGAGGCTTAGCCGCTTGCCGCGCGTTTTCCCGCGTGAACTGCGTGGCTTGGCGAATTGCATTGCCCACCAGGCAGAGTAATAGTCGAACACACCTCCATGTCCATGGTCATTCCGAGCACGCAGACGACTGCTACGGCCTACTCTGGGAATTTGTCGGAGGACTCGGGGGGTCACAATGTTGGTTCGTGCCGCGACTCTGTTGATAGCAGCAGCAACGGCGGTCCTCTTCGCGCCGTTGGCGCACGCCGACCCTGCACAAGACCAGCAGTATCTCGAACTGGTGCGATCCAACGGTGTGACCGGCGGGCAAGATCCCGCACTGATCGCTTTCGCCCAGCAGTACTGCAGCCCCAACCCGCCACCATTCTTGGACACAGTGGGTGCGCTCTACGGGCAGGGTGTCTGGCCCAGTCAGATCTACATCCTCAAAGTCGCCGCGTCGCGCGCCTACTGCCCGGATCGGATCGCGACTCCGATCCAGCCGTGGTGATCGAGTCGCCCGAGGTTCACGGCTGAATCCGCCGCATGGAACGCTCCAACCACGTTCGAGCACGTGGCGGCGACCATTTTCGAGTACGGGGAAGGTACATGACATCGCTTTCGCGTTCCTCGCATGATCGTGCCGGCCGCAACCACTATGCCGAGAGCCTTCAACCAGGCGGTCAAACTGCTTGCGCATGACGTCGGGCACCGTGCTGGTCGGATCTTCCGTGCGGCCGACACCGATGAAGCCGATCCGCACGTGCTCGGTCACTGCGCCTCTACGTCGATCTCGTAGACCGATACGTGCCCGAGGATGACGCCGTTGTCCTCGACGTAGCGGTCCCACAGCTCGAGCAGGGCGGCCAGTTTGTCGGGCCGGGAGGCGGCGAGGTCATGGATCTCGCCGGGATCACGTGCGAGGTCATAGAGCTGCCAGGTACCCGGGCCGTACGGCGCGGGCAGGTAAAGCGCCTTCCAATCACCCTGGCGAATAGCGCGGCGGCCGAACAACTCCCACCCGGTGCCGGTGCCGGCATCGTGCACCGCGTCGGTCTGCCCGGACAGGTAGGGCAGCATCGATCGGCCGCGCATCGGCTCCACCTCTCGACCCCGGTAGGTGGTGCCGGGATGGGCGGCGCCGGCGAGTTCGAGCACCGTCGGGGCGATGTCCATGACGGTGGTGAACGCCGTGCCGATCTCCCCCTGCCGGGAAAAGCCCGGCCAGGTGAGGAAGCCCGGCACCCGGATCCCGCCCTCGGTGGTGAACGCCTTGTGCAGACGCGACGGCGCGGTGGCGGCCTGCGCCCAGCGCGGGCCGTACCAGGTGTAGGAGGTGGGACCGCCGATGTTGTCGAGGCTGTTGTCGCAATACCGCGCGACGAACGCCGCGATTTCGCCGCCGCGCAACGGCATGGCCTCGACGATCGTCCCCTCCGCGCCGTTGTCCGATAGGAAGATCACGACGGTGTTGTCCAGTTCGCCGGTGCCGTCGAGGTAGTCGATCACCCGGCCGATGTTCCAGTCCATCCTGTCCACCATGGCCGCGTAGACCTCCATGGTGCGCGCGGACACCGCGCGCTCCTCGTCGCTCATATCCGCCCATTCGGGGGTGCCGTCGGCCACCACCGGGTGCGGCTCGACGTCGGGTGGGCACAGTCCCAGTCGGGTCAGCGCCGCCAGCCGTTCCTCGCGCAGTGCGTCCGGTCCGGCGTCGTAGCGGCCGCGGTACTCGGCGATGATGTCCCACGGCGCCTGCAGCGGCCAGTGGGGCGCCTGAAAGGGCAGATAGGCGAAGAAGGGCGCGTCCTGCGGGCCCTGGGGACGTTCGCGCATATGCCGCAGCAACGTGTCGGTGTAGGCATCCGAGGAGTAGAAGTCCTCCCCTACCGTGACGAACTGATCGTCTTCGGTGAATATCGTCGGCGCGGCCGCCAACCCGTCTCCCAGGACGGTGCCGTAGTGGCTGGCGCCGGCCGGCAACAGGGCGAAGGAGCGGTCGAATCCCCGTGCCCACGGAGACCTGTCGATCGTGCGGCCCAGATGCCACTTGCCCGCCATGAGCGTCTGGTAACCGGCGTCGCGCAGCAGTTCCGGCAGCGCCACCACCCGGTCGTTCAGATACCCCTCATAGCCGGGGGCGCCGGCGAAATCCGGTGCGGTCATCTCGAGCATGGTGCCGATTCCGGCGACGTGGTGATCGGTTCCGGTCAGCAGCATCGCCCGCGTCGGCGAGCAGGCCGGGGCGGAATGGAAATCGGTCAGCCTGATACCCGCATGGGCCAGACGGTCCAGGTTGGGGGTGTTGATCTCACCACCGAAGGCGCCGATGTCGGAGAACCCGAGATCGTCGGCCACGATGACCAGAAAGTTGGGGCGTGTCATGCTCAAGCATCCTGTCACGCACCACCAACCACAGCCGAGCTGGCCGTTGACGCGATCGACAGTCGCCGCGGCTCAAGAACACGCCTAGTCCTCGCTATCGCCTCACGGCCCCGACGTTCGGTCTGCAGGAGTTTGGTTGACCACGTCCGCCCCGTGCGGAACGTACGTGTGCTACCGACGAATTGTCATGCAGCGCAGCGCCATTGTCTCCTTCAGTAGTCACATGAGCGGTCAGCGATACTCCCGGCAGCGGCGGCCCGGGCTGTTCACGCGGTCACGATGTGCCGCGCACCTGAACATCGTTGGCGTAGGGACCTGCCGCAACGAGGGCCCCGCGGGCGGCGGTCTCAGGGCCGCCGCCGGAGCCGGCGTGGATCCGGTTGAGCGGCTCACTGGCATCCCACGCGGTGCCACGGCTACCCAGCCATCGTCCGTCATACTCCGACGACACGGACCAACTCGCCGAGGCCGTCGAAGTCGGCGGCATTGCGGGTGTAGAGCTCAAGACGGTGGGCGTGGGCGGTCGCCGCGATCAGCAGATCGGCGAATCTGGCGCGGGGGTGTCGCCCTCGTCCGAGCACGGCGGAGGCAACAAGGCCGTAGCTACGCGCGGCCGCCGCGTCGAACGGAATGGGTTCGAAGCGCGCCTCGACCTCTTGCAGCCGGGTTTGTCGCTTGGCGGCCTCGATCGGCGTGGCGGCGAGCAGTGGTCCGGCGGCCAGTTCGGCAGCTGTCACCGCGGAGATCGCCACCTCGTCCGGTAGGGCCGCTCGCACCACCGGGTCGTACCAGTCGATCACCACCGAGGTGTCCAGCAGTCCGGAGCCTGTCACCGGTCGACTCGCTGGTCGAAGGCCGCATCGAGGTCCTCGCGGAATCTCCGATGGTCGATCCGGACGCCAACCGCGGCCAACTCGTCGATCTCCGCGCGGCGGACGAACGTTCGCCGGCCCCCGGTGATGGGACGAAGTTCGGCGACCGGCTCCCCATTGCGCGTGACGATGAAGGTTTCCCCTGCCGTCACGGCCTCGATCACTTTCGCGTTGTCATTCCGCAGTTCGCGCTGCGCGATCGTCCTTGCCATATATCCACCGTAGCCTTTATTGCTACAGTGCGCTACAGGGTGGCACCAGCGCGATGAAGCCGTCAACCTTGCCCTGCGCGACGAGGTCGAACGGTTCCGCCGCCCCCGCATTCGCCTGAAAGCGGGCAACAGTATTGGCGACGATCTCAATGGCGGTAACGCGCTTTCACGATCTTCACTTCTTGATCGCCCGCTCGGTACACGAGCCGATGATCAGCGCTACGCCACCGCCGCCCGCGACGCCAGGAAGATCTCCATCGGCATCGGCCGGCGCAGCCGCCAGGTGACCGCCATCGGGCGGCTGCCCTCGTGCTTGACGTAGTCGCCCGGGCCGAGGAACACATACGGCGAGGCGCCCAGGGCGTTGGTCTTCGTCTCCCGCACGAACAGCAGGACGTTGGTGCCCGCGCGCCGATGGTTGATGTAGCGCTGGCCGGTCGGTGACGCGGCGTTGGTGGTCGACTGCGACTCCCAGTGGAACAGCTCCGGGCTCACCGCGAAGTCGCGGTACATCGTCGTCGGCGAGTAGTCGGTGTCGGTCTTCTTCAGGGTGATCAGCAAGACGTCGGTGTTGATGTCCGGACACCACGCGACACCCTCGCGCATGGTGCTCGGTGTCCGGGTCCCGGAGGTCCAGCCGACGGCGGCCAGGATCTCTTCCCGGGCGGCGCGGTCCAGGCGGTGGAAGTTCTCCTCGACCTCGCGGAAGTCCGAGAAGCAGTTCACGCGCCGTGGCCGACAGTTGTTGGTAGCGATCGCGAACCGCGGTCGCGTCGAGCACCGTGACGGTGCCGGACTCGACAGCGGCGATCTCGGCGTCGATCTCGTCGCGGCGCCGTCGCAGCTTTGCTCCGCCAGCCGGACCTCCGGTTCCTCCTCGGTGCCGTACACGATCTGGCGCAGCAGTTCGACCACGGTGTGCAGCCGGGACTCGGTTCCCACGAAGGCGCGGCCCTGCAGCGTCATCACCCAGGAGTAGGACCTTCTCGAACGCCGCGGTGACCTCATAGTGCACCTCGTCGTCGCCGGGCGGGTAGAACCGCCGCAGATAGGCGGCCCGGTGGCCGCCCAGTCCTCCAGGTAGGCCCGCGGCTCCTTGGGGAACCTGGGCTCGCCGCCCTCGGTGGGGATCTCGGCGTTCAGGGCATGCAACTGGTCGTCCACGAGGTGGCTTTCTTCAAGCGCCACCGCGAGGACGACGCAGCACGAGTTCATCAGGCTTGAACGCCCTACTGGCATTTCCTACGAAGGTTCGGGCACGTCTTCTCGCCACCCTCGCCGCCGTCGCAAAGGCTCCACCGAAACGGTTCGCCGGTGGCGGGCAGTGGGAGGCGATGCACGGAGATATGACGGGCTACTTCGAGGCGCGCGTCACCTCGAAGACGCCGAACGGGAAATGGCACTAACGCTTGTTTTGCTTGCTGGACTACGACGCGGCCGGGAGAAACGCCGCTCCTCACTGTGATTGACGGCGCAGCAAAGCCGTACCGGAGCACCCTGTCCGAACGGCGGTACGCCCAAGTTCGCGAATTGGGCGATGAATACCTCCGACGCAACCCGAGGTCGCTGACCACTGAGGACGACGTCCGCGCAGCCGTGCGAGCGCCCTAGATGCAGGCCCGCATGGGTTCGGTGATGCGGGCGCGCTCCTCGGCCGACATCGGCGCGAGCATCACCTTCATGCCCAGCGCCGCCGCGACCTCGGCGATGGTGCCCAGAGTCGGGTTCACCGATTCGGACGACAGGAGTCGCCGCACGGTGCTCGGATCGGAGCCGATCGCGCGCGCCAGTGCCGCCTTGCTCAGCCCTGCCGTCCCCCGCGCCTCGTCGAGGGAGTTGATCACGGAGTCGATCGCCTCGATCCTCGCCGACTCGGCGGCGTACAACGGGCGAAATTCGGGTCACGACCCTCGATTTCGAGCAGCGTGTTGAAGACGTCGTTCATAGGGATCACCTCCGCCGACCGTCGGATGCCGAAAGCGTAACATAAATGCCACGTTGTTCGAAGCACTCCCGGTAGCGGGCACGGGACCACGCCCAGACTTCATGTCTGGTTATCAGATCCGATAATCGCGAGGGCGGTGTACGTGAGCCCTGATGAGGTTCTGCGCTCCGCAGCCCGACTTCAGGAACTGGTACCGGACGCCGTGCTGGTCGGGGGAACCGCTGCGGCGTTCTACGCCGGCCATCGCGACTCGACCGACCACGACCATGTTCTGGCGGATCTGTCTGATCGATTCGACGCCGTCCTCGAAGCCCTTGAGTCCGACCCGGACTGGGTCCTCAACCAAGCAACGCCGGGCAAGATCATTCTCGGCAGTCCGGGCGATATCGAGGCGGGCGTCCGCCAGATGATCCGCCGCCGACCACTGGAGACGCAGACCATTGAGGTGCCCGGGGGCACGTCGCTGATCGTCCCCACGCCGACCGAGACCCTGCGGATCAAGGCCTACCTCATCGTTAAGCGCAATCAGACCCGGGACTTCCTGGATGTGGCGGCGCTGTCCGACCGGTTCGGCACCGATTGGTCCGCCGGCGTCCTCGCCGGAATCGATGACTACTACGACGCCTCCGCCGGAGACGGGACCGCCGTCGCCTCCCAGCTTGTCCGCCAACTCGGCGACCCGCGGCCCAAGGATCACCGGACCGCCGAACAGCTGTCGGCCTACAAGAACCTGGCGTCATGCTGGCACTCGTGGAAGGCCGTTGTCGCCCAATGCCAAGCGCTCGCCGACGCCATGCTGGAGACGCCATGAGTTCGCTTCGATTCCGCAATCTCGACATCGACCCATCAGCGCCCGTCGCGCAGTGGGGCGTGGAAGGCCTGCTGGCAGCGATCGACCGGGGATCGCTGCCGGACTGGCGCCGCATCGTTGCAGCGATCAACGCCGATCCGTGGGGCCCGCTGGCATCCGATCTGAGCGCGGCCATTGAGCTTGCCGAGGATCGCGGCGTGGCCGTCACTCTGCGCCGGGCGATCGACCGTGCGCGAGAGCGGGCCGAGGACCGCGCACGGAAAGAGGTCAGCCGGCGCCTGACCGCCATGGTCGCCGAATCCGGCCTCACGGCAGCCCAATTCGCCGCACGGCTCGGCACATCGCCCTCGCGGCTGTCGACATATCTGTCCGGCAAGGTGATGCCGTCGGCGGCCCTGCTCGTCCGTGCCGAGGGCGTTCAGGCCACCGCGGGCTAGATGCACGCCAGCCCTTGGAGGACGGGGCAAGAAACAGAGCCCAACAGGAGGAGCGGGCGAGCATCCGTGCCAGATGCACCGTGAGATCCAGCATGAAAACGGCCCCCGGAGAGTTCTCCGAGGGCCGTTTTACCTGGTAGCGGGGACAGGATTTGAACCTGCGACCTCTGGGTTATGAGCCCAGCGAGCTACCGAGCTGCTCCACCCCGCGATGGCTCCCAAAGGCTACCCAGGCCGCACCGGCGCCGCCAAATCCGCAGGTCAACGGTGCCGATCCGCCTCGGCCAGCCGGCAGCCGGTGAATCCGGAGATCACCAGGTTGGCCTGGTAGGCGATCTTGATGGAGCTGCCGCCCGGGCCGATGAACCGCACGTCGTGGTCACCCGGCGCGTTCTTCATCAGCTGGGCGGTGCGGGCGTCGACCTTGGCGGCCGCGACCCGGGTGGCGGCCTCGATCTTGGGCCACTGCGCATCCGAGACCGTGGCGCCCTCACCGATGCGGTCGGGCAGGTAGCGGGCCTGCGCCGCGGTGCCCTCGAACCCCTTGCCGCAGGAGGTCCCGGATTCGCCGTTGCGGTCGGTGAACCTGATGCCGGGAACGATCCCCTCGGCGGCGGTGGCGATCTCGTCGACGGCCCCTTGCAGCTGGCGCTCGGTGTCCTCCAGCGACGGCCACGACATGAGCTGCTCCATGACGTAGTCCTGCATCGACTGTGTGGGCTTACCGGATTGGGTCATGGTGCATCCTGTCATCATCAGGGCGACCGTGGGCAGCATCGCCCACAGCGCCGGTGAAATCCGTTGTCGCGCATTCATCGTCCGCATTTAATCTCCCTTGATCGCGCGGTCACTGAGGCCACCCACCACGGCGGCGATGTTGTAACCGGGGGTGCGCAGCAGCGGCAGGCCGCCCGGCCCGGGGGCCGAGCCCCGCTGTGCGTATTCGCTGTGCCCGTCGGCCCCCTCGAAGTGCAGTGCGGGGCCGTCGGCGCCGGCCTGGACGGCCGGCCCCGTCTCCAGGCGCACGAAGGCCGGGTTGGTCGCCGGGTTGGGCCCGAAATCCCCGGTGCCGGACAGGTCCGACAGCGCCAGCAGAACGTCGTCGAACGGCAGCGGTGTGGCGGCAGCCACCGCCTTCACCAGCGGCGGGGCGTCGTACACCCACTGGATGGGGTCGTCGGGGGCCTCCATTGCGAAGACATGCCCGCTGCCCAGGTTCAGCTGCGCTGGCGTGCTCGCCGCCACACCCGGGGATCCGTAGAAGATCGCGTCGCTGACGCCGTGGTCACCGGGCTGCTGCAGGGCCAGGCCGGTGGTCAGCGAGCCGTAGGAGTGCCCGATCGCGGTCAGGTGCGCCGGCCCGACGTCACGGGCGCCCTGGATGCCGTCGTAGAACCGGGCCAGGCTGACCGCACCGGCCCTGGCCATGGCGTCGTGGCTGACGTGGTAGGCCCCCAGTTCGGAGCGGGCGATGTCGAGCGGGTCATAGCTGAGCGGCAGCCCGGGAAGCAGCGGAACCCCGGGCTTGGCGAACGTCACGCCGGGGCCGGGGATCTGGGGGGCGTCGTAGCCGATCCAGGCGATCGCGGCGACGGTCTCCCCGGTCCGCCCGGCCACGGCGAGCTGCCGCAGGGTCTCGCGTTGCAGGGCGACGGCCTGGTCGGTCATCGTCGTGATGCTCTCGGCCACAGTGGAATTCAGCCCGGGCGTGGTGACCGAGACGTGGGTGGCGGTGTCGGGGTTGCCGACGGCGATGGCGGCGTGCACCCGCTTGCCGCTGGTGAGGTCGAGCAGCATGAGCCGGGCGTCGGCGTGGTTCCGATCGGCATCGGCCAGTGCCCGGTCGACGGCCTCCAGGTCGGCCAGGGCGTCCGAGCCGCGGGCCCGCGCGGCGGCGAGTTCCTCGGCGAGGTGGCGGCGGTTGTAGTGGTCGCTGCCGCGGTTCATCGCATCACCGGTGGGCATGCCGGGGTGGTTGCCGATCGCGGGGTCGCGCCGGTAGAGCAGGTCGCGGTCCTGCGGGGAGAGCCGGCGCCACAGGTCGTGGAACTGTGCGGGGTCCTCGGGCAGCGGGCCGGCCGGCACCTGCGGATCATCGGTGTGCAGCGACGGCGACAGCGCGGTGGTGCCGTCGGCCAGGTGGAGGGCGGCGGCCAGCTGCAGATCCACCGAATTCGCCTGTTCGACAATCGCATTCAGCCGGGCCTGCAGCGGCGGGACGGCGTGCTCCAGCAGCCGCCGGGTGGGGCGGCTGCCGCGGCGCGGCACGATCGAGGCGGTCCACGGGTCGATCTCCAGGCCCCAGCCGGCGGCGTCGGACTTCAACCGAGCCAGATCGGCGTGGATGGCGTCGATGCTGTCGGCGGCGCGGCGGGCGGCCTCGGCGACCACCAGCACCTCGGTGCCGTGGGAGTCCAGATCGGCCCGTGTGCGGCCGATGGCCTCCCCGGCGGCCTCGGCGGCGTGCCCACCCCAGGTGCGCAACACCGGCAGGTCGGCCAGGCCGTCGGCGGCGTCGAAGGCGGCCCGGGCGCGGCCGGTGGCGGCGTGGAAGACCTCGCGCACGTCGCCGGCGTCCCACCGTTCGATCTCGGCGACGGACAGGCTCACGGACGGCCCTGGCGCGCCAGCGCCTGCGCGCTGCGCTGCTCGTGGGCGCGGAGCTGCGCGGTGCCGGTGTGCAGGGCCTGGGCGTGGTCGCCGATCCGGGCCAGCAACGCCCGGCTGTGCTGGGACCACTGGGCCGCCCTGGCGCACAGCGCCGCCGCCGAGCGGCCCTGCCACCCTGACATCGCGGCGTCGATGCGGCCGTCGGCGACGGTGTGTGCGGCGGCGAGGTCCTCGCCGTGGGCGGTGACGGCCAGCCCGCAGGCCGCGAGGTCCTCGATGCTCACCCGAAGCGACATGCCGCCCTTTCTCCCGCTGCCGGCTCATGGATAGCAGCAGACTGGGAGACACCGCCACTCACCCAACCCTAGGGACCCCGCATGCAGCCCTCCCGCCGTCACCTCCTCGCCGCACTGCCCCTGGTCGCCGTCACGGCCGCCGGGTGCTCGACGTCCACCGAGAAAGCCCGCCAGGATCCCGGACCGCCGCCGCGGCCGGCCACCCCCGATGCGGCCATCGAGGTTCTCATGGAGGGCAACAAGCGCTTCGTCGACGGCACGCCGCAGGTCCGCGACACCGCCGAGATCAAGCAGGTCTGGACCGCCATCAAAGCCGGCCAGGAACCGTTTGCCAGCATCCTCACCTGCGCCGACAGCCGGCTGGGCCCGGAGCTGATCTTCGACCAGTTCGTCGGGGACATCTTCGTGGTCCGCGAGGCCGGCAACATCGCCGACTCCCCCACCAACCTCGGCAGCCTGGAGTTCGGCCAGGCGGTGCTGAAATCCAAGGCGCTGATGGTGCTGGGGCACTCCGACTGCGGTGCGGTTCGCTCCGCCCTGGACAACGCCACCCCCGGGGCCAACATCCAGTCGATCATCGACGCCATCAGACCCGGCATCGCCGGCGCCACCGACCTCGACGACGCCATCGCCCGCAATGTGCGCGCCGTCATCGACACCATCCGCGCCAAGAGCACCCTGCTGCGCGAGGCCGAGAAGGCTGGCGCGGTGACGATCGTCGGCGCGGTCTACGACATCAAGACCGCGACCGTCACGCTGCTCGACAAGACCTAAGCTACTTGGCCGAGTCGAACTTGCCCATCGCCTCGTCCAGGCGCTGCAGGGCGGCCCCGTACTGGGCGAAGTTTCCGCTGCTCTGGGCGTCGCGGACCGCGCCGAGAGCCGACTGGATCTCCTGCATGGCGGCGGCCTTGGCCGGTGACAGCGTCATCCCGCCCGGCGGCATCGCCGCGACCGGCGCGGTGGGCACCTCGGGGGTGGCCTCCGGGGCCGCACCGTCGGCCGGCTTGGCGGCCGGGGAACCCGGAACCGGGGCCGGGCCCGCCGCCGTCGCACCCGCGCCGGCGCCGAAGATGCCGTCGAGTGCCTGGCTGACGGTGGGTCCGTAGCCGACCTTGTCGTTGTACATCATCGCCACCCGGATCAACCGCGGGTAGGACGAGGCGGCATCGGAGGTGCCCGGGGAGGCGTACACCGGTGCGACGTAGAGCAGGCCGCCCTGGCCGACCGGCAGGGTCAGCAGGTTGCCCCAGCGGATGCGGTTCTGGTTGTCGCGGCCGATGACGCCGAGGTCCTGGGACACCGCGGTGTCGGTGGAGATCGCGTTGAACGCCAGCTTGGGGCCGTTGACCTGACCGGGGATGGTCAGCACGGTGATCTTGCCGTAGGTGTCCGGGTCCGAACTGGCCGAGATGTAGGCGGCCAGGAAGTCCCGGCGGAACCGGTTCATCGCCGTCGTCAGCTGGAACGAGGCCGAATTGTCGTTACTGGCAAGGTCTTTGGCCACGATGTAGTACGGCGGCTGGAAGCTCGAGGCCGTCGGGTTCGGGTCCAGCGGCACGTCCCAGAAATCCGAGGTGGAGAAGAACGTCACCGGGTCGTCGACGTGGTACTTGGCCAGCAGCGCCCGCTGCACCTTGAACAGGTCCTCCGGGTAGCGCAGGTGCGCGGCCAGTTCCGGGGTGATCTCGCTCTTGGGCTTGACCGTGCCGGGGAAGGTCTTCATCCAGGCCGACAGCACCGGGTCCTTCTCGTCCTGGGCGTACAGCGTCACCGTGCCGTCGTAGGCGTCGACGGTGGCCTTGACCGAGTTGCGGATATAGGACACCTGCTTGTCCGGCCGCAGCCGGTTGACGGCCACCTCGGTGGAGTCCACCGTCGCCGAACTCAGCGACGTCAGTTGGGAGTACGGGTAGTTGTCCAGCGTGGTGTAGCCGTCGATGATCCACGTCATCCGCTTGTTGACGATCGCCGGATACACGGTGGAGTCGGTGGTCAGCCACGGGGCCACCGCCTTGACCCGGTCGGCCGGGTCGCGGTTGAACAGGATCTTGCGAGTTCGAGCCGATCACGTTGGAGAACAGGAAGTTCCGCTCGGCGAACTTCGCGGCGAACACCCCGCGGGCCAGCCAGTTGCCGACCGGCACCCCGCCCACGCCGGTGTAGGTGTAGTTCTTGGTCTCGGTGTTGGTCTCGTAGTCGTATTCGCGGTCGATACCGTTCTTACCGACGATCGCGTAGTCGTCGGGCGCCGAGGCGATCACCGGGCCGTAGTAGATGCGCGGCTGGTCCAGCGGTGCGGGACCGGGTGAGATGACGCTGCCGTTGGCGCCGACGACGCTGGCCAGGAACTCCGGGTAGCCGCCGTTGGCGTTGGGGTCGTTGGCGATTCCGCGCACGGTGTTGGCCGGGGAGGCGATGAACCCGTTGCCGTGGGTGTAGACGGTGTGCCGGTTGATCCAGTCGCGCTGGTTGTCGATCAGTCGCGACGGGTTGAGTTCGCGCGCGGCCACCACGAAGTCGCGCAGCGAGCCCTTCACCTCGTAGCGGTCGATGGAGAGCTGGTCGGGGAAGAAGTAGAAGTTCTTGCCCTGCTGGAACTGGGTGAACGCCGGGCTGATCACGTTGGGGTCCAGCAGCCGGATGTTGGAGGTGGTGGACCGGTCGGCGGCCACCTGCTTGGCGTCGGTGGGCGCGTTACCGCTGTAATCGCGGTAGGAGACGGTCTCGTTGGTCAGCCCGTAGGCGTCCCGGGTGGCGGTGATACTGCGTGAGATGAACTCTGATTCCTTCTGCGCGGCATTGGGTTTGACGCTGAACTGCTCGACGATCATCGGCCAGCCCGCGCCGATGATCAGCGAGCTCAGCAGCAGCAGCACCAGGCCGATGGCCGGGATGCGCAGATCGCGCAGGAACAGCGCCGAGAACACCGCCGCCGCACAGATCAGCGCGATCGCCAGCAGGATGAGCTTGGCCGGCAGGACGGCGTTGATATCGGTGTAGCCGGCGCCGGTGAACGGCTTGGCCGCCCGGGTGTGGCTGAGCAGTTCGAAGCGGTCCAGCCAGTAGGCCACCGCCTTGAGCAGCACCAGCGCCCCGACCAGGGAGATCAGCTGGATGCGCGCGGCACGGCTGACCGCGCCGACGCCGGCGGCCAGCCGGATACCGCCGAAGATGTAGTGCGTCACCAGGTTCGCCAGGAACGCCAGGAACAGCGCGGCGAACAGGAAGCTCAGCAGCAGCCGGTAGAACGGCAGGTCGAAGGCGTAGAAGCCGAGGTCCTTGCCGAACTGCGGGTCGGCGATGCCGAAGCTGCCGCCGTGCAGGAACAACTGCACCCGCGGCCAATAGCTCTGGGCCACCAGCCCGGCCAGCAGGCCGATCATCGCGGGGCCGCCGAGGCCGAACAGCCGCAGCTTGCCCATCACCGCCATCCGGTAGCGGGCCACCGGATCGGTGGGCCCGCTGGTCGGGACGAACACCGGCCGGGTGCGGTAGGCCAGCGCCTGCGCGGCGTAGATGATGGCCCCGAACACCACCGCGGTGACCAGAAAGACGATGAGCCGGGTGAACAGCACCGTGGTGAACACCGAGCGGTAGCCGAGTTCGCCGAACCACAGCCAGTCGACATAGGTGTCGATGAAGCGCGGGCCGATCAGCAGGATGGCCACCACCGCGACGGCGATCACGAGAAGGATGCGGTTGCGGCGGGTCAGTGCGGGCATTCTGGCGGGCGGCCGGACGCTCACTGGTCTCCTCCGCGTCGTGATGTGACTAACACGCGGCCAACTCTACGCAGTCAGCATTGTGGCGGTTCTCCGCCCGAGGTCAGCGTCTTGAGGGCGTCGACGGTCTGGGTCAGGTTCTCGGCCTTGACCAGTTCCATGGTGTTGCCGTCGGCGGTGCGGGCCTCGTCGCAGTTGTCGGCGGGCACCAGGAACACCGTCGCCCCGGCCTCCTGGGCGCTGGACATCTTGTGGGTGATGCCGCCGATCGGGCCGACGGTGCCGTCCGGCCCGATGGAGCCGGTGCCGGCGATGAACTTGCCGCCGTTGAGGTCGCCGGTGTCCAGCTTGTCGACGACGGCCAGGGAGAACATCAGGCCGGCCGACGGCCCGCCGATATTGGCCAGGTTGAAGTCGATGGTGAACGGCGCCCACGGGGCGTCCTGCACGGAGACGCCGAGGAAGCCGTAGTCGCGGTCGTCGTTGCGGCCCAGGGTGATCCGCGTGGTTCCCGGCGGGGAGTTCTTGCGGCGGTAGTCGATGACGATCTCCTGGCCCGGTTTGGTGGCCTTGAGCAGCGAGGTGAATGACTCGATGGTGGGTGTCTTGGTGCCGTTGACGGCGTCGAGGGCGTCGCCGGGCTGCAGTTTGCCCGCCGACGGCCCGGGGTCGGTGACCTTCTCGACGGTGACCGCCTTGGGGAACTTCAGATAGTTCAAGGCGGCGTACTCGGCGTTGTCCTCGGAGCGCTGGAAGTCCGCACTCTGGGACTTCTCGATGTCGTCGCGGGACTTCTCCGGCGGGAACACCAGGTCGCGGGGCACCAGCTGGTCCGCGCCGGAGGCCCAGAAGGCCAGCGCCTGGCCGAGGGTCAGACCGTCGCGCTGGGAGACCGTGGTCATGTTGAGGTTGCCGGAGGTGGGCTTGATCGAGGTGCCCTCGATGGCGACGACGGGCTTGCCCTCGACCTCGCCGAGGGTGTTGAACGTCGGACCCGGACCCAGCGCCACGAAGGGCACCGGGACGGCGGCCAGCAGCACGCCGAAGATGACGATGGGCACCAGCGCGACCATCATCGTCAGGATCCGCCTGTTCACGACCCACAGGGTAGTGGGGTGCGCGGACGGCGATCAGCCGCCGTGGGTGAAACGGCCGTTCATCATCGTCATCTCCACCGCGGTGGCGGCGATCCGGTGCGGTTCGACGTCGAACAGGTTGTGCTCCAGGACGACCAGGTCGGCCCGTTTACCGGGCTGCAGCGACCCGACGAGGTGGTCGAGCCGCAGCTGCCGGGCCGGCCCCAGGGTCGCGGCGTGCAGCGCCTGGGCCAGGTCGAGTCGCTCGTCGGCGGGTTCCAGGACGGGCATCTCGGGGCTGCCGACGGACTGCCGGGTCACCGAGATCTCGATGGCGTCGAGGGGTTTGTAGGTGGAGAACCAGCTCGCCGCGGGCCAGTCGGTGCCGAAGGCGATCGTCACCCCGTCGTCGGCCAGGATGCGGGGCCGGTAGATCGTGCGGTAGCGGTCCTCCCCGCACCGCTGCCGGGTGGTGCCCTCGTTACTCGGGTCGGCGGCCATCCAGTTCGCCGAGAACTGGGCGATCAGGCCGAGCCTGCGGAAGCGCGGGAGGTCGCCGTCGTCGACCACCTCGAGATGGGCGATGGTGTGCCGACGGTCCCGGGGCGCGTTGGCGGCGATCGCGGCCTCGAACGCGTCGAGCGCGATCCGGGTGGTGCGGTCCCCGATGGCGTGGACGTGCACGTCCAGCCCGGCGGCGTCGGCCTCGGCGATCAGCGCATGCCACTGTTCCTCGGTGAACGGCGACTGCCCGATCGAGTCGGGTTTGTCCGCGTAGGGCTCCAGCAGGTAGCCGGTGTGGCCCTCCAGGGTCCCGTCGCCGACGATCTTGAGCACCCCGCCGCCGACCAGATCGCCGTCGAGCCGCTCGGCCAGCCGCACCGTGGCGTCCACCGCGCCGTCGACGGGGGTGTCTTTGACCAGGTGGGAGACCACCACCCGGAACGGCAGCAGGCCCTGGGCCGCCAGCCCGGTGTAGATCGTGACCAGGCCGTCGGGATCGCCCTCCGACGGCGGCATGCCGGCATCGAAGATCGCGGTGATCCCGGCCGCGGCGGCCTTGTCGGCCCACACCGCGAACATCTCGGCCAAAACCGCCGGGCTCAGCGGCTCGACGGCCCCGAGGACCGCCAGCATGGCCGGGGCCTCCAGCACGAAACCGGTCGGCCGGCCGGCGTCGTCGCGGCCGAAATAGCTGAATCCGGGCACCGGGTCGGGGGTGTCGGCGGTGATGCCGGCCATCCGCAGCGTCTCGCTGTTGACCCACATGCTGTGCCCGTCGATCGCGACCAGCAGTGCCGGCCGGTCCGGCAGGATCGCGTCGAGGGCCTCCCGGTGCGGGCCGTCGGGGCCGAACATGTCCATCCGCCAGCCGAATCCGCGGATCACCCCCGAGGGGTTCTGAGCGACGTAGTCGGCCAGCGTGCTCAGCACGTCCTCGAGGGCGGGTACCTGGAGGTCGGGGCCGGCGGTGATCAGGGCGCCCAGCAACGGGTGGATATGGCCTTCGACGAAACCCGGCAGAACCATCCGGCCGTCCAACTCGATGACCCGGGCGTCCGGGCCGCCGGCGGCCGTCGCCTCGTCATCGGATCCGACGGCGATGATCCGGTCACCCCGGACGGCGACCGCCGAGGCCCACGGGTGATCCGGGTCGAGGGTGTAGACGGCGCCGCCGCGCAAAACCGTCGACGACTCGGGTTGATCGGCGCCGCCGGAGCTGGGCTGGATCTCCCCGGCGGGGCCGACCGGCACCGTCAGGCCGCAGTTACCGCACATGACCGCTCGAAAAGTCCCGTCACGGACAGCAGGTTACTCCCGGCCGCGCCGGGATGGGTACGGTGAAGGCATGGCTGACCTGCCGTTTGGCTTCTCTTCCGGCGACGACCCCGACAAGGGCGACAAGCGCGGCGACCCCGACGGGCCGAACCCGGATCCCGGCGGGGCCAACCCGTTCGGCTTCGGCGGCGGGGACTTCAACGTCGGCGATCTCGGGCAGATCTTCTCCAAGCTCGGCGAGATGTTCTCCGGCGCGGGCAGTGCGATGGCCTCCGGCGGCGGCGGCGCGGTGAACTACGACCTGGCCCGCAAGCTGGCGTCGAGTTCCATCGGGTTCTCCGCGCCGGTATCGGAGTCCACCACCAAGGCCGTCGCCGACGCGGTGCACCTGGCCGACACCTGGCTCGACGGGGCGTGCGCGCTGCCGGCCGGGGCGACCCGTGCGGCGGCGTGGACGCCGCAGGACTGGGTGGACAACACCATGCAGACCTGGAAGCGGCTGTGCGACCCGATGGCCGAACAGATGTCGTCGATGTGGGCCACCACGCTGCCCGAGGAGGCCAAGGCGATGGCCGGGCCGCTGATGGCGATGATGACCCAGATGGGGTCGATGGCGTTCGGCTCGCAGTTGGGCCAGGCGTTGGGACGGCTGTCGCGAGAGGTGTTGACCTCCACCGACATCGGGCTGCCGCTGGGGCCCAAGGGGGTGGCCGCGCTGATGCCGGCCGCCATCGAGGAGATCTCCGAGGGCCTGGACAATCCGCGCAGCGAGATCCTGACCTTCCTGGCCGCCCGCGAGGCGGCGCATCACCGGCTGTTCAGCGGGGTGGCGTGGCTGCCGGGACAGCTGCTGGGCGCGGTCGAGGCCTACGCCAAGGGCATGAAGGTCGACATGAGCGGGATGGAGCAGTTGGCCGCCGGGATCGACCCCGCCTCGCTGATGGACCCCTCGAAGATGGAAGAGCTTCTGTCCCAGGCCAATCTCGAGGGGGGCATGTTCGAACCCAAGGCCACCCCGGAGCAGACGGCCGCGCTGGAGCGGCTGGAGACCCTGCTGGCGCTGATCGAGGGCTGGGTGTCGACCGTGGTGGCCGCCGCCCTGGGTGACCGGATCCCGGGGACGACGGCGTTGAGCGAGATGCTGCGGCGGCGCCGGGCGACCGCCGGCCCGGCCGAGCAGACCTTCGCCACCCTGGTGGGCCTGGAACTGCGTCCGCGCAAGATGCGCGAGGCGGCGGTGCTGTGGGAGCGGCTCACCGAGGCCGCCGGCATCGACGCCCGCGATGCGGTGTGGCAGCACCCCGACCTGATGCCGTCCGCGGCGGATCTCGACGAGCCGGCCGGGTTCATCGACCGGGTGATCGGCGGCGACATCGGCGGCATCGACATCGACGCGGTGATCGCCGAGTTCGAGAAGGACGTGCACGAGTCGGGCTCCGATGAGCCCGACGGGCCTGTGGATAGGTGAGTCGCGAGCACCGGCGGCGGTGACACAGTCAGCCGGTGCGGTACGCCCTTGATCCGGTGATGCCGGTGCTGCTGCGCCCCGACGGCGCGGTGCAGATCGGGTGGGATCCCTCCCGCGCGGTATTGGTTAGTCCGCCAACGGGTTTGACGCCTGGCGGGCTGGCCGGGCTGCTGCGGGCGTTGAGTGCGCCGATGCCGGTGGAGGCGATGCGGCGACTGGCCCGTGCCCGCGGGGTGTCCGACGCGGCCGCGGTGGACGGTCTGCTCGACGGTCTGGTGGCGGCGGGGGTGCTGCGGTTCGAGGACGGGGACGGCGGCCGGCGGGCGCTGTCGATCCGGGTGCACGGCGACGGGCCGCTGTCGGAGTTGCTGGTCGAGGGGCTGCGCTGCTCGGGGGCGCGGGTGAGCCGGAGCAGCCACGCCACCGCCGCCGGGGTGGCCGCCGGGGTGGACCTGGTGGTGCTGGCCGACACGCTGGCCGCCGACCCGCGGCTGGTACGCGACCTGCAGGGTGCCGGTGTGGCGCACCTGCCGGTGCGGGTGCGCGACGGCACCGGGGTGGTGGGGCCGCTGGTGATCCCCGGGCTGAGCAGCTGCCTGAGCTGTGCGGACCTGCACCGCACCGACCGCGACCCGGCCTGGCCGGCGCTGGCCGCCCAGCTTCGTGAGGTGGTCGGCACCGCGGACCGGCCGACGCTGCTGGCCACCGCGGGCCTGGCGCTGAGCCAGGTGCAGCAGATCATCGCCGCGGTGCGGGGGTGCGCCGGGCCGGCGGCTCCCCCGGGTCGGTCGGCTTCCCCGGCTTCCCCGGCTTCCCCGGCTCCCCCGGCTCCCCCGGCTCCCCCGGCTCCCCCGGCGACGCTCAACGCGACCGTCGAAGTGGATATCGCCACCGCGACCATCCGGGCGCGGCGTTGGGTGCGTCATCCGCTGTGCGGGTGCTGGCCCGGGCCGCGGTCCCCGGCGGGCAGCGGTCCCGGCCCCGGTCCCCCCGTGGCGCCCGGCGCAGTTCCGGAGCACTGACATTTGTGCCCACCTCCGAGCGACAAAGGCCTTGAGGACGGTGCGCGGCGGACCCGCCATCGATGACTGGACGGACTACTCATGAACGACAGGGCAACCGACGACCGCCGCTATCTGCTGCGTGGCACCGAACTGCGCTATGTCCTGGTCCGGCTGATCGTGGTGATCGGCCCCGCCACCGTCCCCGAACTCATTGCGGCTCTGCGGGATTGGGGATTCGCCGTGGCCGGGCGGCCGTCCAAGACGGTCTCGGACGCTCTTCGTTGGGAACGGCGTCGCGGCAGGGTCATTCGGCGCGGCCGCGGCCTGTACAGCGCCGGGGAGATGCCACGCTCCACCGAGCACCGGATCATCTGCCGGGTCATCGCGCTGCGGGAGACAGTGGAGTCGTTGTCGCTCGGAGGCGGGCAAAAGTATTAGTGGTCCGGACGAGGCCCGTCGGCGGTCCGCACGAGCCCTGCCGGCGGTCCGCACGAGGCCTCGCCGGCGTTACCCAGGAGGTCGGAGGCTCCCCGGAAGATCCCCGCACCCCGGAGCCGGTGACCAATGGGAAACCGATGACCCCAAACACGTTGACCCACCAGCCCGGTCGGGGATGATGGTGGCGTGGCTGATGACATCAAGCGCGGGAGTGCCCGCCGCAACGCAAAGCTGGCCAGCATTCCGGTCGGCATTGCCGGGCGGGCCGCGCTGGGCGCAGCCAAGCGGCTGACCGGCAAGTCCAGGGACGAGGTCAACGCCGAACTGATGGAGAAAGCCGCCAATCAGCTCTTCGCCGTCCTCGGCGAACTCAAGGGCGGGGCCATGAAGGTGGGCCAGGCGCTGTCGGTGCTTGAGGCCGCCATCCCCGAGGAGTTCGGCGAGCCCTACCGGGAGGCGCTGACCAAGCTGCAGAAGGACGCCCCACCGCTGTCGGCGGCCAAGGTCCACCGCGTGCTCGACGCGCAGCTGGGCACCAAGTGGCGCGACCGGTTCACCTCCTTCGACGACGACCCGGTGGCCTCGGCCAGCATCGGGCAGGTGCACAAGGGAGTGTGGCGCGACGGCCGCGAGGTGGCCGTCAAGATCCAGTACCCCGGCGCCGACGAGGCGCTGCGCGCCGACCTGAAGACCATGCGCCGGCTCACCGGTGTGCTCAAGCAGCTCGCGCCCGGAGCCGATGTGCAGAGCGTGGTCGACGAACTCGTCGAGCGCACCGAGATGGAACTCGACTACCGGCTGGAGGCCAACAACCAGCGGGCGTTCGCCAAGGGCTACGAAGGGCATCCGCACTTCGCGATCCCGCACATCGTCGGCAGCGCGCCGAAGGTGGTCGTCAGCGAGTGGATCGAGGGCAAGCCACTCGCGGAGATCATCCGCAACGGCACCCAGGATGAGCGTGACCTCTGCGGCACAAGGCTTTTCGAGCTGACGTTCGACGCCCCGGCCCGGGTGGGCATGATGCATGGCGATGCCCACCCCGGAAACTTCATGCTGCGCGACGACGGCCGGATGGTCGTCATCGACTTCGGCGCGGTGGCCCCGCTGCCCGACGGCCTGCCGATCGAGATGGGCATGATGATCCGGCTGGCCATGGAACGCAATTACGACCTGCTGATGCCCACCATGGAGAAAGTGGGCTTCATCCAGAAGGGCGAGCAGATCTCGGTCGAGGACGTCGACGAGATGCTGGCCCAGTACGTCGAACCCGTCCAGGTGCCGGTGTTCCACTACACCCGCAAGTGGCTGCAACGCCACGCCGCGGCCAACATGGAACGCACCCCGCAGAACATCAAGGTGGCCCGGCAGATGGATCTGCCCCCCGGCCTGGCGATCCCGCTGCGGGTGATCGCCTCCAACGTCGCGATCTCCTGCCAACTGGATTGCCATGTGCCCGTTCGGGAAATGGCCGAGCGGCTGATTCCGGGGTTCGCCGAGCCGGAACCGGTGATCTAAAGCCCGCTCGCCGCACGCCGTGGTTGCGGCGCGGGTGTGCGCGACGTCGCCGCCGGTCTACGTCGCGTCAGGCCGCGACGTCCTTGCGCGGACGCCCCCGGGGCCGCTTGCGGGCCAGGACCATCCCGCGCTCCAGGATCTCCCCGCCCCACACGCCCCACGGTTCCGCACGCTGCAGGGCGTCGGCCAGGCAGGCCCGGCGGATCGGGCAGGCGCCGCACAGCGCCTTGGCCTGCTCGAGATCGGCCGGATCCTCGGCGAACCACAGGTCGGCGTCGGCGGCGTGGCACGGCAGCAGGGATTCATCGGGCCGGGACTCGGACATGGGATTCACCTCTCTTCTGGGCACGGACAACAAAAAAGGCCACGGACGTCGTGTCCGTGGCCCGAGGTTCGGGTTCGTCTAGGTGACGTCGGGGTCCACGGACTCCCGGGCGGCGGCATGGCGCGCACCGGCAGCGGCATGACGCGCAGCGGCGGCGGCGAACATCGGCATGCCTTCCTCGAGTCGTGGAAACGTCGCTGCCGAGGGTAGTGGGCGCCGCGCCACCGGCACAAGCGAATTAATCTCCCCGGCGACGATCCGCCGGGTTACCCGCACCGATCAGGCGCGCAACTCCTTGGCAAGTTCGCCGAAGGCGTCGACCCACTTGCCCATATCGGCGTCGGTGTGGGCCAGCGACACCAGCCACTGATCGTCCATTCCGGGAGGCGTCAGGATGCCCCGGTTGATGCCCCACAGCCAGCCCAGCTCGGCGACCTCGAAGTCGGTGGCCAGCTTGTAGTCGCGGTAGTTGCGGATCGGGGTCGGCGACCAGGTCACCGCACCCTTGACGCCGAAGCCGACGGTGTGGGCCGGCAGTTCGTACTCCCGGATGATGGCGTCCATGGCTTCCATGGCGTTGTCGTTGACCTGCTCGGCCGCGGCCAGCGCCTGATCGGTGGCGACCTCGTCGACCCCGATGGCCGCTGCCATGCACAGCGGGTTGCCGTTGTAGGTGCCGAAGTGCGCCATCCGGTTGTCGACGACGACCTGCATGACCTCCTCGGTGCCGCCGAACGCGGCCAGCGGCAGACCGCCGCCGATGGACTTGGCCAGGGTGATCAGGTCCGGCTTGACGCCCAGGCGCGCGGCGGCGCCGCGGGCGCCGGCGGTCAGACCGGTCTTGACCTCGTCGAAGATCAGCAGCACGTTGTGGTCGTCGCACAATTTGCGCACCCCGGCGACGTAGCCGGCGTCGGGCAGCACGATGCCGAGGTTCTCGATCACCGGTTCCATCACCACGCAGGCGACGTCCTTGGCGTGGGCGGCCAGCTTGCGCTCCATCTGACCGAGATCGTTGTAGGCCACCGTGTGCACCACACCGGCCTCGACGTCGAAGGGAACCTGCGGGATCGGATCGTCGGCGGGACCGATCTCGTCGATACCGGGCTTGACCGAGACCGACAGGCCGTCGTAGCCGCCGTGATAGCCGCCCTCGATCTTGATGATGGCTTTGCGGCCGGTGTAGGCGCGGGCGACGCGCACCGCGTACATCGTCGACTCGGTGCCGGAGTTGGTGAACCGCAGCATGTCCACGCCGAAGCGCTCCTTGAACCGCTCGGCGACGTCGGTGGAGATCGGCGACGGGGTGACGAACAGCGTGCCGATGTCGTCGAGGAACTCCTTGACCCTGGCGACCACGGTGGGGTTGAGGTGGCCGACGAGCATCGCGCCGAAGCCCATCGACAGGTCCAGCACCTGGCGGTCGTCGCAGTCGGTGACGTAGGCGCCGCGGGCGGATTTCACCGCCATCGGGTAGGGATCCCAGTACTGGAAGCTGCTGGTCACACCCAGCGGCAGGGTCTTGACCGACCGCGCCGCGTGGTCGGCCGAGCCGGGAGTGACCTTGGCGAAGCGCTCCCACTCCTTGGCCATGAGTGCGGCGACCCGGTCATGGTTCAGCGGGGTGTAGGACCGGGGCAGCTGTCGCCAGCCGGCGGGGTCGTGGGCAGGAAACGTGGCGGCCACATCTGTCGTGAGACTCATCGAGATCACCTTCAACCAGTCGGAATTTCCCCACCGGGAGCCTAACCCGCCCGCCGCGCTTCGGTCGGGGAAACCTAAGGCTCGTTGGCCGGCGCTGCCGGGGAGCGGATCTCGGTGTCGTCGTCGTCCTCGTGCAGCAGTTCGCGCACCGACGGGCGGGTGCCGTACGGGCGCAGCATGGCACTGGCCGGCCGGGGCCGGACCTTCATCGGCCACCAGAACCACCGGCCCAACAGCGCCGCGAGGGCCGGTGTCATGAAGGAGCGCACCACCAGGGTGTCGAAGAGCAGGCCCAACCCGATGGTGGTGCCGATCTGGCCGAGCACCCGCAGGTTGGAGAAGACGAACGAGCCCATGGTGGCGGCGAACACCAGGCCGGCGGCGGTGACCACCGCCCCGGTCGACGCCATCGACCGGATGATGCCGGTGTTGAGGCCGGCGTGGATCTCCTCCTTGAACCGGGATATCAGCAGCAGGTTGTAATCCGAGCCGACGGCCAGCAGCAGAATCACGGCCAGCGCCAACACGATCCAGTACAGGTCGATGCCGAGCAACTTCTCCCACACCAGCACCGACAGGCCGAAGGAGGCCCCCAGGGACAGCGCGACGGTGCCGACGATCACCAACGCCGCGACCAGGCTGCGGGTGATGAACATCATGATCAGCAGGATCAGGCTCAGCGCGGCGATGCCGGCGATCAACAGGTCGTACTTGGCGCCGTACTGGATGTCCTTGAAGGTCGACGCGGTGCCGGCCAGGTAGACGTCCGACCCGGCCAGCGGCGTGCCCTTGATGGCCTGCCGCACCGACTTGTCGATCCCGTCGACGTAGGAAATGCCCTGCGGGGTGGCCGGATCGGTGTCCAGGGTGATGATCATCCGGGCGGCTTTGCCGTCCGGGGACAGGAACATCGACAACCCGCGCTTGAACTCGGGGTTGTCGAACACCTCCGGCGGCAGGTAGAAGGAGCTGTCGTCCTTGGCCTCGTTGAACGCCTTGCCCATCGCGGCGGTGTTGTCCAGCGCCTCCCTGGACTGCTGCAGCAGGCCGGACTGCGTCGAATAGTTGTTCTCCACCAACGCTTTACTGCGTTCCTGGATCGCCAGCTGCTGCGGGATGAGTTCGAGGATCTGCGGCTGCAGCGCGGTCATCCTGTCCAGCGCTGCGGTGACCTCGTCCAACTGGTCGCTGAGTTTGTCGACCCCGTCGAGGGCGTCGAACAGCGATCGGAACGTGTAGCAGACCGGGATGTTGTAGCAGTGCGGTTCCCAGTAGAAGTAGTTGCGGATCGGCCGCAGGAAGTCATCGACGTTGGCCACCTTGTCGCGCAGCCCCTTGACGGTGGCGGAGGTTTCATCGAACTTCTCGGCCTGGTCGAGGGTGGCGTCGCTGAGCTGCTGCTGCAGTGCCATCTGCTGCTTGAGCAGGTCGATCGAATTGGTGATCTCGGCGACCTGGGTGAGCAGGTCCTGCGCACGCGCCTGCTGGAAGGGCAGGGTCTCGGCCTGCAACGTGCTCTGCAGGCTCATCTGGAACGGGATGGAGGAGTTGTCCAGCGGGCTGCCCAGCGGCCGGGTGATGGACTGCACCATCGCCACCCCGGGCGCCTGGAAGACCGCCTTGGCCACCTTCTCCAGCATCAGCATGCCGGCCGGGTTGCGCAGGTCGCGGTCGGTTTCGATCATCAGCAACTCGGGGTTGAGCCGTGCGGCGGAGAAGTGCCGTTCGGCCGCCGCGTAGCCGACGTTGGCCGGGGTGCTGGCCGGCAGGTACGGGCGGACGTCGTAGCTGGTCTTGTAGCCGGGCAGGGCCACCAGCCCGATCAGCGCCACACCCACCGACACCGCCAGCACCGGGCCGGGCCAGCGCACCACCGCGGTGCCGATGCGCCGCCAGCCCTGGGTGCGCATCGCCCGCTTGGGGTCGAACACCCCCAGGAAGCCACCCAGCATCAGGATGGCCGGGGCCAGGGTGAGGGCGGCCAGCAGCACCACCGAGATGCCGATGGCGGCGGGCACCGCGAGGCTGTTGAAGTAGGGCAGCCGGGTGAAGCTCAGGCAGTAGACCGCGCCGACGATGGTCAGCCCGGAACCCAGCACCACGTGGGCCGTGCCCCGATAGGCGGTGTAGTAGGCCTGCTCTCGGTTCTCCCCGGCGTGCCGGGCCTCCTGGAACCGGCCGGTGAGGAAGATCGCGTAGTCGGTGCCGGCGGCGATCGCCAGCAATGTCAGCAGGTTCGTCGAATACACCGACAGGCCGATGATGTCGTTGTGCGCCAGCACCGCGACCACCCCGCGCGCGGAGGCCACCTCGATGGCGACGATCACCAGGGTGAGCACCACGGTGGTGATGCGGCGGTAGACCCACAGCAGCATCGCCGCGATCACTGCGAAGGTGATCAGGGTGACTTTCTTGGAACTCTTTGAGCCCACGTTGAATTGGTCGGAGACCAGCGGGGACAGACCGGTGACGTAGGCCTTGACCCCGGGCGGCGGCACGGACTTCTCGACGATGTCGCGCAGCGCCTGGATCGACTCGTTGGCCGCACCCTCGCCCTGGTTGCCGACCAGGAACACCTGGGTGTAGGCGGCCTTGCCGTCGGGGCTCTGCGAGCCGGCCGCGGTCAGCGGGTCGCCCCAGAAGTTCTGGATATGCGAGACGTGTTTGGTATCTGCCGACATCCGGTCGATGAGGGTGTCGTAGTAGGCGTGCGCCTCGGCGCCCAGCGGTTGGTCGCCTTCGATGACGATCATGGCCGCGTTGTCGGACTCGAACTCGCCGAACACCTTTCCGATGTGCAGCATCGCCTTCAGCGACGGGGCGTCCTTGGCCGACAGCGCCACGTTGTGCGCCTCGGCGACCTTCTCCAGCGGCGGCACCGAGGTGTTGGTGAAAGCGGCCAGCGCCATCCAGGCCAGCAGGATGGGCACGGCCAGCCGACGGATGATCTTGGCGATCACGGCCGGCTCACCCGGACTTGTCCAGACAGAAGGTGTACGGGCTGGGACCGTCGGCCCACCGTTCGACCTTGACCTCGCCGTCGATGGTGATCCGGCAGCCCAGCGAACTGCCGTCGCTCTGCGCCATGATGTTGGCGATCACCGCCGGGGTGGTGGTGGAGTCCTCGTAGGACCAGGGCAGCGGGGTCGCGTCGAGGTGCTGCGGCTCGGCGTGGACGTCGGTGTAGCTGATCCGCGCGGTCGCCCCCGGGTCGCCGAACACCTCGAGGACCACGGTCTTGGGGTTGAAGGCGATGATCTCGTCGGCTTGGCCCCCGGGGGTGGAGGTGTTCACGTGCGAGCCGAACACCCCCTGCAACCGGTAGACGGCGAACCCGGCGGCGCCGACCACGACGGCGGCGATGATCAGCATCCAGCCCCGGGCGAGCACCCGTCGAGTCACTGACCGCCGCTGAGGTTTCACCCGCCCACCTTTCTCCCCCGGAACCGTACCGGGTTGCCTCCCGCGGTACGGGGCACCGCCGCCTGACACGGCACTTCCCGTGCCGGATCGGCGGGCGGGCTACGACGACGCCGCGCCGGGGGTGGTGATCCGGGGGTTACACCGCGGCGGGCACCACCCGGCCGAGCATCACCTGACCGGCGACGATCAGGCTGGCGAAGGCGAAGATCAGCGCGGCGGCCGTCCAGGCCAGCGCCTGGCCGGTCTGGCCGTACAGCGCCGGGACGAACCCGATCGCCAGGCCGTCGAAGGTCATGGCGCCGGCGGCGGCCCAAGTGAACAGCAGCCGCTGATCGTGCCCGCGGATCCGGGCGACCCACTGCAGAAACCACACCGTCGGCGGGGCGGCCAGGGCGCAGGCGGCGAACACCGCGACCCGCTTCGGCGTCTGCAGAAACAGCGAGTCCGGCAGCAGGCTGATGATGATCGCGAAGACCAGAGCGACTGCCGCGCCCACGGCTAATCCCGTTGCCGCCGCGCCGTTACCAGGTTCGTCCACGTCGAATCCTTCCTAGTTTGTAGTTCTTACTACAAACTACGATAGGCGGCAGGACCTCTACGATCAAGAGGTGGGCTACAAGTACTCGCGCGCCGACATCCTGGCGGCGGCGTCCGACCTCGCCGCGGCGTCGGGGATCGGGTCGCTCACCTTCGACTCGGTCGGCAAGAGCCTCGGCATCAGCGACCGCACCGTCGTCTACTACTTCCCCACCAAGAACGAGATGGTCACCGCCGTGGTCGCCGCGCTGGGCGAACGATTGCAGACCACCCTGGCCGGCGCCTTCGGCGAGGCCGCGCTGCCGGCCGCGGACCTACAGCGACGGGCGTGGCCGGCCCTGGCGTCACCGGCCGCCGATCCGGTGTTCGCGGTGTATTTCGAAATCGTCGGCCTGGCCAGTGCCGGTCGCGAGCCCTACGCCACGCTGATGCCGCTGCTCATCAACGGCTGGGTGGACTGGCTCGAGCCGCGCATCGCCGCTGCCAGCGCTGCCGAGCGGCGCCGCCAGGCGCTGGCATCGGTGGCGGTGCTCGACGGACTGCTGCTGCTGCGCCGGATCTCAGGCGCGCGGGCGGCGAACACCGCGGCGCGCGAACTGGGTATCGGCTGAGGCTGCTACTGCCGGGCGCGCACCAGTTCCAGGACGTCGGCGCCGAACTGCTCGAGCTTGCGCGCGCCGATGCCCGGGATGGCGACCAGCGCGGCGTCATCGGTGGGCAGTGATTCCGCGATGGCGATCAGCGTGTTGTCGGTGAACACCACGTAGGCCGGGACGCTGAGTTCGCGGGCGGTGTTCAGCCGCCACTCCTTGAGCTGGGCGAGCAGCTCCTCGTCGATGTCCACCGCGCAGGTTTCGCAGCGGCGCAACATGATTGACGGTGCGCTGGTCAGGACGGCGTTGCAGACCCGGCACCGGGGGGTGGCGCCGCGCTGACGGCGTTTGCCGGCCGGTCCCTGCGAGGGGTCGGTGCGGGTCTGCGGGGCGATACCGCCCAGAAAGCGCGAGGGCTTGCGGGACTGGCGGCCGCCGGGCTGGCGGGCCAGCGCCCAGCTGAGCTCGAGATGCTTTCTGGCGCGGGTGATTCCGACGTAGAGCAGACGGCGCTCCTCCTCGACGGCCTCGCTGTCGGGGCCGTGCGCCAGGGCGTGGCTGATGGGCAGGGTGGCGTCGGCCAGGCCGACCAGGAAGACGGCGTCCCACTCCAGGCCCTTGGCGGCGTGCAGCGAGGCCAGGGTGACACCCTGCACCGTCGGGGGGTGGCGGGAGTCGGCGCGCACCCGCAACTCCGCCACCAGGGCGGGCAGGTCCACCTCGGGGCGGGCCGCGACCTCTTCGTCGACCAGTTCGGCCAGCGCCGTCAACGCCTCCCAGCGTTCCCGGGCCCGCACGCCGGTGGGCGCGTCGGCGGTCAGGCCGAGGGGTTCGAGCAGGGCGCGCACCAGCGCCGGCAACTCCCCCTCGGCACCTCGATCGGCGGCGCGCTGCAGGGCGACCAGCGACTGGCGGATCTCCTGGCGGGAGAAGAAGCCCTCGCCGCCGCGCACCTGGAACGGGATGCCGGCCGCGGTGAGCGCCTCTTCGTAGACCTCGGACTGGGCGTTGATGCGGTAGAGCACCGCGATTTCGGCTGCGGGCGTGCCGGATTCGACGAGCTGCTTGGCCGCGCGGGCCACCGCGGCGGCCTCGGCGACCTCGTCGGGGTGCTCCCGGAAAACCGGCTCCGGGCCGGGCGGGCGCTGGCCGACCAGGTGCAGCTTGCTGCCGGCCATCCGGCCGCGCGCGGCGGCGATCACCCGGTTGGCCAGCGACACCACCTGCGGGGTGGAGCGGTAGTCGCGTTCCAGCCGCACGACGGTGGCCTCGGGGAAGCGCCGGGAGAAGTCGAGCAGGTAGCGCGGTGATGCGCCGGTGAACGAGTAGATGGTCTGGTTGGCGTCGCCGACGACGGTCAGGTCGTCACGGTCGCCGAGCCAGGCGTCGAGCACCCGCTGCTGCAGCGGGGTGACGTCCTGGTACTCGTCGACGACGAAACACCGGTAGCGGTCGCGGAACTCGCCGGCCACCGCCGCGTCGTTCTCGATGGCGGCCGCGGTGTGCAGCAGCAGGTCGTCGAAGTCGAGCAGTGTCGTGCCGTCCCGGTTGGCTTTGAGCGCCTCGTAACCGGCGTAGACGGCGGCCACCTTCGCGGCGTCCAGGGGAATGTCGCGGGCGGTCTCGGCGACCGCGGCGGCGTAGGTCTCCGGGGTGATCAACGAGGCCTTGGCCCACTCGATCTCCCCGGCCAGGTCGCGCACGTCGTCGGTGGAGGCCTGCAGCCGGGCGCGGTTGGCGGCCTGCGCGACGACGGCGAACTTGCTGTCGAGCAGTTGCCAGGCGGTGTCGCCGACCACCCGTGGCCAGAAGTACTGCAACTGGCGGCGGGCGGCGGCGTGGAAGGTCAGCGCCTGCACGCCGGCCACCCCGGCGTTCCCGGCGTCCATGGCGCGGAGCCGGGTGCGCATCTCCCCCGCCGCCCGCGAGGTGAACGTCACCGCCAGCACCTGGCCGGCCGAGACGTGACCGCCGGCCACCAGATGGGCGATGCGGTGGGTGATGGTGCGGGTCTTGCCGGTGCCCGCGCCGGCCAGCACGCACACCGGGCCGCGCGCGGCCAGGACGGCCTCGCGCTGTTCCTCGTCGAGGCCGGCCAGATGGTCGGCGGTCACCGGCATGGCGTCCATCTTGGCAGTAGGCGGGGACAGGCTAGGTTCTGTGCCTATGAGCGGCTCTGAACTGATCATGTACAGCACGGTGTGGTGCGGCTACTGCAAGCGGCTGAAAACCATGCTGAAGTCGGCGGGCATCGCGTTCACCGAGGTGGACATCGAGCACGATCCGGCCGCCGCGGAGTTCGTGATGAGCGTCAACAGGGGTAACCAGACGGTGCCGACGGTGCGGTTTCCGGACGGGTCCGCGCTGACCAACCCGTCGCTGGCCGATGTGAAGGCCAAGTTGGGTGTGTAGCGGGCGGCGGGACGGTCGCCATCGTCAGCGTTAGTCAGCGCCCCAGAAAAACGTCCTACTCAGGTTGATCACCGCATATCGCCGCCCTGGTAGTAATCGATGATCTCGGCGGCTGAGATCGACCGCTCCGTCTTCCTCCCGAGGAAGAACACGCTGCTGGCCCCGTCCAGCGAGTGACGGGGGTCCAGGACGTCGTCCAGCAAACTCAGCCAGAAGAACAGGACCGAGGCGATCTGGCCAAGCCGCACCGAACGGGTCAGGGCGCGAACGAAGTAGCCGATCGACCAGCGCAGTGCGGTCCCCGCCCCGGCGACTATGCCCGAATCGATCCGTTCGAAGCGGCGGAACAGGTAGCGGTGGCCACTGTCTGTGAAACGGGTGAAGTCGTACGCCCCTTCGTGAACCTGCTGGAGGAACGGGGTATCGGCGTAAACGATCCCACCCGGCCGCAGCACCCGCTCAATCTCGGCCGTCACCGACGTCGGCTCGAGAACATGTTCGAGAACGGCTTGGATGATGACGCCGTCCATGCTGCCGTTCGCCAGAGGGATGGAATGACCGTCACCGATGAACTGCACCAGCGGACTGGAATAGATGTCGAACGCGACCAGGTCGACGGAGCAACCGTCGTAGACCTCGGAAAGCCCTCCGCCCACCGTGCCGCCGCCGATGACGAGAATCCGCGGAGGATGGCCCGTTCCGGCTGCATCGGCGCGCAGCTCCGTCACCATCCTTGCCACCTGAGCCTGTGCGGTGGTGTTGGCCGGGTGCAGGAATTTCCATAGCCATCTGCCCAACTGCCATCGCTTGACCTCTGATGCACCTTCGCTTGCACTCAGTCGATCGAGTTCAAGGACGCTGCGCTCGAAGTCGACCAGCGCAGGGATACCGGAAATGACCGGAAAGGTCTCCGACGCGTAGCGGCAGTCGACTCCGGCGCACCGCAATCCGTCCCCATTGCCGAGTACGGCGCTGTGACAGCGCGGACAGGCCAAGAGGCCTTCGTCGACCAAGTCCTGGATAGAGAGCATGACCGCCTCCTCAGTGATACCTAAACATTCTGATCTGGACGCAAACCCGGCGGGCCCGCGGCATCAGTCCCGGTAGGCCCAGGACTCGATGATCTCGCGGGCGATGGAGATGCTGCCGGGCAGCAGTAGCCGGGATTGCGAATCGCTGGACCAGTCCCCCTCCGCCAGTGCCGCGCGCACCTCCGCCCGGGTGAACCAGGCCGCCTCGGCGATCTCGCCGTCGTTGTAGGAGAACTCCTGCTCGGGATCGCCCAGGGCGTGGAAGCCCACCATCAGCGAACGCGGGAACGGCCACGGCTGACTGCCCAGATAGTGCACGTTGGTGACGGTCAGCCCGATCTCCTCGGCGATCTCGCGCACCACGCAGGACTCGAACGACTCACCGGCCTCGACGAATCCGGCGACGAGCGAGAACAGCCGCGGCGGCCAGACCACCTGCCGGGCCAGCACCGCACGGTCGTGGCCGTCATGCACCAGGCAGATCACCGCCGGGTCGACGCGGGGGAACTCCTCGCGCCCGGTGAGCAGATTCCGCCGCGCCCAGCCCGCCCTGATGGGCCGGGTCGGGCTGCCGTCCGCCGGCGAAAAGCGTGCTGCGTCATGCCAATTCAGCAGCGCCAGGGCGCACGCCACCAGCTGGGCGGAGACGTCGTCGAACGGGATGCCGGCGCGGCGGGGATCGACGGCGCGGGCCGAGGGGTCGACCGGGGCCTCCAGCGGCGCCCGCACCGCCCACACGTGCCGGCCGTCCTCCAGCCGGCCGAGAAACACCGCGTCGCCGGGCGGTTCGTCGGCGTACGCCGCGGCCGCACCGAGGACCAGTTGGTCGCCGGTCACCATGACGTTGCCGCGGTCGTCGACCCGCAGCAGGTGGGCGCCGATCCAGCCGGCCACCGCCGCCTCGACGTCGCTGCGCAGTTCGTCGGCGCGGTCGGCGCCGATGCGCGACAACAATGGAATGTTGCGGAGCTGGAAGCTCATTCCCGTCAGTCGGCTTCGGCGTGTCGGACGTAGAGCAGGCGGTCGCCCTTCTCCAGCGCATCGACCCGCGAGTCGTCCAGGCGCATCAGCTTCCCCTCTCGCAGCACGCCGAGCACGACGTCGGACAGGTGCCGCGGCGAGCCGCCCACCTCCTTGGTCTCCACCCCGCGCTCGGCGATCGCCAGTCCGGCGTCCGGGGTCAGCAGGTCCTCGATCATCTCGACCACCGTCGGCTTGGAGGTCGCCAGGCCGAGCAACCGGCCGGCGGTCTCGGAGGACACCACGACCGAGTCCGCTCCGGACTGCAGCAGCAGGTGGCGGTTCTCCCCCTCCCGGACCGAGGCGATGATGGTCGCCTCGGGCGCCAACTCGCGGGCGGTCAACGTCACCAGCACCGAGGTGGCGTCGCTGTCGGTGGCCACGACGACGGCTTTGGCGTGCTGGGTGCCGGCCAGTCGCAGCACGTCGGAACGGTTGGCGTCGCCGCGGACGGTCACCAGGCCGGCGGCGCTGGCGCGGTCGAGCAGAGTCTGGTCGGTGTCGACGACGACGATGTCCGCCGGGGCGACCCCGTCGCCGATCATGGCCGCGACGGCGGTGCGGCCCTTGGTGCCGTAGCCGACGACGACAGTGTGGTTACGCACCGCTTTCCTCCAACGCTGAATCTTCAGGGTCTGCCGCGACGCCTGGGTCAGCGTCTCCACGGTGGTACCGACCAGGACGATCAGGAACGCCACCCGCAGGGGCGTGATGACCAGAACATTGATCAGGCGGGCACGCTCCGAGAACGGGGTGATGTCGCCGTAGCCGGTGGTCGACAGCGACACGGTGGCGTAGTAGACGCAGTCCAGGAAGGTCAGCGGCTCCTCGGTGACGTCGCGGTAGCCATCGCGGTCGATGTAGACGATGAGCACGGCGGCGAACAGCGCGCCCAGCGCATACAGCAACCGGCGGGCGATGCGCTGACCGGGACTGACGAATGGTTCCGGGATGCGCAGGTATTCGACGAGCGCGGAATCCGGCTTGTCGGCGAGGTCCTCGTGAACCGCGAAGAGGCCGCGCCGGCGCCGACGATCAGCCACGGGGATCCGTCATCGAATCGACCGGCCGTTTCGCCGGAGTGACTGCCCGCACACGGCCATTATGGTAACCATGCCGCACACCCCCGCCGAGTCCTCCGCCGAACCCGCCAGCCAGCGCCCCGCCTACTCGATGGCAGCGATGCTGATCGGAATCGGAGTCGGCCACTTCCTCAAGCCCCAGCCGTTCGACACCATCGTGCCGCCCGAGTTGCCGGGCAAGGCCCGCTTCTACACGCTGGCCTCGGGGGTCGCCGAGGTCGGTGTGGGCGCCATGCTGCTGGTTCCGCGGACGCGGCGGACCGGCGCACTGGCGGCCGCCGCGCTGTATCTGGCGGTGTTCCCGGCCAACATCAACATGGTGCGGATGTGGTGGAACAAGCCGGGCATGCAGAAATGGCCGATGCGGGTGGCCTCGCTGGCCCGGCTGCCCATGCAGCTGCCGATGATCACCCGCGCGCTGGCGATCCGGCGCAACGCTCCGCGTCGGGCGTGAGCAACTCGGCGAGTTCGGCTGCGCCATAAAGTGTTTCGGGTTCCACGGTGTGCCCCGAGCGCACGTAGTGGAATACCGCCCGCACCTGTTCGGGCTGACAGCCGGCCAGCCGGCCCAGGCCAGCCGGTACACCGCCAACTGGACCGCGGCGTGCCGGCGGGCCTGCTCGTCGGCGGGTGGTGCGCCGGTCTTCCAGTCGACGACGGTGACGCGGGCGTCCGGCTCGGGAAACACCGCGTCGATGCGGCCGCGGACCACGGTGTCACCGAGGACCAGTTCGAAGGGCACCTCCACGTCCAGCGGGGTGCGGGCGGCCCAGGGTGAGGCGGTGAACGCGTCCTGCAGGGTGCTCAGTTGTTCGCCGTCGGCGGTGTGCGGATCGCCGGCCCCCGGCAGGTCGTCGAGGTCGAACAGCCGCTCGGCGCCGTAGAACCGCTGCACCCAGTCGTGGAAGGCGGTGCCGAGCAGGGCGTGCGGGTCCGGCCGGGCGGGCAGTCTTCGGTTCAACCGCCGAAGGGCGGCGGCGCGGTCGCGGTCGAGTTCCACCAAGGCGCTGACCGACAGCTGGGTGGGCAGCGTCGCCGGGGCCGGCTCGGCGGCGCGGGCACGTTCGGCGAGCAGGGCGTCGACGTCGGCGATCCAGCCGTGCGGATCCTCGGCGGTGTCCGGTGGCGCGGGCTGCGGCGGTGACGGGGCCGTCATCGCGTGGGCCACCAACCGGGCACCGCGTTCGATGTCGGCGCGCCGGCCGCCCAGTGGGTCGACCGGCCACATCACCTCGGTGGTGGTGTCGCGCAGCGGGTTGGGTTCACCCTCGGGCGGCGCGGGCTCCCAGTGTTCGACCGCTCCGCAGGGCTCGATGCCTTCGCGGCCCGAACTGTCGATGACCTCCCTGATCTCACAGAGGAAGTCCGACGGGCCGCGCGGCGTGGATTCGGTTGCCCCCCAATGGTGTCCGGACAGCAGCAGCGTGTCCTCGGCGCGGGTGATGGCCACGTAGAGCAGGCGGCGTTCCTCGTCGATGCTGCGGGCCAGCAGCTGCCGGCGGTGGGCCTCGATGACATCTTCGAGTGCCTTGCGGTCGCTGACCGCCGAGGTGTCGAGCACCGGCACCCCGTGCAGGCCGCCGCCGACCGCCTCCGGTGCCGCGCTTCCGGCCCGGTCACCGCGGAGCAGCGGAGGCAGTTCCGCGGCGTCGGTGAGCCAGGTCCGCTTGGACGCCGTCGACGGAAACACCCGGGCACTGAGATGCGGGACCGCGACGATCTGCCACTCCAGGCCCTTGGCCGCATGCACGGTGAGCACCTGGACCCGCCCGGCGGCCACGCTCACCTCGGCCGGCGACAGCCCGTTCTCCACCTCGGCGGCCGCGTCGAGGTAGGCCAGCAGGCCCGCGGCGTCGGCGCCGGGGCGGTCGGCGTAGCGGGCCACCACGTCGGCGAACCGGTCGAGGTGCTCGGCGCCGGAGCCGGGTGCGCCGTCGGGGCGGGCCGCGCGCACCTCGACGTCGACACCGAGGACGCGGCGCACCTCGGCCACCAGATCGCCCACCGGGTGAGTGAGGAAGCCCCGCAGCCGGGCCAGTTCGACGCCGAGTGCGGTGATCCGCCGGTAGCCCTCGACCGAGTAGGCCGCAGCCGGGCCTGGGTCGGCCAGCGCGTCGGCCAGGCTGGCGGTGTCGGCGTCGGCGGCCGCCGCGGCGACGATCTGCTGCGCCGACACCGCGGCGGGGCGCCCCGCGTCGAGCTGGACGGCCCGTCGCCACAGCGCCGCCAGATCGCGAGCGCCCAGGCGCCAGCGCGGGCCGGTGAGCACCTCCATGGCCGCCGTTCCGGCGGTGGGGTCGGCCACCAGACGCACCGTCGAAATGATCTGTGCCACTTCGGAGATGGACAGCAGACCGGCCAGACCCACCACCTCCACCGGCACTCCGCGGGCCGCCAGCGCCTCGGCGACGGGTCCGGCGTCGGCGTTGCGGCGCACCAGGACCGCGGCGGTGGGCGGCTGTTCGCCGGCCCGTGCCGCGGCGTCGTATCGGGCGGCGATGTGGCCGGCGACCCAGTCGCGCTCGGTGGCGACATCGCGCTGCAGCGCGCACAGCACCGTTCCGGCGGGCGCCTCGGGCCGTGCCCGCAGCGGGCGCACCGCGACCGAGCGCTGACGCGCCTCGGCGGAGACCGCGTTGGCCAGGTCGAGCACCCGCGGCGGATTGCGCCAACTGGTGCACAGTTCCAGGGTGGGCGCCGGACTGAGGGCTGCGCCGCGCGCCCCGGACGCGGTGGGGAAGTCGGTGGTGAAGCGGGGCAGGTTGGTGGCCGAGGCTCCCCGCCAGCCGTAGATGGACTGGATGGGGTCGCCGACCGCGGTGAGCGCCAGGCCGTCGTCGACGCCGCCGCCGAACAACGCCGACAACGCGATGCGCTGGGCGTGGCCGGTGTCCTGGTACTCGTCGAGCAGCACCACGCGGTAGCGGGCCCGTAGCTGTTCGCCGACCTGCGGGCAGGCGTCGGCCAGCCGGGCGGCGGCGGCCATCTGGCTGCCGAAGTCCATCGCCTTGGCCGCGCGCATGCGGGCGTGCACGGCGTCGATGAGCGGGACCAGCGCGGCGCGTTCGGTCTGGGTGTCGAGCATGTCCAGCAGCCGCCGGTTGGGGCCCGCGCCGCGCTGGCGGGGACCGGCGGGCAGGGTGCGCACCAGCCGCTCGAGTTCGAGGTGGGTGTGCCGCAGTTCCGCGGTGTCGACCAGATGTTCTGCCAGCTCGTCGGACAGCCGCAGCACCATCGAGGTGACGGTGACCGGGTTCTTGTCGATCGGCAGTGGGCCGGGGTGGGCGTTGACGACGTCGAGGGCCAGCTGCCAGCGTTCTGTCTCGCTGAGCAGCCGGGCGTCGGGTTCGACCGGCAGCAGCGGGCCGAACTCGCGCAGCAGCGTGCCGGCGAAGGCGTGGTAGGTGCTCACCGTCGGCGAGCCCGGCGGCTCGAACCCGAGGTGGCCGGACAGCCGGGCCAACCGGGACCGCACCCGGCGCAGCAACTGCCCGGCCGCCTTACGGGTGAACGTCAGACCGAGCACCTGACCCGGGTCGGCGTAACCGTTGGCCACCAGCCACACCACCCGTGCGGCCATGGTTTCGGTCTTGCCGGCCCCGGCGCCGGCGACCACCACCAGCGGGCCCGGCGCGGCGGCGATGACCGCGGCCTGCTCGTCGGTGGGGGCCGGAAGTCCCAGGGCTTCGGCGAGTTCCAGCGGCGAATACCTCACGATCCCTCCCGGTTGTGCGCGGGGCAGGACGGGCGCACCGGGCAGTGCGCGCACCCGTCGTTCACCCGGGCGGTGAACCGCGGACCGGCGGTGGCGGCCGCGGCGGCGCGCACGGTGTCATGCCAGCCGGGGGTGTCGTCGGGACCCAGGGCCGTCTGCTCGCGTTCGGTGGCGCCGCCGGCCGAGGGCTTGCCGACGTAGACCAGCCGCCCGCCGCCGGGTTGGTCGCCGTCGGGCAGTAAACCCGCCGACACCGCGAGCTGGTAGAGGCCCAGCTGTGCGTGGTGCTGGGCGTCGTCCTTGGTGACCGGGGTCTTGGCGGTCTTGACGTCGACGACGACGATGCGGCCCTGCGCGTCGCGCTCCAGCCGGTCGATGCGGCCGCGGACCCGCACGCCCGGTGACCCGTCGACCGGCTCGGCGAGCGTTCCCTCCAGCGCCACCTCGGTGCCCAGCTCGGTGAGCTCGTGGCGGGTGGCCGCCCGCCAGGCGAGGAAGGCCGCGATCATCGCGCGGTGGCGCTCGAGCTCATTGGCCGCATACCAGGGCGCAGCGAACGGCACAGCGGCCCAAAGGTTTTCCAGCTCGGCAACCAATTGGTCCTCGGTCTTGCCCGGGTCGGCGAGCAGGGCGTGCACCAGTGAGCCCAGCGTGGAGTTCAGGGCCCGCGCCCCGGTACCGCCGTGCCGTTCGGCCATCCAGCGCAGCGGGCAGTCGGTGAGCGTCTGCAGCGTCGAGGGGCTCAGGCTGACGGTGTGCCCATCCCCGCTCCACAGCGGCTCGGATGTGCTCAGTTCCGCCAGACCCTGCCACCCGGCCGGGTCGGCGCCGGGAACCCCGGCAGCGGCCAGTCGGGCCAATTGTTCTGCGGCGCAGGCGCGCTCATTGTCGTTGATGGCACCGGTAGGGGCGCAGACCGCAGCCCGCAGACGCCCGATGACCGCCGCGACGGACAGCACCGGCGGGGCGGGCGCCGGGCGCGGCGGGTGATCGACGCAACCCCCGGCGAGGACCGCCAGCTCCGCGACGAACGGCGAAGGCAGACTGACGTCATCACCGGCGTCGCTGTCGACGGCGGTGATCAGCAGCCTGCGGCGGGCTCGTCCCATCGCCGCGATGAGCAGTCGGCGCTCCTCGGCCAGCAGCGGCGCCCGCGCGGACACCTCGTCGCCGAGGCCGTCGAGAACGTCGAGCAGTCGCTGGGTGCCCAGCACGCCGCCGCGCGGAGTGGTGTTGGGCCACAGGCCATCCTGCAGACCGGCGATGACCACCACGTCCCAGTCACGGTGCAGCGCGGCGTGTGGGCTGAGCACCGCCACCGTCTCACCGGCGGGCAGGTCGTCGATGACCGGCGCCAGGGTCAGGGCGTCGACGTGGTCGAGCAGACCGGTCAGCGACGCTCCCGTGGTGCGGGTGACGTACTCGTCGGCGATGTCGAACAGCGCTGTCACCGCGCCGAGGTTGCGCTCGGCCGGCGCGCCCTCGACCCCGCCGCGCTCGGCGGCGGCCAGCCAGCGCCGCTGCAGACCGCTGCGCTCCCAGGCCTGCCAGAGGGTGTGGCGCGGATCGTTGTTGGCGTGGTGGCCGCGGGCCGCGGCGGACAGCACCCCCCGCACCCGATTGACCGGCCCGGCCAGGGTGGGTGGCAGCTGTGGGCGCCGGCCGGTGAGCGCGTCGGTCAGCAGCGCGGCCGCGGGCCGGTTCGGATCCCCGGCGGCACGGCGCAGCGCACGGCGCAACTGGCGCAGCGTGACCGGGTCCATCCGGCCGATGGGGCCGCCCAGCAGCGCCAGCGCCTGCTCGCCGTCGAGCCCGCGTGCGGTGGCCGCCAGTACGGTCAGCAGCGCGCGGGCGGCGGGCTGCTCGCCGATCGGGCCGCCGGTCGTCGGTTCACTGACCGGGACACCGGCCACCGCGAGGGCCCGCGGGAGGCCTTCGGCGGCCGAAGGGGAACGGACGATCACCGCCATCTGCGACCACGGCACCCCGTCGAGGAGGTGGGCGCGGCGCAGCGCGTCGGCGATCATCGCGGTCTCGGCGTGCGACGAGTCGGCGACCCGGACGGTGACCGAACCCTCGTCGCCGGCGGCGCCGTCCATGGCCCGCCACGCGGTGTGGGGCAGCGCCGCCGCCATCCCGCTGACCGCCCGGGCGATCGCCGGGGCGCAGCGGTAGGAGCGCGACAACCGCAGCACCTCTCCCCCGCCGGACATCAGCATCGCCGGGTCGGCGCCGCGGAAGCCGAACACCGCCTGGTTCGGGTCGCCGGCGAGCAGAGCCAGATCGGCCCCGGCCGCCAGCACCCGGACCAGCAGCGCGGCCTGCGGATCGAGATGCTGGGCGTCGTCGACGAGCAGCAGCCGGATCCGGGCCCGTTCGGCCGCCAGCAGGTCGGCGTCGGCGGCGAGTGCCTCCAGCGCCGCGCCGACCAGTTCGGCGGCGCCCAATGCGGGCACCGTCGCCTGCGGCGCGGCGGTCCCGACCGAGGCGCGCAGCAACATCACCTGCTCGTACTGCCGCGCGAAGCGGCCGGCGGCGACCCATTCGGGCCGGCCGGACTCCCGGCCGAGGCGGCGCAGCTCCGTCGGATCCACCCCGCGCTCGGCGCAGCGGGCCAGCAGGTCGCGCAGTTCGGTGGCGAACCCGGCGGTGGTCAGCGCCGCGCGCAGTTCCCGCGGCCAGGCCGACGCCCCGTCCTGCAGGTCGCCGGCGAGCAGTTCCCGGATGATGCCGTCCTGCTCGGCCCCGGTGACCAGACGCGGCGGCGGATCACCGGCGCGGGCGGCGGCCATCCGCAGCACCGAGAAGGCGTAGCTGTGCACCGAGCGCACCACCGGCTCGCGCACCACCGTCAGGTCCCCGGATCGCGCCCCGAGAAGCCGGGCCGTCAGCGCACCGCGGGCGGCGGCGGCCAGCCGGCCCGACCCGGTCAGCAGCAGCACCGACGCCGGATCGAGCCGGTCGGCGATGTGCGCGGCGGCGGTCTCGATCAGCAGGGTGCTCTTGCCGGTGCCCGGACCGCCGAGCACCCGAATGGTTCCGCGCGCGCCGGGACCTATCAGGGCCGGGGACGTCGGATCGGTCATGGCAGGCATGACACCACGAGGGTCTGACAGAACCCGGTAGCAGCGCGCCGAGTCCCGATGCGGGCGCGGACTACAGCTCGAACACCTGATTGAGCCTGGGCACCGTTGCCCGCCAGCCGAGTTCGTGGTCCAGGCGGCGCCGCAGCGTGTCGGCCGGCTGGGGTTCCCCGTGCACCACGAACACCTCCTTGGGCGGCGCGGTGAACCCCCTGGCCCAGCGCAGGAGTTCGCCGGCGTCGGCGTGCGCCGACAGCATGGCCAGGTTGGCGACCTGCGCGTTGATCGGAACCCACTCCCCGTAGATGCGGACCCGCTCCTCACCGGCGATGATCGAGGCACCGCGGGTGCCGGGGACCTGGTAGCCGGTGATCATGATGGTGTTGCGCGGATCCGGCGCAAATGCCTTGAGGTGGTGCAGGATTCGGCCGCCGGTGGCCATGCCGCTGGCCGAGATGACGATCTTGGGCTCACGACTGGCCGAGATCTTCATCGACTGCTCGGGGTCGCGGGTGTAGGTGGCCATATCGCACATCGCCTCGTAAACCCCCGGCGCCAACCGGTGGTCGCCGGAGAAGGTGCCCAGCAGGTCGCTGGCGTTGATCGCCATCGGACTGTCCAGGTAGACCGGGACGTCGGGCAGCCGTCCGGCCTCGCGCAGCGTCCACATGTAGTAGAGCAACGTCTGCGCCCGGCCCACCGCGAACGCCGGCACCACCACGGTGCCGCCGCGGGCCACCGTCGCGTCGATGACCTCGGCCAGCACGTCGACCGGGTCGGTGGCCTCGCGCACCCGGTCGCCGTAGGTGGACTCCATCACCAGGTAGTCCGTCGTCGACACCGGTTCCGGGTCGAACATGATCGGGTCGTCATAGCGCCCCAGATCGCCGGTGAACACGATCCGGCGGCCCTGCCACGACACGTCGACCGTGGCCGCCCCGAGGATGTGCCCGGCGCGCCGGAAGGTCACCACCGGACCGGCCTGGAGGGTGAACTCCCGCCCGAACGGGTGAGTGTCGAACAACTCGATGGCCCGGCGGGCGTCGTCGCTGTCGTACAACGGCTGGGCGGGGTGGTGCTTGGAGGCCTTGTGCTTGTTGAGGAATGCGGCGTCGCGCTCCTGCAGGTAGGCGCTGTCGCGCAGGATGATCGCGGCGACGGCGGCGGTCCCCTTGGTGGACACGATCGGGCCGCGGAATCCGTCGCGCACCAACCGCGGCAGGTAGCCGGTGTGATCGAGGTGGGCGTGGGTGACGATGACGGCGTCGATGCTCTGCGGATCCACCGCCAGCGGCGCCCAGTTGAGCTCGCGGAGGTTCTTCACCCCCTGGAACAGTCCGCAGTCCACCAGGATTCGTGTGCCGCCGGATTCCAGCAGGTGTTTGGACCCGGTGACGGTGCCGGCACCGCCCAGGCTGCACAGGGTGAGCGCCTGGTTCTCAACGGAATTCATCCCGCGAGTTTTGCACATCGCACCGGCGCCGCACCCCAGGCCGCGTGAGCTCAGGTGACCAGGAGGAATCCCTGGATCAGGGTCGCCGCGGCGGCCAGCAGGACCGCCCCGCCGGCCAGTGCCGAACCCCGCCGGGGTGTCACCGCCGCGAGCGCGACCAGTGCCGCCAGCAGGCACACCGCGATGACGACCATCCTGCGGAACAGGTGCGGGTCGTGCTGGCCGAGCAGGCTGTCGAACGACCCGAAATCCCCCCGGGCGACCGCCTCCTGGTAGGACCGGCCCTCCGCATGCTGATAGAACCACTCCCCGCTGGTGAACGGGGTCAACACGACGTTGACCGCCGCCAGTCCCACCACCGGCCAGATGATGCGGCGGGCCGCCGGCCACAGCGCACAGGCCAGGCCCAGGCCGGCCGTCAGCATCGGCAGCAGGGCAAGGATCCGCACCCGATCAGAGTAGGACCGCCGCCGCTCCCGACGACCGGTCATCGGCCCGACACACCGGGATTGACCACACCACCAGGCTCACCCCACGGAGTGTCGGCTGTGGCCCCGGGAAGCGACGAACACCCTCTACAGTCGGAATGAGGGCCCACAGCAGGGAGGATTCAACGATGACCTCGGCACTCCGGCGGCTGAGGATGCCGGCGCCGATCACGAGCAAGCGACGGGCGTTGACCGCGGCCGCACTGGCCGCCGTGACCGTCGCGGCCACGGTCGGCGTCGTCACACGCTCCGCTCCTGCCGACCGGATCGCCGGCCCGTATGCGGCACTGCTGGACGCATCCTCCGACCTCGGTCCGGCGCGCGACTCGACGGTGCAGGTGACGGTCGCACTGCACGGCGATTCCCGGCCCGAGCGGTTGCTCGGATGGGGCCACGAGAACGGCCTGACGGTGCGCTGGGACGCCGGGGACGAGTGGGCGTTCGTCGAAGGCGCGGCCCCCGCCCTCGCCCGCGCTCTGGCCGTCGACATTCACGATTACCGCGGAACGCACGGCCAGGTGTTCTACGCCTCGCCCCAACAACCGCACGTGCCGGCCGCACTGACCCGGGAGGTGGCCGGCGTCGGACGCGTCCTCGGCTACACGCCCCACCGCGAGGCCGACCGCTGGCAGTTGCCGCTGGAGGTGCCCGGACAGGGCTTGACACCCCCAACGTTGTTGCGCGCGTACAACATCGGACCGATGCGGGAGGCCGGTTTCACCGGCAAGGGGACGACGGTGGTCGTGTTCGCGTTCGACGGGTTCGATCAGGCCGATCTCGACATGTTCGCCGACACGTTCGCACTGCCCCGATTCACCCCCGATGTGGTGGGCGGTCAACCACCGGCCCGGCGGGGTGAGGCGACCATGGACCTGCAGGCCGTCCACGCCATCGCCCCGGACGCGAAAAAGGTTCTGGTCAACGCCCGTCCGACGGTGGAGGGCGACGGCGCGTACCGCAAGATCGCGCAGATGATGGAGGACACCGACCGGCGCTACCCCGGGGCGGTGTGGACCCTGTCGATCGGCTGGGGCTGCGACAAGCTGATCACCGCAGCCGACTTGGTCCCCGTCCGGGCCGCCCTGGCCGCCGCCCAGCGCAACGGCACCTCCGCATTCGACGCCAGCGGCGATCTCGCCGGCCTGGAGTGCAAGGGGGGCGAGGAGTGGTCGTCTCCCCCGCATGCCGACAACATCGGCTTGGATGCGGTTGCCTCCATGCCCGAGATGACGAACGTCGGCGGAACCACGCTGTCCACCGACAGCTCCGGATCCTGGCTCGACGAGAAGGCCTGGTTCGACGCCCCGCTGTCGCAGGGCACTGCCGGCGGGGTGTCGGCCCTCTTCGAACGGCCGCCGTGGCAGGCGGGACTCAAACTCGACGACGGCGCCGGAAAGCGCCTGACGCCCGATATTTCAGCGGTGGCCGACCCGTTCACCGGCGTGAAGATCGTGTTCAACCAGCAGGTGATCGTCGGCGGCGGGACCTCGTTGTCGGCACCGCTGTGGGCCGGGATCGCCGCGGTGATCAACCAGTACCTCACCCAGCGCGGCGGCCCACCACTCGGCGATCTCAACCCGCTGCTGTACCGGGCATCCGCGGGTTCGCGGCTGCCGGCATTCCACGATGTGGTTCGCGGCGGTAATGCCATCTACGACGCCGGACCGGGATATGACCTGGTGACCGGGCTGGGCACACCCAACGTGGACAACCTCGCCAAAGTCCTGTTCGCCACCCAGGGGTTGCTGAGATGACCGACGCCGTATCGCAGGCCGCACCGACCGAGCGCTGTCCGCACTGCGGGGCCGACGTGCCGGATGGGAACTTCTGCGGGCTGTGCGGGTCGGGCCTGGGCCCGGATTCCGGTGACGCGCCGACGTTGTTGCGGCCCGCGACGTTCGGGGCCGCCCCGTCGGAGAGCGTTCTGGTGCCGTACTTCGCCAGCGCGATGTTCCCCCACCTGCCCAGCCGTTCACGTACCCCGTTCCGGATCACATTGCTCGTCGGCGTCGTCGCCCTGGTGGTCTCGGTGCTGATGAAACTGCCCGCCGTCGGCATCGCGGTGTCCGCCCTCGGACTGCCCCTGCTGTTCGTGCTCTACCTGCAGTCGTCGAGCCTGGACCGCGACATCCCGCGCACCTCACTGGTTTTGGCCGCACTGCTGGGCGCCGTCCTGGGTGCCGGTTGGGTGCTGCTCACCGGCGGACTGGTCGCGCAAACGTACAACGTCTCACTGAGCGCCGGGTTGACGCAGCATCATCTGCTCGGCCAGGGAATCGTCATCCCGGCCGCCGGGATGCTGCTGATGCTGCTTCCTGCGGCTGTCATCAGACTCCTGCGCCCGGGAACACGAGAGTCCTTGGACGGCTTCGTCATCGGCGCCCTCGGCGCCCTGGTGTTCACCGCCGCGGCGACCCTGGTCCGGCTGGGCCCGCAATTCAGCACCGGGTTGTTCGCCCGGGTGCGGCCGATGCGGGGCCTGATCGCCGAGATGGTCATGAGCGGGATCACGCTGCCGGTCACCGCCGCCGCGGCCGGCGGCCTGTTCGGCATCCTGCTGTGGTTCACACCGGCCGGCCACCACGACCGGCGGGTGCGACTGCTGCTGGGGATGCTCGCCGCGGTGGTGGTGCTCGGACACACCGCCATCGGTGCCATCGAGATCGCCGGGCTGACCCAATTGACCATGCTTGCAATCCATCTCACCGCGGCGGCACTCGCGGTGGTTGCCCTGCGGGTGGCGCTGCAGTTGGCCCTGTTGCACGAGAAGCCCGACCCGGTCCGGGCGGACCAGCCGTTGCTGTGCACCCACTGCGAGATGGTGGTACCGGACATGACGTTCTGCCCGGCCTGCGGTGCGGCCACCCGGGCCTCCACGCGCACTTCCCGCCGCGAACGCCGCAGCATCCGCCCGCAACCCGCCGGGGCCGGCCCCCCGCCGGCGGACTCCGAGGCCAGCTATCCGGGTTACGCGCTGCCCGCCGGGACATACCTCGCCCCGGCGCTGACACGCCCCCGATTCGGGTGGCTGGTCGGACGGTGGGGAACCGCGGTGGGCGCACTGGCGGTGGCGCTCGTCGGGACGACCCTGGCTCTCACGCCGAAGATCGCCCACTACATGTGCCCACCGGAATGCGGGCATCCCCCGGGCGGGATCCCGGTGACCGGGCTGCCCCGCTTCACCGCACCGGGCGGGGAGTTCTCGGTGTCCTACCCGACGCCGGAGTCGGCCTACGAAGTCACCCTCTACGACAACGGGGTCACCGCCAAGTTCATCGGCGGCGACACCGGCACCATGCAACTGTTCTCCCAGTCGGCCGGCGGCCGCAGCGCCCGCGACATCGTCGAGTCGATCCTGCGCAAGCGCTTCCCCGACTCCCGGGTGTCCTACGAGATACCGAACGCAATGGTCGGCTACGAACCGGGCTACGGAGTGCTCGCCGACGACTGGCCGAATAATCCCTCCGCGTCCTTCACCCGGCAGCGGATTCTGGTGATGGCGGCGGTGAAGAACGACCTGGCGCTGGTGGCGTTCGCGACCGGCCCGTACCGCATCTTCGGCCCCGACTCCGGGCCCGGTCTGCCGTCGGGGGCCAACCTGCAACTCGCCCAGGACATGGGCAAGTACGTCAACAGCTTTGAGTGGGGCGACGACACCGCCCCGTGAGCTGCTCGCGGCACTCCTAGGATGACGACCATGCAGCCGCTGCACGTGCACCGCTTCGGACCACCCGGCCCGGCCCGCGTTCTGATGATTCACGGACTGACCGGACACGGCCGGCGCTGGCACACCCTGGCCGGCCGGCATCTGCCCGACGTGGCGGTGCTGGCCCCGGACCTGATCGGGCACGGCCGGTCGTCGTATGCGGCGCCGTGGACCATCGACGCCAACGTCGCGGCCCTGGCCGGGCTGATCGAGAACGAGGCCGACGGCCCCGTTCTGGTGGTCGGGCATTCCTTCGGGTGCGCGGTGGCCCTGCACCTGGCCGCCCAGTGCCCGGACCTGGTGTCCGCCCTGGTGCTGCTGGACCCGGCGGTGGCGCTGGACGGCCAGTGGATGCGGGAGATCGCCGAAGCCACGCTGGAATCCCCGGACTACACCGACCGCGCCGAGGCGCGCACCGAGAAGTCCACCGGGGTATGGGCGGACGTGCCGCGCGACCGAACTCGATGAGGACCTCGACGAGCACCTGATCGCGTTGCCCAACGGCCGCTACGGATGGCGGGTCTGCATTCCGGCGATGGCCGCGTACTGGAGCGAGCTGGCCCGCGATATCGCACTGCCGCACAAGGGAACCCGCACGACGCTGGTGCGGGCGGCGTTCCAGGATCCGCCGTATGTGACCGAGGCGTTGATCGACGCCCTGTCCGGGCATCTGGGATCGGACTTCACGCTGGTGGACATGCCGAGTCAGCACATGGTGGCCCAAGTTCAGCCGGCTGAGACCGCCGCCGTCATCCGCGAACTGCTCGGGTGAAGGTCACCGACGCACAGGTGGAGCAGGTGCGGGCACTGGTGGCTGCGATCCCGCCGGGACGGGTGGCGACCTATGGCGACATCGCCTGCGCAGCAGGGCTTTCCAGCCCGAGGATCGTCGGGTGGATCATGCGGACCGACTCGGCGGATCTGCCGTGGCATCGGGTGATCCGGTCCAGCGGCCGGCCCGCAACGCATCTGGCGTCGGAGCAACTGGCACGGCTGCGGGCCGAAGGGGTACTGGCCGCCGACGGCCGGGTGCCGCTGAGCCTGCGCCATGACTTCGGACGGCCCTAGACCATCATTCGCACCAGCGAGGCGGTGCGCGACAGGCCGGGGAACGCCTCCGGGGTGGACCGCGGATGCAGCGCATGAACGCCGAGGCGGAACATCAACGCGCGCAACAACATCTGCGGCCACTCCGGCAGGATGTCCCACCGTTCGATCAGGCCGTCGTCAGCCTCACCCCAGGACAGCGCGTCGACGACGGCGACCCCGGCCGCCCAGGAGGCCGGCCGCCAGTACGGGGTGATGTCGGTGATACCGGGGGCGGCCGTACCGGTGAAGAGCACCGTGCCGTAAAGGTCACCGTGGACCAGTTGGCTGGGGCTCTTGGTGGGCCGGCGCAGGCGGGCCAACTGGGTGATCAGTTCGACCGACTCTCCGCGGTCGGCGGCGTCGGGAAGCTGCGGGGCGCCCGGCGGCAGGGTGTGCAGCGGCCGGTCCTCCCAGGCCGCGCGGTCGGCGACGGTGAAGACGTCGACCTCGGTCCACGGCGGCACCGGGCCCTGGGTGAGGAAGCGGGGCCGCTCCAGGGCGGCGGTGGCCTCATGCAGCCGGATCCCGGCCGAGACCACCTCGTCGTGGCGCGGCTCGGGGTATCCCGACACGAAAGTGTCCGCCCGCCAGCCCGAAACCACGTACCTGCCGTCGGTCGAGCGCACCGGCCGGGCCAGCCGCAGTCCGTCGACGAAGAGCGTCTCGCGCACCTTGGCCGACCAGGCCGCCCTGGGGTGATCGGCGATCAGCGACAGCACGATCTCACCGCAGCGCCAGCCGCCCTCCCAGATTCCGCTCAGCGGCTCCGGGTTGCCGGTCTTGACACCGAACGCCGCCAGCACATGGCCCGGCGGACCTTCGTCGATCACATGGCCAGGGTAGAGCGTGCTTCGCGAAACCAGAGGCCAACAGGCCGTCAGTAACTCGGCATGTCGGGCTCGAACTGCCGGGCCCAGGCCACGATGCCGCCCTGCAGGTGCCGGGCGCCGGAGAAACCCGCCTTCTTCACCGCGGCCAGCGCCGCGGCGGAGCGTACGCCGGTCTTGCAGTACAGCACCGGGACGCGGTCGGCGGGGAGCAGGGCCAGCCCCTCAGCGGACTCCAGGGCAGCCTTCGGGATCAGAACCGCTCCGTCGATGCGGTTGATCTCCCATTCCGCCCGATCCCGCACGTCGATCAGGGCGACGGCGCCCGAATCGAGCAGATTCGCGGAGCTCAGTCGGAGTGATACCCGGTTCGGCCTCCGCTGCCGTCCCGCAGAAGGCCTCGTAGTCGACCAGTCCGGTGACCGGCGGGGCGGCCGGATCCTTGCGCACGGCGATGGTCCGGTACGTCATCGCCAGGGCGTCGTAGATCAGCAGCCGGCCCAGCAGCGGCTCGCCGATGCCGGTGATGAGCTTGACGGCCTCGGTGCCCATCACCGAGGCGATCGAGGCGCACAGCACGCCGAGCACCCCGCCCTCGGCGCAGGACGGCACCAGGCCCGGCGGTGGCGGCTCCGGATACAGGTCGCGGTAGTTCAGCCCGCGCCTGCTGCCGTCGGCGGCGTCGGGGGCGTCCTCCCAGAACACCGTGACCTGGCCCTCGAACCGGTAGATCGAGCCCCAGACGTAGGGCTTGTGAGCCAGCACCGCCGCGTCGTTGACCAGATAGCGGGTGGCGAAGTTGTCGGTGCCGTCGAGGATCAGGTCGTACTCGGTGAACAGCTCCACGGCGTTGTCCGGGCCGAGCCGACACTCGTGCACTCGCACCGACACCAGCGGGTTGAGTTCGGTGATGGCGTCGCGGGCGCTGTGCACCTTCGGCCGGCCGATATCGGAGGTGCCGTGGATGATCTGGCGCTGCAGGTTGGACTCCTCGACGACGTCGACGTCGACGACGCCCAACGTGCCGACCCCGGCGGCGGCCAGGTACAGCAGGGTCGGCGAACCCAGGCCGCCGGCCCCGATCACCAGCACCCGGGCGTTCTTGAGCCGCTTCTGGCCCGCGACGCCGATCTCCGGCAGCAGCAGGTGGCGGCTGTAGCGGGCGATCTCCGACGGGGTCAGCTCCGCGGCGGGGGCGAACCAGCGGCGGCAGCGGCATGGGGTCAATTGTCCGCCGAGGGTGGGGCCTATGGCCGAAATCCGCCCCTCCGGTGTCCATAGCGCCCACCGTCGGCGGACCCGTCGTCAGGCGATCGGGTACGGCCAGGGGTTGAACCGGCAGGTCTTGTTGTCCGGCTGGACCGATCCCGGGTCGAAGCGGGACGCGTCGTTGTCCGATGTCGAGAAGGTCTGCTGCATCATGATCGGGGCCAGCGCCCCGTTGCGCTCGCACGGCTCGTGGTTGGTGTAGCCGATGGCGTGGCCCACCTCGTGGTTGATCAGGTACTGCCGGTAGGAGCCGATGTCACCCTGGAAGGGCATCGCCCCGCGCACCCAGCGCGCCAGGTTGATGAACACCCGCGGCTCGGCGTCGGCGCCGTAAATCGGGTTGTAGCAGGAGGTTTCCAGCTGGATCTCGTAACCACAGCCTTCCCGCACCGTTACCGGGGTGGTCAGCGAGATGCGGAAGTCGGGCTTGGCATCCGGCGGCGTCGACGCGCTCGAAGGCGAACTGCGGGTTATGCGTCCAGCTCTTCGGATTGCTCAGCGTCTCGGTGACCATCCGGGCGAAACCTTCGTCTCCGCCGAACGAGGAGGTGTCGATGCCGTCCTCGATCTCCACCGTGTAGGTGAAGGTCTTGGCCGTGCCCTCGCCGACCTTCGGCGAGGTTCCGGGAATGATCCGCCAGGTCTTGGCGCCGGCCTCGGTGAACGCGCCACCCGCGGGCAGCTGGCCGGCGGGCAGGCTGGCGTCGAACTCGGTGAGCCCGCGCGGCGGGGCCCCGATGATCGCGGTGCCCGCCGAGCCGATGGTCGGCGGCCCGCTGACGATCTCCTCCTCGACCGGCGCCGCCGTGCCGGCCATGGTCTGGTAGAGCACGACGCCGGTGAGCACCACCAGCACCGGGAAGCGCATAGGCCCGCCAGCCGTAGGTCGACAGAAACCGTCCCAACCAGCTCTGTTTGCGAGCCTGGCGATGGTCGTCGCGGTTGGACCTGGGCCGCCCGGTGTCCTCGGCCAACGGGTCGCGAAGGGCGCGCAGCGGCTCATTCCACTCGGCCTGCAGCACCGGCACGCGACCGCCTCCGCCCGGCCCCGACTCATTGGTCACCGACCCAGGATGGCATAACGGGCGCCCGGCAGCCCGCGGGCACGCGGGTGTCGAGCCCGCAGCACGGGTACCAGCGGGGCGCCAGCCGGACGGAGTAATGTCGTCAGATCCAGCCGATGGGTCCAGGACACCGCCGGCCTGACGACCACTTCCAGGGGGCCTCCGATGAGCAATCTGACCGACACGGCCGCGCGCAAGCGTGCCCGCGGCGGTCGGCTGCCCCGGGGCGAACGTCGTGACCAGCTGCTGGTCACCGCCAGCGAGGTGTTCGTCGACCGCGGCTATCACTCGGCCGGGATGGACGAGATCGCCGACCGGGCCGGGGTGAGCAAACCCGTTCTCTACCAACACTTCTCCAGCAAACTCGACCTGTATCTGGCGGTGCTGCAGCTACATGGGGACATCCTGGTCTCCGGGGTCCGCCAGGCCCTGCGAACCACCACCGACAACCGGCAGCGGCTGCGGGCGGCGGTTGCGGCGTTCTTCGACTTCATCGAGCACGACAGCCAGGGCTACCGGCTGATCTTCGAGAACGACAACGTCACCGAGCCGCAGGTGGCCGCTCAGGTGAAGGTCGCCACCGAGGCGTGCACCGACGCGGTGTTCGACCTGATCAGCCAGGACTCCGGCCTCGACCCGCACCGGGCGCGGATGATCGCGGTGGGTCTGGTGGGCATCAGCGTGGACTGCGCGCGTTACTGGCTGGACGCCGATCGGCCGATCTCCAAGGAGGACGCGGTCGAGGGCACCGTGCAGTTCGCCTGGGGCGGGCTGTCACACGTGCCGCTGACCCGCGGCTGAACCCCTACGCCGAGGGGACGCTGACGCCGAAACCGACCCGGCGGGCGTCGGCCGCCCCGATCTCGACATAGGTGATCTTGGCGGTCTGGACCAGGAAACGCCGACCCTTGTCGTCGGTCAGGCTCAGCACCGCACTGTCGGCCAGGGCCGTCTTGATCTCGTGCTCGACCACGTCGGGCGAATCGGAGCTGTTGAACACCAGCTCGCGCGGACTGTCCGAGACACCGATCTTGACCTCCACACCGGCCCCTTTCCTTCAAGCGTCATCAGTGAGGCTAGTGGACGCCCCGCGGCGCTGATGCGCCGAACCGGGCGGGTTTGGCAAACAAGCCATCAAGCTGCGGTAACAGCATGACAACGGGTGCGTGCGCCGCGCCGGCCGGCCCCTGCCGGCTTCCTAGCCTGGCGTGGTGATCGAGGACAGACGCGCCCGACTGGCCGGGCTGGCGATGGCGGCCCTGGGCGTGACGGCCGCGGCCGCGGCAATGGTGAGCGTCCTGGGCATCGAACGTCCGGCCGCCACCGCCGGCAGCCCCCGCACCGTCATCGCCACCGTCGGCGAAAGCACCCCGCAGGCCATGCCGCAGGCGGTGACCGTCACGGCGGGCGCCGAGATCCCGGTCCGCATCGAGTCGAAGTCCGCCGCGCAGCCGCAGCTGGACCTGCGCCAGATCGTCTACACCATCGACGGAAACCAGCGGCCCAACGACCCGGTGACCGTGGTGTACGCCGACGAGACGGGCACGCTGCGCACCGTCGAGAACGTCACGCTGCCCTGGACCATGACCGTGATCCCCAACCTGCCGGTGAACTACGTGACGGCCAACAGCCGCGGCAGCCAGCTGAACTGCTGGATCACCGACGCGGCGGGTAAGACGGTGGTCTCGCAGACCGACTACGGAACCTTCACCACCTGCAACCGCTGACTCGGCCGGCCCGATCGCGGCGCTCCGCATCGTCGTCGCCGCTGGATCAGGCCAGCCGCAACTGGCGCATCCGTTCGTCGTGCGTGCGCTGCACCCTGTCGAACAGGTCGGTCACCTGGCCCAGTCCACCGCTGGCCAGCACCAGATCCACCAGTTCGTCGTGTTCGGCCAGCACATACTGCGCCTGGGTGATGGCCTCCCCCAGCAGCCGCCGGGACCACAGCGCCAACCGGCTGCGCTGACGTCCGCTGGCCGTCACCGCCGAGACCACCTCGGCAACCACGAACTGCGAATGCACCGTTTCGGCCAGCACGGCCCGCACCACGTCGGCCACCTCCGGGGGCAGCGACCCGGCGATCGCCAGGTACAGATCGGCCGCCATCGCGTCGCCGACATAGGTCTTGACCAGCGCCTCCAGCCAGGTGCTGGGCGTGGTGAGCCGGTGATACTGCTCGAGGGCCGGCGCGTAGCGGGTGATGGCCTGCAGCACGTCGACCCCACGGCCCTCGAGCGTGGAACGCAGCAGTTCGTAGTGCGCCATCTCCGCTGCCGCCATCCGGGCCATGTTGATCCGGCCGCGCAGATCCGGTGCCATCCGGGCTTCCTCGGTGAGCCGGTAGAAGGCCGCCACCTCGCCATAGGCCAGCAGCGAGAACAGTTCGTCGATGCCGGGGTGGTCCGCTGAAACCGTCGACGGCGCCGCCGGTTCCGTCGTCCCCCGGGTCGCGTCCATGCACGTCACTCTAGTCGGCGACAACGGCCGAATAGGCCCGAGCGGGTATGATGGTCACCGGCAATGTGCGTGCACGTGCAGGCCCGCCTCCTCGGCGCGAGGCCCGCATCTTTCGAAGTCCCATTCGTGCGCGCGTGACAGCAAGTACGAGGAACGACAACGGAAGACAATCAATGACGCATTTGCATACCCATACCCCCATCAGCTTCGCCCATCTCGGGGTGCGCGAGGAGATCGTCCGCGCACTGGCCGAGCAGGGCATCGAAAACGCCTTCGCCATCCAGGAACTGACGCTTCCGCTGGCGCTGGCCGGCGACGACCTCATCGGCCAGGCCCGCACCGGCATGGGCAAGACCTTCGCCTTCGGCGTGCCCCTGCTGCACCGCATCACCACCGAAGCCGCCGCCGGTGGCGACCGCCCGCTCAACGGCACCCCGCGTGCCCTGATCGTGGTGCCGACCCGCGAACTGTGCATTCAGGTCTTCGAGGATCTGACCGGAGCCGCGAAGTACCTCAGGACCGAAAACGACCGGCCGCTGTCGGTGGTCTCCATCTACGGCGGACGCCCGTACGAGCCGCAGATCGAATCGCTGCAGAAGGGCGCCGAAGTGGTCGTCGGCACCCCGGGCCGGCTGCTGGACCTGGCACAACAGGGTCACCTGCAGCTCGGCGGGCTGTCGGTGCTGGTGCTCGACGAGGCCGACGAGATGCTGGATTTGGGCTTCCTGCCCGATATCGAGCGCATCCTCAAGCAGATTCCCGCGCAGCGCCAGGCCATGCTGTTCTCGGCCACCATGCCGGACCCGATCATCACGCTGGCCCGCACCTTCATGAACCAGCCGACCCACATCCGGGCCGAAGGCGTGCAGGGGTCGGCCACCCACGACACCACCGAACAGTTCGCCTACCGGGCGCACGCACTGGACAAGATCGAGATGGTGGCGCGCATCCTGCAGGCCGAGGGCCGCGGCGCCACGATGGTCTTCACCCGCACCAAGCGCACCGCGCAGAAGGTGTGCGACGAACTCGCCGAACGCGGCTTCAAGGTCGGCGCCGTGCACGGCGACCTGGGACAGATCGCCCGCGAGAAGGCGCTCAAGGCGTTCCGCGAGGGCGAGGTCGACGTGCTGGTGGCCACCGACGTGGCTGCCCGCGGTATCGACATCGACGACATCACCCACGTCATCAACTACCAGATCCCCGAGGACGAGCAGGCCTACGTGCACCGGATCGGCCGCACCGGCCGCGCCGGCAAGACCGGCATCGCGATCACCCTGGTCGACTGGGACGAACTCGAGCGCTGGTCGATGATCAACAAGGCCCTCGACCTGGACTGCCCGGACCCGGCCGAGACGTACTCGACCTCGGCGCACTTCTACTCCGAACTGGGCATCCCGGCCGAGGCCGGCGGCACGATCGGTGCGGCGCGCAAGGCGCAGGGCGCCCGGCGGCCGAAGGACGAAAGCCGGATCTCCTCCACCGACAAGTCCGACCGGCCGGCCCGCAACCGGTCGCGCCGGCGCACCCGGGCAGGCGAGGGCTCCAACGGGCATACCGAAAAGCCAGCTGCGACAACGGCTTCGACCGACGGATCGGCATCCGAGGGCGGCACAGGGCGACCCCGCCGGCGCCGGCGCCGCGGCCCCCGCAAAGCCGCCGGGGCGGGCGCAGCCTCCGACTGATGCGATGATCCGACCGGAACGCCGCACCAGAGGTGACCTCCTCGCCGCGGCGGCGATAGCCGCCGTGGTGATGCTGTTCATCGCCGGCGTCTGGTGGCGCAGTTCCGCACGCACCACCGAGTTCCATCCGGCCACCGGTGCCGCCCCGACCACCTCCCCGGCATCAGTCGTGCCGACCACGCTGCAGCAGCGCTGGACCGCGACGAGTCGTCGCACCCTGTCCCCGGTGGTGCTGAGCGGCACGGTGGTCACCGGTGACGGCCGCACCATGGCCGGCCTGGATCCGCAGAACGGCGCGCAGCGCTGGAGTTACGCCCGCAACCGCGATCTGTGCGGGGTGTCCTACGTCTATGACCTCGCCGTCGCGGTGTACCCCGACACCCGGGGCTGCGGGCAGGTCAGCAGCATCAAGGCGGCCACCGGCCAGCGCGGACCGACCCGGACCAGTTACGCCGACGACGTGGTGGTGCTGACCTCCGACGGCGGAGCGGTGCTGTCCGCCGGTGCCACCCGGCTGGAACTGTGGCGCTCGGATCTGGTGCGGATGCTGTCGTACGGGGAACTCGACGCACCGGTCAAACCGGTCAACACCAAGCTCGGAACCGGCTGCGCGCTGATGTCCGCCGCCGGCAGCGAAAGCGGCGTCGGGGTCCTGGAGGCCTGCCGCAACGAGCCGGACCTGCGGCTGACGCTGCTCAAGCCGGCCAAGGAAGAGGACGAGCCCGATACCAAGCGGGTCCCGCTGCCGGGAGTGGCCATCGACGCCGAGGCTCGGGTGCTGGCCGTCACGGGCACCACCACCGCGGTCTACCTGCCCGTCCCGCGCCCACAGGTCAGCGTCTACGACGACACCGGCACCAAGGTGTCCGACACCCCGGTGGCCACACCGCCGGTGCTGACCGGGCCCGCCCCGGCCGTCACCCGCGCCGGCGACAAAATCACCTGGTGGACCGGTGATGCGGTGATGGTGTTCGACACCAAGCTGGGCTACCGGTTCACCATCACCGGTGACGGCCCGATGGCACCCGTCGGTCCGGCAACCCTGATGGCCGGGCGGCTGCTGGTCCCGGTGGCCGAGGGCCTGGGCGTCTACAACCCGGCGGACGGTGCGCGCGAACGGGTGATTGCGCTGTCACACCCGCCCGGCACCGGACCGGTGATGCCCGCAGTGCTCGGGCAGATGGTGATCGAGCAGCGCGACGGTGATCTGGCCGCATACGGGCCGTAGCAACCGCCGGCCCGTCGACCCCCGGAAAAACCCGTACGTTGGAAGTGACGCATCACATCGAGGGGTGTGAAGAAATGCGCGCACTTGTGGGGTTCGACGGTTCACCGGCGTCCGCGGCGGCGATCGAGGCGGGAGCGCTGTTGCTGCCCGGCGTCCACAGCTGGATCACCTACATGTGGGTTCCCCCGTTCACCGGCGACCGGATTCGCCGCCGGTTGCGGGAGCAGGTCGGCAACATCAAGGACCTGATCGACGCGGTGGAACGGGAAGGCAATTTCGAGGCCCAGCGGATCACCACGAGGGGAGTGCACCTGGCCAGGGCCGCCGGCTGGGAGGCCGAACCGATCATCGAGCAGACCTACGGGGCCGAAGGGCCCGCGATCGTGCAGGTGGCCGACCGGGTCGACGCCGACGTGGTGATCGTCGGATCCCGCGGTCTCGGCGGCAGCGACGCCGTCCTGGGCAGCGTGTCGGACATGGTGGTGCACTACTCGTCGCGGCCCGTCCTGGTCATCCCGCATCCGCTGCTGTCGGCGGAGTTCGGCGGTCTTGCCGCCGGACCGGTGATGGTGGGCTGGGACGGGTCCTCCGGCGCCCACAACGCGCTGGCGGCGTCGGTCCGGATCTTCGAGGGCCGGGATGTCATCGCGGTGTCCGTCGAGGACGCTGCCGACACGCCAGAACCACCGGCCGACAGCCGCGTCAGCTACGCCCACGTCCGCCATGCCAGGGGCCGGCGCACTCGGGGAGTCGCGAACTCGCTGACGGCCGCGGCCGACGACCGCGGCGCCGCCGTGGTGGTCATGGGGTCCCGGGGCCGATCGGCCGCGCGGGAGATCCTGCTGGGCAGCGTGGCGATGAGCACGCTGCACCACTGCCACCGGCCGGTGATGGTGGTGCCCGACCCGGGCCGCGACGTCTAAGGCGGCGGTTCGATCACCAAGACCGGCACCGGCGAGTGTTCGACGAGGTCAGCGGACACACTGCCGAGCAACACCGACGTCCCCCCGCCGCGCCGGCCGACGACGAGCAGATCCATGTCCTGTTCCTCGGCGAACCGCCGCAGCGCAGGGCCCGGCGGGCCGGTCAGCACCTCGGTGTGTACGGCGGCGACGGTTTCCACCCCGGCCGCCACGTCGGCGAGACGGCGCGCGGCGGCATCGACCACGGTGCGCGTCACCCCTTCGGTCGCGTCATAGGAAACGACCTCCGCCAGGACCAGCAGGCTGCACCGGGAACCGAACAGCCGCAGGACCGTCTGAAGCGCCCGATCGGAATGGTCGGAACCGTCCAGTCCCACCAGCACCCGGGGCCCCGTGCGCTCGACGGTTCGGGTCGGCGGTTTCCCCGCCGCCCCGAACTCGGCGATACCGGGACGCCGCCGGATCCGCTCGAGTGCAATCGGCAGGAACAGGGGGCCCAGCGGAAGGGCGAGCAGAATCCACGCCGGGTCGTATCCGCGCCGGGCCATCAGCACACCGGACAGCACTCCCAGCGCAGGCCACAACACCGCCAGAACCACAACCCACGTCGTGTTCATAACGACCATTCTTGCTGACCGGCGTGACGGGGTGCCAGGACCCCGAGGCCCGGCCGCGGTAGGGCGCGCTAAAGGGTGAACGTGGGCAGTTCCTTGCCCGACTTCCAGTGATTCAGCAGGCTCTCGGCCAGTTCCCGGTATGCGGTCGCGCCCTTGTTCTTCCTGCTGGACAGCACCGAGGCGCCGGACGCGCTGGCTTCGGCGAACCGCACCGTACGGGGGATCGGCGGTGCCAGCACCGGGAGGTTGTAGCGGTCGGCGACGTCGAACAGCACGTCGCGGCTGTGCGTGGTGCGTGCGTCGTAGAGGGTCGGCAGCGCCCCGAGCAGGGTCAGCTTGGGATTGGTGATCTGCTGGACATCGGCGACGGTACGCAGGAACTGCCCCACCCCGCGGTGCGCCAGGGTCTCGCATTGCAGCGGCACGATCACCTCGTCGGCGGCGGTCAGCCCGTTGAGGGTCAGCACGCCCAGCGACGGCGGGCAGTCGATGATGACGACGTCGAACGGGTCGATCGCGGCGAGTTTGTCCAGTGCCCGTTTGAGCGCGTACTCGCGCCCGGCCCGCATCAGCAGCATGGCCTCGGCGCCGGCCAGGTCGATGTTGGCCGGCAGCAAACTCATTCCCTCAGGGGTACTCACCAGCGCGGCGCTGGGCTCGACTTCACCGAGCAACACTTCATGCACCGACACCAACAGCTTGTCGGGGTCGGTTCCCAGCGAGAAGGTGAGGCAGCCCTGCGGGTCGAGGTCCACGAGCAGCACCCGTTTGCCCTCGCCGACGAATGCCGCCCCCAACGAAGCCACCGTGGTCGTCTTGGCCACCCCACCTTTTTGGTTGGCCACTGCCAGTACTCGGGTCACGGCCACCATCCTGTCAGGTTGGTGCAGAATCGTTCGACGTGAGTGTCGGCAACCATCGGCTGGTCCTGCTCCGTCATGGCGAAACCGAATGGTCGCGTGATCGCAAACACACCAGCCACACCGATCTCGACCTCACCGACGTGGGCCGCGAACAGGCCCGGTTGGCCGCGATCACCCTGGCCGATCTGGGCCTGGACAACCCGATGGTGGTCAGCAGCCCGCGCCGACGCGCGCTGGCCACCGCCGAACTCGCCGGGCTGAGCGTCGACGACGTGCTGCCACTGCTGGTCGAGTGGGATTACGGCGACTACGAAGGCCTGACCACCCACGAGATCCGCACCGAGACACCGGGCTGGCTGCTGTGGACCTACGGCTGCCCCGGCGGCGAGAGCGTGGACCAGGTGAGCATGCGCGCCGACCAGGCAGTGGCCTACGCCCTGGACCAGATGAGCGAGCGGGACGTGGTGTTCGTCAGCCACGGCCATTTCTCCCGTTCGGTGATCACCCGCTGGGTCGAACAGCCGCTGCGCGAGGGCGCGCGGTACGGGTTCGGCACCGCCTCGGTCGCGGTGTGCGGCTTCGAGTACGGGCTGCGCCAGCTCTCCGCCCTGGGACTGACCAGCCGACCGGTCGCCGGGACGTGACGGCGCCGACGACCTTCGTGCTCGCCGGTCCGGCCGGAACCCTTGTCGCAGAAGGTATTCAGACCGGGCTCGACGACGTCGACATCGCGGCCCGCATGCTGCACGACGGCTCGGCACCCCTGGTCGTCGGCGCGCTGCCGTTCGACATTCGGCAGCCGGCGGCCCTGCTGATCCCGGCATCGGTGCGCGACACCCTGCCGCCGGTCCCGGACGTGGGGCTGCCCGCGGTGCGGATCGCCGAGACACTGCCTGAGCCGCGGGTGCACCGCGCCCGCATCGAGGCGGCGTTGCATCTGCTGCGCGATGCCGAAAACCCCTTGGAGAAGGTGGTTCTGGCCCGGGCTCTGCGGCTGGTGGCCGACGGGCCGTTGGATCCGCTGGCCATCCTCGGCCGGCTCGTCGCCGCCGACCCGCAGGCCACGGCCTACCTGGCCGACCTCTCCCCCGCCGGGTTCACCGACAGCGTCCTGGTGGGCGCCAGCCCGGAACTGCTGGTGGCCCGCCGCGGTGACCAGGTGACCTGCCAGCCGTTCGCCGGGTCGGCACCACGCTCGGCGGACCCCGGAATCGATGCCGCCAACAGCGCGGCACTGGCGGCGTCCGGTAAGAACCGCCACGAACACCAACTGGTCGTCGACACCATGCGCGAGGCGCTGGCGCCACTGTGCCGCAGCCTCGAGGTCTCCCCCGAACCGGAACTGAGCAGCACCGCCGCGCTGTGGCACCTGAGCACCCCGATCCGCGGCACGCTTCGCGAAAACAGCACCACGGCAATCGATCTGGCACTGGCCCTGCATCCGACTCCGGCCGTCGGCGGAGTACCGACCGCAGCGGCGATCGACGCGATCGCCGAACTCGAAGGCGACCGTGGCTTCTACGCCGGCGCGGTAGGGTGGTGCGACGACCGCGGCGACGGCCGCTGGGTGGTGGCGATCCGCGGCGCAGTGCTGGCGGCCGACCGGCGCAGCGCGGTGGCGCAGGCCGGCGGCGGGATCGTCGCGGAGTCCGACGCCGACGAGGAAGTCGCCGAGACCACGACGAAGTTCCGCACCGTTCTGACCGCCCTGGGAGTCTCGACATGAGCACACAGATCCGGCTCGCCCGGCCCGGCGACGAAGCCGACATCGTGGCGATGATCCACGAACTGGCCGCTTTCGAGCGCGCCCCCGAGCAGTGCACCGTGACCGAAAGTCAGATCACCGCAGCCCTTTTCGGCGACGACACCGTCGCCTGCTGCTTCCTGGCCGACGTCGACGCGGAGACCGCGGCGATGGCGCTGTGGTTCCGGAACTTCTCCACCTGGGACGGCGTGGCCGGCATCCACCTGGAAGACCTCTACGTCCGGGACCGGTTCCGCCGCCGCGGCCTGGCCCGGGCTCTGCTGGCGGCGTTGGCCGCCGAGTGCGTTGAGAAGGGCTACAGCAGGCTTGATTGGGCGGTGCTGGACTGGAACACCGACGCCATCGGGCTCTACGACTCCGTCGGCGGTCAGCCGCTGACCGAGTGGATCGGCTACCGGGTATCGGGCCCCGAATTGTCCGCGCTGGCCCGCTCGGCGGGCGATGTCAGCCACTGAATCGTGCTGCGGCTGAACAACAGAACCAGGATCGCCACCGACGCGAGGGCCACCGGCGCCGCATAGATCCACTGGTGCGATCCCACCCCGATGTACCAACTCACCGGCAGCAGCAACATCTGGGCGTAGATCGCGATGCCACGGCCCCACCGTCGGCCCGTCCACAACGCCCAGGCCGCGGCCAGCAGCACCGCGCCGATCAGCCCGAACCAGGCGGCGTTCCCGAAGCCGTCGACGACATGGCGATCGGCACCGGCCAGGCCCCGGACCACAAAGACCACGGCGAGGACGACACCGACCACGCCCTGCAGCCCCACCAGCCCGGCCGCGCGGCGCACGGACGCCGGAATCGCAGCGTTCACAGCGCCTTGGCCCGCGCGGCCGCCTGCTGCATGACCGAGGTGGCGATCCGGTCGGAGTCGCCGAAGCGCTGCGCGTCGACGGCGATCAACGCCGGCCCGGACACCCGGTAGATCGTGGCGCACTGGCTGAAGCACAACGCCATCGTCGTCGGGTCGAGCACCTGCAGCGTGAACGACAGATTGGGCAGGCTCTGATTCGAGCAGGCCAGCAGCGAGGTGGCGAGATCCCCCAGCGCCGACTTCGCGTCGATGCCGCTGGGGTAGATGCCGACGGCCTGGGTGACCGACCGGTTCGCCGGGCCGGTGTAGGTCACCGACCGGAACGGGCCGACGCCGGCGAAGGCGACGTCCTGATCGAAGACGCCGTGGCATTCCGCCGGGTACTGCGCGTCGAACTGGTGATTGCCGCCCGGCGCGCGGACATCCAGCGCGGGGTCGGCGATCAGACCGGTGACGCCGGCGATCGCCCCCACGTCCTCGACACTGAGGATCACCGGGTCAGGAGCGGGATCGGCCGCGGCGATCGGGGCCGTGCCGACGGACCCGCCGGCCAGGACGACTGCCGCCGTGATGAATTCGCGAAGACCGGTCACACCGCCACCTTGAAGTTGTCCAGAGTGCGGTCAGTCTACGTGGCGTGCGGAGATAGGCTCATCGCTCGTGCGGGCCGTGCTGATCGTGAATCCCAACGCCACCTCGACAACCCCGGCCGGCCGCGACCTGCTGGCCCACGCGTTGGAGAGCCGGGTACAACTGACCGTCGTGCACACCGAACGCGGTGGCCATGCCGTCGAGATCGCCGAGGCCGCCGCCCGCGACGGAATCGACGTGATCATCGTGCACGGCGGCGACGGGACGGTGAACGAGGTGGTCAACGGACTGCTGGGCCCGCCCGGGGCGGATCGCCCGGATGCGGGGACGCTACCGGCCGTGGCCATCGTGCCCGGTGGTGCCGCCAACGTCTTCGCCCGCGCCCTGGGCATCAGTCCCGACCCGATCGAGGCCACCAACCAACTGATCGACCTGCTCGGCGAGCACCGTCAGGGCACGCCCTGGCGGCGCATCGGCCTGATGGACTGCGCTGAACGCTGGGCGGTGTTCACCGCCGGGATGGGCGTCGACGGCGACGTCGTGGCGGCCGTGGAGGCCCAGCGCGCCAAGGGCCGCAAAGTCACCGCGGCCCGCTACATCCGCATCGGGGTGCGGGAGATGCTGGGCAATGTCGGCGCCGACCCACTGTTGACCCTGCATCTGCCGGGCCGGGAACCGGTCGACGGGGTGTACTTCGCCTTCGTCTCCAACGCCAGTCCCTGGACCTATGCCAATGCCCGCCCGATTTGGACCAACCCCGATACGACGTTCGAGGGCGGCCTGGGCCTGTTCGCCGTCACCAGCATGAACGTGCTGTCCAACCTGCTCGTGGTGCGCCAGATGTGGTCCAAGAACCCCAAGATCGCCGGAAAACACCTGATCCGCGACGATGACCTGCCCTGGGTGCGGATCACCTCCGCCGAACCGATCGCCTGCCAGGTGGACGGGGAATTCCTGGGCACCCGGACGCGAGATGACGTTCACCTCGGTTCCCGAGGCACTCGCGGTGGTGGCACCGCCCGCCTGACTACCGGACCTGGGACAACTCTGGACGACCAGCGGTTTCTGAGTACAATCCGAATCAGCGTATTACACCGGACCAGGCGAAGTTAAACCGCCCCCGGAGTGAGATTGCCCACGGTTCGGAGAACTTCTATTGACATCTATCCGGCCTGTGGAACCATCGTTGTAACAGTGCAACAACATTTGTGTGTGCACAGGTTAACGACCTTGGCGAGCGGGGTTCCCCCCTGCCTTGGTGCGCACACATGAGCTAAAGGAGTAGCGACAAATGGATTGGCGCCACAAGGCGGTCTGTCGGGACGAGGATCCGGAGCTGTTCTTCCCGGTGGGAAACAGCGGTCCGGCCTTGGCCCAGATCGCCGACGCGAAGCTCGTGTGTAACCGCTGCCCGGTGGTCACCGATTGCCTGACCTGGGCGCTGGACTCCGGTCAGGATGCCGGCGTGTGGGGCGGCATGAGCGAAGACGAGCGTCGCGCGCTCAAGCGCCGCAATGCTCGCACCCGGGCACGCACCGGCGTCTAGTCCCGGTACTTCAACGGCGGCCCCGGCGATCACGCCGGGGCCGCCGCTTTTCGTCGTCCTACGGTGCGACCGCCCGGCCGGCCCGTCGGCCGATGGGCACCCGCAGCACCGCGTCGGTGCCGCCGCCGGGCGCCTGCTGCATCTCCAGGGAACCGTCGAGTTCGGCCTTGACCAGGGTCCGCACGATCTGCAGGCCCAGCCGGTCGGAGTCCTCCAGGCTGAAGCCCTCCGGCAGGCCTCGGCCGTCGTCGTGCACGACGATCTCCAGCGAGCGGGCCGAACGGTCGGCCCGGATCACCACCTGCCCGCGTTTGTCGGCCGGGTCGAATGCGTGCTCGATGGCGTTCTGCGCCAGTTCGGTGACCACCATGACCAGCGCCATGGCGCGGTCGGCGTCGAGCACTCCAAGGCTGCCCTCCCGGTTGATCCGGATCGGGGTGTCCACCCGGGCCACGTCGTTCATGATCGGCAGGATCCGGTCGATGACCTCGTCGAGGTTGACCTCCTCGTCGACCGACATCGACAGCGCCTCGTGAACCTGCGCGATCGCCGCGACCCGGCGCACGGACTCGATGAGCGCGTCGCGGCCCTCGGCGTTGTTGGTGCGCCGGGCCTGCAGCCGCAGCAGGGCGGCCACGGTCTGCAGGTTGTTCTTGACCCGGTGATGGATCTCCCGGATCGTCGCGTCCTTGGACAACAGCGCGCGGTCACGACGCTTGACCTCGGTGACGTCGCGGATCAGCACGGCCGCGCCGGCCGGGATTCCGCCGACGCAGAGCGGCAGGGTGCGCAGCAGCACGGCCGCCCCGCCGGCGTCGAGCTCGAGTCGCATACCCGACCCGCCAGCCAGCGAGGCGCCGATGTGGTCGGCCAGTTCCCGCGCCTCGAACGGATCGGACAGCAGCGGCCGGGTGATGACAATCAGGTTGTGGCCTTCCAGTTCGGCGGTGAGGCCCATGCGGTGGTAGGCCGACAGGGCGTTGGGGCTGGCGTAGGTCACCACACCGTCGACGTCGAGGCGGATGAAGCCGTCGCCGACCCGCGGGCTGGACCGCGACAGCGCCAGATCGGCGACGTTCGGGAAGGTCCCTCCGAGACCATGTGCCAGCAGGTGTCCGGCGCAGTCCAGGTAGGCCTTTTCCAGCGGCGACGACGGGTGTCGGTCGTCGGCGGCGCTCTGCTGGGTGAGCAGGGCCACCACGTCGCCGTGGCAGCGCACCGGCACCGCCCCCCGCAGCGCCTCTTCGCCGACGACGGTGCCGACGGCATCGGTGATCAGCACGGTGGAGGCGGTGTTGGGTCGGCACTGGGCGACGCAGACCAGTGCCCCGTCATCGCGGCGGACCCACATGAGGAAGTCGCCGAAGGACAGATCGGCGAGCAACTGCCATTCACCGACGACCGCGTGCAGGTGATCGACGGCGCCGCCGGGCAGAACCGTGTGTTCGGCGAGCAGTTCACCGAGGGTGGACACCGGTGGGGCTAGTCGATGATGGCGATGAGATGGCCGGCCTGGATCACATCGCCGACGGCGACGTTCACCTCGGTCACGGTGCCGCCGACCTCGGCCAGCACCGGGATCTCCATCTTCATCGATTCGAGGAGCACCAGGATGTCACCGGCACCGATCCGGTCGCCCCTGCTGACCACGACTTCCAGCACACTGGCAACGATCTCAGCGCGCACATCCTCGGCCATACCCCCTATCGAACCACAACACCGGATGGCCGTTGCCGATAGCGGCCGTGAGACACTGGAGGTAATTCACGCGCCGGGTGCGATGGCTGACCTGCCCCGGGCACGATCAAGGAGGACGGCAGAACATGGCGAAGCGTGGGCGCAAGAAGCGCGACCGTAAGCACAGCAAGGCCAACCACGGCAGGCGGCCCAACGCCTGATAATGGCGGGGTCCAGGGCGTGTGAAGTTAGCGTCACAGTCGACACCGAGTGTGACGTTGGCTTCACGCCGCCGAGGTGAATGCGCCGCAGCGACCGCTGAGGTCTTAGCCGCGGCGGATGATCGTCGTCCGGCTGATCTGAATGCGCACCCGTTCCACCAGATACGACGGGGCCTTGTCGCCGCTGCACTTGGTGGCGATCAACTTCTTGATCCGTTCCTCGACGCCGTAGTGCCGCAGGCAGGCCGGACAGTGGTCGAGGTGACGGCGTAGCCGTTCCCGCTCGTCGTCGGTGACCTCGCCGTCGAGCATCGCCCACACCTCGCGGATCACGACCGCACAGTCGGTATGGCCGGCATCGGGGTCCTCATGGTCGTGGTGCGGGCTCATGACGACACCGCCTCGTCGCTGGACTCGTCCTGCGACTCACCGCGCAGCAGCCCGCGGTCCCTGGCGACGTCGGCGAGCAGTCCGCGCAGCTGGCGCCTGCCTCGATGCAGGCGGGACATGACGGTCCCGATCGGCGTTTCCATGATCTCGGCGATCTCCTTATAGGGCAGGCCCTCGACGTCGGCTAGGTACACCGCGAGCCGGAACTCTTCTGGTAACGCCTGGAGAGCCTCTTTGATTTCACTGTCCGGAAGGTTTTCCAGCGCCTCGACCTCGGCGGAGCGCAATCCGGTCGAGGTGTGCTCGGCGTTGGCGGCCAGTTGCCAGTCGGTGATCTCGTCGGTGGGGTACTCGGCCGGCTGGCGCTGCTTCTTGCGGTAGCTGTTGATGTAGGTGTTCGTCAGGATGCGATACAGCCACGCCTTGAGGTTGGTGCCCTCCCGGAAGGAACGGAACCCGGCGTAGGCCTTGACCATGGTTTCCTGCACCAGGTCCTCGGCGTCGGCGGGGTTGCGGGTCATCCGCAGCGCGCCGCCGTAGAGCTGGTCCATCAGGGGGATGGCATCGCGCTCGAACCGGGCGGTCAGCTCGGCGTCGCTCTCCTCGCGGGGCTCCTCGATGTCGGTCATCGGGATCTGATCCTAGGCTGTCCCCTATGGCTCCCACCTCATCCGGGTTCTCCGGCAAGACCATGTTCATCTCCGGCGCCAGCCGAGGCATCGGCTTGGCGATCGCCAAGCGGGTCGCCGCCGACGGGGCGAACGTGGCCCTGGTGGCCAAGACCACCGAGCCCCACCCCAAACTGCCCGGCACCATCTACACCGCCGCCAAGGAGATCGAGGAGGCGGGCGGGAACGCCCTGCCGATCGTCGGCGACGTCCGGGACGGCGATTCGGTGGCCGCCGCCGTGGCCAAAACGGTGGAGGAATTCGGCGGCATCGACATGTGCGTCAACAACGCCAGCGCGATCAACCTCGGCTCCATCGAGGAGGTGCCGCTCAAGCGCTTCGATCTGATGAACGGTATCGAGGTGCGCGGCACCTACGCGGTGTCGCAGGCCTGCATCCCGCATATGAAGGGCCGCCAGAACCCGCATATCCTCACGCTGTCGCCGCCGGTGCGGCTGGAGCCCAAATGGCTGCGCCCGACGCCGTACATGATGGCCAAGTTCGGGATGACGTTGTGCGCGTTGGGGATTGCCGAGGAACTGCGGCACTACGGGATCGCGTCGAACACACTGTGGCCGCGGACCGCGATCGCCACCGCCGCGGTGCAGAACCTGCTCGGCGGAGACGAGATGATGGCGCGCTCACGCAAGCCGGAGGTCTACGCCGACGCCGCCTACGCGGTGCTGAGCCGGCCGGCGTCTGAGTTCACCGGGCAGGCACTGCTGTGCGAGGACGTGCTGCTGGACAGCGGCGTCACCGACCTGTCGGTCTACGACTGCGTACCCGGCGCCGAGCTCGGAGTGGACTTCTGGGTGGACAGCCCGAACCCGCCGGGCTATCGCCACCCCTAGCCCTTGCGGCCCAGCCGTCGCCAGCCCTGCCCGGCGAAGGCCCGCATCGCCGCGAGTGCGAACTTCGCCTGCTTGCCCGATGACGAGTACCACATCAGCTCGGACTTCTGGGTCGGGATGCGCGGGGCGGTGATGGCCTGCTGGCGGCAGAACTTGATCAGGCCGTTGGCCCCGCCGGAGCGGTAGCCCATGCCGGAGTCCTTCCAGCCGCCCATCGGCAGGGTCGGGCAGAACACGTTGGTCAGCGCGTCGTTGACGTTGACCGCACCGCAATCCAGGCGGCGGGCGATCCGCTCGCCGCGGGCGGTGTCACCGGTCCAGACCGTGGCCGACAGCCCGTAGCGGGAGTCATTGGCCAGCCGGACGGCCTCCTCCTCGTCGGCGACCTTCACCACCGGCAGGGTGGGCCCGAAGGTCTCCTCGGCGATACAGCTCATCGAGGAGTCGACATCGGACAGCACGGTGGGCTGGAAGAAGGTGCCCACCCCGGTGGGCTTGCCGCCGGTCAGCACCTTGGCGCCGGCCGCGACGGCCTCGTTGACATGCCGCTCGACGATGTCACGCTGGGCCTCGGTGGCCATCGCGCCGGTGTTATAGGTGAAGTCGCGGCCGGACTCGCTGCCCTGCGCGATCTTGTTGACGCTGGCGGTCAGTTTGGCGACGAACTCGTCGTAGATCGGGGCCTCGACGTACACCCGCTCCACCGAGATGCAGACCTGGCCGGCGTTGAACATCCCACCCCAGGCGATGCCGTTGGCGGCCCGGTCGACGTCGGCGTCGGCCAGCACGATCGCGGGATCCTTGCCGCCGAGTTCCAGGCTGAACGGGATGAGCCGCTCGGCGCAGGCGACGGCCACTTTCTTGCCGGTCGCCGTGGAGCCGGTGAAGTGGACGTAATCGGAGTTGGCGATCACGGCCGCGCCGGTGGCGCCGTAGCCGGTGGCCAGCGCGAGCACCGGCGGGGCGCCGACCTCGTTCCAGCCGCGCACGAACTCCACTGCTGAAAGTGGCGTCACCTCAGAGGGTTTCAGCAGCACCGCCGCACCGGCAGCGAGTGCGGGCACCACGTCCAGGCCGAGCATGGCCAGCGGGAAGTTCCACGGCTCGATGATGCCGACCACCGGGTAGGGCCGGTAGAGGGTGGTGAGTTTCTTGACCTTGAACAGCGGGCTGTGCGCCTTGGGATGCTTGTCGGCGAGGAACTCCTCGGCGTGGCTGGCCCAGTACTTGATGGCGTCGGCCACCCCGACCGGTTCCAGGGCGGCGTCGATGCGGCTCTTGCCGGTCTCCGACATCAGCACCTCGGTCAGGTGATCGGCGTTGTCGAGGATCCAGTCCTGCCACTTGAGCATCCACTTCTTGCGGCCGCGGCCGCCGATGGCCTCCCACTCCTGCTGGAAGAGGCGAAGCTCGCGGGCCTTGGCGGCGACGGCATCGGAGTCGTCGATGGGCACCGAGCCGGCCACCGAGCCATCGGCGGGGTTGTGCACCGTGATGGTGTAGGCCTGGGGTTCGACTGCGGTCATGGTGAGTTTCCTCCGGCTGGATCGGGCGTTGACTTCGATGCTATAGCGAGCCCCAGCCCTAGAACAGACCGACCGGTTGGTTGCCCGGTTCGGCCGGGGCGATCAACTCCGGCCCGTTGTTGCGGACGCTGTTGACCAACGTCGACACCTCCCGCATAGCCATCGCGGTGATGTCCGGGGTCGCGGCGAGCAGGTCGGCGGGGGCGGGTCCATCGGGGTCCAGCCAGCGGTCCCAGTCGCCCTCGCCCAGGACCAGGGGCATGCGATCGTGCACCTGCGCGAACGGCCCTGCCGCGTCGGTCGTGATGACCGTGCAGGTCAGCGTCGATCCCGCCGGTTCCGGTCGCCACACCGACCACAGCCCGGCCACCAGCAGTGGGCGACCGTCCGGGCGATAGAAGTAGAACGGCGTCTTGCGGCCCTTCGGGTTATCGGCATGGGGCATCCACTCGTAATAGCCGTCCATCGGGATCAGGCAGCGCTTGTGCTGCGCCGCCGACCGGTAGGCCGGCGAGGTGGTGGCGGTTTCGGCGCGCGCATTGATCAGTTGCGGCCCCCCGGTCGGCGGGGCGCCGCCGGGGCCGGGTTTGGTCCACGGCGGCAGCAGTCCCCAGCGCATCAGGCGGATGCGCCGAGTCGCCTCGTCCCCGGGTTCGTCGTGGCGGGCGACGACGGCGGCGATCTCGGTGGTCGGGGCGACGTTGTAATTCGGCGGCCGCAGGCCGGCACCGCCCGTCTCGTCGAGGGCGTGCAACTGTTCGGCAAGCCGGGCCGGATCGGTGGTGACCGCGAAACGTCCGCACACACCGTCATCGTTACCACGTCCGCGGTTCCCGGCCCCCACCCCCACGGCAGGATGCCGGAATCAGGGCATGATGTCGGACCAGGGCAGGATGGAGGACCGTGAGCACCGGATTGTGGCCAGCACCGTACGCGACGGCGCCGGTTCACGCCGCCGTCACGGTGCCCGGTTCGAAGTCGATGACCAACCGCGCGCTGATCCTGGCGGCACTCGCGGCCGCGCGGGGTTCGGGCTCCTCGCGGATCCGCGGCGCACTGCGCAGCCGCGACACCGACCTGATGATCGGCGCCCTGCAGACCCTCGGTTTTCACGTCGACGGCGACGGCGACGACCTGACGGTCGGCGGGACGCTGCAGCCCGCGGCGCAGGCCCGCATCGACTGCGGCCTGGCCGGCACGGTGCTGCGGTTCCTGCCGCCCCTGGCGGCGCTGAGCACGGCGGCGGTCCGTTTCGACGGTGACGAGCAGGCGCGCTCCCGGCCGATCGCTCCCCTGCTCGACGGGCTGCGCGACCTGGGGGTGGACATCGAGGGCGACGGGTTGCCGTTCACGGTGCGCGGGCGCGGCGCGGTGGCCGGCGGTGCGGTCCGCATCGACGCGTCGGCGTCCTCGCAGTTCGTCTCCGGGCTGCTGCTGTGCGGGGCGGCGTTCACCGACGGGCTGAGGGTCATCCACACCGGCGACACGGTGCCGTCGGCCCCGCACATCGAGATGACGGCGGCGATGCTCGCCGAGGCCGGCGTCGACGTCGACGCCACCATCGGGAATCAGTGGCGGGTGTCGCCGGCAGCGGTGCGCGCACACGACTGGGCCATCGAGCCGGACCTGTCCAATGCCGTGCCGTTCGCCGCGGCGGCCACCGTCACCGGCGGGACGGTGCGCATCACCGCCTGGCCGACCATCAGCGTCCAGCCCGCACCGATCATTCTGTCGATCCTGCGGCTGCTGGGATGCACTGTGGCGCATGAGGATTCCGGACTGGCGGTCACCGGCCCGGCCGGTTACGGCGGTTTCGACATGGACCTTCGCGAGGTGGGCGAGCTCACCCCGTCGATCGCCGCGCTGGCTGCCCTGGCGCAGCCGGGTTCGGTCTCGCGGCTCACCGGCATCGCGCACCTGCGCGGCCACGAGACCGATCGGCTGATGGCGCTGAGCACCGAGATCAACCGATTGGGCGGCGACTGCGTGGAGGCCCCCGACGGCCTGGTGATCACGGCCGCCCCGCTGCACGGCGGCGTCTGGCACTCCTACGCCGACCACCGGATGGCGACCGCCGGCGCGATCATCGGCCTGCGGGTCCCCGGAGTCGAGGTGGAGGATATCGCCACCACCGCCAAGACCTTGCCGGACTTCCCCGGGCTGTGGGCCGGCATGCTGGCGGGGCGGTAGTTGAGCGTCCGGCGCGGCAGGGACTACGACGAGTCCGATGTGCACGTCCGGGCCGGCCGAGGGTCGCGCCCGCGCACCAAGACCCGTCCCGAACACGCTGACGCCGAAGCCGCGATGGTGGTGACCGTGGACCGGGGCCGCTGGGGTTGCGTTCTCGGCGGCGACCCGAACCGCCCGGTCACCGCGATGCGCGCCCGGGAGCTGGGCCGGACCCCGATCGTCGTCGGCGACGAGGTCGAGGTGGTGGGCGACCTGTCCGGCCGACCGGACACCCTGGCGCGGATCGTCCGCCGCGGCGAGCGCCGAACGGTGTTGCGCCGCACCGCCGATGACACCGACTCCACCGAACGGGTGGTGGTTGCCAACGCCGATCAGATGATGGTCGTGGTGGCACTGGCAGACCCGCCGCCCCGCACCGGTCTGGTGGACCGCGCGCTGATCGCGGCCTACACCGGCGGGGTCCGGCCGATCCTGTGCCTGACCAAGACCGATCTGGCGCCGGCCGCCGAGTTCGCCGACCAGTTCGCCGATCTCGACCTCACCGTGGTGACCGCCGGCCGCGACCAACCGCTCGAACCCGTGCAGGAGTTGCTCGACGGACACGTCACCGTCCTACTCGGCCACTCCGGCGTCGGGAAGTCCACGCTGGTGAATCGGCTTGTGCCGCAGGCTGACCGGGCGATCGGCACGGTGTCCGGCGTCGGCAAGGGCCGGCACACCTCGACCCAGTCGGTGGCATTGCCGCTGCCCGGCGGCGGCTGGGTGATCGACACCCCCGGTATCCGCTCCTTCGGGCTGGCCCATATCAAGCACGACGATGTGATGCTGGCATTCTCGGACCTGGCCGACGTGGTGGCCGACTGCCCGCGCGGATGCGGCCACCGCGGAGCACCCGCCGACCCGGAATGCGCGCTGGACAGCATGACCGGGGCTGCGGCCCGCCGGGTTGCCGCGGCACGGCGGCTGCTGGAGGTTTTGGACGAGAGCAGCGGGTACTAGAGACTCGACGATATGGAGAAGCAGCGATGAGCACGATCGACGCCAACACCGTCCCGATGATCACCCTCAACGACGGCAACCGGATTCCGCAGCTCGGTTACGGCGTGTTCAAGGTGGAACCGCAGGAGACCGCCGCGGCGGTCCGCAGCGCATTGGAGATCGGCTACCGCCATATCGACACCGCGCAGATGTACGGCAACGAGGAGGGCGTGGGTCAGGGCATCCGCGACGCCGGTCTGGACCGCGGCCATGTCTTCGTCACCAGCAAGCTCAACAACGGTTTCCACCGGCCCGACGACGCCCGCCGGGCCTTCGACGAGACGCTGCGCGCACTCGGCACCGACTATGTCGACCTGTTTCTGATCCACTGGCCGCTGCCCACCCTGTACGACGGTGATTTCGTGTCCACCTGGAAGACGTTGGAGGAGTTCAAGGCCGACGGCCGGGCCCGCAGCATCGGGGTGTCGAACTTCCAGATTCACCACCTGCAGGAACTGGCACGGGAAACCGAGATCACACCCGCGGTGAACCAGATCGAGGTGCATCCGTACTTCGCCAACGACGAGGTGCGCGCCTACGGCACCGAGCACAACATCGTCACCGAGGGCTGGTCTCCGATCGCCCGCGGCAAGGTCCTCGGCGACCCGGTGGTGATCCGCATCGCCAAATCCCTCGGTGTTCATCCGGGGCAGGTGGTGCTGCGCTGGCATGTCGAACGCGGTGACGTCGTCTTCCCGAAATCGATTCACCCGCAACGGATGAGGGAGAACTTCGAGATCTTCGACTTCGAGATCAACGACGAGGAGATCGAGGCGCTGACCGCTCTGGACAGGGGCGAGGCCGGCCGAATGGGTCCCAACCCCGATACGTTCGCCTACATCCCGGTGTGAATCCGGGGGCTGCCTACATCCCGGTGTGAATCCGGGGGCTGCCTACATCCCGGACTGAGCAGGGGTCCGGCGACGACGGGCACGGGCTTCGGCCAGCGCCGTCTTGAGGCCGCGGGACCGGACCGCCAGCCCCTCGAACATCCGCTCACTGCGGGTCTCCGGCGCGTCATCGGCGGTGGCGCGTAGGAATCTGTCCGGTAGCGACAGCTTGGCGATGGTTCGCCAGGTCTTGGCGTACTGCACCGGTAGCGGACCACTGGTGTAGGGCAAGTCGTACTTCTGGCAGACCTGCCGCACCCGCACCGAGATCTCGGCCAGTCGCCGACTCGGCAGATCCGGATAGAGATGGTGCTCGATCTGATAGGAGAGGTTGCCGGTCATGAACGCCAGCACCGGCCCGGCGTCGATGTTGGCGCTGCCGAGCATCTGACGCAGGTACCACTGCCCCTGCCCCTCGTCGGCCATATCGGTGGTGCTGAACTTCTCCGCGCCGTCGGGGAAATGCCCGCAGAAGATCACGGCATTGGCCCACAGGTTGCGGATCACGTTGGCCAGCAGATTGGCCTTGAGCGTCGCCACGAAGCCGGACCGCCCGGAATTCCACGGCGACAGGGCGGTGACCGCCGGGTAGGCGAGGTAGTCCTTGGCCAGCTGGCGGGCCGCCTTGGTGGACAGTTCACGCAGCCGCTCGATGGCGGCCCCACGGGTCTCGGGTTTGGCGGCCTTACGTAACTCCAAGTGCTGCAGCGCGATTCCCCACTCGAACCCGACGGCCAGCATGGTGTTGAAGAAGATGTTCCCGAGGTTGCGCGGGACCCAGGGATCGTCGCGGGTGACGCGCAGGACGCCGTAGCCCACGTCGTCGTCCATGCCGAGGATGTTGGTGTACTTGTGATGGGCGACGTTGTGGGTGATGCGCCAGTGCTTGGACGCGCCGACCATGTCCCATTCCCAGGTCGAGGAGTGGATCTCCGGGTCGTTCATCCAGTCCCACTGGCCATGCAGGACGTTGTGCGCGATCTCCATGTTCTCGATGATCTTGGCCAGCGCGAGCGTGCCGGTGCCGGCCCACCAGGCCACCCGCCTGGAGCCGAAGGCCAGCAGCAGTCGCCCGGCCGCCTCGAGCACGCGCTGGGCGGCGATGGTGCGGCGGATGTAGCGGGCGTCGCGCTCGCCGAGGTCCTCCTCGACGTCGCGGCGAATGGTGTCGAGTTCGGTTGCCAGCGCCTCGATGTCGGCATCGGTCAGGTGCGCGAAGGCCTCGATATCGCTGATCGCCATCAGATGTCCACCACGCAATCGCCGCTGGGCGCCGTCACGCAGACCTGCACCCGGCTGCCCGGTTCGTGCTCGGTGCCGTTGCGCAGGTCGACGACCCGGCCGTCCACCAAGCTCACCACACACGTGTGGCAGATGCCCATCCGGCAGCCGAACGGCATGCGAATTCCGGCGTGCTCGCCGGCCTCCAGCAACGAGGTCGCCGCGTCCGCGGTCCGGGTGACACCGCTGCGGGCGAAGGTCACGGCTCCGCCGGCCGAAACGGCTGCGCGGCCGGCGGCGAATCGCTCCAGGTGCAGACGGTCGGCGACTCCCGCGGCGGCCCAGGCCTGCTCAGCCTCGGCCAACATGCCCTCGGGCCCGCAGGCCCAGGTCTGCCGGTCCCGCCAGTCGGGCACCACATCGCCGAGCAGGGACAGGTCGAGGCGACCGGCGGTGCGGGTGGCCCGCACCGTCAGCCGGTAACCGCGCTGGGTGCGGGCCAGCGCCTCGAGTTCGTCGGCGAACATGACATCCGACGGTGTCGGCGCGCTGTGCAGATGCACGACATCACTGCTGCCGATCTGCGCACGGCGCACCATGGTCCGCAGCATCGACATCACCGGGGTGATTCCCGAGCCCGCCGTGAGGAACAGCACCGCGGGCGGCGGCGGGTCCGGAAGGACGAAATTGCCCTGCGGGGCGGCCAACCGGACCACGGTCCCGGCGCGCACGCCGCCGACCAGATGGCTGGACAGGAATCCCTCGGGCATGGCTTTGACGGTGATGCTCAGGGTGCGCGATCCGGCAGCCCGCGGCGGTGAGGTCAGCGAGTAGGACCGCCATCGCCACCGGCCGTCGACCAATAGACCGATACCGATGTACTGCCCGGGTTGGTGATCGACGTGGAAGCCCCAGCCCGGCTTGATCACCAGGGTGGCCGAGTCGGCGGTCTCGGGGCGCACCTCGACGATCCGGCCGCGCAATTCCCGCGCCGACCACAGCGGGTTGATCAGCTTGAGATAGTCGTCGGGCAGCAGCGGTGTGGTCACCGGGCTGATCAGGGCTCGCACCGCGGCGCCCAGCCTGAGCCTGGGTCGTCACCCCCGCTACGGTACCGCAACGCGCCGCTGCTCAGAGCAGGTCGAGCAGGAAGGGCAGCTCCTGGGTGGCGTACCAGGCCAGGTCGTGATCCTGGGCATCACCGACGGTCAGTTCGGCGTCCTCGTCGCCGAGGTCGGCCGCGTCGATCACGGCGATCGCGGCCCGCACGTCGGGCTCGGCGTCGGAATTGTCGACATAGACCGCGGCCACCTGATCCATCCCGATCCGGCCCCGCACCCGGACGACGGCGTCATCGAGGTCGGGGCGCGCGGTCACCGAATCGTCGGGAGCGTCGGCGATGACCACGGCCCGCCGGGCCGGGGCCTCCGGCGGCTCACCGGAGAGCAGCCGCAGCGACGCCATCGCCGCCTCACCGATCGCCACCTCGGCCAGTTCCTCGTCGTCGCCCTCGGCATAGGCCTCGCGCAGCGTGGGGGTGACGGCGAAGGCGGTGCCGGCCCGCGGCTGCAGAAAGCCGTCGGCAACGAGTTCGGTCAGCATGGCCAGCGTTGCCGGGATGTAGACCCGCATCAGGTCACGGTAACGGTGTCAGCTGGACGCTTCACGGTCCCCCGCCACCAGCGAGGCGGCGAAATCCGGCACGAAGTTGCTCAGGTCCCGGGGCGGACGGCGGTAGTTGCCGATCTGCGGCCGCTCCGGGATCACCACCTTCTCCCGTTCCACATCGGTGTAGGGGATGGTGGAGAGCAGGTGCGAGATCATGTTCAGCCGGGCGTGCTTCTTGATGTGGGACTCCACCTCGAACCACGGGCTGACCGGGGTGTCGGTGTGGATCATCATGTCGTCCTTGGCCCGCGAGTAGTCCTCCCAGCGGTAGATCGACTCCATGTCCATCGGGCTGAGCTTCCAGCGCCGCAGCGGGTCGTTGAGGCGCGACTTGAACCGGCGCAACTGCTCCTCCTCGGACACCGAGAACCAGTACTTGCGCAACATGATTCCGTCGTCGGTGAGCATCTGCTCGAAGATCGGGCACTGCCGCAGAAACAGGGTCTCCTCCTGCGGGGAGCAGAACCCCATCACCCGCTCGACGCCGGCCCGGTTGTACCAGGACCGGTCGAACAGGACGATCTCGCCCCTGGTCGGCAGGTGCTCGATATAGCGCTGGAAGTACCACTGCCCCTTCTCGCGGTCGCTGGGGGCGGGCAGGGCGGCGATGCGTGCGGTACGGGGGCTGAGGTACTCGGTGATGCGTTTGATGGTGCCGCCCTTACCGGCGGCGTCTCGTCCTTCGAAGAGGATGACGATCCGCGCCCCGGTGGTCCGCGTCCACTCCTGCATTTTCACCAATTCGGTCTGCAGTCGGTACAACTCGGCTTCGTAAACCTTGTTGGAGACCTTGGCGTCTGCGCCGTTCCCGGCCGTCTTTCCGTGCTTCCCGTGCTTCTTCGCCTTGTCCTTGCTCATCGGCGCATAGTACGACGGAAGCGCTACTGCGCGCCGTCGATTAGCTCCTCAAGGGACTCGGCGAGGAGTTCGGGAAAGACGTCGACGTCGCTCATGGCGTCGCGGTCGGCGTTGATGCCGTAGTACACCATGCCGCAGTACGACGTCACCCCGATGGCGAGGACCTGATCGTGCAGCAGGGGCGGCACCGCATAGGTTTCCAGCAGTTTCGCACCCGCGATATACATCTGGGCCTGCGGCCCAGGCACATTCGTGATCAGCAGATTGAACTGCCGGGGCGGGTACTGGGTTGCCACCCGGGTTCCCATGGCGTGCAGGGTGGGGGGAGGAAAGCCCGACAACGTCACGATAGTGCGTGCTTCCACCAGAGACGTTACCGCGGAATAGGATTCGGTGGAATGGGCGATCTGCGAGAGCCGCACCACCGGATTGCCCTCACCCACGGGCAGATCGATGAGAAACGGGGCGACTTCGCTGATGGCCTGTCCCGGCCCGACCGCCGTCATGTCGGCGTCGGGGTACACCGACGTCGGCGCCATCGCCCGCACCGTCAAGCTGGAGGCGACCGGCTCGCCCCGGGACAGCAGCCAGTTGCGCAGTGCGCCGGCGATCACCGTGAGCACGATGTCGTTGACGTCACAGTCGTAACGGGCCCGAAGCCGGCGGAAATCCGTCAGTGACGCCGACGCCACGGTGAACCGGCGATGCCGCGACACCGTGGTGTTGAGCGGACTGTCCGGAGCGCTGCGGCGGGCCACCCGCCGGGCCATGTCGGCCGCGCGGCGGCCCAACTGAGCGAGCTCCCCGGAGTTGGTGGCGACATCGACGATCGTCGACCGCCATGCCCGCAACTCCTGTCCCGGCCGGGCCAGCCAGTCCCCCACCGCGTCGAACACCAACCGGCTGTCGGAGGGTTCGCGGGCCGGCAGCCAGATGTCCTCGCCGAGGTCGGCCGGGCGGCGGCTGCGGTCGGCGATGACGTGTCCGATCTCGCAGGCCGTCACCCCGTTGATCAGCGCCTGGTGCGATTTGATGAACAGCGCCAGACGATTTCCCTCCAGGCCCTCGATGAGGTACATCTCCCACAGCGGCCGTCCGCGGTCCAGGGGACGGCCGGCGAGCCGGGACACCAACTCGTGCAGTTGCGCGTCGCTGCCCGGCGAGGGCAGCGCGGAGCGCCGCACGTGGTAGGTGATGTCGAAATCGGGGTCGTCGATCCAGACCGGGCGGGCAATCCCCAGAGTGACCTCGCGGACCTTCTGCCGGTAGCGCGGAATCTGCGGCATCCGCCGCTCCACCGTCTCCAGCAGAGTCTCGTAGCTCAGCCCACCGCGCGGCCGGCGCAGGATCGACAGCGACCCGACATACATCGGGGTGGTCGTATCCTCCCGCTGGTAGAACGCCGCATCCGATGGCGACAGCCGGGTCACCATAGCGGCATCTCCTCACCCATCCCGCCACTCAGTCACCCAGTCACGTTAACGGCAATGCCGTGCAGTCAGTGTCGGTGTCGGGCCGACCGTCGAGAATTCGATGGCGATGGCAACACCCCCGGAAAGCCTCAGCCAACATCGACGAATGCGGGATCAGCCTCGGGTAGCATTTAGACGGTGAGTTTAATCCGCCGGCTTGGAGCAATTGCCGCCGTTATCGCAATGCTCGTTTGGGCGCCCGGAGCAATGGCCCAGCCAACCGATGGCGATGCACCGCCTCCGCCCCCGCCGCCGGGCTCCACAACACTGGCGCTGTCGGAATTGGGTGCAACGGACACGATTTGGTTCGACGCCAGGCGCGACATCACCAGCAGCACGTTTTCCTTCACCGTGCCGCAGGGGCTGGTCCCAGCAACGTTGAACGCGACGCTCGAACTCCCGATCAACATCAAGTTCGGCGCCATGACGGTGACACAGAACGGCCGCACCATCAGCCGACTGAAGTTACCGCCCGACGACCAGACTCCGATGGTCATTCCCCTTACCGGCCTGGAAGTCTTCGACAATTGGGCCAGCGTGACGCTGACGGTGACCGCCGTGCCATTCGATACCTACTGCTGGAATCCGGCGGCTCCGATTCGACTGGTCAACGGATCGATAACCTTCACCGGCGGTGAGGTCATACCCACGACCGTCGCCGGGTTCCTTCCGGCCACGCTGCGCACGGTCACCATCGCACTGCCGCCGAAGCCGTCCCAGGCGGAGTCCCAGGCGGCGATTCAGCTGGCCGCCGCGATGGCGACCCGCTACGGCTGGCAGAAGACGGCGATCAACGTTGTTCCCCTCCCCGAGGGTGCGATGGCGCTCCCGAATCCGGCGGCGCCCAGGGAACGGCAGATCATCGTCAAAGAAAGCGCGGACAAGGGTCTGCTTGGCCTCTCGTTGCAACCGGGCCCGGGCATTCCCGCTCTGCTCATCGCCGGGCCCGGTGACGAGCTCACCAACCAGACGCGGCTGCTGACGGATCCCTCGTTGCCGTTCACCCTCAGCCGCAAGGCAGTCGCGGGGCCCCTCAGCACCGAGCAGAGGCCGGTCGACGACACCACCACCCTCAAAGAGTTGAAGCAGACCAACCTCCGTGCCGAGTCGCTGCGGCCGTCAGTGACGATCAAGCTGGACCAGAGCATGTTCGCGCAACCGGTGGACGGAATCCGAGTCCACCTGCTCGGCTCCTACACCCCCCTTCCCGCTGACTTCGACGGCGAAGTGATCGCGGCTATCAACGACGACGTCGTCGACCGGTGGCCGGTGACCGACGAGGGCACGATCGACCGATGGGTGGACATACCGAACACGCTGGTGCAACGCACGACGAATCTCACGATCAAGGTGCATACCGACGGCAATCCCGGATTCTGCAACGACTACCTCAACATGGAACTGAGGATCGACGACACCACAGTGGTGGAGGCCACGCGCGCCAGTCCCCCGGTGCCGCCTGGTTTCCGATCACTGCCCCAGTCATTGATGCCGACCGTTCAGATCGGCATCGGCGACGACGCTCTTGCCGACACCGTGCGAGCGGCCAAGATCGTCGTGGGCCTCCAACGCAACAGCGCGATGCCGCTGGTGACCACGGTGACCACGCTGAAGCAGGCGATCGCAAGCCGCGAGCCGGCGATTCTCATCTCCGCCGGCGACTGGACGGATCCGACGTTTGCGCTTCCGTTCAGCGCAGACCTCGGGCGGATCACTCTCGAGGCCTTCGACGTCGACGGCAAGCCGGTCACGCTGACTCTGGAGCCGGCGATCAAGTTCGGCTCGCTGCAGACCCTGTTCGATGGCCAACGCTCGGTTCTGATCGCGACCTCCAACGACGCGCCGGCCCAACTGGACGAATTGCTGCGGTGGCTGTCCGAAAAGCAGGAGCGGTGGTCGGATCTGGATGGACGCGCGATCATCTCCGTACCCTTCAACGCGCCGGTCACCGTTCCCAATCGCCCCACCGACCTCCCGACAGACTCGGACGCGTCGAGCACTGGGGGAATCGGCGACGGGTGGATTTGGTGGGCTGCCAGCGCCATCGCGGCTATCGCCTTAGTCGGCGCACTCTGGATTCTCCTGCGGACGGGCGCGTTCAAGGCTCGGGCAGCAAGAAAGGGCAAAGAGACCGTCGAAGACGAGCAGCCGACGATTCCGTCGTGACGTCAGGCGGGCTTCCAGTGCACCCAGTCGATGAGCATCGTCGCGGGGAACTTCGTCGTCTTGTCGGGCTGGCCGGCCCAATCGCCGCCCACCGCAAGATTAAAGATGAGGCAGAACGGTTTGTTGTACACCCACCGAGCGGTAGGCGGCAGTGAATCCGGTGTGAAAACTCCCCAGACGGTCTCATCGATACCGACGGTGATCTTGTCCTCAGCGCGAATCACCCAATAGTCATGGAATTCGGCGCTCATATCAGGACCTTCGCCGCTGATCTGGTCCTGCAGGTAGTCCTCGACCCCCACAACGGGGCCGTGCAGCGAGGTGTACCACGTCCGCGGATCGGAGACCATTTCGACCACGTCGATCTCCCCGGCCCCCGGCCACGGATTAAAGTCCTCGTCGGCTCCCAGCAACCAAAATGCAGGCCACAGCCCTGTCCCCGATGGCATCTTGATGCGCGCGATGAGGATGCCGTAGCCAAAGCTCGCCTTGCGCCGTGTCTCGACGCGACCGGAGGTATAGCCGGAGTCGGTCTTATCAGCCCGGAGCGCCAAGTGACCGTGCCCGTCCAGCACGGCGTTGCCTGAGGCGTACTCCTGGATTCCCCTATCCCATGCTGCGCCTTCGATGACGTTCCACTTGTCGCGGTCGGGCGCAGAACCTTCCGGACCGTCGAAACTGTCGAAGATCTCGATCCCGGGATGAACCTCAGATGTCCTGTCCGACTCGGTTGACGTGCCGGATTTGCGGGAGAACGTCGGCGGCGACCCGTAGAACGCAGCCGACGGCTCGCTACAACCGTGCGGTGGCGCGGCACCATTGACACCCGAATTCCCGCTCACGCCGATACCGAGTGCCATCAGCAACACCCCGACCACTCCCACGCGACCGGCTGGAGCCAATGCTCGTGGAACTCTCACCTATTCATTGTGCACGGCGGGTCCAGCACGGTCGGTCACATCGAGTCGTCCCCGGTAGGCCCGCCACACCAGCGGCGTACAGACCACAACCTCCAGCCCCACGGCGGCGAGCCAACCCAGGCTCAATCCGATGAGCCCGCCACGTGCGGCGCCGATCGCCGCCCCGGCCAGTTCGCCCGACCCCAACGCGAGCATCAGAACCGCCTCCCGTCCGACATCGCCGGTAATCCGGGCGACAGCGACATGGTGATCCCGGATGACCAGTCCGAGGGCGCCGAAACACAGAATGATGAGCATCGTGCGCCCGTTCTCGACGTAGGCCTCACCGAAGATCCCCAATATCAGCCCGCCCAGCGGCAGGATCAGGAGATTCGCGGCGAGACAGGCGGCCAATGCGTAGCGCAGCGTGAATCGGAACTCCATCAGGATGGTGCTCGAATCCTTCGCGCCGGAGGCGTACAGGGCCATTGACATGGCGATGGGCAGGACGAACACGAACCCGGCGACCGACCAGGTCGCGTAGAGGTAGCCGGCCTTCTCCGAACCGAGGATCACGTTGGCCACGATCGGCATTGCAAAGAACGGCACCACAAGCGCCAGGTTCAGAACATGGTGTTGGGCGGCGTCGAGGCGCAGCTCCCGGAGGGTGCTCAGGCGGGGCTGAAGCCAGCTGACCGGCACTCGGTGTTTGCGCACCAGCCAGATGCCCACAGCGGCGATAGAGAGCACCGAGGCAACGAACGAGCTGGCATAGATGCTGAGCGCTCCATACCGGTACAGCGTCACGGCGAAGGCGCTCAGCAAGATCAACTTTCCGACCGCTTGAATCACGTTGCGCCCGAGTTGGATACCCGCGCCAGAGACGCTCAGCAGAGCGGAATCGAGCATCATGGCGACGGAATGAGCCGCGACACCGCCGGCGAAGAGCACTGTGGTGAACACCTCGTGGCCGATCCCGGGTAGCCCGAGGAAGTCACTGGGAAGTGCCAGCGCGCACAACACGGCGACGACACCCCCTACCGCAGCGCACACCGTCGCGGCGGTGAAGACCAGTTGGGCGCGCCCGAAATCCATGGTGGGAAGAGTGAATACCAGTGCGGTGCCGAAGCCGAGCACTGTGAATTGCGCCAGCAGACTCATCGCCGCGATGGCCGTTGCCGACTCGCCGACGTCCGACGCGTTGAACATCCGCGCGGCGACCGTCCAGTAGACGAAGCCCAGTCCGGAGGTCACCACGGATGTGGAGACCAGAGACAGTGAGCTGCGGATCAGAAAGCCGAGCTTGCTGCGATGTTCGGCGTTGACGTCCTTATCGGCCGGGTCGGTCATCGTCAGCCTTGTGCCGAGTCGGGCGAAACGTGGACCGCCGTGGGATCGTCGAGTATCTGTCGAACCCGGACGATGTCCTCACTCGCGGCGTCGAGAACCGACAGGGCAATGATGACGGCGAGCGGTATGGCCAGCGATGCCGCACCGACGACTCGCCGCCGGGTCACCCGGGCAGCGCCACGGCGCAGCAGGGATGCGGCTCGATCGGGGTTGACCAGGACGACGACGAGAGCGGCTGACAGAACCAGCAGCGGAGTCAGCCAGACATGGGTCAGCAACAGCAGGACCGACGTCAGGCACACGCTCGCCAGGATGACCGCTGCGGTGAGTGCAGGCCCGAAGGCACGCCGTAACCCGGAGGCCTGCTCGACGACGCGGGGCCAAATTCGGCGACTGCGGATGGCCCAGGCAAGGAAGAGGCCGACCGCCAGGCCAACCGCCACTTGGTCCACCGGCCGCACGACCGGCGTCGGACCCACCCACCCGTTTCGGAACTCCGATAAACCGAGCCCTTTGAGGTCATATATCGACACCGGGCCGTGTCGGTACACCAGCTTGATTGCGGGCACCCGATCGAACTTGGTGAGTTGCGCGTCGGTCAACTGCTTCCCGGCGTTTACTTCCCCGCTTTCGAAGTAATAGCCAAAAACGGGCGGTTCAGCGGCCAGCCGCCGATCGACGTAGAGATATCGAAGTTTCAAGGCACTGGCCATATCGGTCTCGGGCAGACCCCAGTACCGGGCGACGTAGAGCTGGGGCGTCCTGACACCACCGAGTCCCCCGTACACCGGCCACAGACCCGCTCGGGCGGCGAGCAGAACCGAGCTCACCCGGTCGGCGCCGATCCGGCTGCCCGGGGGTAGCTCCCGGCCGGCCCATTCGACGGCCGCGAGGTTCTCGGCGTCCATCGAACGTGAATCCGCCGCAGGCATGAAAGGGCCGGGTAGCCGGGCCCAGTTGGGCCCGCTGCCCAGCACGTACCCGCCGAGGAACACAGTCGCGAACAGCACGACGGTCAAAAGCTCCGTTACCGTGCGTCGTCTGGTCCACTCAGGCCTGAATTCCATTCCCAGTTCGACCGGTTCCGGCGCGTCCGGATCGGCCAACATCACCCAGATGTCGTCCCGCGCCGCGGGCGGGCGCTCCACCCACGGGGCCATTTGCCACCAATCCAACCGGACCAGATAGAGGACCAACACAAAGCACATCGGAAGAAACAGGAAACTGCTGGAGCGGGTGAAGATCTCCACGCCCTTGGGGACTATGCGCGCGGCCAGCAGAACCGGGATCGCCAGGCTGAGCGCCAGGACCAAAAACTGGGGGCTCCAGTAATGCATGCCGTGTTGCCGCCGCCGTACCCAGCGCACGGTGAGCAAGAACATCGCCAGTGCGGTGAGCGACAGTGCAGCGGCGTACTCCAGAAGTAGGAGCTTGTCCGCCAAGGGTGTCGCCGTTCCCGCCGAGTCTTCGAATGCCTGGCGTCGTACCCCGCCACTGAGTTCCGACACCAAGTCGTTGATGATGGGGCGGAAATAATCTGCCAGGGTGGCACGCTGCACGACCGCCCAAGCCACTGTTGAGGCAATTGCGGTCAGAGCGCCGTAGGCGACACGAACCCTGGCGGGGCCCGGTTGGGCCAGCGTCCACAAGACAAGGAAGGCCATGGTCAGGAAGCTCGTTATGTGGTGTGTCACTGCGACGCCGAGTAGGCACACGGTGGCACCGCCGAACAGCGGGAGCGGCCTGTCGGCATCCCGCGCGCGGCCGATGAAGCTGACTGCCGCGAATGCCAGTGGGATCGACAGCGTCTGGTAGGAGAACTGAGAGTTGAACCATACGAACTGTGGTGACACCGCATACACGGCGACCGCCAAGCCGCCGGCTCGGGCACTGCCGGTGAGCTGCTCAACGGCATCGCACACCACGGCGACCAAAACCAGGCGCGCTACGAGGATCACCGTCACCGCCGCCAGCATCGGTGGCATGCCGAGTTGGTTCAGCACCACCGTGACGGCCTCCAGGCCCGGGTAGCGCGGACTGATCTCCAACACCGGGTTGGGCTCGAACAACCGGTGCGAGGAGATGATGTCGACGAGCGTGCGCATGTGGAGTTGCTCATCGAAGCCGAGAAACAGCAACGGATCGGTGGCGCGCATCATCAGGGCAGGCGTCACGGCCAGACATGCCACCGCGGCGTTGCGCGTCACCCGGGTCAGCCGCGGGTGGGTCAGCGCCCACACGACGCTGGAGAACATCACCACCATGCTGAGATTCGACAGAAAATCCGCGGTCGAGGCGTGACCCAGCCGCGCCAGGTGAACCGCCAGCACCTGGCCGGCAAGCGCACATACCTGCCAGGCCAACAGACGCGCCGGCCGTAGATAGTAGGGCCGGGCGGACACGGCGGGATTTTCACCGCGCCCTTTAGGGTGGCCGGTCCGAAGTCCGAGCCTCGACTTGAGGGTCAGCTTGACGGACCTATTCGAAGGGGCAGGGTCAACCTCGGCGTTCTCAATCCGGATCTCCAATCTTTCGGTCGTGTCCCATCATCAGGCATATGGGCCTGCCCATGTGAGGCGAACCGGCCCCAGAAGAGGTTCGACCCACCGTCGGCTAGCCTCGTGACAGCTCATGCCGCAGAGCACGGGCCGTCTGAATCATCCCTTCCCCGAAGGTCCCCTATGCGAATTCTGATGCTGATCGACTCCTATCCCCCGATGATCGGTGGCGCACAGCAATACGTTCGCAACCTAAGCCTGGCACTGGTGTCACGCGGCCACGACGTCGCGGTCGCCACACTCGCCGGCCCTGGGCAGGAGCCATACGAAGAGGAGGACGGCGGGGTCCGGATCTACCGCCTGCGCGGCACCCTGCAACGCGCCGAACGAGTCTTCCGCGATCGCACCTATGCAGCCCCCATCCCCGACCCTGAACTCGTCGGCGCACTGCGCGACATCATCCGCCGCGAGCGGCCGACGGTCGTGCACGCCCATAACTGGATGATCCGTTCCTTCCTGCCGATAAAGCACTGGAGCAGGGCAAAGCTCGTCGTCACCCTGCACGATTACAGCCTCCGGTGCGCGACCTGGATCCTCATGCGCGACGGCGAACCCTGCAGCGGGCCGGGTCCTGTGAAGTGCTTCTCGTGCGCGGGCAAGAACTACAACGGTCTGGCCAAGGGCATCGCCGTCACGCTCGGCAACTGGATGATGAAGGCGCCCGAACGCGCCCTCGTTGATATGTTCGTTCCGGTGAGCGAAGCGGTCGCGATCGGCAACGGTCTCGCAACCCGTCGGCATCCATATCGGGTGATCCCGAACTTCATCCCGGACGATGTCGGCGACCTGGACGACGACTCACCGGAGTATCTGACTCAGCTGCCGCCGGACGGCTACCTTCTCTTCGTGGGCTCCCTCACCCGTCAAAAGGGCATCGAGACCCTTCTCGAGGCATACGCAGGCCTCGTCGGAGCGCCACCGCTCGTGCTGGTCGGCTACACGCTTCCGGAAACGCCCAAGACGTTCCCGCCGAACGTCGTGGTGCTCAAGAACTGGCCGCACGCGGCCGTGATGACCGCATGGCACCACAGCCTCGCCGGCATCGTCCCCTCGATCTGGCCGGACCCCTGCCCGTCCGTCGCGATGGAGGCGATGGCTGCCGGTAAGCCGGTGATCGCCTCGCGGATCGGCGGACTGCCGGAGATCGTCGCAGACGGCGAGACGGGCATCCTGGTCCCGCCGGGCGATCCCGACGCGCTGCGGGCGGCGATGGCGCGGTTGCTGGACGACCCGGCGCTCGCGGCACGGATGGGAGCCGCTGGGCGGCAGCGCGTGGCCGCCTTCCACGCCAGCACGGTCGTCGGCCAGATCGAATCGCTCTACAACGAGGTGGTCGCATGAACACCCCGGCGGCCGCGACTTCCCCGCCGGAGTTCACCCCGATCCGGATGCTCGACGTCGAACTCAGCCGACCCTTGCCCGACATCTCGGCTGCCCACGCCCGAGAAGGAGCGATCTACACCCGCGCCTGGGCGCTCGTGCGACTGCACGATGATCCGCTCGGCATGGTCGAACTCGCCCTACCCGACGGCGTGCTGACCGCTGAGGCGCTTGCCCGGGAGATCTGGGACGCGTTGGGCGTCGCGATCAACGACCATCTCAAGTCTGACGGAAGGCCGGCGATACCCGCACTCGACGTCGGCGGTGTGACCGGCGAGGGCGTGCCGGCGTGCGTCGTGGAGCGCGAGACCGCGAGCGGGGGCAATCCCCTTATCAGCGTCGTGATTGCGACGCGGGACCGCACGGACAGTCTTGCGGTGTGCCTGAAGGCATTCGATGACGTCGAGTACCCCAATTACGAGATCATCGTGGTGGACAACGCCCCCACGACGGAGGCGACAGCGGAACTGATCGCGTCGCAGTCCGCCGCCAATCCCCGCATCCGCTACGCGAGGGAGGAACACCCCGGCCTCGGTTGGGCACATAACTGCGGCCTGCGTCACGCGCGCGGGGACATCATCGCCTTCACCGACGATGACGTGGTCGTTGACCGACACTGGCTCAGCGAGTTGCTTCGCGGCTTCTCACTCGGAGGCAACGTCGGCTGCGTCACCGGGCTCGTCGTCCCACAGGAGATCGAGACGCTCTCCCAGTACTGGTTCGATGTCCACAGCGGATTCAACAAGGGCTTCACACGTCGGGTGTTCGATCTCCGTGAAAACAGGCCCGCCGACCGGCTGTTCCCCTACCGATCGACCATCATGGGAACGGGTGCGAACATGGCCTTCCGCGCCGATGCGCTGCGCTCCGTCGGCGGCCTCGATCCCGCGTTGGGGCCGGGCACAGCGGCAAAAAACGGCGAGGACCTCGACATCTACTTCAGAATCATCAAAGCCGGCTACCAGATCGTCTATCTGCCCTCGGCCCTGGTGCGTCATCGGCACCGCGCGGACTATGCCGCGCTGCGCGACCAGTTCTACACCTACGGTGTGGGCTTTGCCGCGTACATGGCCAAGGTCGTCGCCAAGAATCCGCTGGACGGCGCGCGGATCATTGCGCGTCTGCCTGCGGCGGTCGCATTCGCCCGGCGCAAGCAGGCGGGTAGCGCCACTGAACACGGTCATCAATATCCAACCGAGTTGACGAAGGTAGAGCTGAAAGGACAGCTGTACGGGCCGGTGGCCTATGCGCGCAGTCGATGGCAGTATCGCCGCACGCTGCGGCGCGATCGACGTATGGCTGCGGAATCTCGATAACGGTGTCACCGACGGGGAACCAACCGCAGTCGAGGTCCCCGGGATTCCGACTCTCCGCACAGTATCTCCTCGCCTGGTTCGCTTTCCTGATCGCCGCCATCACGCTGGGCGCCAGGTTCGTACCGGTGGTCAACCACACCATCCTGATCCTCGCGGCGGCTTCCCCCTTCCTGATGATGGGCGCCGGGGTGTCGGCAGTGGTGAGCCTGCTCACCCGGCGCTGGTGGGCGGCCGGCGCCGCCCTCTGCCTCACCGCGGCGGCCACCTTCGTGCAACTGCCGCTCTTCATCGGGTCCGGGCAGATTCCTGGGCCCACCGTCCCCGTTCGAGTGCTGACGGCCAACCTGCGGCTGGGCGCGGCCGACCCCGAAGCCCTGGCGGCGCTCGCACGCGAGCGCGCCGACCTGCTGGTCGTTCAGGAGCTGACACCCGAACTCGCCGGCGCCCTCAGCCGTCAGGGGGTCCAGTCGGAGTTCCCCTACAGTTCGCTCCCCCCGGGCGACAATGCCCTGGGCGTGGGAATCTGGAGCCGCTACCCGATCCGGCGATACAGCCTGAATCCCGGATACTCCCTCGGCATGATGAGCGTCTCCATCCGTCCGCCCGGTGCGGCATCCGATGCCGTCGTTCTGGGAGTACACATCACCGGCCCGTGGCCACAACCGATCGACCGTTGGCGCAAGGAGATGGCCAAACTCCCTGACACCCTGAGCGCGGCAGCGGCAGCGGCGGGATCCGGAGCGGTCATCGTGGCCGGAGACTTCAACGCCAGCAACGACATGCAACCGTTCCGCCGGTTGCTTCGGAACGGTTTCAGGGATGCCGCCGAGCAGTCGGGCGCAGGCCTGACCCCGACCTTCCCGGCCGACGCATCGGTGCCGCCCTTGATCGGAATCGACCACATCCTGACTTTCCACAGCTCAGCGAGCGACGTCCGGACGGTGCGGATACCGGGTTCGGATCACCTGGGCCTGATCGCGACCATCCATGTGCCGCAATAGCCGGCGCCTGGAGATGCACACGCGTTCCCGGCTCTACTGTTAGGCGGACCCGTCTACCCAATAGAGGAGACCGCATGGGCGAATCGGACGCGAAGCGTTCCCGGTTCGCCCGTCGCCGTGATGTTCTCGCCTGGAGTGCATTGCTCATCGCCGCGGTGGCCCTGGCGGCGCGGTACCTGCCGGTCACCAACCACGCCATTCTCATCATTGCGGCGCTGTGCCCCTACCTCGTCGTGGGCGCTGCGGTGGCAGCCGTCCTGTTTCTGCGGAACCGCCGCCGGTGGTCAGCGGCGCTGGCGGGACTGGTCCTGGCTGCAGCGGTGATCCCACAGGCTCCGCAGTTCGTCGAGCCCGGCCATGCTCCGGCGGACAGCATTCAGATACGGGTGCTGACCGCCAATCTCCGGGATGGTAAGGCCGATCCGGAGTCCGTGGCGGCCGCCGCACGCGAGCGCGCGGATCTGCTATTCGTGCAGGAACTCTCGCCGCAACTAGCCCAAACCCTCAGCGAGCGTTATTTGAAGTCGGACTTTCCCTACGAGGTGCTCAAACCGGGCAGTTACGCGGTCGGAGTAGGCATTTGGAGCCGCTACCCGATCGTGCAGTCCCGCCTGATCTCGAAATTGACCCTCGGCGGACTGACCGCGACCGTCCGTCCGCCCGGCGCGGCGGCCGATGCGATCGTGGCCAGCGTGCACGTCGTCGGCCCCTGGCCGCAGCCGGTGGACCATTGGCGCGAGGAGATGGCCGCGCTGCCCGCGACAATGGCGAATCTCGCGGCGGCCGCCGGCCGCGGATCGGTCATCGTCGCCGGGGATCTCAACGCCACGGCCGACCAGAAGCCGTTTCGCCGGCTGCTCGACACGGGTTACCGAGATGCCGGGCGACAGTTCGGGTTCGCCGCCACCTGGCCGGCAGACCTGTGGTTGCCACCGCTGATCAGGATCGACCACATCCTGACTCACAACAGCACGGCGACCAACGCGCACGCGGTACGGATTGCCGGCTCGGACCACCTGGCCCTCGGCGCGACGGTGTACGTCCCCATGTAGCAAACACCCGGATCGCGGCGCGGAGAGCGTAGAATCCGGTCCGGGGTATCGGAGGCCAATGAAGGGCATCATCTTCAATCTGCTCGAAGACGTCGTGGTCGCAGCTCACGGGGACGCAATGTGGGACGAGTTGCTCGACGGGGTCGACTTGGACGGCGTCTACACGTCGCTCGGTAGCTACGACGATGCGGAACTGCTGGCGCTCGTGTCGGGCGCCGGAACCGCGCTTACGCTGTCCGACGACGAGGTGCTTCGCTGGTTCGGGCGACGGGCGATACCCGGAATGGTGAAACGCTGGCCCGCCTTCTTCGCCGAACATCAGAAGACGATTCCGTTCCTGCGTACCCTCAACAGTGTCATCCACCCCGAAGTGCGCAAGCTCTATGCAGGGGCATACTGCCCGCATTTCGATTTCACCTCGCCCCGGGACGGATCGCTGATGATCGGCTATCGCTCGCCGCGCCGGCTGTGCGGACTTGCCCACGGCTTCATCCTCGGCGCCGGCGACCACTACGGCGAGGCGGTGACGGTCGAGCACGTCGAATGCATGCGCGAAGGAGACGCCCGCTGCCTGATCTCCGTCACAACAGCGTAGGACGACGGTGCCGGCAGACCCCGCGGGCGGTTCCGATCCGCAACAGGTGATCGAGGCGATGGCGGCTGAGAACAAGCTTCTCAGCCGCCGGATAGAACGCGAACAGCGAATCCGAAAGAAGGCGGAGGCGATCGCCGAGGAGGGCCTGCGCGAGCTCTACAACCGGCAGCGGGAGCTCGAATTTCTGTCGCAGATCACCACCATGGCCAACCAGGCCGGTTCGGCCCGGGAATTACTGGGATCTGCGCTGGAATACACGTGCCGCTTCGCCGGGTGGGCGGCCGCGCACGCGTACATCGTCGGCGGGCACGGAGCCACGCGTCGCATGTGGCCGTCCAACATCTGGTACGCCGATCCGGGTCTGGACCTTTCGGCGTTTCAGACCGAAACGGCCGGGGCCGTCTTCGAGGAGGGTGTGGGGTTGCCGGGCCAGGTCTGGGAGTCGGGCGAACCCGTCTGGCTGGAAGACCTCTCCACCTGCGACAACTTTCCCCGCCGCGACAGTGCTGTGAGTTCCGGCGTGCGTGCCGCGTTCAGCGTTCCGGTCATGGTCGGTCCCGAGGTGGCCGCCTCGCTGGAATTCTTCGCGCCCAACCCGATGCCGCAGGACGCGGCCCTGATGAGCCTGACGGCCAAAGCCGGCACCCAACTCGGTCGGGTGATCGAGCGCGACAGCGCCAAAGCCCGCCTTTATGACGCCATGCACGACTCGCTCACCGGCCTGCCCAGCCGGCCCCAGTTCGTCCGGGACGTCGAGCAGGCCCTCCGGGAGTACGCGCTCGACCGTACGGCTGGATTCAGCGTCCTCTACATCGACTTGGACCGCTTCAAGATGATCAACGACAGCCTCGGCCACGCAGCGGGTGACGTGCTGATCACCCAAGTCGGCGCCCGACTCAAGGCCGCGGTAAAGGAGTGGAATATCGCGGCCCGATCCAACAACGACAATTCCGCGACCGTGCTCGCGCGCGTCGGCGGCGATGAATTCACCCTCCTGCTGCCCCGGATCCAGCACCGGGAGGAAGCCCTCGCGGTCGCCGACAAGATTCACACCGCACTGAGCGAGCCCTTCCGCGTGGAGGGCCACGAAGTGGTGACCGGCGCGAGTATCGGCATCGTCCTGGGCTCTCTGGAGGACGGCTCGGCAGACGAGTTGGTGCGGCACGCCGATATGGCGATGTACCACGCGAAAGCCAGAGGCAAGGCCCGGTCGGAGATCTACGACGACCACATGCAGGACCGCGCGATGCGCCGGATGACCCTGCACCGCGACCTGCGAGCCGCCGTGGACAACGAGGCTTTCACGTTGCACTACCAGCCGGTGGTATCGCTGACCGACGGTGACATCGTCGGGGTCGAGGCCCTGGTCCGCTGGAAGACCGGGCCGGACACACTGTCCTACCCGGACGACTTCATCGCCGATGCCGAGGAGACCGGGCTGATCGTCAAGCTCGGCACCTGGGTGCTGCGCGAAGCCTGCCAGGCCGTGTGCCGCTGGAACGAGACGCGCGACGACCAGAAGCCGCTGACGATCAGCGTCAATCTGTCGCCCCGCCAGTTGGCCCAGCCGGACCTGGTCGAGGAGGTGCGCGCGATCATCACCGAAACCGGCATCCAGCCCGAGTTGCTCAGCCTCGAGATCACCGAGTCCATGACGATGGAGGATCCCGATTTCGCGGCCGACGTGTTGAACAAGCTGCGTGCGCTCGGCCTCCGGATCAGCATCGACGATTTCGGGACGGGCTTCTCCTGCCTCAGCTACCTGCACCGGCTACCACTGCAGGTGCTCAAGATCGATCGGTCGTTCATCGCGCGGATGGAAACCAACATGGAGAGCCTGCAGATCGTCAACACGATCGTGGTGCTCGCCCGCAGCCTCGGCCTGGAAGTGATCGCCGAGGGCGCCGAGACCATCGAAGATGTCGAGCGGTTGCGCTCCATGGGCTGCACCTACTACCAGGGCTTCTATGCCTCGCCGCCGGTGTCCGAAGAACGGCTGCTGTCCCTACTCGCCTCGTCGTCGTAGGGTCGGCCAATGCGTAACCGTTGTCTTCGCGTCGGCATCGCAGGCGTCCTTGCGGTCATCGGCATTGCCGCCTGCGGCGGCAACCCGGGTACCGGCGGAAATTCCGAATCCGCCGGATCGAGCACCGCTCAGGCCGATCCGTCCACCAATCCCTACGGTGTCCCCTCGATCGACCCACCCGCACCCAATGAGGCGGTTCTCGAGGTGACCGGCGGCAGCACGCCGCTGTCGCTCACTTTGGACCAGCTCAACGCGCTCGGCGACACCAGCATCACCGTCAACGAGCCGTTCGTGAAGAAGCGTCAGACGTTCAGCGGCGTGCCGCTCGCAACGGTCCTGTCCAAGGCCGGAATCCCGGACACCGCCAGCATCGCCACCGTCGCAATCAACGACTACCACTACGCCAGCGACGCCGCTCCGATGCTGGAATCGCAGGCGCTGATTGCGACCGCGCGCGACGGCGCCCCGATCCCGTACGACCAGGGCGGACCGATCCGCATCGTGTTCCCCGACGGAACCCCGCTTTCATCCGTCCTGGACGCCTGGAACTGGAGCCTGGCCTCGATCACGGCGACCGGGCCGGGCGCACCCGGGTCCTGATGCCCCCGCACCGGCTCGCCCCGCCGGATCCGCGGCTTCGGCTCAACCGCGGCCAGTGGGCCCTGGCCACTGTCCTGGCGCTGTTGATCATGGCGCTGGTGGCCGAGAACTACGCCGTCACGGCCGCCCACCGTCGGTACACCGAGACGTTCGCCCGTACGGAGAGCGCCGGCAACAACATGTTCTACACACTCAGCGAGACGTTCGCCTACATCAACGAGTCCGAGCGTTATCTCCTCGGGGCCACGTCTCGGCGCGACGTGCAACTCAAACGCGCGCTGCTGGGCCAGCGACTGGCAGTGGTGGACGAGAACGGGATGACCGCCGGTGACTCGACATCACCGGAGTACCGCGCCGGCCTGCGCGCACTCGATGACGCCATCCGCCAAATGCCGCCCGGAATCCTGCCGGCTGACCGGCGCGATGACGCCGCGAGGATCGTTCTGCCACGAACGCGGAACCTTTGGGAATTATCCCGCCGGTTGGCGGACACCACCACCGCCGAACTGCACACGGATGCGCGCATCAGCAGCAATGACCTGTTCCGGGGCCGGCTCATCCAGTTGGCCCTCCTGATCACCAGCCTCGTCGTCGGCGCGGTGCTACTCGGGTGGGTGGCGGCCAACGTGTCGCGCCAATACCGAGGTGCCCGCTTAGCTCTGGATGAGGAGCGAAAAGCGCTGCGCGACACCGAGAATCAGCTCGCCCGTGTCTCCGGCCTCGAACGGGGGCAGTCTCAGGTGCTGGAGCGGATCGCGACCGGGGATGCGTTGCCAGCCGTGTTGGGACAGATCGCGGAATTGGCGGTGGCGGTGTCCGGCGAGCGCGCCGCCCGCATCACGGCCGGCACCCGATCGGTGACTTCCCCTGCCGGGGCGGACCTGCGCGGGCAATCGGCGTGGACCGGGACTTTCCACTCCGGCCCGGCCGACGCGACAGGGACACTCGAGGTGTTCGGTGACCCCGAGACGCTCGATGACCTGGACCGCACAGCGCTCGCGCGCTGCCGCGATCTGGTGTCTCTCGCACTCGAACGTGAGGCTTCCGCCCTGCAGTTGTCGTTCCAGGCCAGCCGGGACGCGCTGACCGGGCTGGCCAATCGCAGCCTGCTGCTCGCCCGCCTGGCAGACGGTTTGAACTCCTCGCGCAGAAACGCGACGCAGTTGGCGCTGCTGTTCTGCGACCTGGACCGCTTCAAGATGGTCAACGACTCCATCGGCCACGCCGGCGGCGACCAACTGCTCATCGAGGCGGCACGACGCCTCTCGGCGATCGTGCGCGACACCGATACGGTGGCGCGACTCGGTGGCGACGAGTTCGTCATTCTCTGTCCGGGCCTGCCCGATCGCGCACAGGCCATTGCTCTGGCCGAGCGGGTACGCGCCTCGCTGAGCGCCCCGTACACGATCGAGGGCAAGGAGGCGTTCGTCGGCACCAGCATCGGGATCGCCTTCGCCGACGAGTCCACCGCGTCGGGGGCCGAGCTCATGCGCGAAGCCGACGTGGCCATGTATCGGGCCAAACTCACTGACGGCAGCCATGTCAACATCTTCGACGCCCACCTCGAGGCCGAAGTCGCCGAGCGCCTCGATCTGGACGCAGCCCTTCGGCGCGCGCTCGAGCGCGACCAGTTGGTTGTCGCGGCCCAGCCGATCGTCATGCTCGACACCGGCGTCGTCACGGGGTTCGAGTTGCTGCTGAAGTGGCGCCGGCCGGGACTGCCCGATTTGAGCCCCGAGATGTTCATCCCGCTGGCCGAGGACAATGGGATGATCGTGGAGATCGGCCGGTGGGTGCTACAGGAGGGGATCGAAACGCTGGCGCGGTGGCGAGCCGGCGGGCTCGCCACGGGGTTGACGATCTCGGTGAACGTCTCGGCGCGCCAAGTCCGCGAGGCCGGATTCGCCGACGATGTGCTGGCGTTGCTGCTCGCGGCGAACGTGCCGCCGGATTCACTGATCATCGAGCTCACCGAGCACGCCCTCGTCGATCTTGGGGCCTCACAGGGGGCGCTGACCCGGCTGCGGGACGCGGGCGTACGGGTGTCGCTCGACGATTTCGGTACCGGATACTCGTCGCTGACCCAGCTGCGGGCTCTACCGGTCGACCAGATCAAGCTGGACCGCTCATTCGTCGCCGCCATCGACGAGGGCGGCAACAAGCAGCGAGCGGTGGTGCAGGCGGTGGTCGGCCTGGCCAGGGCGCTCGCCCTCGACTTGATCGTCGAGGGTGTCGAGACGGTCGCCGAGCGCGACGCCCTGATCGGGATGGGCGCACTACACGGCCAGGGCTTCCTGTACGACCGCGCCATGACCTTCGCCGCCGCACGGCAACTCCTCGAAGAGGGCGGGGTGTGCGCCGTGCCCGGGGATACCGACGCGACGCGACTCGGTGGGACGGGGCGGCCTTCCCGGTCCCCGTTGGATACCTAACACCCCGACCCCCGTTGCGACGTAGGCTCAACAGGCGGGCGATGGTGTCGCGGCCACCCGTTCCAACCAGAGACGGGCGGGTCGTGATAGCCAAGACCACGCACATCGCCGCCGCCGCCGCCGTCACCTTCATCGCATGCGCCACGTGGCTGATCGGCGGCTGGCCGCACGGAGACGCGGTTGTGGTCATCGACGATGTCTGGCTGGCCGCGCTTGCGCTGACAGCCGCGGGTTTCGCGGCGCTCACCGCTCGATCCGCGCACGGCAGGGTACGAGCGGCGTGGATGGCGCTGTCCATCGGACTGTTCGGGTGGTTCGTCGGAGAAGCCATCTGGACCTACTACGAAGTCGCGGCGAACCAGGACCCCTTCCCGTCACTGGCCGATGTGGGATTCCTGATGTTCCCGGCGGGCGCCTGCGCGGCGTTGCTGTTGTTTCCCCATGAATACAGTCGCCATTCCCGGGGGCGGTTTCTGCTCGACGGTGTCATCGTCGCGGGTTCGCTGTTCCTGGTCAGCTGGGTGACGGTCCTGGCTCCGATTTACGAAGCGGGCGAGGCCGATGATCGGCTCAAGCTCATCGTCTCACTGGCCTATCCCGTGTCCGACGTCGCGATCCTGACGGTGGCTGCGATGGTGTTGATCAGGGCGCAGACGAGTCAACGCCTGGTCTTGACGCTGCTGACCGTCGGGATTGCGTGCATCGCGGTGGCGGACACCGCTTTCCTCTACCTGGCGAGCACCGGAAGTTACGCCAGCGGCGACACGATCGACCTCGGGTGGGCGGCCGGCTTTCTGCTGCTCACCGTGGCGGCCGCAGCGGGCCGTGAAGACGCGAACCTGAAGGACAACGCCGAACAGCTGCCGGGCTGGGCATCGATCTGGTTGCCGTATGCGCCCCTGCTGCTGGCAGCGCTGGTGGCGGCTGCCGAGCCGCCCGGTGTCCTGAATTCCGGACCGGTGGTGGCCGTGGGCGTAATGCTGGTGGGCGCTGTCCTCGGGCGGCAGTTCCTGGCGGTGAGCGAGCAGCGGCGGTTGCTGGGGAAGATGGCCGACCTGGCACGGCGGGATCCGCTCACCGGCTTGGCCAATCGCACCCTGTTGTACGAACGCCTCGAGCACGCGATGCTCCTGCGCGAGCGAGATGTGCTGTCGGTGGGTGTGCTGTCGCTTGATCTCAACGACTTCAAGCTGGTCAACGACACATTCGGGCATCACGCCGGCGATGAGCTGCTGATCCTCGTCGCCAACCGGCTTGAGGGTTGCGTCCGCGCCGCCGACACCGTCGCCCGGCTGGGCGGCGACGAGTTCGTGGTCCTCATCGAGGACCGCACCGATCAGTTCCCTGTCATCGCCGAGCGGGTGCTGGCCGCCTTCGACGAGCCGTTCAGCGTCGACGGCCACGAGATGGCGATGCTTCCCAGCATAGGCCTGGCCATCGCGGAGGCAGACGAGCCGGACCTGTCGGTCGACGAACTCCTCCGACGCGCTGACGTGGCGATGTATGCGTCGAAGAGGTCGCGGACCCGCAGCGTGGCGACGTTCACCGCGCAGATGTCGTTGTCCGGTATCGACGACGATGCCGTACGCCGGGCTCCCCTACGGTCCGCCGGCGCCAGCGGAGCGGCCCAGCTCGAATTGCTCGGCGAACTTCGGCGGGGCATCGAGCGCTCGGAACTCACCCTGCTCTACCAGCCACAGATCGACCTCGGCACGGCGCAGATCGTCGGCGTGGAGGCGCTTGGTGCGCTGGGCGCATCCCCAGCGCGGTCTTGTGGGGGCCGAGGAGTTCCTCCCGCTGGTCCGTCGGTACGGCCTGATGGAATCGGTCAACGACTTCGTCCTGAAAAAGGCGCTCGACGACGCCCGGCGGTGGCGTGCCGCCTCGATCGACATCCCGGTCGCGGTGAACTTCTTCGCGCCGACGCTGGCCAATCCCGACCTGCCCGCGGCTGTGAAACAGGCACTGGCAGATCGAGGTCTGGACGCAGCGGCGCTGACCATCGAGATCACCGAAACCATGCTCGCCGCCGATACTGAACGGACGAAAAGCGTCATTCAGCAACTGCGGCGCATGGGCGTGCGGGTCGCCCTCGACGATTTCGGCAGTGGGTATTCGACACTGGCCCAGCTGTTCAACCTGCCCGTCGACCAGCTGAAACTGGATCGCGATTTCATTGCGCCGATCGTCGCCGACGAGCGCGCCGCGGCGGTGGTCGAGGCCGTGGTGGGTTTCGCCCATGCCCTGGGTCTGCAGATCGTGGCCGAGGGCGTCGAGAACGCCGAAACCGCTGCCCGCCTGCGCCAATACGAGTGCGATCAGGCGCAGGGTTACTTCTACAGCGGGCCGGTGACACCCGAGGCGTTGCTGGACATGATGACCCTCGACATGGCGAGCCAGTGACCGAACGACGATTGCGAGTAGCGACAGTGCCACACGGTAGAGCCACCAACTCTCGGATGGCACCCGATGATGCCTGGTACCTCTTTGCCAAGCACCTTCAGACCGACCAACTGCTAGTGTACGGCTTCGCCGGCCGCCCAGCGTCGATCGAGCGGGCCGTCGAGGACGTCATCGACCGTGCCCGGTCGTGCCCCGACTTGAGATTGAGGGTTCGCGACCGAACATTCGGTCTGGGATTTCCCGAGTGGGTGTCCGGCGACGTCGAGAGAGGGCAGTTCGTCGTCCACGACTCCGATGTACGGGACTGGCCCGGGTTTCTGCAGGCCGCCGGCCAGCTGATCCACCAGCACCAGCTCGATCCCCGGCAGGCGATGTGGCGGCTGCACGTTTTCCTCGGGGTGAACGGCGTCCCGGCAAGCCCCGGGCGCCCGGCGACCGTGGTCATCGCCCAGATCAGCCACGCGCTCGCCGACGGCTTGCGCGCCTCGACCCTGGCCGGTCTGCTGTTCGGGCGTAGCGAGGCCCTGCCCGCCATCACGGCCTTGAAGGCCCATCGCCCCGTCACCCGCAGCCTGGAGGCCATCCGCGCGCGACGGCAACTGGTCGACGACACCGCGGCCGGCCTGGTTCCGCCGCCCCCGGGTCCGGTGCCGGCGCTCATCACCAACACCGCTCCGACCGGCGCACCAGTCGTGCGCACGTTTGTCCGGCATCTGGCGCAGCTACCCGGCAAGTCGGCGACAATCGGGGCGCTCATCGCGATCTCCGAGGCGCTGTCCGGCTATCTGCGGGAGCGCGGCGAGGACGCCTCGAGGCTCACCGCGCTGGTGCCGATGGCCAATTCCGGTGTCGCGCATGCACGTAACCATTCCGGTCCGGAATTCATCGGGCTGCATCCGGACGTCACGTCCAGGGCCGAACGGGGTCGGCTGATCGCCGCGGACATCGCAGACCGCCGCGCTCGGCGCCGGCATTCGGCGTTGGCCGCCAACGCGCTGGCGCTGGCCAGCCTGCCGGGGCCGGTGCTGCGTTGGGTTCAGACGCGCACGGCACCGCCCACAGTGATGGCCCATACCGTCGTGTCCAGCATCAATCGGGGTCCCGATGACCTGAGCTTCGGCGACTGCCCGGTCATCATGACAGCCGGGTACCCGTTCCTGACGCCGACCATCGGGCTCACCCATGGCGTGCACGGCATCGGCGAGATGGTCGCAATCAGCGTGAACACGACGGCGTCGGTCATCTCCGACATCGAGGGCTATATCGACCGGCTGACCTTCGGCCTGCGCCCACAACTCTGATCGGCGATTCCAATCGTCGGCCGGAATTCGTGCGTGCAACGTAAGATCAGGGAACGCCGTGCCGACAATGCTTCGGAAGTTACTGCGAGGACACGTTGACCCCTGCCGACAACGCACGATGACCCTCGAGGCGGAAAACAATCTCGCTCTGAGCGAATTGTTGAGTATTGCGGCACTGCCGATTCCGCTGGAAGAGATGCTCGGCCGGTGTCTTGATGCGCTTTTGGCGCTCAGCTGGCTTTCCGTGCTGCCGAAAGCCGGCGTATTCCTGGTTTCCCGGGACGGGAATGACGAGGAGCACCTGAACCTCGCCGTTGAGCGCAACCTCGGGCCCGTCGTCACACTGTGCGCGACAGTTCGTTTCGGCCAATGCATATGCGGCCGAGTGGCCTCCTCCCGGCAGCCGATTCACACCGTTTGCGTCGATGAGCGTCATGAATTGCGCTACCCGGGCATGGCGCCGCACGGTCACTACAACATCCCCATCACATCCGGCGATCGCCTGCTGGGTGTCCTGGTGTTCTATCTGGCACCCAACACCGAACAAGCCGCGGAGCAGTCCGACTTCCTGCAGCGCTGCGCCGGAGTGCTGGCATTGGCGATCGAACTGCGGAGCAGGGAACGCGAACTCACCGAGACCAATCGAGAGCTGAAATTCCAGACCGACACCCTGGACGAGCACGCCATTGTCAGCGCGACAGACGTGCGCGGCACCATCACCTACGTCAATCGCAAGTTCTGCGAAATCAGTGGCTATTCCCGGGACGAACTGCTCGGCCAGAACCATCGCATGCTCAAGTCCGGCCACCACCCGGCCACGTTTTTCGTCGATATGTGGCGCACCATCGCGAAGGGGAACATCTGGCACGGCGAGATCTGCAATCGGCGCAAAGACGGCGGCCTGTACTGGGTCAGTTCCACCATCGCGCCGTTCGTCGATGAGCACGGCAAGCCGTTCAAATACGTGGCGATACGAACCGACATCACCGAGCGCAAGAACGCCGAATCCGCCCTGACCCAGGCACAAAGCCTGGCCAAAGTGGGGAATTGGAGCTACGACCTGTCACGGCGCCAGCTGACCTGGTCGGACGAGATCCTCCGCATTCTGGGCATCGATCCGAACCAGGCCGAGGCCCGCCGTGACTTGATGGGCGACAGCGTGCATCCCGACGACCGCGCCATCGTGTTCCAGACCTATCAGGCGTCGATGCAGGGGCGGAAAGGCTTCGATATCGAGCATCGGATCGTCCGGAAGGACGACGGCGAGGTGCGATGGGTTCATCAGCGCTGTCTGCACGTGCTGGGCGCCGATGGCGAAGTGGTCCGAACCGATGCCACGGTGCAGGACGTGACCGAGCGGCACGAATCACAGGCGCAGGTGCGTCGCCTGGCGGTGACCGACCACCTGACCGGGCTGTTCAACCGCGCCCATTTCCACGCGCAGTTCGACCATCATCTCAAGCTCGCAGCCCGCGATGGCCGTCGTTTGGCCCTGTGCTTGTTCGATCTCGACACGTTCAAGCCCGTCAACGACACCTTGGGGCATCAGGTCGGGGATGGGGTGTTGAAGGCGGTGGCGGACATCCTCAAGCGACACTGCCGCCAGACCGATGTCGCCGTGCGCTGGGGCGGCGACGAATTCGCCATTCTGATGATCGATCCGGGTGGCCCCGAGGCCATCGCCAAGAGTGTCGGCCGCATCATCACTGAAATCGGTCGCCCGATGATGGTTCGTGATCATGAAGTGCAGATCGGGACGAGCGTCGGCATCGCCGTCTATCCCGACGATGGGCTCGACGAGGACGAACTGACGTTCAACGCCGATTCGGCTCTCTACCGCGCAAAAGGCAAGGGGGGCAACACGTGTTGCTTCTGGTCCCTCGACGATTCGAGTTCCTCGGCACCCGAATCCGCGACCCGCTGACGCCAGCCACCAGGCGGCTCAGGTCACGATCGTCGCGGCGTCGTCCGGGCCTCCGCTGCCGCCCCCCACCGGGACCTCGAACCGCCCCCGGTAGGCCCGCCACACCAGGCGTCCACACACCAGACCCTCTACGGTCACCGCCGCCAGCCAGCCCACAGCGAGGCCGGTGAGTCCGGCGCGCGAAGCGCCGATCGCTGCGCCGACCAACTCGCCCAGACCCAATACTCCGATCAGGATCGCTTCGCGTCCCACCGTGCCGGTGACCCGGGCCACGGCCACGTGGTGGTCCTTGATGATCAGTCCGAACCCGCCAATGCACATCAGCGTCAGCGCCGTTCTCGCATTTTCGGCGTATTCGGCGCCGAAGATGTGGAGCACCCAATGACCGAGTAGCAGGACCCCGAGGTTCGCGACGGCGCAGATGAGCAGGGAGTAGCGCAACGTGACCCGAAACTCCATCAGAAACGTGCTGGAATCGCGCGACCCGGAGGCGAACAGTGCCGTGGCCAGCGCGATCGGCACGTAGAACAGGAACCCGGCGATCGACCACGCCGCGAAGAGGAAGCCCGCCATCCGGGAGCCGAGGAGGACGTTGCCCAGGATCGGCATGGCGAAAAAGGGCGTGAACAGCGCAATGTTCAGCAAATGGTGTTTGGCCGCTTCGAAATGCAGTCCCCGCAGGGCTGACAGGCTGGGCACGAGCATGCGTGCCGTCATCCGGTAGCGGCGTATCAGCACGATGATCACCACCGCGAGCGAGATGACGTTGGCGATGAACCAGCTGGTGAAGATGGTCAGTGAGCCGAGCTCGTGGAGCACCATCGCCAGGACGAAGAGCAGGACCAGCTTGACGACGGCTTGAACCGAATTGCGGAGGAGTTGCATTGCGCCGCCGATGAGGCTCAACAGCGCCGTGTCGAGCATGTATCCGACGCTCTGGGTCGCGACGGCGGCCGCGAAAAGCGTTGTGATGGCGACGTCACGGCCGATGCCGGGCAGCCCGAGAAAATCAGCGGGCAGCGTGAACGCGGCCAGCAGGGCCACCAGGGTTCCCACTCCACCACTGATGAGGGCCGCGGTGGAGATCAAGCGGCCGCGGCCGTCCACCATGGTGGGCAGTCTTTTCACCAGTACGGTCCCGAACCCGAGCACTGTGAACGGCGCGATAAGGCTCATCGCTGAGATGGCGGTGGCAGACTCGCCGACGTCCGTCGCCCGGAACAGTCGAGCCGCGACCGCCCAGTAGACGAACCCCAGCCCCGAGGTGACGATCGACGTCGACACCAGGGAGGCGGCACTGCGCAGCAGGAAGCGAAGCTTGCTGCGATGCTCGGCGCGGACGTCAGCCTCGGTGGTGCCGTCGTCGTGGTCGTTACCGGACCGGCGTGCGCTGGTCATCCTTTCGATGAAACCTTCGAGCCGGCGACGGCGTCGGCGTACATCTGCTCGAGGCGTGTCACCACCGCGCTGACGGTGAACTCGCGGGCGCGGTCTCGTCCCGCAACGCCGAAGGCGCGTGCGGCCTCGGGGTCGCCCAGCACCGAGGCGAGCGCCCCAGTCAGTGCCGCGGTGTCGCCAGGCGGCACCAGCTTGCCCGTGCGCCCATCGACAACCATGTCGACGATGCCCCCCGATGCGGCAGCCACCACCGGCCTGCCCGCGGCCATCGCCTCGAGGACCACGGTCGGGCACGGGTCGGACCACACCGAAGGCACAACGACCACCCGCGCGGAGCGGAACAAACCGACGACGGCCTCGTGCGGCAACGGACCCGCCCAGCTCGCGCCGGGCGGAAACCGCCAGGCATCCGGTGTCGCGGAGCGCCCCGCGAGCACGAGGGATGGCGGGGAATCCAGCCGCGCGTAGGCGTCGAGCAGCGTCTGCACCCCTTTGTCGGGGCTGAGGTCGCCGACGAACAACAATGGCGCGTCGCGCTCGACCGGCGGGATCTCGTCGACGATGATCTCGTCCGGGATGAAGTTCGGGATGACGCGCGCGTCAAGCCGAGCGCTGTGTAGCCATTGATTCGGCGGGATCGCGACGGCGTCGGCAACCGCGCTGCTCACCGCTGCGACGTCGGCGAGGTGTTTGGCCCGGCGTCTCGCCGACCAGACGTTGGCGGCCAGGGTCACCGCGCCGTTGACCCGCCCGTAGTGCGCCGACGAACAGGACACGCAGCGCGCCGGCGCCGGGCCTGCGCACCGCTTCAGCCCATGTTCCATCAGGCGCTTCGTCGCGCAGATATGGCTGTAGTCGTGAAGCGTCATGACCAACGGCACCTTGGCACCGGCCGCGGGCCCCAGTGCGCTGTTGACGATCCAGTTGTGGGCGTGGACCACGTCGAACCGCCCGGCGGACAGTTCGTGCCGGATCGCGCGGCTCACCACGGGATCCGGCAGGGGCAATGCGTGCGGGCGGGTCGGATCGCTGTAGAGGGCCGACACCCGCGAGGCGGCGGTGCGAACCCGCACCACCCGTACCCCCTCCGACACGGTTTCCCCGGGATCCTCGTCGCCGGTGGCGAATCCGAGCAAGGTGACCGCATGGGACCGGGCCGCCAGCGTGCGGGCCAGGTTCCACACGTGCCGCTCCTCGCCGCCGGAGACCGGAGGCAGGAACTGCGCCAACAACAGGATCCTCACGCAATGACCTCCCGGTAGAGCTGCCGGAGCTGAGCGGCGCAATCGTCCCAGGTCGGTATCTCCGGTGGCGCGGAAGGCGGTGCCGCGGCCAATGCCAACACCGCGGCCGCTACCTCATCGGGCGGCGCCTCGAGGGCGATGGTGGTCGCCAACCCGGCCCGCCCGAGTTCGGACAGCCCCGACGTGTCTGCCACCAGCGCCTTGGTTCCGGTGCCGACGGCCTCCATCACCGCTATCGGATGCGCCTCGTAGTCACTGAGCAGACACACCACATCGGCATCGGAGACGATCTTGCCCAAACCGCCCCGCTCATCGGGCCCGAAGCTGCGGATCGAGAGCCGGTCTGCGACACCCAACTCGGAGGCCATATCGCGCAACGGCTGCTCATAGGGGCCGTTGCCGATCAGCACAAGCCGGGCATCGGGTGCCTGCTGGAGAATCGCCGGCATCGCCCGCAGGATGCGGTGGTGGCCTTTATATCGCTCGAGTCGGCCGACCGAGATCAGCAGTGGGCTGCCTTCCACCCGCGGTGCTGACGTGTCGATGGGCAGTGGCTCGGACCCGTTTCGGATCAGCCGGATACTGGATTCCGGAATTCTCAGAGCCCGGGCGAACTTGTGCCGCTCGTATTCGCAGACGGCCACCAGTGCCGCGGCGGAGCGCAGCAACGGCCCGAGCAGCTTCCACTGCGTGGAGCGCACCGACTCTCGCAACCCCGACGAGTTGCCGCCGGTGTGAAACGTGAGGACCGACGGCAAGCCCGCGCGCCGCGCCGCCGCAAGCGCAGCAGGGGCGACCAGTGAGTGGACGCCCTGGATGTGAACCACGTCGTAGTCGGCATGCGCCCGCAGGAGGTGGCGGACCAAACCGGGAGACAGGTAGTAGTCGCGCGAGCGGGGGTAGGAGGGAAAGCGCAGGACCCGGTAGCCGGACATGATCTCGTCGACGGGCAACTTGCCGGAGGTGTCGGTGGTCACCACCGTCACGTCCACACCGGCGGCGGCGAGTCTGCGGGAAACCTCATGGACGTGGGTCTCGACACCGCCCATGAACGGCAGGGCCCTGGCGGCCACCATCGCAACACGAAGCGGCGCTTCGCTGTTCGCATCAACCATCACGGACCTCCGACAAACGTGCCCACATCCCGGACGCTACGCCCATGACATAGCCGGCGGTGGTGTAGGCGAGGCCAATCACGATGACGGCTGCCCGCTGCAACCCGGCGCGGTCGCCGCGGACGCCCCGCCAGAGTCCACGAAGCACTCCCAGTGGGAGGGTCACCGTCGAATAGGTCCACTCGGTGGCCAGACCGGATCCAACTCCGACGCTCTCGGTCACCTGCGCTTTCGACAGCCCCTCGGAGTAACAGCGGGTGCGGAAGTACGAGAAGTTCTGGCGCGCGGACGGTACCCGGTGCACCACCGCAGCGCGGTCGTCATAGAGGAAGACCCCGTCGGGCCGCGCCTTCCCTACCCGGATGCAGAACTCTGTTTCCTCGCATCCGACCGGCCGTTGGACGGTCGCGGACCGACCGATGCCGGTGACGAATCCGCCGTCGGCGAACAGTTCGCGCCGGAACGAGGCGTTGGCGCCGATGAGATTGCGGACGACACCGGCGTGCTGGCCCGTGTAGTTGCAGCCGACGATCCAATCGAATTCAGGCGGCCACCAGGGAGGCCGTTCGTCAGCCCAGCCCGGGTCGATGCGGCCGCCGACGCCCAACACCCATGGACTGGCGTAGTGCTGTGCCAGCCCGGCGAGCCAGCCCGGCTGGGCCATGGCATCGTCGTCGAGGAAGATGACCACTTCCGAGTCGACGAGTTCGACTCCGGTATTCCTGGCTCCCGACAGGCCGCGTTCGTTCTCGTTGGCCACCACACGAACATCGTGGAGTTGTTCGGCGAGCCTGGCCTGCAACTGCGGATTGTGGTCCACCACCACGACGAGTTCGCGCGGCGCGGGTCGCTGGGCCTGCACTGAGGCGACCGCCTTCAGCGTGTCGTCCCAGCGTTCCTCGGTGTAGGCACAGATCACCACGGCGCAGCCCGGCAAGGTCGTGGCCAGTCGATTGACGGGCCTGATGCCGTGCCGCGGCATGTCGTCCGTCATCCAACCCGGACGTTGCGGGCCGCCCATCTTGCTCGCATAGCGACGTTTGGCGAGCATACGAATCCGCCCGGCATAGATGCGATCCTGCAGGATCGTCCGGATGACCCGGAATCCGTCCCTGACGGTGTAGAAATTCGTCTGGCCGGTGTACCGGTGATGCTCGAAGCTGGGGACTTCGGTGATGGCGGCACCGGAGAGCGCGAAGCGGCCGATGATCAGGGCTTCGATCTCGAAGCCGTCGCCGCGCGCCATCTCGGCAACATCCCCGACCTCGACCCCGGGTAGGTCGAGCATGAACAACTGGTCGGCCCAGAAAGCGTTGTAGCCGTAGCACAGATCGGTGAGCCGGGTATTGGTGAGCGCGCTGGCCACCAGGTTCAGCCCACTGTTGCCCCACGAACGCAGCAGCGTGATGTCCTCGCTCCCGCCGCCGGGGCAGAAGCGGCTCCCCGCAGCCAGGTCGGCGCCGTCGGTCAGGGCTTTGACGAAGCGCGGAATCTCATTGGGATCGGCCGAACCGCCGATGTCGAACATGACGATGGCATCACCGGTCACTTCCGCGAACCCGCACGCCCATGCGTTGCCTCTTCCCTCGCGGGTCTGGCGGATGACCTTCGCCGACGGCAGCGCCTCGTGGGCGGCTTGCGCTGACTCGTGGTCGTCCTTGCTGACCACGACGATGACCTCGTAGTACTTGTCGAGGTAGGGCAGGATCTCGCGGATGTTGGGCCCGTCGTTCTTCGCCGGCACCACCACACTGACGCGCGGATTGCTCGGGCGGCGTTCACTTTTGGGGCGACGACGGTCGATGATCGGATTGCCGTCGGAACCGATCAGTGGCTCACCGTCGGGCCCGAGGACGTAGCGCGCCTGCTCGGGCTCGGTTCGGGCGACATCGTTCTCGGCGGCTCCCATCAACAGCTTCCTCCCACTTCACGATTAGACGCCGGGCGGCACGTGACGCCTGATCGGCGGGCGCACGCCCAACCGTACGCGGAGGGATTGGTTGTTGTGCTGTCATCTGCCGTTCTAAGTAAGCGATCCGGACGAAGAGGTTGGCGGCAAACCCCGTGCGATGACATCGAGCTTCCGCGTGTGGTGCACCGGCAGGAGACGGCACTGACCCACCGACCGGTGACCGACTTGGTCGCCGCCGCTGGCGACGCCGGGGCAAGTGTGATGACACTGGCCTATACCGGGCTGCGATTCGGCGAACTGGCCGCCCTGCGGGTCTCGGACATCGACCTGCACCGCCGACGCGTCCTCGTCGAGAAGGGGATCAGCCAGGTCACCAACATCGGCCTTGTAGAGGACATCACCAAGACTCACGCCACCCGCTCGGTTCCCATCCTGACTGATCAATTGAGCAACACGTTGACGACCCTGATCGGAACCAGGAGCGGCAATGAGTACCTGTATCCGGCCCCCGGCAACGGCCCGATGCGTAACTCCTACCTTCGGTGGCGATTCGACAAGGCCTGTGCAGCAACAGGGTTGACCGGCATCACCCCCAAGACCATGCGGCATAAGGCGGGCAGCCTGGCGATCGCCTCCGGCGCATCGGTAGTAACCGTGCAGCGACTGCTGGGGCACAAGGACGCAACGACGACCTTGCTCATCTACGCCCACATGCTGCCCGACGACTTCGACAACTTGACCGTGGCCATGAACACGGCTGCCAGTGAAGCTGCTAACAGCGCATAGCCACCCCGGCAGAACGACGACAGTTCAGACTGTGACCGAAACCCGCCGATGAAAGTCCTCGGCGCTGCCGAGAAGCCGCTATGCCGACGGCAGGGCTCCGCCTAAACTCCCGGCAGGAGGTGTGGTGAGACGGGAAGCGGCAGAGCTGAACCTCGACAGCGAGGCGGTGCTGGAGGCCGCCTTCGAGCACGGGTACAACGCCATAGTCATCACCGACGCCGACTTCGGCGGGGGCGGCCCCTTTATTCGATTTTGCAACCCGGCCTTCTGGGAGATGACCGGCTATACCGAGGAGGAATTGATCGGCCAGTCCCCACGCATCCTGCAAGGGCCCGACACCGACCGAAAGGTCATCGATCAGCTCAATCGCAAGATCCGGGCCGGGGAGTTCTTCGAGGGCAGCGCCGTCAACTACCGCAAGGACGGCGTGCCCTACGTCGTTCAGTGGAACATCTCACCGGTGCGCGATGCCCACCGCGCGATCGTGGCCTACATCTCGATCCAGCAGGACATCACGGCGCGCTTTGTCGCGGAACGCGAGGCGGAGGAGGCCCGCAGGCAACAGGCCAGGGCCGACGAACGCTACCGCCGCTCGATGGACAACGCCGCCGTCGGCATGTGCCTGACCACCCCGCAAGGGCGCTTCACCGACGTCAACGACGCGATGTGTCAGTTCTTCGGCTACGACGCGGAGACCCTAACGCGGATGACGTGGCAGGAACTGACCGCACCGGATTATCTCGAAGCGGACGTCATCAACGTCGGGAGGATCGTGTCTGGGCAGATCGACTCCTACCGGTTGACCAAGCAGTTCATCCACGCTGAGGGCCATCGCATCTGGGGCGACCTGTCTGTGGGCTGCCTACGCAACCCCGTCGGCGATGTCGAGAACTTCATCGCCCAGATCACCGACATCACCGCCCAGGTGGAAGCCGACGAATGCAATCGCGTTCTGGCCCAACAGCTTCAGCAGCAAAGCGACCTGATCGCGGCCTCGGAGAAAAGCTATCGCCTGATCGTCGAGAACACCGCCGACGTGGTTGCCCACATTCGGGACGGCAGGATCGTCTGGGTCTCACCCTCTGTTCAGGACGCACTTGGTGCTCCGCCCGAATACTGGCTGGGCCGGGAGGTGTGGGAGATCGTCCCCCCGGAAGACAGGGCGGCCTTTGCCGCCAGGGTTTCAGCCGTCATGGCGGGTGAGGCGGTCAAGGCGCGCGTGCGGCTGGTCTCGGTGGACGACGTTATGCACTGGGTCCATCTGCACGCCAAGCCCTTCTACGACGCCGACGGCAGTCAGGACGGGGGCCAGTGTTCATTCCGCTTGATCGATGACGAAGTCGCTGCCGAGCAGGCGGCACAGGAGGCCCGCAGGCAACAGGCCAGGGCCGACACCCGCTACCACCGGTCGATGGATAACGCCGCCATCGGCATGTGTCTGATCGCCCCAGACGGTCGCTTCGAGGAGGTCAACGACGCACTGTGCGAGCTATTCGGCTACGACGCGCAGACCTTGATGCAGAAGACCTGGCAGGAACTGACCGCCCAGGACTACCTGGAAGCAGACCTGCAGAATGTCGACGACGTTCTGGAAGGCCGCACGGACTCCTACCGGATGGTCAAGCAGTACATCCACGCCAATGGCCGCCTGATCTGGGGTGATCTGTCGGTCAGTTGCATTCGCGACGAGGATGGCCAGGTGGAGAACTTCGTCTCCCAGATCACCGACATCACCGCCCAGGTGGAAGCTGACGAACGCAATCGCGTTCTGGCTCAACAGCTTCAGTATCAGACCGACCGGATGAGAGCGGAACTTGAAAGTGCCGCCAGGTATATGGCGTCGATCATGCCGCGCGGGCTTCAGGGGCTGGTGACCGTGTCGTCGCGCTATCTGCCGTCCCAGGAACTCGGCGGAGACAGCTTCGACTACACCTGGGTTGACGACGACCATCTACTCGTCTACCTGATCGACGTCTCCGGGCACGGCCTCGAACCCGCGCTGCTCTCGGTCTCCGTGCACAACATGCTGCGCTCCGGATCAATTGCCCTCGACACCCTCTTGATGCCTGAAGCAGTGTTCGCTGAACTGAACCACCTGTTCCGAATGGAGAAGCACAACGACCACTACTTCACCGTCTGGTACGGGGTCTATCAGGCGTCCACCCGCACCCTGCGCTACGCCAGCGCCGGTGCCCCACCCGCTCTGGCGTTCACGCCCGGGACCGGACAGGCAGTGGCGGTAACCGAGTTGTCCACGAAATCGGCACCGCTTGGGATGTTCGAGGACGCCGTGTTCACCTCACGCACCTACGAGGTGCCGCCGGGGTGCCGAATCCTGGTCTACAGCGACGGCGCTAGTGAGATAACCCCCGCCGATGCTCAGCAGTTGTCGGTGGCGGACTTCACGAAGTTGAGCACCCGGATCGCCCGATCACCGGGCTGGTCCCTCGACGAGCTCATCGACGAACTACGCGCCCTCACACCGACAAGCACCTTCGAGGACGACTGCTCACTGATCCAGCTGACATTCCACTGAAACCTTCGACACTGAGTCGGCGCTTGATTTCGATGTCCAAGTCTGTTGTCCATCTGTTATCCCCAACTTCATCCACAGGATCAGCGTTGACCGCGACGCACAGCGCCCCCGTCTGGACGAAGTCGACTCTGGTGGAGAAGGAACAAAGAGTCGCGCTACCACATCGGCTACACATTCGTCCGCCCCGCCGACGCCATCCAGAACGTCAACGTCAGCTCGGTTGAGGACTGGCTCGACCACGGCGATCACCCGCCGATGACGGTGGACTTGCGATCGTCGGACCCGACTTAGGACATTTGGCTTAGCTAAGCTAAGATCAGCCGTGCTCCGGACCTTGGGCAAAGGCCTGCGTCGGTGACGTCCGACGCGCTCTATCGGCACTCGTTCGAGCAATCGGGCGTCGGCATGGCACTGCTCACTGCGAACGGCCGTTTCGAGCACGTCAATTCCGCCCTCTGCGAACTGCTCGGCTACCCCGGAGAAGCCTTGCTGGAGAGAACCTTTCAGGACGTGACCGCCGTCGACGACCGGTATCGGAGCGCCATCGCCTTCCAAGATCTGTTGGCCGGCCGCGACGAGTCATTCCGGATGACGCAGCAGTGCATCCATGCCGACGGCCACGCGATCTGGGTGGACGTCACGGTCAGCAGCATCCGTGATGAGTCGGCCGCGACGGAACACATCCTTACCCAGATCATCGATGTCACCACTGCGACCGAAGCGAACGCCCGCAACCGTGCGCTGGCCCAGCACCTTCAGCAGTTGACCGACAAGCTGACCGGCGAACTCGCCGGCGCCGCCGCCTATATGTCCTCGATCATGCCGCACTCCATGACCGGGCCGGTCTCCATTTCGTCGTGCTACCTGCCCGCCCGCGAACTCGGCGGAGACTGCTTCGACTACGTCTGGATCGACGACGACCACCTGCTGTTCTACCTCCTCGACGTATCCGGCCACGGCCTGCAACCGGCATTGCTGGCCGTGTCGATCCACAACGTGCTGCGATCGCGGTCGCTGCCCACCGAGACCCTGCTGTCCCCCGAGCAGGCACTGGAAACGCTCAACCGCCTGTTCCGGATGGACCGCCAGAGTGATCTCTACTTCACCATCTGGTACGGAATCTTCCAGAACTCGACCGGCACCCTGCGCTACAGCAGCGCCGGCGCGCCACCAGCGCTGCTGCTCACCGGAACCGGCACCGGCAAGCAGGTGAGGCCCGTGGAACTGTCCACCCCCTGTCCACCCATCGGAATAATCGCCGACACCCCTTTCTCCGAAAGCATCTGCACCATCACCGAGAGCTGCCAACTGCTGATCTTCAGCGACGGCGTGCTGGAACTGAGCATCGACGGTCCGCCGCTGCGGATCGGCGAGTTCATCAACCAGGTGGCCCAGCTCGCCGCAGCGCCGGCCTGGTCACTGGACCAGCTCGTTTACCGACTCCAGGCCATAACCGCCACAGGCACCTTTGAGGACGACTGCTCGCTGGTCCTGCTCACTTTTGAGTGAACCTTCCTAGGGACAGCGAGTCATCGTGGTCTTCTTCCCTCCATCGCCGGTCGACTCCATGGTCTTGGGGTCGATCACCGTGACGCTGACCTTCAACCCCGGTGGCTGTGTGAAGTCGATCGCGCCATCGTTATAGGACCAATTGCCCAATGGTCCGTCAGTGGTGCCGTCCGGGCGAAGGTCGGTGACCATACTGCAGTTACCGTCGGTTCCCCATTTTCCGATGAGGAACTCCCTGGTGGGTGGGGCACCCGTCGCCGGGACTGCGGTGGCGGGCGCGACCGCCGTGCTCGGCGGGGCCTCAGGTGCGGGAGACACGGCGGTTTCCGGCGCAGTGTCACCCGGTTGGGTCTCGTCTTTGACCGAAATGTGGATCGCCCCGGGATCGTGGAGGATCCGCCGAACGTCGACGACGGTGATGGCGGCCGCTTCGCTGACCGACACCGCGACGATCACCGCAAGCGGTACGCCGATCATGGCCGCGTTACGCACCCGCTGCCGAGTGACTTTGCCGGCCACCGCACCCGCCGCCCGCCGAACCACCGATGCGGCGCGGCGGGGGTCGGCGAGCACGACCACGAGCCCAGCCGACGCGAACACCACCGGCGTCATCCAGATACCCAGCAGGAGCAGCATTGCCGACACGACGCCGGCGCCCGCGAAGGCGATCGCCCCGGTGAGGGCCGGCCCGGCAGCGCGGCGCAGCCTTCTGACGGTCCTGACCACGCGGGGCCAGATCCGGCTGCGGGGGATGAAAGCGAACAGGAGTCCGAAAACCGCGCCGAGCACCAATTGTTCGGCAAGCCCGACCCTCGGCGTTTCCCCGTACCAGCCGTTGCGCTGTTCCGGCACGCCGAGATCCTTCAAGTCATAAATCGATATCGGGCCGTGCCGATAGATCTGCTTGATTCCGGGCACGTTGTCGAACTTGGCGAGTTGGGCGTCGGTGAGCAGCAGTTTTCCATCGCCGGGCTCGCCGCTTTCGAAGTAGGACCCGAAATGGGGCAGATGGGTCGCCAGACGGCGATCGACGTAGAGAAAACGCAACCGGAGGCTGCGGACGATGTCCTGTTCGGTGAGGCCGAATTGGTCGGCGAAGTACAGCGGCGGCGCGTTGACGCCGTTGCCTTTCATCACCGGCCACACCCCGGCCTTTGCGGCGAGCAGGTCTGAGCCGACCCGGTCGCCGACGATACGGCTGCCGGAGGGCAGTGCGTCGCGCGCCCATTCGCTGGCGGCGAGGACCTCGGCGTCCATCGAGCGGGTGTCGGCCGCCACCAGGTATGGGCCGGGCAGCCGGGCCCAGAAGGGCCCGCCGCCCAACACGAAGCCGGCGACGAACATCCCCGAGGCCATGATGATCACCGCCAACCGTGCTACCCACGGTCGGCCCCTCAGGCCGAGGCGGGTGCTGGCGGCCAGCACAATGGCCCGCAACCCCGCCACCAACCGTCCCGGGGGCCTGAGCGGGGGGTCACGGGAGTCCGGCCACCACATCCGGAGGGCGAAAATCGCCACCGTCAGGCTGAGCGGAAAGAACAGAAAACTGCTCCCCCGGTCGAAAAGCTCACCCCCCTTGGGAATGACCCGTGCCGCCAGCGTCACAGGGATCATCGCCGCCAGCGTGAAGACCAGCAAGCGGGGATTCCACCGCAAAATGTAGCGATCACCGCGCCGCCACCAGTACAGGGCGAGCAACGCCAACATCCCCACCACGAGCACCACCACCGCGGCGTAGTAGAGCAGCAGAAGGGTGTCCCGCAGCGGCGTGGGCGTTCCCGCCGAATCTTTGAACGCCTCGCGCTTCTCACCTTTTGCGGCCGAACCGCCCACATCGTTGATGATCGGGCCGAAGTACTCCTCCAGAAGTGAGCGCTGCACGATCACCCATGCCAACGTCGTCGCGATGGCGGCCAGCGCGCCGTAGGCGACCCGTAACCTGGCGGGCCCACGCTGGAAGAGCATCCACAACAACAGGAACGATGCCGTCAGAAAACTTGTCACGTGATGCGACATTGCGACGCCGAGTAGGCAGACAGTCGCGCCGAAGAACAACACGAGCGGATCGTCGGAGGTGCGCGAGCGGGCGATCAGGCTGACCGCCGCCAGCGCCAAGGGGATTGCCAGTGTCTGGTATGAGAACTGGGAGTTGAAGAAGATGAACTGAGGTCCCACCGCGTACACGGCGACGGCCAGTCCGCCGGCACGCATATTGCCGGTCAACTGCTCGACGGCATCGCACAGCACCGTGACCAGCACGATGCGACACACGACGATGACGATGACGGCTGACGCCATCGTGGGGACACCGGTCTGATGGACCAATACCGTGATCAGTTCGATGCCGGGGTAGCGCGGGCTGACCTGTAGCAGTGGGTTGGCCTCGAAAAGCCTGTGCGAGGACAGGATGTCACCGAGCGTGCGCATATGAAGTTGCTCGTCGAACCCGGTGAACAAGAGCGGATTGGTGGCGCGCCATAACAACGTCGGGGTCAGACCCAGGCACAACACAGCGGCGTTGCGCGCCTTCCTGGTGAGCTGCGGACCGGTGAGAACCCACAGCGCGCTGCCGTACGCCGTCCCGAGAGCGGCGAAGTTCACCAGCCCGGCCTCGTAGCCGTAACTCCGCCGCGACAGGAACACCGCGACAACCTGGAGGGCAAGCGCACACACTTGCCAAGCCAGCAGGATCACCCTGACATCATGGCCGAGGTGACCGTCCCGGGTGGATGCGGACCGGTTTACCCTCTGGTCGACGAAATGTCGGCGAGGATCAGGCTCCCTCACGTCCGTTCCGATCGGCAAAGGGCAAATCAGCGCGGAGTGTCGTCTGTTTCACTCGGGGCGTCTTCACTCGGGGCGTCTTCACTCGGGGCGTCTTGGGGATGATCGACCTTCGGTCGGTGCTTCCTGAGCTTCAGCAGAATCAGGAGGGCGCCGATCGCGGCCGCCGCCACGACCCCGCCGGCGACCAACCACACGATGCCGAATCCGCCCTTGGCGCTCTCCACCGGCTTTTCTTTGGGAAGTTCGGATTCCGGAATGGGAATGGCCACCGCCTCCTGACCCGGCAGCGAGATGAGCGCCCTGCCGTTCAAACCGGACCATCGATTCGAATCGCTTCCCAGCCACCTCAGCAAGTCGTCGAGTTGCGCGGCCGAACCGCTGGACGTCGCGATCAGCACCGAGCGCTCCCCGTCGAACACGACCTGCAGCGAGCCCACCGGAGTCGCGGGCTCCAGGGTCAGCGTCACGAACTTGTCGTCCTTGTCGAACCCCTTGACGGTGATCTGGCCGTTCTCCGCACTGATCGGCAGTCCGATCGACTTCTGCGTCCAGTTGTCGGCCTGGATCAGGATCGCCGGATCCTTGCTGGCGACCGCCTCGTCGAGGCTGGTCACCTGCGTGATGACCGGTATCGACGTGTAGCGCTGAATTCCCGACATGATCTGCACCGCGCGCATCGTGTCGGGGAAGGAATTGTCGCCGATGCCGATGAGGACACGCGGCATCAGGGTCTGCGGCAGAGAGGTGAATCCGGACGGCAGTGGCGGTTTGGAGGTTCCGGCAACCTGAACTTCGCTGGTGTTCGCGACCCTGAGGTTGAGCGGAAGGTAGGCACCGCAGAAGCCGGCGTCACCGGTGGTTTTCACCGACACCGTCAGACTGGTGGTGCGCTTGAGCAGGCGATCCGGAATGTCCACCCAGTGGTCGATGGTCCCGTTGGCGTCGCTCGGCCAATGGTCGATCGTTTCACCGTCCACCTCGGCGGTCACCTCACCGCCGAAATCGGGTGCGAGGGGCGTATACGAGCCCATCACGTGCACCCGCACCCCTTGCAAGGCGTGGCCGAACCTGGGCTGATCCACCGGGATCTCGATCTCCGGCCACAGACCTATCGAGGTGAGCTCGCTGTTCATTCCCAGCTCTTTGAGCGTCGCGGTGTTGCCGACGATCTTCTGCGTGGTCTCCAGCGGACCCGCCACCACCTTGGGGGCGAGCGCCTCATATACCGAATCATCGGTGAGCAACCGGGTCTGATTTTTGAGCTCGTCGCCCTCCCCGGAGATGAGCAGCGCGGGAACCCCCGGACTCCGCTGAAGCGACAGCCCCTTGTCCGGGCCCTCCCTGATGATGATCTGGCGCTCCAGCGACGCCGGCGGGTTCGGCAGGGTGGTCGCGCCGTCCGCGAGGGGCACCAGGGAGTACTCCCGTTTCGAGCCGCCGTAACGCGCTTGAATCGCGGCGACCAACTGCACCGCCGCGTCGGACTCCGCGCGTGAGGGTTTCTCGGGTATCGCGACGGTCAGCTTGCGAAGTACCGGGGGCATGAACTCGGCAACGGTTTTCGGCACGGTTTCGCGTCCGGCGAACTTCACGACGCCGTCGAAGATCTGCACCGGGTTCAGCGCATCGAAACAATACCCGTCAATCGGAACGATGGTCGATGTCAGCTTCAGACCGACGTAGTTGCCGAAAACCTGCGTTCCGGTAAGGGGGACGGTGACCGGTGCCAGGTCCGGTGGCCCCACGCCGATCCTGCTGATGAACTTGTCATCCTGGGTGACGGTCAGGCTGCCGAATCGAGCGGGGGTCGGAAGCTTCATCGTCGCCGTCAGCGCCACCGGCACCAGCCCGGGCGGTACCGGAAACGACAGTGACGCGGTGGTCGTCTGTCGATCCCCTTTGAACGTCAACGTGGTGGACCCGCCCAAGTCGCCCAACGAAATCGCAGGACCCTCCCCGACCGCAGCGGCGTCTCGGTGGAGCGGCGGGTGCCGCGCCGCCGTCGCCGGTCGGCTCGGCGAGCGCACACGGGGCCGCGACGATCAGCATGGCGATGACCCCGGCAAGTGCTCCGAGGCGGCGAAGCAGGTTCGATTCCACCTCAGGATCGTAGGCAATCCCGCTGGTCTCCGTTGCTCAGTTCGCCAGGTTTCCGAGTCAGGGGCGGCGGCCGAGCCATCGGAGTGCTCCGGTTCCTCACACTAATGTTAGATTTTCGAATAGCGGTATCGGGAATACTGGTGGAATGGATCGCGGGCTCGATGGGCAGTGACGACCTCGCTACGCGTTCCGATGACCTCGTAATCGCGACCGAGTCTTTCCCCGGTCTGTTTCTCATCATCTCGGCGGTGGCCGAGGGCGATGAGGCGGCAGACTTCCGTGTGGAGATGGCGAACTCGGCCGCGTGCGAGGAGTTCGGTCTGTCGATCGATGACATTCGAGGCGCGAGCGTCCGAACCCTTATCCCGGTAACCGACCGTGCAACGGTTCTTGATAGCAAGCTGCGCGAAGCTTGGGTGAAACAACGGACCGTCGACTTCCATCTCGATGCGCCCATTGAGTCGGTTCAGTCGGGCGACTCAGCGGGCAGGTGGCTAGCCCGGTGCGTACCCGATGGTCGACGCCTGTTCCTGTCCATGACGAAGATGCCGACACCGCCTGCCCGGAACCCAGTTGCGGGCGGCCTCCATGCCGAGGATTTCGACCGGGCGATAGAGGCTTCCCTCCTGGGGATCGCGACCATCTCGATCGACGACGGGGCAGTCGAAAACGCCAACCCACTGTTGGGCCGGATACTGGGGACGGAGGCCAGTTCCCTACGCGGATCCTTTCTTGCGGATTCCGTTGCGCCTGACGACCGGGGGGCGTTCCGGGTCGCGTTGCAGAAACTCGGCATGAACCCCTACGTCAGCCAGTATCTTGCGCTCACCCTGGAATGCGTCGATGGGAAGCGCAGAGCCGTCAAGATCGCCATGACGGAGGTAGGCGGAGGCCGCGTGCTTCTGCAAGTGCTCGATCAGACACGAGAAACAGACGAACTTGCGCTGGCTTCGCAGCGCGCCGACGACTTCGCGTTGTTGGCGGAGAGCATTTCCGATGCCGTGCTTCGCCTCGACACCGAAGGGCACATCATCTGGTCCTCGCCATCGGTGAAGGAACTGCTCGGGGTGCCCGCCAGGGATGTCGTGGGCCAACCCGTCTGGCGATTCGTTACGCGTGAGTACGCCCGCGCAGCGCACTCGGCGGTGATCTCGGCGGCAGCGGGGACGGAAGCTCGGGACTTTCTGCTGCAAACCAGCTCCCGGGACCGGGAACCGACATGGGTGCGCTCCTCGACCCGGCCGATCAGGGCTGCGCAGGGTGGCATCGACGGCGTGATCTTCACTCTCCGAGACGTCGACGCCGAGATCAAGGCGTTGTCGCGGTTGGACGATCTCGCGATGCGCGATCCGCTGTCCGGGATGGGAACCCGGCAGGCGATGGTGGCCCGGCTGGCCGAGGACCTCGAGGTTGCGGGCGCGCGGTTGGCATTGATCGAGGTGCACCTCGATCAACTCGGTCGACTCAACAGTGCGATCACCTTCTCAGGCGCTGATGAGGTGATCGCCACCATTGGGCACCGCTTGAGCGATTTCGTCGGCGCCCGCGGCGACTCGTTCCGGATCTCCGGATCTGACTTCGGGATTATTTTGCGCGAGACGGAGTCGGTTTCCCATACGCGAGCCATGGCCGAACGGTTACTGGCCATTTGCGGGCAACCGATCACCGTCGGGGAATTCACGATCACTCCGTCGGTCAGCATCGGCGTTGCTGTGGCGAACAACGCTGACGGGCAGAAGCTTCTCTACGACTCGCACCGGGCCGTGTGTACCGCGAAGGCCCGTGGTCGCAATCAGGTTGCCGTTGCCGACGATCGCGGCGGGTTGGAGGCGACCCGGTGGCTGGTCGACGAAGCCGAACTGAACGATGCGCTGCGGGAGGGGCGATACTCCGCTTTCTTCCAGCCGATCGTCACGCTGTCCGACGGCGCTCTCGCCGGATTCGAAGTCCTGGTCCGCTGCCGGCAATCGGACGGCAGCGCAACTTTGCCGCCGGGCCAGATCGCGATTGCGGAAGCGACGGGTCTCATCAAGGACATCGACCGCCTGGTGTTGAGGCAAGCCCTCGAACTGCTGAAGGGCATCGACAGCCGATACTTCATATCCATCAATGCCTCGGTCCGCAGTCTCGCGGACCCGTCATACCTGCCGTGGGTCGAGAAACTGGTGGCCGACTCCGGCATCAATTCATCTCGGGTGAAGATCGAGGTCACCGAGAGTACAGCGCTGGCCGTGACCCCGTCCATGCAGCGCGCCATGGAACGACTCGCCGATCACGGCTTCAGCTGGTACTTGGACGACTTCGGAACCGGTTACTCCTCCGTGTCCTCCCTGCGCGACCTGCCAATGAGCGGTCTGAAGTTGGACCGCTCCTTCACCGCAGGGCTGGTGGCGAACGCAAACCGGATCCAGGCCCTCACGCAGGGTGTTCTCCAGTTGGCTGACCAGATGGGCTTGACCACCGTCGCAGAGGGCGTGGAGAAACAAGAGGAGGCCGATCTGCTGGCTGCGCAAGGGTGGAAATTCGGCCAGGGTTGGTTGTTCGGTCGGGCAATGCCCGCTGAGGCCGCCCGCATCCTGGCCAGCGAAACTCTGGCACAGGCGCTTTCCGGACCCGGCTGAACCCGGCTTGTTCATCAAACTTCGACCTTTCTGTAAACCGGAGGCAACAATGACCAACGGACCCCTCGGCGATACGGCGGCCGACGGCAGCGCCGACGCGCCGGTTCATGCCGATGCCGATGCCGGTGTGGAAGTCGGTGACAGTGTCGATAATCCGCACGCTGCACCCAGCGGGTTCCATGTCGTTGGGATCGGGGCATCCGCGGGCGGTATCGAGGCGCTGCGGGAAGTTCTCCCGGACCTGCCCGTGGGCAATGTGGCGTATGTCATCGCGCAGCACATGTCGGCGGCGCACCCCAGCCTGTTGACGCAGGTGCTCGCACGCGAGACGACCATGCCGGTCCAGGAGGTGGCGGCAGGGGTGCGCCTGCAGCCGGGCGTGGTCTACGTCGCCCCCCCCAACCGTGATGTCGAGGTCGGCCCCGAAGGTTTCCGGGCGCGTCAGGCCGCCCCGCGTATCAGCCCGCAACCCAGCATCGATGTGCTGCTGGAGTCCATTGCGCTGACCTACGGCACCCATGCGATCGGCATCGTGCTGTCCGGGACTGGCTCCGACGGCGCACGGGGAATGCAGGCAATCAAGGCCGGACGAGGGTTCACGATCGTCCAGGATCCGTCCGACGCGCGTTACCGCGACATGCCGGCCGCCACGTTGGAAACCGGCGTCGTGGACTTCATCGTGGAGGCCGCCGGGGTCGGCAGGCTGCTGGCGACAATCCTCGGGGGTAATACCGATCTTCCGCTACGGGCATCGGGCCGGTGGGCCGATGACCCGGTCATGAACAGTATCGCCCGTGAAACCAGCCGCATAACGGGATGGGATATCTCAGCCTATAAGGACGGCACTCTCGGTCGGCAGCTGAGCAAACGGGCTGCGATGCTGGGCCTTGAGTCCACGCAGGCATACCACGATTACATCGTCGAGAACCCCGATGAGCTCATCGAACTGCGGGACTCGATGCTCATCACGGTCACCGGGTTCCTCCGGGACCGCAAGGCCTTCGACACGCTGCGCGAGGCAGTCAATGCCGTCGTCCGGGGGAAAGCGCCCGGGGACACGGTTCGTGCATGGGTGGCTGGCTGCGCGACCGGCGAGGAGGCCTATTCCGTGGCGATGATGATGGCCGACGCCGTGCGCGAACGCGGCAATGACCTCGGCATCAAGATATTCGCTACGGACATCAGCGATACGGCGATGAGTGTCGCCCGGCGTGGCGTTTACCATCGCAAGGCCATCGCGGACATACCACCCGAATGGCGCGAACGATATTTCTCCTCCATCCAGGGCGAGCACGTTCAAGTCGTCAAGCACCTCCGCGAGATGCTCGTCATCGCACGCCAAGACCTCACGATCGATCCGCCGCTGGTCCGGATGGACCTGGTCACCTGCCGAAACCTGCTCATCTATCTGTTGTCCGACGTGCAGGCGAGGATTCTGCGCAGCTTCCACGTCGCGCTCAACCCCAAAGGCCTGCTGTTCCTCGGACGCTCGGAGAACATCCCCGCCGACATGGATCTTTTCACGACGGTCAACGCACCCAGCAAGATCTACATGAAGGCCGGCACCACGATCGCCCCGCACCTGGGCTACGTTCCCCCTCCGCGGAATATGGTCTTGCTCCCCCGGGCGGCGCTGGCCACAAGACGCAACGGCCTAACCGATGAACTGCGCGATCGCATGCTCAGCGATTACGCGCCCCCATCGGTGCTCGTCGATGCCGCCGGCACGCCGATCCATCAGGTGGGTGATCTCAGCCGCTACCTCTCGTTGCCGGAATCCGGTGACTATCGGCTCGCTGACATGATCGTCCCCTCACTGCGGACCGAGGTCTCGTCCATGCTGGAAAAAGTTCTGCGCGACAGCATTTACGAGATTGCGCACAACCTGATCGTCCGGTTCCCGGACGGGTCGGCGGAAAGCGTCGGCGTGAAAGTCTCCCGGTTCACCCGGGCCGCGGCACGCAGATCACGCGTCGAGGACAATGAGGTCTTCGCCTTGGTCTCCTTCATCCCGCAGCCATCACAGACGACGCCAGACAGCGCGCCCAGACACCCGGAGCGCTCTGGCGCGGCCTCCGACAACGAGCTCATCGATACCGTCGCGGAACTCGAACGTGAACTGACGGGGACCCAGCAGCACCTGCAGTCGGTGGTCGAGGAGTTGGAGTCGTCCAACGAGGAACTCCAGGCCATGAACGAGGAACTGCAGGCCTCCGCAGAAGAATTGCAGGCAACCAACGAAGAGCTGGAGACCACCAACGAGGAGCTTCAAGCCACAAACGAGGAACTGACCACCGTCAACGAAACCCTGGAAGTGCGAACGGCCGAACTCTCCGAGACCACCGTCGTCCTGCAGAACATCCAGAACGCCGTGCACACCGCGATCGTGCTAGTCGACAAACACCAACGGGTCCAGCAGTTCTCGCCACTGGCAGTCAAGGTGTTCGGCCTTGTCAACAGCGACTTGGGCACGCCCTTGGGGGCCTTGCCCACCACCATCGATATCGTCGGTCTGGAGGACCGCGTCCAATCCGTCATCGACACAGGGCAAGGGTTCCTGGCCGAGATCTCCTCGACGGCGACGACCTACCTCATGCAAATCGTCGCCTACCGTTCTGAGAGCGAAATCCAGGGCGCTGTCATCGCCCTGTCCGACGTAACCGAACTGGCGCGTGCCCGCACGGCCCTCGCGGGTATCTCCGAGGAGTTCAGTGCGCTCACCGATGACGCTCCGGTAGCGCTCTACCGGACCGGATTGGACCTGATCACCCCGATCGAGATGTCCCCGTCAATTCGGGACATCCTGGGCTTGGACGAATTTGGGCCGGCCTTCGACCCCCACCGCATCAACGACTACATCCACCCCGACGACAGAGCCCGTGTCATGGATCATCGCATCCAAGAACGTGAGCGCGATTATCAGATCGACTACCGCCTGATCACCGCGGGGCGCGAGACACGTGTCGTCCGCGAGATCTCGCGAGTGATCAGCGACCAAAACAACATGGCACTTCGCCGGCTGGGACTTGTCGTCGACGTCACCGGCATGTGCCCAGCCGTCGAATCGGCGATCCAGGGCAACGGATAGTCAGGAGGCGGAGTCTTCCAACGATGTTCGGCTGGTTGATGATGCAGTCGGTGCAGGGTGGCAATCACCGAGCCACCGAGCTTGTCGGGATGATTCGACCCCGCGCGGCCTCCCGCAACGCAGGTAGGACTCACCGCTCTCGGCGTGGTCGGTCGGATATGGCGGGTTCAGTCATCGAACGTGGTCCGGGGTTGCACAAACGGAGGCCCAGCTTCAGCGAATAGATTGCCCTGCAGGAGATCGCACCCCAACGCCCGCAGGGTGGTTCGCTCCGCCAGCGTTTCGACGCCTTCGGCGACGACGAGAATCTGGTTCGGTCGCGCCAACCCGATGATCGCCGACACGACGTCCTGCTTGAGCGGAGTGCGATCGATCGCGCGCACAAGCCACAGGTCGATCTTGACGATGTCGGGATTAACCCGAACGAGGCTTGAGAGCCCCGCATAGCCGTCGCCCAAATCATCGACGGCGATGCGGTAGCCGCACCGCCGCAGCCGATTCAGATCCTCCGTCAGCCTTCGGTCGCTACCGAGTGCCGACTGTTCGGTGATCTCCAGCACGATCTGCGATGCGTACGGCAGAAGCGGCTCAGACGCGATACCCAAGACATCTGCGCGCACCTCGGAGGGATGAAGATTGACGAAGAGCGTGCGCTCTTGGTGTGGACGTTCCGACAACACAGCGGCAACCGCCCGGCGAACCGCCAAACCCACGTCACCGATGCGACCGAGGAGTTCGGCGGCCGCGATGAAACGCGACGGCGAGGAGAACAATGGTCCCCGGCAGCGGAGCAACGCTTCGTAGGCGAACACCGAACTGTCACTGGCGCGGACGATGGGCTGGAAATGCAGCCACAATGAGTCCAGCGCCGCATCGAAGCCTTTCTCCATCCGAACAAGTCCGGAGAGAGCACCATCCAATTCGGGCATCCCGGCGAGAAATTCATTGCTCTCGATGTGGCTGGCCATGAGTTTGTTTCGCAACCGAAACCGGCGCCCCTGCCCGATGGCATCTCGGACGGATCGGACGAGGTCGGCAGTCGCAACCGGTTTGATCAGAAACCCTTCGACCCCTTGGCGAACGGCTTGTGTCGCAGCATCAATCGTCGGTTGACCCGTCCAGAGCAACACCGGCAGGTCTTCGTCGGCGCCCTTCACATCACGTACCAAGTTCATTCCGCTGCCGTCGCGCAAGTGGACTTCCGAGATGACCAGGTCGAACTCACGTTCACGAAGAGCCTCATGGGCGGCGGTGATGGTGCTGACCGCCGTGACCGACAACCCCTCGCGTTCCAGGATGCGCACAGTGGATGCGGCGAGTGCCGAGTCGTCGTCGACGATCAGAACCGAGGAACGGGCGTCACTGGAGCGCTGTGAGGATGACTCCGGCCGCGCGGTGTCGGTTGGCGCCCGGCGCCCCACCGAAGCGGTGGCGATGTCGATGTCATCGTGCTCCAACCGCGGCATATCGGTCTCGAGCAGTGGCAGGTCAACGGTGAACGTCGTGCCCGCACCTTCGGCGCTGGTGCAGGAGATTTCTCCGGCCGCCTCCCTGATGATGCCGAAGCAGGTGAACAAGCCGAGTCCGGTACCTGGACCGAATTCCTTTGTGGTGTAGAACGGTTCGAAAACCCGCTGCACTGTGTCGGGAGCCATGCCGATGCCCGTGTCGGTCACCGTCAATCGCGCGACGGGGCCGTCGGGCTGGTCGCCCACCCGGCTCACCACGATGTCCAAGTTCCCGCCTTCGGGCATGGCGTCGCGCGAGTTGAGGGCCAGATTGATGATGACGCGATCGAGGTCATCGGCATCGATGAGGACCATGGCCTGTCCATCACACGGCTGGACATTCAGATGGACAGCCGTACCGAGCATGCTCGACAGGAACGGGGTCAGAGCAGCCACTCGCTGGTTGAGATCCGTGAGGACCAACCCGGCCGACGGCCGGTAGACCGTAAGCAGTTGGCGGGTAAGGGTTTTGGCCCGTTCTGTTGCGGCAATGATCTGATCGAGATCCGACTGGATGTCCGCGTCGGCGTTCTCCGCGTCCCGGGCAAGGGTGGCGAAATTGACGATCACCCCGAGAATATTGTTGAAATCCTGCGCAACGCCGCCCGCGAGGCGCCCGAGGGCCTCCATCCTTTCCGACTCGTTCAGTTTGAGCGACAGACGCTTGGCGATGTCGATGTCGAGCAGGGCGCCGGTCTCGGTGCACGCGTCGCGGTCGATCTTGGCGACATACTGGACCCATTTCTCGGTCCCGTCGTCGCCGAGCATCCGGAATTGTTCGGAAATCGAGGCCACTGCCTGGGCGCCGGCCTCGGCCAGCTTCTGTGCAATGTGTGCGCGGTCGGCGGGAACGACGTTACTCAGGAGGTCGTGGCCGGCTTCGAATTCGGACGTGCTCACACCCGCCAGTCGCCGTGCATCGCCCAGCAGCCAACGGTTTTCGCGGGTGCTCTCCGGGACATCCCTGCCGTACAGAACAATGGGAAGTTCGGAGATTGCGGCTCCGACGTGCCCCATGAAAGACGTCGTCGCATCCCGCGCCGCTGCGGCGGCGAGCTCGGCCTCCATTGTCTTTTCGGTGGTGATATCCCAGTTCAAGCCCAACATCGACACCGGTTTTCCCGACTGGTCCCGGCTGACGGTGGCTTTGGACCGAATCCAGTGAATGGCACCGTCGGGCCAGACGACCCGGAACTGGGTGTCGTACTCCGCATCTCCGGTCAGTGCCCGCTGCAATGTCGCCTCGGCCTGCTCCACGTCAGCCGGGTGCAGACCCGCCGTCCACGCCTCGTACGCGCCGGTGAAGTCATGGGCTTCGATCCCGTAGAGCGCGTACATCTTGTCGTCCCAGGCGAGAACGTCGGCGTTCACGTCCCACTCCCAGAGACCGATTCCGGCGGCATTCGTTGCGGCAGCGAGCAACTGGGCAGAGGACCCGAACCCCGGCAGCCGAACCGTCTGGGCGATGCGATTCTGCGCGGCTTCGGCGAACACCCGCAACATCATCAGATCGGCATCACTGAGCGACCGCGGCCGGCGGTCGATGATGCAGAGCGTCCCGAGTCGGTGTCCTCCGGGGCCCGTGATGGGATGGCCGGCGTAGAACCCGATATGTGGATGCCCTGTCACCATCGGGTTGTCCGCGAACCGCGCATCGACTCTCGGGTCGGCGACGATGAATGGACCGTCGTCCATGATTGCGTGCCCGCAGAAGGACACGTCTCGACCGGTCTGCTCGACGTCGAGTCCGACCTTGGACTTGAAAATCTGCCGATCTCGGTCGATCAGGGTGACGAGGCTGATCGGCACGCCGAAGTACTGCGTTGCCGCAACAGTGATCCGGTCGAGCTGTTCATCCTGTGGGCTTTCGATGATCCCGAGTTCGGCGAGTTCGGTGAGTCGATCGTCGTCGTCATCGGGAATCGGCGCAGATTCCACCGTGCTTCCCCCTCGGCCGGCAGGAGATCACCGGTGCCGCAATCGAGTTCGCTCGGACCAGTGAGGACGCCGACCTACGCACCGGTGGACGCGCCTTCCACCTCGAGTCGATTGATACGACGAACACCGTGTCGCGGCGCGTCTCCGGTCATCCAGCCCGGACGTTGCGGTCCGGCTGAGTTGCTCACAGTCCGGCGCTTCGCGATCCTGCGGATCTGCCGCGCATAGCGGCGATCCTGAAGGATCGTCCAGAGCACCCGGAACCCGTCCCGGAACGTGTTGAGATTCGTGTGGCCGTGATACCGGTCGTGTTCGAAGCTCGGCACTTCGGTGATGGCCGCTCCGGAGAGAGCGAAGCGGCCGATGATGAGTGCTTCGATCTCGAAGCCGTCGCCGCGCAGCATCTCCGGAGCGTCCTCGACCTCGGTGTCGGGCAGGTCGAGCATGTACAGCTGGTCGGCCCAAAAAGCGTTGTATCCGTAGCAGAGATCGGTGAAACGGGTCTTGGTGAGCACGCTGGCCAAAACGTTCAGCCCGAGGTTTCCCGCCGTCCGCAGCAGGGTGATGTCCTCGCTCCCGCCGCCCTTGCAGAAGCGGCTGCCCTTGGCCAGGTCGGCGCCGTCGGTCAAGGCTTTGATGAAGCGTGGAATCTCGTTGGGATCGGCAGAACCATCGATATCGAACATGACGATGGCATCACCGGTGACCTCAGCGAACCCGCACGCCATGGCGTTGCCTTTGCCCTTGCGGGTCTGGTGGATCACCTTTGCCGAGGGCAGCGCCTGGCGGGCGGCTTCTGCGGACTCGTGGTCGTCCTCGCTGACGACGACGATGACTTCGTGGTACTTGTCGAGATAGGGCAGGATCTCGCGGATGTTGGGGGCTTCGTTCTTCGCCGGCACCACCACACTCACGCGCGGGGTGCTGGGCCGGCGCTCGCTCTTCTTCCGCCGGCGATCGATGATCGGCTTGCCGTCGGAACCGATCATCGGCTGGCCGTCGGGGCCGAGGACGTATTTCGTCATCTCAGGCTCGGGCTCGCCCGAGGCGACATCCACCCTGGAGCCGCCGGAAATGTCACTCATCACAAACCCCTTTGACGACCTCTGCAAACCAAATTGTTCGAATCCACCGCGCATATACTCAGTGCCGGTCCGATGCCGTCACAGCCGGGACTGGGAAAATCCGCCCGAAGACGTCGAACTCATATTTCATCATAGGACTCAGATGCTCATCGCTCGAGATGTATTCCCAAACCGGGATTTCGTGAGTCACAGGGACTAGCATGCGTTCCGTGGCAGACGACTCGCGGACTGATTTCCGGGCTGTGGACGGCCATGTCGGAGACGGCGACTCCGCGGTCGGCGCGAGCGGTGCGGCAGAGGTCACTTCGGTGAACGAAAAACAGCTCCGTCTCTTATTCACTTTTCCGATACTTCTCGGTTTATTCATCTGCGCCCTGAATATTCTGGTGTTCACCCGGTTGTGGCGTGCTGTGTATTTCAGCAATACCGGACTGCTGTCCCGGGCCAATCTACCGAATACCGTGTGCTTGACCTTACTCGCGATTAGTTTCGTGATCGGGTTGGCCTTGGTCATCTACGCGGTCGCCCTGCGGCACTACGAGGAATGGTACGAACAGCAGATCGACCGCCCGGAAGATGTGCCGCACGGGACGGAGTCGAATCGACGACACCGGCGAGTCCCGTTGTATCTCAAATGGATTCTGGGGCCCTTTCTGCTTGCGCTACCGGCCCCCGCGCTGACCGTGTGGGCCGCCGCAACCGTCGAACCGATCGCGCCGAAACCCTGTATCGAGATGTATCAGACCGCGCTCGAGATCAAGAAGGACAACCCCAATTTTCAGATGGTCTGGAATGACCGGGACCAACTCAGGTGCTCCATCAACCAGGTCCTCGACCAGTAGGTTCGTCTCGCCGAGGGTCCGCAGCGCTGGTCACATGGGTTGGGCGGCGATACTGACTCGGTTACGGCCCTGTCGTTTGGCGTAGCGCAGGGCGTAGTCGGCCGCTTCGAGCAGGTCCATGGGCGATGTGATGTCGTCATCCACGCTGCCCACGCCGATGCTGAGGGTGACGGGACGTGTTGTCGACGCCGGGGCACTCTGCACCGTGCGGCGCATCCTCTCCCCGATCACAAAGGCACCCTCGGAAGTGGTAGCGGGCAGGATCGCGCCAAATTCGTCGCCGCCATAGCGAAAAAGGGAATCCCCGGATCGCAGTGCCGACTGAAGCAGTGTCGCCACGTCGCGTAGCGTCTCATCTCCGGCCGGGTGGCCGAAACGATCGTTGATTTCCTTGAATTGATCAATGTCGATCAGGAGCAATGAGCATGCCGTGTGATGCCGTTTCGCCCGTTGACATTCCTCGTCGAGCTTGAGATCAAAAGAACGACGATTCTGAACCCCGGTGAGCCCATCGGTGCCGGACTCGGCCTCAAGAGTGGCTCTGACCTTTTCCAGGTCCCGCTGATATCCGTGCATGATTTCGACGTATTGCTCCTGTTCCAACACCGCCTGCTCGAGTGTGGCGATGCTGCGACGCAACTCGAGATGCGCGATGACTTCGCGGGACAGGATTCGCAATGCCTCCGATTGAGCCTCGGTCAATGTGCGCGGTACGCGGTCGATCACACAAATCGTGCCCAGCGCCTCGCCGGTCGGCGTGATCAACGGTGCACCCGCATAGAAGCGAATGTTGGGATCCCCGGTGACCAGTGGGTTGGCGGCGAAACGGACATCCAGACCGGCATCCTCAATCACCATCACGCTATCCGGGTCCAGGATCGCATGGGAGCAGAAGGCGATCGACCGTGGAGTCTCGGTGGTCTCCATCCCGACACGCGCCTTGAACCACTGGCGGTGATCGTCCAGCAGGGTGATCAGCGCAATCGGAGTGTTGCAGATCGCCGACGCCAGCCTGGTCAAATCGTCATACGCCTGCTCGGGCAGGGAATCGAGGACCGCGTAGTCCAGCAGGGAACGCAGCCGTTGACTTTCATTGGCCGGGATCGGGAAATCGGTGTCCGGCACGGGCTCCCCACTGTCGAGCGGATCCAGGTCGGTCGAATTGTGTCACAACGACCGTAGGCCCCCCGAGTTTTCGCGAGGACCGGTCGGGGCCCGGCGATCAGCGGCGAATACGCGCGTCGGCGAGATGTGCCACAATCTCCGCAGGATCGCGACTCTCCAGCGATCGGTTTTCCAACGACCGAACTGGAGAAGGCCCGTGTCCGACCGCTCATCCTCCGCCGTGCACCCCGTGCCCGATTACGAGCCGCCCGCATTCGGCGGGCCTCCGGCACTGCCGCCGGCGACGTCCCTGCCGCGCCGCGCCCGAGTGCCCGTCGCGGCGACTGCCCAGCCGGCGGCCCCGGACAGCACGGCAGCCGCCGCGTTCGCCGACGCGGCCCTGCGCCGGGTCCTGGAAGTGATCGACCGGCGCCGCCCGCTTGCTCAGCTTCGACCGCTGTTGGCCGCCGGACTGGTGGACTCGCTGCTGACGGGGCCGGCCAGGCGCGCCGGCGGCGGGGCGGCACGATTGCGCCGGGTGGTAGCCCAGCCGAGCAGGGTGGACGGCACCGCGGCCGAGGTCGCCGCGAACTACACGCGAGGAAACCGGGTGCATGCGATCGCCTGCCGCATCGAGCAGTTCCCCACCGCGACCGGCCCACGCTGGAAAGTGGTCGCCCTGCATCTGGGCTGAGCCCGCCGCTTCAGTCCCTTCAGCGGCGCGACCCGACTCGCCGCTTCAGTCCCTTCAGCGGCGCGACCCGACTCGCCGCTTCAGTCCCGTCAGCGGCGCGACCCGACTCGCCGCTTCAGTCCCGTCAGCGGCGGCGCAGCAACTTGCGCTCTTTGTTCTCCTGACGCTTTGCGCCCCGACGCTCCCGGCGCGAGGCGCCGCCGCTGGCGGCGGTCACCGGGCTGTCATGCCGCTGAATCTCGGCGTCGCCGTCCTCCGACGGACCGACGTAGGTCAGCGGCCTGGAATCGTCGCCGTCGAATCCCTTGGCCCGCAACCCTTCCGGCATCGGCTGAGCGGCGACCGTCGGGGTCTGCGGACCGGCCTCGACCTGGACGTTGAACAGGAAACCGACCGACTCCTCCTTGAGAGCCTCGAGCATGCCGGTGAACATGTCGTAGCCCTCACGCTGGTACTCCACCAGCGGGTCGCGCTGCGCCATCGCCCGCAGGCCGATGCCCTCCTTGAGGTAGTCCATCTCGTAGAGGTGCTCGCGCCACTTGCGGTCGAGAACATTGAGCAGAACATTGCGTTCCAGTTGGCGCATCGCTCCCGGACCGGCGATCGCGTCGATCTCGGCTTCCCTCGTGGCATAAGCCTTTTCGGCATCGGCGATGAGAACCTCGAGCAACTCCTCGCGAGTGAGGTCACCGGCCTCGCCGACAGCCTCGGAGTCGATCAGGTCGTGATGGTCGATACCGACCGGGTAGAGCGTGCGCAGTGCGCCCCACAGCTGCTCGAGATCCCAGTCCTCGGAGTAGCCCTCGGAGGTCGCCCCGTTGACATAGGCGGTGATGACGTCGACGAGCATGTCGTGCGACTCCTGCGACAGGTCCTGGCCCTCGAGGATGCGGCGGCGCTCCTCGTAGATGACCATGCGCTGCTGGTTCATCACCTCGTCGTACTTGAGCACGTTCTTGCGGATCTCGAAGTTCTGCTGCTCGACCTGCGTCTGCGCACTCTTGATGGCACGGGTGACCATCTTGGCCTCGATCGGCACATCGTCGGGCAGGTTCAGCCGGGTGAGCAGCGCCTCCAGAGTGGCGCCGTTGAACCGCCGCATGAGCTCGTCGCCGAGCGACAGGTAGAACCGCGACTCACCGGGATCGCCCTGACGACCTGAGCGGCCGCGCAGCTGATTGTCGATACGACGCGATTCGTGGCGCTCGGTGCCAAGGACGTACAGCCCACCGACGGCGCAGACGGCGGCGGCCTCCTCGGCGACCTGATCCTTGATCTTCGGCAACTCGTCGTGCCAGGCGGCGTCGTACTCGTCGGGCGTCTCGACGGGGTCCAGGCCCCGCGACCGCAGATTCTGATCGACCAGGTAGTCGACGTTGCCGCCGAGCACGATGTCGGTGCCGCGGCCGGCCATGTTCGTGGCCACGGTGATCGCCCCGCGCCGGCCGGCCTCGGCGATGATGCCGGCCTCCTGCTCGTGGTACTTGGCGTTGAGCACGTTATGCGGGATGCGACGCTTCTGCAGCATCCGGGACAGGTACTCCGAGCGTTCGACGCTGGTGGTGCCGATCAGCACCGGCTGCCCGTTCTCGTACCGTTCGGCGATGTCGTCGGCGACGGCGATGAACTTGGCCTCTTCGGTCTTGTAGATGAGGTCGGTCTGGTCTTTGCGGACCATCTCGCGGTTGGTGGGAATCGGGACCACGCCGAGTTTGTAGATTTCATGCAACTCGGCCGCCTCGGTCTCGGCGGTGCCGGTCATCCCGGCCAGCTTGTCGTAGAGCCGGAAGTAGTTCTGCAGCGTGATGGTGGCCAGAGTCTGGTTCTCGGCCTTGATCTCCACCTTCTCCTTGGCCTCGATGGCCTGGTGCATCCCCTCGTTGTAGCGGCGCCCGACCAGCACACGGCCGGTGAACTCGTCGACGATGAGCACCTCGCCGTCGCGGACGATGTAGTCCTTGTCGCGCTGGAACAGCTCCTTGGCCTTCAAACAGTTGTTGAGGTAGCTCACCAGCGGCGAGTTGGCCGCTTCGTAGAGGTTGTCGATGCCGAGTTGGTCCTCGACGAACTCCACGCCCACCTCGTGCACGCCGATGGTGCGCTTGCGCAGGTCGACCTCGTAGTGGACGTCCTTCTCCATCATCGGAGCCAGCCGGGCGAACTCGGTGTACCAGTTCGAGGCGCCGTCGGCCGGGCCGGAGATGATCAGCGGGGTGCGGGCCTCGTCGATCAGGATGGAGTCGACCTCGTCGACGATGGCGTAGTTGTGGCCGCGCTGCACCAGGTCGTCCAGGGAGTGCGCCATGTTGTCGCGCAGGTAGTCGAACCCGAACTCGTTGTTGGTGCCGTAGGTGATATCGGCGGCGTAGGCGGCGCGCCGCTCGTCGGAGTTCAGTCCGGACAGGATCACCCCGACCTCCAGGCCGAGGAAGCGGTGCACGCGGCCCATCCACTCGCTGTCGCGTTTGGCCAGATAGTCGTTGACCGTGACGACGTGCACGCCGTCGCCGCCCAAGGCGTTGAGATAGGCCGGCAGCACACAGGTCAGGGTCTTGCCCTCACCGGTCTTCATCTCGGCGACGTTGCCGAAGTGCAGCGCCGCACCGCCCATCACCTGGACGTCGAAGTGCCGCTGGCCGAGCACCCGCCAGGCGGCCTCACGGGCTACGGCGAACGCCTCGGGCAGCAGGTCGTCGAGCTTCTCGCCGGCCTCGATGCGAGCGCGGAACTCGTCGGTCTTGGCCCTCAGTTCGTCGTCAGTGAGCTTCTCCACCCCGTCGGACAACGTATTGACGTAGTCAGCGACTCCTCGGAGCCGTTTGACCGTGCGTCCTTCACCAAGGCGCAGCAACTTCGACAGCACGTGTTTCCCCTGTGGATTGGAGGTTTGAGTGCCCCCATCCTAGGTGACGCGCGAAACCACCCCGGCCAGGCCAGCGCCGGGGCTCGCCGGTCGGACGCGGCTCCGGGCCTCAGGCCAGCCGACCCGCTAGGAGAGCCGGATCAACCCGTAGTCGTAGGCGTGGCGGCGATACACCACCGACGGCCGGTCGGTCTCCTTGTCCTGGAACAGGAAGAAGTCGTGACCGACCAGTTCCATCTCGTAGAGCGCGTCATCGACGGTCATCGGCTTGGCCGGGTGTTCCTTGACCCGCACGATCTGGCCGGGCTCGTGGTCGTCGACGTCGAGATGGCTCTGGGGTTCCGGCGTGGCTCCGGGCTTGAAGGCCTCGGCCAGATCCAGCGTTGCGGCGGTCGCGTGGTGCAGTGAGACCGGCGTCTTGTCGCCGTAATGCACCTTCTGGCGGTCCTTGCCGCGACGCAGCCGACTCTCCAGTTTGTGAACGGCGGCCTCGAAGGCGCCGTAGAAGGTATCGGCACGACCCTCGCCGCGGACGACTGGCCGACCGTCGACATGCGCGGTGATCTCGACGCGCTGGCAGTTCTTGCGCTGGCGCCGATTGTTCTCGTGCGAGAGTTCGACGTCGAAGCGGTGGATCGAGTGATCGATCCGCTCAGCCCTGGCGAGCTTCTGCCCGACATAGATGCGGTAGTGGTCGGGGATCTCGACATTGCGGCCGGTCACCTGGACGTGGGCATCGGGGCCCACGCCGGCGCCCTGGCCGTCGGCGGAAGGTTCAGGAGACTGCACGGATTGGGTTGACATGCTTGGCATCTCGTTTCTGCTAACGGGTGGCACGCACGGCCGCGTGCCGGGCCATTCACCGGGTGAGAGCGCGCCGGGCACCGTGAGGGGACAACCCACACCCGCCGACGCCAGGGATCGAAGAATCACCTCCTACACGGTCGGCGAAGCGGCGGGAATCCCGCCGCCCCGTGATTGTGTTCACGGTGCGTTAACCCAGACGGTAGTCCGAGTCGCCGAGGTGTTGCCACTTTTCGGGTCAGGTGTAGTGGAGTCTTTGGTCCCCTGTTGTCCAACCGTCATCAGACATAGGCCAGGGCGAGCACGGCGCTCACCGCCGCCCCGCCCCCGGCCAGCACCCGAACCGATTCGCGAGCGGTGGCCCCGGTGGTCACGATGTCGTCCACCAGCAGCACCTCACCGGTGGGCACCGCCGCCGTGAGCCGGACACGTCCGGCGATATTGCGCTCACGGGCGGCACCGGTCAGCCCGACGGAGTCGCGGACCGTCGCGGCGGTGCGCAGCACCGGGGCGACGCCGTGGCGGGGACTGGCGGCCGTGGCGGCCATCGCGATCCGCAAAACCGGGTCCCCACCGCGCCGGCGGGCCGCCGACCGGCGCGAGGGAGCCGGGACCACGGTGAGCGATTCGCCGAGGATGCCCCAGGCGGTCAGCCGGTGAATGCCCAAGGCCAGGGCCCGCGACAGCGGCCCGGCGAGGTCGCGGCGGCCGCGCTCCTTGAGTGCGACGATCGCCTGCCGGCGCGGCCCGGCGTAACGGCCCAGCCCGAACACCGGGACTCCCGGGTCCACCCGGGGGGTCAGCACGCGCGGCTCGTCGACGTCGACATTCAGCGTGGACGCACAGGCGTGGCACCAGCGGGTGGACGGGGCGCCGCAGCCCCCGCACTGCAACGGCAGAACCAGGTCGAGCACCCGCTCAGTGTGGCGGCCAGTGGCGGTGCGCGCACGTCACCGACTGTGGCCTCGGTGCAGTGGCCCTATCCGGGCATCACCGGAACGGCGCCCGGCGTCATGAAGGGCCGCAGTTCCGACCACGTCTGCCCGCTAGCGGAACTGGTGGCCAGCAGTTGCAGCACCCCGCGCGCATCGGCGACGTAGACCGCCGACGGGTTGGCGGCGACCGCCGACACCGGCATCACCAGGTTGTTGCTCGGACCGTCGGAGTTCACCCCGTCGATATTGACGTAGGACACCGGATGGGCGGGGTCGCTGCGGGTGACCACCATGTCGTCGCCGGTGCGCCAGGACAGCGAAACCACCGAGTTGCCCAGTCCGAAGCCGAGACGACGCGGGTAGGTCAGCGAGAACTCTCCGCCCGGGGTCTGTTCCACCCCGGCCAGCACCACCTGGCCGTCGATCACCATCGAGGCCCGGGTTCCGTCGCGGGAGACCTGCAGTTCGGTGATCGCGCCCGGGAACCGCGACGTGACCGCGGCGGAGTCCACCGGAATGCGGGCGGGCTGGCCGGATGCCTCCTCGCGGATGACCCGCATGACGCTGTTGCCGTCAGCCACCACCCACACGGCGTCATCGAGCGCCCACGACGGCCGCGACAGACTGCGGCCGTCGGTGGCTCGCACCGCCTGGCCGCCGTTGGGTCCGATCCACAGCGACGCGCCGGCGTTGGGCGGTCCCACCACCGCTGCGACATCACGGCCGGACCGGGAGAAACTGGCCGCGCGCTGGTCCGGCATCATCCCGAACGACCCGTTGACCTTCCTCGAGCTCTGCCCGTCCAAGGCGACCATCGAACCGTCGATCAGCGCGTGCACGCCGGCTGGCGCACCGTCGACCGCACCGGGGTCGGTTGCGGCCACGTCGGTGGTCTTCCACCCGTCGACGAACCGATCGTCCAGCGGCGCGCCGTCGACATTGATCAGATACGGCCCCTTGACGTCCGACCGGGCCAGGGTCCAAATCAGTTGGGCCGCAACGAGAAGCCGGCTCGCCGGATCGGTGGTGGTCAGGTTCTCCAGATCAATCCGGGCACCGCCGTACCCGCGGCCGACGCCGGTCTTTCCGCCGTCGGCACGAGTGACCGGTCCACGGAGTTTCAACGGTGGCCCCAGCAGGTTGCGCACCGCGTTGGCCATCTCCGGCCGCGGCCCGGCCAGCAGCTTGTTCACCAACTCCGTCGCCAGCAGATCCGGATCGGAGACCGCCACGTAGCGGGGATCCGGGACGACGGTCTTGCCGGTGGGGTCGACGAAGTAGAGCGTGTATCTCTTGTACGCGGCCTGGAACTGCTGCCAGTCCAGGAACACCCCGTTGGGCAACCGGTTGATCCGCCAACCGTTCGGGGTCTGGACCAGTTCGATGGATCCGGGGTCGGGCAGCTTTCCCTCGCCGGTTTCGAATACCCCCACATCGGAGATCGAACCCAGGATGTCCGCCTGCATCAGCACGGAAATCTTTTCCGCAGAACGGGTTTCGGTGAAGACCACTTTGTCGACGAGCAGCGCACTACCCTGGTCGTCCCAGTCCTTGGAGGCCGAATCGGTAAGGAACTGGCGGGCGGCCAGATGGCGGTCGGCCGGATCCGCGGTGGCCTTGAGGAACTCCCGCAGCAGTTGGTCGGGACTCATCGACGGATTGGGCTTGGGCAACTGTTTGGGGCTCGGCAGTTCGACGGTCCCGATCGCCTGCGGCGCCGAGGAATCCGGCACCCCCGCGCACCCGGGCAGCATGACGATCAGGCCGGCCAGCAACACCGCCACCAACCTGCGGGTCACACCCGCTCCCCCGCGGTCTCCCACTGCCGCGTGCGTTCGGCTGCAACGGGTTTCAGCGGAAGCGGGCTGGTGGTGACCTTGTGTCCGCGCACCAGCGGAAGGGTCAACCGGAAACAGGCGCCGTTGCCCGGCTCGCCCCAGGCCTCGAGGCGGCCCTGATGCAATCGGGCGTCCTCGATGCTGATCGCCAGGCCGAGCCCGGTACCGCCGGATCGGCGCACCCGCGACGGGTCGGAGCGCCAGAACCTGCTGAACACCAGTTTCTCCTCGCCGGGGCGCAGGCCGACGCCGAAATCGCGGACCGTGACCGCGACGGTGTCCTCGTCGGCCCCCATCCGGATCTGCACCGGCTGATGCTCGGCGTGGTCGATGGCGTTGGCGATCAGGTTGCGCAGGATGCGTTCGACGCGGCGCGGGTCGACCTCGGCGATCACCGGACTCTCGGGCAGATGCACCTGCAGTTCGATCCCGGCCTCGGCGGCCAGGTGCCCCACGTTGCCGAGCGCCTTGTTGACCGTCGACCGAAGATCCACCGCCTCCACCGACAGTTCGGCCACACCGGCGTCGTGGCGGGAGATCTCCAGCAGATCGTTGAGCAGGGTCTCGAACCGGTCGAGTTCGCTGACGAGCAACTCGGTGGAACGGCGCAACGCCGGATCGAGATCCTCGCTGTGGTCATAGATAAGGTCTGCGGCCATCCGGACGGTCGTCAACGGGGTGCGCAGTTCGTGGCTCACATCGGAGGTGAACCGGCGCTGCAGGTTGCCGAACTCTTCGAGGGTGTTGATCTGCCGCTGCAGGCTCTCGGCCATATCGTTGAAGGACACCGCCAACCGGGCCATGTCATCTTCGCCGCGGACCGGCATCCGCTCGGACAGATGCCCCTCGGCGAAGCGCTCGGCGATCCTCGAGGCCGACCGAACCGGGAGAACCACCTGCCGGGACACCAGCAACGCGATGCCGGCCAACAGCAGCAACAACACCATCCCGCCGGTGGCCATGGTCCCCCGGACCAGGGTGATGGTGCTCTCCTCGCTGGTGAGGGGGAAGATCAGGTACAGCTCAAGATTGCTCACCCGGGACGGGGCCGGGGTGCCGACCAGAAGCGCGGGACCGGAGAACCCTTCGGTGCGCACCGTCGCGTACTGATAGCTGACTTGTCCCGCTTTGACGAAATCGCGCAGGCTGCGTGGAATCTGGTCGACCGGCCCGGCCGAGGTGGCCTCGCGGGGGCCGTCTCCGGGAACCATCAGGACGGCGTCGAAGGTTCCGGCCACCACCGTTCCGGATGCCTGGCCGGGCTTGGAGATCAGGGTGTTGCGCGCCAACTGCAGGCTGGAGTCCAGCGAGCGGGCCTCTTCGCCGCTGACGATCCCACTGACGGTGGTGCGGGCACGCTCGGCCTCCCGCGTGGCAGCCCGGACTTTGACGTCGAGCACCCGGTTGGTGATCTGGCTGGTGAGGACGAATCCGAGCACCAGGATGACGACGGCCGAAAGGCCGAGGGTGAGAACGACGACGCGCAGTTGCAGCGACCTGCGCCAGATCTGCGCAAGCGTCCGACTCACCGCGCTGGTGCCCCTTACCAGCGGCCCGGTGCGCATGCGCCGCCGCGTACTGAAGATCATCGGGGGCACACCAGGAACATTACGGTGGGCCGGCCTTGTAACCCACTCCTCGAACGGTGAGCACTACCTGCGGGTTCTCCGGATCCTTCTCGACCTTGGCCCGCAGCCGCTGGACATGCACGTTCACCAAACGGGTGTCCGCGGGATGCCGATATCCCCACACCTGTTCGAGCAGCACATCTCGAGTAAACACCTGCCGCGGTTTGCGCGCCAACGCCACCAGCAGGTCAAACTCCAGCGGTGTCAACGAGATCTGCTCACCGGCGCGGGTGACCTTGTGGGCCGGCACATCGATCTCGATATCGCCGATCGACAACATCTCGGCGGGCTCGTCCTCGTTGCGACGCAACCGGGCGCGGACCCGGGCCACCAGTTCCTTGGGTTTGAACGGCTTCATGACGTAGTCGTCGGCCCCGGACTCCAGACCGAGCACCACGTCGACGGTGTCGGTCTTGGCCGTCAGCATGACGATCGGGACCCCCGAGTCGGCCCGCAACACCCGGCAGACGTCGATGCCGTTCATACCGGGCAGCATCAGGTCCAGCAGCACCAGATCGGGCCGCAGTTCGCGGACCGCGGTCAGTGCCTGGGAGCCGTCCGCGATGACCGCCGTTTCGAAACCTTCGTTGCGCAGCACGATGGTGAGCATCTCTGCCAGCGAGGGGTCGTCGTCCACGACCAGGATCCGTTGCCTCATGGCGTCCATGGTGTCACCGAACCGCGACAAATCCCGGCTGCCACACGCGCATGTCGCGTGTTCAGGCCAGCAGGTCGGCCGCGAGACCGGCAGGCTCGACGTCGCGCCCGGCCACCGTCCAGGGTCCGTGCCACCGCCGCGCGGCCAATCCGGCGTACACCTGTGCGGTGCGCTGCTGGAGTCCGTCGTCACGTTCGTAGGCGTCGCGTGCCCGGCCGGGTTCCTCGCCGGCCCGCCGCCGGGCACGCTCGGCGGCCAGTTCGACGGACACGTCGAGCAGGATCTGGTGGTCGGGAGTGGGCAGACCCAGTCGGCCGTATTCGAGTTCGCCGACCCACGACACCATGTCGCCGAACGCGTCCTGATGCAGCCGCGCCGCGCTGTAGGCCGCGTTGGAGGCCACGTAGCGGTCCAGGATGACGACGTCGTGGTCGGCGCACAACGCCGTGAGGTGCTCCCTGGCCGCGCCGCGGTCGAGGGCGAACAGCACCGCCATCGCGTAGACCGACCCGGCAAGATCGCCGTGCCGGCCGTGCAGCGCCTCGCTGGCGAGGTCGGCCGTGACCGAGTGCCCGTAACGCGGAAAGGCCAGGGTGGTCACCGAGCGGCCGGCAGCCTCGAACGCCCGGTGCAGGCCGCCGGTCAACGTCCGCTTACCCGCGCCGTCAAGACCTTCGATGACGATCAGCACAGCCCCAGAGCCTAACGGGACACCGCCATGCCTAGAACTGACCGCAGTTCGGGGTGGTGGGCAGCCCGTTGAAGCGGTCGGCGATCCACTGCATCGCCCGCTCGCCGTCGACGAACATCGGCATGGCGTGGTTGACGACGAGCTTGTTGAACAGAGGCGGCTGCTCGTTGGTCCAGAACTGGACGTCGGCACCCCGAGCACACCAGTCCCGGCCCAGCTGCGCGGCCGGGGCCCACGGCACCAGCGGGTCGTAGCGGTTGCTCACGATGAGAACCGGAGCTTCCGGCTTGTAGGCGCCAAGGTGTTGTTCGTCGAACAACAGCCGAAAAGCCCGATCGCTCAGCACTTTTGACACATCGGCGACGAAGAAGTCCTGAATGTGTTTGAACCGGAACCGCATCGCGGTCTCGGCGATGCACTGCTCCTTTGTGTCGTCGAGCAGTTTGTGGCCCATGGGCGTGAGGGTCGCCCGCAACTTGCCCTCGAACTCCGGGTAGGTCGCTATCACGGAGTTCAGTGCGTAGCCGATCACACCGACCAGGATGCTGCCGTCGGCGAACGGAATCAGTTTCTCGATGTCGGCGGGCGGGGCCCCCGCGAAGGCGCCGACGATGTTCAGTTCCGGGGCGTACTCCGCGGCGAGTTCGACGGCCGCCGCCGATGCCCCGCCACCCTGGGAGTAGCCGAACAACGCCATCGGCCCGTCCGCGTCCAGGGATGTGCCGGGCAGGCGCATCGCGGCCCGGCCTGCATCGAGCATTGCGTCGGCCTCGGCGACGCGATTGACGTAGGTATGCACCCCCGGGGTCCCCAGTCCCTGGTAATCGGTCATCACCACCGCAAAACCGCGGGCGACCAGGGTGGCGGCGAACATCTCCTCGTAGTTGAAGGCGAGGTCCAGGAACGGCGAGAAGTGGATGCCCTGGTTGAACTGCCGGGAGGGGGCACACTGGTCGGCCAGTCCTTGTGTCCCGGGGCCGTAGACGATGAGTGGGCGCGGTCCCCTGCCGGGCCAGGCGTTGTAGGGCTCGAAATAGGTGCCCGTCACCGCCATCGGATTGCCGCGAGAATCGGTGCTGCGGTACATGATCCGCGTCCCGGTCGCCATGATCGCGCCGAGTTGCCCGGACGGCTCGAGCACCAGCCTCGACGGCTCGGTCCGGATGAGATCGCCCGGCCGCCCCGGCGGTAGCGGATCCGGCGGGGTGTAGAACGCGGTGTACTCGTTCTCGTTGTAGTACGGGTCGTCAGGGTGATAGGAGTCCGCGTTCGCCGCCGGGGTGAACACGACGCTCGTGGCGACGGCGAGAGCGCCGGCAAACAGCCCCGCCGAGCCCCGCACCGCCGCAGCTAGTACCGGTAGTGGTCCGGCTTGTACGGACCCTCGACGTCCACGCCGATGTACTCCGCCTGGTCCTTGGTCAGCTTGGTCAGCGAGCCGCCCAGTGCCTCGACGTGAATCTTGGCCACCTTCTCGTCGAGGTGCTTGGGCAGCCGGTAGACCTCGTTGTCGTATTCGTCGTTCTTGGTCCACAACTCGATCTGAGCGATCACCTGGTTGGAGAAGCTGTTGCTCATCACGAAGGACGGATGGCCGGTGGCGTTGCCGAGGTTCAGCAACCGGCCTTCACTGAGCACGATGATGGAGTGCCCGTCGGGGAAGATGAATTCGTCGACCTGGGGCTTGATGTTGATCCGCCGGATGGCGGCGTCCCGCTCGAGCCGGGCCATGTCGATCTCGTTGTCGAAGTGGCCGATGTTGCCCAGGATCGCCTTGTCCTTCATCGCCCGCATGTGGTCGAGGGTGATGATGTCCTTGTTGCCGGTGGCGGTGATGACGATATCGGCCCAGCCGATGGCCTCCTCGACGGTCTTGACCTCGAAGCCGTCCATCATCGCCTGCAGAGCGTTGATCGGGTCGATCTCGGTGACCGCGACCCGGGCGCCCTGGGCCTTGAGCGCCTCCGCGCAGCCCTTGCCGACATCGCCGTAGCCGCAGACCAGGGCGGCCTTGCCGCCGATCAGCACATCGGTGCCGCGGTTGATGCCGTCGATCAGGGAGTGCCGGGTGCCGTACTTGTTGTCGAACTTGCTCTTGGTGACCGAGTCGTTGACGTTGATCGCCGGGAAGGTCAGCTCACCGGCGGCGGCGAACTGGTAGAGCCGCAGCACACCGGTGGTGGTCTCCTCGGTGACCCCCTTCACCGAGTCGGCGATCCGGGTCCACTTGTGCGGGTCGGCCTTCAGGCTCTCCCGCAGCAGGTTCAGGAAGACCGTGTACTCGGCGGAGTGGTCCTCCTCGTCCGGCGGAACCACGCCGGCGCGCTCGAACTGCGCGCCGCGCAGCACCAGCATGGTGGCGTCCCCGCCGTCGTCCAGGATCATGTTGACCGGCGCGCCGGGCCAGGTGAGCATCTGCTCGGCAGCCCACCAGTACTCCTCGAGCGTCTCGCCCTTCCAGGCGAAAATCGGCACGCCGAGCGGTTTCTCGGGCGTGCCGTTGGGGCCGACGACGCAGGCGGCGGCGGCGTGGTCCTGGGTGGAGAAGATGTTGCAGCTGGCCCAGCGAACCTCGGCGCCGAGGGACACCAGCGTCTCGATGAGCACGGCGGTCTGCACCGTCATGTGCAGGGATCCGGAGATGCGGGCGCCTTTGAGCGGCTGGACGTCGGCGTACTCACGGCGCAGGGCCATCAGGCCGGGCATCTCGTGCTCGGCCAGGCGGATCTCCTTGCGGCCGAACTCGGCCAGCGAAAGGTCAGCAACCTTGAAGTCAATCCCGTTGCGGGAGTCGGCGGTCATCGAAAGGGCGGAAGACATGGCGAACACGTTAGCCGGGAGGGCCTGGAATCACCGCATCGGGGTTGGGCGCCGGCGTACCGCTCCGCTCGGCGAATGGCGTCATGCATCGCGCCAGGTTCCTTCCCTCAGCGGCTACCGAGCCGCGTTTGAATCCACGATTGGATCCAGCCGTAGACGTACCCGTAGGTCGTCACGCCCAGTCCGATGACCAAGGCGGCGCTCTGGCCGAGATGGCCGAGGCGATGGCCCCGAGATGTGACAGTGGCAACCAATTCCCGCGCGAAGGCCATCGGAAGCACGCTGTAGACATACTTGGTCTCGGTGCTCAACGCATCTGAACTGCCAACCATGGTGCTGAGTTTCTGCTTCGACCAACCTTCCCAGAAGCATCGGCGCAGAAAGTACTTGAAGCCGATTCGGTCGTCGGAGACCCAATGGCGCACCTTGATCTCCGGATCCAGCATCAGCCGGGTGCTGGGTAAGTTCTGATTCAGCCGGATACACAGCTCCGTCTCGTCGCAACGCATCATGTTGCCACCGACCTGCCCGATCTCGGAGCTGAAACCACCGACGCTTTCCAAGGCCGTCCGGCGAAACGACATATTGCACCCCAGCAGGTTGCGCACCGGCGCGGGATCGACCGGAAGCCCCCGATGGCTGCAGCCGACGACCCAATCGAATTCGGGCGGAAACCAGGGCGGCCGCTCGGTCGGCCAGACCGGCCGGGCATTGCCGCCGACGCCCGTCACCGCCGGATCGCGGTAGTCCTCACGAAGGCGCTCCAGCCAGCCCGGCTGCACCCTCGCATCGTCATCGACGAACGCGACAACGGTTCCCACCGATGCCGCGATACCGGAGTTGCGGGTGCCGCATATCCCTTTCTCGCCGGAATTCGGAACGACCGTGACCCGCGATCCGTATTGCCCCTTAACCCGCTCGAGTAGTTCGTCGTTGTAGTCGATGGCGACGACCAATTGGTCTCCGGGGCGGAGTTGCTCGAGAACTGCCTCGATCGAGGCGTCCAGCAGTTCCCGACGTTCGTCGGTGTACGCACAGATGACGGCTGAAACGGTCACATCCGAGTTGTTGGTCACTGGTTCGTCCCTGCGCTTGACGTTGCCGCGTAGCCGGCCGGGTTCTGTTTCTGGAATGTCCATGCGTCGCGGCACATATCCGACAAATCCCGCTGCGTGCGCCAACCCCATTCGCGCTCGACGTGGCCGGCGTCGGCAATCAGACTCCCCACGTCGCCCTCCCGCCGTCCGACGATGCGGTACGGGATGTTCAGCCCGCAGGCGTCGGAAAAGGCGGCGACGAGTTCCAGCACGGACACACCCGATCCCGTTCCGAGGTTGAAAACCCGGAAGCCGGTGGAGTCATCGAGATGCTCCACCGCCACCCGGTGAGCGTCCGCGACGTCCACGACGTGGATGTAGTCCCGGATCGCCGTTCCGTCCGGCGTGGGGTAGTCGCCGCCGAAGACGCTCAACTCGGTCAGCCTGCCCACCGCGATCTGCGACAGGTAGGGCATGACGTTGTTGGGGACCCCGAGAGGGTCCTCCCCGAGCAGCCCACTGGGATGCGCCCCGATCGGATTGAAGTAGCGCAATGCGATCACCGATAGTTCAGGCAGGTAGACACACGCCTGGGAGAGCAGCTGTTCGCAGATCCATTTCGACAGCGCGTAGGGATTGGTCGGGTTCGCGGGGTCGGACTCCGAGAGCGGGGCTGCGGAGGCATCTCCATAGATCGAGCACGACGACGAGAACACCAGGCGCGAGACCTGATGGTCGTGCATCGTGCGGATCAGATTCGTCGTTCCGCCGATGTTGATATCGAAGTATTCCAGCGGGATCTGCGTCGATTCGCCGACCGCTTTCTTGGCCGCGAAGTGGATGACCGCGTCGATCGGGTGTGCCTGGAACACCGAGGCCAGTGCGGCGCGGTCGCGCAGATCGATCTGGTAGGCGGCCGGCGTTCGCCCGGTTATCTCGCGGACCCGGTCGAGGGCGGCCGGGTGAGAGTTGGAGAAATCGTCGATCACCACGACGTCGCTGCCCGCATCGAGCAGATCGACGCAGGTGTGACTGCCGATGAACCCGGCTCCACCTGTGACCAGCACCGTCTGGGGCCTCATGCGATACAACGCTCCCTTACGTCAGGCGAAGCCGGGTAACACTAAGATCCAAGCGATGCGAGACAACGCCGTGCAGTCAGGCCACACTAGACTGCCGGTCTGATTGTATGGGTCGGTTGCGGGGTCGCGCCGACAGCCCGACACGACCAGGAATACCCGACCCGACCACGAATGACGGAGAGAAAACATGCGGCCACATGCGGTAGTGACGGGCGGGGCCGGTTTCCTGGGTTCCCACCTCGCCGAGCGCCTATTGGCGCAAGACGTGGATGTGACGGTTCTCGACAACTTCTCCACCGGATCGCCGGAGAATGTCGCCCACCTGCAGGGCCACAACGGCTTTCGGCTGATGAAGCTCGACGTCAGCAACTACATCTCGATCCCGGGGCCGGTCGACTACGTTCTGCACTTCGCCTCCCCGGCGTCACCGGTCGACTACGCCGAGCTTCCGATCCAGACGCTGAAGGTCGGGTCGCTGGGAACGCTGAACACCCTCGGGCTGGCCATGGAGAAGGGCGCCCGCTACCTGCTCGCGTCGACGTCGGAGACCTACGGTGACCCGCTGGTTCACCCCCAGCCCGAGAGCTACTGGGGCAATGTCAACCCCGTGGGGCCCCGCGGGTGCTACGACGAGGCGAAGCGCTTCGCCGAAGCGCTCACGACCGCCTACCGGACCAAACACGGTGTCAACACCGCGATCATGCGGATCTTCAACACCTACGGCCCGCGGATGCGCCCGAACGACGGCCGAGCGATCCCGAACTTCATCACCCAGGCTCTGGCCGGCGCACCCATCACCGTCCAGGGCGACGGCAGCCAGACGCGATCGGTCTGCTATGTCGACGATCTGATCGACGGCGCGCTCCGGCTGCTGTTCTCCGACCTCGCCGGCCCGGTGAACATCGGCAACCCGTATGAAATGTCCGTGTTGGAGTTGGCCGAGCTGATTCGCGAGCTCACCGGGTCGAGTTCTCCGCTGAATTTCATCGACCGCGCCCAGGATGACCCCTCGCAGCGGCAGCCCGACATCACCCTGGCCCGCACCGAGCTGAAGTGGGAACCGCGCGTCGACGTCCGAGACGGGCTGGTGCGGACGATCGCCTGGTTCCGCGATCGGGAGGGCACGGCGCCGGCGCCGATCGACGTGGCGCTCGAGCCCCAGCACCCTCCCCACAAGGTCGCGGTCATCGGGACCGGGTACGTCGGTGCGGTCACTGCCGCCTGCATGGCGTTCCTCGGGCACTCGGTGTGCGGCCTCGACACCGACTCGGTGCGGGCAAAAGGGCTCAGCGACGGTCAGGCACCGTTCTTCGAGCCGGGGCTGCCGGAGATCCTGAAGTCCACACTGTCATCGGGTCGGCTGCGGTTCACCGACGACACCGCCGACGCCCTCTCGGATGCGGAATTCATCTTCCTGTGCGTGGGCACTCCCCCGGGCCCGGACGGGTCACCGGCCCTCGAGCAGCTGGAAAGCGCGATCGAATCCCTGGCCCCGTATCTGCGGCCCGGCGCGGTCATCGTCAACAAGTCCACGGTTCCGGTCGGATCGGGCAACTGGACCAGGATGATTCTGGAAGACGCACTGCACGAACACCGGCAGGATGACCGGCAGCTGTCCTTCGGAGTCGTGTCCAACCCGGAGTTCCTCCGTGAGGGCTCGGCCATCGATGACTTCCTGTACCCCGATCGGATCGTGCTCGGCGGCTCCGAAGCCGACGTCAACAAGGTCGCCGAGCTGTACCAACGAGTGCTCGACCAGTCCTTCGACGGTGGTCGGCGAGATGTTCATCCGGCGCTGATCACAACGGAGCTGCCATCGGCGGAAATGATCAAGTACGCCGCGAACGCATTTCTGGCGACGAAGATCAGCTTCGCCAATGAGATCTCGCAGATGTGTGAGCTGGTCGGTGCCGATGTCCGTGAGGTGCTGCCCGCCATCGGCGCCGACCAGCGGATCGTGAGCGCCTTCCTCAATCCCGGCGTCGGGTGGGGCGGTTCCTGCTTCGGCAAGGACGTAGCGGCGCTGATCGCGTCCGCCCGGGAGTACGGGTACACCCCCTCGATGCTTCAGGCGACCGTCGAGATCAACGAGGCGCAGCGGGCCAGCGCGGTACGCAAACTTCAACACGAGTTGCACTCGCTGAAGGGCCGTCGCATCGCGCTGCTCGGGCTGGCCTTCAAGCCCGGGACCGACGACCTGCGCGACGCCCCGGCCTTGGACATCGCCCGGCGACTACTGGCCGCCGGCGCGGCGGTATCGGCCTTCGACCCCGTGGTCAAGGCGCTGCCCGAGGAGTTCGAGGACGTCCGGCTGGCCGACGACGTCTACACGGCGGCCGACCGGGCCGACGCCGTCGTCCTGACCACCGAATGGCCGGAGTTCCGTCTCATCGACCCCGCCGGGCTGCGAAGGGTCATGCGCGGCGATCTCATCGTGGATGGCCGAAACTGCCTGCCGGAGGCCAACTTCGCCGGATCCGGTCTGCATCTGGTCGGCTTCGGCTGGTGAGCGGGATCTAACGCCCCACGGTCACCGCGTCCGCCCCCGCCGCCAGTTGCCGGCCGAGCACGGAATGCCGGTATCCGTACAGCGCGTACACCACGACGCCGACGACCATCCAGACGACGAACCGGATCCAGGTCAGCGCGGTGAGGTTCAGCATCAGCCACAGGCATGCCAGGATCGACAGGATCGGCAGCGCCGGCACGAACGGCGCCCGGAAGCCGCGGTTCAGATCCGGCCGGGTGCGACGCAGGATGATCACCCCGGCCGAGACCAGGATGAAGGCGAACAGCGTGCCGACGTTGACCATCTCCTCGAGCTTGGACATCGGGAAGGCGGTGGCGGCCACCGCGATCAGGATGGCGACCACGACGGTGATCCGCACCGGGGCGTCGCGCTCGTTGGTCATCGCCAATCCGCGCGGTAGCAGACCATCGCGGGCCATCGCGAACATCACCCGCGAGAGTCCGAGGACGAGCACCATCACCACCGTGGTCAGGCCGGCCAGCGCGCCGACGGAGATGATCTTGGCGGCCCAGTCGATGCCGTTGATGGAGAAGGCGGTGGCGAGGTTGGCGTAGCCGGAGCCCTTCTCGCGCAGTTCGGTGTAGCTGACCATGCCGGACAGCACGATCGACACCCCCACGTACAGCACGGTGACGATGGCCAGCGAGGCCAGGATGCCGCGGGCCACGTCGCGCTGCGGGTTCTTGGTCTCCTCGGCGGTGGTGGCGACCACGTCGAAGCCGATGAACGCGAAGAACACGATGGACGCGCCGGCGAGCACCCCGTACCAGCCGTAGTGACTGCCGCCGCCACCGGTGAGCAATGAGAACACCGACTGGTCGACGCCCGTGCCCGCCGCCCCTGGCCCGGTCTCGGTGGGTGGGATGAAGGGCGAGAAGTTCTGCGGCCTGATGTAGAAGGACCCGACGATGATCACCAGCAGGACCACCGACACTTTGACGGCGGTGATGACGGCCGAGAAGTGCGAGGACACTTTGGTGCCGATGACCAGCAGGGTCGCGACCACGGTGATGATCAGCAGTGCGCCCCAATCGAATTCGAGACTCCCCAGCGTCCAGGTGCCGCCGGAGAAGCCGAACACCGTGCCCAGGTAGCTCGACCAGCCCTTGGCGACCACCGCCGCGCCGACGGCGAACTCCAGGATCAGGTCCCAGCCGATGATCCAGGCGACGAACTCCCCCAACGTGGCGTAGGAGAAGGTGTACGCGCTGCCGGCGACCGGCAGAGTCGAGGCGAATTCGGCGTAACACAGTGCGGCCAGTGCGCAGGTGATCGCCGCGATCATGAACGACACCGACAGGGCGGGCCCGGTGATGTTGGCGAAGGTGCTGGCGGTGACGGTGAAGATGCCGGCGCCGACGACCACCGAGACGCCGAAAACGGTCAGGTCCCACCAGGTGAGCTGTTTACGCAGACGGGTGGACGGCTCGTCGGTGTCGCGAATGGACTGCTCCACCGACTTCATGCGCACGCGCGTTCGCGGCCATGCGCGCAGAGGTTACCGGGCGCGGGAGCGATCGAGGTCGGGTTCGATGTAGATCAGCGTCGCGTTGGGGACCGCCGCGCGGACCGCCACCTCGGCCCGGTCGATGGCCGCGGCCACGGTGGCGAGATCGGTGGAGGCGGCCAGGGCGATCTTGGCACCCACCAGCATCTCCTCCGGCCCGAGATACTGCGTCCGCAGATGGATGACGCGGTCGACGTGGTCGGTCTGCTCGAGCGCGGACTGGATGGCCACGAGTTCCTCGCCGGTCGCGCCCTCCCCGATCAGCAGGCTGTGCATCTCCACCATGAGTATCACCGCGATCACGCCGAGCAGCGCACCGATGAACATGGTGCCGACCCCGTCCCAGATCGGATTGCCGGTGAGGATGGTCAGGCCCACGCCGAGCAGCGCGAAGGCCAGACCGAGCAGCGCACCGGTGTCCTCCAGCAGCACGACGGGCAACTCCGGGTTGCGGGACCGGCGAATGAACTGCCACCAGGTGCCGGATCCCTTGAGCGGCCGGGACTCCACCATGGCGGTACGGAAGCTGTAGCCCTCGAGGCCGATCGCGAGCACCAGGATGACGATCGCCACCATCGGCGACTTCAGCGTTTCCGGGTGGCTGATCTTGTGGTAGCCCTCGTACAGCGCGAAGATCGAGCCCAGGGTGAACAACACCAGAGCCACCACGAACGAATAGAAGAATCTGCTGCGGCCGTAGCCGAACTGGTGCAGCTGGGTCGCCTCGCGCCGGGCGCGGCGCTGACCGAGCAGCAGCAGCGCCTGGTTGGACGTGTCCGCCACGGAGTGCACGGCCTCGGCGAGCATCGACGAACTGTCGGTGATCAGAAACCCGATGAACTTCGCCACCGCGATACCGGCGTTGGCGGTCAGCGCGGCCAGGATCGCCCGGGTGCTACCCGAAGCCGACATGTGCTCTCCTCGGCGTCTGTCGTGCCGAATCGTCCCGAGGTCGATACGACGTCGGACCTCCTCCTCAGAGGCCAACCGTAGCGCGGAACAGCTTGCTCGGGGCGGACGCTTCCAAACGAATCGGGCCGTCGTCGGCGGCCACCCACGCCGCTTCGCCACGATCCAGCCGCACTTCGTCGGCTTTGGCCCGCACGATCACCGACCCCTCGGTGCAGACCAGGATCTGCGGGCCGTCGTGGCGCGACGGCGCGTCCACCTCGTGGCCCAGATTCTCCCCGTCGAGGGTCAGCACCGATGCGGCGAACTCGGCCGCGGGGGTGTCGTAGACCAGTTCGATGCCCTCGCGGTGGGTGCCGACGCGGGCGTCGGGCACGGGCGTGAAGTCCAGCACCCGCAAGAGTTCGGGCACGTCGACGTGCTTGGGGGTCAGCCCGCCCCGCAACACGTTGTCGGAGTTGGCCATCACCTCCATGGCCACGCCGTGCAGATAGCTGTGCAGGTTGCCGGCGGGCAGGAAGATTCCCTCCCCGGGCGTCAGGGCGATCCGGTTGAGCAGCAATGCAGCCAGGACACCCGCGTCGCCGGGGTAGCGCTCGCCGAGTTCCAGGATGGTACGGGCCTCATCCGCGAATTCCTTGGCGCCGGAACGGATATAGCCGACGGCACCCTCCAGCACTGCGGGGATCAGGGCGTCGATGTCGGGTTGGGGCGCGGTGATCCAGGTGGTGAACAACGCGCGCAGTCCGTCGGAGTCGGACTGGTCGGCGAGTAATGCGATGAAGGGATCCAGCGCCGGCACGGCGAGAGCCCGCATCAGCGCGGCGGACCGTGCCGCCGGCCGGAATCCGGCCAGGGCCTGGAAATCGCTGAGCGCCACCAGCAGTTCGGGTTTGTGGCTGCGGTCGCGGTAGTTGCGCTCCGGGGAATTGACCGGGAGGCCGGCGCGGTCCTCAAGCTGGTAGCCCTCCACCGCCTGCTCTGCACTCGGATGAGCCTGAAGCGACAGCGGTTCGTCGGCGGCGAGCACCTTGACCAGGAAGGGAAGTGCGGGACCGAACCGCTGCTGCACCGCCGGCCCGAGTTCGCCCTCCGGGTCGGCGGCGATGGCATCGAGAAGGGAGACCTCGCCATCGGAGCCCTCGAGCCGGGCCGGGTCACCGGGATGGGCACCGAGCCACAGCTCGGCCTCCGGATGCGCCGTCGGCGCCGGCCGGCCGGTGAATTCGGCGATCGCGGTGCGTGACCCCCATGCGTACGTCCGGATTGCTCCGCGTAACAACTGCACGGCGTTGTTATCCCCCTGCCAGTCTCAGATAAACCGCGGCCATCTCCAGCCGCGCGGCCAGTGTGGCCAGTTGTTGTTCGGCCCGGCCGGCGGTAGCCGGTACCGATCCTGCCTCGCCCACATCCTCCACACCAACCAGATCGACGTCGTCGATCCCGGCGATCCGGGCGGTCAACACCGGGCGTTCGGCTGCCAGGGCCAGTGCCAGCACCCGCAGACGGCCGGGTAGCGGTCCGTCGATCTCCTCGTCGTGGAACAGCGCGTCCACCGGGTCGGCGAATCGCGTCGAGGCGCCTGCGCGCAGGGCGACCAGAGCATCGGCCAGACCCGTCGCGGCGACCGGGCGCCCGCCCACCCGCAACATCGTCGCACCGCCATGGCGAGCCACCGCAAGGGTCCCCGGGCAGTCCCCGGCCAGCACCGCCCGACGGCCCGACATGCGCTCGGCGAGCGCTTTGGCGGGGTTGGTGAACACCTCGCGGACCGGGCTGTTGCGCAGTGCCTCGGCATCGAGTTCGTCGGCCAGCGCGGCCAGGTCGGTCCGAATCGCCGGGTCGACCACGCTCAACGCGGCAAGGCCGGCCGCCAGATACCGGCAGAGGGCGAAGTCGTCTGGCACCCAGAGCCGGGGTTCCAGCACGGCGGCCCGGCCGGCGGTGGCGTCCCGAAGCGGACCCTCGCACGGTGCCGCGACCAGCACCCGGGCCCCGCGCCGCACGGCCGTCGCCGACGCCGAGACCAGAGCCGGGTCGGCCGGGTCGTCACCGGCGACGATGAGCACATCCAGCGGTCCGATCCAGGGCGGCGCCTGGGCCGCGGCGACGATCGGTTCGCCGGCGGTGGCCCCGAGCGACGCGGTGAGTATGGCGCCGGCAGACTCCGCCGATCCGCGACCGGCCAGCCAGACCACCGTGCGGGGCCGCTGATCCGACTCCAGTGACTCCAGCGCGCCCTCCTCGACGGCGGCGGCCGTCGCCCGCACCTGCGCACCGGCCATCGCGGCCGCGCGCAGCAGCCCGTCGCGGTCGGCCTCCACCAACCCCTCGGTGTCGTCGAGGTCCACCGTGGCGTGCGGCGCACTCATCCGCTGGACCCCGTTCGGGCGATCTCCTCACCCGCGGTGGCGACGATCGCGTCCACATCGGCGGCGGTGGGAGCCTCGACGTTGAGCCTCAGCAGCGGTTCGGTGTTGGAGGTCCGCAGGTTGAACCACGCGCCGTCGCCCAGGTCGACCGTCACGCCGTCCAGCCGGTCGACCGAAACAGTCCGGGAGGCAAAGGATTTCAGGACGGCGTCGACACAGGACGGGGCGTCCTCGACGCGGAAGTTGATCTCACCGGAGGCCGCGTAGCGCTGATACTCAGCCATCAGTTCCGACAGCGGACGGGGCTGTCCGCCCAACGCCGCGAGCACGTGCAGCGCCGCGAGCATGCCGGAATCCGCGCCCCAGAACTCGCGGAAGTAGTAGTGCGCCGAGTGCTCGCCGCCGAAGATGGCGCCGGTCTCGGCCATCAACGTCTTGATATAGGAGTGCCCGACCCGGGACCGCACCGCGGTGCCGCCGTGTTCGCCGATCACCTCCGGCACGGCGCGCGAGGTGATCAGGTTGTGAATCACCGCCGCGCCGGCCTCACGGTCCAGTTCGCGGGCGGCCACCAGTGCGGTGATGGCCGACGGCGACACCGGTCGGCCCAACTCGTCGACGACGAAGCAACGGTCGGCGTCGCCGTCGAATGCCAGTCCGATGTCGGCACCGACGGCGCCGACGTAGTTCTGCAGGTCCACCAGGTTGGCCGGCTCCAGCGGATTGGCCTCGTGATTGGGAAAGGACCCGTCGAGTTCGAAGTACAGCGGCAGCAGGGTCAGGCCGGGAATGGTGCCCAGCACGGCCGGGGCGGTGTGACCGGCCATGCCATTGCCGGCATCGACGGCGACGCGCAGGGGGCGCAGCCCGCTGACGTCGACCAGTGAGCGTAGAAAGTCCCCGTAGGCCTGCAGGACGTCCTGATCGTGGATCCGGCCGCGGGTCGCGGTCCCGGCGGGCACACCGTTGATCACGGCATCGCGGATGACGGCCAGGCCGGTGTCATCGCCGACCGGCTTGGCGGCGGCGCGGCACAGTTTGATGCCGTTGTAGGCAGCGGGGTTGTGGCTGGCGGTGAACATCGCGCCGGGGCAGTCCAGATACCCCGACGCGAAATAGAGTTCGTCGGTGGATGCCAGGCCGATGCGCACCACGTCGAGACCCTGGGCGGTCACCCCGTCGGCGAAGGCCGCCGCCAGCACGGGGGAACTGTCCCGCATGTCGTAGCCGATCACGATGCGGCTGCCGCCTTGGGCGCCCTCGTCGATCATCAGCCGGGCGAACGCCGCACCGACGTCGCGGACGAAATCCTCGTCGAGTTCCTCCCCGACCAGACCACGCACGTCATAGGCCTTGATCACGCGGCGCACATCGGCGGCCGACCTGGGCATGGGAGCTCCTCGTGGGCAGGACTACGTTGGCCGTCAGCCTAGCCGCTCACCGCAGTGCGGACGGGCGCCCGCGAAGTTCACTCATCAGCGGGGTCCGGAAGCACCCGAAGATGCCCACGCCGCCGGCCGTTGCCTGCCGGGCGCGCCGACGCAGGGTTGCTGCCGGTGCGCGGCACCGACGCCCGCGCCGCGCCGATGGGGTCGGAGAACGCCGGCATCGGCGACCCGCCGGACATCCCGCCTTCCCGGACGGCCTCGGCCAGGGCGACGAGGTCGTCCTCGTCGGGGTTGGTGGGCAACGGTGCGGCATGGCGAACCATTTCCCAGCCGCGGGGAGCGGTGATGCGACTGGCGTGGCCGAGGCACAGATCCCAGGAGTGCGGCTCTCGCACTGTAGCCAGCGGTCCCACCACGGCGGTGGAGTCCGAATAGACGTACGTCAGCGTTGCCACCGCGTAATGCCCGCAGCCGGGCCGGTTGCAGCGACGGGGAACATTCACGCCGGTGAGGCTATCGCGCGGCAATGACCTGTGATGACGGACACGCGCAGTCGACGGGCCGCCGATGTACAACCGTTACGATCGGCGGCCATGGCCGATACTCGCAGTTCCCGGCGCGGCGGTGGGTCCGGCGGAGGCTCGCGGCGCGGACGCGAGATGCGCGGCCCGCTTCTCCCACCGACTGTTCCGGGATGGCGCAGCCGGGCCGAGAGGTTCGATATGGCGGTGCTGGAGGCTTACGAGCCGATCGAGCGACGGTGGCACACGCGATTGGCCGACCTCGATGTGGCCGTGGACGAGATTCCGCGCATCGCGCCGAAGGACCCCGACAGTGTTCAGTGGCCACCGGAGGTGGTGGCCGACGGGCCGATCGCTCTCGCGCGGCTGATTCCGGCCGGGGTGGACGTCCGCGGTAATGCCACGCGGGCCCGAATAGTGTTGTTCCGCAAGCCGATTGAGCGGCGAGCGAAGGACTCGGTCGATCTGACCGATCTGCTGCATGAAATTCTCGTGGCGCAGGTGGCCACTTATCTGGGGGTCGAACCGTCCGTCATCGACCCGACTTTGGACTCCGACGATTGAGCGAGGGGGCGCTCAGATGATGCCGCGCTTGAGACGCCGGCGTTCCCGCTCGGACAACCCGCCCCAGATGCCGAACCGCTCGTCGTTGGCCAGGGCGTAGTCCAGGCAGGCGTCGCGAACCTCGCAACCCTGGCAGATGCGCTTGGCCTCGCGGGTCGAGCCACCCTTCTCCGGGAAGAACGCCTCCGGGTCGGTCTGGGCGCACAAGGCATTCTCCTGCCAGAGGTCGTCGTCCGGCGTCAGGCCGACGAACCGATCGACAGGATCGGGCACCAGCGTCAGGTGGGCGCGAGCCGCGCCCGACAAGCCCGCTGACGGAATTGCAGTGTGCCCCGCGCCAAGCACACCGAGGAAATGCTCGTAGGTCATGTCCGCCTCCTCGCCGAGATGTGAGTGTTCAGTTTCCGAATGTGTTCGAACATCTGGTCGAATCACGGTCTGGGACACCGAAATCGGCTGGCTGACCGGGAATGACACTGTTGTGATTAGACATTGCCGAGGTGCCCGGGTCAAGCTGTTCGCGCTAATTCACTACCACTTTCGTGACCGAAACCGGCGTGTCGACACTGCGGCGTGTCTTGCGAGTTACGTCACTGTGACCGCGGCGGGCAGTCGGCCTCCTCCCGTCGATCGGCGAATCGCAACCGCGACTAGTGTCGCTCGGTGTGAAAGTCACCGTTCTCGCCGGCGGAATCGGCGGTGCCAGATTCCTGCTGGGCGTGCAGCGATTCCTGGGCATCGGCGGATTCGCCGGGCCGGCCGACGGCGATGCCGGCCACCGGCTTACCGCGGTCGTCAATGTCGGCGATGACGCGTGGATGTACGGCGTACGCATCTGCCCGGATCTGGACACCTGCATGTACACCCTCGGTGGCGGTATCGATCCCGAGCGGGGATGGGGACACCGGAACGAAACATGGCATGCCAAAGAGGAACTCGCCGCCTATGGCGTGCAACCCGATTGGTTCGGACTCGGTGACCGCGATCTGGCCACCCATCTGGTGCGCAGCCAGATGCTGCGCGCCGGATATCCGCTCTCGCAGGTGACCGAGGCGTTGTGCCACCGCTGGTCCCCGGGAGCCACACTGCTGCCCGCCAGCGACGACCGGTGCGAGACCCATGTCGTGGTCACCGATCCGGACACCGGCGATCAGAAGGCCATCCACTTCCAGGAGTGGTGGGTCCGCTACCGCGCCCGGATACCCACGCACAGTTTCGCTTTCATCGGTGCGGAGACCGCGACGGCGGGGCCGGGAGTCGTCGAGGCGATCACCGGAGCCGACGTCGTCATGCTGGCCCCCTCCAATCCGGTGGTCAGCATCGGCGCCACCCTGTCCATCGGCGGAATCCGGGCCGCGCTGCGCTCCACGCCCGCGCCGGTCATCGGATACTCGCCGATCATCGGCGGAAAACCGTTGCGCGGCATGGCCGACGAGTGCCTGTCGGTGATCGGCGTGGAGACCAGTTCACAGGCGGTCGGCCGGCACTACGGCGCACGGTCGGCGACCGGACTGCTGGACTACTGGCTCGTCCACGACACCGACGACGCCGACGTTCCAGGCGTCACCGTCGCCGGAATACCACTGCTGATGACCGACCCGGGAGCCACCGCGGACATGGTGCGAGCCGGCCTGGAGTTGGCCGGGGTCCGGCCGTGACCGACCACGGCAGCGCGGCGCGGATCGAAATCCTGCCCGTCACCGGTCTGCCGGAATTCCGGCCGGGCGACGACCTGGCGGCGGCCATCGCCGCGTCGGCACCCTGGCTGCGCGACGCAGACGTCGTGGTCGTCACCAGCAAGGTGGTGTCCAAATGCGAGGGCCGCATCGTCGCCGCCCCGGCGGACCCGGATGAACGCGACGTCCTGCGCCGCGCGCTGATCGAGGACGAGGCGGTCCGCGTCCTGGCCCGCAAGGGCCGAACGTTGATCACCGAGAACCGCCACGGCCTCATTCAGGCGGCGGCCGGCGTGGATGGATCAAACATCGGCACAACCGAATTGGCCCTGCTGCCCGACGATCCCGATGCCAGCGCCGCCTCGCTGCGCGATGCTCTGCGGCACCGTCCGGGTGTGGACGTCGGGGTGGTCATCACCGACACGATGGGCCGGGCGTGGCGTAACGGACAGATCGATGCGGCCATCGGATCGGCCGGTGTGCCGGTGCTGCACAGCTATGCCGGCTCGCTCGACAGCCACGGCAACGAACTGGTGGTGACCGAGATCGCGGTGGCCGACGAGGTGGCGGCCGCCGCCGATCTGGTCAAGGGCAAACTGACCGCGGTTCCCGTCGCGGTGGTGCGTGGTCTGTCGTTGCGCGATGACGGGTCGACGGCCGCGCACCTCCTGCGCGGCGGGGACGACGACCTGTTCTGGCTGGGCACCGCCGAGTCCATCGAACTGGGCCGCCGCCAGGCGCTCCTGCTGCGCCGCTCGGTGCGCCGGTTCACCGACCGGCCGGTCGACTCCGAGATCATCGAGGCCGCCGTGGCCCAGGCTCTCACCGCGCCGGCGCCGCACCACACCCGGCCGGCCCGGTTCGTGTGGGTGGCCGACCCGGACCGGCGGACCGCGCTTCTCGACGCGATGACAGAGGCGTGGCGGGCCGACCTCCTCGGCGACGGGATGACGGCTGAGGCCGTGCAGCGACGGATCAGCAGGGGCCGGATCCTCTATGACGCACCGGAAGTGGTGATTCCGTTCGTCGTGCCTGACGGCGCGCACAGCTACCCGGATGCGACCCGGACGGCGGCCGAGCACACCATGTTCACCGTCGCCGTGGGAGCCGCCGTCCAGGGTCTGCTCGTCGCCCTGGCCGCCCGCGGGGTGGGCAGTTGCTGGATCGGATCGACGATTTTCGCCCCCGAGGTGGTGCGCGACGTGCTCGACCTGCCGCCGGAGTGGGAACCCTTGGGCGCGGTGGCGATCGGGTACGCCGAGCAGCCACCGGAGCCGCGTCAGCCGGGCGAGGTCGGCGACCTCCTGGTGCGCCGGTGACCACCGGACCGGTGTCCGCCGACCCGGTACGGGAATCGGCCATCGCTGTTCTGACCGACTGGCAAGCTCCGGACGCCGAACAGGACTCGGTGCGCCACGCCGTTCTGGCGTTTCTGCACGGTCGGCCGGACGGCTGCCAAAGAGCCTGCGCCGCAGGACATGTCACGGCGTCGGCACTGGTCATCGATGAACCGGGAACCCGGGTTCTGCTGACCCTGCACCCCCGCTTCGGGCGCTGGGTTCAACTCGGCGGGCACTGCGAGGCCACCGATGCCGACATCGTCGCGGCCGCCCTGCGGGAGGCCACCGAGGAATCGGGGATCGACGGCCTGGGGATCGACCCGGACCTGGCCGCCATCCACGTCCATCCGGTGACCTGCTCGCTGGGCGTTCCCACCCGCCATCTGGACCTGCAGTTCATCGTCCGGGCACCCGCAGGCGCACGGCCGGTCCTCAGCGAGGAATCGCTGGATCTGCGATGGTGGCCGATGGATGCGCTGCCGGCCGGCGCCGACCCGGGCTTGATCCGGTTGTGCGCGGTCGGGAGAACCCGTCAGATGTCGCTGGAGTAGCGGATACCGCAGTCGGGAATCAGCACGCCCGGCCACACCCGGGCGCCACGGAGCAACTCGCACCGGGCACCGATGTCGGCCCCGTCCCCGATCACGCCGTCGCGGATGAGCGCCCGCGGACCGATCCGGGACCCGAACCCGATGATCGAGCGTTCCACCACCGCGCCGGGTTCGATTCGGGCACCGTCGAATACGACCGCACTGTCGAGTCGCACCCCGGCGCCGATCTCCGCTCCTCGGCCGACCACCGTGCCGCCGTAGACCAGGGCGCCGGGTGCCACCGAGGCTCCGTCGTGCACCAGGCTCTCCCCACGCTGGCCGACCAGTGCCGGCGACGGGGCGATCCCGCGGACCAGGTCGGCCGAGCCGCGGACGAAATCCTCCGGGGTGCCCATGTCCCGCCAGTAGGACATGTCGATATAGCCGCACACCTTGGCCCTGTCGGCCAGCAGTGCGGGGAACACCTCGCGTTCCACCGACACCTCCCGGCCGAGCGGGATGCGGTCGATGATGCTGCGCTTGAAGATGTAGGTTCCGGCGTTGATCTGATCGGTGGGCGGGTCCTCGGTTTTCTCCAGGAACGCCAACACATTTCCGTCGCCGTCGGTGGGCACCGAACCGAAGGCCCGCGGGTCGCTGACGCGGACCAGGTGCAGGGTCAGGTCGGCGTCCCGCTCATGGTGACTGGCCAACATCGCCCCCAGATCGGCTCCGGAGAGGACGTCACCGTTGAACACCATGACCGTGTCGTTGCGCAGCTTGGACGCGACGTTGGCGATACCACCGCCGGTTCCCAACGGGACCTCCTCGACCACGTAGTCGATCTGCAGTCCGAGTTTGGAACCGTCGCCGAACTCCGCCTCGAAGGTCTCCGCCTTGTACGCGGTGCCCAACACGACATGCTGGATACCCGTCGCGGCGATCCGCGACAGCAGGTGGGTCAGAAACGGCAGACCCGCGGTGGGGAGCATCGGCTTGGGCGCCGACAGCGTCAGCGGCCGCAGGCGGGTTCCCTTCCCGCCGACGAGGATCACCGCATCGACCCGGCTGGGGTCCACCGGCGTACTCGGCCCGTCCGTCGTATCGGTCATCGTGTGCCTCCCGTCAATTCCCGGCGGGATTTCCGCACGGCCGCGCGCGCCCGCACCCGCAGAGCGCCCTTCATCATCCACCTCAGCGGGGCCTGCGACCATCCGGTATGCCGATCCGAGAGGTAGATGTAGGTGCTGTCGTGGTGGGCACGCAGATTGCGGGCCGGGTCACGGCCGGTCGAATGCCCCTTGTCGTGAAGGATCTCGGCGGCCGGGACGTAGACGTTGAGCCAACCCGCGCGGCCGAGCCGGTCGCCGAGGTCGACGTCTTCCATGTACATGAAATACCGCTCGTCGAATCCGCCGATCGCATCAAATGCCTTGCGGCGCACGAGAAGACACGAACCCGACAGCCAGCCGACCGGGCGTTCGGTGGGTTCGAGGCGCTCCTGGCGGTAGGACTTGGTCCACGGGTTGGACTTCCAGGCGAACCCCACCACCGCGTGCATGCCGCCCCGAACCAGGCTGGGCAGGTGCCGCGCCGACGGGTAGACGGCTCCGTCGGGGTCGCGGATCAGCGGGCCCAGGGTGCCGGCCTGCGGCCAGCGCCGGGCGGCGTCCATCAACGCGTCGATGCTGCCCGGGCTCCAGACCACATCGGGATTGGCCACCATGACGAACTCCTCGTCGGCCGGGACGGTCGCCACCCCGCGGTTGACCGCGGTGCCGTAGCCGAGGTTGCCCCCGGTGCGCAGGAGTCGGGTGCCGGGATAGCGCTCCACCGCTTCTTCCGGGGCTCCGTCGGTGGACCCGTTGTCGGCGATGATCACGTGCAGCGGACGATCGGTGGCCACCGTCAGCGACGACAGGAACCGATCGAGATGCGAGCCGGACGAATAGGCCACGGTCACCACCGTGAGAGCCGGTTCGTCGTTCACGGCGTCGAGGGTATCGGGCCGCCGTCGACGGGCACCGCAAGCGCGGCGGTCAGTGCCTCACGCCACGGCCGCAGCGCACTCAGACCGGCACGGACGGACCCGTCCATGGCCAGCGCGGAGAACACCGGCCGGCGAGCGGGCCGCGGGACGGCGGCCGTGTCGACCGGCCGGACCCGCTGCGGGTCGGCGCCGACGGCGGAGAACACCGCGCGGGCCTGGTCGAACCGGCTGGCCGCCCCAGCATTGGCCACGTGCAGGATCGGCGCCCGGATACCGCCGGCCGCGATCTCGAACAGCGCGTCGACGAGGTCTTTGGCATAGGTCGGTGAGCCGGTCTGGTCGGACACCACGTCGATGGGGCGGTCACCGGCTGCGAGCCTGCGCATCACGGCCACGAAATCCGTTCCCGAGCCGCCGGTGTACACCCATGACGTTCGGACCACGTGGGCATCCGGGAGTTCGGCGTGGACGGCCAACTCCCCCTCGAGCTTGCTGCGTCCGTAGACGCTCAGCGGACCGACGGGATCGGAAATGTCATAAGGCCTGCCCAGGTCGCCGCTGAACACGTAGTCGGTGGAGATGTGGATCAGCCGGGCCCCGGTGCCGGCACAGGCCCGGGCGAGGTTGCCCGGGCCTGCCGCGTTGATCGCGTAGGCGGCATCCGGGTCCGCCTCGGCGGCGTCGACATTGGTGAAGGCCGCGCAGTTGACCACCACATCGACGCCGCGGACATGGCTCGCCACCGCCGCCGCGTCGGTGATCTCGAGATCGGATCGGGTCAAGCCCGCCACCTGATAACCGCGCCGGGCCGCCTCGGCGACCAGAAATCCGCCGACCTGGCCGGCCGCGCCGGTGACCATCATCCTCTGCGACACGGAAACGAGTCTGGCACGCCGGTTTCGGCTACCGGGGATGCGGCCGGGTCACCAGTAGCCTGGGCTGGTGCCAGATGAGACGGAAGTGACGGTAGTGACGCGCGCGCGGCCGGTCGCGCGCACCATGCTGGCGCTGCTCGCGGTGACCATCCTGCTCGGCACCGGGGTGGCGTGGGGGTCGGTCCGATCGTTCGAAAGCGGCATCTTCCACTTCACCACCGCACTGCTCGGCGGCAAGGGCGACGACGACGGAGCCACCGACATCCTGCTGGTGGGAATGGACAGCCGCACCGACGCGCACGGCAATCCGCTATCGGCACAGGAGCTGGCCCAACTGCATGCCGGCGACGAGACCGCCACCAACACCGACACCATCATCCTGGTGCGGATTCCGCACAACGGCCGGTCCGCGACGGCCATCTCGATCCCCCGCGACTCCTACGTCGAGGCACCCGGCCTGGACAAGACGAAGATCAACGGGGTCTACGGTCAGGTCAGGCTGGAGAAGATGACAGACCTGGTGGAGGTTCAGGGTGTGGACGCCGCGCAGGCCGAGCCGCAAGCCGTCGAAGCCGGTCGCAACGCGCTGATCAAGACGGTCGCCGACCTCACCGGCGTGACGGTGGACCACTACGCCGAGATCGGCCTGCTGGGATTCTCGCTCATCACCGACGCCCTCGGCGGCGTCGAGGTGTGCCTGAAGGACCCGGTGAACGAGCCGCTGTCGGGGGCCGACTTCCCGGCCGGCTGGCAACGCTTGGACGGTCCGCAGGCACTGAGCTTCGTGCGTCAGCGCCACGACCTGCCGCGCGGCGATCTCGATCGGGTGGTGCGCCAGCAGGTGGTGATGGCTTCCCTTGCCCACGAGGTCATTTCCGGTAAGACGTTGCGCAGCCGGGCGACGCTGAACCGGCTCGAGGACGCCATCCAGCGTTCGGTGGTGATCTCCTCGGGCTGGGATGTGATGGATTTCCTCAACCAGTTGCAGAGGCTGGCGGCCGGCAATGTGGCGTTCGCCACCATCCCGGTGCTGGCCGAGGACGGCTGGAGCGACGACGGCACCCAGTCGGTCGTCCGCGTCGACCCGCCGCAGGTGCGAGAGTGGATCGCCGGGTTGCTGCACGATCAGGACGAGGGCAAGACTGCGGTGATCACCTATGAGCGGAGCCAGACCACGGTCGATGTGCTCAACGACAGCGAGGTGAACGGCCTGGCCGGCGCGGTATCGGACCGACTGACCGTAGCCGGGTTCACCGGCGGATCGATCGGCAACAACGACCAGGCCAAGGTCACCGAGAGTCAGGTGCTGGCAGCCGATAAAGACGACCTGGGAGCCCAGGCGGTGGCCAAGGAACTGGGCGGGCTGCCGATCACCGTCGATGCCTCGATCCCGCCCGGCACCGTCCGGGTGGTGCTGGCCGACGGCTATGACGGTCCGGGCTCCGGCCAGGACGGGACCCTGCCGAGCAGCGCGGAGATCGACAAGGCGGCACAGGACACCTCGGCGGACAGCGCCGGGCAGGCGCCGCCGCCGTCACCGGTGATCACCGCGGGGTCCAATGACCCCAAATGCGTCAACTGATGCCCACCCTGACCGACGCACTGCTCGATCCCCTGCTCGGTGGCGACCGGATGGGGCCGCGGATCACCTACTACGACGACGACACCGGTGAGCGGATCGAACTGTCCACCGTCACGCTGGCGAATTGGGCGGCCAAAACGGCGAACCTGCTGCGCGAGGAGTTCGGCCTGGGGCCGGGCAGCCGGGTGGCGGTCCTGCTGCCGGCGCACTGGCAGACCGCGGCCGTTCTGCTGGGTGCGTGGTGGATCGGCGCCGAGGTGGTCCTGGCCGGGGCCGCGGACGCCGCGCTGTGCACCTCTGACCGTCTGGCCGAGGCCGACGACGCCGTGGCCGGCGGGGAGGTCGCCGTGCTGTCACTGGACCCGTTCGGCAAACCCGCGGAGGACCTGCCGGTCGGGGTCACCGACTACGCGACGGCCGTGCGGGTGCACGGCGACGCCGTGGTGCCCGAGCGCGTGCCCGGAGCCGCCCTAGACGGTCAGTCGGTGGACGACGTCCGCACGGCCGCGCGGCACAGCGCCGCTGCGCAGGGGCTATCCGCCGGCGATCGGGTGATGTCGGACAAAGCGTGGTCGACCCCAACCGAACTGATCGACAACCTGATCGCGCCACTGGTGGCCGGGGCCTCGCTGGTGCAACTGGCCAACCCCGATCCCGCAGCCCTGGACCGGCGCCGGGTGACCGAGAAAATCACCCGCACACTGTGACCTGCGGGCGTCCCGGGCTAGGACGCCGGCGTGGCGGCCGTCGCCGGCTGCGGAGCAGCGGGGGCCGGCGGCTCAGGAGCTGCCACCGGGGCCGGTGCGGGGGCGGCCGCATTCCACACCGCCGGGTCCTCGGCGGGGAATGTCGGGCACTTGGCCGCGACGTCGTTCGCAACGGGCTCTGCGGCGGTGAACAGCCCCACGTACTGCGGGAAGATACCCACCAGGGTGTTCACCTCAGCCTGACGCTCCTGCGGGGGCTTCTGCAGCAGGAGGTTCATGTGGTAGACGATGCCGCCCTGAACCCACCGCGGTTCGGAGTTGAACTTTCCGACCAGCTCTCCATAGGCGACGGGGTCCACCACCTTGGTGGCGGCCATGATCTGGTCCAGCGAACAGGTGGTGTCGAGCATCGAGGGCGGGACGGTGCTGTCTGCTGCGGCAACCGCGGCGGGGCCTAGAGCGCCGGCGACGAGGGCGCCGGTCAGGACGGCGGCGCCGCCAAGCGAACGAAGAGTAGTCATGGGCACAGAACCTATCGCAGCGGCCGGTTCCATCAAAAACGGCCGAGTACCTAGGCTGGGCGGAATGACCGAGCCGCCGCACCGACCTCCGCTCGATGTCGCCGGGATCCGCCGCGACATGATCGGACCCGGTCGGGCCGTTCGCAGTATCGACGTCGTGGAGACCACCGGGTCCACCAATGCCGACCTGCTGGCACGCCACGCTGCCGGAAACGACATCAACGGGGCGGTGCTGATCGCCGAGCATCAAAGCGCCGGACGCGGGCGCCAGGGCCGCAGTTGGTCCACTCCGCCCCGCTCGGCGATCGCCCTGTCGATGGGAATCGACGCCGGCGGGCTGGCTCCGTCCGCGTGGGGTTGGCTGCCGCTGCTGACCGGTGTCGCGGTGGCCGACGCCGTTGCGGCCACCACCGGGATCGAACCGGGCCTGAAGTGGCCGAACGACATCATGGTGGGAGCCGGGAAACTGGGGGGCATCCTCGCCGAGGTGGCCTCGCCCGGCCGCGGTGATCGTGGTGGGCCTGGGGCTCAACGTGACCCTGACCGCCGAGGAGGCGCCGGATTCGCGGGCGACCTCGCTGCTGATGCTCGGGTCGACGATGCTGGACCGCACCGCGCTGTTGGGCAGCGTCCTGGCCGAGTGGTCGGCGCGCATCGACCGCTGGCGGTCAGTCGGCGGGCCGGACCCGGGGCTGACCGCCGCTTACCGCACCCGCAGCGTCACCCTCGGTACCAGGGTGCGCGCGCAGCTTCCCGGCGAGCGTGACATAGTCGGCACGGCAACCGATCTGGACGAATTCGGCCAACTTCACATCGACACCGGCGCGCAGACGGTGGCCGTCTCGGCCGGCGACATCACCCATCTGCGCGACGGGTGACCGATCAGCGCAGCAGCGCCCGCGACATCACCACGCGCTGAATCTGGTTGGTGCCCTCGTAGATCTGGGTGATCTTGGCGTCGCGCATCATCCGCTCGACCGGGAAGTCGATCGTGTAGCCGGCGCCACCGAACAACTGCACCGCGTCGGTGGTGACCTCCATGGCCACATCGGAGGCGAAGCATTTCGAGGCCGCGGAGATGAAGCCGAGATCGGGCTCACCGCGCTCGGCGCGGGCCGCGGCCGAGTACACCATCAGCCGGGCGGCCTCCACCTTCATCGCCATGTCGGCGAGCATGAACTGCACGCCCTGGTTGTCGGCGACCGGGCGGCCGAACTGCTTGCGGTCCTTGGTGTAGGCGATCGCCGCGTCCAGGGCACCCTGAGCGATACCGACGGCCTGCGCGCCGATGGTCGGCCGGGTGTGGTCGAGGGTGGCCAGCGCGGTCTTGAAGCCGGTGCCGGGCTCGCCGATGATCCGGTCGCCGGGGATGCGGCAGTTCTCGAAGTACAACTCGGTGGTCGGCGAGCCCTTGATGCCGAGCTTGCGCTCCTTCGGTCCGACGGTGAAGCCCTCGTCGTCCTCGTGGACCATGAACGCCGAGATGCCGTTGGCGCCCTTGTCCGGGATCGCTGACCGCCATCACCGTGTACCAGGCGGACTTGCCGCCGTTGGTGATCCAGCACTTGGAGCCGTTGAGGATCCAGTCGTCGCCGTCGGCCTTGGCTCGGGTCCGCATCGCGGCGGCGTCGCTGCCCGCCTCACGCTCCGACAGTGCGTAGGACGCCATCTTGCCGTCGGCGATCTCGGGCAGCACCTTCTTCTTCAGGTCATCGGAGCCGCGCAGGATCAGGCCCATGGTGCCCAGCTTGTTGACCGCCGGGATCAGCGAGGCCGACGCGTCGACCCGGGCCACCTCCTCGATGACGATGCAGGCGGCCACCGAGTCCGCGCCCTGGCCGCCGTACTCCTCCGGTACGTGGACGGCGTTGAAGCCCGACGCGTTCAGCGCGTCGAGGGCCTCCTGCGGGAAGCGGGCGTCTTCGTCGACCGCCGCGGCGTAAGGAGCGATCTCCTTTTCGCACAGGGCCCGGATCGCGGCGCGCAGTTCCTCATGCTCTTCGGGCAACTGGAACACGTCGAATGAAGGATCACCAGCCATCACAGCCTCCTCGCTACTCACAGGTTAGGTTACCGCCTGGGGTCACTCACCCAGTAAACGCTCACGTAGCGCGCGGTCCTTGGCCAGCACCTGCGTCTCGAGGTCGGCCTGGAACGTCCGCCATCCGGGCCCGCAGTGCCGCGATCCGCCGCACCCAGAATCCGCACCGCCAGCAGGCCCGCGTTACGGGCCCCGCCGATCGAGACCGTCGCCACCGGAACGCCCGCCGGCATCTGCACGATCGACAGCAGGGAGTCCATTCCGTCGAGTCTGGCCAGCGGCACCGGCACCCCGATCACCGGCAGCGGCGTGGCCGAGGCGACCATCCCGGGCAGATGGGCCGCCCCGCCGGCTCCGGCGATGATCACTCCGATACCGCGATCGGCGGCGCCGCGCGCGTACTCCAGCATCCGGCCGGGCGTGCGGTGCGCCGAGACGACGCCGACCTCGAAGGGCACCTCGAACTCGGCCAGCGCCTCGGCCGCGTCCTGCATCACCGGCCAGTCGCTGTCGCTGCCCATGATCAGGCCGACCCGCGGCTGATCAGTCCCAGTCATCAGGTGTGCCCGTCCCATCCGTCGGTCATTCAGCGCCGCTCCGCGTCGTCGCCGGGCCCCATTGCGCATGCGACAACCAGTGTGCCGCGCGCTCCGCGCGCTCCCGAACCGAGGCGGGGTCGTCACCCAGAACGTTGACGTGCCCGATCTTGCGTCCGGGCCGCTCCTGCTTGCCGTACAGGTGCACATGGGCCTCGGGAATCCGGCCGAACAGGTGATGCAACCGCTCGTCCATGCCCATCGCCGGCGGCTGCTCGGCCCCCAGCACATTGGCCATCACCGTGACCGGGGCCAGCGCGCGGGTGTCGCCCAGCGGGTAGTCCAGCACCGCCCGCAGGTGCTGTTCGAACTGGCTGGTGACCGAGCCGTTCATGGTCCAGTGCCCGGAATTGTGCGGCCGCATCGCCAATTCGTTGACCAGCAGGGCGCCGTCGTCGGTTTCGAACAGTTCGACGGCGAGCACCCCGACCACACCGAGTTCTTCGGCGATGCGCAACCCGAGTTCTTCGGCCTCGGCCCCGCGATCGTCGGAGATGCCCGGCGCCGGGGCCAGCACCGTGACACAAATCCCCTGCCGCTGAACGGTTTCCACCACCGGCCACGCGGCACCCTGTCCGAACGGCGAACGGGCCACCAGCGCCGCCAGCTCCCGGCGCATCGAGACCCGCTCCTCGAGCAACACCGGCACCCCGTCGGCCAGATAGCGGCCCACCGCCTCGCGCGCCCCGGCCAGGTCGTCGGCCAGCACCACACCGCGGCCGTCGTAGCCGCCGCGGACGGTCTTGATCACCACGCCTGCGCCCACCTGCCCGGCGAAGGCGTCGACGTCATCGACCGTCTGCACCGCGGTGAACCGGGGCACCGGTACACCGAGCTCGGCCAGCCGCCGGCGCATCACCAGCTTGTCCTGCGCACACACCAGCGCATCAGGACCGGGCAGTACCGCGACACCCTCGGCGACCAGGGTGTTCAGCAGTTCGGTCGGGACGTGCTCGTGGTCGAAGGTCAGCGCGTCGGCGCCGGCGGCGGCGCGGCGCAGCGCGTCGAGGTCGGTGTGCGACCCGATCACCACGTCCGGGCTCACCTGGGCGGCGGGATCGTCGGGGCTCACCGCAAGCACCCGGAGGGTCTGTCCCAGCGCGATCGCGGACTGATGCGTCATGCGCGCCAACTGGCCGCCGCCCACCATCGCCACCACCGGTCTGCTCGACACGCCAGTTATGGTGTCATGGGAGATCCGGCCACGGTTTAGCGGCGGTGACCAGCAGCGCTACGCAACCTGCGGCGATTTCCGTAGAATTTGCTCCCGTGTCTTTCGCTGATGCCACGATCGCCCGGTTGCCCGGCCCGATCCAGCCCTTCGCCGAACGGCATCACGAGCTGATCAAGTTCGCGATCGTCGGCGCCACCACGTTCATCATCGACTCGGCGATTTTCTACACCCTCAAGCTCACGGTGCTCGAGCCCAAGCCGGTCACCGCGAAGGTGATCGCCGGCATCGTCGCGGTGATCGCCTCCTACATCCTCAACCGGGAGTGGAGCTTCCGTGACCGCGGCGGCCGCGAGCGCCACCACGAGGCTTTGCTGTTCTTCGCGGTCAGTGGTGTCGGGGTGGTGCTGAGCATGGCGCCGCTGTGGTTCTCCCGCTACGTCCTGGATCTCCAGATTCCGCACGTGTCGCTCGCAGCCGAGAACGTGGCCGACTTCCTGGCGGCCTACGTCGTCGGCAACCTGCTGCAGATGGCGTTCCGATTCTGGGCGTTCCGCCGCTGGGTGTTCCCCGACGAGATCGGCCGCGAACCGGACAAGGCACTGGAGTCCACCCTGACCACCGGCGGAATAGTCGAAGCCCTCGAGGACGAGATCGAACTCCGCGAGAGCCGACGTGCCGTGGTGACGCCCCTGCGCCGACGCCGCCGGCCGCCGGCCGCCTGACCCGGGGTCAGCGTTCGCCCTCACCCACGGTGTCGAACACCTCGTGGTAGAGCAGTGAGTGCACCTGCTCGACCTGCGGAACGTCGTTGAACTCCAACGGATCCTGCGCCGCGGACTCGATGACCAGGGTGCCACTGCGCACTATCCGGTCGAGCAGTCCGTGGTGGAATTCCACGCTGTTGATGCGGGCCAGCGGGATGTCGATCCCGGACCTGGTCAGCAGCCCGTGCCGGTACATGACCCGCCGGTCGGTGAGCACGAAATGCGTCGAGCGCCACACCAGGAACGGCCGCAGCGCGAGCCAGCCGACCAGCAGCAGCCACAGCGCCGCGATCACGGCCAGGACGACCTGCCGGGCCCGTGGATCCCAGTCCATGCGGTTGACGACGGCACCCCCGAACGACGCCAGCCCGGTCACCACCAGGAGCGCCAGCACCGGTCCGATGAGCCGCTTCCAATGCGGGTGGCGATGCAGAATCACCCTTTCGTCTTGTGCCAGCACATTGTCGGGATAGCCCATAGTCTTCTCCTACGTCAGTCTTCTCCTACGTCACCGGCGGGGGAAGCGCAAGGACGCCACCACTCCATCGGAGGACCCGCTATGGGGGAAAAGCCGCTTTACGACGCCTACCAGCGTTTCCTCGCCAATCCCGGAACCCCGTTCTGCACGCCGGGGCACAAGTACAACCCGGAGTTGATCGACGAATTCCTGGCCCTCGACGTCCCGCACTACCTGGGCGTGGAGAACCGACGGGTCTCGACGCGACGGCTCGCGACCGCCGAGCGGCTGGCCGGCGAGCTGTGGGGAGCGGACTGGTGCGGATACTCGGTGCAGGGCTCGACCCACGGCAACGAGGCGATCTGCCTGTCGCTGGCCAAGCCCGGCGACACCGTGATCGCCGCCCGCACGATCCACAAATCACTGTTCTTCGGGCTGGTGCTGGCCGGACTGGTGCCGGTCTGGATCCGGCCCGACATCGACACTCAGACCGGCCTGACCGCAGGAATGCCGGTCGAGCGCGTCGCCGAGGCACTCGAGGAGCACCCCGACGCCAAGGCCGTGATGCTGGTGGAACCCAGTTATGTCGGGGGTGTCTCGGATGTCGGCGCGCACGCCGAACTCGCCCATGCCCACGGCATCCCGCTGGCCGTCGACGCGGCCTGGGGTGCCCACCTCGGTTTCCACCCGGACCTCCCGCCGCACGCCATCGAGGCGGGCGCCGACATCATGGTCACCAGCATCCACAAACAGGTCACCGGATTCACCCAGTCCTCGATGGTGCTCGCCCAGGGGACACGCATCGACCTCGAACGGCTCGAAGCGGCGTTCGAGGGTCTGCACACCACCAGTCCGTCGGGTGCGATCTTCGCCAGCATCGACCTGACCCGTGAACTGCTCGCCGAACGCGGTGCGGAGCTGCTCGGGCGGGCCATCGAATTGGCCGAGCAGGCTCGCGAGCGGTTCCGTGAGGTGCCGGGCCTCGGCGTCGTCGGCCGCGAGATCGCCGACAGGTCGCCGGCACTGCTGATGCACGATCCCACCAAGATCGTGCTGTCGCTGCCCGGTACGGGAGCCGACGGCCAGGTCGTCGCCGACGCACTCGAGCAGCGCGGGCTGCAACTGGAGTTCGCCGACCGCGACACCTTCTGCCCGGTCATCACGATGGGTGACACGGCCGCGACCGTCGACTTCATGGTCACCGAGATCATCCGCGCGATCGCCGAACACCGCGGCGAACCGCGCCCCTTGGTTCCGATCACCGCCTGGACCCTGGAGCCCGACACGGCGATGAGTCCGCGGGATGCCTTCTTCGCCGACCACGAACGCGTCCCCGCCGCGCAGGCGGTGGGCCGGATCGCGGCCGAAACCGCCGCGCCGTACCCGCCCGGCGTCCCGGCACTGGCTCCGGGCGAACGCATCCACGCCGCGACCCTGGCGGCCCTGCAGGCCGAGGCCAGAAGCGGTACCCGGATCGCCTACTGCGGCGACCCGATGCTGGACACGGTGCTGGTCGTCCGCGAGTAGTCGCGGCGCACCCGGGGGCTACCATCGTGACCCATGACGACGACCGAACCGGATATCCACACCACGGCCGGAAAGCTGGCCGATCTGCGCAAGCGCGCCGAGGAGACACTGCATCCGGTCGGCGAGGCCGCCGTCGAGAAGACCCACGCCAAGGGGAAGCTCACCGCCCGCGAACGGATCCTGGCCCTGCTCGACGAGGACTCGTTCGTCGAACTCGACGCGCTGGCCCGGCACCGCGCGACAACGTTCAACCTGCAGGAGAACCGCCCCGTCGGTGACGGCGTCGTCACCGGGTACGGCACCATCGACGGCCGTGAGGTCTGCATCTTCAGCCAGGACGCCACCGTCTTCGGCGGCAGCCTCGGCGAGGTGTACGGCGAGAAGATCGTCAAGGTTCAGGAGTTGGCCATCAAGACCGGCCGGCCGCTGATCGGGATCAACGACGGTGCCGGCGCCCGCATCCAGGAGGGCGTGGTCTCCCTCGGTCTGTACAGCCGGATCTTCCACAACAACATCAAGGCCTCCGGCGTCATCCCGCAGATCTCGCTCATCATGGGTGCCGCGGCGGGCGGTCACGTCTACTCCCCCGCGCTCACCGACTTCGTGATCATGGTCGACCAGACCAGCCAGATGTTCATCACCGGACCCGACGTCATCAAGACCGTCACCGGCGAGGACGTCACCATGGAGGAACTGGGCGGGGCGCACACCCACATGGGCAAGTCGGGCACCGCGCACTACGTCGCCTCCGGCGAGCAGGACGCCTTCGACTACGTCCGGGACCTGCTGAGCTTCCTGCCGCCGAACAGCTACGCCGAGCCGCCGCGCTACCCCGCACCGCCGCACCCGGGCGCGATCGAGGACAACCTCACCGAAGAGGACCTCGAACTCGACACATTGATCCCGGACTCGCCGAACCAGCCGTACGACATGCACGAGGTCATCAACCGGATCCTCGACGACGACGAGTTCCTGGAGATCCAGGCGGGCTACGCGGGCAACATCCTCGTCGGGTTCGGCCGGGTCGACGGCCGGGCGGTGGGCATCGTCGCCAACCAGCCCACCCAGTTCGCCGGCTGCCTGGACATCAACGCCTCGGAAAAGGCCGCGCGGTTCATCCGGACCTGCGACTGCTTCAACATCCCGATCATCATGCTCGTCGATGTCCCGGGCTTCCTGCCGGGCACCGACCAGGAGTACAACGGCATCATCCGCCGCGGCGCCAAGCTGCTCTACGCCTACGGCGAGGCCACCGTCGCCAAGATCACCGTCATCACCCGCAAGGCCTACGGCGGCGCGTACTGCGTCATGGGCTCCAAGGACATGGGTTGCGACGTCAACGTCGCCTGGCCGACGGCGCAGATCGCGGTGATGGGCGCCTCGGGTGCGGTGGGCTTCGTCTACCGCAAACAACTCACCGAAGCCGCCCGCAGCGGCGAGGACGTCGAGTCGCTGCGCCTGGAATTGCAGCGCGACTACGAGGACACCCTGGTCAACCCCTACGTCGCGGCCGAGCGCGGATTCGTCGACGCCGTCATCCCGCCGTCGCACACCCGCGGCTACATCGCGACGGCGTTGCGGCTGCTGGAGCGCAAGATCGTGCAGACCCCGCCGAAGAAACACGGGAACATCCCCCTGTGAACGATCGGAACCTGTAGGGAGGCAGCGATGAGACATGAGGACATCACCGAGGTCAGCGACCCGCATCAGCTCACGATCGACGAGCCGGAGCACCGATTGCCGGAGATCCGGGTGCTCAAGGGTCAGCCCACCGATGCCGAACTCGCCGCGTTGGTGACGGTGCTGGCGGCAGCCGTCGGCGGAGCCGCCGAACCGGGGCCGCAGGAACTCAATCTCTGGGGCCATCCGGTGGACAAGCTTCGCTATCCGGTCACCAGTTGGCAGCGGGTGACGCTGCTGGAGCGGACGCACATGCGGCGATGAGCTCCGTCACCATCCCACGATGACCCGCGTCGTCCTGGGTTCGGCCTCGTCGGGCCGGCTTCGCGTGCTGCGCGATGCCGGAATCGATCCGCTCGTCGTGGTCTCCGGTGTCGACGAGGACGCCCTCGTCGCCGGACTCGGCAGCGAGGACCCCGGCGAGATCGTCACCGCCCTGGCCGCGGCCAAAGCCGATGCGGTGGCCGGCGTGCTCGATGACGATGTGGCCGCCGATTGCGTGGTGATCGGCTGCGACTCGATGCTCTACGTGGACGGCCGTCTCAGTGGCAAGCCGGGGACCGCCGAACACGCTCGGCGACAATGGCATTCGATGGCGGGCCGGGAGGGCCGATTGTTCACCGGGCACTGCGTGATCCGGGTTCGCGACGCCAGGAGGGTGGCCACCGAGACCGCGGCCGCGGTGACGACCGTGCGGTTCGGCATTCCGACCGAGTCGGAGTTGGACGCCTACATCGCCACCGGGGAACCCCTGGGGGTGGCCGGCGGGTTCACCCTCGACGGTCTGGGCGGCTGGTTCCTCGACGGGATCGACGGCGATCCGTCCAATGTCGTCGGCCTGGGTCTGGCCGTGACCCGCCGACTGCTGGAGTCCGTCGGCTGCGCGATCGGCGAATTATGGGAGTCCAATCCGGTATCGCGTCGGTAGGCTCTTGACGTGCCACTGCCACCCGATCCCCACCCCGCCCTGCAGCAATACGCCCATCCGGAACGGCTGGTCACCGGCGACTGGTTGTCCGAGCACCTCGGCTCGCCCGGCCTGGCGATCGTCGAGTCCGATGAGGACGTGCTGCTCTACGACGTCGGCCACATCCCCGGCGCGGTCAAGATCGACTGGCACACCGACCTCAACGATCCGCACGTCCGGGACTACATCAACGGCGAGCAGTTCGCGGAACTGATGAACCGCAAAGGTATTTCGCGCGATGACACCGTGGTGATCTACGGCGACAAGAGCAACTGGTGGGCGGCCTACGCGCTGTGGGTGTTCACCCTCTTCGGGCACCCCGACGTCCGGCTGCTCAACGGCGGACGCGATGCGTGGCTGGCCGAGGGGCGCGACACCACGCTCAAGGTTCCCGAACGCACGACGGCCGGATACCCGGTGGTGGCGCGCAACGACGCACCCATCCGCGCCTACCGGGACGACGTGCTTGCCGCGCTCGGCACAGCCACCCTGATCGACGTGCGCTCACCGCAGGAGTACACCGGCGAACGCACCCACATGCCGGACTACCCGGAGGAGGGTGCGCTGCGCGCCGGCCACATCCCGACCGCGGTGTCGGTTCCCTGGGCCAAGGCGGCCGACGACACCGGCCGGTTCCGCAGCCGAGCCGAACTCGACGAGATCTACTCGTTCGTCTCCCCCGACGGCGACACCATCGCCTACTGCCGGATCGGCGAGCGCTCCAGCCACACCTGGTTCGTGCTCACCCACCTGCTCGGCATCCCCGGGGTGCGCAACTACGACGGTTCCTGGACCGAATGGGGCAACACCGTGCGCGTGCCGGTCACCGACGGCGACCAGCCCGGCTCGGTGCCCGCACGCACATGAGCATGCCGGCCCCGCTGGCCGAGGTCGTCGCGGAGTTCGCCGAGGTCTCCGGCCAGGACAAGCTCACACTGTTGCTGGAGTTCGCCGACGAATTGCCGCCACTGCCCGCCGACCTCGAGGAAGCCTCGATGGAGCCGGTGCCGGAGTGCCAGTCACCGCTGTTTCTGCACGTCGATGCCGCCGATCCCGACCACGTCCGGCTGTACTTCAGCGCACCGGCGGAAGCGCCGACGACCCGGGGGTTCGCCTCGATCCTGGCCACCGGCCTCGATGGCCAGCCCGCCGACGCGATCCTCGCGGTCCCGGACGATTTCTACGCCGAACTCGGCCTGGCGAAACTGATCAGCCCGCTGCGGCTGCGCGGCATGTCGGCGATGCTGACCCGGATCAAGCGGCGGCTGCGCACCTAGCCGGGGGGCATCCAGAGCGGGGTCCCGATGGTGGTGTACCAACTGGGTGGCCCGTAATAGCCGGGCGGCACCACCCGGCTGTAGAACGCCTCGCCGGGGAAGCAGATGGAAGGCCTGGGGTCAGCCGGCCCGCACCACGGATTGGCAAGCGGCGGCGGCGGTAGCGGCGGATACGGCTGCCCCGGCGGCGGGGGCGGCGGAGCCGGGCACGCCGGATACTGGGCTTGCCACCAATTGTTCACGCGCACATCTCCGGGGGGCGGTGCCGGCGCCCCCGGCGGCACCCATGGCGGCCAACACTTCGGGAAGAACTGATCCCACACCCCTGGGCTGAACCCTGCAGCCAACAGTCCCGGCGGCGGTGGGGGTGGGGGCGGTTCAGGATCGGCATGTGCCAGGTCCGCCCCCAGGCCGAGGAACGTCCCGCTGAGCACTCCCGCGAGAATCAACCGCGGCACGTGACCCTTCATCGTCGTCTCCGTCCGTCGCAGGCGAGAGACAACCTCCGCGGAATGAGCCTAACGCCGAGGGAGGTCGCAGCCGACCGATTTCACCAGCCGGAACGGCCGGTCGAGGGGGAATACCGGGGCCTGGCAGGAGGGTGGTAAGCGCGGCCGAACAGCAGGTCGTCGGTACGCATCGGCGTGGTGTGAGCCGACATTGGCGTCGCCGAGTCCACGGCACGCGACAGCCCCACCCGCGGCGACGCCGTCACGATCGAGGCACCCGCGGCAACCAGAGCGGAACCGAGCACCATCCCGCCGATCGCGTCGCTGACCGTGTGCGCGCCGCAGTAGACCGCGAGGAAGGCGACGAAGACCACGCCTTCGGCGGCCAGGACGCCCAGCGCCAGCCGGGTGGTCCGGCTGCGCCCGATCCCCAGGCAGACCGCGACGGTGCCCAGGAAGGCCGCCCACATCGTGACGTGGCCGGAGGGGAACGCATGGGACCAGTGAAGAAGGGGCTGGGCCGTCCGCCCGATCGCCGCCTTCAGGGTCTGCTCGAGCACCAGCCCGGCGCCCGCCGCGCCGAGGAGAACGACCAGCCGCATCGCCGAGCGCGCATGCAGCGACAGCAGGGTGCCGCAGAACACCACGGCCACCGCGAAGTGCAGGGGCTGACCGAGATAGCCGAAGATCGCCCCGGCGTCGGCCTGCCAGCTGCGGGAGCGGTGGGCAGCAAGCCAGGTCTGGACCGAGATGTCCAACCCTGTCATCGTGCCGCCGTTGATCCGGACTGCCAGGGCGGTCAGGACCAGGGACAACCCGCCCGCCAGCCAGCCGGGGCCCACCCGGGCCAGACAGTACAAAGCGGACGCGCCGAACACGATGGCCGCCAACCGCAGGAGTGTGAGTGTGAGGTCGATATCGATGTCGATCAGTGTTCGGGGTCAGGGTCACATCCAGCGCAACGGAAAGCCGCAAGTGGGTATCGATGGATCCGCCGCGCTGCGTTTCCATACCCGCTTTCCGCAAGTTTCAGAAACGGGTGGTCTGGCCGATACGCCGCGACGATGACGCTCTAGACTCCCCTGCGAACTCATATTCTTAAAGCCGGTTCTTAAAGTCCCACCAGGAGGCGCAGTGCCCACCATTTCCAAGGTCCTCGTCGCCAACCGCGGTGAAATCGCGGTCCGGGTGATCCGGGCGGCCAGGGACGCCGGCCTGGCCAGCGTCGCGGTGTACGCCGAGCCGGATGCCGACGCCCCGCACGTACGGCTGGCCGACGAGGCTTTCGCCCTCGGTGGGCAGACCTCGGCGGAGTCCTACCTGGATTTCGGCAAGATCCTCGACGCCGCCGCCAAGTCCGGCGCGAACGCCATCCATCCCGGGTACGGATTCCTCTCGGAGAACGCCGATTTCGCCCAGGCCGTCATCGATGCCGGGATCATCTGGATCGGCCCCAGCCCGCAGTCCATCCGCGACCTCGGCGACAAGGTCACCGCCCGCCACATCGCCGCCCGCGCGAAGGCGCCGCTGGTGCCCGGCACCCCGGACCCGGTGAAGGACGCCGACGAGGTGGTGGCCTTCGCCCGCGAGTACGGCGTCCCGGTGGCCATCAAGGCGGCGTTCGGCGGCGGCGGCCGCGGCATGAAGGTCGCCCGCACCCTCGAGGAGATCCCCGAACTGTTCGAGTCGGCCACCCGCGAGGCCGTCGCGGCGTTCGGGCGCGGCGAGTGCTTCGTCGAGCGGTACCTGGACAAGCCGCGCCACGTCGAGGCCCAGGTGATCGCCGACCAGCACGGCAACGTCATCGTCGCCGGGACCCGGGACTGCTCACTGCAGCGCCGATTCCAGAAACTCGTCGAGGAGGCCCCCGCGCCGTTCCTCACCGACGCGCAGCGCGCGGAGATCCACGAGTCCGCCAAGCGGATCTGCAAGGAGGCCGGCTACCACGGTGCCGGCACCGTGGAATACCTCGTCGGACAGGACGGTCTGATCTCCTTCCTCGAGGTCAACACCCGCCTGCAGGTGGAGCACCCGGTCACCGAGGAGACCTCCGGTATCGACCTGGTGCGCGAGCAGTTCCGCATCGCCAACGGCGAGAAACTCGACATCAGCGAGGACCCCACCCCGCGCGGGCACTCCATCGAGTTCCGGATCAACGGCGAGGACGCCGGCCGCGGATTCCTGCCCGCACCCGGCCCGGTCAACCGCTTCGACCCTCCGACCGGCCCCGGTGTGCGACTGGACTCCGGCGTCGTGACCGGTTCGGTGATCGGCGGACAGTTCGACTCGATGCTGGCCAAGCTGATCATCACCGGGGCCACCCGCGCCGAGGCGTTGCAGCGGGCCCGCCGGGCGCTGGACGAGTTCCATGTCGAGGGACTGGCCACCGTCATCCCGTTCCACCGCGCGATCGTCAGCGACCCGGCGTTCATCGGTGACGACACCGGTTTCACCGTGCACACCCGCTGGATCGAAACCGAGTGGGACAACACCGTCGAACCGTTCACCGGCGGCGGGGCGGTCGACGCCGAGGAGGAGAGCCCGCGCCAGACCGTGGTCGTGGAGGTCGGCGGACGCCGACTCGAAGTCTCCCTGCCCAGCGACCTGGCGCTCGGCAACGGCGGTCCGGCCGAACCCGGCGTGATCCGCAAGAAGCCCAAGCCGCGCAAGCGTGGCGCCCAGGGTGGCGCGGCGGCGTCCGGCGACGCGGTCACCGCACCCATGCAGGGCACCGTGGTGAAGGTCGCCGTGGAAGAGGGTCAGACCGTTGCCGTCGGCGAACTCGTCGTGGTGCTGGAGGCCATGAAGATGGAGAATCCCGTCACCGCTCACAAGGACGGCGTCATCACCGGACTGGCCGTCGAGGCCGGGGCGGCGATCACCCAGGGCACGGTTCTCGCCGAGATCAAATAGCGCCCGCCGAAGCGCGATAGGGTCCGACCATGAATCGCGCGATCCGCAAAGCCGTCATCCCCGCCGCCGGCATCGGCTCGCGACTCCTGCCGCTGACCAAGGCGATCCCCAAGGAGATGCTGCCGGTCGGCGACAAGCCGGTGATCGAGCACACGGTGCGGGAGTTGGTCAACTCCGGCATCACCGATATCACGATCGTGGTCTCGGGCGGAAAGTCGTTGATCCAGGAGCACTTTCGGCCCAATACGAGTCTGGTTGAGCAGCTGCGCGCCGATGGCAAGGACAGTTACGCCGATGCCGTGCAAGAGGTCGGCGAGCTCTCCCACAAGGGGCACATCACCTACCTCGACCAGCACGGTCCGTATGGCAACGGCACCCCGGTGCTGAACGCGGCGCGTTCCTTTGGTGACGAACCGGTGCTGGTCTTGTGGCCCGACGATGTGTTCGTCGCCGACGTACCCCGGGCGCAACAACTTATTCGGGCCTACGAACAGACGTCGAGCCCGGTGCTCGCGCTGATGCCCATGCCGCCGGAGCAGTCGCGCCGCTACGGTGTGCCGGTCGTGAAGGAAGATCTCGATGACGGACTGTTGCGGATCACCGGACTCGTGGAGAAGCCGGAACCCCACAACGCCCCCTCGTCGTACGCCGCCATCGGCGGGTATGTGCTGACCCCCGGCGTGATCGACGAGTTGCGCGAGCAGACCAAGCGCTGGTACGAGCACCAGACCGGCGAGATTTATCTGACCGACGCGATCAACGCGTACGCGAAGAGCCGCGCCGTCTACGGCCAGGTCATCCAGGGCAACTGGTACGACACCGGCAACCCCGCCGACTATCTGGTCGCACAATTCGCGTTCGCGCTGGCACACCCGAGTTACGGCCCGATGCTTCACGAGTTCGTGCGCACCGACGAGAAGTAGCCGTTCGGCACAGCCGGTAACCGCCACGTGGAGCCCGTCGAGATCAACGCCGGTTCGTGGTATCTGCGCGCCGAGCGCACCGACGAGTGGGCGGCCGACACCGCCTACTCGTGGGCGGTATGTGAGCCCACGACCGGCGAGGTACTCGCCGAGGTGACCCTGGACCCACGTCGCGCCACGTTGACCTCGCGGACGCGTCACGGCCACGAGGACGCCGCCGCGGCGGCGTGCGAGTCGGTGCGACGGTTTGCCGCCGCGACGCTCGGACTACTCCAGTTGGTCGCGCAACCGGGCCAGTGATCTGGCCAGCAGCCGGGAGACGTGCATCTGCGAGATCCCGACCCGTTCGGCGATCTGAGTCTGGGTCAAGGACTCGAAGAACCGCAGCCCCAGCACGGTGCGGTCCCGCTCGGGAAGGGCGGCGAGCAAGGGCCGCAGGGCTTCTCGGTTCTCGATCTGGTCGAGGCTCAGGTCGACATCGCCGAGGGCGTCGACGATCGCCGGGGCGTCCTCATCACCGCCGCCCCCGCCGCTGTCGATCGACAGCGTGTTGTAGGAGCTGCCGGCCACCAGACCCTCGACCACTTCGTCGCGATCCATGTCGAGTTCGGCGGCCAACTCCGTTGCGGTCGGCGCGCGGCCCAGCCGCTGGGACAGCTCGGCGGTGGCAGTGCCCAGCCGCAGGTGCAGTTCCTTGAGCCGCCGCGGCACCTTCACCGACCAGCTGTTGTCGCGGAAGTGCCGACGTACCTCGCCCATGATCGTCGGCACTGCGAAGGAGACGAAGTCCGATCCGGTGTCCACGTCATAGCGGATGACGGCATTGACCAGACCGAGCCGAGCTACCTGAACCAGATCGTCGCGGGCTTCGCCACGGCCGTCGAACCGGCGGGCGATATGGTCGGCCAGGGGCAGGCAGCGCTCGACGATGCGGTCGCGGTGGCGCCGGAACTCCGGCGAGTCCGGCTCGAGTTTCGCCAACTCCCGGAACATGTCCGGGACGTCGGCGTACTCGGAGTGCGGCCGAGATGGCGCAGCCCCCCGACCCCGATGGGCCGCCCGGAAAGTCACTGCGAAAAGCCCGCCCGCCTCGTGGTCAGGGTGATACCGAATACGCCGCCGTCCGGACTGGAGCCGTGACCGTTGTGGAAGGTCTGCACGTCGTCGGTCAGCGAGCTGAGCACATGCCAGCTGAAGCTGCCTCGGCTCAACACGTCATCGGTGTCGCACGTCGTCGACGCCTCCACCACGACCACGTCCTCGCCGGGGTCGACGATGATCACCAGCGTCGCATCCGGAGCCGCCGACCGGATGAGCCGGGTACAGGCCTCGTCGACCGCGAGCCGCAGATCGGCCACCGCATCGAGGTCCAGGTCGGAGAAGGTCCCGACGGCGCTGACCACGGTACGCAACACCGCCAGGTTCTCCAGGCGCGCGGCGACCCGCAATTCAACCGCGGCCGGACCGCGTTTCCCCCCGCCGCGGCGGCTTTCGCCGTCCGTCATCTGACCTCCCGCCGATGTCGCCCCGCCCATGATCCAACCGAGGGTTCCACTATCCATGGTGTCGCGACCAACTCAGGAGTGTCACGGTAGTCGTGCATACCCGTGAACCAGGGGCGGTTAAACATCGCCCCGGTCATTTTCGTCAACGGCCTCCCGATGAATGTTTGGCTTCACCGGCTACCCGGGTACAAGGCGGGAGCAAGGGAGGCTGGAACCGAAGGGGTAGTGATGCTGACCACCAGAACCCGCGACGACGAAGCCCGGCGCTTCCGGCCCAGCCGGTCATGTGCCTATGAGGGCTGGACCGTCGCGGAGTTGAAGAAGCGTGCCAAGCAACTCGGCATTTCCGGGTATTCCGGTCTGAACAAGGAGCGCCTGATCTCGCTGATCCGCAGTTACTGACGGCGCGGCCGTTGGGGAAGGTGCGCCACCCGGCGATGCTCGACGAGCAGCCAGACCACTCCGGCGGCACCGATCAGCACGGCCGACGCCGCGGACAACTCACCGTCGGCCATCCTCCCGATCCCGAACAGATACAGACTGACCCCCAGAGGCCAGCACCCCGACGGCGGCCAGCAGCAGCCCGGGCAGCGTTCGGCCGTCCCTCATCGTCTCGCCGGGTGAATCGGCGCTGATTGTCGGGGTATTCGTGGTGTTCTTCATCTCGACCACCTCCATCGGAGGTATACCGCGTCAGAACCGGCGTCAAACGTTTCAGCGGTCGGACAGTTCCCACACGCTGGCCGACATCCGGTCGGTCAGCCGGGTGACGGTCTGTCGGCCCGAGTCGTCGCCGCGACACGCCATCGCCTGCAGGACGGCGTTACTGCGCAGCCGGGCCTCGCCCTGGCACACCCACGTCAGGGGGATGCCGATCTGCTGTTTACGCCAGCGCACCCCGTCGGCGTCGACGTCGGCAACGGTGAAGCTCCACGCAGCGTCGCCGCCGGTGCCCAGTGCGCGCTGGCCGTCGCAATCTCTGGCCGTGCGGCCCGCGGCGGAGAACGCCGAGGCGGCGACGGCCGAGTCGGGATACACGGCGACGGCCTCGGCCACCACCTGCTCGCGCCGGTCGCCGTCGGTGAAGAGCAGCACGTGGAACCGCGACCAGGCGTCACCGACGAAGGCGGCCATCCCCACCGCGTCGAGGGCCGAGCAGGCCGGCGCCGCCGAGGCTCCGTCGATCGGCCTGGACCGGTCCGCGTCGAGTTGGAGTTTCGTCCCGACGATGCCGCTCACCTCGGCCGCGCCGAGCAGGATCCGGTCGGCGTCAGCGGGCAGCACACCGGCGAGGTCCCGCGAAGGACGCTGCGCAGCGCCGGAGACGGTGTGCCCGCAGCCCGACAGCACCACCGCCGCGGCGGCGAGAAGTGCGGTGTGGCGCATGGCTGAGAATGCTAAACCGCGACGCCTGCGAAGAATGCGCGAACGTCGCGGACGAACAGCTCCGGCTGCTCGTAGGCCGCGAAGTGCCCACCGCGGGGCATATCGGTCCAGTGCGTGATGGCGTAGCGGGCCTCACACCAGTTCCGCGGCGCCTTGATGATCTCCTTCGGGAAGGCGGCCACACCGGTGGGCACCTCGACCCTGCCGGGGGTGAGTCTGCCGAAGCTCTCCCAGTACAGCCGCGCCGACGATGCCCCGGAGTTGGTCAGCCAGTAGAGCATCACGTCGTCGAGCATCTCGTCTTTGGTCAGGGCGTTCTCCGGGTGGCCGTCGCAGTCGGTCCACGCCCAGAACTTCTCCACGATCCAGGCCAGCTGACCGACCGGCGAGTCGGCCAGCCCGTAGCTCAGGGTCTGCGGCCGGGTGGACTGTTGCTTGGAGTAGCCGGAATCCCACTTCTCGTAGTGGGCGAACGCCTGCATGGCCGCCACCTCGGCCGGGGTCGGGTTGTCGATCGGTCCGGGCGGAACCGCGATCGGCATGTTGAGGTGAATGCCGATGCAGCCCCCGCCGTTCCGGCCGATCTGCGTGGTGACCGCCGCGCCCCAGTCCCCGCCCTGGGCCCCGTAGCGTCCATAGCCCAGCCGTGTCATCAGGGTGTCCCAGGCGGTCGCGATGCGCTCGATCGTCCAGCCGGTTGCGGCGGGTTTGCCGGAGAAACCGTAGCCGGGCAGCGATGGGCAGACCACGTGGAAGTCGCGGCTCAGCGGTTCGATCACCTTGGTGAACTCGGCGATGGAGCCGGGCCATCCATGGGTCATCACCAGCGGCAGCGCGTTTGGATTCGGACTGCGCTGGTGGATGAAGTGGATGTCGAGTCCATCGATCTCCGTGACGAACTGATCGAAGGCGTTCAGCCGGGCCTCGCGGGACCGCCAGTCGTAGCCGTCGCTCCAGTAACCCGCCAACTCCCGAACGTAATCGAGTGGGATGCCCTGGCTCCAGTCGCCGACGCATTCGCGCTCCGGCCACCGGGTGCGGCGCAGGCGCTCCCGCAGGTCATCGAGTTCGGCGTCGGGAATCGCGATCCGGAACGGGCGGATGTCGTCCATGCACTGAATTATCGCCTCCGCCGGCGCTAGTCTCGGTGCTCATGCGACTGGTGGTCGATCTCAACAAATGCCAGGGCTACGCCCAGTGCGTGCCGCTGGCCCCCGATGTGCTCAAACTCCACGGCGAGGAAGCCCTCGTCTACGACCCCAACCCGGACGACTCGCAGCGCCAGCAGGTGCTCCGCGCGGTCGCGTCCTGCCCGGTGCAGGCCATCATCCTCGAACTCGATCCGCCGGCGGACCGGGACACCAAGTGAGTTCCCGATGAGCGGCATCTATTCGTTCGACGAGATCGTCACGAAGTTCCGCGCCGAGGGCCGCATCGTCATCGTCGGCGCCTCGCTGGCAGGTCTGCGCGCCGCGGAAGCATTGCGGGAGATGGGTTTCGAGGGTTCGCTGACCATCATCGGTGACGAGCCGCACGAACCCTACGACCGCCCGCCGCTGTCCAAGCAGGTGCTCAAGGGCTGGGTGCCGGCCGATCACACCAAGCTGCCCCGGCTGCGCCGGGTGGACGCCGACTGGAAGCTCGGCGTCGCCGCGGTCGGCCTGGACCGGATCAACCACGTGGTCAAGCTGGGCAACGGCGAGGAGGTGGGCTACGACCGGCTGCTGATCGCCACCGGCACCCGGGCCCGGCCCTGGCCCAACCCGCAGGAGGCCGCCCTGCAGGGTGTGTTCACCGTCCGGACCGTGGAGGACGCCGCCGCCCTGTCCGCGGCACTGCAGGCCCGGCCGCAACGGGTGCTGATCATCGGTTCCGGTTTCGTCGGATCGGAGATCGCCTCGGTGTGCCGGGACCTCGATCTGGACGTCACGGTGACCGAGCGCGGCAGCGGTCCGCTGAAGGGCGCTCTGGGCGGGGTGATCAGCGATATCGCCGCCGGCATGATGCGCGACGCCGGGGTGGACCTGCGCACCGGCACGTCGGTGTCGGCCCTGCACGGCGACGAGTCCGGTCACGTCCGCTCGGCGACGCTGTCCGACGGCACCGTCCTCGACGTCGACGTGGTGATCCCGTCGCTGGGCTCGATCCGCAACGTCGAATGGCTCGACGGTGCCGGCCTGGCGGCCGGGCAGTGGGGCGTGGGCTGCGACGCCGGTTGCCGCGCGTTCGACATCAACGGTGTGGTGACCGACCACATCTTCGTCGCCGGCGACGTCGCCCGCGCCCCGCATGTGCTCTACGGCTACGAGTTCCTGGCCCTGGAGCACTGGGACAACGCGGTTTTCGGCGCCGAGGTGGCCGCCAACAACATGCTCCACCTGGAGGTGGGCCGGCGTGCCGCACCTGCCCCTGCCGTCGTTCTGGTCCGGGCAGTTCGGGGTGAACATCAAAAGCGTCGGGGTGTGCTCCTTCGGCGACGAGATCGTGTTCACCCAGGGCTCGCCGGAGGATCGCCGGTTCGCCGCGGCGTACGGCAAGAACGGCCGCATCGTCGGCGCGGTCACCTTCAACCACGGCAAGTGGCTGCCCTACTACGCCGAACTGATCGAGCGCTCCGCGCCCGTTCCCGCCGCCGCCGCCGGGCTACGACCAACCGGCGAACCACGAAGTCATGCCGGCCCGCTTCCCCGATCCGCGGGAGCCCTCCGGCAACCCCGACGTGGTGCTGACCGGCCATGACCCGACCGACCGCCAGGCCGAATTCCGGCCGCGCAGCCATTAGCCAGGAGAACGCACGCTATGGATGCCGCAACCGCGTGGGCCGAGGCGATGAAGTACGAGAACCGCCCGAACCCCTACCCCTACTACGAGGAACTGCGCAAGACGCCGGTGGCCAAGGTCTCCGAGCACACCTACGTCGTCACGGGCTACCCGGAAGCCCTTGCGCTGGCGCATGATCCGCGGATCAGCTCCGACATCAGCCGCAGCCCGTCGGGACTCTTCGGCGAGACACCGGCCAAGCTGGAGGCCGGGGAGGCCGAGCAGTCCCGCGACGCCAGCATGCTGGTGGCCGATCCGCCCGAGCACGACGTGATGCGGCGGCAGTTCATGCGGCATTTCGGGCCGCCGCACACGCCGGACCTGATCCCGAGCATGGCCGGCTATGTGGCCGACATCGCGAACAACATGCTCGACAAAGTCAAGGCCCGCGGGGGCACCCGGATGGATGTGGTGGAGGACTTCTCCTATCCGATCCCGGTGTCGGTGATCTTCCGGGTGCTCGGTGCCCCGATCGAGGACGAGCCGCAGTTCCACGCGTGGGTGACCGACTTCATGCAGGGCGCCGACGTCGGCCCGGAGCGCGACACCCCCGAGGGCCAGGCGGCGCTGCAGAAGGCCGCACGGAGCACCGAGGAACTGGGCGCTTACGTGCAGTCACTGGTCGAGCGACTCGCCCGCGAGCCGGGACCGGGTGTGCTCTCGGCGGCACTGCACGACAACGACGGCCCGGACGGCCCCGTCTCGATCGAGGTGGCGGCCAGCAACGCGATGCTGCTTCTGATCGCCGGACACGACTCGACGGTGAACACGCTCAGCAACTGCATCATGACACTGCTGCGCAACCCGGGCTCCTGGGACCTCGTCCGCGACAACCCCGATCTGGTCGCACGCACCATCGAAGAGGTCGCCCGCCTGCAGTCGGCGGTTCAGTTCTTTCCCAGCCGCTGGGCAACCGCCGATATCGAGATCGGCGGGACCCGCATCCCGGCCGGTTCAGCGGTGTTCCTGGTGTGGGGGGCGGCCAACCGCGACCCGCGGCGCTTCCCGGACCCGGACCGCTTCGACCCGACCCGGGAGGACAACGAACACCTGGGCTTCGGCAGCGGCATCCACACCTGCTTCGGCGGGCCACTGGCCCGGCTGGAGATCAACGTCGCCCTGGAGATCTTCCTGCGCCGGGTGCGCTCCCCCCGACTGGTCGTCGATCCCCCGCCGTACCGGCACAACCAGGTGTTCCGCGGGCCGCGGCACCTGTGGATCGACTTCGCCGAGATCGTGGACTGAGCGCAGTAGGCTTTCCGGGTCGCGGGGACAACGTCCAACAACTCGTCCAGAGAGGCTCGGCAGCCACTCTTACCGATGCCCGGGCGTCCGATCAGATTCACGACACGTCGCGGCGACCAGTCAGAACGACGGCGGTTCCTCGCGTTCGGCGACACGAGCGTCGTTGAGTGCACGTTCCCGTTTGACGTAGGCGACCCGGTTCTGGGCGCGTGTCCGTCTTCGGGTCGGCATCATCAGCGTTCGCGCTCCGGTCTGCTCAACCGTGGGTGGTGGCGGCAGCGAGCTCGTGGCGATGTTCCATCTCGGGAAGAGCACCCGGCTGCCCGGATGCGTCACGTAGGTCTTGCCGGTCGGCGACGTCCACTCGACGGTGCCATCCGGGAACTGACGGTCTGACCAGCCGTCCCAGAAGGTCTTGAGCAGATGGTCTTTTCGGCACATGCACTTGAGATTCGAGGCGTGGGTCGGGCCGAACGGCCACGGGACGGTGTGGTCGATGTCGCACAACTCGGCGGGCACATCGCAGTTTGGGAACCGGCAGGTGAGGTCGCGGAACCGGACGAACTCATCCAGCGAGGCCGACGGCCGGTAACCCGGCTCGGGCTTGTCAGAGGGTTGGCGAACATGCCGCACTCTGGCGCCGCCGCGGATCAGTTCGGCGATCAACGGGGTCGGAACCATCCCGCCGCGACCGGTCAACATTGCCGTCGCCTTCTTCGCCGGCGGGTCGTCATGGGAGTCATCGGAGTCGACACCGTCTCCAGACATGGCCGGGTCGGGTGCGATCTGGTCGACCTCGGCGTCGGTGACCACATGCACGACGACATTCGCGGAGCGCCCATCGTCGGCGGATGCCGGGCAGATGGGCGATCCGCATTGGCAGGCCAGCCGGTCGGAGCCGGCGGCCAGCGCTCCGAGCGCATCGGCGCGGCGTTGGCCGGTGGTGCGCGGGTCGTCCTCGCAGACGCTTCGAGCCATCTGCATCAGGCGACGATCCAATAGTGCGGCATCGGTGGCGTGGAGACGGCCCCGCACCGACGTCGAACCCGGGGCGTCCTCCCGGGCCCCGAACTGGATATCGCGGTCCCGAGCCCTCGATCTTGTCTGGTGAAGGGCGCCGGGGTCGATCTGGTAGACCCAGGCGTCGATGGCCTTTTCGAGTTTGTAGGCGGACAACACACCCCATGACCGCGCGTGTTCGGCGACTGCGGCGTCGATGAGTTCGAGCGCAACCCGGTCCTGGATCAGGTCGGTGCGGTCGGCGATCGCCGCGCACACCCGCTGACTGATCAGACCTTCCATGAACAAGTCCGCTACTTTCGGCAGGCGATAACGAAGCGACAGGCTCAGATGCATCTCCCCGGAGGCTCGCCCGCGGCTGATCTGCAGGGCCGCGCCGATCTCGGCAGCTGCTGCGTCCCAGTCATCACAGGCCCAGTAGGCGCGGTCGTCATCGCCGCACCGACGGCGAACGAACTCGCTGATCGCCGCGACGCGCTTGGCCGCAACCCTGGCCTCCTGGCGGGCCAGATCGGCGATGGCCTCGATAACCGCGGCATCGCTCGCGGACCGCAAACCATTGTCGAACATATGTTCGATCTTACGTTGAGGGGGTGACAATTCCTGACCCATCGCGGTGCTGGCACTCTGGAGGGCATGGCCCCCGACCCGCTGGCCCGGTTCAGCCCGCTGACCCGGCGCTGGTTCGGGGGCACCTTCCCCGCCCCGACGGCGGCGCAGGCCCAGGCCTGGGACGCGATAGCCGACGGCGACCACACCCTGGTGATCGCACCGACGGGTTCCGGCAAGACCCTTGCGGCGTTCCTCTGGGCGATCGACCGCCTGGCCCACGAGCCGGCCCCGGAGAAACGAACAAGCACCCGGGTGCTCTACGTATCGCCGCTCAAGGCGCTGGCCATCGACGTCGAGCGCAACCTGCGCACACCGCTGACGGGGATCACCCGCATCGCCGAACGCGACGGTCTCGCCGTGCCGCAGATCACCGTCGGTGTCCGCTCCGGTGACACTCCCCCGGCCACCCGCCGCCAACTCATTCTCAATCCGCCCGACATCCTGATCACCACCCCGGAGTCGCTGTTCCTCATGCTGACCTCGGCGGCCCGGGAGACGCTGACCGGGGTGCAGACGGTCATCGTCGACGAGGTGCATGCCGTCGCGGGCACGAAACGCGGTGCTCACCTTGCTCTTTCGCTGGAGCGGCTGGACTCCCTATTGGAACGACCGGCCCAGCGCATCGGCCTGTCGGCCACGGTCCGCCCGCCCGAGGAGGTGGCCCGGTTCCTGACCGGATCCGCCGGGGCCCGCATCGTCAATCCCCCGGCAGCTAAAACCTTCGACCTGGCCGTGCAGGTGCCGGTGCCCGATATGGCGAACCTGGAGAACAACACCATCTGGCCGGATGTCGAAGCCCGCATCGTCGACCTGATCGAGGCGCACACCTCCACGATCGTGTTCGCCAACTCCCGGCGGCTGGCCGAGCGGCTCACCGCCCGGATCAACGAGATCCACGCCGCACGCAACGGCGTCGACCTTCCCACCCCGCCGGCCGCGATCATGGCCAGCAACCAGATCCAGGGCGCCGATCCGCTGCTGGCGCGAGCCCACCACGGGTCGGTGTCCAAGGAGCAGCGCGCCGCCGTCGAGGACGACCTCAAGAGCGGCAGGCTGAAGTCGGTGGTCGCCACTTCCAGTCTGGAACTCGGGATCGACATGGGTGCAGTCGATCTCGTCATCCAGGTGGAGTCACCGCCCTCGGTCGCCAGCGGACTGCAACGGGTCGGTCGGGCCGGTCACCAGGTCGGCGAAATCTCCTCCGGCGTGCTGCTACCCAAACATCGCACCGACCTCATCGGCTGCGCCGTCAGTGTGCAGCGCATGCTCGCCGGCCAGATCGAGACCATGCGGGTGCCCGCCAACCCGCTGGACATCCTGGCCCAGCACACCGTGGCGGCCTGCGCACTGGAGCCGCTGAGCGCCGACGTCTGGTTCGACACCGTCCGGCGCAGCGCACCGTTCTCCACGCTGCCACGCAGCGCCTTCGAGGCCACCCTGGATCTGCTGTCGCGGCAAGTACCCGTCCACCGACTTCGCCGAACTGCGCCCGCGGCTGGTCTACGACCGCGACACCGGCACCCTGACCGCGCGGCCCGGCGCCCAGCGGCTGGCCGTCACCTCCGGCGGGGCGATCCCCGACCGCGGACTGTTCACGGTGTACCTGGCCACGCGAGAGCGAAAAGCCCTCCCGGGTAGGCGAACTCGACGAGGAGATGGTCTACGAGTCGCGGCCCGGCGACGTCATCTCCCTCGGTGCCACCAGCTGGCGGATCACCGAGATCACCCACGACCGGGTGCTGGTGATTCCCGCGCCGGGCCAGCCGGCCCGGCTGCCGTTCTGGCGCGGCGACGACGCCGGTCGGCCCGCCGAACTCGGCGCGGCGATCGGGAGGTTCACCGGCGAACTCGCCGCCCTGGACCGTGGCGACTTCGAACGCCGTTGCGCCGATATCGGTTTCGACGCCTTCGCCACCGACAACCTGTGGCGGCTGCTGGAGAGCCAACGCGAGGCCACCACGACCGTCCCCAGCGACAGCACGCTGCTGGTCGAACGGTTCCGCGACGAACTCGGCGACTGGCGGGTGGTCCTGCACTCCCCGTACGGACTGAAGGTGCACGGCCCGCTGGCCCTGGCGGTCAGCCGACGGCTGCTGGAGCGCTACGGCATCGACGAGAAGCCCACGGCCAGCGACGACGGGATCGTGGTCCGGCTGCCCGACACCGACGACACCCCGCCGGGTGCCGAGCTCTTCGTCTTCGACGCCGACGAGATCGAGCCGCTGGTCACCGCCGAGGTGGGCGGCTCGGCACTGTTCGCCTCGCGGTTCCGGGAGTGCGCGGCCCGCGCCCTGCTGCTGCCGCGCCGGCACCCCGGCAAGCGCTCGCCGCTCTGGCATCAGCGTCAGCGCGCTGCCCAATTGCTCGATGTGGCAAGAAAATACCCCGACTTCCCCATCGTCCTGGAGACCGTACGCGAGTGCCTGCAGGACGTCTACGACGTCCCGACGCTGACCGATCTGATGGCGCGGATCGCCCAGCGCCGGGTGCGTCTACTCGAGGTCGAGACCCCCACCCCGTCCCCGTTCGCCGCCTCGCTGATGTTCGGCTATGTCGGGGCGTTCATGTACGAGGGCGACAGCCCACTGGCCGAGCGCCGCGCGGCGGCGCTGTCCCTGGACACCACGTTGCTCGCCGAACTGCTGGGCCGGGTGGAACTTCGCGAACTGCTCGACCCCGACGTCATCGTCACCACCGAGCGGCAGTTGCAGCACCTGGCCGAGGACCGGCTGGCCCGCGACGCCGAGGGGGTGGCGGATCTGCTGCGACTCCTGGGCCCGCTGACCGAGACCGAAATCGCCTTGCGTGCAACCGCATCCGATGTCCGGCCCTGGCTGGACGGTCTGCAGGCCGCCCGCCGCGTGCTGCAGGTGTCCTACGCCGGCAGCAGCTGGTGGGTGGCCGTCGAGGACATCGGCCGACTTCGCGACGCCGTCGGGGTCGCCGTGCCGATGGGAGTGCCGGCCGACTTCACCGAATCGGTGCCCGATCCCCTCGGCGAACTGCTCGCCCGCTATGCCCGCACCCGCGGCCCGTTCAGCACCGTGATGGCAGCGGCCCGGTTCGGCCTGGGCCTGCGGGTCGCTGCTGATGTGCTGGGCCGGATGGCGTTGGACGGCAAGCTGGTTCGCGGTGAGTTCACCGACTCGGATGGATCCGAACAGTGGTGTGACGCCGGGGTGCTGCGGATCCTTCGTCGACGGTCGCTGGCCGCGCTGCGGGCCCAGGTCGAGCCGGTGAGCACTGCGCGCCTACGCCCGTTTCCTGCCGGCCTGGCAGCAGGTCGGCGTATCGGGGGCCGCCGGGGTGGACGGTCTGCTCAACGTCATCGAACAGCTTGCAGGAGCCGCTGTTCCGGCCTCGGCCGTCGAACCGCTGATCCTGTCCCCGCGGGTGCGGGGCTACCAGCCCGCCATGCTCGACGAGTTACTGGCCTCCGGGGAGGTCATCTGGTCGGGGGCCGGGGCGATCTCGGGCAGCGACGGCTGGGTGGTGTTCCACCACGCCGACACCGCACCACTGACCCTGGCCACCCCGGCCGACCTCGAACTCTCCGAGGCCCACCGGGCCATTCTCGACGTTCTCGGCTCGCCGGGTGAGTCCCGCGGCGCGTTCTTCTTCCGCCAGCTCGCCGAGGACATCACCGGCCGCGAGGTGACCTTCACAGCGGCGCTGTGGGACCTGATCTGGGGCGGCTGGGTCAGCGGGGACACCTTCGCCCCGGTGCGGGCCATGCTGACCGGCGGCACCCGGCCGGGCACCCGCCGTCCGGCCGCGGCCGCCCACCGGCACCGGCGCGCCCCGCGGCTGAGCCGCTACTCGGTGGCCCACGCCCAGGCCCGCCCGACCGACCCGAGGGTCGCGGGACGGTGGTCGGCGCTGCCCGCGCCGCGAGCCCGATTCCACCCTGCGCGCCCACTTCACCGCGGAGTTGCTGATGAACCGCTACGGCGTGCTCACCCGCGGCGCGGTCACGAGCAGCACCGACGAGGTCCCGGGTGGTTTCGCCATGCTGTACAAGGTCCTGACCGCCCTCGAGGAGGCCGGCCGCTGCCAGCGCGGGTACTTCGTCGAGTCCCTCGGCGGCGCCCAATTCGCCACGGCCGCAACGGTGGACCGCCTTCGTGGGTACGCCGACAGCGTCGACCAGGAGCGCCCCGAGTGCCATGCCGTCGTGCTGGCGGCCGCGGACCCGGCCAATCCGTACGGCGCCGCGCTGCCCTGGCCGGTACGTCCCGACGCCGAGAACTCTCACCGGCCGGGCCGCAAGGCAGGGGCCCTGGTGGTGCTCGTCGACGGCGAACTGGCGTGGTTCCTCGAACGCGGCGGCCGCTCGCTGCTCACCTTCGGTGCGAACGCCGAAGCCCAACGTGCCGCCGCGGGCGCACTCGCCGACCTGGTCCGCACGGGTCACCTGGCCGGCGTCGTCGTCGAGAAGATCGACGGCACACCGGTGCTGCTGGCCACCGGGCCCGCGACCGAGGCACTGACTGCCGCCGGTTTCGCCCGCACCCCACGCGGCTTGCGGATGCGCTGAACCATGCCGGACGATCGTGGGATGCGCATCGCGGTGTTCGCCACCTGCCTGGCGGACGCGCTGTTTCCGGACGCGGCGATCGCCACGGTGGCGCTGCTGGAACGGCTCGGACACCAGGTGGTGTTCCCGGCGGGCCAGACCTGCTGCGGCCAGATGCACGTCAACACCGGCTATCAGCGTGAGGCCGCCGGACTGGTGCGTCATCACGTCGAGGTGTTCGAGTCCTGCGGATGCGATGTCATCGTCGCCCCGTCCGGATCATGTGTGGGATCGGTACGTCACCAGCATGCGATGGTGGCCCGGCGGGCCGGCGACGAGGAATTGGCACTGCGCGCCGAGGCCGTCGCCGCCCGCACCTATGAACTGTCCGAGTTACTGATCGACGTCCTCGATGTCCGTGACGTCGGTGCGTACTACCCGCACACGGTGACTTATCACCCCACCTGCCACTCGTTGCGGATGCTGCGGGTCGGCGACAAGCCACTGGAGTTGTTGCGGCACGTGCGCGGCATCACGCTCGTCGACTTGCCGATGGCGGACTCCTGCTGCGGCTTCGGCGGGACGTTCGCCCTGAAGAACGCCGACACCTCGGCGGCCATGCTGACCGACAAGATGGCCGCCATAGCCGGCACCGGCGCGCAGGTGTGCACCGCGGGCGACGCATCCTGTCTGATGCACATCGGCGGCGGGCTCAGCCGGTCCGGGTCACCCGTGCGCACCGTCCACCTCGCCGAAATCCTTGCGGCGCAATGACGCCGGTTACATTCCTCGGGATACCGGGTGTCGGCAACCTGCGCGGCAAGGAGTCCTTCCCCAGGGCGGCCCACCGGGCCCTGGCGGACACCCAGATGCGCCGCAACGTCGGCCACGCCACCCGCTCGATCCGCACCAAACGGCTTGCGGCAGTGCAGGAGTGCCGGGACTGGGAGGAACTTCGACTGGCCGGCAGCGCCATCAAGGCCGATGTCGCGGCCCGGCTGCCGGAACTGCTGGAGGAACTGGAGAGCAACGTCATCCGCCACGGCGGTGTGGTGCACTGGGCCCGCGACGCCGACGAGGCCAATCGCATCGTCACCGGACTGATCCGGACAACCGGCGCCACCGAGGTGGTGAAGGTCAAGTCGATGGCCACCCAGGAGATCGGCCTCAACGAGCACCTTGCCGCCGAAGGAATCTCGGCGGTCGAGACCGATCTGGCCGAATTGATCGTCCAACTCGGCAATGACTGGCCGAGCCACATCCTGGTGCCCGCGATCCACAAGAACCGATCCGAGATCCGGGAGATCTTCCTGCGCGAGATGCCCGACATCGAGGAGCTCAGCGACGAGCCGCACGCGCTGGCGATGGCCGCGCGCGCCTACCTGCGCCGCAAGTTCCTGTCCGCTCGGGTCGCGGTGAGCGGAGCCAACTTCGGCGTCGCCGAAACCGGCACGCTGGCCGTGGTGGAATCCGAAGGCAACGGCCGGATGTGCCTGACCCTGCCGCAGACGCTGATCACCGTCATGGGCATCGAGAAGGTCATTCCGCGCTTCGCCGACCTCGAGGTGTTCATGCAACTTCTGCCACGCTCGTCCACCGCCGAACGGATGAACCCCTACACGTCGATGTGGACCGGTGTGCATCCCGGCGACGGGCCGCAGGAGTTCCACCTGGTTCTGCTGGACAACGGACGCACCCGCGTGCTGGGCGACCCGGTCGGACGGGACGCGCTGAAATGCATCCGCTGCAGCGCCTGCCTCAACGTCTGCCCGGTCTACGAACGCACCGGCGGCCACGCCTACGGGTCGGTCTACCCGGGGCCGATCGGGGCGATCCTGAGCCCGCAGCTGACCGGTACGCGCGGGCACGACGACCCGAATGCCTCACTGCCGTTCGCCTCCTCACTGTGCGGAGCGTGTTTCGACGCCTGCCCGGTCCGCATCGACATTCCCTCGATCCTGGTCCATCTGCGCGCCGAGCAGGTCGACGCCGAGCGCGGCGGGATCCCGAGCGGCCAGGACCTGGCGATGAAAGCCGCCGCCTGGGTGATGGGTTCGCCCAAGCGCTTCGCGACGGCCGAGTGGGCCGCCGGCGCCGGCCGACTGCTCGCGAACTCCGACCACCGCATCACGGCGCTGCCCTGGCCGGCGTCGAAGTGGACGGCGAGCCGCGATCTGCCCGAGCCGCCCCGCGAGACGTTCCGGCAGTGGTGGGCCCGCACGCACGGAGAACAGCCATGACCGACGCCAGGACGGCGGTGCTCGGACGGATCCGCGCGGCCCTCGGAACAGCACCCGCCCGGATCCCGCTCATTCCGCGCGACTACGACCGGGAACCGCTGCGCGGGGGTGGCGATGTCGCACTGTTCGCCGAGACCGTCGCCGACTACCGTGCCCGGGTGGCGCGGATCTCCGCCGAAGCGATCAGCGCCACCATCGCATCGCTGCTGCCCCCGCAGGCCGTCGTCGCCATTCCCGATGACCTGCCGACGGATTGGGTGGCCGCCGTGAACACCGTGCGGGACCAGCCCGGCGAGCGTCTGTCCAACGACCGGCTGGAAGCGGCGAACGCCGTCGTCACGGGCTGCGCGGTGGGGATCGCCGCAACCGGAACCATCGTCCTGGACGCCGGCGCCACCCAGGGCCGAAGGGCTCTGACCCTGGTTCCCGATCACCACATCTGCGTGGTCTTCGCCGGGCAGATCGTCGACACCGTGCCGCAGGGATTCGCCGCGCTCGACCCGTTGCGGCCGTTGACCTTCATCTCCGGGCCGAGCGCCACCAGCGATATCGAGCTCGAGCGGGTCGAAGGCGTGCACGGGCCCCGAACCCTCGACGTTCTGATCGTGGAGTGACGAACCAATGCCCGAGGGCGACACGGTCTTTCACACCGCCGCCGTGCTGCGCGAGGCGCTCGTCGGCACAACGCTGACCCGTTGCGATATCAGGGTTCCGCAGCATGCCACGGTGGACCTCAGCGGCCAGAAGGTCGATGACGTTCTCAGTCGCGGCAAGCATCTGTTCATCCGCGTCGGCCACGCCAGCATCCATTCACATCTGAAGATGGACGGCAGCTGGCGGGTGTTTCCCCGCGGCCGAACGCCCAGGCCGGACCACAAGATCCGGATTCTGCTGGAAGCCGGAGACGTCGCCGCCGCCGGAATCGACCTCGGTGTGCTGGACGTTCTTGACCGCGTCGGCGATATGGAAGCGGTCGCCCACCTGGGCCCGGATCTGCTCGGCCCGGACTGGGACCCGGTGCAAGCGGCCGCCAACCTGACCGCAGACCCGGACCGGCCCATCGCCGCCGCACTACTCGACCAGCGGGTGATGGCTGGTGTCGGCAACGTGTACTGCAACGAACTGTGCTTCCTGTTCGGCCGATTGCCCACCAGCCCGGTTCGCGCCCTGACCAACCCGGACAGAGTGGTCAGCAAAGCCCGGGACATGTTGTGGGCCAACCGGTTACGGCGGGAGAGGACCACCACCGGCAATACCCGGCCGAGTCAGCGACTGTGGGTCTACGGCCGCGGCGGTGAGCCGTGCCGCCGGTGCGGCACCCGCATCTCCCGCGCCGGTCAGTCCGACCTGACCGGTGAACGGGTCAGCTACTGGTGTCGGTCGTGCCAGGATTGATCAACTCACCCGACCATGTCCCCGACCTAGGAGCAACCATGGGCAGAACGATCCTCGCCGCGATCGGCGCGGGTGCCGTCATCGCCGCCGTCGCCGGCTGCGGGACGGACTCATCGGCGCCGGTACCCACTGCTGCGGACCTCAAGGGAACGTGGCTGCAGACCGGTACCGGCTACGAGATGGGCGTTCCGGTCATCTGGGAGAACCAGACGGTGGTAATCGAGAAGGTCGACGGCCAGCGCTTCGCCGGTTTCAAGGAGTACACGCGCGAGGGCGAGCAACCGAAAAAGGAAATGGTCAACGGCGTCGTCGGACTCAACGGCGACATCCTCATGGTCGACGAGGATGGCTCATTCCGCGGCCGGCTGATCGACGGCAAGGTTCAGGGTCAGTACGCCGAAGTCGGCTCCGACGCAGCGGCCATCAACGTGGAACTCAGCAGGAAATAGCGGCGACTGGGATCCGGGGCCGATCTCAGCCCCGCTCAGTCCCGCCGGCGTCGTGGCCGATCTGCTTCATCGCCTCGGCAATGGACTCCTCGACCGACCGGACCGTGTTCTTGTCCAACCGCAACTCCCGGAACGTCTCGGCGCGGTGCACGGCGTTCTCCACCGGTTCCCGCCCGTTGGGGTAGGTGATGGCGATGATGACCGCGGTTCCGGCTTCAAGTGCCTCGCCCACCTCATGTTGGAGGCCGGACCGCAACTCGTGCTCGGCGAAGGAGGCGAGCAAGCCGCCCGCGGCCGCACCCACCAGGACCGACAGCCCCAGTGGCGGGGCGAACAGTCCGAACAGCGCCCCGATACCGGCGCCGACGCCGACCCCGACCCGGCCGTGCCGGTTGGCGGCCTCCACCACCTCGGGCTTTCCATCGGCGTCCTTGCTGACCAGCGCCGCCCCACGCACCTCCAAGCCGTGCTTGAGGCCGCGCTCCAGTTCGAAAAAGTCGTCGCGGGCGCTCTCCAGGTCGGCATAGGCCGCAACCAGAACCAGTTCGTGATCGTCTTTCATATATCCCTCCAGCGGCGACACACCATTGTGGCCCTTTCTGAGCCGTCCGGCTAGGGGCCGAAGGCCCTATCCGCCGGTGACGCGAGTCGGCTCAGAGTTCCCGCGTACTGACGAAGCAGCACCGCCGACCGGTCAGCGGGTCGTCGAATGCCAGGCGCTGCGCCAGCAACGCCAGCGGCCGGGAGAAGTCCCCGGGCCGGACGTCGATGATGTCCGGGTAGAGCGGGTCGTTGCGAATCGGGCTGCCCAGGCCGGCCATGTGCACCCGCAATTGGTGCGTCCGGCCGGTCCGCGGTGTCAACCGGTAGAGACCTCCGCCGAGGGGCTCGATCAGGGTTTCCGCATTGGGCTCACCCGGTTCCACCGTCGCCTGCAGGATGCCGCGCCGTTTGACGATTCGGTTCGAAACGACCTGCGGAGCAACCACACCCGGCTCCGCGCTGGACCGGGCGAGGTAGGTCTTGGCGACCTCGCCGCGGGCGAACAACGTCTGGTAGGCGCCGCGTACGTCGCGCCGCACGGTGAACACCAGGACCCCGGCGGTCAGCCGGTCCAGCCGATGGGCCGGGCTGAGATCGGGCAGGTCCAGATCGCGGCGCAGCCGGACCAGTGCCGTCTGGGCGACGTGGCCACCGCGCGGCATGGTCGCCAGAAAGTGTGGCTTATCGACGACCAGGATGTTCTCGTCACGGTGGAGTACCGGGATGTCGAAGGGCACCTCGACCTCGTCGGGCATGTCCCGGTAGAGGTAGACCACGGCCCCGGACGGCAGTTCCGTCAGACCGTCCAGCACGGAGCCCCGGGCGTCGACCACCCCGCCGGCGAGAACCGCCGCCCGTCCCGCCGGGCCGAAGCGCCGGCCGAACTCCTCGGCGACGTTTCCGCCGTGCAGTCGCAGCCGGGCCGGCCCGAGACCGTCGCGCACCGGCAGCGGGGCCGCCGCCCGACCGCGACGCCCCATCAGGTCAGGGGCACCGGCTCGAGAAGCTCCACCCGCGCCTCCGGCGCCGCCGCCCGCAGCGCGTCGGCCGACTCGTCATCGGGCTGGGTCTGCGACCGGACCTCGGCCTCCACCCGGGCGATATAGGTGTCGACCTCGGTGTCGATGTCGTTCTGACTCCAGCCCAGGATCGGCGCGACGATCTCGGCAACCTCGCGGGCGCAGTCGACCCCGCGGTGCGGATACTCGATGGAGATCCGCATCCGCCGGGTCATGATGTCCTCGAGGTGCAGCGCACCCTCCGCGGCGGCCGCGTAGGCGGCCTCGACCCGCAGATAGATCGGTGCGGCGGCGATCGGTTCGAGCAGGTCGGGCCTACCTTCGGCAAGCCCCAGCACCTCGCCGATCAACGAGCCGTACCGGTCGAGCAGATGGCGCACCCGATACGGATGCAGGTGGTACTGCTCGCCGACGCTGTCGGTCTGGTTGATCAGCGCGAAATACCCGTCGGCGCCGAGCAGTGGCACCTTCTCGGTGATCGACGGCGCCACCCGCGAGGGCACGAACTCCGCGGCCGCGTCGACGGCGTCGGCGCCCATCACCCGGTAGGTGGTGTACTTGCCGCCCGCGATGGCGACCAGCCCAGGGGTGGGTGACGCCACCGCGTGCTCACGGGACAGCTTGGAGGTCTCCTCGCTCTCACCGGCGAGCAGTGGCCGCAAGCCGGCGTAGACCCCGTCGATGTCCTCGTGGGTGAGCGGGGTGGCCAGCACGGTGTTCACGTGATCGAGGATGTAGTCGATATCGGCCTTGGTGGCCGCAGGGTGGGCCAGGTCGAGGTTCCAGTCGGTGTCGGTCGTGCCGATGATCCAGTGCGTGCCCCACGGGATGATGAACAGCACCGACTTCTCGGTGCGCAGGATGATCGCCACCTCGCTGACGATGCGGTCCCGCGGGACCACGATGTGCACGCCCTTGGAAGCCCGGACCCGGAACCGGCCGCGTTGCTTGGACAGCGCCTGGATCTCGTCGGTCCATACGCCGGTGGCGTTGATGACGACGTGGCCGCGTACGTCGGTGACGGCGCCGCTCTCCGAATCGCGAACCGTCACGCCGACGACGCGATCACCCTCGGTGAGCAGTGCGACCACCTGGGTGGAGTTGCGCACCACCGCGCCGTAGTGCGCCGCGGTACGGGCCACCATCATGGTGTGCCGGGCATCGTCGACCACGGTGTCGTAGTAGCGGATGCCGCCGACCAGGGAGTTGCGCTTGAGTCCGGGAGCCAGCCGCAGGGCGCCGGATTTCGTCAGATGGCGTTGCGGCGGAACCGATTTCGCGCCGCCGAGTTGGTCGTAGAGGAAGATGCCGGCTGCGATGTAGGGCCGCTCCCACACCCGGTGGGTGAGCGGGAACAGGAAGGGCAGCGGTTTGACCAGGTGCGGCGCCAGGACCGACAGCGACAGTTCGCGTTCGTGCAGCGCCTCGCGCACCAGACCGAATTCCAACTGCTCGAGGTAGCGCAGGCCGCCGTGAAACATCTTCGAGCTTCGGCTCGAGGTGCCGGACGCGAAGTCGCGCGCCTCGACGAGAGCGACGCGCAGTCCGCGGGTGGCGGCGTCGAGCGCCGCACCGGCGCCCACCACCCCGCCGCCGATGACGACGACGTCGAACTGCTCACTTCCCAGCCGGTCCCAGGCCTCCGCGCGCTGGGCGGGGCCGAGGAAGGTCTGACCGTTACCCGGTCGAAGGATCGGGTCGCTCACTGTCACTCCTGAGGGGGTTACTGGTGGGTGTCTACACGCTAGTCGAGATCGTCGTGCGCCATCAGCCGACGAGCGGCTTCGACGATAGACCCAGACAGCGACGGATATACCGAAAGCGTCTGAGCCAGATCGGTCACCGAAATGCGGTTCTGCACCGCCAGGGCGATCGGCAGGATCAGTTCGGAGGCGATCGGGGCCACCACCACACCCCCGATCACCACGCCGGTGGCCGGCCGGCAGAAGATCTTGACGAAACCGCGGCGCAGCAGCGACATCTTGGCCCGCGCGTTGGTGGTCAGCGGGAGGGTCAGGGTGCGGGCCGGCACATCGCCACTGTCGATGGCCGACTGCGGCACCCCCACCGCCGCGATCTCCGGACGTGTGAAGGTGGCCGACGCGACCGTGCGCAGCCTGATCGGCGACACTCCTTCCCCCAGCGCGTGATACATCGCGATCCTGCCCTGCATGGCGGCCACCGACGCCAGCGGCATCAGCCCGGTGCAGTCCCCGGCGGCGTAGATCCCGGAGGCTGTGGTCCGCGACACCCGGTCCACCGGGATGTAGCCGCCCCGGTCCAGCTCGATGCCGACCCGCTCCAGACCCAGGCCGGCGGTGTTGGGCACCGAGCCGACCGTCATCAGGGCATGGCTGCCGTCGACGGTGCGGCCGTCGGCCATGGTCACCCGTATTCCGTCGGCGGTGCGCAGCACCGAGTCGGCGCGGGCGTTCTTCACCAGCGTCACACCGCGTTCGGAGAACACCTCCTCCAGAACGGCCGCGGCGTCGCTGTCCTCGTGCGGCAGGATCTGGTCTCGGCTGGCTACCACCGTCACGGTGACGCCGAGCTCGGTATAGGCGTTGCAGAACTCCGCCCCGGTCACACCGGAGCCGACGATCACCAGATGCTCGGGCAGCTCGGTGAGGTCGTAGAGCTGACGCCAGTTGAGGATCCGCTCGCCGTCGGGCACCGCGCCGGGCAGCACCCGCGGGGTGGCGCCGGTGGCGATCAGCACCACGTCGGCCTTGAGCACACCGCCCTTGCCGTCCGGTGTGGTGACCTGCACCCGGTGGCTGGCCATGCCCGGCACGTCGTCGATCAGTTCGCCGCGGCCGGCCACCACGTTCACCTTCTCGCGCAACAACTGTGCGCCGATGTCGGCGGACTGGGAACGGGCCAGGGTCTTGACCCGGTTGTTGATCTGCGGCAGCGAGATCTTGGCGTCCTCGATGCCGATGGCGAAACCCAGCCCGGATGCCCGCCGCAGTTCGGTGCGCACCCCGGTCGAGGCGATGAACGTCTTGGACGGAACGCAGTCGTAGAGCACACACGCGCCCCCGATGCCGTCGGAATCCACCACGGTGACCTCTGCCCCCCGGGTCGCGGCCACCAGCGCTGCCTCGTATCCCGCCGGGCCCCCACCGATGATGACGATCCGCGTAGTCACGAGGAAAAGGTAGCCCTTACGCTTCTGTCGTGCCTCTCTACGCCGCCTACGGGTCCAACATGGATCCCGAGCAGATGCTGGAGCGGGCACCGCACTCCCCGATGGCCGGCACCGGCTGGCTGCACGGGTGGCGGCTGACCTTCGCCGGCGAGGACATCGGCTGGGAGGGAGCGCTGGCGACCCTCGTCGAGGATCCCACCTCCAGCGTGTTCGTCGTCCTCTACGACGTCACCCCCGCCGACGAGCAGAACATGGACCGCTGGGAAGGCTCGGAGTTGGGTCTGCACAAGAAGATCCGCTGCCGCATCGACCGGGAATCCTCCGACACCACCACCGACCCCATTCTGGCCTGGCTGTACGTCGTGGACGCCTGGGAGGGCGGTCTGCCGTCGGCCCGCTACATCGGGGTGATGTCGGATGCCGCGGAGGTCGCCGGGGCGCCGGCGGAGTATGTGCACGACCTTCGCACCCGGCCTGCCCGCAATGTCGGCCCGGGTCCGGCCGAATAGCGCACCAAACCAAGCGGAACCCGTGGGTTTCAGTCGAATTCCGCTGCCCGCTCGATGATGTTGACCAGCACCCGGACCCCGACCGCCAGGGCCCGCTCGTCGAGGTCGAAGTTGGGCTGGTGCAGATCCAGCTGATCGCCCTCACCGCCCCATACACCGAGCCGGGCCATCGCGCCGGGCACATCCTCGAGGTACCAGGAGAAGTCCTCACCCCCACCGGACTGGCGGGTATCGGCCAGCACGTCCGGGCCCACCTCCTCGATCGCATGGGTCATGATCTGGGTCGAGCGCTCCTCGTTGACCACCGGCGGGACACCACGCCGGTACTGCAGGGAATGCTCGATACCCAGTGGGGCCAGCAGACCCGAAACCGTCTCGCTGACAAGGCTTTCCAACTCCAGCCAGGTTTCCCGGCTGGCGGTGCGCACGGTGCCCGCCAGGCTCCCGGTCTGCGGAATGGCATTCGCGGCGACTCCGGCATTGGCCGCACCCCACACCATCACCGTGCCGTGCCGGGGGTCGATGCGCCGCGACAGCACACCGGGTAACCCGGTGATGACCGTCCCCATCCCGTACACCAGGTCCGAGGTCAGATGCGGCCGGGACGTGTGCCCGCCCGGGGAGTGCAGGGTGATCTCGATGGAGTCGGCCGCCGAGGTGATCGGACCGGCGGTGATGGCCACCCGCCCGACGGCCAGGCGGGGGTCGCAGTGCAGTGCGAAGATCCGCGATACCCCGTTCAGCGCCCCGGCGGCGATGGCGTCGAGTGCGCCGCCGGGCATCAACTCCTCGGCGGGCTGAAAGATCAGCCGCACCCCCATCGGAAGGTCCGGCGCCGAGGCCAGGGCGGTAGCCGCGCCGAGCACCATCGCGGTGTGGGCGTCGTGTCCGCAGGCGTGGGCCACCCCGGGAACCGTCGAGGTGTAGGACGCCCCGGTCCGCTCCGTCATCGGCAGCGCGTCCATATCGGCGCGCAGTGCGATGCGCGGCGCGTGCTCGGGGCCGAGGTCACACGTCAGTCCGGTGCCGCCAGGCAGCGCTTTGGGGTTGAGTCCCGCCTCGACCAGACGGTCGGCGACGAACTGGGTGGTGGCGAACTCCTGCCGGCCCAGTTCGGGATGGCGGTGGATGTGACGGCGCCACGCGACCAGGTCGTCGTAGTGCGCAGCCAGCCACGACTCCGCGGTGTCGGCCAAGGACATCGGGCAAGTATCTCACCGCGATTCAGGCCGCGTGCGCCACCCGCGGATCGAGCGGAGTGTGGCAAGGTCTGGTGCTGTGAGCCCAGACGCCGCCCGGGCGGCCGCCGCGCTGGCCGAGCGCACCGGCGTGGAACACCACGACGTCGCCGTGGTCCTCGGGTCGGGCTGGGGTCCCGCCGCCGCAGCGCTGGGAACGCCGACGGCCGAGGTCCCGATGGCCGAACTTCCCGGCTTTCTCCCGCCCAGTGCGGACGGCCACCGCGGGCAGGTGCTGTCGCTGGCGACCGGCGACAAGCGGGTGCTGGTCTTCGTCGGCCGCATTCACGCCTACGAAGGCCACGACCTGGGCCTGGTGGCGCATCCGGTGCGCACCGCCTGTGCCGCCGGGGCCGGTGTCGTGATCCTCACCAACGCCGCCGGGGGCCTTCGGCCGGACTACCGGGTCGGTCAACCGGTGTTGATCAGCGACCACCTCAACCTGACGGCCCGCTCTCCCCTGGTCGGGGCTCAGTTCGTCGACCTGGTCGACGCCTACTCCCCCCGGCTCAGGAGGCTGGCGCACGCCATCGACCCGACCCTGGCCGAGGGGGTCTACGCGGCTGTGCCGGGCCCGCACTACGAGACGCCCGCGGAGGTGCGCATGCTGCGCACACTGGGCGCAGATCTGGTGGGCATGTCCACCGTCCACGAGACCATCGCGGCGCGGGCGGCCGGCGCCGAGGTGCTGGGGGTGTCCCTGGTGACCAACCTGGCCGCGGGGATGACCGGTGAGCCGTTGCGCCACGACGAGGTGCTGGCCGCCGGCCGCGATTCGGCCGCCGACGTCGGCACCCTGCTGGCGGCGATCCTGGCCGCGCTGTGAGCGGCGGTTACCGCGGCCCGAACTGCCGGTCCCCGGCATCTCCGAGACCCGGGACGATGTAGGCGTCGTCGTTGAGACCGTCGTCGATGGTGGCGGTGAACAGCCGGGCCTGGGGGGTCGCCTTCTCCACTGCCGCAATACCTTCGGGCGCGCACACCACGCACACCACGGTGATGTCGATCGCGCCGCGCGCGGACAGCAGTTCGAGGGTGTGGACCATCGAGCCGCCGGTGGCCAGCATCGGGTCGAGCACCATCACCGGCTGGGTGCGCAGGTCGGCGGGAAGCGACTCGAGATAGGGCACCGCGCGGTGGCTGCGCTCGTCGCGCGCGACGCCGACGAAACCCACCTTGGCCTCGGGGATGAGCGCATGTGCCTGATCGACCATGCCCAGCCCGGCGCGTAACACCGGCACCAACAGCGGCGGATTGGCCAGTCGGCTGCCGATGGTGTCGCACAACGGTGTGCGCACACTGATCTCCTGGCTCGGGGCATCACGGGTGGCCTCGTAGACCAACATGTGCGTGAGGTCGCGCAACGCCGCCCGGAACCCCGCGTTGTCGGTGTTCTCGTCACGCAGGGCGGTCAGCCGGGCAGCGGCCAGGGGATGGTTGATGACACGCACGTCCATGAGCACAGACTGTAGGTCGTTAGGCTGTCCGGCATGTCGTCAGAGCTTGTGCCGGTTCGGCTGGGTGTCACCGCGGGTGACCTTTACACACTGTGGGCTCCCCGCTGGCGCGACGCCGGCGACGAATGGGAGGGCTTCCTCGGTAGGGACGAGGACCTCTACGCCTTCGAGTCGGTGGCCGACCTCGCGGCGTTCGTGCGGACCAACACCGACAACGACCTGGCCGATCATCCCGCCTGGGAGCGGCTGACGAAGGCCAACGCGCACAAGCTGCAGCCCGCCGAGAGCCGGCAGGCGGATCTGATCGGGGTTGCCGAGTTGCTGGCCGGCAAACCCACCGAGGAGTCGGTGAACGCGCTGGCCAACACCCTGGCCGTCGTCTCGTCGATCGGATCGGTGTGCGAACTGCCCGCGGTCACCCGCTTCTTCAACGGCAATCCCACCCTGGGCCTGGTGTCCGGCGGGATCGAGCAGTTCACCGGCCGGGCCGGACGCAAACGCTGGGCGGGCATCGGCCAGATCGTCGCCCGCAGCTGGGATGGCGTGGTGTCGGCGGTCGACGAGATCCTGACCACCCCGGCGGTCGACGCGGGCGCCGCCGCGCAGGCCGCCGACGAACTCGACGAGCCCTACGAGGACCTCGACGAAGTCGAGGAGACCACGATCGCCGCGCCGGCCGACGACCCCGACGAGGATCTCGACGGGGTGGCCGCAGTGCCGGTGGTCGCGGGTCGCAGCGCCGCCGACACCCTGGTTCTCGGCGGCGACGTGAATTTCTGGGAGCAGGTCGGCATCGATCCGGTGCGGGTGATGACCAGTGGCGGCACGCTGTACACCCTGCGGTGCTACTTCGACGACAAGCCGATCTTCCTGGGCCGTAACGGCCGGATCAGCGTCTTCCCCTCCGAGCGGACGCTGGCCCGCTATCTGGCCGACGAACACGACCACGACCTGTCCGATCTGAGCACCTATGACGACATCCGCACCGCCGCGACCGACGGCTCGCTGCGGGTGGACGTCACCGACGACAACGTGTACGTGCTCAGCGGCCTGGCCGACGATATCGCCGATGGTCCGGAGGCGATCGACCGCGATCAACTCGCGCTGGCGATGGAGTTCGTCCGCGACGTCGGTGACTACTCCGAGGACGACACGGTCGACCGACTGCTGGGCGAGGACGCCGCGCTCGGGCGGCTGGTGAATCACACGCTCAACCCCGAATCGACGAACCGTCCGAACGGCCCCTACTCGCAGGCGGTCGCCGACTGGGAGGAACTCGAGAGATTCGTGGAGTCGCGGCTGCGCCGCGAGTAGCGCGGCTACCCGAACTTGCGGACGATATCGGCGAGCGCCTCTGCCGCATCGACGAAGTGGGTCGAGCCGGCTTTGCCGATCAGCGCGCCCAGTTCGTATCCACCGGACGACTCGTCGCGGTGTTTGTAGCCGAAGTTGTACGAGTTCACGACCGCCCCGAGGAAGCTGAAGCGCTCGTCGCCCAGCGGGATCGAGCCGTGCTGGGAACGGGAGTGGTCCACTTTGGCGTCGTAGTAGATGCCCTCGGGGTTCAGCCGGCTGTGGAAGTACCAGAGGCGGCCGTCGGGCAGCAACAGTTGAGGCGCGACCGCATCGAGCACGAATCCTCTCGGCGAGCGGGGCTTGATCAGGCCGCCGGCGACACCGCGGCCGAAGGGAACCCGCTTCGGCTTGTGTCCGGATCCGGCCAGTTCGCCGGCGGTTTTCTTGAGCAGGGTTGCCAGTTCATCGGCAGCCGCCTGACGCATCGTCATTACCCCGCTTCCCAGCACATCTCCAGGATAATCTACGCGAACTCTAAGTTCACGCTCAGTATCAAAACTGGGGCAAATTCGCCGCCGTGTCAGACCCCACTGCAATAATCGAATACATGTTCGACAATCGGCTGCACGAGCACTTCGAACCGACCGATTGCGCCGCGTCGCGGCGGTTGGTCGGCGATCTGGTCGCCGCCGCGCGCCAGGAGAACCAGGCGGCCGCCCGTCGCCTCACCGCTCTTCGAACTCAGGCGTGTAATCTAGGATCCCCGTCTTGGTGATCGGGGCGATTCCTTTTTACCTGCTCGGGCTGATGGTAAGTAACAGAAAACTACGTCTTTGCATGACTTCGGCCGTGGAAGCTTTCATGGGTCAGCAAACACTGACTGTAAGAAGTCCGATTGCTCTTGATGCAATTCGGCCGGTAGATCCCCAAACCAGCCAAACTCCGCCGCTTGATCGTCGAGTTCGATACTGCCCGAATAGTTGATGACCTCAAAGGCGATCCCTATGGGGCAGTCCAAACCGTTTTCGTAGTGACTCGGATATTCGATGTACCCGACCAGCAGGGTTCCGGCCACGTCAATGCCCAGCTCACTTTTTGCGATGCGCCGAACCGCGTCGGTGAGCTTCTCGCCGAAGCGGACCGTCCCACCGGGTAAGTGCCACATGCCCTTGCAGGGCTCAATGTTGCGCATCGTGAGCAATACAGCACCGTTGCGCCTGACGATAATCTCCACCGTCAGGCGCGGAACTTTCTGATAGATGGCGCGAAATTCTTCTTCGCTTAATGGGTGCGGACTGCTCTCCATGCTCGGCTAAATACCGCCCTCGACCCGCGCGATTACTTTCAAGGGACTTTATCCGATGGCGCAACCGTTACCACCACCAGTTCAGCATCGGTGCGATCGTGCCTCCTGCGGTAAGTTGCGCCGAGATGATCGGGGCCCGTTGCGCCTTGGTCATCCGCCGGAGGGGCATCCGTGCATCGGAGGGGCATCCGTGCAATCAGAATGTTCTTGGGATGTGCGGTGTCACCCTGTGATGAAGGCGTTCTGGGGGGCGGCATGACCGCCAACTGCCCGACGGAACGGTGGTCTGGACCTTCCCGGGTGGGCAGACGTACGTCACCACCCCCGGCAGTGCGCTGCTGTTTCCCGCCCTGACGGTCCCGGCGGGGGAACTGCCCACACGAACCGCCGCCTTTTTAGCCGACGAGCACCGCGTAACGCGGCTTGATCACCTCGTCGATGATGGCCAAACGCTCGTCGAAGTGGATGAACGCCGACTTCATCGCGTTGATGGTGAACCGCTCGAGGTCACTCCACCCGTACCCGAACGTCTCGACGAGGCGGAACATCTCCCGGCTCATGGTCGTGTCGCTCATCAACCGGTTGTCGGTATTGACCGTCACCCGGAACCGCAAGCGCGCCAACAGGTCGAAAGGATGCTTCTCGATGCTCGGCACCGCGCCGGTCTGCACATTGGAGCTCGGGCACATCTCCAGCGGAATTCGCTTGTCCCGCATCAGCGCGGCCAGCCGGCCCAGACTGGCGCTGCCGTCGGGCAGCACCTCGATGTCGTCGATGATGCGCACCCCATGGCCCAGCCGGTCGGCCCCGCAGAACGCCAGCGCCTCATGAATGGACGGCAGATCCGAACGCCTCGCCGGCGTGAATCGTGAAGCGGGCGTTGTTGGCCCGCATGTACTCGAAAGCGTCGAGGTGACGCGAGGGCGGATACCCGGCCTCCGCACCGGCGATGTCGAACCCCACCACGCCCCTGTCGCGGAACCGGATCGCCAACTCGGCGATGTCGAGCGACCGGGCGGCATGCCGCATGGCGGTCACCAGGCAGCGCACCGTGATGGTCCGCCCCATCGCCTCGGCGGCACTTCTCGCCGTCGGCGAACCCGGCCAGCACGGCGTCGACGACATCGTCGAGCGACAACCCGCCGCCGATGTGCAGCTCGGGCGCGAACCGGACCTCGGCGTACACGACGTTGTCGGCGGCGAGATCCTCCACGCATTCCAGAGCCACCCGGTGCAGGGCCTCCGGAGTCTGCATCACCGCGACCGTGTGGGCGAACGGTTCGAGGTAGCGCACCAGCGAACCGCTGTGCGCAGCAGTGCGAAACCAGGCCGCGAGTTGGGCCTCGTCGGTACTCGGCAGTCCGTCGTAACCGACCTGGGCGGCGATGTCGATGACCGTGGCCGGGCGCAGGCCGCCGTCGAGGTGGTCATGCAGCAGTGCCTTGGGCGCCTGCCCGATCATCTCGAGGGTCAGCGGCGTGCTCATCAGGACTCCATTGTGCTCCTCGGGGACTGAGATTTTCTGCACATCGTGCGGGTGCGGCTCCGGTCGTCGCGAGATTGCTCGAAAGACCGTATCCCCTTGTCATGCAGGGTCTTCGGTGTTCGCCGGCACCGCATCGGGCCGATTCATCGTGAGAATCGCCCGAAACCGGTCCGCGAGCCGTAATCCCTACGTCACTCTTTTCCCAGTACAAACAGAGTTAGAGTCCACCGAAGATCCCAGGCGTTGGAGGCGCAGATGACCAGAACGCGGCGGACGGACCCTCTATCGCGGCGACCCGGGCATGTGGTCGTGGGTGCTGCACCGCATCACCGGCGCCACGGTGTTCTTCTTCCTGTTCGTCCACGTCCTCGACACCGCCCTGGTGCGGGTCAGCCCGCAGGCCTACAACGAGGTCGTCGAGACCTACAAGACCCCGATCATCGGCCTCGATGGAACTCGGCCTGGTGGCCTGCGTGCTCTACCACGCGCTCAACGGAGTGCGGGTGATCCTCATCGACTTCTGGTGGCAGGGCCCCCGCTATCAGCGCCAGATGCTGTGGGGCGTCGCAGCGGTCTGGCTGCTGCTGATGGTCCCGGCCACCGTGGTGATCGGCATGCACATGGCGGAGCGGTTCCTGTGACCGCCACCTTCGAGGGCCGGAGCCGGCCCGGCGGCGCCGGTCCGCGAGAAGGACCACGACCGTCCCGCCAGCCTGGACAACCCGCGCTCGCCGCGCCGCCGCACCGGCATGCCGAACTTCGAGAAGTACGCGTGGCTGTTCATGCGGTTCTCCGGCGTGGTGCTGATCTTCCTGGTGGTCGGGCACCTGTTCATCGGGCTGATGTGGGACGGCGGCGTCTACCGCATCGACTTCAACTACGTCGCGCAGCGCTGGGCCTCGCCGTTCTGGCAGATCTGGGACCTGCTGATGCTGTGGCTGGCCCAACTGCACGGCGGCAACGGCATGCGCACGATCATCGCCGACTACGCCCGCAAGGACTCGACCCGGTTCTGGCTCAACTCCCTGCTCGCAGTGTCGATGCTCATCGTCCTGGTCGTCGGCACCTACACCCTGCTGACCTTCAACCCGAACATCTCCGTAGGGAGATCGATGATCCAGGAACACCGGTACGACGTCGTCATCGTCGGCGCCGGCGGTGCCGGTATGCGCGCCGCGGTGGAGGCCGGACCGCGGGTACGCACCGCCGTGCTCACCAAGCTCTACCCGACCCGCAGCCACACCGGTGCGGCCCAGGGCGGCATGTGCGCCGCGCTGGCCAACGTCGAAGAGGACAACTGGGAGTGGCACACCTTCGACACCGTCAAGGGCGGCGACTATCTCGCCGACCAGGACGCCGTCGAGATCATGTGCAAGGAGGCCATCGACGCCGTCCTCGACCTCGAGAAGATGGGGATGCCGTTCAACCGCACCCCGGAGGGCCGCATCGATCAGCGCCGGTTCGGCGGACACACCCGCGACCACGGCAAGGCCCCGGTCCGCCGCGCCTGCTACGCCGCCGACCGCACCGGCCACATGATCCTGCAGACGCTGTACCAGAACTGCGTCAAGCACGACGTCGAGTTCTTCAACGAGTTCTACGCCCTGGACCTGGTGCTCACCGAGACGCCGCGCGGCCCGGTGGCCACCGGCGTGGTCGCCTACGAACTGGCCACCGGCGACATCCACGTCTTCCACGCCAAGGCCATCGTGCTGGCGACCGGCGGCTCGGGCCGGATGTACAAGACCACCTCCAACGCCCACACCCTGACCGGCGACGGCCTGGGCATCGTCTTCCGCAAGGGACTTCCCCTGGAGGACATGGAGTTTCACCAGTTCCATCCGACCGGTCTGGCCGGCCTGGGCATCCTGATCTCCGAGGCGGTGCGCGGCGAGGGCGGCCGTCTGCTCAACGGCGAGGGTGAGCGCTTCATGGAGCGCTACGCGCCGACGATCGTCGACCTGGCGCCGCGCGACATCGTCGCCCGGTCGATGGTGCTCGAGGTGCTCGAAGGCCGCGGCGCCGGCCCGCACAAGGACTACGTCTACATCGACGTCCGCCACCTCGGCGAGGACGTGCTGGAGGCCAAACTGCCCGGACATCACCGAGTTCTCCCGCACCTATCTGGGCGTGGACCCGGTCGACCGAACTGGTTCCGGTCTACCCCACCTGCCACTACGTCATGGGCGGCATCCCGACCACGGTGATCGGAGAGGTGCTGCGCGACAACACCAACGTCGTCCCGGGCCTTTACGCGGCCGGCGAGTGCGCCTGCGTGTCGGTGCACGGCGCCAACCGGCTCGGGACGAACTCGCTGCTGGACATCAATGTGTTCGGCCGTCGCGCCGGCCTGGCCGCCGCCTACTACGCCCTGGGCAATCCCCGGGTCGAGATGCCGCCCGAACCGGCCGCCATGGTCACCGAGTGGGTGGCCGACATCCTGTCCGAGCACGGCGACGAGCGGGTGGCCGACATCCGCAGCGAACTGCAGCAGTCGATGGACAACAACGCCGCGGTGTTCCGCACCGAGGAAACGCTCAAGCAGGCGCTGACCGATATCCACGCGCTCAAGGAGCGCTACTGCGCGAATCACGGTGCACGACAAGGGCAAGCGCTACAACAGCGATCTGCTGGAGGCCATCGAACTGGGCTTCCTGCTGGAGTTCGCCGAGGTCACCGTGGCCAGCGCGCTCAACCGCAAGGAGTCCCGCGGCGGCCACGCCCGCGAGGACTACCCCAACCGCGACGACACCAACTACATGCGCCACACCATGGCCTACAAGGAAGGGCGCGACCTGCTGAGCGACATCCGGCTGGACTACAAGCCGGTGGTGCAGACGCGTTACGAGCCGATGGAGCGGAAGTACTGACGATGAGCCGCTTGCGCGAAGAGAGAAGGCCGCGATGAGCCGCTTGCGCGAAGAGAGCAGAGTCCAGTGACCATCGCACCGGATGTGAAAGAACCCGCCCTGCCGCCCATCCCCGAGGGCGCGGTGATGGTGACGCTCAAGATCGCCCGCTTCAATCCCGAAAACCCCGACATGCCGATTCCGCGGGGTGGCAGAGCTTCCGGGTGCCGTGTCTGCCCAGCGACCGATTGCTGAACCTGCTGATCTACGTGAAGAGCTACCTGGACGGGACGCTGACGTTCCGCCGGTCCTGCGCGCACGGGGTGTGCGGCTCGGACGCCATGCGGATCAACGGCGTCAACCGGCTGGCCTGCAAGGTGCTGATGCGCGACCTGCTGCCGAAGAACGCGGACAAAGCGCTGACCGTCACCATCGAGCCGATCCGCGGCCTGCCCGTGGAAAAGGATCTGGTGGTCGATATGGAGCCGTTCTTCGACGCCTACCGTGCGGTCAAGCCGTATCTGATCACCAGCGGCAACCCGCCCACGCGCGAACGCATCCAGAGCGCCCAGGACCGCGCCCGGTACGACGACACCACCAAGTGCATCCTGTGCGCGTGCTGCACCACCAGTTGCCCGGTGTTCTGGAACGAGGGCAGCTACTTCGGCCCGGCCG
>CAVQRL010000001.1:0-38810 GCA_963715145.1 uncultured Actinomycetota bacterium | reverse complement strand
GAACCCTCGGACGGGGGTTACCCGTCACACGCTTTCGAGGCGTGCTCCTTAGGCCGCTCGGACACGCCACCGCCGGGAATCTTACGGTCCGGCGGTCGACTAGCCCAAATCGCGGTGACACGCGAAAACGCATCCAGCAGGGCCGCGCAGTCCGGCCCAGCACGCCGCCCCGCACCTGGGGCCGGTGTGTCAACCGGCGGTCGCGCACGACGTCCCATAGCGAACCCACCGCACCCGTCTTGGGCTCCCACGCTCCGAACACCACCCGCGCGACCCTGGCCATCCACCAGCGCTCCGGCGCACATGGTGCAGGGCTCCACGGTGACGGCCAGGGTGGCACCTTCCAACCGCCACCCATCGCCGTGGACGCGGGCAGCCTCCCGCAACGCCAGAATCTCGGCGTGCGCGGCGGGCCTCGCTGGCCGACAAGGGCTCGGTGGCCGAGCTGGTCGACGCCGGGCATGCCGCGCGGGTCCGCTACGAGAGCTTCACCCGGCCCGACATCATCACCATCGCGCTCGGTCAGCAGAACTGGCGTGCTGAACTCGCCGCCGCCGGCCGGGCCGGAGCGGTGATCAGATCCGCTCTGCCAGCCCCGGATAGTCGACGATGAAGCCGTCGTCGTCGACCATCACGGTGGTCTCGGCCACCGGCGAACGCAACTCGATCGCGCCGCCGCCCAACCCGGTGTAGGTGATTTCGGCCGCGGCAACGGTCAACTCGGGCAACCTGACGTACACCACCGGCAGTGCCACCGACTCGCTCCGCTCGTATACAGCCCCGTGCGCCGGATGGGCAGCGCGTTGAAGAACGGGCTGAACATCACGTCAACGTCCAGGGCTCCCGCCGTAGGCGGCCCGCTGTCTCACCCGTGTGGTCGCTGGACGAGCCACATGTTCTCCTCGTCACGCGCGATCGACAGCTGACGCTCCCGCTCGGCGACGCTGACGGTGAGCGACAGCCGCTTGGTGGCGCCGCTTTCGTCGGTCACCAGGTCATAGTCGGCAGAGAACGCCGGATGCGCCGGACTGCCGCGGCGACGATCCTGCCGTGGGCCTTGATCCGCTTGCCCGAAAGCGCACCCGGGCCGACTCCATGCGCGATGCGTCGTGCGAGCGCCAGGTCAGAATCGCCGGCCAAGCCCTCTCGCTGGCGCCGCGGCTGCATCACCACTCATCTACCGTAATGGACGCCCCCCCGCCGTTGTAGTCTGGAGTCCGCCGGCGAGGTCTGGACTCCAGGGCGACCTCATCGCCGAGCAGTGGCTGCGGCAGCTGGCGGAGTAACCGGCCCGTCCCCGGCACCGACGCCCACACCGCGAAGGCCAGCAGCGGCGTCGAGCAGCAGCGCCAGCGCCGTCACCATCAGCGCGCCGACCAGCGCGAGGTAGAACTCACGCACCTTGATGCCGTCGATCAGGTACCGGCCCAGCCCGCCGAGGCTGGCGTAGGCCGCCACGGTCGCGGTCGCGACGATCTGCAGCGTCGCGGTGCGCAGACCCCCGAGGATCAACGGCAGCGCATTGGGTGCCTCGACCCGAAGCAGCACCCGCTTTCGGTCATGCCCATCGACCGGGCGGCATCGACCACCGTCGGGTCCACGTTGGCGATACCGGATAGGTGCCGGCCAGCAGAGGTGGAACCCCCAGCAGCATCAGGGCGACGGGGGGCGGCAGAGACCCAGTCCCCACAGCAGTACCCCGAGCAGCAGCACCCCGAGCGTGGGCAGCGACCGCAGCCCGTCGACGGCAGCGACCACAAGCAAGGTGCCGCGACCGGTGGCCCGATGATCAGCCCGACCGGGATGGCGATCAGAGCCGAGACCGCTACCGCCACGGCCGTGTACTGCAGGTGCTCGAGGATGCGGGCGCCCAGGCCGCGGGTTGCCGCTCCATTCCCGGCGGTGAAGATGTAGGCCAGCGCCTGCTGCAGGAAGTTCATCGCGGCCGCCTTGGCACCGCGCAGCTGCGCCCGCGCCCACGGGGTGATGAGCCGCCCCGCGACAGGATGAGGATGTCGATGATGATCGCCAGGACGAAGATCGCGACGATGCCCGCGATGATCTGGTCGCTCTTGTCGGCCTGGTACCCCTCGGTGAACCAGGTGCCCAGGCCGCCGATACCGATCACCGAGCCGACCGAGACCATCGAGATGTTGGTGACGGCGACGACGCGCAGACCGGCGATCAGCACCGGAATCGACAGCGGCAGTTCGACTTTGAGCAGCTGTCCGATCCGGGGTAGCCGACCGCGGTGGCGGCGTCACGCACCTACGGCGGGTACGGCGTCCAGTGCCTCCGGGACCGCGCGCACCAGCAGCGCGGTGGTGTACAGCGTCAGCGCGACGATGACGTTGGCCTCGTCGAGGATGCGGGTCGGGATGATCAGCGGCAGCACCACGAACAACGCCAGCGACGGGATGGTGAAGATGATGCTGGCGCCCAATGTGGTGATCCGGCGCAGCGCGGGGTGACGCCAGACCAGCGCACCCAGCGGCACCGCGATCAGCAGGCCGAGCAGCACCGGGATCAGCGACAGCCGCAGGTGGATCACCGTCAGCGCCCAGGCGGCGTCGAGGTGGTTGAGCAGATAGCGCACGCGACGTCAGTCCGTATCGTCGGGCAGGTCGTCGGGCAGGTCGTCGGGCAGATCTTCGACCAGTTCGTCGGGCAGATCTTCTGGACGCACCTCCACGCGCGGCTCGTCCTGCGCCCCTGCCGCCCGGCGCTGTTCGTCCAGGGCGTCGAGCACGTCGTCGGCGTCGGTGCCACCCAGCACCGCGCCGCTGTCGTCCACGGCCACACCGATTCCCGACGGCGAGGACAGCGCCGCGTCCAGTGCCGCGCGCAGGGTGCCGTCGGGGTGGAACAGCGAGCCGCCGGCCGTCACGCTGTCGTAGAGCCGCGTCCGCCGACGGTGCCGCTCGACACCGTCGGCGTCGATCCACCCGAACGGCGAGCCGTCGGGGTGGACCACCAGCCGCCACTCGTCGTCGGCGAGCACCAGTCCGTCGATCCCATCCTCGGTGACCGTCGACAGTGGCCTCAGCCCAAGGGCTGATGCCGTGAAGAACTGCAGCAGCCGGTAGCCGCGGTCGGTGCCGATGAACTCGGCGACGAAGTCGTTGGCCGGGTTGGACAACAGCCGCGCCGGAGTGTCGTACTGCTGCAGGGTGCCGCCGAGCCCGAAGACCGCGACGGCATCGCCGAGCTTGATCGCCTCGTCGATGTCGTGGGTGACGAACACGATGGTCTTGTGCAGTTCGCTCTGCAGACGCAGGATCTCGGCCTGCAACTCCTCGCGGACGACGGGGTCGACGGCCGAGAACGGTTCGTCCATCAGCAGGATCGGCGGGTCGGCCGCCAGCGCACGGGCCACGCCCACGCGCTGCTGCTGACCGCCGGACAGTTGCGCGGGATAGCGCTCGCCGAGTTTGGGGTCCAGGCCGACCCGTTCGAGCACCTCGTAGGCGGCGCGGCGGGCGGCGCGCCGGGACTGTCCGGTGAGCACCGGAACGGTCGCGACGTTGTCGATCACCCGTTGATGCGGCATCAGCCCACCGCTCTGGATCACGTAGCCGATGCCCAGGCGCAGCTTGACCGGGTCGACGCCCCGGACGTCGCGGCCGTCGACGGTGACGGTGCCCGACGAGGGGTCGACCATCCGGTTGATCATCCGCATCGAGGTGGTCTTGCCGCAGCCGGACGGTCCCACGAAAACGGTCAATGAGCCGTCGGGAACGTCCAGATTCAGATCGTCGACCGCCACGGTGCCGTCCGGATACCGCTTGGTGACGCTGGCTGAAGGTGATCATCTATTTCCCGAGGGGCTTATCGAAGGCGTTCTCCCGTATCCATTGCCGGGCCGCCTCATCGGGGTCGATTCCTGAGTTGCCCGACACCGAGGCGTTGATCTCGGTCAGACCTTTGGTGGTCAGCCGTGCCGACACCGCGTTGAGCACTTTCTTGATCTCTTCGGACATCTTTTGCGAACTGAGCAGCGGCACAACGTTTCCGGGCAGGAAATTGTTCTTGGGATCATCGAGTACGACGAATTTGTTCGCCGGTATCGCCGGGGAGGTGCTGAAGATGTTCGCCGCGGTGACGGTTCCACCGGACAAGGCCTTCACCGTCGCCGGGCCGCCGCCGTCGCTGATGGCAACGAAGTTGTCCGGCTTGATCTCCAGACCGTACTTCGCCTTGAGACCGGGCAGTCCCTGCTTGCGATTGAGGAACTCCGAGGGTGCGCCGAACTTCACCTCGGCCGCGTGCGGAACCAGATCCGCGATGGTCTTGAGGTTCCACCGCTGCGCCGTCGCCTCGGTGACCGTCACGGTGTCGGTGTCGTTGGCGGGCGCCGGGTTGAGGATGGACAGGTCCCCCGGCAGCGACCGGTACAGCGCCAGCTCGACATCGCCGGGGTCGGACGCGGGACTCTTCGGGTTGAAGTACTGCAACAGGTTTCCGGTGTACTCGGGAATCAGATCGATCGAGTGGTCGCGGATCGCCGGAATGTAGGTCTCCCTGCTGCCGATGCCGAACTGGCGGCCGACGGTGAATCCGTTGGCCTCGAGCGCCTGCGCGTAGATCTCGGCGACGATCTTCGATTCCGGGAAATCGGCCGAGCCGACCACCACCGATTTCAGATCCGCCGACACCTCGCCACCACCAAGGGGGTTCGAACTGCCGCAGCCACTGGCCGCCAAAACCAGGGCGGCCAGCAGAACGGCGATCAGGCGTCTCATAGGCGTCCTTTCACCCATGTTTGTCTGACCCTAACCGCTGGCCCGCGGTCCGTTACCGTCCTGTGCCCGGATTGGTGGTTTCTTTCCCGGCCCGCAGGGGCGAAGATGGCGGAATGAGCAGCGAACCGCATGTCGCGCCGGGTGAGCCGTTGCCGCCGGCAAAAGCCGCACCCGAGGGCGGGGCCCAGTCGTCCGGCCCCGGCGAAGCCCATCTCCAAGAGGTGGGGTTCACCCGGGCCGCGGCCCTGTGGACGGCACTGATCCTGGGCTTCCTGATCCTGATCGTGTTGCTGATCTTCATCGCCCAGAACACCGCCTCCACGCCGTTCACGTTCCTGAGCTGGCACTGGAATCTGCCTCTGGGCGTCGCGATCCTGCTGGCCGCGGTGGGCGGTGGTCTGATCACCGCCGGAGTCAGCGCCGCCCGGATGTTCCAGTTACGCCGCGCGGCGAAGAAGAATCTGCAGTTCGCGCTGAATCGCTGAGGCCGGGACCGGAGCACGGCCGCGCGCCGGACGCGATCAATGGTCCCGCCGCGGGCGGTTGCGGGGCAGCAGGTCCCACACATGCTCGATTCCGTTGACTCCGGCCACGGTGAAAGCGCCTCTTCGCGAGTAGCGCAGATGGGTCACCGACGCGTAGTCGATGGGGAATGACAGCGGGTTGGCCGTCCCGAGGATCTCGTGCAGCACCACGTTGATCACCCCGCCATGACTGAAGACCGCAATGGTCTCGCGGTGTTCGGCGGCAGAAACGATGTCGCGCAGAGCCGTCCGGACCCGGGCGAGGAAGGCCTCGGTGTCGACCGACGGCGGTAGTTGCCCCTCGGCCATTCGCTCCCAGTCCTCTGGGCGCTCGGCGCGGACCTGTTCGAGGGGGACGTAGTGCGACATGCCCCGGTCGTACTCGGCGATGCCCTCCTCGACCCCGACGGGCAGACCGAGGGCGGCAGCCACCGGTTCGGCGGTCTGGCGGGCGCGGCGCTGCGGGCTGCTCACCAAACGGTTCACCTCAAACCGCGCCAGGGCTTCCGGCAATCGGCGGGCCTGTTCCCAGCCGGCCTCGGCCAGTTCGGGATCCGAACCCTCACCAACCGCACTACGCAGGGGAAGCGCATGGCGGATCAGCAGTACCTGCACGCGTGCCACGATAAAGGTCGGCGAGGGAAGGGTGTGTCGATGAGCGGCGGCGGCGGCGGTTATGCGGATCGGCTGTTCGACCTGACCGACCGGGTGGTGCTGATCACCGGCGGCAGCCGAGGGCTGGGCCGGGAGATGGCGTTCGGCGCTGCGCGCTGCGGCGCCGACGTGGTGATCGCCAGCCGCAAGTACGACAACTGCGTCGCCACCGCCGCCGAGATCGAAGCCGAAACCGGTCGCAGCGCAATGCCTTACGCCGTTCACGTGGGCCGCTGGGATGAACTCGACGGACTCGTCGACGCCGTCTACCAACGGTTCGGCAAGCTCGACGTCTTGGTGAACAACGCGGGGATGTCCCCCACCTACGGATCGCTGACCGACGTCACCGAGAAGCTGTTCGACACCGTCGTCAACCTGAACCTCAAGGGCCCGTTCCGGCTGTCGGTGCTGGCCGGGGAGCGGATGGTGGCGGCCGGCGGTGGGGCGATCATCAATGTCAGCACGCACGGGTCGCTGCGTCCGCATCCGTCGTACCTGCCGTATGCCGCCGCGAAGGCGGGCCTGAACGCGCTGACCGAGGGCTTGGCCAAGGCCTACGGTCCGCGGGTTCGGGTGAACACGCTGATGCCCGGCCCGTTCCTCACCGACATCAGCAAGGCCTGGAATCTCGGGGAGGTCAACCCGTTCGCCGGCTACGCGCTGCAGCGTGCGGGTGATCCGGCCGAGATCGTCGGCGCCGCGCTGTTCCTCATGTCGGACGCCTCGAGTTACACCACCGGTTCGATCCTGCACGCCGACGGCGGGTTTCCCTGATCCGGCTTCGCCGAACGTGCGTCCACTGCGAAACCGGGGCCGATTTTTCGCAGTGAGTTCACGTTCGGCGTGCGAAGGCCGCCCGGACACGGCGCAGGATCGTGCCTTCGGTGTCGGCGGCGGTCACCCGGAGGTGGATCCACCCGAGGTCGTTGATGATCTCGGCCCGGTGGATGTCGGCGCCGTCCGCGCGGGAGTCGTCGCCCGTATCCCGTTGATCGTGGTGAACTCGTCGTCGGCGAGGGTGTCCGACCATGCGTCGACACCCGCTGGGGCCCGGCGATTGCCCCAGAGGATCTGACCGGGCAACCGGCCGTCGACCCACTTCGCCCCGTGCAGGGCCGCCGCCGACCGGCCCGCGACCACACCGCGGCGGCGCGACCACAGCCAGGCGGCCTCGGCGCGCAGAACGGCCGTCATCTCGGTATCGGCGGGGACGTAGACGTCGGGGTGGAGCGAGGTGAACCGGCTGCGCAATGAGTACGGGCTCAGCGCTCCCGATGCCAGGTCCTCACTGCCGAGGAAGGGCACGACCATGGCCGAAGTGTGGCGCGTTGGACCGACAACTCAGCGAACGTGAAGCCACTGCGAAATTCGGGCGCACTTTTCGCAGTGGGCGCACGCTCGGCGGGTATTCAGGGCGTGATGATGTTGAAGGCCGGGTCGGGTTTGTCCAGCACGCTCATCAGTGCCTGCAGCGCCGACGCGTCGCCGGTGATCTCGATACCCGGCGAACTCAGGTCACCGGTCGCGGCCGCCAGCAGACGCATCTTGCCGGCCAGGGTGACCGTGGCCGCCGCGGACGCCGGGTCGGGTTGACGCCGGCGATACACCAGCACACCGTTGCGCAACGTCAACCGGTAGTTCGAGCCGAGGTCACCGAAGGTGACGTCGATAGCCAGATCGAGATCCCAGGCACGGGGGCCGTTCACCGAGATCGCCAGGATGTCGAACATCTGCTCGGGGGTGAGCTGAGTCAGCATGGTCGGGGCCTGGGTGGTCACCGGCGTGCCGAAGTTGCCGGTCCGCAACTCGGTCGACCCGGACAGGAAGAAGTTGCGCCACGGCGCGCACTCGGCACCGTAGCCCAACTGCTCGAGGGTGTCGGCGTACAGTTGCCGCGCCCCGGCATGCTGCTCGTCGGTGAATACCGCGTGGTCTAAAAGTGTTGCCGCCCAGCGGAAATCGCCGGCGTCGAATGCCTCCTGGGCGATTTCCACGACCCGGTCGATACCGCCCATCGCGGCGACGTAGCGTGGGCCGGCCTCCTCGGGCGGGTGCGGCCACAACCGGCCGGGATTGCCGTCGAACCAGCCCATGTAGCGCTGGTAGACGGCCTTGACGTTGTGGTTGACCGACCCGTAGTAGCCGTGGGTGTGCCAGGCCTTCTCCAGCGCCGGCGGCATCGCGAAGGTCTCGGCGATCTCGATGCCGGTATAGCCCTGGTTGAGCTGTCGCAGGGTCTGGTCGTGCAGATATGCGTACAGGTCGCGTTGCAGCGAAAGGTATTCCACGATGCGGTCGCGGCCCCAGGTGGGCCAGTGGTGGGATGCGAAGACCACGTCGGTGCGGTCGGCGAAGGTGTCGATGGCCTCGGTGAGGTAGCCCGACCAGGCATGCGGGTCACGCACCAGCGCACCGCGCAACGTCAGCAGGTTGTGCAGGTTGTGGGTCGCGTTCTCGGCCATGCACAGCGCCCGGAATTTGGGGAAATAGAAGTGCATCTCGGCGGGCGCCTCGGTCCCCGGCGCCATCTGGAACTCGATCTCGACACCATCGAGGGTGTGTGTCTCCCCGGTGGTCGTGATGTCGATCGTCGGCACGATGATGGCCACCTCACCGGTGGACGGTGCCTGGCCCAGACCGCACCCCACCTGACCCAGCGGCCCACGCTCCAGCACCGTGCCGTACATGTACGCGGCGCGGCGGGTCATCGCGGTGCCGGCGTAGACGTTCTCCTGAACCGCATGGCCGATGAAGCCCTCGGGGGCCAGCACCGGAACCTTGCCGGCATCGACGTCGGCCTGGGTGGTCACCCCGAGTACGCCGCCGAAGTGATCGACGTGGCTGTGGGTGAAGATCACCGCGGTGACCGCGCGATCGCCCCGGTGCTGCCGGTACAGCGCCAGTGCCGCCGCGGCCGTCTCGGTGCACACCAGTGGGTCGATGACGATGACACCGGTGTCACCTTCGATGAAGGTGACATTGGACAGGTCCAGACCGCGGACCTGGTAGATGCCGTCGACGACTTCGTAGAGACCCTGTTTGGCACACAGCCCCGACTGGCGCCACAGGCTCGGATGCACCGACGCGGGCGCGTCACCGGTGAGGAAGCCGTAGACGTCGTTGTCCCACACCACCCGCCCGTCGGCCGCGGTGATCACACACGGTTCGAGCGCACCGAGGAAACCGCGATCGGCGTCGGTGAAGTCCGCGGTGTCCTCGAAGGGCAGCGAACTGAGATGGCCATTGTTGAGGGATTCGATCACCGGTGTCGGCGCTTTGTGTTCCATAGCCGAATTGTTCCCTGCGGGGACGACGCTGCGCCATGATTGGCGCCGATGCCCGCATTGTTTCCCGGCCTGACCCGACACAACCTCGCCACCGAGGTGCTGGCCGGCATCACGCTGCTGGCCATCGCACTGCCGTTGAACATCGGCTACGCGCAGATCGCGGGCCTGCCGCCGAGCGCCGGCCTCTACGCCCTGGTGCTGCCGTCGGTGGTGTTCGCATTGCTGGCGTCGTCGCGGCACCTGGTGGCCGCCCCGGACGCCGCGGCCGCGGCGCTGGTCGGCTCGGCGCTGTCCGGTGTGGCCGTCGCCGGGACCGAGCAGTACGCCGCGATGGCCGCCGCCCAGGCGATCGTCGGCGGCCTGCTGTTCATCGCGTGCTCGGTGTTCCGGTTGGGGTTTCTGGCCGACTTCCTGTCCAAGCCGATCCTGATCGGTTTCGTCGGCGGCCTGGCCACCGACATCCTGCTCAGCCAGATCGCCAAGATGATGGGCATCAAGGTCGCCAGTGGGGCGGAGTTCTTCGAGCGACTCGTGTACCTGCTCAGCCGCCTGGGTTCGGTGCACTGGTGGTCGCTCGGCCTGAGCCTGGCCGTGATCGCGGTGCTGGTGCCGGCCCGCAAGCGAGTGCCGACCGTACCGTGGGCGCTGATCGTGCTGATCGCCGCAACTGTCGCCTCGGTGGTCATGAACCTTCCCGCGCGCGGTGTGGCGGTGCTCGGTTCGGTCCCGTCCGGGCCGCCGGTCCTGGCTTTCCCCCGACTCGACTGGCATCAGTGGGTGGCGGTCATCCTGCCCGCCCTGGCCATCACCACGGTCACCGTCGGAGAGGGACTGCTGCTGGCCCGTTCCTACGCCGACAAATACGGCTACAGCACCTCGCCCAACCGCGACCTGGCGGCATTCGGCGCCGCCAACATCGCCTCGGGCCTGTCCTCGGGGTTCACCATCGGATCCTCGACGTCTCGGGCGGCGGCCATGGATCAAGCCGGCTCCCGCACCCAGCTGCCGCTGCTGGTGATGGCCGGCGGTGCGTTGCTGTTGTTGATCTTCGGCGCCGACCTGTTGGCCGACATCCCCTCCCCCGCGATCGGCGCGATCGTCGGCGTTTCGGTGGCCAAACTGATCGGCGTCGGGGAGATACGCCACCTGTGGCAGCTGTCAAAGTTTGAAACTGCCGTGGCGGCAACGTGTTTCGCGGGGGTACTGCTCATCGGCCCGCTGGCCGGCATCGTCCTGGCGTTCGTGCTGTCGTTGATCAACCTGCTACGCAAGGCCGCCCGCCCGGCGGTCGACGTGCTGGAAGGCTCCGATGACCCGCACGTGTCGCTGACGGTGTCCGATGACGGTGTCGGCGAAACGGTCCCCGGTGTGATTGCGATGCGTTTCGCCGCGCCGATCTTCTTCGGCAACGCCCAGACACTCAGCGCTTCGATCCGCCGTGCGGTGCGCGAGGCGCCGAATCCGGTGTCGGCGTTCGTCCTCGACATGGAGGGGGTCAGCGACGTCGACGTCACCGGCGCCGAGGCGTTGGCCAAGGAACTGCAGTGGCTGCAGGCCAAGGGCATCACGTTCGCGTATTCGCGGGTGCGCCCGCAGTTGAGCGGCAACCTGCAGCGCATGCACCTGCTCCAGGGGCACCACGTTTTCCAGACCAACCGGGCCGCGGTGGCCGCGCTGAGGCCCGATCTGCGTTGAGGCCCGGGGCGCCACCAGCGCTAGCGCCGAGCGGACACCGGAAGCCCGCGAGCTTCGTCTCGAACCAGCGGCAGCCGAACCGTGAATTCGGTGCGCCCCGGCACGCTGCGCAGCGCGACACTGCCGTGATGAGCGCGCACCACCGCCGACACGATGGCCAGCCCCAACCCGGTGGACCCGTCCTTGCGGGAACGGGAGGTGTCGCCGCGGGCGAACCGCTCGAACACCTCCGTCTGGAGTTCGGCGGGGATCCCCGGCCCGTCGTCGCAGACCCGCAGCACCGCGGCGCCACCGTCGGTGTGCAGGGCCAGCGTCACCGACGAGCCCGCCGGGGTGTGGACGCGGGCATTGGCCAGCAGGTTGGCGACGACTTGATGCAGCCGTGCGTCGTCGCCGGGAACCAGCACGGGCTCGCCGGGCACGTCTAGGGTCCAGTGGTGGTCGGGTCCGGCGGCGTGGGCGTCGCTGACCACGTCGGCACACAGTCGCGCCAAGTCGACCGGTTGGCGGTCCAGTGGGCGCCCGGAGTCGAGCCTGGCCAGCAGCAGCAGATCCTCGACCAGGTGGGTCATCCGGTCGGCTTCGGACTCCACCCGGCTCATGGCGTGAGCGACGTCGGCGGGCACCTCGGCCCGTTTGCGCTGGGCCAGTTCGGTGTAGCCCCGGATCGCCGCCAGCGGTGTGCGCAGTTCGTGGCTGGCGTCGGCGACGAACTGCCGCACCCGGCTCTCGCTGGCCTGACGAGTCGACAGCGCGGCCGAGATGTGGTCGAGCATCCGGTTGACCGCCAGGCCCAGCCGTCCCACCTCGGTACGGGGGTTGGCGTCGACATCGGACACCCGCATCGGCAGGGCGACCTCACCGCGATCCAGCGGTAGATCGGCGACCGCGCCGGCGGTGGCGGCGACCCGGTCCAGCGGGGCCAGGGCCCGGCGGATCACCCAGATTCCGGCGAGTGCGGCGACGGCCAGGGCCAGCGCCGTCACGACGGCGAAGATCAGGGCCACCCGGACCAGGGTCTGTTGGACCGCGCGCATGCTGACACCGACGACGATGACATTGCCCGGTCTCCGGCCGGGGGAGGCGACAACGCGGTAGCGCCCCAGGCCGTCGAGATTGACCGTGACGGGGTGGCGCGCCCCGGCCGACTCGGCGAGTTGCCGGGCCGCAACCGGCGACACGGCGTCGCGGTCACCGCCCCGGCTCAGCGCTCCGGCCTTGGTCGTGATCCCCCCGCTGACAATCGCGGCCACCATGCCGACCGGCTGACCGGGCGCGTCGAGGAACTCCGGGCCCGGCCCAGCCCGGGGTACCGGGATCGGCGGCGGGGGCGGGCGGCGTTCCATCATCGACGAGCGTTGGGTGGTCTGGAGCAACTGGCGATCGAGTTCACCGACCAGATAGCGGTGCAGCGCCCCCTCGGTGATCGCCCCGATGCCCAGACATACCGCCGCCAGCAGAGCGATCTGCCCGGCAAGCAGCCGCGCCCGCAGGGACCAGGCCGACCTGCCTGGACCCAGCGGGCTACGCGCCCGGTTTGAGGACATACCCGGCGCCACGCAGCGTGTGGATCATCGGTGAGCGGCCGCTGTCGATCTTCTTACGCAGATAGGAGATGTAGAGCTCGACGATGTTGGAGCGCCCGCCGAAGTCGTAGCTCCACACCCGGTCCAGGATCTGCGCCTTGGACAGCACCCGCTTCGGGTTGCGCATCAGAAACCGCAGCAATTCGAACTCGGTGGAGGTCAGGGTGATGGCCTCACCGGCGCGGGTGACCTCATGGCTGTCCTCATCGAGCACCAGATCGCCGACGACGATCTGTGCGCCGTGGTCCGCGGCACCGATTCCGGTGCGGCGCAACAGGCCTCGTAGCCGCAGGACCACTTCTTCCAGGGAGAACGGCTTGGTGACATAGTCGTCGCCGCCGGCGCTCAGGCCGGCGATGCGATCCTCGACCGCATCCTTGGCGGTCAGCAGCAGAACCGGCAGCTCGGGGTGCTGCTCACGCAGCGCACCCAGCACCTCCAGACCGCTCATGTCGGGCAGCATCACGTCGAGCACCACCGCGTCGGGGCGCTCCTGCCGGGCGGCGGCCAGCGCCGCGGCACCGTCACCGGCGGTGCGCACGGTCCACCCCTCGTAACGCAGCGCCATCGACACCATCTCGGCCAGAACGGCCTCGTCGTCGACCACCAGCACGTCCACCGGGCTGCCGTCGGCACGCGACATCGCCACCCGCTCTGAACCCGTCGACGTCATGCTCCCAGTATGAGAGAGGCAATGGGCCGGCCCTATGCGGCGGCTATGCGTCGGCTGTGAACCAGCGCACCGCCCTAGAATCCGTGCGGTGAACTTCTTCGAGGTCATCGAGATGGTCGGGAAGGCCATCGACGGCGTCGGCGTCGCGACGATCGCCATCGGAGCGTTGATCTCGGCCGCCGGGGCGATTCCGCGGTTGCGCCGAAAAACCGGGGACGTCTACCGGGTGTTCCGCCAGCAGCTCGGACGGTCAATCCTGCTCGGCCTGGAATTCCTGGTCGCGGCCGACATCATTCGAACGGTAGCCGTCACACCCGATGCCCGCAGTGTGGCGGTGCTCGGCGGGATCGTGCTGATCCGGACCTTCCTGAGCTTCTCTCTGGAACTGGAAGTCACCGGTTACTGGCCCTGGCAGAAGAACCGCCAGCCGCAGTCCGCACCCCCGTTGGGCCCATGAACAGCGAGAAGCGGCGGGCCCGCCGGGCAAGAATCGCCAACGCCCTGCGAAAGACTCCGCCGACCGCGCTGGCTCCCCCGGATTCCTACGATCCGGTGGATGTCGCGGCGATGTTGCGCGAGATCGGTATCGCGCTGGTCGAAGTGGCCCAACCGACACAGATCGTAGAAGGCCGGCTGCTGCAGATCGCCGCGAAGTACACCACCGATCCGGTACGGGTAGTGGTGCTGCCCACCTTGCTGATGATCCAGATCGGCGAGGCGGCCAACGAGATCGCCGGCTCGACCCATTCGTCGCTGCAACTCGACGCGGCGGGGCGCATCGATCAGATCGCCGCACTGGCCGAGGCGGGAGCCATCACCCCCACCGATGCTGTCGAGGCGGTCGACAGGGCGCGCACGATGCCGCCACGGTTCGGCCGGGTCGCCACGGCTCTCGGATATGCCGTCACCACACTGGGTTTCGGCATCATGATCAACCCCACCTGGGCCGCGCTGCCGGGGTATGTGTTCCTCGGCCTGGTGGTCGGCGCCATCATCACGTTCGGTGGACCGTTTCCGGCGCTGACCCCGATCCTGCCGACCCTGTCGGCGATGGTGGTAACCCTGCTGGCCACCTGGTTCGTCGCCGACACCGCCAATGACGGCCTGCTGCGGGTGATCAGCCCAGCCCTGGTGGCCACCCTGCCCGGCATGTCGCTGACCACCGGCGCCATGGAGTTGGCCAGCTCACAAATCATCTCCGGCTCCGGCCGGCTGATGTACGGCATATCCCAGTTGGCGCTGTTGGTCTTCGGCGTGATCATGGGTGTGCATATCGCCGGCGCCCAAGTCGCACCCCAGGCGCTGTCCGCCCAGATGGGCGCGTGGTCGCTGTATCTGTCGATCGTTGTCGTCGCACTCGGGCTACGGGTCTACCTCTCGGCGCCGCCGGGCTCGCTGTTCTGGCTCATGGCCGCGATCGCCGTCGCGATTCTCGGCCAGAAGCTTGCGGAGAGGATCATGTCCCCGTCGCACTCCGGCTTCGTCGGGGCGATCCTGGCGGTGGTGTTCGCGATGCTGGCAACCCGGATCAAGACCGCCCCGCCGGCCGTGGTGATGCTGCTCGCCGCATTCTGGTCGCTGGTACCCGGGGCGACGAGTTTCATGTCGGTGAGCCAGGCAGCCACCGGGGGCAACGCCGACGTGGCGTCCATGGGTGTCGCCGGCGCCGCGATCGCCGCGATCGCGCTCGGAACGCTGGTCGGCTGGAGCATCTTCCGCACCATCGACAGCAGGACCCCGTGGGCGAAGGCCATCGGTAATACGCCTTAAGGTAGCTTCGCCTCTCGTGGAGGACCTGGCGACCGATCTGGACAAGGTAGCCGCCTGGATGTCGCAGCAAGGCCTGGGCGCGGGTCCGATCACCGATGTCACCGAGATCACCGGCGGGACCCAGAACATCATGTTGCGCCTGCGCCGATCGGGCCGGGACTACGTGTTCCGCCGCGGGCCGCGGCACCTGCGCCCGGTGAGCAACACCGTCATCCTGCGCGAGACCCGGGTGCTGCGCGCCCTGGCCGGCACTGACGTCCCGCACGCCCCGCTGATCGCGGTGTGCGAGGACACCTCGGTACTCGGTGACGCCGTCTTCTATCTCATGGAACCGGTCGACGGCTTCAACGCCGGGGCGGGGTTGCCGCCGCTGCACGCCTCCGACGCCACCGTGCGGCACGGCATGGGCTTGTCGATGGCCGACGCGGCCGCCCAACTGGGGGCCGTGGATCACGTCGCGGTTGGCCTGGGTGACTTCGGCAAGCCCGACGGTTTCCTGGAACGTCAAGTGCCACGATGGCTTTCGGAGCTGGACTCCTATCGTAAGTTCGACAACTACCCCGGACCGGACATCGGCGACGTGGACGCCGTCGCCGCCTGGCTGGGGGACAACCTGCCGTCGTCGTTCACGCCGGGCATCATGCACGGTGACTATCACGCCGCCAATGTGATGTTCTCCCCCAACGGATCCGACGTGGTGGCGATCGTCGACTGGGAGATGTCCACCATCGGCGACCCGTTGCAGGACCTCGGATGGATGCTGGCCACCTGGTACCGGCCCGGCCACGAACCGGTATTGCCGAACCAGTTGATGAGCGCGGGCGGTCTGGCCACACCCGACGAGTTGATCGAACGCTACGGCCGCAACACCGACCGGGACCTCTCGAACATCGACTGGTACACCGTCCTGGCCTGCTTCAAGCTGGGCATCATCCTGGAGGGGTCGCACGCGCGAGCCGGAGCGGGCCTGGCGCCCAAGGAAATCGGCGACGTTCTGCACACCGCCACCGTCCGGTTATTCGACCGGGCACTTGCCATCATGGAGGGAGAACGGTGATCGACTTCGAGATCCCGGCCGATCTCGCCGCTCAACGCGACGAGATTCGTACGTTCGTCGCCGAGCAGATCGTCCCCTTCGAACGTGATCCTCGGTTGACCCGGCACGGCCCCAACGACGAGTTGCGCACCGAACTGGTGGACCTGGCCCGCAAGGCCGGACTGCTGACCTTCCAGGCGCCGCGCCGGTTCGGCGGCCGTGAGCCCTCGCACTGCGAGCAGGCGGTGCTCTACGAGGCGGCGGGGTGGTCGACGCTGGGGCCGGTGGCGCTGAACTGCGCCGCCCCGGACGAGGGCAACATGTTCATCCTCGGCAAGATCGCCAACGAGGCGCAGGCCGAGGAGTTCCTGGTGCCGGTGATCGACGGCCGGCAGCGGTCGGTGTTCGCGATGACCGAACCCGGCGGCGCCGGTTCGGATCCCGACCAGCTCAAGACCGAGGCGGTCTTCGACGGCGAGCAGTACGTCATCAACGGCCGCAAATGGCTGATCACCGGCGCCGAACGGGGCCCGGACCTGGATCATCATGGCCCGGGTTGTTCCCAACCCGCACGGCGGCCCCGACTACTCGGTGGGGCCGACGCTGTTCCTGTGCGACGGCCGCACGCCCGGGATCGAACTCGAGCGGGTAATGGACACCATGGACCGCAACTACGTCGAGGGTCACGGTGTCGTGCGGTTCGACAACCTGACGCTGCCCGCCTCCGCGGTGCTCGGCGAGGTGGGCCAGGCGCTGCGTTACGCCCAGATGCGGCTGGCCCCGGCCCGACTCACCCACTGCATGCGCTGGCTGGGCGCAGCCGAGCGGGCGCAGTCCATCGCGATCGAGCACGCCCGCACCCGCACCGCGTTCGGCAAACCGCTGGCCGAGCATGAGGGCGTCAGTTTCATGTTGGCGGACAACGAGATTGCGTTGCAGCAGTCCCGCCTGGCCATCTGGTGGGCATGCTGGACCCTGGATCAGGGCGCCAAGGGCCGCCACGAATCGTCCATGGTCAAGGCCGTGGTGTCCGAGGATCTGTTCAAAGTCGCCGACCGTTGCGTGCAGGTGCTCGGCGGCATGGGGATCTCCGACGAGACACCGGTCGGCATGATCTTCTCCGACATGCGCGCGTTCCGGCTCTACGACGGGCCCACCGAGGTGCACAAGTACGCCATCGCCCGTCAGGTGCTGCGGGACCGCGCGATGAGCGTTCTGGATTCCTTCCGGCTCGACGACAAGGTCGTCATCGTCACCGGCGCCTCCTCGGGGCTGGGAGTGTCTTTCGCGCAGGCGTTCGCCGAAGCCGGGGCCGACCTGGTGCTGGGTGCCCGCCGGGTGGAGAAGATGGCGGCAGACCGCCGCACTGGTGGAGCGGGCCGGCCGGCGGGTCTGCACCCGCAAAACCGACGTCGCGGACCCCGAGCAGTGCGAGCAACTGGTGAACGCGGCGATTACCGAGTTCGGCCGGGTCGACGTACTGATCAACAACGCCGGCGTCGGCACCGCGGTGCCGGCCACCCGGGAGACCGCTGAGGAGTTTCGCAACGTCGTCGAGGTCAATCTCAACGGGTCGTACTGGATGGCGCAGGCCTGTGGGCGGGTGATGCGGCCGGGAAGTTCGATCATCAACATCGCCAGCATCCTCGGCCTCACCACCGCCGGCCTGCCCCAGGCGGCGTACAGCGCGTCGAAGGCGGGCGTGATCGGCCTGACCCGAGATCTGGCCCAGCAGTGGAGCGGCCGCAAGGGAATACGGGTCAACGCCCTGGCTCCCGGCTTTTTCGCCAGCGAGATGACCGACGAACTCAAACCCGGATACCTCGAGGGCCTGATGCCGCGGATCGTCATGGGCAGACTGGGCGACGCGGCCGAACTGGCGGCGACTGCGGTGTGGCTCGCCGCACCGGCCGGCGGTTACGTCACCGGGCAGACGATCGTCGTCGACGGCGGTCTGACCATCGCCTGAGCGGGGGGTGGGCGAGGCGTCCGGGTTGATCGACAGGCATCGGTCCGCCGCCCGGCAGCGATGAGTAGTGTCGGGGAGCGTGACCGTCGGAGAACAAGTTCAGGCCTCGCTGGATCATTGGAGCGTCGGCGAGTGGCGCTCGGCGATGTGGCACGCCAGCGCAGCCCTGGACGAGACTGCCAACAAGCGCTACCCCTGGCTGGATGCCGGCCCGCGGTTCAAGCGGACCGTGCGCGACGACCTGGACATCTTCGTAGCCATGACGGCCCCCGACATCGACCTGGTCACCTCGCGCTTCCCGGTCCCGGTCGCCGGCGACTCCGCCGACGGGCGACCCGACATCGCCGATGTTCTCTACGCGGTGCACCGCTATCTGCACGAGGACGAGAACGCCATGCCGACGGGATGCGAGATCACCGCGCACGCTGACGGCGTGCCGATGTTCGAGATCGCGCGCGGCAGACTGTGGCTGCGCGGTTCAGCGGCCCTGGGACTGCTCGGGATCGCGGTGTTCTCCAGCGAGAACAAGGGCGAACAGATCCCGGAGAGCTACCAGTTGGGCTGGCGGCAGCACATCTTCCACGTGTGCGGATGGTGGGGCTGGCACAACCACTTCCGCGAGATCGTGGCCCAGACGCCCATCCCCCGGTACACCCTGGACTTCGCCGAGGAATGGGACACCTGGGCGCCGGTGGGTTGAGCCTGATCGGATCGCCGTAGCCCCTCGTCGGGACAGGCCCCGGATACCATGGGGCGTGACCTCCCGCCCGCGTGCCGAGGGGTGGCGCGCCAGTCGCCGGACGGTATTGAAGGGCGCCGTCCTGATCGGTGCGGTGCCGACCCTGGGGTTCACCACCATCAGGTGTGCAAGCGCGCTGCCGGACGACCCGTTCACCCTCGGTGTGGCTTCTGGTGATCCGGCCCCCGACGGGGCGGTGATCTGGACCCGGCTGGCACCGCAGCCGCTGGCCGAGGACGGCCGGGGCGGCATGCCTGACCAGGTGGTCGAGGTGGAGTGGGAGGTTGCCGACGACGCGGAGTTCGGCACGGTCGTTCAACGTGGGGTGACCAGCGCCCGACCGGAGAACGCCCACAGCGTCCATGTGGAACTGACCGGCCTGCGCCCCGGCGCCGAGTACTTCTATAGATTTCGCGCCGCCGGGTTCCTCTCGCCGGCAGGGCGTACCCGAACGGCGCCGGAGCCGGATTCGCTTCCGCCGCAGTTGACTATCTGCGTCGTCTCGTGCGCGAACTACGAGGATGGCTGGTTCACCGCCTACCGACGTGTCGCCGAGGAACAACCCGATCTCGTCGTCGAGCTCGGCGACTTCATCTACGAGGACGGCCGGGGCCGGCGCGGCGCCCCGGTGGTGCGACGGCATGCCGGTGCGGAGCCGGCGATGACGCTCGCCGACTACCGATTGCGTTACGCGCAATACAGAACGGATCCGGACCTGCAGGCTGCACAGGCCGTGGCGCCGTGGCTGGTGGTGTTCGACGACCACGAAGTGGCCAACAACTGGGCCGACGAGACGCCGGAGAGCCCGCAGCCGGGTTTCCCGGAACGCCGGGCCGCCGCGCTGCAGGCGTACTACGAGAACATGCCGTTGCGTTCGTCGGCCCAGCCGGCGGGCACGAGCATGCAACTGTATCGACGAGTGCGCTGGGGCCGCCTCGCGATGTTCCACCTGCTCGACACCCGCCAGTACCGCACCGACCAACCCTGTAACGACAAGCTGCCCGGCAATTGCGTCGAGAGACTCGACGACGCGGCGTCCTTGACCGGGGCCGAACAGGAACGCTGGCTACTGGAGGGCTTCGCGCAGTCGTCGGCCCGGTGGGATCTGATCGCCCAGCAGGTGTTGTTCTCCCAGCTCGACCTGACCCCGGGATCCGGACGCAGCTTCAACCCCGATGCGTGGGACGGCTACGTCGTCCAGCGTGACCGGGTGGTGGCGGCGCTGGCCGACTCACCGGTGCGCAATGCCGTCGTCCTCACTGCCGACATCCACTCGCATTGCGCGGCCGAGATATGGCAGCGGTTCGATGATCCGTCATCGCGACGTGTGGCCGTCGAATTGGTGACCACCTCCATCGCCTCCGGTGGCGACGGATCCGACACCAGACCGGAAATCACTGCGGTGCTTCCCGAGAACCCGCACATCCGCTACTTCAGCAACCGCCGCGGGTACCTGCGCGCCCGCATCACACCGGAGGAGGTGCGGGCCGATTTCCGTATCCTGCCCTACGTCACACGGCCCGGCGCTCCGGTCGAGACTGGGGCGTCGTTCGTGATACCCGACGGTGATCCGGTACTCCTTGAGGTGTGATGTCCACGGCCGACGCGACGTGCGCAGTCTGCGATCGGGCCTGAAAGAATCGGCGTCATGCCCGAGATGATCCAGGCCGCCTAGAGCGTGGGCAGGCATGCAGCGGCGACCGGGCCGTTCGGATCGACCTCTCCCCGATCGGCCACGATCGGCGGGGGCCGGCGCCCCGGCCGACTCGGATTCGTCCTGCGCGCGGTGTTGGCGATCGGGGCGCTGTTCATCGTGACTCTCGTGGTGGGAACCGCGCGGGTCCGCGTTACCGCCGGCTGATATCGGACAGGGTTTCATCACCCCGTACTCGGCCACCGAGGTCATCAATCCGTTGCGGGGCCAGTACCAAGATCTCGGCATCGCGCTGCACCCACGGGTGGACGAGGGATACCCGGAATGGCCGGGCACCTACGATGCCGGGGACCGCTTCCTCTGGTCGGACCTGCAGCCGACGGATGCTGATGACTATGACTTCTCCGCCATCGACAAGGCGATCGAGGCCGCGGACGCAGAGGACGAGAGGTTCCATTTCCGGGTCATGGCGCTGTGCAGTAAGGGCTGCGCGAAGGGCAACCTCAACAGCGCAGTCCCGGAGTGGTTGCGTTCGCGCGAAGGCGCCACCAGCGAGTTCGCCAAGGAGGACGCAACCTATGTGGTGCCCAACTGGAACAGCGACGCCTACCTGACGGCCGCCGAGAATCTGATCGACGCTCTGGGCGCCCGCTACAACAAGGACGAGCGCGTCGAGTGGTTCGAGTTCTCCGGGTACGGCGACTGGTCGGAGAACCACATCGGGTTCGTGGCGAACGAGCTTGGCGCTCCAACCCCCTGGCCGCAAGAAAGCGTCGCGCAACTCGGCTATTACGACCAGTACCACGATCAGGCGATCACCAAGCCCTCCATCACGCGCCTGGTCGACGCGACCCTGTCCGCCTTTCCGGACACTCGGATCATCGTTGCGGCGGGCAACCCTGAAATCACCCGCCAGTTCCTGGCCGCTACGCCCACCCAGCCGGTCGGCATCCGCGGCGACTGCCTCGGCGTCATCGCGCCGGCGCAGTATTGGGCCACCGACCCCGACTCCTGGTACGTCCGCAACGACAAGAAGCTTGTCTCTGAGCTGTTGGCGCGGTGGAAAAGCGCGCCGGTCGTCACGGAATGGTGCGACGCCCAGCCCGACGGCATGACCCGGTACTTTACAAAGGCACTGAAAGACGTTGTCAATTACCATGTTTCGATGGTCGCGAGCAACGTCATCGCTCCGACAGAGCGTATGTACGACATCTGGGAGCGCACCAACAAGTACGCCGGATACCGGTACGCCGTCACATCCTCGGCCCTGCCGGATCGCGCCGCGGCGGGCACGGATCTGCCGGTCACTTTCCGCTGGACGAACTTCGGTACCGCGCCGGCCTATGAAGACTGGGAGATCTGGTACGAGGTCCTCGACCATGCCGGCAAGGCGGTGATGGAAGTGAGGTCGGGTCTGCGGCTGGGAACGATCGCCGCAGAACAGCACTACACCGACGTACAGCAGGATCCGACCGCCGCGACAAGCGACGACACCTTCCTACTGCCGACCAGAGGACTTCCCTCCGGCCACTACACCGTGGTGACGAAAGTCGTCTGGAACGAGCACAAGCCGGGCGGCATGCACGTTGTGGAATACCCGACGATGGAGCTTGCCCAGGCGGGACGTGACAGGAGTGGCGGCTACCCGATCGCGCGATTCCGGCTGGACTGAGGCGCCGGTGTGCTGGCGCCCATCCCTCGATCGGGCACGGCGTCAACGGTCAGCGGATCAGGCCCTCGCCGCGGGCCCAATGCTGCACCCGCGTCATGCCGTCATCCAGAGAAACCAACGGCTCGAAGCCAAGTCGAGTGCGTGCCTTCTCGATCGAATACGTACCGGTGCGCTTGAGCATCTCGACCGTGCCCATAGTCAGCTCGCTGGGCATGCCCAGCCGGCGTTGGATCGTCCCCAGCGACGTCGCCAACAGCACTGCGGCCGGCGTGGGCAAGGTACGAACCCTGCCGCCGGCCATCGCCGCCAGCCTGCCGAAGTAGTCCGCGCAGGAGATCCCATAACCGTCGGTCAGGTTGTAGATCTGTCCCGCAGCATCTTTCGAGCCGATGGCCAGGACCATCCCGTCGATCAGGTTGTCGATGTAGACCGGGCTGAAGATCCCGTTCCCGTTGGCCGGAAGGACCATCTGCCCTTTGCCGATCATTTCCAGGGGGATGATCGTCCAGGGGCGGGAGCCCGGCCCCCAGACATCGCCGGGGCGGATGATCGTGGCCGCGATCTCGCCGGCGGCGTGGGCGGCCAGCACGACGTGCTCGGAGTTCACTTTGGTGTCCACGTAACTGTATCCGCTGACCCGGACCGGATCGCTCTCCTCGACACCGTCGGGAAAGTCGAAGCCGTAGGCGGCAATCGACGAGATGTGGACGAATCGAGGAACGCCGGCGGCCGCGGCGGCGCGCAGGACCCGATGGGTGCCCAGAACGTTGACCTCCCACGCCTTGTCCAGAGGCGCGGCGTTGGACACCAGCGCAGCAGTGTGGATCACGACATCAACCCCCGCGAATCGGTCAGCCCACGGGGTGGGGTTCACGGTGGTGCCGGCGACGACGTCATCAGCAGGGGCGGCCACGAGGTCCACGCCGCGCACCGCGGTACCCAGTTCCCGAAGGCGCGCGGCCAGCGCGCGGCCGATGAATCCGTTGGCGCCGGTGATCAGAACCGTGGCGGGCAGCAGCGGCTCCGGACGTGCGGACATGGGCAAGCCTTTCCCTGTGACGGCTACTGGGTTTTGAGTGCGCCTTGGAATTGCCCTTCGGTGATATCCGGCGCTGCTTGGAGTTCGACGTCGATCCGGTGAATGTCGCCGGTGAACCGGAATTGATGGGGGTAGGGCCCCACCGGTGAGCCGGTGTCGACACCAACGTCGAGGGTCTCCCCGCTCATCGAGAACAGGAATGGCACCGTCTTGTCCACCCGGCCGGCTGCCGCTGGTGATCCGTTCACGTCCAATGTCACCGCGCCGCCTTTGCCGATACCGCCGCCGTCATAGGTGAAGGTCATGCCGATGTCGCAATCACCCTCCGGCAGCGGACTTTCCGAGGCGATGGTGGTGATGTCGTGACCGAGGTAATTGTAGGTGTAACTCACCGCCCCGTTCTGGACGTACAACGACCATCCGGCCAGTGAGCCGCCCTGGCAGATGATCACCCCGTCAGCGCCACCCGGTGGGATGTGCACGCGGGCAAGCAACCGGAACGAGGTGTTCTTGACGTTGACCGTGGCCAATTCCGGAATGCGCACGTTGTCTCGGTAGAACGTCGCCGATGTCTTGCCCTCCAGCAGACTGGGCCGGTTCTGGGGAAGCGCTCGGCCGGTGGTTTCGTCGTTGAGCGGGTAGACGTTGTGCTTGCGCGCCTCGGCGTCGAAGACATCCTTGAGTTCGGCGAGTTTGTCGGGATACTCGCGCGGCCAGATCGACGCCCTGACTGAAGTCGCCGTCGAGACGGTACAACTCCCATCGTTCGGTATCGCCGAACGGGTGACTCTGGGTCCGGACCCACGGCAGCCGGCCGTGGAAGCAGGAGGCGATCCAGCCGTCGTGGTAGACGGCGCGGTTACCGAGGATCTCGAAATACTGTGTGGTCCTTCTGCTTTCCGCGTCAGCGTCGGCGAAGGTGTAGCGCATGCTCACGCCCTCGATGGGCTTCTGCTCGATGCCGTTGACCATGGACGGTTCGGCGATCCCGGCCACGTCGAGGATCGTCGGAACCAGGTCGATGACGTGGTGGAACTGGCTGCGTTGCTCGCCGGCCGCGTCGATACCGGCGGGCCAGGAGACGGCCAGTCCGTTGCGGGTCCCGCCGAAGTGGGAGGCGACCTGCTTCATCCACTGGAACGGCGCATCCAACGCCCACGCCCATCCGACGTTGTAATGGTTCTCGCATCGCGCGGTGCCGAAGTCGTCCATGTGGGCCAGCAGCCATTCCGGGTCTTCGGGGAACCCGTTCTGGAACGACGGCGCGCTCCAGCAGCCGTTGACCGTGCCCTCCGCCGATGCGCCGTTGTCACCGCAAGACGTAGATGAACAGCGTGTTCTCCCACTGGCCCAACTCCTCGATGGCGTCGACGACCCGGCCGACCTGGACGTCCGCATGGGCGAGGAAACCGGCGTAGACCTCCATCAGGCGAGCGGCGACGGGCTTGTAGCGGTCGTCGTAGTCGGCCCAGCCGCCGATGTCGGCGGGCCTCGGCGTCAACAGCGTTCCCGGCGGAATGATGCCCAGCTCGATCTGGCGGGCGTGGATCCGCTCGCGGAGCTCATCCCACCCGTCGTCGAACTGCCCCCGGAATCGGTCGGACCACTCCGGCCACACCTGGTGCGGGCTGTGGGTGGCACCGGGGGCGAAGTACACGAAGAAGGGCTTGTCGGGACCGGAGGTTTTCTGAAGGCGAATCCACTCGATCGCCCGATCGGCGAGGTCCTCGCTGAGGTGGTAGTCCGCCCTGCCGACGTAGGGCTCGATCGGGGTGGTCTGGTCGTACAGGGCGGGCTCGTACTGCGAGGTTTCCCCGCCCAGGAATCCGTAGAACCGGTCGAACCCGAGACCCGTGGGCCAGCGATCGAATGGTCCGGCGGGACTGGTCTCCCACATCGGCGTCAGATGCGCCTTGCCGAACATGCCGGTGCTGTAACCGTTCATGCGCAGTATCTGGGCGATCGTGGCGGTGCTCTGCGGGATGACACCGTCGTACCCGGGAAATCCGTAGGCGATTTCGGTGATCGCGCCCATATGCGCGCTGTGGTGATTCCTGCCGGTCAGCAACGCGGCTCGCGTCGGCGAGCACAGCGCGGTGGTGTGGAACTGGTTGTATCGCAAGCCGGTGTTCGCGACCCGATCCAGCGTGGGGGTCGGAATCGGGCCGCCGAAGGTCGACGACGCACCGAAACCGACGTCGTCGAGTAGAACGACCACTACGTTGGGCGCACCGGGCGGCGGGTAGCCGATTGCCGGCCGGGAAGGCGTGGAGTCAGCCACCGACGGCGCCAGCACGCCATCGAACGGTTTCTCTTCACCGGGCAGTTTCACCATGGTCGACCACCTTCTGTGCAGATGCTGCGCGGCGACGACTGCCGTGCGCACGCCGAACAGTACGGGGATGTCCCGTGAACGGCCCCCCGGGAAAACCTCATCCCAAAAACGGCATTCGGGCGAACACGGACGTATTCATGTCTAATCCTATGATGGACGCTGTGCCGACGCCGTTGCCCTGCGACGAGGTTCGTCCCGGTAAGGCGGACTGACGTGGGCTCGCTGTGGGCCAGCCTGGCTCCGTTCGCCATCGCCGCCGCGTTGATGCCGATCGAATTGGTGATCACCCTTGCCCTGCTGGGGACGCCCGGGCGGGTGCGAACCGCGACGGCCGCCATCGCCGGCACGGTGATGGTGCGACTGCTGCAGGGTCTCGTGTTCGGCGCGATATTGCACTGGGGCCGGCGAGACGACACCCCCGGCGGCCACGGCTGGCTGGTGTCCTCAGTGATTCTTCTGGTTGGGATCGTTCTGCTGGTCACCGCGATCCGGGAACTCCTCGGCGGTGACGACCCCGATGATCCACCGCCGAAATGGCTGGCCGCCCTGTCGACGATGACACCGGCCAAGGCCTTTCTGCTCGGCGGCGCGACGGTGCTGATCTCGGTCAAGATGTGGGTCTTCACCTTCGCCGCCATCAGCGCGATCGGCGACGCCGGAATGGAACGCAGCGTTAACTTCGCCACCTACACCGCGTTCGTGTTGCTTGGAGTCAGCACACATCTGGCCATCGTCGTGGCCGCCGCCTTCTTTCCTCAGCGGTCGGCGGCTTTCCTGGACGGCAGTCTGCGGTGGCTGCAGGACCATAGCCGGGTGATCATGATCGCCCTCGGCCTCGTCTTTGGCGGATGGTTTCTCTACAAGGGCCTCGGCGGCCTCGGAATCTTCTGATGTACGTGTCGGGTTGCCAGCGATTCAAGCGGTGCCCGGTCGAGCGCTTTCGCCGGCGGGCTAGTGGAGCCGGAAGTCTTGGCCGTGTTCGGCGGCGGACGGGGTCCGAGGATGCGGCGTTCGTTCGTGGCGATCGGTAGGTCGCATTCGTATTCGTCTGAGAAACTAACTGCATGTTCGTCAAGATGCTGCTGGCCCCGCTGTCGATCGCCACGACCGCCAGCGCCGGGGTGCTCGCTTCCATCGCGACGGTCGGCAGCGCCGCGGTCGCAGGTTCGATCGGCACCGTCGGCAGTGTCGCGCCCGCGTGGCCGGCGCGCTGGGCACCGCCGCCAGCGTTGGGGTGGCCGGCTCGATCGGCACCTTCGGAAGCGCTGCCGTCGCGGGCAGCGCCGCCACCGCACTGTCATTGCTGATGGCAGGTTGCGCGGCCTGCGTTGGGTGTGTGTCCTGCCGCCGCTGCAAAGCCTGTATCGCCTGCTCGCAGTGTGAGGACTGCGTGGGTTGCGTCGGGTGCCACAACTGCTCCGGCCTGCGGAACGCGGTCGGCCTGCGCGATGTCCACATATCGGTTGCGGCTTGACCCTGGCGCCCTAGTACAGCTGCGGCGGGCGGCGCTGCCCGCTGCCGGCGCCCGGCAACAACGAAACCGTGGCAGGCCCGCAGCAGCAGGCCGAGTACGTCAAGTCAGAGATGGCGAGGTTCACTCGCGATGGCGTCGGTGACCTGCCCGAGGGCCACCGGTTGGCCAACGGCGACGCCTTCTGCTTCGTGGGCTATCAGGGCTCGCCGAGAGCCGATCGAAGGGACTTGCCTCACCGCACCGATCAAACGCCCGTGCGGTCGAGTGCGATGTCGACGAGCATGTCCTCCTGGCCACCGATCATCCCCCTGCGGCCTGCCTCCTCGAGGAGGGTCCGGGCGTCGATGTCGAACCGTTCGGCAGCGGATTCGGCGTGGCGCAGGAAACTGGAATAGACGCCGGCGTATCCCAGCGTGAGGGTTTCGCGGTCCACCCGGACTGGCCTGTCCTGTAATGGGCGAACGAGATCGTCTGCGGCATCTTCGAGCCCATGGAGGTCGCAGTGGTGGTTCCAGCCCATGCGGCTCGCCGCGGCGATGAATACCTCCAGTGGGGCGTTGCCGGCCCCGGCGCCCATCCCGGTCAGGGAGGCGTCCACCCGGTTGGCGCCGTGCTCAACCGCGACGTTCGAGTTCGCCGACGCCGAGGCAGTCGACGGTGTTGCGCATCGCGACATGACGCTGGCCTATCAGCGGATCGAGCAGCTCGGCTTGCCGAGATGCGTGACCTTTCGGTCCACGGCTGCGCCTAACCTGGCCACCCCCAACGGCCCTCGACCCGAAGACCAACAGGAACAAGCCGAGCATCCGAGGTCGGGCCATCAGCCACGCCCACACACCGGCTCAAGCGCCACAATAACATTTCACCACTACGCCGAAGGCCCATCGGTGGCCATCGCACAGGCTTAGCAGTTGTTCGGTAGGACAACCCTTATCGGAAAATGCTGCTTGAATTCCTGCTCGGACGGATGCGGCTTCACCACGATCGGCCCGGAAGTACCGGGCTGATATTGAACGGCGGCCGCCGTGGAATCCCAGCCGCCCTCCTCATGGCTCAGACGCGCCCTGACTAACCTTCGGAGCGGCAGATCTAGCAAGCGCCCAACCGTGGCGCGCCACTCGCTGCTCTCGGGCAGGCGCACAGCGCGCGTGGACAGGAAAATCTGGCTGAGACCCACCACTACGGTGAGACTCCATCCGCCCGGAATGCGCTGACAGTACAGATCGGGAGGTTTACCTGCTTGCCTCAGAAGGAAACCGACTAGGGGTGCGGTCATAGTGATCCGTGCTCCATGGGGAGCCAAGAAACGGAAGGAGAGATCGGGATCGGCGGTACCGGGGTCTTGCCAGGAGAGCGTCCCAAGTAGGTGGTCAGGCTTCTGCCTCTTGTGCTGCACGGAATTCATCCTGCACCACAGTCGGTTCCTCCATGACTGAAGTTTGCCACTGCGAAGCCGCCATCAAACTGTGGGGCGACGCTGGCAAGCACGCCCAAGCCACCTACCAACGCTTTCTCCCCCTGTACCCCGGCCCGGCTGGGTATGACGCCGTGCAGCCGATCCTGGTGCCGTCGTGCTGACACGTGTCGAACCTGACGCCTACCGTCCAAATCGGACACCCACGAAGGGGGAAGCAATGGCAAACGCTAGGCACATCGCCGACGGCACCATCGTCCTGGGCGATGGGGAACGCGAAATCGCCGTGCCCGCCGCCGAACTAGCCAACCTGCACCAGCATCTCGGGTTCATCCTTGCCGACAGGGTCGCACGGGTTCGGGCCGTCGCCAACAGTGCCTTGCCTCTTAACCGGGAGTGTCAAGTATCAGCCGAAACAACCTCAACCATCAGCCGGAGACAAAATGGCAAGCACAGTCTTCGCGAATCCACGGACGCTTGAATCGGGAAAGTAGCGGATCCAAGTGCCGGATCGGGCGCGGGCGGTGCGCCGGAGGCAGACCCCCACACGATCACGCGATGCGTTCAATCGTGCCGAGTTCAACCGCCAGCTTGTCCCGGGCGATTTCGGCGTCATACCGGGCCTGCATATTGATGAAGAACATGTCGCTGAGCCCCAACGCACGCGACAGTCGCAGCGCAGTGTCAGCCGTGATCGCCCGTTTCCCGTGCACGATTTCGTTGATACGGCGGGGTGGCACGTCGATAGCCTTGGCGATCCGGTATTGGGTGATACCCATCGGCTCGAGAAACTCCGTCATCAAGATCTCCCCGGGATGGGTGGGTGCGAAGTCAGCCATGTGCCTGCCCTTTCTAGTGGTAGTCGACGAACTCGACGTTCGACGCACCGCCGGCGCTCCAGGTGAAACAGATTCGCCATTGGTCGTTCACCCGCACGCTGTACTGACCGGCGCGGTCCCCGCTCAACTTCTCCAGCCGATTGCCTGGCTGCACACGCAGATCGTTGATGGTTCCAGCGGCATCGATGAGTGCCAGCTTGTTGTACGCGAGTCTGCTCAGTTCCGGACTGATCCTCTTGACGTAACGACGCTGCCAGATCGCCTCTGCGTCCTTGTCCCGGAACGAGCGGATCACCAGCCAACAATAACGTCAGGCGTTAGTAACGTCAACCGTTACTAATTCCCACCCCGCGCTGGAATCGCGCTACTAAATCGGCAACCTCGATCCTGACGATCGGACCGAGCGGTCTGGGCCGGGCGGAACCAACTACGGAGGGTCGGCCGGTCAGCGGTCGACGCGTAGGAGGCATCCGGACATCGTGCAACCGCGTTTTCAGGCGACTGCGACTGGGGATGTCGCGGGCGCCCTGATAATCGATGAGAAGAACCAGTTACCCAAAACGCCTCCGTGGTGAATCTTCAAGCCTTAGAGCCGAACAGGTCCCTCGGGGAGGAGCGCAATATCCCTAGGATGCGACCATAACTGACCTGACCACCCCCAATTCCGCCACCGGAACGGAGATCTCTGGACGTGCGTCGACGGGCCGAAGCGCGCCACCTGTTCGCCACCGCTGCCCTCGGCCCCCTTCTACTGCTGCAAGGGCTGCACGTGCGCCGGGTCACGCCGCGCCTACCTGAGCCCCCGGGACCACGCGCCGGGCGAGCGGGCGACGGCGCACCCCTGCGTCTGCTGGTGGCGGGCGACTCCGCCGCGGCCGGTGTGGGCGCCGCCTCGCAAGATGAAGCCTTGGCCGGTCGCCTGGTGGCGGAGCTGTCGGCGCGCCGCGCGCTGGATTGGCGGCTGGAGGCACGGACGGGCTACACCACCGCTGACGCGCATGCGCACCTGGCAGCGCTGCCCGAGAACCGCTTCGACGTAGTAGTCCTGTCCCTGGGTGTCAATGACGTGACCCGCGGCATCGGCCGTGCCCGCTGGTTGGCGCGACAGAGCGCGCTGGCCGACCTGCTGCGAAGCCCGCTTCGCACCGAGCGCACTGCTCTTCACCGCGCTTCCGCCGATGCACCTGTTCCCGGCGCTGCCGCAGCCGCTGCGCTGGTACCTCGGCGGCCGCGCGCGCGACTTCAACGCCGCGCTCGCGGACTGGCTGCCACGCCATCAGGGTTGCCATCTGGTGGCGCCGGATTTCCAGCCGGACCCCGCACACATCGCGAGTGACGGCTTCCATCCCGGCCCCGCCGCCTACGCGGCGTGGGCCGCGCGGGTGGCGCACGAGATCGACCGCTTGTTTCCCTTGTAGCCGCGGCTCCCAGCGGCATCACCGATCCAGATATCGCGCTGACGCGGCCGCGGTGTCGTGTTCCGCACGTTCGGCGTGTCGGACCGCCAGGTTCGGCGAACCTGTCACCCCGACAGGACAGAGTTTCATCCAGCAAGCCATCACTGACGACGAAGGATCAACGTTGAGCTACACCGCCGCTGACATCACCGAGCTGGATGACGTCCAGCACACGCGGCTTCGGCCGGCGGTGAACCTGGGCCAGGACGTTCTTCTCACGGCGCTGCGCGAGCTGGTCGACAACGCTGTGGAGGAGGTCGCCGACCCCAGCCACGGCGGATCGACAGTGACGATCACCCTGCACGCCGACGGTTCGGTGACGGTGGCCGACGACGGACGCGGACTTCCGGTGGACTCCGATCGCGTCACCGGCAAGAACGGCATCGTCAAGACGCTGGGCACCGCACGGGCGGGCGGAAAGTTCTCGGCGCACGCCGACGCAGCCAACGTCGGGGCCGGGCTCGAACGGGATCGGCGCGGCCGCAGCGGTGTTCATCTCCGCCCGCACCGACGTCACCGTGAAGCGCGACGGGAAGACCTACACGCAGAGTTTCGGCAAGGGCTACCCCGGAACCTTCGCCGGCACGGACTTCGACCCCGACGCCGCGTTCGTCCGCGACGACACCCAGAAGCTGCGCGGGGTGGCCAACAAGTCGCCCAATTCCCACGGCACCGCAGTGCGCATCCTGTTCGACCCGCAAGTGGCCCCGGACTGCTCGATCGACATCACCGAGGTGCTGCTGCGTGCCCACGCCGCCGCCCGCATGTGCCCCGGCGTGCATCTGCAGGTGATAGACCAAGGCTGGACGCTGAGCGAAGTGCCGGAGCTGCTGTCGCAGCCCTTCGACGGACCGTGGGGCACCGACGCGCTGCTGGATCTGATGTGCGCGGCGGGCTGCGCCCCCACGCCGGAGCTGCACCTGCTGGTCGAGGGGTCCGGCTCCTACACCACCGGCCGGGGACCGACTCCGATGCGCTGGTCGGTGGCAGCCGGGCCCGCGGAGCCCGCGACGGTGGCCGCGTTCTGCAACACGGTGCGCACCGCCAACGGCGGGTCGCATCTGTCCGCGGCGGTCAAAGGGCTCTCGGAGGCGCTGGCCGAACGTGCCGGCCGCATGCGCGATCTCGGCCTCGCCAAGGGCGAGAACGGACCCGAGGCGCAGGACTTCGCGGCGGTCACCGCTCTGGCCGTCGACACCCGCGCACCCGATGTGTCGTGGGACTCCCAGGCCAAGACCTCGGTGTCGTCCCGGTCACTGAACCTGGCGATGACGCCGCAGGTGGCTCGCGCGGTCACAGTGTGGGCGGCCAACCCCGCCAATGCCGCAGCGGCCGGCACCTGGGCGAAGCTGGCACTGGAATCGGCTCGTGCCCGGCGCAGCGCCGAGGGCGCCAAGGAGCGGTCGCGGGCCGCCTCCAAAGCCAAAGGCATGGGCACTAACCTGTCGCTGCCGCCCAAGCTGCTCCCCAGCCGGGAGAGCGGACGCGGCAGTGGCGCGGAACTGTTCATTTGTGAGGGCGACTCGGCTCTGGGCACCGTCAAGGCAGCCCGTGATGCCACGTTCCAGGCGGCGTTCCCGCTGAAGGGCAAGCCGCCCAACACGTTCGGCTGGACCGCCGCCAAGGCGCGGACCAAGGAGGAGTTCGACTCGATCGAACGGATCCTGGGCTGCGGCGTGCGTGAGCACTGCGATCCGGAGAAGTGCCGCTATGACCGGATCCTGTTCGCCTCCGATGCCGATCCCGATGGCGCCAACATCAATTCCAGCCTCATCTCGATGTTCCTGGACTTCTACCGGCCCCTCGTCGCGGCGGGAATGGTCTATGTGACGCTGCCGCCGCTGTTCGTCGTCTACGACGGGAACACCCGGATCTACTGCCAGGATGAGGCCGAGCGCGACGAGGCCGTGACGAAGATGCGCGCGGCATCCAGACGCAAAGTCGAGGTGCAGCGCAACAAGGGCCTCGGCGAGATGAACGCCGACGACTTCTGGCACACGGTGCTCGACCCGACGCAGCGCACCGTCTACCGAATCAGCCCCGACGACAAGGCACTCGAACTGCACCACACCCTGTTCGGTGGACCGCCGGAGGGCCGTCGCGACTGGATGGCCGCGGCCGCTGCGCGCATCGACATCACCACACTCGACCTCAACTAGGAGACCGTTGTGACCTCCATCGAGCAGAACCCCGACCTGGTCCACGACCTCACCGCTGAGGACTACTGGAACCGCTACCAGCTGCTGTTCGCCCTGTATTCGGTTTCCGACCGGGCGATTCCGTCGGCCTACGACGGACTCAAGCCGGGGCAGCGTCGTTTGCTCTACCAGATGCATTCCTCAAATCTGTTGCCCGGCAACAAGCCTCAGAAGTCATCGAAGGTCTGTTCCGCCGTCACCGGAAACCTCCACCCGCACGGTGGGACCGCGATGTACGGCGCCGCGGCGCTGCTGGCCGCCGACTTCCAGCGGGTCAAGATCATCGACGGGCAGGGGGCCTTCCCCCGGATCCAGGGCGATATCCCTGCGGCGGATCGCTACACCGAGATGCGGCTGTCGCCGGCCGGAGCGGCGCTGACCGAGGAGTTGGGCGACCACGCCGTGCCGATGACGGAGACCTTCGACGGCGAATGGATCGAGCCGGTCGTGCTGCCGGCCCGCTTCCCGGTGCTGCTCGTCAACGGCGCCCTCGGAATCGCCGAGGGCTGGGCCACCAAAGTCCCCGCCCACAATCCGCGTCAGGTGATGGCCGCCTGCCGGGCGCTGCTGAAGAAGCCGAACCTCTCCGACGACAAACTGATGGAACTGCTTCCCGGACCCGACTGGGGCTGCGGCGGATCGGTGGTCGGCTCCGCTGGGCTACGCGACTACGTCACCACCGGACGGGGATCGTTCACCGTGCGCGGGACTCTCACCGTGGAAGGACGCAACGTCGTCATCACCGAACTGCCACCAGGAGTGGCGAGTTCGACTGTGCAGGAACGCATCCGCTCCCTCATCGACGGTGGTGACCTTCCCGGCGTGGCCGACATGTCCGACCTCACCGACCGCCGCAGCGGGCTGCGCATCGTGGTCGCCGCAAAGCGGGGACACGATCCTGCGCAGCTGATCACCTCGCTGCTGGCGCTGACCCCGCTGGAGTCGACATTCGCGGCGAGCCTGGTGGCTCTCGACGCTGACCGGATTCCGCGGTGGTGGTCGGTGCGGGAGCTGATCGGATCGTTCCTGTCGCTGCGTGACTCGGTGGTGGTCCGCCGCAGCGAACATCGGCTGGAAAAGGTAACCGCCCGAAGGCATCTGGTGTCGGGTCTGCTGCTGGTGCACATCGACATCGACGCCGCCGTCGCGGTGATCCGCGGCTCGGACACCGTCGATGAAGCCCGCGCCGGTCTGTGCGCCCGCTTCGGCATCGACGATGTGCAGGCCGACTACGTGCTGGCGCTACAGCTGCGGCGGCTGACCAAGCTGGACGTCCTCGAGCTTCGCACCGAAGCCGACAAGCTCGACGCCGAGCATGCCCAGCTGACCGAGCTGCTCGCCTCCCCGGATGCGCGCAAGGTTCTGATCGACGCCGAACTGGTGGAGACGGCCAAGCTTTTCAAGTCCGCGGAATTCGATCGGCGCACCGTTCTGGACTTCGACGCGACCCCGGTGGCGGCGAGCATCGACAAGGACGGCCCGCGCAAGCCCAACGCCGCGTGGCGGCTGGACCATCAGGGGTTCCTCTCCGACAGCCACGGCGACCTGCTCGCCGACGGACTCGGCTGGGCAGTCTGGACAGACGGGCGCATCAAATTCACCACCGGCGCGGGACTGCCCACCAAGGTGCGCCACGTGCCGGTGGCCCCCGATATCACCGGGCTGCTGTGCTCGGGAGTGCTGCCCGAGGGTGCGCACATGGTGCTGGTCACCCGCCGGGGCAAGCTGCTGCGCATCGACCCGTCTGTGATCAACCCGCAGGGAGCGGCCGGCAACGGTGTCGCCGGGATTCGCCTGGCCGAGGACGGCGACGAGGTGATCGCCGCGCTGCCGATCACCGGAGCTGACACCGAGGCAATCCTGTCGCTGTCGGAGAAAGGCTGGAAGGTGACCGCCTGCAACGACATTCCGGTGAAAGGCCGCGGCGGTGCCGGTGTCGGATTCCACCCCTTCGTCGCCGGCGAGGACATGCTGCTCTCGGCGACGGTCTCCCCCACCGGCTTCACCCGCGGCGGCAAAAAGGTGCGGGCCGAGAGCCGGTCGAAGTCCACGATTAAGGGCGCCGGTTCCGACGTGACCCCCACCGCTGCCACTGGCTGATCCATACACGAGCCAGTAGATATCAGCCTTGGAGCGTCTCTCCGAGGGAGAGAAGAGCGCGCGCTGAAAGTAGCGGATTTTGGGGGGTTTCCGTCGCGGACTTGGAGGCATTTCCGCTGGTAGTGAGTGCGCCCGAAGGGATTCGAACCCCTAACCTTCTGATCCGTAGTCAGATGCTCTATCCGTTGAGCTACGGGCGCCGATCTTCAGTTGTTCGTGGCTGAGCGAGTCAGCCGCGGCGGAGGCGAGAGGATTTGAACCTCCGGTCCCCTTTAAGAGGGACAACTCATTAGCAGTGAGTCCCATTCGGCCGCTCTGGCACGCCTCCTGAACCACCGATGAGCGTACACAGGGCCCGAACCGAGCGGATGGCAAAGCCAGGCCAGAGCCGTGCCGAAGCGCCAAGGGCCGCCCCTAGACTTGACCCGGTGACCGCCCGCCTGCGCCCCGAACTGGCCGACCTCCCGGCCTACACCCCCGGCAAGACCGTGCCCGGCGCCATCAAGCTGGCCAGCAACGAGACCGTGCACGGCCCGCTGCCCAGCGTGCGGGCGGCCATCGCGGCGGCCACCGAGACCATCAACCGCTACCCGGACAACGGCCACGTCGAACTCAAGGAGCACCTGGCCCGGCACCTCGCCCGGCCGGCGACGTGCCCCCGGAGCACATCGCGGTCGGCTGCGGATCGGTGAGCCTGTGCCAGCAGCTGATCCAGATCACCTGCACGCGTCGGCGACGAGGTGATCTTCGGCTGGCGCAGCTTCGAGGTCTACCCGCTGCAGGTCCGGGTGGCCGGCGCGACTCCGGTGCAGGTGCCGCTGCGCGACCACACCTTCGACCTGGACGCGATGCTGGCCGCGATCACCGAGCGCACCCGGCTGATCTTCGTCTGCAACCCGAACAACCCGACCTCCACCGTCGTCGACCCCGACGAGCTGGCCCGGTTCGTGGCCGCCGTCCCGCCGGACATCCTGGTCGTCATCGACGAGGCCTACGTCGAGTACATCCGCGACGGGCTGGTGCCCGACAGCCTCGGCTCTGGCCCGCGATTACCCGAATGTGGTTGTGCTGCGGACCTTTTCGAAGGCCTACGGACTGGCCGGCCTGCGGGTCGGCTACGCCGTCGGCGATCCGGAGGTGATCACCGCACTGGGCAAGGTCTACGTGCCGTTCACCGTCGAGCACCATCTCGCAGGCCGCCGCGATCGCCTCGGTGCAGGCCGCCGACGAATTGCTGGCCCGCACCGACGCGGTGGTCGCCGAGCGCCGCCGGGTCAGCGACGAACTGTCGCGACTCGGCTACACCGTCCCGCCGTCGCAGGCCAACTTCGTCTGGCTGCCGCTGGGCGGCCGACACCCTGGACTTCGCCCGGCACGCCGCCGACGCCCGGGTGCTGGTCCGGCCGTACGGCGACGACGGGGGCCCGGGTGACGCATCGGGGCGCCCGAGGAGAACGACGCATTCCTGAGCTTCGCCGCGACGTGGACCCGCCGCTGACCGGCACCGTGGCGGCACCGATTAGCGTAGAGCCAGCAACCGCCTCCAGGAGGGATTCAGCCGTGGGCAAGATCTATGGCAACGTCAGCGAGCTGATCGGTCGTACCCCGCTGGTCCGGCTCAACCGGCTGACCGAGGGTCTCGACGCCGACGTCGTGGCCAAACTCGAGTTCTACAACCCGGCCAACAGCGTCAAGGACCGCATCGGTGCGGCGATCATCGACGCCGCCGAGGGCTCCGGTGAACTCCAGCCCGGCGGCACCATCGTCGAGGCCACCAGCGGCAACACCGGCATCGCGCTGGCGATGGTCGGCGCGGCCCGCGGCTACAGCGTGATCCTGACCATGCCGGAGACCATGTCCACCGAGCGACGGGTCATGTTGCGCGCCTACGGCGCCGAGATCGTGCTCACCCCCGGTTCGGAGGGCATGGCCGGCGCGGTCGCCCGGGCGAAGCAGATCATCGCCGAGACTCCGAACGCGGTTTCGGCCAACCAGTTCGGCAACCCGGCCAACCCGGCGATCCACGAGAAGACCACCGCCGAAGAGGTCTGGGCGGACACCGACGGCAAGGTCGACATCTTCGTCGCCGGCATCGGCACCGGCGGCACCATCACCGGGGTCGGCCGGGTCCTGAAGTCCCGCAAGCCGTCGGTGCAGATCGTCGGGGTCGAGCCGAAGGACTCCCCGCTGCTGACCGAGGGCACCGCCGGACCGCACAAGATCCAGGGCATCGGCGCCAACTTCGTTCCCGAGGTGCTCGACCGGGACAGCTACGACGAGATCATCGACGTCGAGCTCGACGACGCCGTTCGGGTCGCCCGGGAACTCGGCACCGAGGAAGGCATCCTGGGCGGCATCTCGTCGGGCGCGATCGTCTGGGCGGCACTGGAACTGGCCAAGCGCCCGGAGAACGCCGGCAAGCTCATCGTCGCGATCGTCTGCGACTACGGCGAGCGCTACATCTCCACGGTGCTCTACGAGCACATAAGGGACTGAGGCGCTGGGAGCCTGCTGTCGACACTGCGCGAGGACCTGCGCAACGCGCGCGGCCACGACCCCGCCGCGCGCGGCGACGTCGAGAACGCCCTGGTGTACTCCGGCCTGCACGCCATCTGGTCCCACCGGTTGGCGCACCGGCTGTGGGCACGGCCGGCACTGCGCGGCGCGGCGCGGGTGCTGTCCCAGCTGACCCGCTTCCTGACCGGCATCGAGATCCATCCCGGCGGCCACCATCGGCCGCCGGCTTCTTCATCGACCACGGCATGGGCGTGGTGATCGGCGAGACCACCGAGATCGGCGACGACGTGATGCTCTACCACGGCGTCACCCTCGGCGGCCGTTCCCTGGAGCACGGCAAGCGCCATCCCACCCTCGGCGACCGCGTCACCGTCGGCGCCGGCGCGAAGGTACTGGGCCCGTTGATGATCGGCGACGACTGCGCGATCGGCGCCAACGCCGTCGTCACCCACGACGTGCCGCCGGACTCGATCGCCACCGGCATCCCGGCCGTGGTGCGTCCGCGCACCGGCAACGGGAAACCCTGGTGGACCCGACGTCCTACGTCGATCCCGCCATGTACATCTGAGGGCGTCCACCCGCCGCGGAAGGCCACGCGTAGCCTCTGCCATGAGTGAGGCTTACGAATCCCTGGCCGTCGAGGTCAAGGACCACGTCGCCCAGGTCACGCTGCTCGGACCGGGCAAGGGCAACGCGATGGGCCCCGCCTTCTGGTCCGAGATGCCGGACGTGTTCGCGCGACTCGACGCCGACCCCGAGGTCCGCGCCATCGTCCTGACCGGCTCGGGCAGCAACTTCAGCTACGGCCTGGACCTGCTGGCCATGGGCGGCACGCTGCCCTCGGTGGCGGCGGCAGATGCGTCGGCCCGCCCGCGCGCGGAGTTCCACGCCAAGCTCAAGCGCATGCAGGACTCGATCACCGCGGTGGCCGACTGCCGCACCCCCACCATCGCCTCGGTGCACGGCTGGTGCATCGGCGGCGGCGTCGACCTGATCACCGCCGTGGACATCCGCTACGCCAGCGCCGACGCCAAGTTCTCCGTGCGCGAGGTCAAACTGGCCATCGTCGCCGACGTCGGCAGCCTCGCCCGGCTGCCGCTCATCCTGACCGACGGACACCTGCGCGAACTCGCGCTGACCGGCAAGGACATCGACGCGGCCCGCGCCGAGAAGATCGGCTTGGTCAACGACGTGCTACGCGACGCCGAAGCCGCGCTGGCCGCCGCCCATGCCACGGCCGCCGAGATCGCCGCGAACCCGCCGCTGGCCGTCCACGGCATCAAGGACGTCCTCGACGAGCAGCGCATCGGCGGCGTCTCGGAGAGCCTGCGCTACGTCGCGGCCTGGAACTCGGCCTTCCTGCCGTCGAAGGACCTGACCGAGGGCATCACGGCGATGTTCGACAAGCGCCCGCCGAAGTTCACCGGCGAATAGCC